>NC_017059.1:1320429-2598359 GCF_000284415.1 Pararhodospirillum photometricum DSM 122
AACTCATCGCCCCCGACCCGAGCCAAGGTATCGGTGTCGCGCAGGCACTCGCGCAGCCTTTGGGTCACCTGACAGAGCAACGTGTCGCCAACAATAGGGCCCAGGGTGTCGTTGATCACCTTGAAGTGATCAAGATCGACCAGCAGCACCGCCACCCGAGAGCCCGCCCGGCGCGCATGAGCCACCGCCAGGGTCATCCGGTCGCGCAGCAAGATCCGATTGGGCAGACCCGTCAACGCATCGTGATTGGCATGATGCCACGACCGGCTTTCGGCGGCTTTGCGCTGACTGATGTCTTCATGCACCGCCATATAGTGCACAACCGCTCCGGTGGCGTCGCGCAGGGGAACGATGGTGGTTCGCTCCCAGATCAGGGAACCGTCCTTGCGCCGGTTCTGGATTTCTCCGCTCCATTGCCGACCTGCCGCCAAATCGGCCCAGAGCTTTTCATAAATGGTTTCATTCATGGTCCCCGATTTGAGAAAGCGGGGGGTGCGGCCCAGCACCTCGTGCGCCTCGTACCCGAGGTTGCGTAAAAAAGCGGGATTGACGTATTCGATGACCCCCATCGGGCTGGTCATCATGATGGGAAACGGCATCTGGTCCAGCACCGAGCGCAAAGGACCATCGACAAGGAGACCGGATCCCCCAGGCCCTGGACGCACGCTCAGAAGAGCCACGGGCGCATCGGATGACGCGGCCACCGATCCCTTAACGATCACCGGTCGCTCCGAGCCCGCCAACCGTGCGGTCAGTTCCCAAAACCGCCCGGCATCGCTCAAGTGCCCCGTCAAGATCTCCCGGTCTTCCTCGCGCACCAGATCGACAAACATCGTGCCGATCCCCTGGGCTGTGTCCAGCCCGAGCAAAAGACTCAAGGTTTGATTGAGGAAAAGAAGCCGCCCGTCTTGCACCACGGCCAAGGGTTCGGGAAAGGCATCCACCAAGCGCAAGAGAGGATCGTCTTCCCCTTCGGACTCCCCGGAAAAAGGGGACGCTTCCAGGGGCGGCGGGACGACCGGTGCTTCCGACATGGTGATGAGGACCCTGAGCGAGGACGGCGATCTGGAGGTTTTACGCCGGTTTTAGCGCCTAGGCCACGCGAATCACGCCCCGCCTTTATGGGGCATCGCCTCGCTCGCAGAGTCCCCGTCAACCGCCCCTAGTCGTCCAAAGAGATCAGGTCGCCCAACCCAGCGGTCTCGTCATCTTCCACCACCGGCTCGGGCTCCTTATGGCTTTGGGCCAAGCGCAGCAACACATCATCCAACTGGGCCAGAGACTCATAGGTAATGACCACGCGCCCTCCCCGCCCCTTGGACTCAATGCTCACACTGAGGCCCAGGTTGTTGGAAATATCGCGCTCCAACGCCAGGGTATCCGCGTCCTTGGTATTGCGTGCCGCGCGGGCCTTGGGCTCCGTTGCCGCCTGCTGGGCCAGCTTTTCCGTTTGGCGCACATTCAAACCTTGGGTGACCACGCGACGAGCCAGTTCCACCGCCCGGTCGCTGGTGATCAAGGCGCGGGCATGACCCGCCGAGAGTTTGCCTTCCTCGACCATCAGCTTGACTTCGTCGGGCAAGGTGGTCAGGCGCAAGGTATTCGCAATATGGCTGCGGCTTTTGCCCAGAACCTGGGCCAAGCCCTCCTGGGTATGGCTGAAGTCTTCCATCAGCCGCCGATAGCCTTCCGCCTCTTCAATGGGCGACAGGTCCTGGCGCTGAAGATTTTCGACCAGGGCGACCTCCAGGGTCTCCTGATCGGACAGCGCGCGCACCAAGATCGGGACTTCATGCACCTGAGCCCGTTGCGCCGCCCGCCAGCGACGCTCGCCGGCGATAATCTGGTAGCCCCCGGTGCCCAGCGGATCCGGCCGCACCAAAATGGGGGTCAAAATCCCCTTGGAGCGAATGGACTCCGCCAGATCGGCGATCGCCTCCTCATCGAACAGCCGACGCGGCTGGGTGGGGTTGGGCATGACGCTGCCAATCGGCACCATCTGCATCCCCCGCACCGGCCCGTCGCCGCTTTCCAGACGAGAAATCTCCTCATCGTCTCCCAACAACGCGGAGAGGCCCCGCCCGAGACCGCGCTTACGGCTCGAGGACGGGGGCACAACGACACTGTCGTCGGCACCCTGGGAGTCGGAGGGGGTCATCTCGCCATACTCCATCACATCCATCATGCCGCCCAACCACGCTCGCGCTTGATCATCTCCCCCGCCAGGTGCAAATACGCCTGCGAGCCCGCGCATTTCAAATCATACAACAGCACCGGCTTGCCGTGGGACGGCGCCTCGGAAATCCGAACGTTGCGGGGAATCACGGTGTTGTACACCTTGGACCCAAAGTACCCGCGCACATCGGCGGCCACCATGTCCGACAGGTTATTGCGACGATCGAACATGGTCAGAACAATGCCCTGAATATCCAGGTCATGGTTGAACAGACGTCGCACCCGCTCAATGGTTTTGACCAGATGGCTGATCCCTTCCAGAGCAAAGAACTCGCACTGCAACGGAACCATGACCGCGTGGGCGGCCACCAAGGCGTTCAGGGTCAACAGGCCCAAAGCCGGCGGACAGTCGATCAACACATAATCAAGCCCATCCAGTTGCCCTTCCAACGCCATGCGCAACCGAAACTCACGGCCCATTTCGGCCACCAATTCGAGCTCGGCGCCAGCCAGATCGACGCCGGCGGGAATAACCCACAAATTGCCAATTCCACTAGACCGCATGGCCTCACGCGCCGGCAGGTCTCCCATCAGCACCTGATAGGTACTTTGGGCACGCGCCGCAGCCGTCAAGCCGAGGCCCGTTGACGCATTCCCCTGAGGATCCAGGTCGATGATGAGGATTTTTTTCTCTGTCGCGGCCAGGGCCGTGGCCAGATTGATGGCCGTGGTGGTTTTACCCACCCCCCCCTTTTGATTAGCGATGGCAATAACGCGGGGGCCGGTAGTGGGAATCGGAGCGAGGGCATAGGGCTCAGACACGGCGAACCTCTTCAAGTCGCAGGACGAAGCCGCCGGACCCGGTGCGGCTGGGGAACCGGTCCTCGGTTATCATCCACTGTGTGCGGGACTCGGTCAACTCCTCCTCAACCGATTGCCCTTTTAAAAAAAGGCCTTGGGCGCCGGCTTCCAGGAACGGAGCCGTCCAGCCCAACAGCCGGGGCAAGGGCGCAAAGGCCCGGGCCGTCACCACATCGACGGGAAACGGTGTCATGGCTTCCAAGCGGGTCGTATGCACCTGAACCGAGGCCTCGGTCACCCGCGCGACTTCCCGCAGAAACACCCCCTTGCGCCCATCCGATTCAACCAAATGAACCTCGGGCACCCCAAGCAGGGCCAGCACCATCCCGGGAAATCCCGCCCCACTCCCCACATCAAGAACGACCCGGGCTCCCGGGCGCATCAAGGGCAAAAGCTGGGCCGAGTCCAAAAAATGGCGCCGCCACGGGTCGTGTAAGGTGGTTGGTCCCACCAGATTCAAGGCCGGCTGCCATTTGCGCAGCAGCGCCAGATACGCCTCCAGGCGTTTCATTGTTTCACGTGAAACAGCACACGCCTCGGCAAAGGCGTCGGGTGTCAGGGGGGCCGGCCCTTTGTGGGCGCCCCCGGAAGCGGATGACACAGCGGATTTTTTCATACGCGAACGGTACCCGTTAGCACAGACCCTTTGGTGGACTCTCCGGGACAGTGCCCGACACCAGACCACAACGCCGTGGAACACCGTGCCAGGGGACACAAAAGAAAAGGTAAACGGGAGGATCGGAATGGCCTTCCACCGACTTTTTTCCTCGGCTCAGACCGCCCGATGTCCTTTTTTCACATGTCTCAACAGCGCCGTCAAGGCCGCCGGGGTCATGCCGGGAATACGTCCCGCCGCCCCCAACGTCACCGGCCGCGCTTCCGACAGTTTGCCACGCAGTTCCGCCGACAAGCCGGCCAGGGCATGGTAGTCGAGATCCCCCGGCAAATGCAGGCTTTCGTCGGCCCGAAAGGCCTCGATGTCGGCGTGCATGCGGGCCAGATAGCCGGCATAGCGCGCCTCGATTTCCACCTGCTCCACCACATCGGGCCGCAACCGGGCCAACTCGGGCCAGATCCCGACCACCCGCTCCCAGGTCATGTCGGGCAGCGCCAGGAGATCCAAGGGCGAGCGGCGTTGGCCATCATGATTCACGCCAATCCCCCGGCGGGCCAAGGCCTGCGGTGTTTCCGCCAACGCCCGGATCTGGTGCAGGGCCGCGTCCAGGGCCGCCTCCTTGTCGGCGAAGGCCCGGGCTCGTTCCGCCCCCACGCAGCCCACGGCAAGACCTTTGGCGGTCAGGCGGCGGTCGGCATTATCGGCGCGCAGGACCAGGCGATACTCGGCCCGGCTGGTGAACAAGCGGTAGGGCTCGCGGGTCCCCAGCGTGATCAAGTCATCGATCATCACGCCGAGATAGCCCTCGGCCCGGTCGATGGTCAGGGACGTCTCACAGCCACGCGCCTCTTGGCGTCCGGCCACCAAGGCGGCATTCACGCCCGCCAGCAGCCCCTGGGCCGCCGCTTCTTCGTAGCCCGTCGTGCCATTGATCTGTCCAGCCAAAAACAGCCCGGGAACCCGCCGGGTTTCCAAGGTGGGGGTCAGGCTGCGGGGATCAACGAAATCGTACTCGATGGCATACCCCGGGCGCAGCACCTGGGCCCGCTCCAAGCCGGGAATGGTCTTGAGAAAAGCGTGCTGAACATCCACCGGCAAGCTGGTGGACAGGCCGTTGGGATAGACGGTCGGATCGTCCAGGCCCTCGGGCTCCAGGAAGATCTGGTGGCGATCGCGATCCGCAAAGCGCACCACCTTGTCTTCAATGCTCGGACAATAGCGCGGCCCAATGCCCTCGATGCGTCCGGCATAAAGCGGCGAGCGGTGCAGGTTGGCCCGGATCACCGCGTGAGTCTCGGGGGTGGTGGCCGTCAGGTGACAGGGGACCTGGGGGGTGGTGATCGCCGAGGTCAGAAAGGAAAACGGCGGCGGCGGATCCTCGCCCGGTTGGATCTCCAGAGCGGCCCAGTCGATGGTCCGGCCATCAAGGCGGGCCGGGGTGCCGGTCTTGAGCCGCCCCAAGGAAAAGCCCAGCCGCTCCAGCGCCCCCGAGAGCCCCAGGCACGGCGGATCCCCCACCCGCCCCCCAGGCGTGGTTTCCTCGCCCACATGCAAAACACCGCGCAGAAAGGTCCCCGTGGTCAGGACCACCGCCCCGGCCGTCCAGCGGCTGCCGTCGGCCAGAACCACCCCGGCGCACCGCCCCGCGGCATCCACGCACAGATCCTCCACCGCCCCGACCCACAGGGTCAGATTGGCCGTTTCAGCCAGAAGATCCTGAACGGCCTGCGCATAGAGCCGGCGGTCGGCCTGGGCGCGGGGTCCTTGAACGGCTGGCCCCTTGCTGCGATTGAGCATGCGAAACTGGATGCCGCCGCGATCAATGGCGCGGGCCATCAGCCCGTCCAGGGCGTCGATCTCGCGCACCAAATGCCCCTTGCCCAGGCCACCAATGGCTGGGTTGCAGGACATGGCCCCCACGGTCTCGCGGCGATGGGTCACCAAGACGGTGCGTGCCCCCATCCGGGCGGCGGCCGCCGCGGCCTCGGTGCCGGCGTGCCCGCCGCCCACGACGATCACATCCCACTGGTTCGCGTTCATGCTCATTTACCCAGGCAGAAGTCTCTAAAGATGATGTCCAGCAGATCATCCACCGCGACCCGGCCGGTGATGCGCCCCAGGGCCCGCACGGCGAGCCGCAAGTCCTCGGCTCGGAGATCGGCCAGCGGCGCCGTCAAACTCCGCGCAAGGGCGGTGTGGGCCTCGGTGACGGCGGCACGATGCCGGGCGCGGGTCAGGGCAGGGGCATTGGTTTCGTCGAGCAGGGCCCGGGCCGCCCGTTCCAAGGCCGCCTCCAGGGCCTCGAAGCCCTCCCCGGTCAGGCAGGAAATCCAGATCCCCTCTCCCGTCCGCTCGGCCACCTGATCGGCCCGGGTAAAGACCCGCAGCAAGTTCGCCCCGCTCAAGCCGACCAAGGGATCGGCCTCGGCCGGGTCGCGGGTTCCATCCATCACCACTAAGGTCAGGTCGGCTTGGGCGTGACGGGCCAGAGCGCGGCGCACCCCCTCGGCCTCAATGACATCGGTGGTCTCGCGTACCCCGGCCGTATCGGCCAGCAGCAACGGATAACCGCCGAGGTCGAGGCCCACTTCGATAACATCGCGGGTGGTGCCGGCAATGTCGGAGACGATGGCCGCCTCGCGCCGCGCCAGCCGATTGACCAAGCTCGACTTGCCGGCGTTAGGCGCGCCGATCACCGCGACGTGGAGACCGTCCCGCAGACGTTCGCCTCGGTGCCGATCATCAAGGTGGGCGGCCAAGGTGTCGCGCAGATGAACAATGCCCGCCCGCACCTCGGCCTCGACGGCGGGCGGCAGGTCCTCGTCGGGAAAGTCGAGCAAGGCCTCGGCGTGGGCCAGCAATCGCATCGCCTCACCGCGCCATCCCTCGTAGAGCCGAAACAAGGCGCCGTCGGCCTGACGCAAGGCTTGCCGCCGCTGGGCCTCGGTCTCGGCGTTGACCAAATCGGCCAGGGCCTCGGCCGTGGTCAGGTCCATCTTGTCGTTCAAGAAGGCGCGGCGGCTGAATTCCCCGGGCTCGGCCAACCGCACCCCGGGGATCTCGGCCACGCTCTGCGTCACCGCCTCCAGCACCGCCCGTCCGCCATGGATGTGCAGTTCGGCCAGATCCTCGCCCGTGAAGCTGGCGGGGCCGGGGAACCACAAAATCAGCGCGTCATCCAACCACTCTTTGCTCACGGGGTGGCAGAGGCGGGCTCGGGTTGCGCGCCGGGGCACCGGACGGCGGCCGGTCAGGGCGTCCAAGACCGGCCCGGCCCCTGGCCCGGAAACGCGGACCACGGCGATGCCGGCCCGGCCATGGGCGGTCGCGAGGGCAAAAATCGTTGCCATAATCGGCCTTAGGTCTCCGACGAAGAAGAGGGTCGCGCGCCCTTTTTGGCAAACTGCGACCAAA
The DNA here is from genome assembly GCF_000284415.1 of Pararhodospirillum photometricum DSM 122. Taxonomy (NCBI): domain Bacteria; kingdom Pseudomonadati; phylum Pseudomonadota; class Alphaproteobacteria; order Rhodospirillales; family Rhodospirillaceae; genus Pararhodospirillum; species Pararhodospirillum photometricum. The sequence goes on from NC_017059.1 coordinate 1,327,496, forward strand.
AAAGTCCTGCAAGGCCCCCAGGTTTTGGACCTGCGCCGGAAACCAAGCGCGTAACAAGGCTTCCGGTTCCAGGGCATTGAGGGAGGCCGCCATGCGGTCTTGCATCTGTTGCACCAGGGCGTCTTGGAGCGGGGCGATATTGGGCAGGCCCAGGAAAGCACGGGCTTCCTCGGGCGTGCATTCCACATCCACCGTGATTTTCATCGTTCCCTCCCTCGACCGCGCCGGCTGGAGCGGTGGTTGCATGACGATCAGGCGCATCCAAACAGCAGTAAAAGACGTAAGCCGATCACCAACGCCCTTTCCACGCCTGTTCAGGGAGCTTGCCATGAGCCGTAACCGCCTGGGAGAGGAAACCTCGCCCTATCTGCGCCAGCACCGGACGCATCCCGTGCATTGGGCTCCCTGGGGACCCGAGGCCTTTGCCGAGGCCCGCGCCACCCACCGGCCGATCCTGTTAAGTGTGGGATACGCCGCCTGCCACTGGTGCCACGTCATGGCCCATGAGAGCTTCGAGGATCCGGCGGTGGCCGACATTGTTAACGCCCTGTTCGTTCCGGTCAAGGTGGACCGCGAAGAGCGGCCCGATATTGATGCCTTCTACCAAGCAGCCCTGGCGGCGACCGGGCAACCGGGCGGCTGGCCGTTGACGGTGTTTCTGACCCCAGAGGGCAAGCCGTTTGCCGGCGGCACCTACTTTCCCCCCGAGCCGCGCCAGGGCCGACCGGGGTTCGTCGAAGTCTTGAAGATGGTCTCGAACTTTGCCCGCAGTCATCCCGAGGACATGGATCGTCAGGCCGACGCCCTCACCGAGGCCCTCCGACCTCACCCTCCCGAGGGAGCGCGCGAGGGCGGACGGCTGGAGGATCTAGACGCGGCGGTGCGCGCCCTGCTGGCCCACATCGACCCGGAGCACGGCGGCCTAGGCGGCGCCCCCAAGTTTCCCATGCCCGCCGTGTTCGCCCTGATGCACCGGGTGGCGCACCGCACCGACGACCCCGGCCTTGGTCACGCCGTCACCCACAGCCTGACCCGCATGGCCCAGGGCGGCCTTTACGACCATCTGGCGGGGGGCTTTGCCCGCTATGCCACGGATGCGGCGTGGCAGATCCCTCACTTCGAGAAGATGCTCTACGACAATGCCCTTCTGATCGAGCTGATGACCGAAGTCTGGCGCTCGACCCGCGATCCGCTGCTGGCCCGACGGGTTCGCCAAACCGTGGCGTGGCTGGACCGCGAGATGAGCGCCGAAAACGGGGCCTTTGCCGCCTCCCTGGATGCGGACAACGAGGCCGGGGAAGGCGGGTTTGCTCTGTGGAGCGTGGGCGAGATCAAGGCCCTGTTGGGGCCCCTCGCCCCGGCCTTCATGGAAGCCTACGGCGTGACGCCCGAGGGCACGTGGGAGGGTCACAATATTTTGCATCGGGCCGGGCCCCTGCTCGACGCCGACGCGGAAACGGCGCTGGAAGAGCACTTGGCCTCGGCCCGCGATTTGTTGTGGCGGGCGCGCGAGCATCGGCCCCGGCCGGCGCGCGACGACAAGGTTCTGGCCGATTGGAACGGTCTGGTCATCGCCGCTCTGGCCCGGGCGGGCTTGGTGTTCGGGGAGCCGGCCTGGATCGCCCGGGCTCGTCACGCCTGGGAGGGTATCCTGGCGACCATGACGCGACCCGACCATCGCCTGGGGCATAGCCTGTGTCATGGCCGCTTGCAGGCTGAGGCCATGCTGGAAGATTACGCCGGCCTGATGCGGGCCGGTCTCGCGCTGTACGAGATCACGGGCGAGGCGCCCTTCCTGGAACAGGTCCTGGCCTGGGCCAACACGGTGGAGGGCGACTATCGCGACGACGACAGCCCGGGATATTGCCAGACCGCCCGATCGGCCCAGGATTTGCCGTGGCGGCCGCGCAGCTTCACCGACACGGCAACACCCTCGGGCACCGGTCTTCTGCTGCAAGCCTACGCCCGCCTGTTTCACCTGACTGGGGATCTTGTGTGGCGGGAGCGGATCGACACCGTGGTGCGGCCGGCGGGTGAGGCCCTGCTGCGACAGTTTCCCTACACCGCCTCGGTACTCCAGGCCGTAGACTTTCTGGAGACCGGCCTGCTGGTCACGTTGGAAGGCACCGATCCCGCCTGGGAAGCCGCATTGAGCCAAGCCCGGCACGGTGCCTTTACGGTACGACGCTTGCCCAACACAATAAAATCGCCTCGGGCGACCGTGTGCCGCGACGGGGTGTGCGGACCGCCCCTGACAACCCCGGAAAGTCTGCGCCAAGCCCTGGACCACTTTTTATCCCGATAGGAATGAGAGGTCTGGTTCTGGCCGATTTTTCTTCGTCGAGTGTTTCACGTGAAACAGGAGGCGGTGTATTGTTCCGCACTCTGATCCTCTTGACAGGTTCAGGCCGTCTCCCCACGGTCTTTTCCAACCGCCTTTTGGCTGTTCCTTTCCCTCGCGCCACGTGATTCCCCATGACACTTGACTCCGATCCTGACGCCTCGGCGTCTGGCGGTTCTTCCCCGGTCCTGGCCCGTGTCCTGGCCTGGGCCTCGGACCACCGCAATCTTTTGATTTCGCTGGCAACCTTAGCCGTTCTGGGGCTGGTCGGCGTGACCATTGGCAAACTGGTCCGGGAGGTCCACTACCAAGACGTTGTCGCGGCGCTTCAGGCGACCCCGTTAACGTCGGTGCTCCAGGCCATTGCTTTCACGGTCATCGGCTTTATCGCCCTTTCCTTTTATGACGTGGCCGCTCTTGCCTATATCGGCCGCTCTGTTCCCTACCGGGCCGTTGGTCTCACTGCCTTTTGCGCTTATGCCGTGGGCAACACCGCCGGCTTTGGTCCGCTGACCGGCGGCGCCATCCGCCTCAGGTTTTATGCCCCCTATGGCCTGGAACCCGAAGACGCGGGCAAGGTCATCTTGTTCGTCACCACCGCGTTCGGCCTGGGCCTTACGGTCTTAACGTCGGCGGGCCTGTTGGTCTCGGCCCAGGAGATTTCGCCCTTCCTCGGCCTTGATCCCCTGGTTTTGGAACTGGGCGCCGGAGCGACCTTGGCCGTGTTGTTTGCCCTGGGCGCCCTGGCGGGGCGGGGCGATGGCACGGTAGGCTGGGGACGCTTTACCCTGCGTTTGCCGCGTCCGCGCATTCTTCTCGGACAGTTGGCGGCGACCACCGTCGATGTGGTGGCCTGCGCCGGGGTTCTGTGGATCTTGCTGCCCACCGTTCCCATCGACTTTCCGGCCTTCGTCGCTTTGTTCGCGGTGGCCATGGGCATTGGTGTCCTCAGTCACGTTCCCGGCGGCCTCGGGGTGTTGGAGGCCATTTTGATCGCCACCTTGGGCGACGCCGTTCCCATGGATCGGCTCCTGGGGGCGTTGATCCTGTTTCGGGTCATTTATTACATTTTGCCGCTGTTGATTGCGGCCGTCGTGGTGAGCCTCGTTGAACTCAAGCGATTGGTCGAAGGCCCCGCGGCGTCGCGGGTCATCGGGGCGGGAGGCCGGTTGGCCCCGCCGGTGCTTTCGACCTTGACCTTGATCCTGGGCGCCATGCTGGTGTTCTCGGGGGTGACCCCAGCCCACCCAACCACCTTGTCCTTGTTGTCGCAGTGGGTGCCGCTCCCCATCGTGGAAGCGGCTCATTTTTTGGCCAGCATTCTCGGCCTGATGCTGGTCATCGTCGCGCGCGGCTTGGCCTTTCGCTTGGATGGGGCGTGGTGGACGGCGATTGGCGCGGCGGCGATCGCTGGGGTGTTATCCTTGCTCAAAGCCTTGGCGTTGGGCGAGTTCATCCTTCTGGTCTTGTTGTCGGTGGCCCTGCTGGCGACCCGGGCCGAGTTCCGCCGCCCTGCCGCCCTGGTCCACCAAATCCTCACCGCGCCCTGGCTGGCCGCGGTCGGGACCGTGGTTGCCTCGGCGTTCGTCTTGCTGTTCATCACCTACCGGGAGGTTGAGTACAGCCATGACCTTTGGGGGGCTTTCGACTTCTCCGAGGAAGCCTCCCGCAGCCTGCGCGCCCTCTTGGCGGTGACGCTGGGCGCGGCGGCCGTTGCCCTGTGGTCCCTGCTGCGCCCGGCGTCGGGACGCTCCTTGTCCCCCCACGACAGCGACTTGTCGAAGGCCATTGCCCTGGTTGAAACCCAACCCTCGGCTGGGGCCAACCTCGTGCGCATGGGCGACAAAAGCCTGATGTTTAGCGACGACGAACGCGCCTTCATCATGTATGGCCGCCACGGCCTGTCCTGGGTGGCGTTGTTCGACCCCATCGGCGCGCGCGACGCGTGGCCGGAACTGGTCTGGCGCTTCGTGGAAACCGCCCGTGAAGCCGGCGGTCGGGCGGTGTTTTATCAGGTGGCCCCGGAGAACCTGGCACTCTACGCTGATGCCGGCCTCAGCGCCTTCAAGTTGGGGGAAGAAGCTCACCTGGATTTGACCACCTTTTCCCTGTCTGGCTCCCGGCGCTATGGCCTGCGCCAAACCCTGAGCCGGGGCCGCCGCGAGGGTCTGGAGGTCAACGTTCTCTCGCCCGCCGACACCGCCGCCGTGATGGACCGCCTGCAAGAGATCTCCGACGCCTGGATGGCCCAGCATCAGGTCCGGGAAAAGCGCTTCTCTCTTGGCGCCTTTGAGCCCGACTACGTCTTGTCGCAGCCGGTGGCCGTGTTGCGGGTTCAAGACCGGATCATGGCCTTCGCCACCTTGCTCACGACCTCGCTGAAGGAAGAGGTCTCCATTGACCTGATGCGCTTCGATCCCGAAGGCCCCCGCTCGGGCATGGAGTTCCTGTTCCTGTGCCTTATGGAGCGGTTCCAGGCCGAGGGCTATCGGAGTTTCAATCTGGGCATGGCGCCGCTCGCCGGGCTGCGCGCCAGTGTCTCGGCGCCGGTCTGGCATCGGGTCGGGCGTGCCGTTTATGAACACGGCGAACGGTTCTATAACTTCCAGGGCTTGCGCGCCTTCAAGGCCAAGTTTGCCCCGGACTGGCAACCTCGCTACATGGCCGTGGCCGGCGGGCTCAATCCCGCCCTCGCCCTGGCCGACACCGCGTTTCTTATCAGCGGGGGGCTCAAAGGCGTGATCGGCAAATGATCCCATCCCCCGTTAAAAACCACCAGATCTGAGGGGTCTGGGGAGGCACGCCTCCCCGGCCTTTTTTTTGCCTGCACCGCTCCAGGAGTCCCACGCCATGCGCGCCATCGTCCCCCTCCTTGTCCTGTGCTTGATCTGCGGCTTCGCCCACGCCACCCCTCTCCCCCCTCCCGACCCTCCCCCCCTTCCCGACCCGCCCTTTTCCCTCCCCCCGGCGGCTCTGACCGTGTTCCAGCCCGCAGGGCCGCCCCAATCGGTGGTCGTGCTGTTTTCCGACGCCCGGTGGGGGACGCGCGAACGGGCGCTGGCGACCCGCTGGCAGCGCCAGGGCGCCCTCGTCGTCGGCCTCGATACCCCGGCACTGCTGGCCCACATCAATACCGCCGAGCCCGGCGACTGCACCGATCTGGCCAACACCTTGGAGGGCTATAGCCAGGATCTGCAAAAGGCCCTGGCCGTTGATCCCTATCTCAGCCCGATCCTGGCGGGGACCGGCACCGGTGGCGCCCTGGCCCTGGCCACCATGGCGGGCGCCGACGTCAACACCTATGGGGCCGCCGTGGTGGTGGACCCCGCTGCCGTCGTGCCCGCCCAAGCCTCTGTATGCCGCCGGGAGAACGATCCGCCCCTGCCGGCTCTGGCCTATGGGTTCACGGCGCAAGACGATCCAGTGCGCGTTCTTCTGACCCCCACCGCCCCCCCCGAGACCCGGCGCCTGATCCGGGCGCTGACACGGCCTCTGCCGGCGATCCGCACGGTCCGGGTTTCGCTGCCTCCCGACGAGGCGCTGGCCCGGCGCGTCAGTCGGCTGTTGGCCAACCGCAGCGGGATCGCCGATGCCGCCCTGGTTCCCCTGCCGGCGACAGCAAGCCGCGATCTCATGGCCATTGTGCTGTCCGGGGATGGCGGCTGGCGTGACCTGGACCGGGAGATTGCCCTCCAATTCCAGAAGGAGGGGAGGCACCGCAGCCGCCGCAGGCGCCCTATTGGGGCGCGGCGCCGCAACCGCCGCAGGCACCCTATGGGGGCATGGCACCCCAGCCGCCGCAGGCACCCTATGGGGGCATGGCACCGCAGCCGCCCCAGGCTCCCTATGGCACGGCACCGGCGGACGGTTTGGCGAACGCCTATGGCTACGGCTATGGCTATGCCACCGGACCAGGTGCGGCGCCGGGAGCGGCTTATGCCCCGGCGGGAACCCCGGCGGCTTCGGCTTCGATGTTCCAGAGTTTGACCAACGCTTCGTGGACCCGGGGGTGGGTCGATTTCCAGAACGACGCCTACGTCAAGGGGTTGGTGGTCGGCGCCGTGGCGGCCCTGATCTTGAGCAATCCCTCGATGCAAAAGAAGACCCTGACCGGGCTCGCCTCGCTGTGGGGCCTGTTCCAAGGCGGCATGGAGGAAATCAAGGAGCGGTTCCGCGACGCCGAGGCCGAGATGCAAGCGGCGGCGCGCGGCGCGGTGCCTACGGGAGAAGACGACGGTCCCTCACCCGAGGCCTGATCGTGTCCGCCTGACTTTAACGTGAACACGGCCGGAGTCTCCCGTCGCAGACTCCGGCTCCGGCTCCTTGGGGGGATCATGGCTCGCCTCGTTCATCGCCTTCCCGGCCGTTCCCGCTTCAAGATGGCCTCTCTGCGCGACCGCCGCCTCGACCAGCGGTATTTGCGGGGCTACCTTGAAGGGGTGGCCGGGGTCACGCGCGTGCGGCTCAATCCGGCGGCGCTGTCCGTGGTCGTGGAACACGAGGCCACGGCAGCGGCGGCCCAGCGCGTCGAAGACGCCGTGCGCCTTCTCGACCAAACGCCGCTGCCCCGCACGCAAGCGGTGGATCAGAGCGAGGATCCCCTGGATGCCAGCCCCTTGTTCCTGGGGGGCGGCTTATGCCTTGCGTTGCCGTTTTTGCCGCCCTCGCTGAAGGCGGGCTTGACCGTCGTGCATGTCGCCGACACGGTTCGGCGTGGCGTTGCGACCTTGCTGACCGAGGGGTTGCGGGTCGAAGTGCTTGATGCTACGGCGGTGGGGTTGGCCACCCTCCGAGGCGAGTATGCCACAGCCAACATTACCCAATGGCTGTTGAATCTCGCCGGGCTGATTGAAGACTCCACACGCCGCGCTAGTGACGACCTCGTGTTGCGCCTGCTCAAACCCGACGTGGAAACGGTTTGGGTCGAGGCCGAGGACGGCACGGTCAGCGAAATTCCCTTCAAGGATGTCGCGCCCGGCGCGCGGGTGCGTATCCAGGCCGGCGAAACCATCGCCGTGGACGGGGTGGTGGTCGCGGGGGCGGCCACGGTCAACCAGTCGGCAGTCACCGGCGAGAGCCTGCCGGTGCCGCGCGAGGCCGGTGACGCCGTGCTCTCGGGCTCGGTGATCGAGGAAGGCCGCCTCAGCGTCATCGCCGAACGGGTGGGCGACGCCACGACAACGGCGCGCATCGCCCAGTTCCTGCAACGTGCTCTCGCCGAGGAGGCCATCACCCAATCCAAGGCCGACGAGTTGGCCGACCAGCGCATCATCATCACCCTCGCTTCGGGCGTGGCGGTGTTCTTGATGACCCGCTCGGTGCGCCGCCTGGAATCGGTGTTTTTAATCGACTTCTCGTGCGCTGGTAAGCTTGGGACCTCCATGGCCATCAAGTCGGCCATGGTCAAGGCGGCGCGGGTCGGCGCCTTGGTCAAGGGCGGGCGGGCCCTGGAAAAGCTGGCCGATGCCGATACCCTGGTCTTCGACAAAACCGGCACCTTGACCCACAACGAACTCGAAGTCACCCGCATCGTCTGCCTCGACGAAACCACCTGTTCCAGCGAGGATGCCCTGTTGGCCCTGGTCGCCTCGGTGGCCGAACACTCGCGTCATCCCGTCTCGGCGGCGGTGGTGGACGTGGCACGGCGGCGCTCCCTGGCCCACATGGGCCACGAGGAGGTGGACTTTTTCATCGGCCATGGCCTTGCCACCCGGGTGGGCGACCTCACGGTACGCATTGGTAGCCGCCACTACCTGGAGGCTCATGAGGCCATCGACTTCTCGCCTTACGAGGATGTTCTGGCCGACCTCACGGCCGAAGGCGGATCCTTGCTCTATGTCGGCGCCGATGGCCGTCCGCATGGTGTCATTGCCCTGCGCGATCGGGTGCGTCCCGAGGCCCGCGCCGTCTTGGAGCGTCTGCGCGAGAATGGCATCCGCCGGCTGGTCATGATCACCGGTGACACCCCGGACACCGCTCATGCCTTGGGTGAGCGCCTGGGGCTCGACGAGGTGCATGCCCAGGTGGCTCCGGAAAACAAGGCCCACCTGATCCAAACCCTGCAAGCCCAGGGCTGCAAGGTGGCCTACGTGGGCGATGGCGTCAACGATGCCCCGGCTCTCATGGTTGCCGATGTCGGCATCGCCATGCCGCGCGGCGCCGACGTGGCCCGGGCCACCGCCGATGTGGTCTTGATGCGCGACGCCTTGGATGGCGTGGCCCACATCCACGACTTGGCGCGCTCGACCCTCTCTGTCATCGACACCAACTTCAAGGTGGCGGCCACCATCAACACCGGCTTGCTGCTCGGGGCGGCCCTGGGTCGGCTTTCCCCGGTGCTGGCCGCCGTGCTGCACAATGGAACCACCCTAGGCGTGCTTGGCAATGCCTTCCTGGGCGGAGACTTCTCCCGCGAAGGGATCCGCTCCGCCCTCTCCGACCTGCGGTCTCTGGGGGCAGGGCGTTAAGAACGCGAGGGGGGCACTCGGTCGGGGGAACGCGGGGCGGCAGCCCTGCGTTCCCCCGACCGAGTGCCTCCACTCAAATGAATCTTAAAACGATACGGGTTGTTCCGCTCAGGCGCCAGCGCTTTGTCCTTTCCGTTGCGTCATTGGGGGGTTGCGTCGCTGATCACTGGCGCTCTAGGTCGGCCCGGGGTAAGAGGGCCCGTTGAAAAAGTGACTTCGGACCAAGAGGCCGCAGGGCGGCCTTCGGGGAGCCCGGAGATCAGGGATAACCATCGGAGGAAACGGATTTGATCGACCACAAGCGGATCGGATGCCCCAAGCTGCGGGCCAAAGTGACCTCGGCCGAGGAAGCGGTGAAGCACATCACCCATGGCTGCACGGTCGGCATGAGCGGCTTTACGGGGTCGGGCTATCCCAAGGCCGTGCCGCTGGCGCTCGCTGCCCGTATCGAAGCCGAATATACCGCCGGCAATCCGTTTCGCGTGAGCGTGTGGACCGGGGCCTCCACCGGCCCCGAGCTTGATGGCGCCCTGGCCCGGGCGAACGGCATTGAATTTCGCCTGCCCTACAACTCCGATCCCATCGCCCGCGAGAAGATCAATCGGGGCGAGATGAACTACTTCGACATGCACCTGAGCCAAGTGGCGCCGGTGGCGTGGCAGGGTTTTCTGGGGCCGCTTGATGTGGCCTTGGTCGAGGTGGTGGGCATCCGCGAAGACGGCTTGCTGATTCCCTCCTCCTCGGTCGGCAACAACAAGACGTGGCTCGACCGCGCCTCCAAGATCATTTTGGAGGTCAACAGCTGGCAGAACCCGGCCCTGGAGGGTATGCACGACATTTATTACGGCACCGCCTTGCCGCCGAACCGCGTGCCGATTCCGCTGGTGCGCGCCGACGATCGGATTGGTCAGCCCTACTTCCGCTGCGATCCCGATAAGGTGGTGGCGGTCGTTGAAACCGATGTGCCCGACCGCAACCTGCCCTTTACCGCGCCCGACGACGTGGCCAAGCGCATCGCCGGCCATCTGCTGGAGTTCTTCCAGCACGAGGTCAAAAAGGGGCGCCTGCCGGAAAATCTGCTGCCGCTTCAGTCTGGCGTGGGCAACATCGCCAATGCGGTGCTGACCGGCCTGCTTGATGGTCCCTTCGAGAACATGACCGCCTACACCGAGGTGATCCAAGACGGCATGCTCGATCTGCTGGATTGCGGCAAGCTGCGCATGGCCTCGGCTACCGCCTTCTCGTTGAGCCCCGAGGCGGCGACCACCCTCAACGCCAATATGGAGCGCTACCGCAACAAGATGATCCTGCGTCCGCAGGAAATCTCCAACCATCCCGAATTGATCCGTCGCCTCGGTTGTTTGGCCATGAACGGTATGATCGAGGCTGACATCTACGGCAACGTCAACTCGACCCACGTCATGGGCTCGCGCATTCAAAACGGGATTGGCGGCTCGGGCGACTTTGCCCGTAACGCCTATGTGTCCATCTTCGTGACCCCCTCGACCGCCAAGGGGGGCAAGATTTCCGCCATTGTGCCGCAGGCCAGCCACGTGGACCACATCAATCAGGACGTGCAGGTCATCGTGACCGAATACGGTCTGGCCGACCTGCGGGGTCTCTCGCCCAAGCAGCGGGCTAAGACCATTATCGAAAACTGTGCCCACCCCGACTATCAGCCGGCGCTGGCCGACTACTTCCGCCGCGCCCAGGAAAACTCCTACGGCCTGCATTCGCCGTGCTTGCTTGATGAATCTCTGTCTTGGCATCAGCGTTTCGTCAAGACCGGCTCGATGCGCGCTTAAGGACTCATGCCGACCTGAGCCGCTTGCCCCCGGGAGGCTTGGTCTCCCGGGTTTTTTTGGGGCCTCCAGATTTATTGGATGGTTTCTAAAACGCAGTGACACTTCTTTGAAACGGCGGTATCCATATTCTAAAGTCGAGAGGGACAGGTCATCCCCATCCTCCTGGCAGGGTCCGGGCGGTCCCGACGTGGATATGGAGACAACGTGATGGGATTCTTTTCGTTTTCCGCTCTTAAATCCATCCAGCTTAAAATCGCCCTCCTGTCCGGCCTTCTTCTCATTGCCACCGTTTTGGTCATGACGGGCTTTGGCGTTTATTCCTCCTACGGGACCAGCCGGGTGGTCTCGGCCGATGTGGCCCGGCTGGCCGACGCGACAACCAAGGAGACCCTGGTCCATCGAGCCAGCGCCGAGGCGCGCTCCATCAAGGCGGAACTCGATCTGGGCTTTGATGCCGCTCGCACCATAGCCAAGGTGTTCGCAGTCGAGGCAGAAGAGAAGACTGCCCATGAAACAGGGGAAAAGCGGAAATATTTCAACTCTGTTCTGCGGCGTGTCTTGGAAGATAACCCAGGGTTTAATGGCACCTACTCGGCCTGGGAACCGAATGCTCTGGATGGTGAGGACAATACCTTTGTCGGGCAGACCCAAATGGGATCAGATAGCACCGGCCGTTTCCTGCCCTATTGGACCCGTAACGACACCACGGGCACTATCGCGGTCCAGCCGTTGGTGGAATACGATAGTGCCGCTCGCCACCCCAATGGACTGGTCAAAGGGGCGTGGTATCTCAATCCCCAGAAAACCGGCAAGGAAAGCCTCCTTGGCCCCTTGCCCTATATCGTTCAGGGGAAACCGGTCTTTCTCGCGACCATGTCCGTTCCGATCGTCGTGGACGGGCGCTTCGCCGGGGTGGCCGGCGCTGACTATAACCTGGACTTCGTGCAACGCCTCGCCGAACAGGTCGATACCTCGTTGCTCGGGGGGGCCGGCACTGCGGTGATTGTCAACGATACCGGCTTGGTCGTGGCCAACAGTGGCGCGCCCCAGTCGATCGGAAAACCTGTCAGCGACTTGGGGCCACAGTGGGCGCAAACGCAGGCCACCGTGGCCGCAGGGCAAGCCGTGGTCCGCGACGATCCCTCCTTTGGCGATATCCACGTGTATGCGCCCATTCCCTTCGGTCGCTCCGGCACCGCCTGGGCCGTGGTGCTGACCCTGCCTCGCGCCGTCGTCATGGCCCCCGCCCAAGTGCTGGAACAAACCCTGGAGGCGCGGGCTACGACCGACACCTTGTGGCAAGTTGCGGTTGGCCTCGGCATTGCGGCGGGGGCGATCATTTTGGTCGTGGTCGCCGCGCGGGGCATCGCCCGCCCGGTGCGCACCTGTGCCGCCTTTGCCGAAGGCATTGCCCAGGGCGATTTCAACCAATCCCTTGATCTCGAGCAGGCCGATGAGGTGGGGGTGCTCGCTCATTCGCTGCGGGCGATGCAAGGCAGCTTGAAGCAGTCGATCGCCGCGCGTGCCGAGGATCAGGCCCGCGCCGAACAAGAGCGCCGCGTCACCATGAACCGCCTCGCCGATGCCTTCGAGGCCCGGGTTATGGACGTGGTCCGCATGGTGTCGGACTCGGCAAGCCAGTTGCAAGAGACCGCCCGGGCCATGTCCACGGTGGCCTCCGACAGCAGTCTTCAGGCCGAGACCGTTGCATCTGCCGCCTCGCAGGCCACTATGAACGTCGAAACCGTGGCGGCGGCTGCCGAGGAACTTTCCTCCTCCATTGCCGAGATCGCCCGGCAGGTCGGGGACTCCGCGCGTATCTCCGGTGTGGCCTCCCAGGAGGCGAGCCGGGTCAACGGGATGGTCGAAAGCCTGACCGGTGCCGCCGATCGCATTGGGCAGGTCGTCCAGCTCATCGACGATATCGCCAGCCAAACCAACCTGCTGGCCCTTAATGCCACCATCGAGGCGGCCCGCGCTGGCGATGCCGGCAAGGGATTTGCGGTCGTCGCCGGCGAGGTCAAGACCCTGGCCAGCCAGACCGGGCGCGCGACCGGTGAGATCGGCCAGCAAATCACCACTGTGCAAGAAGAAACCCGCCGCACCGTCGAGGCCATCAAGGGCATTGCCACGGTGATCAGCCAGATGCGCGACATCGCGGCCGCCATCACTGCCTCGGTCGAGGCCCAGGGGCGCGCGACGCAGGAAATCGCCAGCAATGTGCAAGAGGCCGCCCTCGGGACTCAGCAGGTGTCCTATACGATCACCGGCGTGACGGATAGCGCCTCGGCGACCGGGCGGGCCGCCGAGGATGTGCTGGTCTCGGCCGAGGCGTTGGCCAGTCATTCGGAAAAACTGCGCGGTGAACTGGATCGCTTTCTGGCCGAAATCCGCTCCGCGTAAGCCGGCTCCGGCCGGGGGAGGGAGACGGAATGCTGGGGAGGCTCGCCTCCCCAGCATTCCTTTTTTTAATGAATATCAGCGAGGTCGCGGACGATCCCGGGGTGATAAAACCGCTCGGTATCACGCCCCTGGCGCTTGGCCTCATACAAGGCAAGGTCGGCGGCGCGGGCCAAGGTCACCTCGTCTTGGCCATGCTCGGGGCATAGGGCGATCCCGACGCTGGCCGTCACCGACACGGTCAACCCATTGATCTCGATGGGGCGGGCAATGGTGGCGCGCAGCCGTTGGCACAACTCGCGCAGTTCGGCGCGATCCCCCCCTGGCAAGACCAAAACGACGAACTCATCGCCGCCAATCCGTCCTGCCAGATCGGAACGGCGCAGCACAGCGCGCAACCGCCGTCCAACCTCCTGCAACACGCGATCGCCCACCGCATGGCCGTGGGTGCCGTTGATCGGCTTGAACCGGTCAAGGTCAATGTACAGCAAAGCCAGGGGCGGTCCCTCTCCCCCCGGGCGCGGCAAAGCCTGGTGCAGACGATCCGAAACCTGGGCCCGGTTGGGCAGGCCGGTCAGGGGGTCGTGTTGGGCCATGTGGCGAATGCGCTCCTCGGTGCGCCGCCGCTCGGTCAGGTCGGTCAGGGAGCCAATGGTGGCCATGCTGCCGCCATAAGACAACTGCCCTGCCGTCAACTCCACCCAACGCTCGCTGCCGTTGGCATGCAACAGCCTGATTTCGTACCGGTTGGGGGTGGGGTCTCCCCGCCCCCGTGCCTGGGACCGCGCCTGGACGAGACCGCGATCATCCGGGTGAACCAGGGTGTAGGGGTCCATGCGCAGCAACTCCTCGCGGGAGAAGCCGGTCAGGGTGGTCAGGACCGGGTTCACCAGGATCAGCCGACCGTCGCGCACCACGAACAACCCCACGCTCGTGGTTTCGCTCAGGACTTTAAACCGCCCTTCGCTTTCGTCCAGGGCGGCGTGGACATCTCTCAACTCGGCGTTGAGGCGGGCCACGTGGCGCCGGTGGCGCGAGCGTAGGAGGCTCGTGCCGACAAGCAGGGCCAAAAGACCAGCGCCGCCCAGGCTGTAAGTGGGCCATGCCCCGCTCAGGCCGTTGGGGGGGGTGGCGTTGTACAGAAAGCCTCCGAGCGGCAGACCCGGCGGCAGCAGGCCAATTTCGGCATACGTATCGGCAATATGGCGCCAGCGGGCCGGGCTCATGTACCCGATCTCCACCAGATCAGGGCGGATCAGGGGCGCGGTTTGATGGGCTTCATACTCGTAAAAGGCCCGCTCGTGACTGTCAGGGGCGCGGGCCAGAATCATGTCGATGACCTGGGCCGGATGGCTGAGAGCGTATTGCCATCCCTTGAGCGAGGCCGCCCGGAACGCTCGAACCCGCGCCGGGTGCCGGTCAATTTCCTGTTCCGAGGTAAAGAGCGTGTCGCCGTAAAAATCGATACCCTGGGTGCGGGGAGAGAAAAGAAGATAGGGAAAGCCGGCTCGCTCAAAATAATAAAGCTCGTTGGTGGTATAGGCCGACATGGCATCGACCATCCCCTCCATCAGGTCCTGGGGATCGAAACTATGATCAAGGAGGGTCAGTGTTCCAGGAGCGATGCCTTCTTTTTGCAAGCTGGCCAGCAGCTCCTCGGACTGAGGTTCCAGCATTACGCGGCGTCCCACCAGATCGTGCAAGGTTTGGCCGGGAAACAAGGAGCGCGCCACCAGGACCAGCGGCGAATGCTGAAAAATGACCGCCAAGGCCACCACCGGGTGCCCCGCGTGGCGGGCCAGCAAAAGGCTGCTGGTGCCGATCCCGTAATGTCCTTCGTCCGCGACCACTGCCTGGACCACGTCGGTGCCGGGCAAGGCTTCGCGGATGTCCACGTCCAGTCCGGCTTCGCGATAATACCCCAGGCTTTGCGCGGCATAGTAGCCAGCAAACTGGAAGGCATGAGTCCATTTCAGGTGCAAGACCACCCGTTCCACCGGCTGCGCTGCCTGGAGCGGCCCCAACAGGCACAGCACAAACAGGGAGACCAGCGCCAGGACAAGGGGCAGAGGCCCTCTCATGATGGGGGAGCGCCGATGCGGCGTTCCTGCCAAGCCTTTAGCTTTTCGGCGCGCCACGCCTCGGCGGCCGCCCTGCGCTCGGCGTCCTCCTGCGTCTTGCGGGCCTGCGCGGCGGCGCGTTTGGCATTTGCCTGGGCGGCAATGGCCTGGGATTGGGCCAGGAAGGCCTCGGCGCGAGCCGCCCCTGCCACGCGGTAGCGCTCCAGGAGCGACGAGGGCCGCGGAGGGGAGACCTGCGACACTTGTTGAGGAGCATCGTTGCCGGTGAAGCGTCCGGGGGTGACCTGTGAGGCCAACACCAGACGGGCGGGGGCGGTGGCCTCGGCCTCGGTCCACGCCTGATTGATCTTGCCGGCATAGCGCTCGGCATATTCCGGGGTGCGGGAATGATAGGCCGTCACCGATGCCGCCCAGGAGTTGGTTTCGGCATAGAGCCGTCGCAAAAAGGAAACGGCATAGGCGACGTTGGCGGCGGGATCCAGGGCCTCGTCCACGTTGTCGAAGGCCTCGCCATGGAAATGCAGGTTCACCTGCATGCAGCCCACATCGATATTTCTCACACCCCGGGCCTGGAGCGCCTGCACCGCGGCCAGGGCCTCGGCCTTGCTCGGATAAAAATTCCCATCCCCGCCCGACGTCACAGTCCAAGGCCAGGCAACTCTTGCCCGCAAGGTGGGGGACCAGCGGCCCGACTCGACCAGGGAAATGGCGGTCAGCATGTGGGGCGGAAAGCCGGCGTCCCGGTTATAGGTCTCGGTATGCGCCGCACACAGCGCCTCGGTCGGGACCATATCGGCGGCCCACGCATTGCCACCGACCCAAGCCGAAAGCACCAGAACGACTGCAAGGGAAGGAAGCGCTTTTGGGGCCATCACCCGGGGCCTCCAGACGAGAAAGGAGGTCGCTCAACCGAGGCTGATACGCCAGGGCCGACCACCCCAGGATACGAGGGGCACTTCCCTGACGCAAGTCCCATGCCATGATTCTTGAACACTCCGGGAAAGGAGGGGTCTGGGGGAGGCCGCGCCTCCCCAGACTTCCCTGGGTGTCCAGCCTACCCCCACAAGGCCGGCGGCGGCGGGTACAAGGTGGTGCCCTCGTAGGAGAGCCCCGGGTCACGATCGCGCGCCAGCAACAAAGGACCGTCGAGATCGACGAAGTCGGCGCGCGGTGCCAACAGCAAGGCCGGGGCCATGGCCAGCGAGGTTGCCAGCATGCACCCGACCATCACCCCCATGGCCGCGCTCTCGGCCGCCTCGGCCAAGGCCAGGGCCCCGGTCAACCCGCCCGTCTTGTCGAGCTTGATGTTGACGTGGGAGTAGTACGGCGCCAGATCCTTGATGTCCTCGGCAACGTGACAGGACTCGTCGGCGCACAAGGGCACGATCTGCTTGAGCCCGGCCAGTGCCGCGTCCTGGCCAGCTGGCACCGGCTGCTCGATCAAGTCCACGCCCAGGTCGGCCATCGCCATCAAGATCTCGCGCAAGGTGGCCGGATCCCAGCTTTCGTTGGCATCGACGATCAGGCGCGGGCTGGGGGCGCCCCGGCGCACCGCCGCCACCTGAGCCACCGGGTTTTCACCGCCTACCTTGATCTTGAGCAAGGGCAGCCGGGCCAGAGCCCGGGCCTTTTCCTCCATGATTTCAGGAGCTTCCAGGCTCAGGGTCTGGGCCGTGACCACGGGACGCGGGACGGCAAGCCCAAGGGCCGACCACACCGGTCGGCCCGAGCGCTTGGCCTCGAGATCAAGGAGGGCGCAGTCCAGGGCATTGCGTGCCGCCCCGGCCGGCAACCGGGTTTGCAGAGCCTGGGGATCCAGTCCCCGGGCCACGGCCTCGCCCAGGCTCTCCAACTCGCCCATGACCTGGGCGACGGTCTCGTTGTAGCGGGCGTAGGGGACGCATTCGCCCCGTCCCGCCACCGTGCGCCCATCCCCCAGGGTCTGGGTGATTTCGGCGACCACCACCGTCACCTCGGTTCGAGCGCCCCGCGCAATGATGAACGACCCGGCGACGGGCCAGACCTCGGCCCGGACCGTCAGGCGGGGGGGCTGGTCCAGGCTCATGCGGCGGCCTCGGTCAGGCGGGTGACCAGGGCGCCGACGCCGGTGCGCACCGGGTCCACGCAGGGCAGGCCGAAGGCATCCGAGGTCTGCTCCAAAAGACGGGTCGCCGCCTCCGAGGACAGCCCAGCGGTGTTGAAGGCCAGCCCCAGCATGGCCACGTCCGGGTTGGTCAGACGCGCGCAATCCAGGTTCAGCTTGATGCAGTCGTCCAGCGACGGCAACTGACGCCCGGGCAGGCCGCGCATATGGGCCCGGCCGGGCTCGTGGCACATGACCAGCCAGTCGGGCTGGGCGCCGTGCAGCAGGCCCAGGCTGACGCCGGCATAGGAGGCATGGAACAAGGACCCCTGGCCCTCGACCAGATCCCAGTGGTCGGGAGTGTTCTCAGGGGCCAGGGCCTCGGCGGCGCCACTGATGAAGTCCGCCACCACGGCGTCCACGGAAATCCCCGAGCCGGCGATGAAGATGCCGGTCTGGCCGGTGGCGCGGAAGTCGGCGTTGAGGCCGCGCGCCTTCATTTCCCGCTCCATGGCCAGCATGGTGTACATCTTGCCCACCGAGCAGTCGGTGCCCACGGCCAGCACCCGCTTGCCGGCCCGGCGCTTGCCTGAGGCAACGGCGAGCTTGCCGCTCGGGTGACGGACATCGTGCAGCCTGACCCCGGCGCGCTGGGCTGCCTCGGCCAAGCCCGGGACATCGACCAGTCTTTCATGCAGACCGGCCGCGATATCAAAACCCAGGCTTACGGCCTGGAGTAAAATCTCCCGCCAGGACTCGCCGATCACACCGCCGCGGTTGGCCACGCCCACCACCAAGGTGCGCACGTCAGCGGCTCGGGCTTCTTCCAAGCTGAGATCAGGCAGGCCCAGGTCGGCCTGACAACCGGGCAGGCGGAACTGCCCTCGGCACCATTCGGGGCGCCAATGCCGGATGCCGTTGGCGGTTTTGGCGGCGAGCGCATCGGGCGCGTCGCCCAGGAACAAAAGGTAGGGCGGATGAAGGGCCATGGCATCGACCTCACGGGTTTGAAGGCGGCGCGCTTCGGAAACCCATTTCCGAAGGACGCGTCGGCCCGACGATAGCGCCCAGCATCCTCTCGTGCAAAGAGGGTTCTCGGTCCCAGGGGACGGGTTCTGGTGGGGCACACGTCTGCCACGCCCCTGGACCGCCCGACGCGCCTAAGGTATCCCGAACGTCTCCCGAAAAAGCGGGAGCAAGGGAAAACAAGGAGGAACGTCGTCCATGTCCGAAGCCATCGCGTCCCTGTACGCCCTGCTCGTCGAGCGCGCCCCCAGTCCGGACAAGCCGCTCCTGATCCGTCCCGACGGCCGGGCTCTGTCCTATGGCGAGGCCCATGCCTTGGCCGGACGGCTGGCACGGGTCTTGGCCGACGCCGGGGCCGTTGTGGGCGATCGTATCGCCGTGCGCGCCGACAAAAGCCCGGAAGCCCTGGTCTTGTACTTGGCTTGCCTGCGCGGCGGGTTCGTGTTCTTGCCACTCAACACCGCCTACACCGACGATGAGCTGGCCTATCTCATCGGCGATGCCGACCCCCGGGTGATCGTCTGTCGCCCCGAGGATCTCGCCGGACTGACGCCGCTGGGCGAGCGGGCCGGGGCGGTGGTCTTGACCCTAGCCGCTGATGGCACGGGCAGCCTGATGGAGCGACTTGCCCAGCAAGGGGAGGTCCTGGCCCCGGCCGAGCTGTCTCCCGATGCCCTGGCCGCCATGCTCTATACCTCGGGTACCACCGGCAAGCCCAAGGGCGCCATGCTGACCCAGGACAATCTGGCGGCCAATGGCCTTGCCCTGATCGAGGCTTGGCGGTTCTGCGACGACGACGTGCTGCTGCATGCCCTGCCGATTTTTCACGCCCACGGCCTGTTCGTCGCCTGCCATACCGTGATGCTGGCCGGCGGCAGCGTGCTGTGGCTGCCCGGCTTCGACAAGGACACGGTCTTGGACCTGCTGCCTCGGGCCACTGTGTTCATGGGCGTCCCGACCTTTTACACCCGGCTGCTCGGCGACGATCGTCTGACGGCCGAGCGGGTGGCGGGGATTCGCCTGTTCGTCTCGGGCTCGGCTCCTTTGCTCGCCGAGACCCATCGGGCCTTCTTTGAGCGGACCGGCAAAGCCATTCTCGAGCGCTACGGCATGACCGAAACCGGCATGAACACCTCCAACCCCTATGACGGCGAGCGCCGTCCGGGGGCGGTGGGACCAGCGTTGCCCGGGGTGTCGGTGCGGATCGTCGGCGAGGACGGCGCCGCCTTGCCAGAGGGGGCGGTGGGGGACGTTCAGGTCAAGGGCCGCAATGTCATGAAGGGGTACTGGAAGCTCCCGGAGAAAACCCGCGAGGAGTTCACGCAAGAGGGCTGGTTCAAGACCGGCGATGTTGGGCGACTCGATCCCGACGGCTATCTGGTGTTGGTCGGCCGGGCCAAGGATTTGATCATCAGCGGCGGCTACAACGTGTATCCTAAGGAGGTCGAGGATGTGATCGATGCCTTGCCCGGGGTGATCGAGTCGGCCGTGATTGGTGTGCCCCATCCCGATTTCGGCGAGGTTGGCGTGGTCTTGGTCACGTCCCGGGGGGGGATCGACGAAGCGGCGATCCTGGCTCATTGCAAGGCGCATCTTGCCAATTACAAGGTGCCGAAAAAGGCGTTTTTTACCGTCGATCTGCCGCGCAATACCATGGGCAAGGTGCAAAAGGCCTTGTTGCGTGAGCGCTACAAGGGATTGTTCATGGCCTCCTCCTAAGGGACGCGGGGTCTGGGGAGGCCCGCCTCCCCAGATTTTCTTGAGCGCTTGCTTCGCAAAAAGGTCGTTTTTTCGTGCATCCTAAAGGGAGGCTCCGCTTTCGGAGGGCTGAGGATGAACGGCGACGGTCTGATCCCCATGATTCGACGTGCTTTTGCAGTTTTGGCTCTGGGTCTTTGGGGGCTGTTTCTGCCCTTGGCGGTCATGAGTGCTTCGCAAGCCCAAGATCGCCCTGGCCCTGGCTGGCATGGGCATCCGACCTGGGGGCGCGGCGACAGCGGGCCGCCTCCTGGTTGGGATCGGCCCCACGATCGCGGGCAGGGATGGGATCGGCCCCATGATCGGGGGCGGGGATGGGATCGCCCCGACCCGGATTGGCATCGTCCTCCCCCGCACGATGTCTGGCGCGGCGGCTTCTGGCGCCACGAGGCCCATGGTGGCCGTTGGGGCTGGTGGTGGGTGGTCGATGGCCTCTGGTATTTGTACGACCGGCCGATCTATCCCTATCCTGCGGTAGTCTCGACCGTCATTGTGCCAGCCGCACCTCCAACAGTTGTTTACCCTCCGGCCTATAATCCACCGCCCGTCGTCGTGCCAACGACGCCGCCGGTGTGGTATTATTGTGATTATCCGGCGGGCTATTACCCGTCTGTCCGGTCCTGTGCGACGGGTTTTCGGCCGGTCCCCAGTTCCCCTTAGGCGTGGAGCAAGCAGGGAGGCCGGCATGCGTCACTTTGTTTTTGTGTCCTTGGGGGCTCTGGCTCTCTTGAGCGTGACCCTCCCGTCGGGACCTTTCTATGCCCCGTCTCCCCAGACTTCTCTTTTTCTCGCCCCATTCTCGTAAAAAAACGCCCCCCCAATCCGGGAGGGCGTTCTTTTTCTTCAGGAAGAGGGCCCCACTCAGCCCATAGCCTGAACGATTTCCTCAGTCATCTTCTTGGCGTCGCCAAACAGCATCATGGTGTTGTTGCGGAAGAACAGCTCGTTCTCCACGCCGGCATAGCCCGAGGCCATGGAGCGCTTGATGAACAGAACCGTCTTGGCCCGCTCCACTTCCAGGATCGGCATGCCGAAGATCGGGCTGGACGGGTCGGTCTTGGCAGCCGGGTTGGTCACGTCGTTGGCGCCAATGACGAAGGCCACGTCGGCGGTCTGGAACTCGTTGTTGATCTCTTCGAGTTCAAAAACCTCGTCGTAGGGCACGTTGGCCTCGGCCAGCAGCACGTTCATGTGCCCGGGCATACGGCCCGCCACCGGGTGAATGGCGTAGGAGACCTCGACGCCTTCGGCCTTCAGGGTGTCGGCCATCTCGCGCAGGGCATGCTGGGCCTGAGCGACCGCCATGCCGTAGCCCGGGACGATGATCACCTTGGCCGCGTTCTTCATGATGAAGGCCGCATCCTCGGCGCTGCCGGCCTTGACCGAGCGATCGCCATCGACGCCACCGGCCGGGCCCGCGGACTCGCCGCCAAAGCCGCCCAGGATCACGTTGAAGATCGAGCGGTTCATGCCCTTGCACATGATGTAGGACAGAATGGCGCCCGAGGAGCCGACCAGCGCGCCGGCCACCACCAACAGCGGGTTGGCCAAGGTGAAGCCAATACCGGCCGCAGCCCAGCCCGAGTAGCTGTTGAGCATGGAGATAACCACCGGCATGTCGGCGCCGCCGATCGGAATGATCAGCAAGAAGCCGAGGGCAAAGGCCAGCAGCATCAGCATATAAAACAGGAAGTGGCTCTCGGTCATCGAGAACAGGATAATCAGGACAACCAGCGCAATGCCAAGCCCGGCATTAATGCGGTGCTGGTTGGCAAACGTCACCGGCTTGCCCGAAATCAGGCCCTGGAGCTTGCCAAAGGCGATGACCGAGCCCGAGAAGGTGATGGCACCGATGGCGAGGCCCAAGGACATCTCGATGAGCGAGCCCGCGTGAATGTCACCCGGGGTACCGATGCCGTAGGATTCGGGATGCAGCAGGGCCGAAGTGGCCACCAGAACAGCGGCCATGCCGACCAGGGAGTGGAACGCGGCAACCAACTGGGGCAGGGCGGTCATCACCACCTTGCGTGCGATCACCGCGCCAATGCCGCCACCGGCGGCCACGGCCAGAACGATCCAGCCGTAGGTTTCCACGACCGGCGAGAGCAAGGTGGTGACGATGGCAATCCCCATGCCGATCATGCCCAGGGTGTTCCCCTTGCGGGCAGTCTCGGGATGGGACAGTCCTCGCAAGGCGAGGATGAACAGCACGCCGGCGGTGACGTAGGCCGCCATGGTGAATCCGGTCATCATGGGGGTCCCTTACTTCTGCTTCTTTTTGAACATGGCAAGCATGCGCTGGGTGACGATGAACCCGCCAAAGATGTTGATGCTGGCCAGGAACACGGCAATCACGCCCAGGGTCTTGGACCCGCCCACGATGTCGGGACCGGCCGCCAGCAAGGCGCCGACGATGATCACCGACGAAATGGCGTTGGTCACGCCCATCAGCGGGCTGTGCAGGGCCGGCGTCACCGACCACACCACGTAAAAGCCGACGAAACAGGCCAGAACAAACACCGTCAGCAGCCACCAGAACTCGCTGGGACCACTGTGGGCCACGGCCGCGGCGGCGGCGGTCGCCTTGGCCGAGACCGTTTCCAGGTGCAGGGCCAAGCTGTTGGCCTGCTCGGACAGGCGCTGGATGCCTTCGGCAAACGGAGTCTGATTCAGCATTTAACGACCTCCCTTTCCGGGACGCTTCCCGGCACCGGCCGGGCCCTTGCGCGGGGCGTTGTTCGTCGGGCGCGGGGCCGGCTTGACCTCGGCTTCGGCGGCCAGGGCATCAACACCCATACGGGGCTGTCACCCGCTGTGGCCGGCCTTTCCATGCCGTTCTGGTTAGAAACTTCAAGTCACTGGGCTAGTCCGCGTTCGCTCGCCACTACTAACGGAGTCTCGGTTGATGTCCTTTCCTCCGGTTACTGAGATGTTTCAGTTCACCGGGTTCGCCTCCATTTCCTATGAATTCAGAAATGGATACCCCAAAGGGGTGGGTTGCCCCATTCGGAAATCCACGGATCAAAGCCTGCTCTCGGCTCCCCATGGCTTATCGCAGAGTGCCACGTCCTTCATCGCCTCTTGACGCCTAGGCATCCACCAGATGCCCTTCTCTTGCTTGATAAAACGCGCAGGGGTCAACCCGACCCCAAACGCGCAGATACTCAGCGCTTGTACATAATTCCCATTGCTCCGAACAGTTCCCTGTTCGGAACGACATCAAAACCCTCTTTACAATGTCAAATAGCAGAAAACGCGACGCCCGTTAGGGCGATCTCTTGGCGGATCCGTCTTTATACTTGGGACAAGGCCTTGCGGCCTATTGGAAGGCTGGGGAAGCAAGCTTCCCCAGACCCCTTGCTTTTGGTGGGCCTGGGACGACTTGAACGTCCGACCTCACGCTTATCAGGCGTGCGCTCTAACCACCTGAGCTACAGGCCCAAAGCCTTGCCCAAAAGACATAAACGCCGAAAGAGATGGGAGGACGGCCCTAGAAAAACCAGAACCGGATTTAGTCATGATCAAGTGAAGATCGGGATTGCTCCAGATCGTCCTTGAAAGGAGGTGATCCAGCCGCAGGTTCCCCTACGGCTACCTTGTTACGACTTCACCCCAGTCGCTGACCCTACCGTGGCCGGCTGCCTCCTTGCGGTTAGCGGACCGTCTTCGGGTAGAACCAACTCCCATGGTGTGACGGGCGGTGTGTACAAGGCCCGGGAACGTATTCACCGTGGCATGCTGATCCACGATTACTAGCGATTCCGACTTCATGCACCCGAGTTGCAGAGTGCAATCCGAACTGAGACATCTTTTGGAGATTAGCGCCCTCTCGCGAGGTGGCGACCCATTGTAGATGCCATTGTAGCACGTGTGTAGCCCAGCCCGTAAGGGCCATGAGGACTTGACGTCATCCCCACCTTCCTCCGGCTTGTCACCGGCAGTCTCTCCAGAGTGCCCACCCGAAGTGCTGGCAATCAGAGGCAGTGGCGCCGGCGCCGGTCCGGTTTCCAGCCAGCGCAACCGGCGGGCTACCGCGCTCAGATCAAGGCCGGTTGGGTTCCCTTGAGCCCGCAGCAGCCCCAGCGCCCGGCGATAGGCCGCCACGGCCCGCTCCCGCTCGCCCGCCCGATCTGCGGCCACGGCAAGGTTCAGGGCCACCCCAAGATCACGCGGCGCGAGGGTGTTGGCTTGCTCCAGGGCCCCCAGGGCGGCGAGAAAATTGCCCGCGCGGGCTTGGGCCAGGCCGATCTGGGCCTGAATGCTGGGGTCAGTGGGCCAGGCCACCGCCAAGCGGCCCAGACGCTCCAGGGCCTCTTCTGGCGCCATCCGGCCCAGCACCCGCACCAGCCGCGCCCGCGGCAGGGGATCGCCGGGGCGCAGGGCCAGCGCGCGCTCGAACGCCAAAGCCGCTTCGCGCAGCCGGCCCTGGGCCTCCAAGACGGCGCCGCGTCCGAGATGGGCATCGGGCAGGGCGGGATTTTGGCGGGTGGCGCGGGTGTAGGCTTTCAGGGCATCATCGTGCAGGCCGGCGCGCAGGGCCCGATAGCCCTCATCGACCGCGTCCTGCCCCCGGCTGGTGCCGCTGGTGATCACCGCCGGCTCGACGGCGGCGGCCTCCTCCTCCTGCGATGGCGGCTCCGGGGACCGACTGGTCTCGGCCCGGGGGCGGGCCGCCGGAGGATCCGTGGCCGGAGGCAGGCTCATTTCCGGGGTAAGACCCCGCAGGACCTGAGGGTCAAGCGAGAGGCTCTCCTCGTCGTCGTCGGCGGCCCGTACGGGCAAGGCAAACAACAAGGCGGCCAGAGCTAAAAAACAGAGCGGGCGACCAACGGCCATCACCAAGGGCCTCCGGGGTGTGAGACCCCCCGGTCTTACCGGGATGGAGCGATCAGGACAAGTCTTGCGAGTAAGCCGGGTGCCCAGGATATAAAACGCGCCAGGGCTCCCGCTCTTGCGTTTTTTGTTGACGCCCCCCGAGAAGGCCTCCGCCGTCTTGGCGTGGCCTTCCCGCTGCGGGGCGGCGGGCGTCAGGCGGCCGGCGCGGTATCGAGGGGGCTGACGTTCCCTTTGAGACGTCCCCCTTCTTCCACCACCAAGGCGGCGGTCCGCACGGTGCCGGTGATTTCGCCGGTTCGGGTCAGGACAACGCGGCGCGTGGCGGTCATCTCGCCTTCAAAGCGGCCACTGATGATGGCTTCAGCGATGTTGACGGTCCCTTGGAACTCGCCTCCTTCGGCCACTTCCAAGGTGTCGGCGTTGTTGAGGTTGGCCTGCACCCGGCCCTCCACGATCAAATGGTCACAAGCGGAAATCTCCCCCGAAAGACGGATTTCGCGGCCCACGGTAAGCTTTTTGCCTTCGTCTGCGCTCTGGTCGGCGCGACGTGGCCCCTGGCCCGGGAGATCGAGAACCCGCCGGGGCACGTCGGGTTGTCTGAGAGGGGGGCTGGTGGGGCGGGTCGCCATGGGCGTTCCTCGTTTGGAAAGCGGTTTTAAGGGGGCCAGCGGATCCGTGGCCGTTGTGGAGGGAGAAGAAACCGAAGAAAATGGCGCCAGGGGCAGGGGAACAGAGGGGGGCAAAACGGATGTTGCGCTAAACGCAGCCGCCCCCGCCCCGGGGGTGAACGCCAACGCCGCCGAGGGGTCAAACGACGCAATGGGGGGGGTGGGCTTGAAGCTCGGCGCCTCCCCTCCCGGCACGGCCTCGTCTTGCTTGCCCGGGGCGGTCGCCGACGGCGAGTCTTTCTCCCGGTCGCCCGGCTTGCGTCCGAACATTGACATCTGTGTATCCTGCCCCTGGGCCGGGACCCTCGGCGGGATCCCAGGAAAGTGATGGGTCGGCTGTCCTTCTGAGGGACAAGTTTAGCCAACGCGCACCTTGCTTCGCAAGATGCCACGCAATCACCCTTTGGTGTGGACCCGCTCGAGAGGGGATCCCCCCAGAGACTGAGCCTCTTCCCTCTTCCCTGGTCAAGTCCCCTTTCTCTTCGGTCAAGACTCTACTTGTTTGGTCAGGACGGGGAGCCAGCCGGACGCAAGCGCTCCACCAAGTGCACAAGGCAGGCCGTGCCCACGAGCGGCAGCAACAGGTTTAGCCCCGGGAGGGTGCCAAGGAAAGCCAGAACGGCGCCCAAAGCCCACACCTGTCCCTGATGGCGCTTGCGCAAGGCCCGAGCTTCGGCGGGGGGCAAGCGACGATGCGCGGCCTGCTCAAAAAATTCCCGCGAAATCAGATAGCCGTTGAGCCCGTAGAACAAAACCATGTTCACCCCCGGGATCAGATACAACGGCAAAGCCACCAGATTCAATCCCAGGCTGATCAAGGCAAACCGCCCGGCGAGGCGCACCCCCTCGCCTAAAGGCACGCGGCGCGGTTGCCCCAGGGCCGGGTAGTAACGCGCCTCCACGGCATCGGCCACCTCGTCCAGGAACAACCCGGCCATCACCGCCACCAGGGAGGGAAAAAAGACCAGCGTCAAGGCCATGACCCCCAGGCCGGCCAAGCCGTCCAGCGCGGTCTCCAGCCAGCCGATGCCGGTGGTTTGCAGCAGATCCACCCCAACCGCCGCCCCCACGCCCAGCAGCACGACCCCGAGCAAGGTCAATCCCACCGAGCGCAAGAGGACCCGGCGCAGTCTTGGGTCGGGAAGCTGGGCAAAGGCGCGAGACAGGGCAACAAACATGGCGGGGCCTCTCGTGGCGGCTAGAAGGGGAAAAAGGTGGTTCACGGGCACGGGGACGCCTTGGAACGACTCTTGTCAAGAGAAAGATCGGTCCAAACCCCGCCCCGCCCTTGTGGTTCGGCGCGCGGTCGGTATACTGCGCGGTCAACGACAGCCGCCCGCATTTGCGCGCGGGCGGGGCTCGCGCTCGCCGGGCCCCGACGACCTTACCTAACCCCGAGAGGACCCATGGCGGAACCCCGTTTCGACGTTGCCGGGATCGGCAACGCCATCGTCGATGTGCTGGCCCATGCCGATGACGCATTTCTCGAGGCCCAGGGCCTGCCCAAAGGGGGCATGACCCTCATCGATGAGGCGCGCGCCGAGACGCTGTATGGCGCCATGGGGCCGGGCGTTGAGATCTCCGGGGGCTCGGCGGCCAATACCATCGCGGGCCTCGCCTCTCTCGGGGCGCGCGTCGCGTACATTGGCAAAGTGAAAGACGATGCCCTGGGGCGCATCTTCCGCCACGACATCACGGCCAGTGGCGTGTATTATCCTACGGTGCCCCTCACCGAGGGGCCGGCGACGGCGCGCAGCCTGATCTTGGTCTCGCCCGATGCCGAGCGGACCATGAACACCTTTCTCGGGGCCTGCACCTGCCTGGGCCCCCAGGATATCGACGAAAGCGTCATTCGCGACGCCGCCATCACCTACGTCGAGGGCTATCAGTGGGACATGCCGGCGGCCAAGGACGCTATCCGGCTGGCCGCCGATCACACCCGCGCCGCCGGCCGGCGCTTTGCCCTGTCGCTGTCCGATCCCTTTTGCGTCGGGCGGCACAAGGCCGACTTCATCGAGTTGCTCGACAACCACGTTGACATCTTGTTTGCCAACGAGTCGGAGGCCCTGGCCCTGACCGACACCTCTTCCATCGACGCCGCCACCCAGGCGCTCCAGGGACGCTGCGCCATCGCCGCGATCACCCGGGGCAGCCAAGGCTGCCGCGTCGTTTTGCCCGACACCGTGTGCGACGTCCCGGCCCATCCGGTGACGACCCTCGTGGATACCACCGGCGCCGGCGATCTGTTCGCCGCCGGCTTCCTGTGGGGTCTGTGCCGGGGCTATGCGCCGGCCGACTGTGCCCGTGTCGGTGCCGTGACCGCCGCCGAGGTGGTCTCCCACGTCGGCGCTCGGCCGGCCGTGGACTCTCTTGCCGCCCTGGTCAACGACGTCCTGGGCCTGAACGGAACTCCCGCATGACCACCTTGCGTAACATCGCCATCATCGCCCACGTTGACCACGGCAAGACAACCCTGGTTGATGCCCTGCTGCGCCAGAGCGGCGCCTTTCGCGACAACCAGCGCGTTGAAGAACGCGCCATGGATTCCAATGATCTGGAAAAAGAGCGCGGCATCACCATTTTGGCCAAGTGCACCTCGGTGGACTGGCAGGGCGTGCGCATCAACATCGTCGATACCCCGGGCCACGCCGACTTCGGCGGCGAGGTCGAGCGGATCCTCTCGATGGTGGACGGCGTGCTCTTGCTCGTGGACGCCGCCGAAGGCCCGCTGCCCCAGACCAAGTTCGTGCTGGGCAAGGCGCTGGCCCTGGGTCTGCGCCCCATCGTCGTGATCAACAAGGTGGACCGCCCGGATGCCCGGGCCTACGAGGTCCACGACGAAATCTTCGATCTGTTCGCCAACCTGGGCGCCAACGAGGACCAACTTGATTTCCCCACCCTCTACGCCTCCGGGCGCAGCGGCTGGGCGGTCACGGAGCTGGAGGAGATCGAGGGCGGCACCGAGGGCAAGACCCTTCAGCCCCTGTTCCAGCTTATCCACGACCACGTGCCGGCGCCCGAGCGCGTGCTCGATGCTCCGTTCACCATGCTGGCCACCACCTTGGAGTATGATCCGTACCTGGGCCGCGTGCTCACGGGCCGGATCATGACCGGGCGGGCTCGCGTCAACATGCCCATCAAGGCGCTCTCGCACGATGGCAAGCTGCTGGAACAGGGCCGGGCCTCCAAGCTCCTGTCCTTCCGTGGCTTGGCCCGCGTGCCGGTGGAAGAGGTCGAGGCCGGCGACATCATCGCGCTGGCTGGCATCACCAAGGCGACCGTGGCCGACACCTTGTGCGCCATCGAGGTCGAGACGCCCCTGGCCGCCCTGCCCATCGACCCGCCGACCCTGGCCATGACCTTCTCGGTCAACGACTCGCCGCTGGCCGGCCTGGAAGGCGACAAGCTGACCAGCCGCGTCATTGCCGCGCGTCTGGCCCGCGAATCCGAGGGCAACGTCGCCATCCGTATCCGCGAAACCGAAGACAAGGACGCCTTCGAGGTCGCCGGGCGTGGCGAACTCCAGTTGGGCGTGCTCATCGAGGTGATGCGCCGCGAAGGCTTTGAACTCTCCATCTCGCGTCCGCGTGTTTTGTTCCAGACCGACGAAAACGGTCAGCGTCTGGAGCCCATCGAGGAAGTGGTGGTGGACGTCGATGAGGAATTCTCGGGCGTGGTCGTCGAAAAGATGGCGCTGCGCAAGGCTGAGATGACCGAAATGAAGCCCTCGGGCGGCGGCAAGACCCGCTTGGTGTTTCTGGCCCCGTCGCGTGGCCTGATCGGCTACCACGGCGAGTTCCTGACCGACACCCGCGGCACCGGCATCATGAACCGCCTGTTCCACAGCTATGGCCCCTACCGCGGGACCATCGAGGGCCGGCGTGAGGGCGTGCTGATCGCCAACGGCACCGGCGACGCCGTGGCCTATGCCTTGTTCAACCTGCAAGACCGCGGCCCGATGTTCATCGAGCCCGGCACCAAGGTCTACGAGGGCATGATCGTCGGCGAGCACAATCGCGGCAATGACCTTGATGTCAATGTGCTCAAGGGCAAGCAGCTCACCAACATCCGCGCCGCCGGCAAGGACGAAGCCATCCGCTTGGTGCCCCCGGTGCGCATGAGCCTGGAGCAGGCCCTGGCCTACATCCAAGACGATGAACTGGTCGAGGTGACGCCCAAGTCCATCCGCCTGCGCAAGCGCTGGCTTGATCCCAACGAGCGCAAGCGCCGCTCCCGTTCCGCCGCCGCATGACGTCGGCCGACGACACCTCTGGATCCGGGAAGGGCTCGCCTTCCCGGGTTTCCCTGGCCTTGATGACCTCGCCGGTCGTCGTGCGCATGCTTTTTCTCGGTTTTTCCGCCGGTCTGCCGCTTATGCTGGTGTTCAGCACGCTGTCGGTGTGGCTGCGCGAAGCCGGGATCGACCGGGCCACGGTCACGCTGTTGAGCTGGGCCGCGCTCGCCTATTCCTTCAAGTTCGTCTGGGCCCCGTTGGTCGATCGTCTGCGCCTGCCGCTCCTGGGCCGGCTGGGGCGTCGGCGCGGCTGGTTGCTGCTGGCCCAGGGGATGATTGTGGCGAGCCTGCTGGGCATGGCCAGCTTTGATCCGGCCTCGTCGCTGGTGCCGGTGGCGGTGGGCGCCGTGCTTTTGGGCTTTGCCTCGGCCACCCAGGACATCGTGATTGACGCCTACCGCATTGAGGCGGCCGAGCCGGAAAAGCAGTCCATGATGTCGGCGATGTATGTGGCCGGCTATCGTTTGGCCATGCTGGTGTCGGGGGCCGGAGCCTTATGGCTGGCCTCGGCCTTGGAGCCGGCCGGCACCTATGCCCCTGAGGCCTGGGCGTGGGTCTATCGGGCCATGGCGGCGGGCATGGGAGTCGGTTTGCTCACCACCTTAGTGATGCCCGAACCGCTGCGAGAGGTGCCGGCGCCCGCGTCGGTGGGCGACCAGTTGCGGGTACTGGCGGTGGTCGGTTTGGCGGCGGGGGCCTTTTTGGCAAGTTTTGTCGCGCTGGCCGGGGTCTGGTCTGGCTTTTGGGGCGAGGTGGCGCGCTTTGTGGGGTCGGGAGTGGCGGCGGCGGCGGCGGCCTGGGCGCTGGTGGCGCTGGGGCTGGCCTCGAAGCGCCATGTGGCCGAAACCTATGTGGCGCCGATCGCCGATTTTTTTGCGCGCCATGGCCGCCTTGCCGTTCTCATCCTGGCTCTGATCGGCTCCTATCGGGTGGCCGACATCGTCATGGGGGCGATTGCCACGGTCTTTTACGTGGACATGGGGTTTACCAAGGACCAGATCGCCACCTACACCAAGGTTTGGGGATTGGCCGCAACCTTGCTGGGGGGCTTTGTCGGCGGTGTGAGCGCGGTTCGCCTGGGCGTCATGAGGTCCTTGTTTGTCGGCGCCGTGCTCTCGGCCGCGACCAACGTGGTGTTCGCCGTTTTGGCCACCCGGCCGGGGGACACCGTTTTGTTGCTGGKGGCCATTGTTGCCGACAATCTGGCCGCGGGTCTGGCCGGGGCGGCTTTTGTTGCGTATCTCTCATCGCTGACCAGCGTTCGCTTTACCGCCATGCAATATGCGCTGTTCAGTTCGCTTATGACCCTGGGGCCCAAGATCCTCGCCGGCTACGGCGGCGCGGTGGTCGATGCCCAGGGCTACGGGCCCTTCTTTATTGGCACGGCCGTGTTGGGCGTGCCTGTCTTGGGGCTGGTCTGGCTGGCGGCCCGACTGGCGCCGCCGGCGGGGCGCGTGTCGTGAGGTGACCCCGGTGATTTTGCAGTACCCCTCTTCTTGCGGCGCTCTTTCGCACCGCACAATTCGGCGCTACAGTGCGCGCCTCGCCTGATCCTGTAAGGACTGTTGGACCCATGGATATCAAGAAGATCCCCGTCGGCAAGAATCCGCCCAAGGACATTAACGTCATCATCGAAATTCCGATGCTGGCCGACCCGGTGAAGTATGAGGTGGACAAGGAATCGGGGGCCATGTACGTGGACCGTTTCTTGCACACGGCCATGCAATATCCCTGTAACTATGGCTTCGTTCCCCACACCCTGGCCGACGATGGCGACCCGGTGGATGTGCTGGTCATTGGTCGTATCCCGGTGGCGGTGGGCTCGGTCCTGCGCACCCGGCCGATCGGCGTGCTGCACATGGAAGACGAGGCCGGGCGCGACGAGAAGATCCTGGGGGTTCCCCACTCTTCCTTGCATCCCTACCACGACAATGTGTTCAACTTCGGCGACGTGCGGCCCATCGAGCTGCGGCGCATCGAGCACTTCTTCGCCCACTACAAGGATCTGGAAGAAGGCAAGTGGGTCAAGATCCTGGGCTGGGGCGATTACAAGGAAGCCTGGGAATGCGTGGAGCAGGGCATCAAGCGCCATGCCGAAGCCGAGGCCCAGCTGAAGGGCGAGTAAACCAGTGCCGGGGAGGGGCACCTCCCCGGACTCCGCTCACTTTCGGCTCGACTCTGAACGATGCGCGCGGTACTCATAACAAATTCCAAAGAAAGAAGGTCCGGTTGTTCCCGGATCCTCAAGAGCCGAAACCGGCTCAAAATCGGGTGGAAAAGAGGGGGAGTCGGCAAGAAGAAGGCGTAGCAAAACGACAGGTCACCACGACCCGTCTCCACTCCTCTGACCCCGTCAGAGATCATCCTCGCGGCAGTCGTTTCCTTCCGCTCCACGCTTCCCTGGCCTTCGGCTGGCGTGCGGGGGTACTCTTGCGCCTTTGCTCGCTTTCTGGCATTCTGTCTCCAGTCTAAACGGAGGCAAGAAAAGCCATGGACGCTGGACAGGACATTGGACTGGGCGGCGCTGCCTTGACGCAGCAAGCCTACGCAGGCTCGTTTCGACAAGAGCCCATCCCCATCCCCACCGAGCAAGAAAGCGCCCTTCCCTCTGCTTCCGGCGTTGGCGCCACCGCTGAAAGTACCGGGGATACCTATAACCTTGATACCAAAATCATCCTCGATCCCAACTTTTATGTGAGCGTTACCCAGTTCACGTACGGCGAGGATTTCAACTTTCAGGTTCCTTCCCGCGAGCAGATCGAAGCGTATTTGCGCGGCAAGGAGGCCCACGATGTCGGCCTCACCGAGCAGCAACAGCGCGCCTTGGAAGACTTTCTGGCCCAGCGGCAGATCGTTGAGGTCGATGGGGGGAACGTCAAGGATGTGCAGGCTGTCGGCGTTGTGGCCGCCGCCGCTTTGAGCCAAGCCTTTCCCTCGGTCGTGGCCAGCCTGCCGGTGCGTGACACCGCCGCCAGCCCCGACCCCACCACCAGCGCCCCGGCCCGCAGCGCCGGTCCTCTCGGTCGCGCCGTCGAAGTGGAAGCCTGACCCCCCGGACAGAATGTCCGTCCAGCGTCCAGGTCTCTCACGGTCCCGGTCAGTGTCCGGGCTTTTGGCTTTTTGAGGGGGTCTCTCCCCACGGTTTCAAAAAAAATGCTCCTTTGCAAAAATAGGGGCTTGCCTGATCCGCCAAAGCCGGATACTTACCGGCCCCTCGGAACGAAGCGGGTGTAGCTCAGTTGGTTAGAGCGCTGGCCTGTCACGCCAGAGGTCGCGGGTTCAAGTCCCGTCACTCGCGCCAGTTTTTTTAAAGGCTCTCCGGTCGGGAGTGTCTCTTTGCGGGTGTAGCTCAGTTGGTTAGAGCGCTGGCCTGTCACGCCAGAGGTCGCGGGTTCAAGTCCCGTCACTCGCGCCAGTTTGCAAGAAGGCCGCCGGTGGGCGGCCTTTTTTGTTGTGGGCGCGGCGAGACGGTGTGAACCCAATTCCGGGCGGCGCGGCCGCTCAGGAGTTGCGAGCAACTCTCACTTTCAGTACGGTCAGGGGGTGGACAGGGGGGAGCCTCCTGCTCCAGCGCAGCGTGATCCCCAGGGCCGGGCCGGTCGGCGGTAGGGGGGATCGGGACCCCCCGCCCTGGTTGGCGCCTGGCCGGGCGGGGGGTCATTTTGCTTGGGCGCCCGGGGGGACCCCTCATGCGAGAAACCACGATGACGCGCCGGACCCAACACGCCCTGGCCTGGGTGGAACGGGCCCGTCGGTGCCGCGACATCCCGTTGAACGAGGCGCCGGCCGGCTCGGTGTGGCGACTGAGCACCGGGCTGCCGGGCATCCCCAGCGGCGCGGCCTTGCTGGTTGTCGGACGCGAGCCTGGGGCCTGGGTTCTGCGGGTCAAGGGCCAGGAGATCACCGTAAGCGCCGCCATCGCCGCCCACGTCACCCTCTCCCCAGTCTAATCCCCCCATCGCATCCCCCATGGACCGAAGGGGCCTGGGGAGGCCCGCCTCGCCCGCCTTATTTTTCCCTTTCCCCTCCGTTTTTATCATTGTCCTTGCGCCCCAAAGGCCCCCAGCCCTTTTCCCCCGCTCCCGTGCTGCCCATATCCATGGCCACGGACTGCCGGGCCCGGTCCCTGCGCCCGGCGCGACCAGGGAGACGGCCATGACCGACCACCGCCCCGCCTCTTCGCCCGAGCCGCCCTATCGCCTCAACACCGTGACCGTCAGGGCCGTCTGGGGCTGGCTTGACCGGGCTTGGGCCGATATCTGCGCGGCCCCCTTCTCCAGCTTGCTCTACAGCGCCCTGTTCGTGCTGTTGGGCTTTGGCGTGACCGGGGGCTTGCTGCTCCTCGACATGGCCTGGGCCATCTTGCCGATGATGGGCGGCTTTCTCCTGGTGGGGCCGGTGCTGGGCACGGGCCTTTACGAAATCAGCCGGATCGTGGAGGCCGGCGGTCCCCCCCAACCGTTCGCTGCTCTGCTGGCCTTTCGCCGCGCTCCCCAAGGCCTGCTGTTTGCCGGCTTGACCTTTACCTTGCTGCTGCTGGCGTGGCTGCGCTTTGTCGCGGTGCTGTTTGCCCTGTCCTTCCCGTATGTCGGGCCCTCGTGGGCCGATCTGGTCCACGAAACCTTGACGACCTTGGATGGCGCCGTGTTTGTGGCGGTGAGCGCTGGGGTGGGCGGGGCGTTTGCCGTGGTGGCTTTCGTGATCGGGGT
The DNA here is from genome assembly GCF_000284415.1 of Pararhodospirillum photometricum DSM 122. Taxonomy (NCBI): domain Bacteria; kingdom Pseudomonadati; phylum Pseudomonadota; class Alphaproteobacteria; order Rhodospirillales; family Rhodospirillaceae; genus Pararhodospirillum; species Pararhodospirillum photometricum. The sequence goes on from NC_017059.1 coordinate 1,361,964, forward strand.
CATCGCCTTGCCGGTGATGATTGACCAGCGGTGGGACTTCTTCCGGGCCGCGCACCTGTCCTTGCGGGTGGTGCGGGCCAATCCGGCGCCTCTCGCCGCCTGGGCCGCCTTGATCGCCTTGTTTGTCGGCGCAGGCTTGATGATGGGGCTGATCGGCTTGGTGCCGGCCTTGATGCTGGTCGGCCACGCCTCCTGGCACGCCTATCGCTCGTTGGTCGAGTTTCCCGACCCGGCGTAGGGTCCCCGGAAGGGAAGGGGGGGGAGGCCGCGCTTTCCCAGCCTTCCCCCTTTACCCCCGCTCTAAGAACCCCCGCAGCACCTGGACCACGGTCTCGGGCTGCTCGGCATGCACCCAGTGCCCGGCGTTTTTCACCGTCACCACCCGGGCCGTCGGAAACAAACGGCGAAGGGCGTCCCGATCGCTGTCGGGCACGTAGTCGCTCCGTTCGCCGCGCACGACCAGCGTGGGTCCCGGCCATGCGGCCTGGTCGCCAACGTCAGGAAACCCACTAAGCGCCGGCACCGCCGCCCGCAAGGCGGGCAGGTTGAGGTGCCAGCGCCAGCCGCCATCCTCGCGCCCCAGGTTTTGCAGCAAAAAGGCCCGCAACGCGGGGTCGGGGAGGGAGGGGGCCAACAAGGTGTTGGCGGCCTCACGGCTGGGCAGATCGACCGGCAGAGCCTGCAAGGCAGCGATCACCGCGTCCAAGGTGGCCCGGCCGGGGGACACCCCGGGACTGATATCGATCACGCCCAGCGCCCCCACCAGCGTGGGCCGGGTCAGGGCCAAGGTCATGGCGGTTTTGCCGCCCATGGAATGACCGATCACCACCGGCCGCTCCAGGCCATGGGCCTCGATGTAGGCCGCGACATCCCCAGCCAGGGCGGGATAGGTCATGACGTCGCTCCACGGCGAGTCGCCATGGTTGCGAGCGTCAAGCAGGTGGAGGCTGGCGAGATCTTGCAGCCGACCGGCGATGGCCCGCCAGTTGCGCCCCCTGCCGAACAGGCCATGCAAGATCACCACCGGCCGACCATGGCCAAGGCGGGTGGCGGCCAGGGTCAGCGGCTCGCTCACGACGGGGCCTCTCCCGGAGGCGGCGGGGCCGGCTCGACGCAGGTAAAGAACGCCACGTGGGGAGCGAGCCACGTGCAGCCATACCGCTCCGTGAGGTGGTAGCGAGCCTTTTTGTTGTCCTTGGCGCAATGGGCATCCGCCAGGGCCTGGAGGGTTTTGGCCTGGGCCGCCTCGTTCCCGCTGTAACAGACGGCGGCAATGGTTGCGGTGCCCCGCATGGGCAGGGCCACGGTCGAGCGCTCGCGGATTTGGACGTAATCGACGAAAGGCTCGCTGGCGCAGCCTCCCGCCAGCAGGGGCAGGGCCAGGACAAGGGCCGGAGCGAAGCGGAACACGAGCGGCGATCTCCCGATCTCAGAGGGCGGTGATGTCAAGGGTCAGGCTGCCCGAGCGGGGGCCAGAAAGGCCGCGAGCGGTGTTGGCAAAGACATACAAATACCCCGCCGTGCGCGGTTCCACCATGCCCGTGGCCCCAAGAGCCAGGGTTTCCCCGCCGTCGTCGCCGGGAATGTGCCCGACCAAGCTCCCCCAGGGCAAGGTGGGGGCCCGTCGGGTCCCCGGCAGGGGGGGCAAGGACTGGCCCATATGGTGGTGCCAGACCCGGCCCAGCGTCGCCAGGGCGTGCGAGACGAGTTGGCCCGGGGTGACAGTGTGGGAGCCGTTGTCGCTGATCCCGCCAGGGCCACAGGTCAACAGCCCCAGATGCCAGCGTCCCGTGGCCTCGACCCGATACAAGCGCCCGGCTTCCAGCCACAGCCCGGTGGGGGTCCAGGGGCAGGCGGCGTCCACCTCCACCCGCTGGGTTTCGCCGGCAGCGAGGATCCGGGTCGGCCAATAGGGCGTCGTGGGATCGGGCGGTGCCGTGTGGCGGGCGCGGGCCAGGGGGTGGAGGGGGGCCTGGGGGTCGGCGAAGCAGGGCACGGCCCGCGGCGCGCCGTTCTGGCTGGCGCGGATGGGGAGCGGCCCGCCCTCGACGGGGCGGGGGTCGCCACGCAGCGCCAGACCACAGGCCGCCGCCTGCTCCATCATCCAGGCCAGCGCGGCATTGGACAGGCTGGTTTGGCCGAGCGCGCCGCCCACGTCCTCGTGGGTGCCAGGAAACCAGAGCTGGGAGACGGTGCGCCGAGCCGCGACGTTGCTCCACGGCGCCGGGGGGCTGCGGGTTTCGTCGAGGGCGAAGGCCTGGCAGGCGTGACGCACCCGATCGCTCAGACGGTCATCGGCAAAGGTCTCCCGCGTGGGGAAGGCCCCGATCCCCCAAAGCGCGGAGTCCAGCGGGATGCCGAGCGGTCCCAAGGTTTCCCACACGCCGAGAAAGTGGATGTCGGCGGGATAGGGGGGCGGGCAGCCCTCGGGCAGCGGGGTGCGGGCCCGGTAGGCGGCGAGCAGCGTGGGCCCCGTCTCCAGGTGCCGGGCGGTGGGCAGGCCATAGCGGACGATCAGGGCGGCGAGGGTGCGGGCGATGGTGGCGCCTTGGCTCAGGCCCACCAGAAAGATGCGGTCGCCCGGCTGGAAGGTTTCCCCCAGCCAGGACAGGCCGGCCAGCACAGACGGGCCCAGCAGGTCGGTCGGGGCGCCCCAGGGACGTCCCCGGGGGGGGCGGCCGGGTCCCGCGATCAGCACGCGGCGTTGTGGCTCGCCCTGGGCGGTGGTGTCGGCCAGCGCCTGATAAAGACGGGTCACGTTCGTGGTGGGGGACGGGTCGCCATTCCCCCCGGCCCGGTGCCACAGGCCGTCGCAACACACGATCAGATGGGCCATGCTGTCTCCCGTTGCGTCCTTTCATGCCCTTGCCCCAAAAGCAGGCCGGGAAGGCGCGACCTCCCCGGACTCTTCGGTTTCGTTGGGGTCAGGCTTCCTCGTCCACGGCGCGGGCCAGGGCGGCGAAGCCTTCGACCGGGATGGTCTCGGCGCGGGCGGTCGGGTCCAACCCGGCGGCGGCGCACAAGGCGACCGGATCGCCCAAAGGCTTGAGGCTGGTCCGCAGCATCTTGCGTCGTTGGCCAAAGGCGGCTGCCGTGACGCGCTCCAAGGTCTCCAGACGGGCCGGCGCCAGGGGCTCGGGCCGAGGGTCGAGGCGTACCACGGTGGAGGTCACGGCGGGCGGCGGCACGAAGGCCTTGGGGTGAACCTCGAACTGGGGCGTGACCCGGCACAGCCACTGAGTGATCACCGACAGGCGTCCATAGTCCTTGGTGTCGGGGCGCGCGGCCAGACGGTCCACGACCTCCTTTTGGAACATCAGCACCAAGCACTCGAAGGCGGTGGCGTGCTTGAGCCAGCCCAACAGCAGCGGCGTGGCCACGTTATAAGGCAGGTTGGCCACAATGCGGCGGGGCGCCTCGCCCAAGTGGGCCACGTCCACGCTCAGGGCGTCGCCCTGGATCACGCTTAGTCGGCCGGGGCAGGCCTGATCAATCTCGGCCAGGGCCCCCAAACAACGGGGGTCGCGTTCAATGGCGATCACCTCGCGGGCCCCGTGGGCCAGCAGGGCCCGGGTCAGGCCGCCGGGCCCGGGGCCAATCTCGATGACCGATCCCTGGTCCAGTGCTCCGGCCGCCCGAGCGATACGGCCCGTGAGGTTGAGGTCAAACAGGAAATTTTTGCCCCAACGCCTTGCGGGCATCGAGCCCGTGGCGGGCGATCACCTCGCGCAGGGGCGGCAGGGCATCAAGCGTATCCGGGCTCACGCGGCCTCCGGGGCAGGGGGGAAGCGCCGGTGGCGGGCCATCTCGGCCGCAAGGCGCAAGGCCGCCATCAGGCTGTCGGGACGGGCGGTGCCCTGGCCGGCCAGGCCAAAGGCGGTCCCGTGGTCGGGCGAGGTCCGCACAAAGGGCAGGCCCAGCGTCACGTTGACCCCTCCATGAAAATCCAGGGTCTTGATCGGGATCAGGGCTTGGTCGTGGAGCATGCACAGGGCCACGTCGTAGTCGGCGCGGGCCTCGGCATGAAACAAGGTATCAGCCGGCAGGGGGCCGCGCACGTCGAGCCCAGCCGCGCGCAACGCGGCCACCGCCGGGGCAATCACGTCGCGGTCCTCGGTCCCCAAGGTGCCGTCTTCCCCGGCATGAGGGTTGAGGCCGGCCACCGCCAGACGCGGACGAACCAGCCCGAAGTCGCGGGTCAAGGCCGCCGCCGTCAGGTGGGCGGTGGTCTCGATCAGCGCCGGCGTGAGCTGATCAAGGGCGCGACGCACCGAGATATGCACCGTGACCGGCACCACCCGCAAGCCGGGGCACGCCAGCATCATCACGGGCTGACAGGGCGCCCCAGGCCAGTGGCGTTGGGCCAACACCCCCAGAAACTCGGTATGCCCGGGATAGGCAAAGCCACCCTCTTGCATCAGGCGCTTGTGCAGCGGCAAGGTGACAAGGCCCTCCACGGCGCCCTCGGCACACAGGGCCACCGCCGCCTCCAGGCACGCCTGCACCGCGGGCGCATTGGCTGCGGTGCCCTGGCCGGGCAAAACCGGTTGGGCCAAGCCCCGGGATATCGGCAGCACGGGCAGGGCGCGGTCGAACACGGCGCGGGCGGCGGCCGGGTGGTCCACGACCGCGACCGGCCCCAGACCGAGGGCCTGGGCGATGCCCTGGATCCAGTCGGGATCGGCGATCAGGACGAAGGGCGGCAGCGCGTCGGCCCGGCGGCTCCAGGCCATCAGGGCGATCTCGCCGCCGATGCCAGCCGGCTCGCCCATGCTCAGGGCGAGCAACGGCGCCGCCTCAGATCCGCACATCGATCAGGGCCTGCTGGCGAAGGTCGCGCAACCGGCGCTGGGCCAAGCCTTCGAGCTTTTGCTGGGCCAGACGCTCGTGCAGCGCATTGCGGTCGGGCAAGCCGCCCGTGGGCCGGTCGCAGACCATCATGACCAGATCGGCGCCTTCGACGCTCAAGCGCGGCGAGGGCTGGCCCACGGGCAAATCGCGCACCGCGTCGCGGATCGGCGGCGGCAGGCGCTGGGGATCCACCGGCCCCAGGGAGCCCGAGGGCGGGCCAATCTCGCGGGCCAGGGCGTCGAACGCCTCGCAACCCCGGATGTTTTTGAGACGGGCTTCGGCGTTTTGCCGCACCTCGGCCTTCACGGCCTGGGGGCCGCGGGTAATCAGCACCAAGCGGGACATCGGCCATGCGCTGGTGTTTTGCTGGCCGGCCAGCCGGCGGTCCCGCAGCAGCACGATATGATAGCCGCCAAAGGTGCGGATGGGCTGGGAGAGGTTCCCCGGCGCCATCTGTCCCAGAACCCCCAACAGATCCTGATCGACATCGCCGGGGCCGACCCAGCCGAGATCGCCGCCTTTTTGGGCGGAGGGCCCGCGCGAGAACTGCCGGGCGAGGGCGGCGAAGTTGGCGCCTTGGCGCAACTGGTCGATCAGACGGGCTCCGGCGCTTTGGACCTCGGCATCCTGGGCGGGATCATCGACGGCGAGAAAGATGTCGGCTACCAGATACTCGGGTTGGCCCAGATTGCGCTTGAGGTTGTTTTCGTAGATCGCAACTTCCTCATCCGAGACATTGACGCGTGGAACCAAGGTTTTTTGTACAACCTTGATCCACCCCATTTCGGCGCGCACCTGGCGCTCCAGGCTGCCCCAGTCGAGGCCGGCCTCCTTGAAGGCTTTTCGCAGGCCGCCCGGTGGCAGGTTGTTTTGCCCTTCCAGCCGCTTCACGCCTTGCTCAATGTCCTCGGGCCCCACGCTGATCTTGACCCGCTCCACTTCCTGGAGCTTCAGGGTTTCGTCGATCAGGGCACGCAGGATCTGGGGCGCGAGGCGCTGGCGGATTTCCGGGGAATTGGGCAGGCGGCTGGTCGCCATCACGATATCCATGCGGGCGTTCAAGTCGCGCAGGGACACGGCATCTTGATTGATCACCGCCGCGATGCGCTCCGCGCCCGCCGTCGGAGCCGCCGCCGGTCGGTCGGCCCCGGTCGCCGAAGCCGCCAGAACTGGGGAGACCAGGGGGAGGGGGATCAGGGTCAGGGCCAGCCCCAGCAGCGCGGCCCGCCCGGAGCGGGGAAACGATCGAAGGGAAACGAAGTGCTCCACGACGGGCCTCGGTCAACTGGAGGAGTCGCCCAGGCTGGGCGAGAAGGAGTAAGAGCCTAGCGTTTTCAGGGTCAGGGTGAACATCAGCGTTGTCCCTCCCTTGACATCGTATTCAACCGTGTGGTCTCGCGTATAAGTTGTGGCGATGCTGAGGCATTCGTCGTCGTACCCCACGGCAAGGGCCGTGCGCACCGATTTGTTCCGGTCGAAGCTGTATGTGTGGGCGCCCGATACGACCCAGTGACGCGCAACGCGGGTCGCCCCGAAGCCGGTGATTTCCTGCCGATCCTTGAGGACGTCGCCATCCAGCGTGGTGGTGGTGTCGGCGTACAGGTAATTGACACCGCCGTTGACCAAGGTATTGCCCCCGGAGAGGCGCAGGACATGACGCTGCGGCACGAGGCTGTCGTGGTCAAGCTGGGTGTCGTACTGCATGCTGAGATGGGCGGACGGCGTATAGCGGATGCGCGCCACCACGTCGGACAGTGTGTGGTCCAGGCCCGAGCCGGCGCGAAACAAGTCGGTGTCGGTGCCCAGGCGATAGGACTGGCCGGCCTCGATGTCGAGCACATCGCCCTTGTCGCCGGCATAGGCATAGCGCAGCGAGTAGGCGGTCCATTCGCCACCCTCCACCCGGTCATGGCCGGGCACGCGCGAGGGCTGAAACAAGTTGCCCACATCCAAAGTGACCACCCGACTGTCCTCGTTGGGAATCTCGTCGGGGTTGTTGTCGGGCAGGGCGGCAAACACCCCCACTTTCGGTTCGATCACCTGGGAATAGCCGGCCCCCGTCGCGATCAGGGGGTGGCGCCAGATCACCCCGCCCTGAGGCACCACCCGCGCCACCGAGCCATCGAAACGGTGACCCGAGTCGAGGGTTTGATCGACCACGTGATAGAAGTCCCCGCGCACTGCCGCCAGGGCGGTGATCTCGTTGCCCAAGCCGTCGCGCAGGGGCACCGAATAGCGTGAGCCCACACTCACCCGCTCGGAATCTGTGCCCGAGGGTCGGCGCAGCACCACGCTGTTGAGCGCCGTCTCCACGTGGCCATTCGACCATAACGGGTCGGAGAGCAAGGTCATGTCGGCCAGCAGCGGCACGGCGGTCATGCCCGATTGGGCTACCCCTTCCGTCACCGACTGGAAGTAAAATCCCTCCACCGAGGCGCTGGAGCGCAGGCCGAAGCCCTCCAAGCTCAGATGGTTCGTCAGGTAGTCCACGTTGTTGGGCGGGGAAACGTCGATGCGGCGCAGGTAGACCGGCCGCGTCGTCAGGGAGCTTTCCAGCGAGGCGCGCCACACCGGGTCCAGGTGCCAAGTGGCCTTGGAGGCATAATATCCCTGGGTCCAGCCGTCCTCGTCATAGGGATTGAAAGAGCCGTTGAACGTCAGAGCCCCCCGGCTGAAGTTGCGATTCAGGTCGCCTTTTAAGATGGCGTACTGCTTTTCGGTATATTGCAGCGTCAGCTTGGCATCGGAGTGGTCGTCGAACACAAGATAATAGGGCAGTTGAAGCTCGCCCCCCAGGCGGTCGGACGACCCGGTTGAGGGGGCCAGAAAACCAGAGCGGCGGTACACCGTGGAGTCGGCTTGGCTCAGATAGGGCGTGTAGAGCACCGGCACTCCGAACGCCTCAATCCAGGCATCGTGAAACACGACCTCCTGCTCGGCCTCGTCGTGCGTGACCCGCGCCGCCTTGACCTGCCAACTGGGCGGGGGCTGCCGGGGGCCGTCGCGTCGTCCGGTCAGGGTGGGCAGCGGCGAGGCCTCGCCCGAGCACGAGTCGCACGCCGTGTAAACCCCGCGGGCAAACTCCTTTTTTTGGGTCTGCGACGAGCGTTCGCCATACAGCGCCGCCAGCCGGGTTCCCGACGGCGACAGGATCTGAATGCCGCGCACAAATCCGTCGCGCAAATCGCCGGTCAGTTCCATGTAATCGGCAAAGGTTGTCTCGGGCCCCTGGGCCGGCGCCGGCGTGCCGGGCAGTGTCCGCTCGGTCAGCGAGACATGGCCCGAGGCCGTGACCATTTTATCGACGGTGTTGTAGGTCACCACGTCGGCCCGCAGCACCTTGGGGCCGCTCACCACCACCACGTTGCCGCGCGCCGTCACCACACCCAGGTCGTCGTCGCGCGTCAGGCTGTCGGCATCGACCAGGGTTTCGCCCTCGGGCACGGGATCGCTTTGAACAGCGAGCGTCTGCGTGGGGGCCGCCGGCGCCGGTTTGGCGGGGGCCAAGGCCGGCGGCAGTACCGGTTTCTTGGGGGCCGCGGGCGGCGCCGCCTGGATCGACGCCGACGGAACCGGGGCGGCGACCACGTCGGCCCTTGGCAGCGGCCTTGCGGGGGGTGGCCCGCACGGGCGGGCGGTGCGCCGAGGTGCGGCACGGCGGCCCGGTCTTGTTTGTCTTTTCCGGCATGGGGCCGCAGTGGCCGGGCATGGGCCGGATGCTGGCGGCGAGCGAGCCGGTGTTTCGCCAGACGCTGGAGGAAATCGACGCCCTCTGGGCCCCGCTGGCCGGATTTTCCCTGAGCGCCACCCTCCTGGCGGGCGAGACCCCCGATGCGCCTTGGCCCTGTCGCTTGGCCCAGCCTGCGGGCTTTGCTTTCCAGTGCGCCGTGGTGCGGGTTCTGGCCCGCCACGGCCTGCGGCCCGACGGATGCCTGGGCCATTCGGCCGGGGAGGTGGCCGCCGCTTTTTGCGCCGGGCACCTGAGCTTGGAGGACGCCGTGCGGGTGTGCTGGGCGCGCTCCCGGTTGCAAGATCAGCGGGCCGGCCGGGGGGGCTTGCTGGCGGTGCGGCTGCCCCAGGCGGCGGTGGCGGCGCTGCAAGAGCAGGTGCCGGGGCTGGCCCTGGCCGCGCTGAATGGCCCAACGGCCCTGACGCTCGCCGGATCCAACGCGGTTCTGGCCGAGGCACAGGCGCTGTTGCGCCGCCAAGGCGTGCCCTGGCGCCGGTTGCCTGGGGAGATCGCGTATCACAGTGCCGACATGGACCCGCTGGAAGCGCCCTTGCGCGCGGCCCTGGCGGGGCTTGCGCCGCGGGAGCCGTCGCTTCTGCTGTTCTCCAGTGTGACCGCCCGACGAGTTTCGGTCGAGGCGGGGATGGAGGCCGCCTATTGGTGGGACAATGTGCGCCAGCCCGTGCGGTTTCACGAAGCGCTGGCGGCCGCTTTTGCCTTGGGCGTGCGCCACTGCTTGGAGATTGGGGCCCGACCGGTGTTGCAAGGTCCGCTGCGCGAGGCGGCGCGCGCGCAGACCCAGCCTATCGTGGTCCTGCCCGTCTTGGACGGCGGGCCCGACGAGGCGGCGGCGCTGCACCACGCCCTGGCCCGCCACTACGAGAGCGGGGGAGGGCTCGACTGGCGGGCCCAGGCGCCCGAGGGCCGGCTGGTCGGGCTGCCCGTGACCGCGTGGCAGCGCCGGCCGTTCTGGCACGAAGCCGAGGTGCAGGCCTTGGACCGGCGGGGCGATCCGGCGGCCAGTCCATGGGCCGAGCCGGCCGCCCAGCCGCGCACGTGGCGGGCCGACCTTAATCGAACTCTTTTTGCCTTTCTCGCGGATCACCGGATCGAGGGCGTGCCGGTCCTGCCCGGCGCGGCGGCTTTGGAGGCCGCACTCCAGGCCGGGCAGGCGGCCGGAGCCTTTGCCGCCGACACGCCGTTGTGTCTTGAAGCCTGTCGCTTTCCGGGTCTTTTTCCGTTGACCCGACGCCACGAGCAGGTTCTTGACAGCCGCGTGGTGGCCGAGGCGCTGGAGGTTCTGGCCTACGATCCGGCCCGGCCGGCACACGTCACCCGGGTTCTCACGGCCCGGATTGGGGAGGCAGCGCCGCGCCCTGCGGCCTGCGTGGTGGGCGATCTCGCCGCCCGGGCCCCGCATCCGGTTGACCTGGAGGCGCAGCGGGCGCGGCTAGGGCATGGCCCGGCGTTTCAGGGGCCGTCTTTCCTCTCCCTGGCGGCGGATGGCGGCGCAGCCTTGGCCCGGATCAGCCTTCATCGGCCGAGTTGTCCGGTTCCCGAGGTCCAGGGGGTGCCGGCCTTGCTCGACGGGGTGTTTCAGGCCGCCTTGGCCTTGCGGGTGGGGGAGGGGGCGGTCGTTTTGACCGCCGTCCAGCGCCTGAGCGTGTACACCCCCCTGCCGGCCACGGTGTGGGCGTGGATTACGCTCGCCAGCGACGATTCTGCCTTGGGAGAGTGCAGCGCGTGGGTGCTGGACGACGACGGGGTCTGTCTGGCCCGGCTGGATGGGGTGACGGCCCGGCCCTTGCGGCGGCTCACGTCCCCCATTCCCCGGCCCGACTTTTTTCGGGCGCCGGGCTGGGAGGTCGTCCCGGTCCAGCCAGATCCCCCTGCCGCCTTCGGGGGGCGGCCGGTGCGTGTGGTTGCCCCGGCCGGGCCGCAGGCCGAGCGCTTGAAGAACGCGCTGGGGGCGGTGGCTCCGGCCGTCGAGGTGACGCTTCTCCCTATGGCGCCGCTGGTCGAGGGGCTGGCCACGCTCCTGGCCTTGGGGGGGGAGCCGGGCCGGGGGCGGTTATGTTTCCTGACCCACGATGCCCAGCCGGTGACGCCCCAAGATCAGGTCCGGCCCGATCAGGCGGCGGTGTGGGGGCTGGGGCGTGCGTTGTGCAACGACATCGGCGATGTTTCGCTGATTGATGTTACGAGCGCGGATTCCTGGGCCGAGGGGCCGGCACTGGAGCGTCTTTGGCAGGAGATTGGGGCCGGAGTTCCGGCGATCGCCCTGCGGGCCGGGCAGCGCTATCGCCCGTGTTTTGTCCCGGTTGCCGAGTCCGAGGACGCGCCGTGGCGGGGCGATCCTGGCCGCAGCTATCTGGTGACGGGCGGGCTTGGCGGCTTTGGTCAGGCCCTGGCCCTGTGGCTGGTCCGCCACGGTGCCGGGCGGGTTGTGCTGACGAGCCGGTCGGTGCCATCCCAGGCCCGGGTGGCGCCGCTGGCCCGCGCCGTGGGCTGTCTGGGGGGCGAGATGGCGGTTCGACCCCTGGATGTGACCGATCCTCAGGCGGTGCGCGCCCTGATGCGGGAGTTGGCGAGGACCGATCGTCCCTTGGCCGGGGTGTTTCACTGGGCCGGCCAGACCCGCGACCGGCCGGCCCGTGACCTCACCGAGGCCGATGTGCGCGCGGTGCTGGCGCCCAAGGTGGAGGGTGCCCTGGCCCTGCATCAGGCCAGTCTGGATCTGGGGATTGAGACCTTTGTGATGGCGTCGTCCTTGAGTGCCCTCCTGGGCACGCCGCGTCAGGCGGCGTATGCGGCGGCCAATGCCTTTCTCGATGGCTTGGCCTGGGCGCGCCACCGCGCCGGTCTTCCGACGCTCAGTGTCAATTTTGGTCCGATTGCCGGGGTGGGCATGGCAGCGTCGGCCCCGGTTGCGGCTTTTTTGAGCGCGGCGGGCCTGCCGCTCCTTGACCCGGCGGTTGCCTTGGCGGGCTTGGGCGCGGCCTTGCGCTCGGGGCGGCCCCAGATCTGTCTTGCCCGCGCGTTCGACACGGCCCGCTGGGAACGCAGGAGACCTCGCCTGCGCCTGGGAAGGGAGGGGGAAAGCGACGGCGAGCGGGGGCGGCGGCTCGCGCTCCAGTGCCGGGACCTGCTGGCCGGGATCATCAAAAACCTCCCCCGATCACCTGTCCCTGGACACCCCGCTTGATCGCCTGGGACTCGACTCTCTGGCGGCGGTCGAGTTTCAGGCCGCCGTTGAACGGGACCTGGGCCACGTCATGCCCCTGGCCGCGCTCTTGGGCGGGCAAACCCTGCTCGACCTCGCGGCCGCCATGGTCTGCGCCGATCCATCCTAACCTCCCCCAAAACGCCCGAGGGGTCTGGGGAGGCCCGCCTCCCCAGCCTTCCCTTCAAACACGGTTCTTAGTATAAAAAATAACCCTTCATTACAAAAAACCCGTTTTAATTTTAATAGGCAAAAAAATATCTTCTCCCCACCTCCCCAAAACCACTTCACCCCTCAGGTCTATCTGGAAGGTCCCCTCATGAAAAACGAGATCCTGAGCCTGATCGCCGACTTCCTGGAGGTCAAACCAGAAGAACTCCAAGACTATAAAACCCTGGAAGACCTTGATATCGATTCGCTCGATTTTGTCGAGATCATGTTTGAGATCGAAGAAAAATATGACGCCCCCGTCCTGAGCCATATGCAGCGCTGCCGTGACCAACTGCATACTCTGGGTGATGTCCTGAGCATGACCGAAGAGCTGATCCTCCAGCACCGGGGCGCGGGGCCGGCCCCCTCCCATGGATAAGCCCGCGCGCGTTGTCGTGACCGGCCTTGGGGTCTTGTCCGCCTTTGGTCAGGGCCGAGCCGAGTTCGAGGCGGGCCTGTTTGCCAGCGCCTCGGCCCTGCGCCCCATCACCAGCCTGGACACCAGCCGGTTTGCCTGCCATTGGGGCGGCGAACTTCCCGGGTTCGACACTCAAGGCTTGGTGCGCAAGGCCGATGCCCATTGCTACGACCGGGTCAGTCTGCTGGCCCTTGCCGCCGCCGACGAAGCCCTGGCCGAGGCCGGGCTGGATCCCCAGAGCATCGGAGGACGGGCCGGCGTGATGATGGGCAGTGCCTTCGGGCCGGCGGCGTCCATCCAAGACGCGGTCGAGCGGGTCGCCCGGGACCAGCGGTTGCGACCGACCACCTTGCTCAAGATCATGCTCAACGGCCCCACCGCGGCCTTGGCCGCGCGCTATGGACTGGAGCGGGCCTCGACGGCCCATGTCACGGCCTGCGCCGCCTCGGGCCATGCCCTGGCCCAAGCGACCCGGTCCTTGCAACAAGGCGAGATGGACGTGTGTCTGGCCGGGGGCGCCGAGGCCTTTCCCGGGACCGCCCTCTTCGCCGCCTGGGATGCGCTCGCCGTCATGAGTCCGCAAACCGACCCGGCCACCGGGATCATGCGGCCTTTCACCCGCGAGCGGCAGGGCTTTGTCATTGGCGAGGCCGCCGCTGTTTTGGTGCTGGAGCGCCTGGAGCACGCCCAAGCCCGCGGGGCTCGCATCCTGGGCGAGATCCTGGGCTCGGGCGCCGTGTCCGATACCCCCAGCTTGACCCGGCCCACCCAACGCGGCATGGCCGGCGCCATGCGGGCCGCCTTGGCGGATGCGGGCCTGAGCCCGGCGCAGGTTGGCCACATCAACGCCCACGGCACCGCCACCGACCTGAACGACGCCCTGGAAAGCGCGGCGATTGCCGAGGTGTTTGGCGCGGGTCCCGTGGTGAGTGCCTGCAAGCCGGCCGTGGGGCATTGCATGGGGGCGGGCAGCGCGCTTGAGGCCGTCGCCACCGTGCTTGCCCTTCAGCGCCAGCAGGCTCCCCATGCCGTGGATCCCTTTTGGGAGGGGGTGGGTCTGGCGCCGGCGTGGCAGGGAGGCGGGCGGACCGTGCCGCTGGCGACCGATGTGGCCTTGTCCAACTCGTTTGCCTTTGGCGGGCACTTTGTGTCGTTGGCGTTTCGGCGCTTTCCCGCCACGTCGGCGGGGTGAGGGAAAGGAAGGCTGGGGAGGCGAGGGCCTCCCCAGACCCCTCGTTTAGCAGGGCTGCGGCGTCATGGGGTTAGCCAGCGCTTGGGAAAGGCGGGCGGCGACACTGGGCAGGGCCAGGGTGTCAAGAGGAGAGATCTCAACGCCCAGGGATCGAGCCAGGGTCAACACGGCCAGGACTGCGGCGAGGCGGCGCAGGTCCAGGGGTGTTTCCTCTGGCAGGGGGATTTCGATCAGCAGGCCGGCCGAGGTGGCAAGATCGAGGAGGGTCGTGACCTCCTCGCGCATCCCCTGGCGCTCGGCCTCTGGGAGATCGGGGACGGCGTTTAGGAGGTCTTCCCGCAAGGTGGTCGGCACCTCCCAGGCCGTCAGGCTTTCGGCGCGCAGGAGCGCTACCGCCTTGTCGCCCTCGCCCACCGCCCGATGCAAGGCAGCCCGCGCCTCGGCATGGCGGGCGCGCAGTCCCAAGACCGCGTTCCACGCCACTGCGACGCCCTCGGTGCCGGGTAGCAGGCCGGAGGGCAACCGCCGGGGATCGGGGGGCTGGGCCAAGGTGGCGCCGGCGGCCAGGGCGGCGGCCAGGGGGGGAGGCAGGGTCGGCAGGGCCGCCCACCGGGCAAAGCGCTCGTGCAGCGCCTGGACCGCATGGTCAAGGCTGGGACCCAAGGCATCGGGCGTCTGGGCGGCGGGCAGCGCGCGGCGCAGGGCTGAGACCCGTCGTTCCAGGCCGCGCGTGGCTGCTCCCAGGCCGCCCAGGTCGGGCCGCAGGGCCAGGAGCGCCAGGGCTTCCTCCAGCACCGCCCGCAACGCGGTGCGCGTGGCCGGATCGGCCGCGAGGCTGTCGGCCCCTCGCACGCCCAGCCCCCAGGCCACCCCCACGGCCTGCTCGTGAAGCGCCCTCACAGTGTCGTGGCCGGCGGTGACCTCGGCCAGCCACCCGGCGGCACGGCGCACGGCGGCGGCGGCCTCGGGCACGACCCCGGGGCCCAGGAGGGAGCGGGCCAGGGCGAGAAACAGCGACAAGGCGGGGGCGTGCGCCCGCAGCAAGGCCGGGTCCGGCTCGGCCGGTGCCCCGAGGACCGTGGGCCGGCCATCGGCGCCGGTCCCCAGCCACACCCCCTCCACCAGACAGGCGCGCCCGCCGTGGGKGTCGCTCAAGACGAGGCTGCCCTCGATGAAGGGGAGTTTCCACTGCCGGGCTACCTCGGCCACCGGGGTGGTGGTGGTGAGGGGCAGCGCCGCTCCGGTTTCCGGGTGGGCCGTGGCAAACAAGGCCAGCCCGGGCTCGCGGTCGGGCGGCGCGAGGGCAGGCACCAGGGGAGAAGATGTTCCCGCGCTGGCGAGGAAAGGCACGGTGCGAAAGCCTCCCCGGGCCCGCCAGCCGACCCGGGTTGCGTGCGCGAACCGTTGGGACAGGCAGCCCCGCAGCACCCGGGTCCAGGCATCGGCGCGGAAATCCTCAAGGTAGAGGGCCTGACAGGCCAAGGTGACGCCGATCACGCTGCGCGCCGGCAAGCGGCTTAACACCGTCGCCCGGTTGGCCGGAACCAGGGCAGCCGGCGACAGCAAGCTGGCCGTTTCTCCCTCGCCCCAGATCCGGTGGTGTGTGACCCATCGGGTATCGGGGGTGTCATCGGTGGTGAGGAGGGGGCTGGCCCGCTGGACCCAGGGGGCCCGGGTGAGGTGGGTCAACCCTTGGGCGAGGGGACCTTGGATCAGCGGACCGCCCGCCTCCTGGTGGAACAGCGCCCGCACGCTTGGCAGAACGGTCTCGTTGAGCGCAAACACCTGAAAAATCATTTCGCCCCAGCGGATCGAGCGGATCAGGTGGGTTCCAAAGTCGTGGAAGTAGTCCAGGTAGCGCTGGGCGTTTCGAGCGCTGATCCGCCCATGGAAGTCGGCACCTTCCTGGAACTGGTCGCTCAGGCGCAGGCGGGCCATGGCGTTGCGGCCTTCGGGGGTCAGCCACTGCTCGATTTTGCCCTTTCGGTTAAGGCCTAACCATTCTGGCGTGTAGTAGACGGTTTCGCGGGCACCGCGCAGCCGGGCCAGAAGATAGGCCGGGGCTGGCTGCTGGGTGAGGTCGAGACCCAGCCGGGCTTCCAACGGGGCCAGGGGCGCGTCGGCCATCAGCACGCTGGCCTCCAGGGACAAAGGGCCATCCAGGCCCACCATGGGGGTCACGCTATAGGCGAACAGGTGACCCAGCAGATCCTCGACGGTTTCGTGCAGGGAGAGGGTCAGGGGGTCCCAGAGAACGGGGGTCGTGGGGGGATCCGGGGGCTCGACGACCAGCGGCCGGTTGGGAGGCAGGGTCCAGGGAGAGGCCGCTGGGTAAAAGCAAGGGGCCAAGCCCGAGAGGAGATCGACCGGATCTCCAAGAGAGATGCTGACCATGACATGTCCCTGACGTCGCCTAACCAGGCTGGAAGGTCCCAACGATGACGAGATCCGTGGGCACCTGAACCACCCCCATTTTCATCATACTGTCAGGAAACAGGATCGTGCGCAGGGAAAAATAGGTCACGGGGCCAAAGGAGATGCCGGCCATGGCCGTCTTGAAGTCGGTATTGAGAATTTCCTGAAGCGTGCTGTTGATCGTCTCGGAGGCGCCGCCGGTCACGACGACGGTGGGAGGCTGTGGGGTGATGCAGATCGCCTGCGCGGCGCCCGTGCCCGACAGACTGACCGGATTGTCGCCCGAGACCGTGATGGTGTTGCCCACATTGCCGCTCGGGGTGATCTCTTGCCATAAATGAAAGCCATGAGTCGCGGTGCCCGAATAGGTCCCCCCCAGATACAACGAATAGGTCACGGTGGTGGGAGAGCAGCAACTGCCATAGCTGAAGGATCCGGCAAAGTGCATGGGCGGCGCGATCGTGGCCGTATAGCCCGCCGTGAGCGAGGTGCTCTGGGGGTAGAGCCGAAACGGCTTGTTGGCCGCGTTGAACCCGGCGCACAGGATATCGGAAAACGTGATCCGGGAGCTGATCATCAGGGAACAGGTGTAGCCGTCGGCCGTTGGGATCGGTTCGGGCACCATCGGGTCGCCCTGGGTCCCTGTCCCGGTGGTGTGGATTAGCAGTTGGACAATGGTGTTGCCCACGTTGGTCTTGATCACCCGGAAGCGGAACCACGTTGGGGTTAGCGAGGGCAGGGACCCCGTTCCGAGAACCACGGAGGCCAGCGTATAGCGCACGCCGTTGGAGACGAACCAGTTCTTGATGTGCAGCGCGATATCGTCGGATCCGACGTTGGCGATCGTCAGGTTGGTGACGGTAAAAGCGCCGTTGGCAAAATCCAGCACCACCGTCTGGGTGCGGGTATCAATCAGGCCGGTGACCGAGGTCAGGGGGACCTTGGCCGAGACCGTGGGATGCTGGCCGAGATCAACCCGCTCAGGGGAGCCCCAGACGACGCGGGGGTCATTGGCCGTGCAGCCGCACGACGCGGGCTGGAAACCGGCCCCCACGGCAAGGCTCCCGGTACAGGTGGTGCCGCCGAGGATGGCCTGGGTCATCGTGACCGTATTGGAGGCATCGGTAAAAACAAAGGAAGGTGGGCCGAGTGTGAAGGAAAAGCTGGTGACAACACTGTAATCCCCGTGGGGATTGGGAATGCGTGGGCCACAAAAGACTTGTGAAATCGTCATTGTGCCGGTATTGCCGGTCTGTTTGCGGAACTGGGACTGAAAAAAGGTGTTGATCGCGCTTTCCAGAACGTTCATCACCGCATCCCAGCCGTTCAAGACTTCTTTGTTCTGGGCCATTTCGGCTAAAAGCATGTCGAGGGTCGCGGGGGAGGCCATGGCGTTCCCTTTCTCAGGCCGTGGGGCGCACGCTGCCCAGAACCAGCGTTTCTCCCGGCAGGGCGGCGTCTTCAAGGTGCACGGTGTGGCCGGGCAAGGTCAGGCGCTGGAGAAGCAGGTCGTTGAGGGGGGTCAGGCGGACCCGGGTCATGTCGGCGCGAATGTCGCCAACCAAGAAGGCTTCCAGTTGCGGCCGGACGATCGATTCATAAAACCCTTCGCCTGTCACCGACTGTCCGCCCTCGCTCAAGGCGACCCCATCGTTGATCTCCGTCGGGTAGTGGGCGGCAAGATCCAACTGAAGTCGCACGGTTGAAGTGGGGTCAATGACCGTGAACAGCTTCAGATCCTGATCGGACGAGCCGGCAAAGCACAGAAACTGGCGGGCGTGGTCCCGGACGTACACCTGACCGTCCGCCGAGCCGAACGTGCCCTCGAACACCATGGGTTCGTGCACTTGCAAGAACCAGTGGGGGTGCGGGTCGGCTGGTGGGACCGCCAGGATCTTGATCACCCCGGTCCCTTGATTGTAGGCGCGCGCGATCATGTCCATGGTCGCTTGGGAACTGACTTGCACGGCGATGCCCGGGGCCGGCTCCCCTCCCTGCGCCGACGCGGCCGCCGGCACCAAGGCGGCCCCCCCTGCTGCGGCAAGCGATCCGCCCGCCGTCGGGCCGGTCAAAATCTGGAAAGCGGCCCGGCCGTCCTTCGTCGGGACAATGCGCGTGCTGACCCCGGCCGGGACCAAGGTTGGATCCGGGCCGGCCCGTCGGTCCAGGCGGGCGATCTGTCCGCGCGCATCAAGGGCGGGCACAGCCGCAAGGGGGGCGCTCGTCGTCGCTAGGCCCGGCAAGCGATCGCTGAGGCGCAAGGCGGCCGCCCCGAAATCAAGGCCCACCACGAAAGCCTCCGCCGTTGCCAGCACCGAAACGGGGACCTCGGTCACAACACGCACGGGCGTTTGCGCTGTGATGGGCTCCGGGGCCGACCACGCCACGGCGTCACCTTCTAGCGCGGCGCCAGGGAGGCGGGGGGCCGCGTCGGGCACGCCGCGGCGCGTGGCTCCGGCGCTCAGGATAAAAGGTCAGGTCAACCATGCCAGTGCTGGCGTTTAGGCGCAGGAGGGGCGGGGGGAGGGGGGCTTCAACCTCTAGCACCTCGGGGGACGGGCCTGCGTCGGGCGGTGCGGCCCACCGCAGCGAGGGGGCGATCGGGGGCTGGCTTTCCCAGGACGATCGCACCAAGGCGTTCAGGACGGGGGTGGACAGCGTGATTGCCACGTCCCATCCCTCGGGGACCGACGGGGCGTCGGCCATCAAGGCCACCAGGGCCTTCAGGTCAGGGTCTTGCAGGCTCATCCCAGGGCCTCCTGGCCGACATGGGGGGAAACCCGGCGGGGAGCTTGTGTCGGCCCCCCGCCGCAACCGTTGGGCAGATCAGCTTGTCGTCGGGAGCGGGTATCCTGGCAACAGCAAGGTGACATTCTGGGCCGCCGTGGTTGACGAAATGTCCGGCTGGTAGATCACGGCGATCATCTTTGGCGAGATCTCGCCGGTCTGGATGTTAAGGCGGTAGGTGACCTGTCCCCCGAGGGCCGGGTCGATCGGTCCGTAGATGAATTCAAAGGTGGCGGGCATCGAGCCCTTGGTGACGCTGCTGACCTTGTCACCGCTCTTGAACGACACGCCGCCAAAGCTGCCCTGGGCCCCCGCCGAGGCCGGGATGGTCACGGTGTAGGTTGGGCAGGTCTTGCGCACTTGGGCCAGGAAGCGGCCCACCACCAAGGAGTCGGCGGGCACCTTGGCCGTGGACATGGCGATCAACTGTTCGGCCGGGAACAGCAGGCTTTCCAGGGCCATGATCGAGATCGGCTTGAAGCTGATCTGCTGCATGTTCTTCTGGAGTTCGGCGGGCAGCGACGCCGACAAGGCCGACATCAAGGCGATCTTGAGGTCGTTGTTGTTACATTCGCAGGCCCCGGTCGGCTTGAGGTCGCTCGACTTGTCCACCGTGATCGTCGGGTTGGTGGTCGCGAACTCGACGAGCTGATTGGGGCCGCTGTTCCTCACTTCCAGCGGGTAGGTTCCCGTCATGGTGACGTAGGTCATGGCCGAGGCATCGGTCCAGTTGGTCCAATACCAATGACCCGGCGCGTAGGAGCCGCCACTGACATAGACATACTGACGGTATTGGAAATCGACGTTGGTGCCGCCGGTTGGCGGGTTTGCCGTCCCGTTCGAGTAGTAAAGGGCCACGCCATCGGTTTCGGTCCGCGAGAACGTCAGGCCGGTGACGTCCCACTTCAAGGTGTTGCCACTGGCTGACATCCGAAACTGGGTCTTGGTGCCATTGACATCATAGCTGTCTTCAAAAGGAACGACCGCGACCATCGTTCCCGACGTCATGCGGGCGCTCCATGCCTCGAAATCCTTGTCGGGCTGGACCGCCGCAAGAACGAAGTTGGTCGAGCCCCGGTTGAAGCTATCGACAAAGATGTGTTGGAAGGTCAGCTTCGAGCTGATCATCAGCGAAATCATGAAGTCACTCACCCCGGCCACCGGGGCGGCGGGATTATAGGCGACCGGTTCACTCACATTGATCGTGTGCGTGTTCTGGAGCGTGCCGGTTGTGGCAATCAACAACTGGAGAACATTATTGCCTGCGTTGGTTGTCATGGCATGCAACACGAACTTGCTCGGAGTCAGCGCCTTGTCGGCGGCCAAATCCGTGGTGTTGAGGGTTTGGACCAGGAAGCGGATGTCGTTTTGGGCATAGTAGTTGGCGATGGCGGCAGAAATCTGCGTCGCGTAGGCCGAGGGACTCCAGTTGGGCGGCTCAACATGGATATTGCGCAGCACGAAGGACCCTGTCGGGAAATCCAGGACCACCGACAAGGTGTTGTCCTTGTCGCCCTGACCAGCCGGCGGATCCACCAAGCCCACGATGGTAGAAAGCTGAACGTTGGCAAACACATAAGGCGATTGGCTGATGTCCATTACCGAGGGGCTGCCCCAACTGACATCCACCGTCAGGGTATGGGTGCCGCTGCCCGCGGAGGTGATCTCGATGGGCTTTTCGCCTGAGGGATCGCTGGTGAGGGTGATCCGGGTTTCGCTGTCGGTCGTCGTCCAGCGGGCGATGTAATACTCGTTGGTATACGTGCTGGGGTCACCCACTTGCAGCGGGGCCGGCAACGTTCCGGTCGTGCTGAGGTAAATGCTCCCCAGGGCGAGACCAAGGACGTTGCCCTGGGCAATGACCAGCTCCTTCGTCGTGGTATCGGCCCTAAAGGTCAACGGACCGGCCGGGAGGGTGGTCTTGCTGGGGAGGAAGGCGCTGGTCTTGGTCTGGTTGTTGCCGGTGACATCGACCGAGCCGATCGCAACCGATCCTGATTTGATGTACTGCTGGACCGAAGCCTGATCGGAACTGGCGATAAACTGCAACAGCGGGGTGGTCAGCCTGAAATCAAGCTGGGTGACCGTGCTGCTCCAGAATCCCCGTCCGACCGGCGTTGCCGTGCCGAAGAAGGAAGCGCTGATCGGCATCAGACCGCTGTTATCCCCGGGGACCAGCTTTTGGATATACGTCAAGAACTGCTGGTTCAAGAAAGCGTTCACCGGACCGGACAGCATGCTAAACACGGCGTCCCAGCCGTTGAGAACGCTTTGGTTTTGGTACATCTGGGCTTCAAGATAGGCGAGGCTGGGCGAGGAGTCCGGGAGAGCCGCGAACGCCAGGGCCTCGGCGTCCGGGCTGGGGGCGGCCAGCCGGGCCATCGGCACCGCCCGGCGCTCGGTCATGGCCCGGATCATCCGCTGGCGCATCAAGGCGACCGGGTCGTTGTAGATCGCCGTCACATAGAAATCGATCTCGATATCGACCAGAAGCTCGTTAAAGGTGATGTCCTTGTTGGTACTCTTCGCCGGCAGGCTGACGTTCCAGTCGGTAAAGGGGGTGAGCTGGGTCACCTTGTCGGCAAACGTCCCCGTGTTGGTACCAAACTGCGCCGCGCCCGTAGCGACGTCATAAACGTAAGGCCCGAAAACCCGGCGCGTTGACACAAAGGTGTAGGGCTGGCGCTCCGGGTCGCGGTCCAAGAAGGGATGGGCCTGGGTGTCCAGGGAAATCTCGAACGACCCCGAGGCAGTGGAGGCCACCCCCCGAACACGCGGCACCACCCGGTCAATGCGAACCATGACGTAGTTCCAAAAGCCCGGGTCGGACTGGTGGATGGTAATCCGCTTGAAGCTGCCGTTGATCAGTTCCTTGTAGGGGATGGGGCCGATCTTGACCGTGATCGGCTGGTCGATTTTCTGCGGCTGCGGGTTCAGGTGCTGGAGGGCGCTCAGGATATTGGCGTCCTGATTGGCGATCACCGCCAGCAACTGATTGAGCGAAAACGAGGAGATGGCGACCGGCGTGCCAAAATAGGTAAATTGCAAGGCGCCGTTCTGGTTAGCCAGGACCTTGGCCAGCGTGCTCAGAACCTGCTTGAGCTGGAACTGCAACTGACCCGTCGTGCCGATCAGATCAATCTTGGCCAGATCGGGCGGGAGCGCCGGGTTGCTCAGATTGAGTGCGTTGCCCAGGGCCGACATTTTGGCCTGCTGCTGGGAATTGATGGTGCGCAGGCGTTCATTGTTGGCGATTTCAACCAACAGACGGCTGGCTTCGGACTGGGCGGTCAGCAAGGCCGACCCCACAATCACCAAGTTCTTGGTGGCGGCAATCAGGTTGGCCTTGTCTTGCTGCAAGCTGCCGCTGTCGGGGACGTTGACCAGGGCCGCTTCGACATTGATCGGGACCATTTGCAGATCGACCAAGCTGGGCATCGCCATGGTGCCCGCCGCCGCCGCGCTTTGGATGGATTGCGCTAGTTGGTTGATCTTCCCGATGTCGTTGGTCACCTTTTCAATGGCGCCCAACTGATTGATGACCTGCATGACCGACTGGAGCTTTTGGAACACGTCCACCATGGCCTTGAGAGCGTCGGCAACGCCCTTTTCCGCCGCGCCGGGGAAGCCGGCCAGGGCGGCGCCAAGCGAGAACAGCCCGGTGACGATGCTCATCGTCAGCTTGAAGACTTGATCCTTTTGGTAGGCGACGTAATCGGTTTCGAACTGCTGGACGATGCCAGGAGGCGCCCCAAGATTACTGATGCGCTTTTGCTGCTCGCCGAGCTGGACCTGGAGATCACCAATGTTCTTCAGGGTGCTGTCGAGTTGTCGGCTTAACTGGGCATTGATGTTGCCGTAGTATTGGTCGATCGAGTTCCGGCCATCGGCCAGGGCCTTGAAGTACTGGGTCAGGACCCCGCCGATGCTGCGCACGTTGTCGTTCACAGCCTGGATCGAGGTCATGACCTTGTAATTGGCCTCGGTCGTGATCAGCAGCGACTGGTAATTGGCGATTTGGCCGCTCAGGGCCATGGCCTGCGTCACCAGATCACCGACGTATTTCGCGTAGCTGTCGTAGGTCACGTAAGGAACAAACACCGTGTTCATGCCAAAATCGGCGATGGCATTGGCAAGATACAGGGCCTGAACCCGGGCATTGGCCAGGACAACGTCTTGGGTATTGGCTGGAATAATACTGGCCAGCCAGTTCAGGTAGGTGAGTTCCAGGCCCTTGACCACGTCGGCCCCGGTCCCTTGCGATTGCAACAGGGCTTCGCCGGCCACAACGGAGAACTCAACGCTTTGGGAGTGGGCGATCAGCACGGCCTCGCTGGGGGGATCCGTCAACACGCCCGCCATCTCGACCAGATAGCGATGGGTGAGCGGATCCACTGCTTCCGGGGTGGCCATGAGGAAGCCATCCAGGGCCGTCTTGCGGGTCACCGGTGACGACGGTCCCTCGCGCTGGAAGATCAGCGTGCCATACATTTCCTGGCAGGCCACGGTCATCGCCCGCAGTCCCTTTTCACTCAGTAGCAAAACGGGGGTCTGGGCTGCCTGCGTGGTGTCGATGATCTGCGCGATAATGGTAATCGAATCCGAGGGGAGGGGGATCGGCGGCGTATCCTTGCCCGTGGTCGCCTGTAAGACTTGGGAAAAGCAGGAAAAACTGTCCAAGGTATAGGTTTCGCCGATAATGTCGGCGCCCATCATCTTGACCTCGGCCAGATCCACCCGCTCCTGATAAATATCAATGACCGGTGTCACAATGCCCGACGCCCAGGATTCGGTCGTCTCCGGGAAAATCTTCGCCCAGTCATAGTCAAGAGGGTGGCGTAACGGAATGATCACTTCGTTGCCGTACTTCTGGGTCAGGCCGCCCGCCACAACCCGGTTCCAGGGGCCTTCCACCAGCGCCCCCGGCATCAGTTCGGCCATGGGGGTGAGTTCGCATGCATAGGGCACATCCAGGCTGAGGGCCGCGAACAGGCCGTAGTCCTGGCTGGCGGCGAAGATGCTGGGCGTGCCGTCCGGCACGTAGCCATTCGCCCATTTCCCCTCGGCAATCGCCGCAAGGAGCGCCGGGTCCCGGCTAAATGTGGTGAGAGCCCCATAGGCCTTGACGAACCCGCCCGTGCTGGCAGGTGCCGTGAACATTGCCCAACTGTTGGCCAGGATCCCCGAAACAGCCAGCGTGCCGTCGGGTTGCGGGGTTGCGGCCAGTTTGAACTGGGACTGAAGGTATTTGAACGCCTTGTCGTCGTAGGAAAACACCTGGAGAAGCTTGTCGCCGGTAAAGACCTTGGTCACGAAATGCGTTCCCAAGGCATTGATGGCGGCTAGATACTTCTTGGCGTCGGCGAGGGTGAGCTTGCTGTCGTAGAGGACGGATCCTTGGGTTGGTTGCTGTGCCCTGGGCAGCGCCTCGACAATGGCCAGAGCCTCCTCGGTCAGGATGTCCTCGCGCGCCCGCGACGTATTCCCGTCCCAGAAATCTCCCGTGATCGTCGATGAACGGCGTTCATAAACAACCAGCATGTAATTTCCGGGACCGCTAAGGTTCAGCCCTAGAAAATCTTGGGTTGCTGCCAGGGCTGATTTGCTGTCCGCATCGTTCAGGGAAAGGGGACCCGATGGGACAACAATCGACTTGGGGTCGCTGGTCGTGGGTAAAACATCGTAATCGTAAATCGTTGAGACCAGAGATTGGGGCGACTGATGCAAGGTGATCACCGGTGTTCCGCCCCAAAGCGGAAAATCGACCGGCGTGTTCGTCATGTTCTGCGGCCGCAAAGGCGGCGTCGCCGGCCCAAAGAACGGCACGGGGATCTCCCCGCTGGGGTTCCAAACGGGCTGGTAGCCAAACAACAGGTTGGCAGAGGTACCGACGGGGATCGACTGAGCCATGGCGTGCTCCGTTCCAGAGTGACAGGGACGGGCTTTCCGAGCCCTTGCGCGCGCCTTCTTGGTGCGGTGGCACCTTATCACCTTTAAATAGCCGTAGCCAATTGATAGTGGCTTTGGTTTAAAAAATCACGTCATAAGGTTAAGCGTTTGATTTGTTGGAAAAAGTCAGGAATTTGGGACACCGAGAGGCGGGCAAGGGCGCCTGTCGCTTCTGGCGTAAGGAACCAGCCGGTTCAGAACGTGGGAGAAGGCTGGGAAGGCCGCCCCGCCCAGGCCCCTCATTCTCTTTGGGGGGAGGGAGGGGCGTGAGGATCCAAAAGAGAGATGTTCAGATCGGCAATTGCGCCCCATAATACCATTCCGTTAACGGCAAGCGCCCGCGAGAGGCGCGCCGTCGCAGGGAGGAGGAACAGGCATGACGCTGAAGGATATCCCGATCGGGTTTAAGATCGGCGGCGGGTTCGCCGTGATGATTCTTCTGATGGTGGCCATGGGCGCCAACGCCTTGTGGTCGCTGAACGCCCTGGATCACCGGGTTGGGGCGCTGGTGGGCTCGGCGCAGGAAGCCGCCCGGCTTTCCGACCTGCGGGCCGAGGTCTTGCATGCCTTGCGTGAGATCCGGGCGTATGGGATTGCCCCCAGCACCGCGGGGGCGGAGCGGGCCAACGAGCGTTATGCCCAGGCCTCCACCGCCGTGGCCCAGGTGCGCGACCAGATGGAGGCCGAGCGCCAAGCTCCGTTGCATGCCCTGGCCCAGTCCCTCCATCAGGCGTTTCAGGCCTTCAGCCGCATCGTCAATACCGAGCAAACCCGCGAAGGTTTGGTGATGTATCTGGAACTGGGAGGCGTGGACGCGAGCGATACCGTGCGCCGACTGCAAGAGGCGGCCCGCGATCAGGGAACCCTTCCGGTGTTGTTTGCGGCAGGGCAGGCTCTGGACGCCCTGGGCGAAGCGCGGCTGGCCGCCCACCGCGCCCTGGAAACCCTCGACACCGCCTTGATCGACGAAACGCGCCAGTACCTGACCCGGTCCACCCAAATCCTGGCGGAGATCGAGGCGCAAGCGCCCGAGCCCGCCCTTGCTGCGCTGGCCGGGCAGGCCGGGGTGGCGGGCCGGGACCTGTTGGCCACCTTCGACGAGGCCCTCGCCTTGGTGCAAAGCCAAGCCGCCGTGCGGGATGACGCCCTGGGGCCGGCCGAGGCCTCCGTTTTGGCGGCGGCGGCGGCCATGGCCACAGCGGAGGTCCACCACCAGGAAGGCATTGGTGACGAGGCCTTGGAGGAGGCCCAACTGGCGCTCGCCCTGGCGGCCGGACTGGCGGGATGTGCCATCGTGTTCGGTCTGGGCGCCGGGGCCTGGATCAGCACGGGCATCGCCCGCCCGGTTGTCGCGATGACGGCGGCAATGAAACGCTTGGCCGACCAGGATCTCACGGTGGCCATTCCCGGGGTCGAGCGCCGCGACGAGGTGGGAGCCATGGCTCAGGCCTTGCAGGTGTTTCGCGATGCCATGCGCGCCAGTGCCGCCACCGCCGCCGACCGCGAGATCCAACGGCGCCAACGTGAGGAGCGGGCGCGCGTCCTTGAGGCTCTGACCCAAAACTTTGAAAGCGCGGTGCGCGAGGTGCTAGAAAGCGTGGGGCAAGCCACCGGTCAGTTGCACGGCACCGCCGAGGCCATGAGCCGGATCTCCGAGGAAACCACCGTGCGCTCGGCAACGGTGGCCGGGGCGGCGGCCCAGGCCAGTGGTGCGGTGCAGCAGGTGGCCCAGGCGACGGGGGCGCTGGGCGAGGCGATCGGCGAGATTGGGGCTCAGGTCCACCACGCCACCTCGATCGCCGATCGCGCCGCCGATCGGGCCCGGCGCACCAGCGAGGGCGTCCGGGCCTTGGCCGGGGCCTCGGAGCGCATTGGCGAGGTGATCGGCTTGATCAACGCGATTGCGTCGCAAACCAATCTTTTGGCCCTCAATGCCACCATCGAGGCGGCGCGGGCCGGAGCCGCCGGCAAGGGCTTTGCCGTGGTGGCCGGCGAGGTCAAGACCCTGGCCTCCCAGACCAGCCGTGCCACCGAGGATATCTCTCGCCAGATCGCCGAGGTCCAGGAGCGCACCCGCGAAGCGGTGGCGGCGATCGGCGAGATCCTGGCGGTGATTGACGAGGTGTCCTTGGTATCGGCGGCGATTGCCGGGGCGGTGGCCCAACAAAACGCCTCGACCCAGGCGATCAGCCGTCACATCGAGGAGGCCAGCCGCGAGACCGCCCAGGTGGGCGAAACCATTGCCGGCGTGGGCGAGGCGGCGCGCGAAACCGGCTGGGCGGCGGGGCAGGTCCTGGCGGCGGTCAACGGCCTGGGCTCCCAGGCGCGCACCCTGTCCGACACGGTGCGGGGCTTCCTGGACACGGTCAAAGTTGCCTGAAGCACAAAAGGAAGGAGGGGTCTGGGGAGGCTCGCCTCCCCAGCCTTGGGTCCCGGTCTCATCATCCCCGCCCGCGCAGCGCGGGCAGGGAGTGCGGTGTGAATCAGCCGAACTTAAACAGAATGCCGTAGCCGCCCTGCGGGTAGCCCCACTGCAACGCGCCAGTCCCCTGGCAAACGATGCGGCAGGTGCCACACTCCAGGCACCCATCGGGCACCACCTCGACCTTGCCCTCGTCGGTGGCCACATAGCAGCCGGCGGGGCAGATGTTGACCATGGCCTTCAAGGCTTCGCTATCGGCCTTGGAGGGATCAATGCACACGTGCGGCTCGCCTTCGGCCACACGATAGCGGTTCTGGTACAGCTTCTCTTCGATCTTGAGTGTCATCGCCAGGCCCTCGCCACCTTGACCGCGTCGCCCACCAGACCCAGGACGCCCCGGGCCTTGCGGAAACTCCGCGCGATTTCCTTTTCCTTGGTCAGCTTGTCAACGCCATCGACCCGCAAGAACTGCTCGGCCGCCTTGGCCAACAGTTCGGGATAGGTGGTGACAAACTGTTTATTACGCCACAGGGTGTCGGGAAGGTCCTTGTACTTTTTCAGGTCCTTCAGAACGAAGCTCTCTTCCAGAGACTGGTTGTAGAGCTTCAGGTTTTCCGCCGACATTTCCTTACCCTCTTTTTTGAGGGCAATAATAGACTCGGCGGCAATGCGGCCCGACGTCAGCGCGAGGTTGGAGCCCTCGCGATGGGCGGCATTCACAAAGTGGGCGGCGTCGCCGCAGATCACCCAGCCGGCGCCGGACAGCTCGGGAACGCCCTTGAACCCGCCTTCGGGGATCAGGTGAGCGGCGTATTCCTTGACTTCCGAGCCCTTGATGAGGGGCGCGACCGACGGATGGGTCTTCAGCTTCTCGAGAAGCTGGGCCGGGTTGATCTTCTTTTCAATGAAGTCGCTGACAATACAGCCAATGCCCAGCGCAATGCTCTCGCCATTGGTGTAAAGGAAGCCGGTGCCGAGCATGCCCGAGGTCACGGTGCCCAGGATCTCGATCACCACACCTTCATTATCGCTGATATTGAAGCGCTCGTTAATCACTTCGCGCGGCAGGAAGTGCATTTCCTTGACCGCGAGCGCCGCATGTTCCTGGGCGATCTCGGCGCGGATGCCCGAGCGCTGGCCGACCATGGCGTTCACGCCATCGCACAGCACCACCACGTCGGCGTAGACCTCGCCGTTTTCGCGGTCGCAGCGCACGCCGATGACCTTGCCGGCATCGTCCTTGATCAGCTCCAGCACCGTGGTCTCGCAAATGACCATGGCACCGGCATCCTTGGCCTTTCTGTTCAACCACTTGTCGAACTGGGCACGGATGATGGTATAGCGGTTGGGCCGCTCTTCGTTGAAGTTTTCGCTGCGGAAGTGGGTGCCGACATAGGAGCGGTCATCCAAAATCCACATGCGCTGTTCGATCACGTGGCGCTCCAGGGGCGCCTCGTCGCGGAAGTCGGGGATCAGGGCCTCGACCGCGCTCGCATACAAGATCGCGCCTTGCACGTTCTTGGAGCCCGGATACTCACCGCGCTCGATCTGCAACACGTTCAGGCCCGCCTTGGCCAGGGTATAGGCAGCGGCATTGCCGGCCATGCCCGCGCCGACGACGATTACGTCAAAATGCTCGGCCATCTCTCTTCTCGTCCTTTCCTACTCTCGCCTGCTGGTCAGCTCGCCTTGCGCACCTGGGTCAGGCGCTCTTGGAACGCCTTGGTCAGCGCGGGCAGGATCTGCAACGCATCACCGACGATGCCGTAGTGGGCGAATTCAAAGATCGTCGCGTTGGGATCGGTGTTGATGGCCAGGATCATGTCGGCGCCCTCAACCCCCACCCGGTGTTGAATGGCGCCCGAAATGCCCGCCGCGATATACAGCTTGGGCCGAATGGTCTTGCCGGTCTGGCCAATCTGACGCTCGGCCGGGATCCAGCCCTTTTGAATGGTCGGACGCGAGCCGCCAAAATCGCCGCCCAGCACCTGGGCCAGATCGGTGACCAGCTTGAAGTTGGCCGGACCGCCCAGGCCCATGCCACCCGCCACCACGATGTCGGCATACGCCAGATTGACCTTGTTGGAGGTCAGGTCGGGCAGGAAGTCGAGGATCTTGGTGACGATGTTCTCTTCGACCATGGTGAGCGGGAACGGGATGACCCGGCCCGACCGGCCCTCGACCCGCTCGGGCATCGCCATCACGCGCGGACGCACGGTGGCCATCTGCGGGCGGAAGTTGAGGGTGTAAATGGTACACAGCAAGGTGCCACCGAAGGTCGGTCGAGTCGCGGCCAAGCTGTTGTCGCTGTCGATGGCGAGTTCGGTGCAGTCGGCGGTCAGACCGGTCTTAAGGGTGGTCGCCAGCGAGCCGGCGAGGTCGCGGCCCAGAGTCGAGGCGCCCAGCAGCAGGATTTCCGGCTTGTGGGTGTTGACCAGGTCGTTGAGACCCTTGGTGAAGGGCTGGTTGCGATAGTCGGTCAGCAGCGGGTCGGCAATCACATAGGCCAAGTCGGCGCCATAGGCCCAGGAGTCCGAGATGGCGCGGTCCAGATCCGCCCCCGGCGGGCCCATGACCACGGCCGCCAGCTCAACCCCCAGCTTGTCGGCCAGCTTGCGGCCCTCGCCCAGCAGCTCCCACGAAACGGTGTGGACCTTGCCACGCTCCATTTCGATGAACACCCAGACGTTCTTGTAATCCTTGAAGTGGTCCGGCAGTTCCTTCTTGGCCGAGGCACGGCCACCGGCGGGAACGGCGGGGGTCTTGGTGTCGCTCATGGTTCCTTGCTCCTCCTCAGGACGCCGCGGACAGCTTGAGGAGGTCACCCTCCAGCTTGGTATTGGCCGCAAACAGGGTATCGATGGTGGCTTGGGCGACGTCGGCCGGGGTCTTGCCCGCGGTCTCCACCAGCTTGGCCTTGTCCTTGCGGGGCTGCGGCGCAAACACCTTCTTCACCACCGTGGGCGAGCCGCGCAGGCCGCACTTGGTCATGTCCTCGACGCCGGCATCCTTGGCGCTCCAGGTCGCGATGGCCGCGCGCGCCGCGCGGAACATGTCGTCCATGCTGCCCCGGCGCATGGTGTTGGTGCCTTCCAGCATGGTGATCAGGCAGGGCAGGGCGGTCTTCAGGACCTGGGTGCCGCCCTCGGCCCGGCGCTCGACCACGATGGTCTTGGCCTGCACGTCCACCTCGCGGATGCCCGACACATAGGTGAGCTGGTTCAGGCCCAGGCGCTGGGCAATGCCCGGGCCGACCTGCGCCGTGTCGCCGTCAATCGTCTGCTTGCCGGTGAAGACCACGCTGATCGGATCTTCCTTGTGGAGCTTGTCGATCGCGGTCGCCAACGCAAACGAGGTCGCCAGCGTATCCGAGCCCGCGAAAAAGCGGTCGGTCAGCAGCACGGCGGCGTCGGCGCCAAAGCCCAGGGCCTTGCGCAGGCTCTCGTCGGCCATGGGCGGGCCCATGGTCATCACCGTCACCTTGCCCCCCATCTTGTCGCGCAGCCGGAGAGCTTCTTCCAGGGCGAACAAATCGTAAGGGTTGATGATGGTCGGCACGCCCTGGCGCATGATGGTGTTGGTCACCGGATGCACCCGGATCTGCGCGCTGTCGGGAACCTGCTTGATGCAGACGACTATGTGCATGCGTCTAATCCTCATATCGCGTGCCCCTGGCCGGGGCGATCGGTCACTCGCGCGGGGCCCCCCCCGCCACACTCAAAGCGCAAGAGCAATTCCCAGAAACGGATCAGGGGTATTTGTGCGCCGCATCATTACTTTTACGTCATACCACTTCCCAACGGGAACGACAAAGCCTGTCTTTAATCGGAAATGCACCTCGCTATACCGTCGCGCGGGGCGGGGAGCCAGTGTGTTTTGGCGAACCCCTTTTGCCAGGATCTTCGCAACCCGGAATAAGGGTACCATAAATTCGTCCGCGCGCTGCGATAGAAGAGCGCGCGGACGGCAGCCGCCTCCCCGGGCGGCGTGGATCAGGCCGAAGCGTCGAGGGGGGCGATGCTCTCCAGCCCCACAAAGCCTCGTCCTCGCCCCCGAGCCTGCTCAAAGACCCGGAAGACCTTGAGCTTGTTGGGATCTCCCGTCAGGAAATCGGCGTGGGCCTGCTCCAGACATGCCCGATGCGCCGCCCGCAACGCCGCCTCCGAGCCGTCGCCCAGGTCGGCCGAGCGCAACAGCAAGCGGTAGCGGTTGAGAATATGCAAGCGGTTGACCGCCAGCACATGCGGATCGAACGCCACGTCCAGAAACCGGAAAAACTCCTCGGCGCTGGGCAGGGTTCGCAAACGGGTCAGAAAGTCGCTCATGGTCCACTCTCCCGGTCTGCCTCAGCTCGCCACCCGCTGGGGGCGGCTGTGATCAAGGGAGTCCACCGCGTCGGCGATGGACAAGGTATCGTCGTAAAAGCGCCGCAGATCAGCGGGATCGGGAGCGCGCTTGGTTTGCACGGCATGCTGGCGCACCCGTGCCAACATGGCCCGCGCCTGCGCCTCGCCCGGGGACAGCCCCAGTTCGTGGCAGGCATACATCACGCTGGCCAAGCCCGAGTGCTTGCCCAGCACCACCCGATGATCGCGGCCCAGGTCGGCGGGGGCCAGCGCCTCGTAATTGCGCCGGTCCCGCAAAATGCCGCTCACATGAATGCCGGACTCATGGGTGAAAATCGCCTCGCCCACGATGGATTTGTTAACCGGCACCGGCCGCCCCGAGGCCTCGGCCACCAGCCGCGACACCGCCGCCAGCGCCTTGGGCTCGACCCCGGTGGAGCGGTCGTAGAGGTTGCGACACGCCATCACGATCTCTTCCAGGGGCGCATTGCCGGCCCGCTCGCCCAGGCCGTTGACCGTGGTCGAAATGTGGGTGGCGCCGCCCAGCAAGGCGCCCAGCGAGTTGGCGGTGGCGAGCCCCAAATCGTCGTGGGCGTGGATTTCCAGCTCCAGGCCACTGGCGGCGCGCAGCCGCTTGAACACTTGGTGGGTGGTGAACGGATCAAGGATGCCCAGGGTATCGGCGTAGCGAAAGCGCCGCGCCCCGGCCTCCTCGGCGGCCTGGATCACCTCCTCGAGAAAAGCGGGATCGGCCCGACTCGAGTCCTCGCCGCCCAGCGCCACCTCCAGGCCCTTTTCGCGGGCGGTGCGCACCATGGTGCCGATATGCGCCAGCACCCAGACCGGGGTGCGCCCGATCTTGTTGCGGATCTGCTGCTCGGACACCGGCACCGAGAGGTTGACCATATCGACGCCGCACGCGGCGGCCGCCTCGATGTCGCCCACGGTCATGCGGCACCACGCAATGGGCCGGGTCCGCTCGACCTCGCGCACCACGGCGCGGATGGCCTCTTGTTCCTCGGGCCCCATGGCCGGGGTCCCCACCTCGAGTTCCGGGACGCCGGCCTCTTCCAACGCGCGGGCGATGGCCAGCTTTTCCTCGGCTGTGAACGCCACGCCGGCGGTTTGCTCGCCATCACGCAGCGTCGTATCGTTGATCACCACCGAATTCCAGTCCATGGCCAGCACTCCCGCTCCTCCTGGACACCGCGAAGCACACCAAAAAACGACGGCAAAACCAGGGCCGTCACGAGGGCGTTCCCTCGCCCCTCCTCAGGAGGGCGTGCCCTCGATCGCCGCCACCGCCACCCGCGTCGGGCGCCGGGGTGCCGACGACGCATCAATGACGTGAGACGGGATCACCCGCACCGGCCGACCAATCCCCTCCATCAAGCGCTGCTGGATCCCCGACAAGGTGATGCTGGAGAGCTGGCAGCCGACACAGGCCCCGTCCAAGGTAACGTAAATTCGGTTGTCCTCGATCCGATCGACGCGGATATCACCGTTGTCGCGTTGCAGACGCGGCCGAATCACGGTCTCGATCAGGGCATGAACCCGAGCCTCGAAGCTCTCGCTGCCCGGCTGGGGCGCGGCAACGGCTGACGCCAGGGGGGACGACACGGACGAAACGGGTGCGGTCATGGGGCATCCTCCGGGGGGGCAAGACAGGGGGGCGAGGGGGRATTACGAAGAACAGGTCGGCGCATCGCCAGAGCCGCCGCAGCTACACAGGCCGGCTGCCTTGGGGTTGTCGAACACGAACCCGGGCACGCCGTCTTCCTCGACAAAATCAAGAGTGGTTCCATCGATCAGGGGCTGGCTTTCGGGATCGATGAACAGCTTGGCCGACCCCAGATCAATCACATGATCGCCATCAGCCGCGGCCCGCTCCAGGCCCAGGCGATAGACAATCCCGGCGCACCCTCCCAGGCTGACACGCACCCGCAACCCGGCGGGATGGTCGGCGCAGCGGCCCACAACGGCGCGAACGGCGTCGGCGGCCCGGTCGGAAAGGGACATCATCATGGGGGGACCTCCGGGATCTAACGGCGATACCGCTTGTTAAGCAAGCGATGTGCCAGTTATCCACAGGCTTGATTTCCCTGCCTTTCCTCGGAAGCCCCCATGGCGGGTTCCCGACAATCCTGCCCCCGCGCGGTACATTGTCGGAAAGACGACAGCGGTTTTTTTGCGCTCTACGGCCAAAAAGAGAAAAAGCCCCGGGCATTTCGCCCGGGGCCTTCGGTCTTCGAGAACGAGAGGGGCCCTCGCGCCTCCCCCGGCTTGTTCTTACCCCCAAGGCCCCGACAAACGCGGCGACAGGCCGGCCATTTGCCGCAGCCGGGCGATCCGGTTGGCGGTCGAAGGGTGGGTGGTGAACAGGTTATCCATCGCCCGCCCGTTCAACGGATTGATAATGAACAGGTGCGCCGTGGCCGGGCTTTGTTCGGCGCTGGGGTTGACGATGCCGCGCGCCGCGTGTTCGATCTTTTCCAGAGCATTGGCCAGCCACATCGGTTGGCCGCAGATCTCGGCCCCGGCCGCATCGGCCCGGTATTCCCCGGTGCGCGAGATGGCCATTTGCACCAGCATCGCGGCAAAGGGCGCCAGCAGCATCAGGACCAAGGTCCCCACGGCTCCCAAGGCCGAGCCGCCATTCTCCCGGTCATTGCCGTTGGAGCCGCTAAACAAAAAGGCGAAGTTGGCCAGCATGGACACCGCGCCAGCCAGCGAGGCGGTGAGGGTCATGGTCAAGGTGTCGTAGTGCTTCACGTGGGCCAGTTCGTGCGCCATGACCCCGGCCAGTTCCTCGGGGGTCAGGCGGGCCAGCAGGCCGGTCGTCGCTGCCACGGCTGCGTTTTTCGGGTTGCGGCCGGTGGCAAAGGCGTTGGGCTGCTCGGTGTGGATGATATACACCCGGGGCATGGGAATCTCGGCGCGCCGCGCGAGTTCGGCAACAATACCGTAGTAGTCCGGGGCACTCTGGGCATCGACCTCGACGGCGTTGTGCATGCGCAACACCAATTTGTCGGAGGTCCAGTAGGCGAGCGCATTCATGCCCAGGGCCAAAACCAGGGCGATGATCATACCGGCCTGCCCCGCGATCAGGGTGCCCACGCCCATGAACAGGGCGGTCAGGACAGCCAGCAACAAGGCGACTCGGGCGAACGACATGAGAGTGTCCTCTCTTCATGGACGACGAACAAGGGCTGAGATAAGGCGTGGGTATAGCGCGTCAAGCCGGCGCGCACTCCCGCTATTTCTGGAGGAAGCCATGCCCGAGCAACGCCCCTCGACGTCCCCCGAGCCCTCTCCCCCGACCGTCTCCCCCGAGCCCTCTCCCCTACCCCCGGCGCCGCCCCCCGAAATTGGCGGCCCCCGTGGCCCCGAACCCACCCGCTACAACGACTGGGAACGCAACGGCCGCTGCTCCGATTTCTAACCCCCAAAAGCCGAGGAGTCTGGGGAAGCCGCGCCTCCCCAGCCTTCCCTTCTTCCTGTGCCCCCCGCCGCCCCACCGGGCGGTTTTTTTATGCCCAGAACGCAAGGCAGATATGCCCTCACCGCAGTGGACAACGGGTCCAGTACACCGCATATCCGACTTTCTTTAGGTGTACCGTCCAGACGGTCTACATTCTCAGACAGGATCCCAGGCATGGCAGGACAAGAAACCCGCACCCGCATCGTGGACGCGGCCATGAGAATCGTTCGGGAACAAGGCGCGGCCCGCTTGACCCTCGACGAGGCCGCTCGCCATGCGAACGTGTCGAAGGGGGGAGTGTTGTATCACTTTCGCTCCAAAGACGAGTTGATCCGGGCCATGGTTCAGCGCCTGATCGCAGAATACGAAGATCAGATCATCCGCCAGTACGAACAAGAACCCGAGGGGCCCTATCGGTGGGCACGGGCGCAAGTTCGGGCCTCTTTCCAGCCTGATAATAACTGTAATGACCCAGTTGGCGCGGCGGTCCTTGCGGCGGTCGCTCTTAATCCCGAACTCCTGGCTCCTATTCGGGAGTTGTTCACCAGCTTGCTGGAACGCATGCGCGCCGACAGCCCCGATCCTGACCGGGCCATGCTGGTGGGCTTGGCCCTTGACGGCCTGTTTCTCAATCGCGTCACTGGACTCAACCTTCACGACAACGAAAGCCTCTCCCGTTTGTGTAATACAGCAATGTCCCTTTTAACGTGATCTCCTTGTGCCTCTCTTCTCCCGGGAGGGTTCCCACCACCCGCGGTGACCAACCCTGACCTTCGAGGAAATCTCATGAGTTTCAAACGCATGGCCATCATGGTGGTGGGCGCAACGGTCTTGTTTGGCGGGGTGATCGGCTTCACCCAGTTCAAGCAAAAGATGATCGAAGACTATTTTGCCCATATGCCGCGTCCTTTGGTGACGGTCACCGCCGAAACCGCAACCCAGGAACACTGGAGCGTCTCGGTGCCCGCCGTGGCCACCTTGCGCGCCGTCAACGGCGTGGATGTCAGTCCCTCGGTCGCCGGGCAAATCACGGCGCTGCGCTTCCAGTCCGGGCAGATGGTGCGCCAGGGCGAGCCCCTGGTTCAGCTTGATATCGACGAGGAGCAAAGCCTCCTCGCCTCGGCCCGGGCCAGCGCCTCCCTCGCGCGCATTACCGCGGCGCGCGCCTCCAGCTTGGTGCGGACCAGTGCCGGCACGCGTGCCAGCCTAGACGATGCCGAAGCCCAGGTGCGCATCACCGAGGCCAAGATCAACGAAATCGAGGCGCAGATCGCCAAAAAAACCATCCGCGCCCCCTTTAGCGGTCAACTGGGCGTGCGATTGGTTGATCTTGGCGAATACGTGGCCGCGGGGCAAGCGCTGGTCAATCTTCAGGATCTTTCCGTCATCCTGGCCGATTTCAGTGTCTCGCAGCGCGATCTTTCCTTGTTGCAGCCCGGCGCGCCCCTCACGCTGACCTCCGACGCTTGGCCCGACCGGACCTTTGAAGGCAGCGTGACCGCCGTCGCCCCCCAGATCAACGCCAAGACCGGCATGGTGAGTGTCGAGGGCCGCTTCCCCAATCCCGATGGGACCTTGCGCCCGGGCATGCTGGCCCGCGTCAAGGTCATGCAGCCCGTCCAGGAAAATGTCCTGACCGTGCCCGTGTCGGCCGTGACCTATGCCCTGTCGGGCGATGCGGTCTTTGTGTTGCGCCCGGCGCCCGCCGCCGATGCCGATACCAAGCCCGACGCCAAATCCGACACCCCCAAGGCTGACACCCCCAAACCCGACGCCCAAGCCGAGCGAGTGCGGATCACCTTGGGCGAACGCCGGGGCGACCGCGTGGTGGTGAAGGAGGGATTGAGCGACACCGACCGCGTTGTGACCTCGGGTCAGATGAAGCTGGAAAACGGCTCGCTGGTCTTGGTCTCGCCCCACCCCTTGAGCGCCGCCCAGGCCCGCTAGGACCCCCGCCATGTCTGTTTTCGATCTCTTTATCAAACGACCGGTGCTGGCGTCGGTCCTGAGCTTGCTGATCTTGGTGATTGGCCTCCAGGCCTTGTTCACGCTGCCGGTGCGCCAGTACCCGGAAATGAAAAACACCGTCATCACGGTGACCGTGACCTATCCTGGCGCCGACGCCGACCTGATCCAGGGCTTTATCACCCAGCCCTTGCAGAAGGCGGTTTCGACGGCCAAGGGCCTCGACTACCTGGAATCGAGCTCGACCCAGGGCCAAAGCGAGGTCAAAGCCTATGTGCGCTTAAACGAAGACCCCAACGCCGCCATGACCGAGGTCACGGCCAAGGTCAACGAGGTGCGTTCGACCCTACCGCGCGGCATCGACGATCCGGTGATCAAGAAGGAAACCGGCGATACCTTTCCCTCGGCCTTCATTGCCTTTTCCTCCACAGCCCACGATCAGGCCCAGATCACCGATTACGTCAACCGCGTGATCCAGCCAAGGCTGGCGGCCGTCCCCGGCGTGGCCAATCCCGAGGTGTTCGGCTCCAAGGACTTTTCCATCCGCGTTTGGCTCGACCCCGAGCGCATGGCGCAAAAGGGGATCACGCCGCAAGACGTGCAAACCGCCCTGACCGGGAACAACTATACCTCGGCGGCCGGCCGAACCCAGGGCACGTTCGACATCCTCAACATCAAGGCCAAGACCGACCTCACCGACGTGAGCCAGTTTCGCGAGATGGTGGTGGTCAACGACGGGGCCCGTTTGGTCCGGCTGGCCGACGTGGCCGACGTGACCTTGGCCTCGGCCAGCGAGGACACCACCGTGTTCGCCTCGGGCCAGCCGGCGATTTTCGTGGGCGTGTTCACCACCCCGGAAGCCAACCCGCTGACCGTGATCGGCCAGATCCGCGACGAGGCCCTGCCCGAGATCACAACCCAGTTGCCCGAGGGTATGTCGGCCTTCATGGCCTATGACTCGACCGTGTTTATTGAGGAATCTATCCGCGAGGTGGTGAAAACCATCCTCGAGGCGGCCCTAATCGTGATGGTGGTCATCTACCTGTTCATGGGCTCGCTGCGCTCGGTGCTGATCCCGCTAGTCACCATGCCGCTTTCGCTGGTGGGCGTGACGATCTTGTTGCTGGCGCTTGGCTTTTCCATCAACCTGCTGACCCTTCTCGCCATGGTGCTGGCCATCGGCTTGGTGGTCGATGATGCCATCGTGGTGGTGGAAAACATCCACCGCCATATCGAGGAGGGCCGCTCCCCCCTCAGCGCCGCCTTGATCGGCACGCGCGAAATCGCCCTCCCCGTGATTTCCATGACCATCACCTTGGCGGCGGTGTATGCGCCGATTGGCTTCATGGGCGGGCTGACCGGCGCCTTATTCCAGGAGTTTGCCTTGGCGCTAGCCGGCTCGGTGATCGTTTCGGGCCTTATCGCCCTCACCTTGTCGCCCATGATGTGCTCGAAGCTATTGCGCCATGAGGAAGACAAAAAGGGTCTGGCCGCACGGCTCGATGCCATTTTCGATGCCTTGCAACAGCGCTATGGCCGCATGCTCAAGGCCTCTCTCAACGACCGCGCTTCCACGGTGGCCTTCGCCCTGATCGTGTTGGTGAGCCTGCCGTTTTTGTTCATGGCCGTGCCATCGGAACTAGCCCCCGAGGAAGACCAAGGCGCGGTGTTGAGTGTCTTCGACGGCCCCCCCCAGGCCTCCAACGCGTACATGAATGTGTTTGTGGACCAGATCAACACGGCGCTCTTGTCCTACCCCGAGGCCGAGCAGACCTTTTTGATCGCCGGCATGGGCAATCCCAACAACGGGTTCGGAGGGATTTCGCTCAAGCCCTGGGGCGAGCGCGAGCGCGATGCCGCCACCTTGATCGCCGCCGTGCAGCAGAGCATGAACGGCATTGCCGGCGTGAAGGCCTCAGTGTTCAATCCGGCGGCGCTGCCGGGCTCGGACGGCCTGCCCGTGCAGTTCGTCGTCAGCTCGACCGCCCCTTACGAAACCATGACGGAAATCGCCGACGCCATGATGGCCAAGGCCCGCGCTTCCGCTCGCTTCGCCTTCATCGACCTCGACCTCAAGTTCGATACCCCGCGCTCGGTGATCGAGATCGACCGGGACAAGGCCGGCGCCTATGGCGTGTCCATGGAGGCCATCGGCGGCGCCTTAGCCCTGATGACCGGCGGCAACTACGTCAACCTCGTCAACCTTCAGGGCCGGTCCTACAAGGTGATTCCCCGCGTGCCCGACGACGCCCGCCTGGACCCCACCGCCTTGGGCCGCTTCCATGTGCGCACCGACAGCAACACCTTGATCCCGCTCTCGTCACTCATCACCGTGCATCGCGAGGTGCAGCCCCAGTCGCTCAAGCAGTTCAATCAGTTGAACTCCTTCACCATCTCGGCCTTTCCCATGCCGGGCGTCACCCAGGGCCAGGCGCTTGACGTGCTCAACGGCGCCGCCCGCGAGCTGCTGCCCAAGGGTTACTCCGTGGATTACATGGGCCAGTCCCGCCAGTTCGTGCAAGAAGGCAACGCCCTGGTGCTGACCTTCGCCCTGGCGCTCATCATCATTTTCCTGGTGCTGGCCGCCCAGTTCGAAAGCTTCCGCGACCCGCTGGTCATCCTGGTCTCGGTGCCGTTGTCCATCAGTGGGGCGCTTATTCCCCTTGCCATCGGCGCCGCGAGCATGAACATCTACACTCAGGTCGGGCTGGTGACTCTGATCGGCCTGATCACCAAGCACGGCATCTTGATGTGCGAGGTGGCGCGTGAGCGTCAGGAACAAGAAGGTCTCAGCCGGCGCGAGGCCATCGAGGCGGCGGCGCGGCTGCGGCTGCGGCCCATCTTGATGACCACCGCTGCCATGGTCTGCGGCC
Source organism: Pararhodospirillum photometricum DSM 122 (assembly GCF_000284415.1). NCBI lineage: Bacteria > Pseudomonadati > Pseudomonadota > Alphaproteobacteria > Rhodospirillales > Rhodospirillaceae > Pararhodospirillum > Pararhodospirillum photometricum. Next base: position 1,401,826 of record NC_017059.1, read on the forward strand.
TGATCCCCTTGCTGTTCGCCGGCGGTGCCGGGGCGATGAGCCGCTTTTCGATCGCCGTGGTCATCGTGGCCGGCATGAGCATTGGTACCTTGTTTACCTTGTTCGTTCTGCCCGTGGTGTACACCTTCCTCGCGTCCGACCGCCGGCCGGCCGAGGGGGCCGATGTCGGCCCTGGCCTGACCCCGGCCGAATGACCTTTGCCCCAAGGACCCGGCCCCCCCCGGGTCCTTCTGTTTTTCGTTCTGGCTGATCGAGGAGTGCGATGCGTCGTTCCCACCTGTTTGCCCTGGCCCTGGCCCTGGGGCTTCTGGCCGGCGGTGTTCCCGCCCCGCGCGCTGGGGAAACGCCGGCCCAGACCAGCATTTTGCCCCAGCTTACGCCGGAACAGCGCGCCTTCGTGGCCCGCGCCGAAGCCTTTTTGAATGACCTGCGCAGCGTTCAGGCCCGGTTTCTTCAGATTTCCTCGACCGGAAACTACGCCGAAGGCACCGTTTCCTTGCTGCGGCCCAATCGCCTGCGGCTCGATTACGATCCACCAGCCGAGATTTTGGTCGTCGCCAATGGCTCCCACCTCATTTACAACGACAAGAAGCTCGACCAAGTCACCTACATCGGCCTCGACGAAACACCGCTCGGCGTCTTGCTGCGTGACCACATTGTCTTAAGTGACCCGCAGATCACCCTGACCGGCTATCGCGAGGCCGGCGGCGTGGCCGAGATTTCGCTGGTCCAGACCAAGGATCCGGGGCAGGGCACGTTGACCTTGGTCTTTACCGTTGATCCGGTGGACTTGCGCCAATGGCGGGTGCTCGATGCCCAGAACATTGAGGTGACGGTCTCGCTGTTCGACCCTCGGCGCGACATCAAGCTCGACCCCAAGTTGTTTCAGTTCTCGGCGCCCACGCAACGTCGCGACCGCTGATCCTTCTCTTTGGTATGCAGAAAAAGCAAAGCAGCCCTGCGTATTGCGCATTGGATTACACCGCCCCCTCCCCCATCTTTAGAGCAACTGACGGGACAGACCGTCACAGGAAGGTTGGTTCCCCACCACCTTCCCGCTCCGCGAAGGAGGTGCCGCGTCCGGTCCTCCCCCCTGGCCGGATCGCGAAGGAGGACGCCCGGTAGCCCCCCTGCCGGGCGTCCTTATTTGCGGGATACGGCTTTGGTTTTCCCCCGTTCTCTCGCCCGGAGATGCCCTTGTCCTTCGTCCTCGCCGACTGGCCCCGTCCCGCCCTGACCCTCCAGGGTAGCCCCGACCTATTCCCGGTGCGGCGCGTCTTTTGTGTGGGCAAAAACTATGCCGACCACGCCCGCGAAATGGGATCGGATCCCGAGCGGGAGCCTCCCTTTTTCTTCTCCAAGCCGGCCGACGCCCTGGTGCCTGGCGGCGGCGACATCCCCTATCCCAGCGCGACTAGCAATCTCCACCACGAGGTGGAACTGGTGCTGGCCCTCAAGGAGGGCGGCGCTTCCCTGGCCCCGGAAAACGCCTGGGGGTGCGTCTGGGGGGTGGCCGTGGGCCTTGACCTGACCCGGCGCGACCTTCAGGCCGCCGCCAAGGCCAAAGGACAGCCCTGGGACATGGCCAAGGGCTTCGATGCCTCGGGCCCCGTCGCCCCCTGACCCCGATCGCCGCCGCCGGCGACGTGACCAAGGCAACCCTGACCTTGAGCGTCAACGGCAGCGTGCGCCAAAGCGGCCGGGTTGCCGACATGATTTGGTCGGTGCCCGAGATTATTGCCTGTTTGTCGCGGCTGGTCACCCTTCAGCCGGGCGACATCATCTTTACCGGCACCCCGGCCGGCGTCGGGCCGGTGGAAGCCGGCGACGTTTTGGAGGCCACCTTGACCGGCTTGCCCTCCTTGCGCGTGCGCCTCATCGACGCGTGAGGGGACGCGTGAGGGAAGGCTGGGGAGGTGCCGCCTCCCCAGACCCCTCGTTCCCTTGAGCCTTTTGCCTCGGTCGCGCCAACGTGCCATACTCCGGTCGAGATTGTCCGCCGCCCACGAAAGCAGACAAACTCCAGGCCCCCGCATCGCCACCGAGAGAGCCCAGTGTGACCGGTCCCTATGTTCCTCTCCTGGTCGCCGCCATCCTGTCGGTGGGATGGCTGGTGACCTATACTCTCGTCCTCGCCCTCAACCCGGCTTGGCCCGGGCTTGCCGTCCTGGGTCCTGGCGAACTGAGCGCGGTCATCGCCGCCGGGATTTTGCCGCCAACGCTGACCTGGGCGATCGCTCTTGGCGTGTCGCTAGCGCTCTCGGCCCATGACCTGCCCCGGGTCTTGCGGGGGCTGGCGCTGCATTCTCGCCGCGCCGCCGAGGATGTCGAGGCCCTGGGGCGAACCGTCATCATGATGCAAGAGCAGGCGCGGCGCCGAGCCCACCTCGACAGCATCGACCTTGCCTTCAAGGACATGAACGCCCAGTTAGCCCAGATCATGGAACGGGTCGGCCTGACCGGGCGCGACGAGACCGAGACCCTGTGGGCTCTCACCGGCACCGGCCACCCCTGGGCCTTCGCCGATCCCTTTCTCGCCTCGGCCGAGGCCACCGGCCCCAACTTCGCCGAGCGCCTTGCCACCCGGCTCGCCCAAGACCCCCAAGGCGCCGTGGCGGTTGAAATCTTCTTGCGCCGCTACGCCCATGTCTCTCGCCTCGCCCACGAGCACGACGAAAACGGCCTGTTGAGCGGCCTGCTCGCCGATGGCCCCCTCGACCGGGTGGCCGCGGTCTTGACCGGGGTCAACGGACGCCTGACCCAAGCCCCCCCCGCGTCGCCCACCGAACCGCTTGAGCCCTCGGCCCCCCCCGTCGCCGACCCCGGCACGCCCGCCCCCAACGCTCCCCCGCCGCCGCCCCCGCCAGCGGCGACCGTGGCGCCTCCCGATACAACGCCGGTCTGGCGTCCCGGCCGGGGTCCGGCCCGCGACCAGGACGACACCATCGCCCGCGAGGCCATCGAGGCGCTCCAGCCGCCCCTGAGTGCCGATCCCCCCGAGCGGCCCTTGGCGGCCCCGTCCCTGTCGGCCCTCCCGATCCTCTCCAAAACGGAGCCCGAGCCGTCCTTGGCCCCGACCGAGCCCGATCTCGCGCCGGCCCTCCAGGCCGAAGACCCTCCACCTTCCGAAGACGACCTCGTCGCGGACCGTCGATCCCCGCCCTCCTCGCCCTCGCCGGTGCCCCGCGCCCCCCGAGGCAGCTTGGCCGAGCGCCTGGAGCCGGGGCCGGGACCGGGGCCACGCCCCGAGCCGGCAGTGGCCCCGGCCCCACCCGCCCCGCCCGCCCTGCCGCCCTATCCCCGGATCACCCGCGACGAGATGCGGGCCATCCAGGAGCGGGTGGCCTCGACCTTGAGCCGGGCCACTGCCCCCCCGGAGCCCGAAGACGACGACGCCATGATGATCGAGGACGTCCCCCGAGAGCCGCCCGCCCATCTCTTTCGATCGCGTTTTCTTTTACAATGTCAAACAGCACACCGGCGAACCGGCAATATTGACTAACCACTTAGCTTCGACTACCGTCACATCGTCAGATGCTTCGTTCGTCGTCACCAAGGCGGCGGTTTTTACTAGCACCGCCCCACCGTGTCAACCGCTTTTTTTCAGGGCCGCCACACCGGCTGAAGCCAACGAAGCGACCCGGGCGGTCAACCGCATCGGGAGGCCGGGTTATAGAGAGTGCCCCTCAGCAGCGCAAGCCAAAAAATCGAGGGGTCTGGGGAGGCAAGCCTCCCCAGCCTTAAATCACGGAAAACCAAGGCCGGGGAGGCAGGCCTCCCCAGACCCCTCGATCCCGTAAGGGAGCGTGGCCTCGCCCCTCAGCGCAACGCACCTCTGAGAAAAGAAAGACACCACAAGACGAGGCTTTAGTGCCATACCGGGATCCCCCTTTCCCCGAGCCAAGGGACAGACGCGATGGCCTCAGCGCTGCCACACCGCCCCACCCCCCTGACCTTTCCCAGCGATTTCAACGTGGCGCGCTGGTTTATCGACCGCCACCGCCTGGAGGGGCGGGGAGACAAAGTCGCCATCCTGACAGATCAGGAAAGCGTGACCTACGCCGACCTGGAGCGACGGGTGAACCGGTGCGCCCATGCTCTGTTGGCTCAAGGCTTGGAGCGGKGGGACCGCGTTCTGATGGCCATCAAGGACTGCCCGGCCTTTTTTTATATCTTCTGGGGAGCCATCAAGGCCGGGCTGATCCCCGTCCCCCTGAACACCTTGCTCCGCCAAAACGACTACGCCTTCCTGATCGGCAACTCGGAATGCGCCGCCTTCTTGTACTCCCCTCCCATCGCCGGGGAAGTGGAGCCCGCCTTGGCCCGGGGTCCTCACCGCCCCTCCTTGACCCTGAAAGTGGACGAGGCCACGGCGCCCGGTCTCTTCGAACACGGACCGGACACCTTTGACGCGGTGCCGGCTGGCCCGGACGCGGACTGTTTCTGGCTTTACTCTTCTGGCTCCACCGGCCAGCCCAAGGGCGCAATCCACCGTCACCGCGATATGGTGGTGACCAGCGAGAACTACGGGGTTCAAACGCTCGGGATCTCCGAAAACGATCGTTGTTTCTCGGCGGCCAAGCTGTTCTTTGCCTATGGCCTGGGCAACGGCATGACCTTTCCGCTGTGGGTGGGGGCAACCAGTATCCTCTTGGCCGAGCGCCCCACCGCCGAGGCGACCTTCGCCATCATCGAGGATTTCCGCCCCACCCTTTATTTTGGGGTCCCAACCCTCTACGCGTCCCAGCTTCAAACCATGGACCGACGAGCCCCTGACCTTTCCTCGCTTCGCCTGTGCGTCTCGGCCGGCGAGGCCCTGCCGGCCGACATTTTCCGCCGCTGGCGCGAGGAGACGGGGTTGGTCATTTTGGATGGCATCGGCTCGACCGAAGCCCTGCATATTTTTATTTCCAACCGAATCGACGAATGGAAGCCCGGCTCTAGCGGGCGTTTGGTGCCCGGCTATCAGGCCCGCATCCTGGATGACGACGAGCGGGAACTGCCTCCCGGAACCCCGGGACGCCTTGTCATTCGGGGCGACTCGATCGCCCGGGCCTACTGGCGTGATCCCGAAAAAACAGCGGCGACGATGGTGGACGGCTGGCTGAACACCGGTGACACCTATTCGCGCGACGAGGACGGGACCTTTTATTACCACGGCCGCTCCGACGACATGCTCAAGGTCGGGGGGATCTGGTGTTCTCCGTTTGAAATCGAGGGCGCCCTGATCGAGCACCCCGCCGTCTTGGAAGCCGCCGTGGTGGGACGGGCCGATGCCGATGGTTTGGTCAAGCCGGAGGCCTGGGTGGTCCTTGACGACGCCACACGCCCCACGTCCTCCCTGGAAGACGACCTGAAGGCCCACTGCAAGCAGCGCCTCGCTCCTTACAAATACCCCCGGCGCTTTCGCTTTATTGATGAGCTCCCCAAAACGGCAACCGGCAAGATCCAACGCTTTCGCCTGCGCAACGACGACGGTGTGTAAGCCCCGGTCGGCAGGGGGGAAACGCCCCCCCCCGCTCTCTCGCGAGGTTTTGGCCAATAAAAAACCCACCCGGGGCTATGCCACCGGATGGGTTCTTTTTCAGGGCCTTTCCGCGCCGGACCAAGCCCGCCGCAGGAAGGATCCGCGAGAGCCTTACAGGCCCTTCGCGATGAAGCCCTTGAACAGGTACTGGGACAGCGGGCCGCCCAGAACGAACAGGTGAATGATGGTCACCAGGGTCACCAGGATCGCGGCAGACGCGAACAGGGCCTGAGCGGGGTTAACCAGCAGCCAAACTCTCCACATGGCCTAAGCCTCCTAATAGATTTTTACGTGAGATCCGGACCAGAAGCGGGAGCCCAAGGCGTATGCCTGAGGCTCAACCGAGCTTCTTAGAACCAGGGCAGGTAGTTGTAGGTGAACACGTGCGCCGCGGCGGACAGCACAACCCACAGGGCCAAGCCCTTCGTGTACCAGCCGTGGAATTCCTGAGCTTCGGCTTCGGTCAGACCCGACGGATAAACCTTGTCAGCCATGATATTCCCTCCAAGAGAAACGAGATAAATTTGAATTCGACAGAAACGCGACCCTTCAACAGAGGCCTTTGCTTCTCCTTCCTTTTTCATCTCGCCGCCTAGCACAGCCAGATGTTTTTTGGAAGGTCGCAGAGTGCTGTGTGCGCCCTGCTTGTCTCTGGAACAGACCATATTCAGACGCGAGCTGCCTGTCAACGGCCACAATGTGGCCGCAATGCTTTTTTTCGGGGTCATGAGGGAAAGGAGGGGCTTGGGGAGGCGCACCTCCTCAGGCCCCTCCCTTCCTCTCGTCGGCTTTCAGGCCTCCTTCGTCCGATGGCCCCGGCGACCAAACAGCCCAAGAATGGCCACGAAGAACAACGGAACGAACAGGATGCCCAGCACAGTGGCTGCGATCATGCCGCCCATCACGCCCACCCCGATGGCGTTCTGGCTGCCCGAGCCCGCCCCATCGGCGAGGGCCAACGGCAGCACGCCCAGGATGAAGGCGAGCGAGGTCATGAGAATGGGCCGCAGACGCTGACGCGCCGCCTCGATCGCTGCCTCGGCGAGGCTCATGCCCTGGTCATACAAAGCCCGGGCAAACTCGACGATCAAGATGGCATTCTTGGCCGAGAGACCCACCGTGGTGAGCAGGCCAACCTGGAAGTACACGTCATTAGGCAGCCCGCGCAGATGGGCCGCCGCCACGGCCCCCAGGATGCCGAGCGGCACCGCCATCATGACAGCAAACGGAATGGACCAACTTTCATAGAGAGCGGCCAGACACAAGAACACCACAAGAATGGAAATGGCGTAGAGCGCCGGAGCCTGAGAGCCCGACAGGCGTTCTTCATAGGACAAGCCGCTCCACTGGTAGCCAATGCCGGGGGGTAACTGGGCAGCCATCGCCTCCAGGGCGGCCATCACCTCGCCGGTGCTGCGCCCCGGGACGGGCTGGCCCTGAATCGCGCGCGACGACACGCCGTTGTAGCGCTCCAGACGGGGCGAACCATACACCCAGGTGGCGTCGGAAAAGGCCGAGAACGGCACCATCAGGCCCTTGTCGTTGCGCACGTACCAGCGGTCGATGTCGGAGGGCAGCATGCGATACGGGGCATCGGCCTGGACATAGACCTTCTTGACCCGGCCCTTGTCGATGAAGTCGTTCACGTAACTGCCACCCCAGGCCGCCGACAAGGTGGTGTTGATGTCGTCGAGCGACAGGCCCAGCGCGCTGGCTTTGTGGCGGTCCACGCTCACGCGGAACTGGGGCGTATCATCAAGACCATTGGGGCGCACCGCGGTCATGATCGGGTTTTGCGCCGCCATGCCCAGAAGCTGGTTGCGGGCCTGGATCAAGGCTTGATGCCCCACCCCGCCCAGATCGAGCAACTGGAAATCAAACCCGGACGCATTACCCAGCTCGATCACAGCCGGCGGCGTGAAGGCAAAGACCATGGCGTCGCGGATGCCCGAAAAGACCCGCATGGCCCGCTTGACCACCGCGCCCACCTTCTTGTCCGGGTCCTCGCGCAAACTCCAGTTCTTGAGGTTGACGAAGGCGATGCCGGTATTCTGACCGCGCCCACTGAAGCTGAACCCGGCGATGGCGAACAGGCCGTTGACCGTGTCTTTTTCGGTTTCCAGGTAGTGATGTTCAACCTGCTTGATCACCTCCAAGGTGCGCTCGGTGGTGGCGCCGGGCGGCAGGGCGATCTGAGTGAACAAGATGCCCTGGTCTTCCTCGGGCAGGAAGGCCGTGGGCAGGCGAGAAAACAGCAGGCCAAGGCCGCCGACCAGCAAAAAGAACAGCAGGAAAAAGCGTTTCTTGCGCCCGAGAATCCCGCGCACCCCCCCCAGATAAACGCGGTTGCCCCCATCAAAGGCCCGGTTGAACCAACCGAAAAAGCCGGTCTTGTGGGCGTGCTCGATGTCGGCGGGCTTAAGCAAGGTGGCGCACAAAGCCGGGGTCAGAACGAGGGCCACCAGCACCGAGAGCGCCATGGCCGAAACCAAGGTGATGGAAAACTGGCGGTAAATCACCCCGACCGAGCCACCAAAAAAGGCCATGGGGATGAACACCGCCGAAAGCACCAGACCGATGCCGACCAGGGCGCCGGTGATCTGGTCCATGGAGCGCCGGGTCGCTTCGCGCGGTGGGAGCTTTTCTTCGTGCATCACACGTTCGACGTTTTCCACCACCACGATGGCGTCGTCCACCAGCAAGCCGATCGCCAACACCATCCCGAACATGGTCAAGGTGTTGATGGTGAACCCCAACGCGGCCAGCACCCCAAAAGTGCCCAGCAACACCACCGGCACGGCGATGGTCGGAATGAGGGTAGCGCGGAAGTTCTGCAAGAAAAGGTACATCACCAGGAAGACCAGGACGATGGCCTCGGCCAGGGTCTTGACCACTTCCTCGATGGATAGTTTCACAAATGGCGTGGTGTCGTAGGGGTACTGGACCTCCATCCCCGGGGGGAAGAAGGGCTTCAGTTGCTCGATGCGGGCGCGCACGGCCTGGGCGGTGTCCAGGGCGTTGGCGTCGGCCGAGAGCTTGATGCCAAGACCCGAGGCGGGCTTGCCGTTGTAGCGGCTGACCACGTCGTAACTCTGGGCCCCCAGCTCGATGCGAGCGACGTCGGCCAAACGCAAGGAGGAGCCGTCCGGGTTGACCCGCACCAAGATCGCCCCGAACTCCTCCACGCTCTGGAGCTGGGTTTGGGCGATGATGGTGGCGTTGAGCTGCTGACCCGGCATGGCGGGCAGGCCGCCCAGTTGCCCGGCGGTGATCTCGGCGTTTTGCGCCTTGATAGCCTTGACCACATCGGTGGTCGCGAGGCCATAGGCGTTGAGCTTGGTGGGGTCGAGCCAGATGCGCATAGCGTGCTGCTGGCCGAACACCGTGACCTCGCCCACGCCGTCCACCCGGCTGATCGGCTCTTGCAGGTTGGAGGCGACGAAGTCGGAAATGTCATACTGGGTGAGGCGCCCGTCGCTTGAAACGAAGGCCACCACCATCAAGAAGCTCTTGACCGCCTTGCTGACCGTCAGGCCCTGCTGCTGCACGGCGAGCGGCAGCAGGGGGGTCGCCAGTTGCAGCTTGTTTTGCACCTGGACCTGGGCAACATCGGGATCGGTGCCGGCATCGAAGGTCAAGGTGATGGAGACGTTGCCGGTCGAGTCGCTGGTGGAGGACAGATAGGCCAGCCCGTCGATACCGTTCAGCTTTTGCTCGATGACCTGGGTGACCGTGTTCTCCAGGGTGCGGGCCGAAGCCCCGGGATAGCTCGCGGTGATGGAAACGGCCGGGGGAGCAATCTTGGGATACTGGGCGATCGGCAGTTCCAAGATGGCCAGCGCGCCGGCCATCATGATCAGCAAGGCGATCACCCAGGCGAAGACCGGGCGGTCGATGAAAAATCGCGACATGGCGGGGTCCTCAGCTCTTGGCCGGCGGCGGCGCGGCCACCCGCACGGGGATGCCGGGCTTGAGGCGTTGCAGGCCCTGGACCACCACCTTGTCACCGGCCGAGAGGCCCTCGGTGATCAGCCAGCGGTCACCGAGCGCCTGACCGACCTGGACGGGGCGCGGCGCGACCTTGTTCTCGGCATCAACGACCCACACGATGGCACTGCCATCGGGCCGGCGGACCAAGGATTGCTGCGGCACGAGAAGAGTCTCGTCACGCACCGCCTGCTCGACCACGGCCCGCACGAACAAACCGGGCAGCAGCACGCCTTGGGGATTGGGGAACTCGGCGCGCAGGCGAACCGAGCCGGTACTGGGATCGACGGTGACCTCGGCGAACTGCAAAGTGCCCGGGATTTCGTAGGTCTGGAGCCCGTCGATCTTGAGGCGCACCGTGGCCACCGGGGCTTTTTCCACCCGGCCGCTGTCGATGTCCCGGCGCAGGCGCATCAACTCGGCGCTGGATTGGGTGATGTTGACATTGATGGGATCGAGTTGGGTGACGGTGGCCAGGGCCGCGGTTTGGCTGGCGGTCACCAGCGCGCCCTCGGTCACCGCCGAGGCGCCGATGCGCCCGCTGATGGGGGCCAGGACCTTGGTGTAATCCAGATTGATCCGCGCCACCTCGACCGCCGCACGGGCCACGCCGATGGCGGCGTCGGCCTCGGCGTCGGCGGCCACCGCGTCGTCGAAGGTCTGACGGCTGACCACGTCGCCGGAGACCAGCTTGCGATAGCGCTCGGCCTTGAGGCGGGCGGCTCGCGCCGTGGCCTCGGCTTTTTCCAGTTCAGCCCGGGCCTTTTGCAACTCCGCAGCGTAGGGCGCCGGGTCGATCTGATAGAGCTGCTGGCCGGCCTTGACGTCGGTCCCTTCGGTGAACAGCCGCTTTTGGATCAGCCCCCCCACCTGGGGCCGCACCTCGGCCACGCGGTAGGCGGCGGTGCGGCCGGGCAACTCGGTGGTCAACCCCACCCGCTGGGGCTGCACCTCGACCACCGCCACCTCGGGCGGCGGCGGCGCGGGCGGCGGGCCGGCGGTTTTCTCGTCGCAGGCCGCCACGGCGAGCCCCAGCATCACGAAAGCGCCAGCGCGACCAAGGGTGTAACGCTTGACCATGAGTGTCCTCTTGCGCGCAAAACCGTCCTTCGACGGCCGATTTTTGAAATGTGCTTTACATTACCGGCGACAGAAGGGGGCGCAAGGCCGTGCGACATTAAATTTACGAGAGAAATCCCGCACCCCCCCTCTCGCATTGGCTGCTTTCCCCAGGGAGATACCCTAAGGAACGCAGGGGGCCTGGGGGAGGCCCGCCTCCCCAGCCTTCCTTTTTTCTTTCCCCCTGTTGCCCCCTCTTCCCGAAACACCTTTTTAGAGTACCCTCCCCCAAAGACCCAACCACTCCCGGGGGAACCACGGTGCTGACCGCCGCCGAAAAACTGGATCGCCTGCGCCTGATCCGCTCCGAAAACGTGGGACCGGTGACGTGGCGCAAACTACTGGGCCGCTACGGCAGCGCCACCGCCGCGCTCGACGCCCTGCCCGACCTGGCGCGGCGCGGCGGGCGGGCCAAGCCGATCAAGGTTTTTCCGGCGGCGGCGGCGCGGCGGGAACTCGATGCCCTCACGGCCCTGGGAGCCCAGATGCTGTTCCTGGGCGAGCCCCCGTATCCCCTCCCCCTGGCCGCCCTGGAAGACGCCCCGCCGATCCTGTGCACGCTGGGCTCGCCCGGCCTCCTGACGCGGCCCATGGTGGCCCTGGTGGGCGCCCGCAACGCCTCCGCCAACGGGTGCCGGTTTGCCGAGCGGTTGGCGGCCGAGTTGGGACAGGCGGGCTTGGTGGTGGTCTCCGGGCTGGCCCGGGGCCTGGACACGGCGGCGCATCAAGGCGCCCTGAGCGGCGGCACCGTGGCGGTGATGGCCGGGGGGGTCGATGTGATCTACCCGGCGGAAAACGCGGCACTTTATCAGCGGATCGTCGAGGCGGGCTTGGTGGTTTCGGAAATGCCGCCCGGGGAGCAGCCGCAGGCCCGGCACTTTCCCCGGCGCAACCGGATCATCAGCGGGTTGGCGCTGGGCGTGGTGGTGGTGGAGGCATCGCCGCGCTCGGGCTCGCTGATCACGGCGCGTCTGGCGGCCGAACAGGGCCGCGAGGTGATGGCCGTCCCGGGCTCGCCGCTCGATGCCCGGGCCCAGGGCACCAACGGCCTGATCAAGACCGGAGCGGCCCTGATTGAAAACGCCGCCGACGTTCTCCAGGTCCTGGAGCCGCTGCTGACGAGGCCGATGGGCGAACCGCAAAGCCAGGTTTTTGTCCCGCCGCCGCCGGCCGCGACGTCCGAGGCCGACATCGAGGCCGCCCGGCCGCGGGTGCTGGCGGCCCTGGACTGGAGTCCCGTCCCTGTTGACGAACTCATCCGACGATGCCAATTGTCACCCGCCGTGGTGGCCGTTGTTCTTTTGGAACTGGAGCTCGCCGGGCGTTTGGACCGTCATCCGGGGAATCGGGTCGCCCTGGCGGCTGCCCCCTGACTTTCCCGTCCTTCCCGGGTCCCGTAGGAGTCCTTCCGGCTCATGCACGTCGTCGTCGTCGAATCTCCCGCCAAGGCCAAGACGATCAACAAGTATCTTGGCAAGAACTACAAGGTTCTGGCCTCGTATGGCCATGTCCGTGACCTGCCGCCCAAGGACGGCTCGGTGCGGCCCGACGAGGGCTTCGCCATGGACTGGGAGGTGGACGAACGCTCCGAGCGCCACCTCCGAGAGATCATCCAGGCCCTGGAACACGCCGACGCCTTGCTGCTGGCCACCGACCCGGATCGCGAGGGCGAGGCCATTTCGTGGCATGTGCGCGAGGTGCTGGAAAGCCGCAAGGCCCTGGTGGGCAAGTCGGTGCAGCGCATCACCTTCAACGCCATCACCCGCTCGGCGGTCGAAGAGGCCCTGAACAACGCCCGCGACCTCGACCACCCCCTGGTCGAGGCCTATCTGGCGCGCCGGGCGCTTGACTATCTGGTGGGCTTTACCCTGTCGCCGGTGCTGTGGCGCAAACTGCCCGGCTCGCGCTCGGCGGGACGGGTGCAGTCGGTGGCGCTGCGGCTGGTGTGCGAGCGCGAACAGGAGATCGAACGCTTCGTCACCCGCGAGTACTGGAGCGTCGAGGCCCTCCTGGCGACCGAGGCCGGCCAACCGTTCAAAGCCCGCCTGACCCACCTCAACGGCCACAAGCTCGACAAGTTCGACCTGCCCGACAAGACGGCCGCCGACGCGGCCCTGGCGGCGGTCGAAGCGGCGCGGTTGAGCGTGGCCACGGTGGAGCGCAAGCAGGCCAAGCGTCACCCGGCGGCGCCGTTCACCACCTCGACCTTGCAGCAAGAAGCCTCGCGCAAGCTCTATTTCAGCGCCCGCCAGACCATGACCGTGGCGCAAAAGCTCTACGAGGGCGTGGACCTGGGCGGCGAGACCGTCGGCCTTATCACCTATATGCGAACCGATGGCGTGTCGATCGCCCCCGAGGCGGTGACGGCGACCCGCGCCTTGATCCAAGACGAGTTCGGCCGCGACTACCTGCCCGACCAGCCCCGGGTCTACAAGACCAAGGCCAAGAACGCCCAGGAAGCCCACGAGGCCATCCGCCCCACCGACGTCAGCCGCAGCCCGGCCGAGGTCGCCCCCTTCCTGACCCAAGAGCAGCGCAAACTCTATGAGTTGATCTGGAAGCGCACCGTCGCCAGCCAGATGGCCAGCGCCATTCTTGATCAGGTGGTGGTGGACATCACCGACCCGGCCCGCACCGTGGTCTTGCGGGCCACCGGCTCGGTGGTGCGCTTCGACGGCTTCTTGAAGGTTTACCGTGAGGACCACGACGACCGGCCCGACACCGGCGACAGCAGCGACGACGACGAAAACCGCCTCCTGCCCCCGCTGGCCGAAGGCGAGGCCCTGACGCGGGAATCGGCGCGGGCCGACCAGCACTTCACCCAGCCGCCGCCGCGCTATACCGAAGCCAGCTTGGTGAAGCGCATGGAAGAGCTGGGCATCGGCCGGCCCTCGACCTATGCGTCGATCCTGTCGGTGTTGCAAGACCGCGAGTACGTCCGGCTCGATAACCGCCGCTTTGTGCCTGAAGATCGGGGCCGGCTGGTCACGACCTTTCTTGAAAACTTCTTCTCACGCTACGTCCAGTATTCCTTCACCGCCGATCTGGAAAACCAGCTCGACGAGATCTCCGATGGCGCCCTGGGCTGGAAGACGGTGCTGGAAGCCTTCTGGCGTGACTTCAAGGCCGCCATCGACGACACCGCCACCCTTCGGGTCTCGGAAGTGCTCGATGCCCTCGACGCCGAGTTGGGCCCGCACCTGTTTCCGCCAACCGCCGATGGTCGCGACCCCCGTGTCTGTCCGGTGTGCAACAGCGGCAAACTGGGCCTGAGAATCGGCAAGTTCGGCGCCTTCGTCGGATGCTCCGGCTATCCCGAGTGCAAGTTCACCCGGCCCMTGGTGGCCAAGGGCGACGGCGAGGGACAAGCCACGGGCCTGGAAGACGGCGTCAAGGTCCTGGGCCTCGCCCCCGATGGCGAGGAAGTCACCCTGCGCAAAGGCCCCTACGGCCCCTATGTGCAAAAAGGCGAAGCGGCCAAGGCGGAAAAGGGCAAGAAGGCTGTCAAGCCGCCGCGCGTCTCCATTCCCAACACCATGGAACCGGCCGGCATCGACCTCGACATTGCCCTCAAACTGCTCGCCTTGCCGCGCGACATCGGCGAGCACCCGGAAACCCACGCCATGATCACGGCGGGCATCGGGCGCTTCGGCCCCTACCTCAAGCACGGCGACATTTACAAGTCGGTGCCCAAGGACGAGGATATCTTGTCGATCGGCCTCAACCGGGCCGTGGTCTTGCTGGCCGAAAGCGCTCGCGGCGGCCGGGCGCGCCAGCCGGCCAAGAGCCTGGGCGATCACCCGGAAGACGCCAAGCCGGTGACGATCCACGATGGCCGGTTCGGCCCCTACGTCCAGCACGGCGCCACCCGCGCCACTTTGCCCAAGGGCGAGGACCCGGCCGGCCTGACCCTGGAGCGGGCGCTTGAGGTGCTGAAAGCCCGCCTGGCCAAGGATGCCGGCGCGCCCGCAGAAAAGAAAACCGAGAAGAAGAAAGCCGCGCCGCGCAAGACCCCCACGACCCGCAAGGCCAAGGCGCCGGCGGCGGAAGACGAAAGCACCGCCAGCCCCGAAGCCGCGTCGGCGCCCGCCAAGAAAACCCGGCGCAAGAAGGCCGCCGAGGAAGAGCCGCCGTTTGAAGGCCAGGGGGCCCCGCCATGACCCTCCCGTTGCGCATCGACCTCGCCGACCTGGAAGCCCTGGATCGCGCGACGGTTCGCGAGGTGGCGCCAGCGGTCAAGATCTTGCTGGCCCCCCTGGCCTTCGGCGTGCGTTGTTTTGATCAAAACCGGGTGATTGAACGTCCCTACCCCGGTGCGTGGCGCGAGGACGCCTACACGGCTCCGGCGATCCGTGTGGCCCGGGTGCGTGATGCGGTGGTCCAGTCGTGTTGCGGGGTCATGCTGGTCGGCCTCCCCAACCCGGAGGGGCCGGGCGACTGCCTGCATATGGTCAACGAAACGCTGCACAACGTGGTGTTTGAAGAACACCTTTTGGTCGTTGATCCTGAAACCGGAAAACTCATCGAACTGCAAAGCGCCGGCATCAACCGAGTCGCCGGTCGGGCGGTGCATTTGCTGGGAGGCGGTGAAACGAATTACTACCACTGGCAGGTGGATGTCCTGGCCAAACTGCCGCAGCTCCTGCCCGACCACCGCGACGACCTGTTTTTGCTGCCGCCGATCACCCTTCCCTTCCAGCAAGAAACCCTGGCGCTGGCGGCCGGCGCCCGCCCGCTACGCTTTCACGAAATCGATCGAGGCCGCACCGTTGTTGTGGACGACTTGGTTTTCGTCCCCAACCTGAACGACTTTGGTTGGAATTTGCGCCACGAGAACCTTGATCTTTATCCCGGCCTGCGGCCCCGAGGCCCGGGAGAGCGCAAGCTCTATCTCGCCCGGGGCCCCTCGGCCAAGCGCCCCTTGGTCAACGAACCAGAGATCATCGCCCGCTTGGCGGCGGCGGGCTTCGACATCATCCCCCTGGAAGGCGTGTCGGTGCACGAGCAAGCCCGCTTGATGGCCGAGGCCCGCGTCATCGTGGCGCCCCACGGCGCGGGGCTGACCAACTTGGTGTTTTGCGGCCCCGGCACGACCGTGTGCGAACTGCACATGGACAGCTACCTGAACTGGGTCTTCCGGCGCATGGCAAATCTTCTGGGGCTGCGCTATGGCTGCGTGGTGGGGGAGACCCTGGGCGCCTGGGATCCGCTGGCGCCGCATGACAAGCCCTGGCGCCTGCCCCTCGAGGACTTGGAGGCCGCCTTGAGCGAGGCGGGGGCCCTCTCCCCTCCCTCCTGGACTGTTGCCTGATGGGGTGGCGCGGGGCGGCAGTCCGATGATCCCAAGCAAAACCGGATCCTCCTCACGGTCCCCCGGCGTTTTGCCGACAGCGCCGAAAAAAATCACCCCTGGATAAAAAAGGCCTTGCCCCCTCCCAGAAATCCGATTAGTTTCCGCCACCTGCCGAGCACCCCTCCCAAGGGGAGTGACGCGGTCCCTGGAGCAATCCGATGGGGCCTCCGGCGGAGGGATGGCCGAGCGGTCGAAGGCGCACGCCTGGAAAGTGTGTATACGCCAAAAGCGTATCGTGGGTTCGAATCCCACTCCCTCCGCCAATTTTAGTTAAAAATGACATCTTCAAACCCGGCTTCTGCCGGGTTTTTGCTTCGGCTCAGAAGATCAGAAGGATCGCGGGGGAAGCTGTTCCCCGTCGCCTCCCAAAAGACGGCGCACCTCCCCAGCCTTTCCTTATCGTCTCCCCCCTTGCCCTCACCCCCCCGCGCCAAACTCACCACGCCGGGCGGTGATCGCGTCAGTGATGACCTCGGCCACGGCGGCAACGCGGCGGGAGCCGGCGAGGTCGGCGTGGGAGACCATGAAAACGGGACGCTCCATGGCGCCGCCGTCCGGCAACCGTGCGGCGATCAGGGTCAAGCCGGCCGGCCGGGCCAGAAAGTGCGGCAGCACGGCCACGCCCAGACCCTGGCCGACCGCCTTGATCTGAGCCTCCAGCGTGTTGACGGCAAAGCGCGGCGTGTCCGGCCCGGCGAAGGCCCGGGACCAGGCGAGAACGGTGCCGAGGCTGAGGTGCTCGGGCCAGGAAACCTGCCGCCGCGGCCGCGCGCCGTCCGGCGGGCCATAGAGGCCAAACCCCATCACCACCAGTTGGCGCACCCGCAGATGCCCATGATCGGGCCGCAGCATGCGCAGTGCCAGATCGGCATCGTGGCGGTGCAGGTTGACGGCCTGCGTGCTGAACAGGATCTCGACATCCAGGCCGGGATGCGCCGCCAGCAGGGGGGCGAGGGCCGGGATCAGGAGGGGGGTGATCAGGCTCTCGATGCTGGCGATCCGCACATGGCCCCGGATCTGGTCCTGCTCACCCGCCTCCTGGCGCAGCCCGGCCAGCGCCTCCTCGGCGGCTTCGGCACGCGGCAAGAGAGCGAGGCCCTGGTCGGTCAGGCTGTAGCCGCTTTGATGACGCAAGAACAGGGGCACGCCGAGCGCCGCCTCGAACCGCTCAATGCGCCGCGACACGGTGGCAACGCCAGCCCCCAACCGCCGCGCCGCGCCGGTCAGGCTGCCTTCGCGGGCAAGCGCCAGAAACACGCGCAGGTCGTCCCAGTTGGGGGGCATGGCTTTCCATAATCCGAAAACGGGTTTCCCTATTCTTCCATATCCGGGGCAACCTCGAAAGGGGATCATCGGGGCCATTCCCCTCCTCTTGAGGCTGATCCCATGACCGACTCCTCCCTTGCCTCCCGAGCCCTGCCCCTGTCCTTGCCCTTGGACACCCGGGCGTTTCTTCTGAGCGCCCTGGCCGCCGTGTTCTGGGGCACCAACTTCGAGGCCACCCGTATCGTCCTCACGGAGATGGCGCCGTGGACGGCGGCCGCCCTGCGCTTTGTCCTGGCGGCGGCGGCGGCCGTGCTGTGGCTGGCCGCGACGCGAGGCCTTGATTTCAGCGTCTTGCGACGCAACGCGGTGGCCTTCGCCCTGCTGGGGCTGATTGGCGTCACCGGGTTCAACGCGGCGCTGTTCTTGGGGATGGCGACCTCCAGCCCGGTCACCGCCGCCCTCATCATGGGCACCAGCCCGTTGACGACCACCGTTTTGGAGTCCTTGTTTCACCGCCGCCGCCCGACGGCCCTGACGCTGGTGGGCCTTGGCGTGAGCCTGATGGGTGTGGCCCTGACGGTCGGGGCGTTTTCGGGGGCGCGCCTTGCGCCGGGGGATTGGCTGATCGCCGGCGGCAGCGTCGCGTGGGCGCTCTATTCGGTGGGCTGCCGGCGCTGGGTCACGCAAGCGACGGCCCTTGAAACCACGGTGTGGACCATGGTGTTTGGCGCCGCCGCACTGGCCGCCATCGCCTTTACGATGGAGACCCCGCTGCGGCTGCTGAGTGACGCGTCGCCGGTGTTCTGGCTGGCGAGCGGGCACATGGCGCTGATCGGCTCGGTCCTGGCCTTTGTTTTCTGGCAGGTTGGGATTGCGCAACGCGGCGCGGCGGCGACCTCGGTGTTGTTCAACCTTGTGCCGGTCTCGGCGCTGGTCGTGGCGGCGGCGGTGGGGCGGATGCCCGACTGGTCGCAGGGTCTGGGAGTGTTGGTGGCGATCGCCGGGGTGGGGCTGGCCAGCCGGGCCCAGCGCCAGAAGCCTGTGGCCTCGCGCTAAAGAGAGAAGGCTGGGGAGGCGGGCCTCCCCAGACCCATTTTATTTGGTCAGGACACCTCCTGGGAAGGCGGGGCTTCTGGGGCCTGGATCAAGGCGCGCACGTCGGCGTAGGCCGTTTCGACGGCGGCCAGGAGGGGGGCAAGATCCTCGAAGGAAGCCTCGGTGATGGACTGCTCTTCCAAGAGGTCGAGGCGCGCCGCCAGCACCAGGGCGCAGGCATTGCGGGCGGCGCCTTTGGCGGCGTGGGCGGCTTGGCGCAGGGCCGGCCGGTCGTGGGCGGCAAGCGCGGCATGCAGGGGGGGCAGGGCCTGATCGAAGGTCTCGACAAAAAAGCCCATGAACTCCCGAACGGTTTCTGGGTCATCGGTCCCGATGATGTCGGCAAATTTTCGCAAATCCAGGACCCGCTCCACCGGGCGTTCCTGGGAAACGACCGCCGACACGGAGACGGGGGAGGAGACCGTCGAGGGCAGCCACTCGTCGAGAATGGCGCCCAGGGTTTCAAGGGCGACCGGCTTGGTCAGAAAATCGTCCATGCCCGCATCCCGGCAGCGTTGCATTTCCGATTCCACGGCATTGGCCGTCAGAGCAATGACGGGAAGGCGAGGGCCTCCCTTGCTTTCTTGCTGACGGATGCGTCGGGTCAGGTCGTAGCCGTCGAGCCGGGGCATGAGACAGTCGGTGAGGAGCAGGCCGTAGGCTTTTTGCCTGAGCATGTCCCAGGCCACCTCACCGTCACTGGCCATGTCAAACGGGTGCCCCAGTTCGCCCAGTTGGCGAGAGATGACCCGTCGATTGATGGCGTTGTCCTCGGCCACCAAGATGAGCCGGCCCTGGGCCAGGGCTTGGTCGGGGGTCAGGGAGACGGGCGCCGAGACCGGGGCGTCGCTTTCCTCGTGGAGCGTGGCGCGACCGGTGGCGGTGAGAAGGGCTTTCAGCAAGGCGGTCGCCCGCGGCGGTTTCAAGAGCGGGGGCGACAGGGCGAGCGCGTCGCAGCGGGATCGGGCCTGATCGAGGGGGCCGCGGGTCAGGGGCACGATGCGCTCGGGCCCCAACCGCTCGATCAGGGAGCGCAAGGCCACCGCGGGGGTATCCTCCAGATCGACTAGGGCGACCTGGAAGGGCTTGGCCTTGTCGAGCAAACGAGCGAGGGCCTCGGGGGCGCCGGTTTCAACCCCGGCCCCCAGGCGACGCCCTTGCGCGGCAAGGGTGGCCCGGGTTTCGGGCAAGTCATCCACCACCAGAAGGCGCACCCCCTCCAGGGGTTTGGCCGGCGGGGCCGGGGAGGGATCGGGCGCGGCCACCAGCGGCACCTCGACCCAAAAAGGTGCTGCCCTGTCCGGGAGTGCTGCTGACCCCAAGGGTGCCGTGCATCATCTCGACCAGACGGCGGCAAATCGACAGCCCAAGGCCGGTACCGCCGAAGCGCCGGGTGGTGGAGCCATCGGCCTGGGAGAACGGCTGGAACAGGCTTTGTTGCTGGGCCTCGCTGAGGCCGATGCCGGTATCGGTCACGGAAAAGCGCAGGCGACCGGTTTGATCCGGTTCCTCGATCCCCTCGACCCGCAGAAGAACGCGGCCGCGATCGGTGAACTTGATGGCATTGCCCAGAAGATTGAGCAAAATCTGGCGCAGCCGCACCGGGTCGCCGAAAAAGCCCGAGGGCAGGAGATCTTGAACCCACCAAGCAATTTCAAGGTCCTTTTGCTGGGCCCGGGGCACGACGACATGAACCACCACCTCGACCCACGCGCGCAGGCTGATGGGCAGCCATTCCAGGGTCAGTTTCCCGGCCTCGATTTTGGAAAAGTCGAGGATATCATCAATGATGGTCAACAAGGCCGAGGCCGATTGGCTGACAATCTCGACCATTTCCCCCTGCTCGTCGGACAGGGGGGTGCGGCCCAGAAGATCCAGCATGCCGAGCACCCCATTCATGGGCGTGCGGATCTCATGACTCATGGTCGCCAGGAAGGAGGACTTGGCCTGGGTCGCCTGCTCGGCGGTTTCCTTGGCACGCTGGAGGGCTTCCTCGGCCCGTTTGCGCTCGGTGATGTCGGTGACGCCCACCAGGACCGATCGCTCGTCCCGGACAATGACCATCTGGCCGGAAATCAGGGCAAAGAAGCTTTCGCCGTAGTCGGTGGCCAACTCGGCCTCGAAGGCATCGACAAAGCCGCCCTCGCACAATTGGGCGAGGAAGTCCTCGGCGGCCCGGGGGCCAAGGAAACGATGCAAGGTCAGGCTTTCCGGGGCATCGGTGGACGCCTGCCCCCCCAGCGACAGCAGTTCAGAGGCTCTGCGGTTGATCCTGGTGACAACGGCGTCCTTAAGCCGGACCAGGAGCATGGCCAGCGGCCCGGCCTCGAAGAACCGGCGCAGGCTCTCTTCGGCCAGCTTGCGCTCGGTGATGTCGGTCATGCCGACCAGGATGGAGCGGGTGTCGTCGAGAGCGACGATCTGGCCCGACAGGCTGCACGGGAAGGCCTCGCCGTAGGCGGTCATGGGCAGGGCCTCGTAGTCGTCGAGGAAGCCGCCGTGCTTTTGCAATGAGGCCAGGAACTCCTGAAAGACCCGCGGACCAATGATGGCGCCCAGGGTATCCTCGGGCTTCAACTCGATCATGAACAGTTCAACGGCCCGCCGATTGGCCCGGCGGATCTCTCCCCCCGGGAACTGGCACAAGACCATGGGCAGCGGGGCGGCGTCGAACAACAATGAGGAGGCATCGTTGGTCACCGCGGTTCCTTTTTGGCCGGAACGAGGATTTCCAGGCTCTGAAGGTTGAGGACGTCTTGCAACTCCTTGAGACGACGAATAAAGCGCTCGGTCAGGGCCGTGCCGCGCCGGATCAGGAGATCGCCCGAGGGACTGAGGATGTTGCGCGCCACGAGAACCCCGGGCTGCAACGCCTCCAGCGCCACGCGGCGGATCTGGTAGTCGGCCTTGTCCTCGACGGGGGCGGCGGTGCGGGGGGTGCCCAGCGGGTCGTGGCCCAGGAAGCGGCGATTGACGGCCTCAATGTCCACCGCCTCATACTCTTCCACCGGCTTCAGCTCCGGGGGTTCGGCCAACACTTTTTCCAGCCGGGCCGACAGAATCATCTTGGAGGCCGGCTTGGCGATGAAGGAATCGACATCCAGGGCAATGGCCGCCTGGACCAACCCAAAGTCGGCGTTGCCGGTGAGCATCAAGATGCGGTGGTCGCGGGGCAGACGCGTGCGACCGGTGCGCACGGCCTTAAGCACCTGCAAGCCGTTTAGGCCCGGCATGTTGAAATCAATGATCGAGACGTCCGGGGCCTTGCCTTCTTCGTAAAGATCCAGCGCCTTCTGGCCGTTGGGGGCGTCCAGGATGGCGGAAAACCTAAGGTCCCTCAAGATCCGCACTACGATGGACAAGCTGAAGGGCTCGTCGTCCACGACAAGGGTTTTGATGGACGCAAAATCGACGATTGCCTGATCCATGGGAGCCTCCCCACCTCTCCAAACGCAGAGGCACCGAAAGGAGGCAGGCCCGCCTCGCTCCCCGCACCACATACCCTTTAGAAGCTATTTTACCGCAAAAAAGGGGGAAATCAAAGCCCCCGAGGCCTCCCCCAAAAGATAGGCTTCTCGCCGTATGACCACCCCCGGTTCTTGAGGGGCGGAGCGGTGGGTTAGCGGGGCGGGCGCAGGGCCGAGGGCGCCACGCCAAAATGGCGGCGAAAGGCGGTGGACAGGTGGCTCGGGTGATAGCCGATGGCATAAGCAGCCTCGGCGATGGTCAGGGCATCGGTCTCGATCAGGCGTCGGGCCCGTTCCAGGCGCCGCGCCTTGACAAAGGCATAGACCGGTTGGCCAAACAGCCGGGAAAACCCCCGCGACAGGCTGCGGGCACTGAGACCCACGGCGCGGGCCAACTCAGGCACGCTGGGTGGCGCCTCCAAAGTGGCCAGCAAGATGTCGCGGGCCTCGTACAGCCGTTGGGTCCCGGCCAACCCCAGGGGCGCCGGGTCGCGGGAGGGCAGGGCGAGGCTGGCCAGCAGCTCCAGGCCTTTGGCCGACAGATAGAGCGAGCGGCCCGGGGCATCCGCCGGGCAGGTCAGCATTTGCCAAGCGACGGCCCGCTGGCTCGCCTCGCATCCCAGCCGGGGGCCGTCCGGGGTCCAGGCCGGCACCGGCAAATCGGCGACCTCGCGGCCCAGCAGGGCCTGGGCGTCGTCGGGAACGACCCGGACGAACACCGAAGCCCTCCACACAGGGGGTCTTGCGCCGCCCCGAAAGCACAATCTGAAAGAATTTAAGTGGAATATACATCCTGCGCCAGAGAATGGCGCAATTATGCCGGACTGCATCGCGCTTGGC
The DNA here is from genome assembly GCF_000284415.1 of Pararhodospirillum photometricum DSM 122. Lineage (NCBI taxonomy): Bacteria > Pseudomonadati > Pseudomonadota > Alphaproteobacteria > Rhodospirillales > Rhodospirillaceae > Pararhodospirillum > Pararhodospirillum photometricum. The sequence continues at coordinate 1,424,480 of NC_017059.1, forward strand.
TTCGATGAAGAACAAGGCCTGTTCCTTCCTTATATCATGGCATCGACAGCTTCTACCGTTGTTATGCCTTTGACATCCCAAAAATTACTTGTTGGGACTCGCCCAGGCAGGGCAACTCCAGATATTTCTAGATTTAATTATGATGCATCAGAGTGTAGCGATGAGATTTTTATCGCAACATCATCTAATTATGCGAATTTAAGTGAACAAATTGGGAAGCGCTGGGAAGGAAATATCGCCTCAATTGTAAACGATGCATTAAGAGACATCTGGGATCTCAGTCCATCACAAAACAAAACAACGCCCCCAACAGTTTTTGGGCCTGCCTTAGGTTACGAACTAACTTTTATTGGCTTTTCTAAAAAAGAAGAGATTGATTATCTCAGTATAATTATCCCGGATATTGTTAAAAAAACATCTCCTCGACTAAACCTAACGCATTTAGATGGCATTACGTTCACATCAGATTTTGACAAATCAATTAGTGAACTAAGTAATTATTTTTCTAATAACGCACATTACGAGGAAGATCCAGACTTTATTGTACCGAGAGCCGCCGCTCTTTTAGTGACGAAAAATGGGAATATAATGGTACGCATCGTTCTTGATAAAATATTTGCCATGTCATTTTTTGGTGGTGAAGTTCAAATTAAAGAGATTGCGTTGCATTTAATTGTCGCTGGTCTATCTATTGCAAATGTGGTTAACAAAATCGAAACTACACTACCAGGTTTCCTATCGCAGTCTGTAAATAAAAAAGATTATGATGGAGAATTACATCTTGCTATGCGTAAGGCATTACGTGCTTATCGCTATGCTTATGATAGTGCAAATTTTGGGGCAAATGATATTTTTGAAGATTTTTTTTCAAATAACCTTGCCAAATCCCTCGAATTATTCAGAAGTAATATTCTGAAATCAAAAGAGATACACCGAGTAGATCGCGATCATATTAAACTTTTTCGTGCCTCCCACCGTGCCGTGACCGAAATCTTGATTGACTCGGCCCGGCTAATTGGCCATCTCGACGGCCTTGGGAAAGCTCCCTTGCCGACTCCAGAAACGCCTGCTGGAGCCGCGATAGCCGCGCAACAGCTTACTGGGTGGGTCAATGCGTTTGCGTATGATCTGCAACATTTTTGGAAAAAGGAATCATGGACGCGTAAAGAAATTTATGCGCTGAACATTCATGTTGAGCGCCTATTGTGGCCGTACAAAATTTTTATTTACCCCGCCGATAATGGTCAGGGAACCATGATTTTATCATGGTCATAATTTTTTTATAATCCCCCCAATCTCAATCGTTGCGACTTAAAATTATTGGCTGGAGTAGACGGCCGGTAACAAATGGAGTGACAAGAACTTTGAGATGACCAATTTGGATCCGAGGGGTCTGGGGAGGCCGTGCCTCCCCAGCCTGTCCTTGTCCTTGCCCCCTGATCCCCCAAAGACACCTCCAGTCCGTCAAGCCCCGGCGGACGTTCCATGGTATAAGAGGAAAAGTCCCGACGACAGGAGACGGCGATGCTGGTCGGATACGCCCGCGTTTCCACGCAAGAACAGGACCTCGCCCTGCAACTTGACGCCCTAAAGGCAGCCGGCTGTGAAAAGATCTTTACCGAGAAGGCTTCCGGGGCCCAGCGGGACCGCCCCCAGCTTTTGGCCGCCTTGGACTACACCCGAACCGGCGACACCCTCGTGGTCTGGAAGCTCGATCGACTGGCCCGTTCCTTGAAGCAGTTGATCGAAACCGTGGAAGACTTGGGCGGTCGCGGGATCGGCTTTCGCTCCCTCACCGAAGCCATCGACACCCAAACCACCGGCGGCCGCCTTGTCTTCCACCTGTTCGCCGCCCTAGCGGAGTTTGAACGCGGCGTGATCCGGGAACGAACCCGCGCCGGCCTGGAGGCGGCCCGGGCGCGCGGCCGGGTCGGCGGCCGCCCCCCGGCCCTGACCGCCAAGGACCTGACCGTCGCCAAGGCCTTGTTGCGTGATCCCGAAATCTCGGTTGAGGATGTGGCTCGACGCCTGGGGGTCGCGCCCTCGACCCTGTATCGCTACCTCCCCAAGGCCCGCAGCGCTGTTTTGGCGTCAGAGTCCTAGAGGGAGGCGCGAGCGCGTGATCCAGGGCAGGCTGGTCCCCAGCCCCCCTCGTTGCTTGAACTCAGCCCTTCAGGTCGCGCAGGCAGCGCCCGAGGATCAGGGCATCGGCGGTCGAGCCGTCGTCGCGGCTGTAGTAGCGGGGCCGTCGGCCGCGCGGGGTGAAGTCGCGGCTGTTGTAGAGAGCCAGAGCCGGTGGATTGTCCTCGGCGACCTCAAGAAGCATGGTCAAGGCGCCCTGGTGGCGGGCGAGCCTGAGGGCGTGGTCGAGCATCAAGCCGCCCACGCCGCACCGCCGCGCCTCGGGGTCCACGGCCAGGGTCAGGATTTCCGCCTCGCCGGCTGTGACCTGGACCATGACCATGCCGAGCGGGGGATCTTGGCCGGCCAACAGGGCCGACACGCCGGGCAGGAGCAGCAGGTCGCGGATCTCGCCGGCCGACCACGGGCGCTCGCGTCGGGGGGCAAAGGCGGCCTCGTGCAACACCGCCAAGACCAGGGCCGCCTCGCCGCCGACCGCCAGGATCTCCGGGGGGCTCATGCCCAGAGCCGCCCGCCGTTGGGCGCGAGGACGGCGTCGGGGGGACGCAGATAAAGCGGCAGGGGGGCAAGCGCCGCTTCAGGGGGACGGCGTGCCGCCAACCGGGCCACCCGCACCGGATCGGGAAAGACCACCACCGGCGCCCGACCGACCTTGAGCGCCCCATCGCCCGCGACAAAGGACGCCCCCTCGGCCAGGGCCTGCGCCTCGTCGAGGCTGACGGCGCGGGGCGAATCCACCGCTCGGGGCAAACCCTGGGCATCCCGCCCGGCAAAGCGCTGCACGAAGAGATCGCCGCGCTTGGAATCGATCACCACCAGCACCGACGCCTCGGACGCGGCGCGATCGTGGTCCATCACCGCATCGGCCAGGGCTTCGGCCACGCCGACCCCGCGCACCGGGCAGCCCAAGGCGACCCCCAGACCACGCGCTGTGGCCAGCCCGACCCGCAAGCCGGTGAACGAGCCGGGGCCAATGGTCACGGCCACCTGCCCCAGGGCCGAAGGGGTCTGGTCGGCCTCGGCCATCACGGCGGCGATCAGCGGGACCAGAGCCTCGGCTTGGCCGCGCTCCATGGGCTGGTGCCGGGTCGCCAACACGCCATCGGGCGAGACCAGGGCAACGGAACAGGCAGCCAGGGCGGTATCAAGGGCCAGGGTCAGGAAACCAGGGGTCACGATGCCGGCTCCGCCATCATCTTGGTGCCAGCGGCACCGTCAGACAGCACCGGATAGCGCTCGCGCGCTTTGAACAACTGGTAATGCCACCACTCATTGCGGTAAAAGTCCCATCCGGCCGCGGTCATGATCCCCAGGAGCAAAAAGCGGTTGCGCTGCGCCTCGGCGCTGAGGGTGGTGGCGCCATGGTGCGAGGCCGGGGTCAGGTCGTCAAAACCGGTGCCCATGTCGAGCCGCGCCCCGGTCGCGGCATCGGCCAGCGTTAGATCGACCGCCGCGCCCATGCTATGGGGCGACCCGCGCCGGGGATCGCTGATAAAGGTCGGATCGGGCGTGTGGTTCCACAGCAGCCACTGCGCCTCGGAGGGACGAAAGCCATCGAACACATGCAGCCGCAAGCCCTGGCGGGCCGCCAAATCAACGGCCACGCGCAAGGCGGCGGCGGCATCGGGATGAAGGTAGCACGCCGCCCGGGCATAAACCGGCTGGCCCGTGAAATTAGCGGACGTGGCATAAACAATATCGAGCGTGACGTTAAAGTCCGCCTCGGTGATCTCAGTCAGAATCGACACGAAAAAACTCCCCGCCGGGGCCCACGCATTCGGCTGATGGCCTGCCAGAAGGCCCCCCGCGCCTTCAAACCGCCCAAAAAGAGGGGTCTGGGGAGGCGAGCCTCCCCGGCCTTCCCTTAGCGCACCGCCTCAACAGACTGCACCGCCGGAATATAGTGCCGCAACAGCGTCTCAACCCCGCGCTTAAGCGTCGCCGTCGAACTCGGACATCCCGCACACGACCCGCGCATATAGAGATACACCACCCCCTCGCGGTAGGCATGAAACACGATGTCGCCGCCGTCTTGCGCCACCACCGGCCGCACCCGGGTTTCCAGCAACTCGCGGACTTGACGAACCACCTCCCGGTCGGCCTCGGACAACGCTTCCTCGGCGTCATCGACACTGCCGGCATCGTCGGCCAGCACCGGGGCGTTGGCGGTGAAATGATCCATCAAGGAGCCCAGCACCAGGGGCTTCAACACCGTCCAGTCCTCGGCCTCGGCCTTGGTGACCGTGACAAAATCGGTGCCGAGAAACACCCCGCTCACTCCCTCGATCTCGAACAGACGCTGGGCCAGCGGCGACACCCGGGCCTGGGCGGCATCGGCAAAGTCGCGCCCGCCCTGCGGCAGCACGGCCCGACCGGGCAAAAACTTGAGACTGGCGGGATTGGGGGTCGTTTCGGTTTGGATGAACATGCCAAGGGCCTTTGCAGGGGGAGCCGGCCCGACACCAGCGGGCCAATCACCACAGTCTGGACGTAGGACTTTGCTCACGAGATGGCCCGATTTGCCGCATAAGTCAAGAAGCGTTCAGGATCCTCGCCGGGGGCGGTAGGGGTAAGGGAAGGCTGGGGAGGCTTACCTCGACGCGAAGGGCCTTCGGGAATGAGGGGTCTGGGGAGGCAAGCCTCCCCAGCCTTCCGTTTCTCTCTTTCCCGGGCCCCCTTGCCCGCCCCGGCATGGCCCCCTATGGTTTTTGCCATGCCGCAGCCTGGAGACCCCGATGTCCCACCCCGATTCTCCCGCCCTAGAAGCCCGGGCCCTCACCAAGGTCTATCAGGACCGGCGCAAAGGGAGCGTCACCGCCGTGGACGCCCTCACCTTCACCATCGCGCGCGACCGAGTGGTCGGCTTGCTCGGCGGCAACGGCGCCGGCAAAACCACCACCTTGTCCATGCTGCTGGGCCTGCTGCTGCCCTCGTCGGGAGAGGCGCGGGTGCTGGGCATTGACATGGCCCGCGACCGCCATCGCGCCCTGCCCTTCATGAATTTTTCCAGCCCCTACGTCGATCTGCCCCACCGTCTGACGGTGCGCGAGAACCTGACGGTCTACGCCCACCTCTACGGCCTGCGCCACCCGGCCGCTGCCTTGAAGGCGCGCGCACGGGATCTGGATCTGGAAGACCTGCTGGACCGGCCGGCCGGCGAGCTTTCGGCCGGGCAGAAAACCCGGGTCGCCCTGGCCAAGGCACTCCTCAACGATCCCCAGGTTTTGTTGCTCGACGAGCCCACCGCCTCCCTCGACCCCGACACCGGCGACTGGGTTCGCACCACCTTGGAGACGTGGCGGCGTCGGACCGGGGCAACCGTGCTGTTGGCCAGTCACAACATGGAGGAAGTCGAGCGCTTGTGCGATGACGTCCTGATCATGAAGGACAGCCGTTTGGTCGAGCAGGGCTCACCGGCCGAGTTGCGCGAGCGCTATGGGCGCGATCGGCTGGAGCAGGTGTTTTTGGATATCGCCCGGGGGCGGTGAGAAGGACCGCCCCCTTTTGGGACCCCCCGACCTGGGAAAGCGGGCTTGCCCAGGCCAGGGGGGGGGACGTTACGTCAGATCGAAGCGATCGGCGTTCATGACCTTGACCCAGGCGGCCACGAAGTCGCGGACAAACTTTTCCCGGTTGTCGTCCTGGGCATACACCTCGGCGTAGGCACGCAGCACGGCATTGGCACCGAACACCAGATCGACCCGCGTTGCCGTGGCGTGGACGGCGCCGCTCGCCCGATCCCGGACCTCGTAAAGACCGTGGCCCACCGGGACCCAGGTCAAGGACATGTCGGTGAGGGTGACGAAAAAGTCAGGGGTCAGCACCCCGTCGCGGGTCGTGAACACGCCGTGACGGCGGCCACCGTGGTTGGCGCCCAGAACGCGCAGCCCCCCGACCAACACGGTCATCTCGCGGGCCGTGAGCCCCATCAACTGGGTGCGTTCCAGCAACAGTTCCTCGGGCCTCGGGGCGGTCTCGCCCTTCAGCCAATTGCGGTAGCCATCGTGCACGGGTTCGAGCACGGCAAAGGAAGGCGCGTCGGTTTGGGCCTCGGTGGCATCGCCACGCCCGGGGGCAAAGGGCACCTCAAGGGGGACGCCGGCCGCCCGCGCCGCTTCCTCCACCGCCACGCAGCCCGCCAAAACGATGACGTCGGCCAGACTGGCGCCGGTGTCGGCGGCAATGGATTCCAGGACCGAGAGCACCTTGGCCAAACGGGCGGGTTCGTTGCCTTCCCAGTCTTTTTGCGGGGCAAGGCGCAGCCGGGCGCCATTGCCCCCCCCGCGCATGTCCGAGCCCCGGAAGGTGCGGGCACTGTCCCAGGCTGTTGCCACCCGCTCGGCGATGCCAAGACCACTGGCGGCGATCCGGGCCTTGACGGCGGGGATGTCGTAGTCGGTGGGCCCGGCCGGCACCGGATCTTGCCAGATCAGGTCTTCCGCCGGCACATCGGGCCCCAGGTAGCGAGCTTTCGGCCCCATGTCCCGGTGGGTCAGCTTGAACCACGCGCGGGCGAAGACGTCGGCAAAATAGTCAGGATCCTGATAGAAACGTTCGGAAATTGCCCGATATACGGGATCCTTGATCATGGCCATGTCGGCGTCGGTCATGATGGGGGTACAATGGATCGAGGGATCCTCGACATCCGTCGGCCGGTCTTCCTCCCGAACATTAACGGGCTCCCACTGCCACGCCCCGGCCGGACTTTTGCTCAAGACCCAGTCATAGGTAAAGAGCATGTGGAAGTAGCCCCCGTCCCAGCGGGTGGGGTGGGGCGTCCAGGCGCCTTCAATGCCGCTGGTCACCGTGTTGCGCCCCACGCCCCGACCGGTCTTGTTAAGCCAGCCCAACCCCTGGTCTTCCAGGTCGGCGGCCTCGGGATCGGCCCCTAGGTGCTTCGGATCCCCGTTGCCGTGGCACTTGCCCACGGTGTGCCCGCCGGCGGTCAGGGCAACGGTCTCTTCGTCGTCCATCGCCATACGCGCGAAGGTCACACGCACATCCTGGGCGGTGCGCAGCGGGTCGGGCTGCCCGTTGACCCCTTCCGGGTTGACATAGATCAGGCCCATTTGCACGGCGGCCAGGGGGTTGTCCATGACCTCGCGGCTTTTACCTTCATAGCGATTTTCCGCCAGCCACTGCTTTTCCGCCCCCCAGTTGATGTCCTTCTCGGAGTGCCAGATGTCTTCGCGCCCAAAGGCAAAGCCAAAGGTTTTGAGCCCCATCGACTCGTAGGCTAGGGTTCCGGCCAAAATGATCAGATCAGCCCAACTGATTTGATTGCCGTACTTTTTCTTGATCGGCCACAGCAGGCGCCGAGCCTTGTCCAGGTTGACGTTGTCGGGCCAAGCGTTCAGCGGCGCGAAGCGCTGATTGCCGGTGCCGGCGCCGCCCCGCCCATCGGCAATCCGATACGAGCCCGCCGCGTGCCACGCCATGCGGATCATCAGACCGCCATAGTGCCCCCAATCCGCCGGCCACCAGGGCTGACTGGTGGTCAACAGGGCCAGCAGGTCCCTCTTGAGCTGGGCAACATCAAGACGGCGAACCGCCTCGCGATAGCTGAACCCGGGATCCATCGGGTTGGTCTTGGCGTCGTGCTGATGCAAAATGTCAAGATTGAGAGCCTGCGGCCACCACTCGACATTGGATCGCCCAACGGTGGTATTCCCTCCGTGGACAATCGGACAAGTTCCCCCAGCCATCCTAGACTCCCCTTCCCAAAGACAACACACTCAGGGAAGATTGGCCCCCCTCGGCGGGGATCAAGAGGGAAATCTTAGAATAAATATAAATGAAATTGAGTATCGCCACATTTTTGACCCTGCCCCCCCTCTCCTTCCCGAGGGGTCTGGGGAGGCCCGGCCTCCCCAGCCTTCCCTTTCCTAGGCCCCAAGGCTGGCGTCGCGAACTTGCCCGATCAGATGGAGGAACTCGCGCCGGGTATCGGAGTTGTCGCGGAAGGCGCCGAGCATGCGGCTGGTGACCATGGTCACGCCGGGCTTGCGAATGCCGCGGGTGGTCATGCACTGGTGGGCGGCCTCGACGACGACGGCGACGCCCTTGGGCTCCAAGACGGTGTTGATGGCGTTGGCGATCTGGGCCGTCATGGTTTCTTGGATCTGGAGGCGCTTGGCGTAGGCCTCGGCGACGCGGGCCAGTTTGGAAATACCGACCACCCGACGGTTGGGCAGGTAGGCGATGTGAACCTTGCCGATGATCGGCACCATGTGGTGCTCGCAGTGGCTTTCCAAACGGATGTCGCGCAGGAGGACCATTTCGTCGTAGCCCTCGACCTCCTCGAAGGTGCGGCGCAAGATTTCTTCGGGATCGGCGCCATAGCCCTCGAAGAATTCTTCGTAGGCGCGCACGACGCGGGCCGGGGTGTCGAAGAGGCCCTCGCGGTTGGGATCGTCGCCGGCCCAGCGCAGGAGCACACGCACCGCTTCTTCGGCTTCCTGGCGGGACGGCTTGTGGGTGGGATACGACGGCTTGCTCAAAGCTCCGCCCTCAAGAGGATCGAGAACCACGCGCGGCTCTCCCCGGTCGATGATGCTGGTCACGGTTCGGTTCCTTGTCGCACCGGGCCGCCGTGCGGGCTGCCCCGTTGAGGACTCGTGGGGCGGCGTGAGGGTGCACGCGGCCCCGGCGACACCGGGCCTGGGTCCCGGACCTCCCGTCTTTTGGAGGTATGCGCTTTACGACCCCGGTGCCCGGATGGATCACCGGTCGTATAAGCTTAGTTCAAGTTCTTCTCCTGGTGGGGACTATCCAGGCTGAAGGGGGGAATGGCCACGTGGAAGGCCCGGCCTTCCTCGGTAGTCATGAGGTAACTGCCGCTCATCACTCCCGAGGGCGTGGGCAGCGGGGCCCCCGAGGTATAGCCAAACAGGCTGCCCGGCTCCAGCACGGGCTGTTCGCCCACCACGCCGTCGCCGTCGATTTCCTGGATGCGGCCCAGGGCATCAATGATGCGCCAATGGCGGCGGATCAGGCGCACGGTTTCGGCGCCTTTATTCACGATGGTCACGTGGTAGGCCCAAACGAAGCGGCCCGCGTCGGGCTCCGACTGGGCGGGCACGAAAACGGGCTGAACCCTGACCAAAATGCCTTCGGTGGTCTGCTCATACATGGCCGCCCTCGCCACGGTCAGTCGTGTCCACCGACTGACGTGGGGGGACCCCCATCCCCCCTGCAAGGGGGCCGGGGAAAAAAAGGGGGCCGCCGGTGGGGGATCCGGCGGCCCGCTCAGGATGGCGTCAAACCCTTAGTGGTGGACGTTGCGCCAGATGTACTTCTTGAGGCCGAACAGCAAGGTCGTGAGCACGCCGAGATACAGCAAGGTCAGGAGGCCCATGGTCTTGCGGCTTTCCAGCTCCGGCTCGGCCGCCCAGTTGAGGAAGGTGACCACGTCGCGGGCCATCTCATCCACCGAGGGCTCCTTACCGTTGGGCAGGGTCACCGCGCCTTCGCGCAGCTGCGGCGGCATGGAGATCGCATACCCGGGGAAGAAGTCGTTGAAGTACTTCGTCTCGGGGAAGGTGGCGTCGAGGCCGTGCTTCTCCTGCTGCTTCAGCCACCACTCGGCCGGCTGGCCGGGGGCGTCGGAAGCAAAGCCGTGGAGAAGGTTGTAGACGTAATCCGGGCCTTGCTTGCGGGCCTTGGTCATCAGCGACAGATCGGGGGGCACGGCCCCGCCATTGATCATGGCGGCGATCTTGTCGTTGGCGAACGGGCCCACAAAATGATCGGCCGGGGTCGCCGGGCGATCGAACATTTCGCCGTTATCGTCCGGGCCATCCTTGACCTGGTAGCGGGCCGCAATGTCCTTCACCTCGGTCTCGGTGTAGCCGATCTTGAGGAGGTCGCGGTAGTACAGGTGCTTGAGCGGATGGCAGTTGGCACAGACCTGGCGGTAGACCTCGAAGCCGTTCTTGAGCTGCTTTTCGCTATAGCCGCCGAACAGGCCGGTCCAGCTCCAGCTCTGCTTGTCGAGCTGGGGACCGCCGGCGTTGCCCGAGGCCAGGGCCGGGCTGGCCAGGGCCGCCACCAGACCGGCAGCCGCCAGGGTTCTCTTGACGATCGTCTTCATGTCTCGTGAACTCCTTGGGTTTCGCCGTCAGGCCTGGGTGGTGACCGGCGCGCTGATGCTTTCCGGCAGCGGGTCGGGCTTTTCGAACCAGCCCAGCGCCGGGAGGATCACCAGGAAGTGCGCGAAGTAGTAGACGGTCGCGATCTGGGTCAGGGTAATGTAGGGCTCTTCGGCCATCTGAGCGCCCAGCCAGCCCAAGAACAGGCAGTCGGCGAGGAAGGCCCAGAAGAACCACTTGTACATCGGACGGAAGGTGGCCGAGCGCACCTTGGAGGTGTCGAGCCAGGGCAGGACGAACAGCACCAAAATCGCCGAGAGCATGGCCAGAACGCCGCCCAGCTTGTCGGGCACAGCGCGCAGAATGGCGTAGAACGGCAGGAAGTACCACTCGGGGACGATGTGCGCCGGGGTGACCATCGGGTTGGCCGGGATGTAGTTGTCCGGTTCGCCGAAGAAGTTGGGCGCGAAGAAGACGAAATACGCATAGATCAGCAAGAACACGCCGAGGCCGAACATGTCCTTGACGGTGTAGTAGGGGTGGAACGGCAGGTAGTCGTTCGGCGCCTTGCAGTCGATGCCCAGCGGGTTGTTGGACTTCTTCACGTGCAGGGCCCACAGGTGCATCATCACCACGGCGACGATGAGCATCGGCATCAGGTAGTGCAGCGAGAAGAAGCGGTTCAGCGTGGGATTGTCCACGGTGAAGCCACCCCACAGCCAGCGCACCAGATCCTGCCCCACGACCGGCACGGCCGAGACCAAGTTGGTGATCACGGTGGCGCCCCAGAAGGACATCTGGCCCCAGGGCAGCACATAGCCCAAGAAGGCGGTGATGATCATCAAGAAGAGAATGATCACGCCGACCCACCACAAGACCTCGCGCGGGGCCTTGTAAGACCCGAAGTAGAGGCCTCGGAAGATGTGGATGTAGGTCAGAATGAAGAACATCGACGCGCCGTTCATGTGCATGTAGCGCAGCAGCCAACCGTAGTTGACATCGCGCATGATGCGCTCGACGGAGTCGAAAGCGTGGGCAACGTGCGGAACGTAGTACATCGCCAGGAAAATACCCGTGGCGATCATGATCACCAGGGTAATACCGGCCAGAGACCCGAAGCTCCACCAGTAGTTAAGATTCCGGGGAGCAGGATAAACCACCAGCTCCTTGTGCATCAGGGTGACGATCGGCAGACGCTCGTCAAACCAGCGCACGAACTTGTTGTTCCAGGTCGGAGGGGTATACTTCGACATCGTCCGGCGGCTCCTAACCGATCAGGATGGTGGTGTCGTCCACGAACTTGTACGGCGGCACCGCCAGATTGCGCGGCGCAGGCCCCTTGCGGGCGCGGCCGGCCGTGTCGTAGTGCGAGCCGTGGCACGGGCAGAACCACCCGCCAAACTCGCCGCGCGGCTCGCCCGACTTCTGGCCCAGCGGAATGCAGCCCAGGTGCGTGCAGATGCCGACCAAGATCAGCCACTGCTCTTTTTGGACCCGCACGTCATCGGCCTGAGGGTCGCGCAAGGTGCCGACATCGACACCGCGGGCCATCTCGATTTCCTTGGCCGTGCGGTGACGCACGAACACCGGCTTGCCCTGCCAAGTCACGGTGATCGACTGGCCTTCCTGCACCGACCCGATGTTCACCTCGGTGGTGGCCAGCGCCAGGGTGTCGGCCGCGGGATTCATGGAATCAACAAACGGCCAAGCGGCGAGTGCCGCCCCCAAGGCCCCCATGCCGGCACTTCCGTAGATCAGGAAGTCCCGGCGGGGAATTTCCTTCCCCATGATCGTCATCGTCTCTTCGGCTTCAGCCATCCTGATAGTCCTCTCTCGGTTGCCCTCGGCGTTCCGGATCCGGTTTCCCCATCTCCAGTCGGCCACGGGAGATGCGGTTGCATCCCAACAGCCCCGGTACACCACTTCACCACGGGACCCCACGACCAAAGGTCGTCCGGGTCCGCCTTGCCGACGGACGGGGAAGAGAGGCCAACGTTCCACCGAAAGTCTGGGGAGAGCCTGCACTGCCCGCGATGTCGCGTCGCCCTGTGACGATTCCCTGTGAAGAACCGCTTCCCGGAACCGCCCACATGCAACCCCGGTGTGCCTTTTTGCCTCAGGCCTTCTCCCGGAATCACGGCTGCCACGTTCGCATACCTTCGCGCCCCCACTCACGGCGCAACGCGGCAGACCCGTCGGGGGTATAGTCCAATTCGTTTTATCTGAAAAGCCCAAAGCGCGCGGCCTTTCCCCGGGGCGCAAGGGGGGGGCGGGGCGGAAAGGACCTTTGATAACCCCATGAATTATAGGACTATTTATCCCTCTTCGTCGGCTCTCGCCCCCAGGGCCTCCAGCCAGGTCAGGGCCTCGTCACGCCCCCCCACGGCACCGTCGAGCAGCCAAAGACGCCGAACCTCGCGTAAAAGCCGCCCCACCTCGGGTCCCTGGCCCCCTCGGGCCAGAACGTCGCGCCCCGACAGGGGAAAGGGGGGAGGATCCCACTTAAGAATGTCCTCCAAAAGCCTGAGCCAGCCTTGAGAACGTTGGGATCGGGCAAAGGGAACCCGCACCCGTTCCGCAGCCCAAGCCAGCAAGGCGCGGTCCCGACAGACCTCCCGTCCCAGGGCATCGAGCAGGAGCCGCAGGCTTCCCGAGTCGCGGTCGGGATCGGGCCAGTGCTCCGACTCGAGATCAAGCAAGGCCGCCAAACGCCGGGCCTCGCTCCGGCTGAACCGGTAGCGCTCAATCAGCATCGGCAGATCCAAAGGCGTATGCCCCGTTCCCCCTCCCGGCACAGCGCCCAGTGCCGCCGCCAGACGGCGCAGGGGATCAGGGGCGATTCCCGGCACCACCAGCCCCCGGGTTTCCAGCATGACCAGGACCCGCAACGGCGCGAGATCCACCACCCCGGGCAGCAGCCGTTCCAGCACCCGGCCTTGCATCAGCGCCAAGACCCCGGCTGGGTCGGGGGCCGCCAGCAAGCGCAGCATCTCGACACGCACCCGCTCACCAGCCAGCGTGTCCAGCCCCGGGGCCAGACTGGCGCAGGCCGCCAGAGCCTCCTCGTCGGCGGGGGGCAGGCCGTACCACGCATGGAACCGGAAGTAGCGCATGATTCGCAGGAAATCTTCCTGCAAGCGGTCCTGCGCCCGGCCCACAAACCGCACCCGCCCCGCCGCCAGATCGGCAATCCCATCGAAATAGTCGTAAACCCGGCCCTCGGCATCGGCAGACAGAGCGTTGATGGTGAAATCGCGCCGTTTGGCGTCCTCGTAGAAGCTGGTGCAAAACGCCACATGGGCGTGGCGCCCGTCGCAGGCCACGTCGCGGCGCAACGTGGTGATCTCGAAGGAACGACCGTCCACCCGGGCGGTGACGGTGCCATGAGCCAGCCCGGTGGGAAGGGCCGCGATCCCGGCCTGCTCCAGCAAGGCCATGACCCGGGGCGGCGGCTCGGTGGTGGCGATGTCGATGTCGTTGGAGGGCCGATGCACCAGGGCATCGCGCACGCAGCCGCCAACGAAGCGGGCCTGCCCGCCCTCGGCGGTCAGGGCGGCCAGAACGGCGCGGGTGGCCGGGGCGCTCAACCAGGGCTCAGGCCCCAGTTGGCCAACGGGGGGGCGGTCTTCAAGCCGGGGCAGTCTGGCGGTCATGATCGGGCGTCCGCTTCGAGGACCCCGGGGCTCAGGGGCGGGGCGTGACCGGCCAAGCCTCGGGGTTGACGTCAAGGGCACGAGGCGGGGTGTAGGAGGTTCCCGGCGGCTCGCCACCGTCGGCCGACATGAAGGCCAAAACCCCAGCCCCCAGGAGCATCAGCGCCATGGCGGTCACCACCAAGGCCACCACCGGCACCTCGGGCCGGGGCCGCCCGCGACGCCGGGCAACTTCAGCCCACAGCACCCAGCCCACCCACGGCACAAGAACGGGCACCAGCAACGCCAGAACGGCCCGGATCATACGCCCAGGCCTTCGCGGCGCATCACGGCGCATAGATTGATCAGCATGGCCGCCGTCGCCCCCCAGATGTAATGTTCGTGATAGGGAATGGCAAAATACGCCCGCCGACCGCCCCTCGGGGTCTCGCGAACCTCCCGGCGATGGTTGCTCTCGTCGAGGATAAAGGCCAACGGCACCTCGAAGGCGATCGCCACCTCGTGGGGATCGAGACGCAGATCCAACGGCGGCGTCACCGCCCCCACCACCGGGGTCACATGAAACCCCGTCACGGTTCTATAGTCATCGAGACGTCCCAAAATGTCCACACTCTCCCCGCCCAGCCCCGTCTCCTCGAAGGCCTCGCGCAAGGCGGTCGCCTCGGGCGAGGGGTCGGAGGCCTCGGCTCGCCCCCCGGGGAAGGCAATCTGCCCCGCATGATGGGCCAGATGGGCGGTGCGCCGGGTCAACAGAACGTTCAGTCCCTCGGGGCGCTCGACCAGGGGCACCAAAACAGCGGCCGGACGGGCGGTATCGCCCTCTGCCCCCAAGCTTTCGCCGCCCAGCCGGCGCGACACCCCCTCGTCCGATCCCCAACCCACCCCCTGGGTCTGGCGCAAGGCGGTGCGCAGGCGCTCGCGCGACCATGACCGCTCTTGCAAGACGGGCTCTTGCGGGGGGCTCAGGAGGGTTTCTCCGAACACGCGCAGGGCGTCGTGGCGGCGCCCATCACCGCCCCGCTGCCATCGAAGCAGCCCAGGCGAAAAAATCCGCCGCTGCTCCACACCCCGTAACAGGTGGTCTCGCCATCGTGACGTTCCACCGCCCGGGCCGCGAGTTGATAGAACACGGCGCGGG
This sequence comes from Pararhodospirillum photometricum DSM 122, assembly GCF_000284415.1. Classification (NCBI taxonomy): domain Bacteria; kingdom Pseudomonadati; phylum Pseudomonadota; class Alphaproteobacteria; order Rhodospirillales; family Rhodospirillaceae; genus Pararhodospirillum; species Pararhodospirillum photometricum. The sequence continues at coordinate 1,439,503 of NC_017059.1, forward strand.
TCAGGCGGGCTTCCAGGCCGGGACGCACCAAGACATAGGGGCGCGGCTCGCCGGTCAGGGGATCGTGCTCAACGCGCAAGGGGTGAGCCGCGTCCACGGTGACGATCTCGTCCACGTTGGTGCGAAACGACAGAACCTGTCCCTCGCCACAGCCGCCGGACTTGAACATCTCCACCGCCAAAAACGGGGCATCCTCCACCGCAATACGCACCCGCTCCCCCGGGGCGATCAGCCAGAAGGAGCCATCGCGGGCTCGGCGCAACATGGTCGCGAAAAGACAGACCATTTCCTTGCGGCCGATCGGCGATCCGCGATAGGTCCATAGGCCCTCGGCATCAATGCGCAAGGGAAGGTCCCCGCAGTCGTCGGCGTCTTGTCCCGTCGCCCCGAAAGCCACCGCAGAGGGGGGGGTGCGGGAAGGGGGGTCGATACTTACATTATGGGTCATAAGGTCACCGGGTCCTCGGGCCCCTCATCATGTGCGGAGGTTCATCGTGTCCATGTCCACCACGTCCCCCGCCAGTGCCGTTGCGTCTGACCTTCAAGAGGTAGAAAGGTTGATGGCGCGAATCAAGGAGGCGCGCGCGGCGGTGGCCGAGGTCATTCACGGACAGGAAACCGTGATCACCGAGGTTCTCGTCACTTTGCTGTCGGGCGGCCACGCTCTGCTGATCGGCCTGCCCGGCCTGGGCAAAACCCGTCTGGCGCAAACCCTAGGCGTGGTCTTGGGCCTGGAGGACAAGCGCGTGCAGTTCACCCCCGACCTCATGCCCGCCGACATTTTGGGCTCGGAGGTCCTGGAGGAAACACCCGAAGGCCGGCGCGGGTTTCGGTTCTTGCCCGGCCCGGTGTTCTGCCAACTCCTGCTGGCCGACGAAATCAACCGGGCCAGCCCGCGCACCCAATCGGCCCTGTTGCAGTCCATGCAGGAGCGCCAAGTCAGCGTGGCCGGTCTGGCCCACGACCTGCCCCGGCCCTTCCACGTGCTGGCTACCCAAAACCCCATCGAGCAGGAGGGCACGTATCCCTTGCCCGAGGCCCAGTTGGACCGTTTCTTGACCCAGGTCAACGTGGGCTATCCCGACGAAGCCGCCGAGCGGCGCATGCTGGCCACCACCACCGGCGCCAGCGAAATCCGCCCCCGGCCGGTGATGGCCGCCGCCGACCTGTTGGCCGCCCAGGCCCTGGTGCGGCGCGTGCCGGTGGGCGAGGCGGTGGTCCAGGCCATCTTAACCTTGGTCCGGGCGGGACGGCCCGATTCCTCCCCCTTGCGCGACATTCGCGACCTCGTGGCCTGGGGACCAGGGCCACGCGCCAGTCAGTCCCTGGCCTTGGCAGCGCGGGCCCGCGCCTTGCTTGATGGCCGCACCGCGCCCGATATCGAGGATGTGATCGCCCTGGCCCCGCCGGTCCTGCGCCATCGCATGGCCCTGACCTTCAGTGCGCGCGCCGATGGCGTGCCGATGGCTCAGGTCATCGAGCGCTTGACCCGTCTGATTGCCTGACCATGACCGAGCCCGCCCCGCCCCGTGCAGCTGCCTTGCCCCGGCTTGACCGGGCCGAGGCCACGGCCGCCTTGCTGCCGCCTCTTCTGGTCGCCGCCGAGCGCATCGCGTCGAGCGTCGCCCTGGGCATTCACGGCCGGCGCCGGGCCGGGCCGGGGGAGGACTTCTGGGAGTTCCGCCGCCACCAGCCCGGCGATTCCCCCTCGCGCATCGACTGGCGGCGCAGCGCCCGGGCCGATCCCTTGTTCGTGCGCGAGCACGAGTGGGAGGCGGCCCAGGCCATCTGGATCGCCTGCGACCGCAGCCCGTCCATGGCCTACGCCAGCCGGCGCTCCCTACCGTGGAAGGCGGCCCGTGCCATGGAACTCGCCTTGGCCCTGGCCTCGCTTTTGGTGCGAGGCGGCGAACGCATCGCCCTGGCCGGGCACGACACCTTGCCGGCCCAGGGCCGTGCCGCCTTGGTCCGCATGGCCCTCGCCCTGAGCCTGGAGAGCAATGCCCACGGCCCCGAGGCCGCCTGGAGCGCGCCGATCGCCCGCCACGGCCGCATGGTGATCTTGGGGGATTTCCTCGACCCCATTGAGGACTTGCGCGCCGGCTTGCGCCGGCTGGCTGGCGCCGGGGTGCGGGGACATCTGGTGCAGATCCTTGACCCGGCCGAGGAGACCCTGCCGTTCGAGGGGCGCATGCGCTTTGATGGCCTGGAGGGCGAACCCCCGGTGCTGGTGGACCGGGTCGAGGCGGTGCGCACCCGCTACCAGCGCCGCCTCGCCGCGCATCGTGACCAGATCGCCGCCCTGGCCCGGCGCCACGGCTGGGGCTTCCTGGCCCACCACACCGACCAACCGCCGCGCCTCGCCTTGCTGGCGCTCTATCGCGCTTTGTCGGAAACCCCGCCGCGCCGGACGCCGGGGACATCGGGGCCGACGGCGAGAACGAGCGGATGAGCGGGGGGGGAAGAGAGAAGGAAGGCTGGGGAGGCTCGCCTCCCCAGCCCCCTCCTCCCCTGGGGCTTTGTCGCACGCGAAACGCCAACTGACCGAGGGGTCTGGGGAGGCGAGCCTCCCCAGCCTTCCTTTTTCCTCCATCCCCCTCTTTCTTTGCCCACAAGGAGCCCCCCATGCCGGATCCGGCCACCCTCTCCCTGGCAACCCCCTGGGCCCTCGCCGCCCTGGCCGCGTTGCCAGCGCTTTGGTGGCTGCTGCGCGTCACGCCGCCCGCGCCCCGGCGCACGGTGTTTCCCGCCCTGCGGCTGCTCCGCGGCCTTAAGGCCGAGGAACAGGTCTCGGCCCGCTCGCCTTGGTGGCTGCTGCTCCTGCGGGTGTTGATCGTGGTGCTGGCCGTGCTGGGGCTGGCGCGCCCCGTTTTCGAAGGCGCCCCTCCGGCGGCCGGCCCCCAAGCGGTGCTGCTGGTGCTCGACGACAGTTGGGCCGCCGCCACTGACTGGCAAGCCCGCCAGGACGCCGCCGCCGAGGTGTTGGAGCAGGCGGCCCGACGCAACCAGCCGGTGGTGCTGCTGACCACGGCGCGCCAAGCCGACCCCTGGCCCCCCCTGGCCCCGCGCCGTGCCCCCGAGGTTTTGGCCGAGGTCCAGGCCCTGACGCCGCATCCCTGGGGCACCGACCGCACGGCGGCCCTGGAGCGTCTCGCGCGCCTGGACACCGAGGCAATACCGCTGGCGCGGGCCGTCTGGATCCACGATGGCCTGGAGGACACCACCGCCCTGGCCGAGGCCCTGAGGCCCGGCCGTTCGAGTGGTAGCAGCGCCGGCGCCGGCCAACGCCTCGCCGAGGCCCTGGCCCAACGCGCCCCCCTGACCGTCCTCGGAGACGCGGCCGGAGGCGTTGGCGCTTTGGTGCTTGATCCTCCCCAGCGGGGCGATGATGGCTCCTTCGAGGTCACGGCCCGACGCCCCGACGGATCGGCGGCGGCGCCCCTTGATGTGTGGGTGCGTCTGCTTGATCCCGAGGGACGGATCCTGGCCCGGGCCGCCTTGAGCTTTGCGGCGGGAACCTCCCGGGCCCAGACCCTTCTCATTCCCCCCCGCCCGCCCGGGGGGGGCGGTCGGGACGCTCGGCCCTTGATCTCTCGCTGGCCGGCCCCGACCCGCTGCCCAGCGTCGGAACCCGGATTTTGCTTGGCGAGGCCGCGGCGCCGCACAGCGTCGGCTTGGTGCTGCGCGACCAGGAACGCCGGGGCCGCGGCGTGCCCTTGCTTGATCCGCTGTATTTCATTGGTCGCGCTCTCGCCCCCCATGCCGAAATCCGCGAGGGCACCGTCCCGGCCTTGCTGGCCCAGGGGCCGGGCGTCCTGATCGTGCCCGACCTCGCCCCGCTGCCACCGGCGTGGAGCGCAGCGCTCGACCCCTGGATCCGCAAGGGGGGAGCATGAAGCGCCTTGCCGCCGCATGGTCCGAACTCGCCTTGGAGGAAATGGAATGAGCAATACCCCGCATCCGTGTGAAGCCCTCGACGACATCAAAAGCGTTGCCTCGTTCGTCGCCCTCACCATGACCTTTGACGAGATCGAAACGGGCATGACTCCGGAAGACCGGCGGGGATTGTATAAAATTCTCTCTTGGATGCGGGATTGCATCGCGGACACTGAAGAGAACGTCCGCCATCGCATGACGACCATGGAGGTTGATACCCTTAAAAGGGTTGGACTTCCCCTTGAAGCTCTTGCGGATGAGAGGATGAAAAAGACCTGGAGGGATGGGTTTTCGCATGGCGTCAAATACTCCGGTACGGAGTAGGTGACATGCCTCTATCGGAAAATCAAAATAAGATCATCCACCTAGCCAAGAATAAGCTTGGATTAGAGGATGAGGATTACCGCGCCATTCTGAAGAGAGTTGCCGGCGTTGACAGTAGCCGGGACCTTGACGCGAATGGATTTCAAGCCCTTATGCGCGCCTTTGAAGGACTTGGCTTCGTATCGACAGCGGCGAAAAGGAATTATGGTGTGCGTCCCGGCATGGCCTCGCCCCGACAGGTCGATTTGATGCGGGCGTTGTGGGGGGAGTTCAAAGGAGAGGAGGCAAACGATTTTACCCTCGGGCGCTGGCTGGAACACACCTTCCATATCTCTTCTATTCGGTTCCTCGGCTATGACGATGCCAGGAAGGTCATTGGCGCCCTGAAATCCATGAAAGCTCGAAGAACCGCCGCCCAGGGTCTCCAGAATGACGAAGCCGTCAAGCCCCCGCCCGCTCCGCGACGTCGGAAAAAAGCGGCTGCACCGTCCGAATAAACCCGCTTCAATGGGGGATGAAGCCCTATTTATCATCAAAGGCGCTGGCATATGCTGGCGCCTTTTACAAAAATTTGAAACCAAATAAAAATCCCCGACCTCAAGCCCTTGAGGTTCGGAAATCCGTGTAAGGCGGCAAACTTTAGCTCAAGATCTTGAGCTAAAGGACGCCCCATGTTGCACGATGCCCCGTCAAGCGATGCCCCTGGCACGGATCTCGTCTTCTCGGAACTGATGGAATACATCGGAGAGAAGGCGGTAAACCGCTTGGTCGATGCCCTGGGCGGGACAAGCCTTTATATTGCCAAGGGCGACACCCCCAACCCGATCCTTGTTCAGGCCCTGGGGCAAGACGACGCGGCGCGGTTTTGCCAGATCTTTTCCGGGGAGCGTGTCCGCATCCCCAGCCGCCGCGCCACCCGGCGCCGCGAAAGGGTGATTGCCCTGCGCAAGAAGGCGGGATGGAAGATCCGGTCCATCGCCCTGGACCTTGGCCTTTCCGAGGGCCGGGTCTACCAGATCCTTCAGGAAGCCCGCCGCAAGGCCACCGCCCGCGCCTCCCCTTCTTCCCGACCTGCGACGACTTCCTCTCGCCCTGCCGCATCCCTTCCCCGGCAACGTCCCCGCTGACGGGGGGCTGACGGGGGCAGGATGCGCAAGGCCGATGGCGCCGCACCCTGGGGCCGAACCGTCCGGCCCCGCCTTCCCGCCCCCAAAAAAACGGGCACCCCCACTTTTTGAACCAAAAACGACCTTTGGGAGCATTCTCCCGAAGAACTCGCCCATGACGCCACGCAAGGAGGTTCCCGTGGAGGGACTTGAACTCGAAATTTTCCGTCCGGGCTCCCACACCGACAGCAGCGGACGCGCATTAACCTTTTCCGAAGGTGAGGTCTCCGACCTTGCCTCCGGTTATGACCCGGCCCTTTACGAAGCGCCCGTGGTTATCGGCCACCCCAAAAGCGATGATCCCGCCTATGGGTGGGTCCGGTCGCTTCGCTTCGCCGAGGGCGCCCTGAAGGCCACCTTGCACAAGGTGGCGCCAAGCTTCGCCGCCCTGGTGAAGGAAGGCGCCTTCCGCAACCGCTCGGCCTCGCTCTACGCCCCCAGCGCTCCCGGCAACCCGCGCCCCGGGCATTGGTACTTGCGCCACCTTGGCTTCCTGGGCGCGACCCCGCCCGCCATCAAAGGGTTGCAGCCGGTCGCCTTTGCCGAGGGAGATGGAGCCGTGACCCTGGATTTTGGGGAGGCTGGTGGTCTGGCGGCAGAAAATACCCGGCTACGCCAGGAACTGACCCGTCTGCGGGCATCCGCCGCCCATACCGCGCTTGTGGATCGCCTCCTGGCCGACGGGCGCCTTCTGCCCTGTTTCGCCGAGGGCATCCGGCAGGTTTTGGACATCGTCCAGAGCCAGCAAGGCGAAAGCGTTTGCTTCAACGAAGGGGGACAAGAAACCACCCTCTCGGTTCACGCCTTCCTAAAAACGTACCTGGAGGGTCAGCCCGTTACCGTGCATTACGGTGAAATCGCCGGGCCGGATCAGGAAGGCGACGACGGGGAGGCCGTGGCATCGACGGCCGACCGGATTACGCAATGGGTGGGCCAGGAACGCTCGAAGGGCCGCGCGGTGTCCTTCTCCGACGCTCCCCCCCCATCTGTACACCCCCAAATAGGTGGAGCCTTCGACCATGCCGCAACAGTTTCCTTTTCCGGTTGATAACCAGCTTACCCCCATCGTTATGGCGTTCAAAAACCGCCGGATGATCGCCGACGAGGCCCTTCCCCGCTTTCCCGTGGCGGGCATGAACTACCGCTATTCCGAATATGATCTTTCCCAAGGGCTTACCATCCCCGAAACGGCGGTCGGGCGTCGGGCGCGTCCCAACAAGGTTGTCTTCACCGCTTCGGAGCGCAATGGGGCGACGACGGATCACGCGCTTGATGACGAGGTTCCGCAGGCGGACGTGGACAACGCCCCCGCTGCCCAAAAGAACCTAATCGCCCGCACGTCGGAGCGCCTCGCCAATCTGATTGCTCTTCGCCGGGAAATCAGGGTGGCCGAAAAGCTGTTTGATGAGTCTTCCTACCCCGCTGCCAACAAGACCACCCTTTCCGGCGCCGCTCAGTTCTCCGACGCCGCAAGCGACCCCATCGGGCTTCTAACCGACATCATGGACGGGATGATCTACCGCCCGAACGTCATGGTGTTCGGGCGCCGCGCCTTCACCAAGTTTGCCCGCCATCCCGCCGTTGTGAAGGCGATCAACCACACCTCGGGCGACAGCGGGTTTGTCCGGCAACAGGATGTCGCGGCCCTATTCGAACTGGACCGGGTTCTGGTGGGCGAGGCGTTCGTCAACATCGCCCGAAAAGGACAGACGCCCGAGTTGCAACGGGCGTGGGGTCCCCACATTGCCCTTTACTTTTTAGACGACCTGGGCGGCCCGTCCGAAAGCCCGAGCTTTGGCTTCACAGCCCAGTTCGGCGCCCGGCTTGCGGGGCAATGGCCTGACAAAAATATCGGCATGAGGGGCGGTACTGTGGTGCGGGTGGGGGAAAGCGTCGAGGAAGTCATCGCCGCCCCGTCGCTGGGATACTTCATCGAGAACGCCATTGCCGATGACTGATGATCGAAATTAACAACGAAGGGATGAACGATGTTCGTGAAAAGCTATCGGGCCAAGACGGCCATTCGCCCTTACCGGATCGTCACCTATCCACAGGCGGGAGGGATCAGCGAAGCCCAGGGAGGGACGGCTTCCCTTCTTGGCTGTTCGATCGAGACGGGAGCGGACGCGAAGGGCGTGGTGGATATAGCGCTTTCCAACCTTGCTGAAGTGCGCTTCGGGGGCACGGTCGCCGCCGGAGAGCCCGTGACGGCCGACGCCGAGGGATGCGCGGTCAAAGCCGCCCCCGCCTCCGGCGCCCAGGTCTTTGTCCTGGGCTTCGCCGTCGAGGCATCGGTCTCCGGCGATATCGGAGACGTTCGCGTCTCCCCGTTCATCCTGACCGGGGTGTGACAACCGTGCATCAAGTGTGATAAAAGGTCGTTCTCAGGAGTTCCCCGGGCATTTTCCAGCCACCTCCCAATCGTTGTTCGATCACTTCCGCTCATTCTTGATCGTTCAACCTCGGAGCAATGGCACGCCATAACATGGCGTATTTCCTGGGGAATTTTTCTCTCAGGCTTTTCAAATTCCCCTCTCAAAGTAATCACACCCCTACACTCGTCTTATCGCCGACGCAAGTAGCCATCGGGGGCAACACTGACCAGCAGCTTATCGGGAATGCTGGGGTCAATCTCGAACTCGGGATGGTCGCGCAAAAAGGCGCGCACCGCCGTCTTGGGACTGTTGCCGGGATCCCAGGGCCGGTCGGGGAACAAGTCGGAGGGCATGTCCTCGACGAAGGTGTCAAAGACCACACAATAGCTTCCCGGGCTGACCAGGGCGCCATAGGCCTCCAACTCGGCCAGCACGTGGTCGTGGGTGTGCATGGAATCAAGGCACACAAGCACCCGCTCGTATCCTTGGGCCGCCGCGTGGACTTGGGCCACAGTGTCCGGGCTGATGCTGGAGCCCTGGATCATCTGGATCAAGGGAGCCGAGGGGGTGGGCCTCAATGGCTTCCCGGTTGTGGGGGCGGATGTCGATATCCACCCCCACCACTTTGCGCTGCCGCTGGCTGGGATCCACCACCGTGCCTTGGGTGAGGGCGTCGGTGTAGTCGAGAAGGGCCAGCAAGGAGGCGCTGAGGATCAGGGAGCCGCCGTGGGCAATGCCGGTTTCGATGATCAGGTCGGGTTTCACCGCCCACACCAGTTCCTGGTAGCCGACGATGTCCTGGGGATACTGGATGATGGGCCGTCCCAGCCAATCGAAGTTATAAACGTACTTCTCGCGCATCGAGGCTTCCAGCCACTGCCGGGACAGGGTCTGAAAGCCGGGATTCTGATGATAACCGGCGATGCGCTGGCGCCGCTCGTCATGGAAGGCTTCGATGGGGGTCTTGGGCGGGGTCATGGGGTATCCCTATTTGATGAGGAGGCCCTGGCCAGTCGGGAGTTCCAAGACGGAATACCCGCGCGCGGCAAACCAGAGATCCTCGGCGTCCTTTTGATCCTTGTAGGCGCTCCAGCCGTAGTCGTCGAGCACGAGCACTGCCCCGGGGACCAGACGATCGAAGAGAAGTTCCAAGGCGCCGAGTTCCGCCTGGGTATTGTTTAGGTCCAAGTGCAAGAAGGCAATCTTTTCTGGAGCCACGTGCGCCAGGATCTCCGGCACCCGCCCTTGGGTGACGATGACGTTGTTGTAAGCACGGAAGCGAGCCTGAACTGCGCCATAAAGCTCTTTGCTGTGGGCGGGGAGCTCGTGGTGGGGCATGGTTTGGTCATGCTCGAACAGATCATAGAGGTAGTATTTTTTGTCGATGGTTTCGAATCGCAGGGCCTCGCACAACACCCGGGCCGAGTTTCCTTTGTAGCAGGCGCACTCGACGAAGTCCCCCTCCAGAGCAAGGGCCTTGCGGGCCCCCCACAAAAGGGTGTGCATCCGCCACAACAGGGCCTTGTCCTTTTCCTCGGTAATATGAGTCCGAAAGGCTGTCATAAAGATAGGGTCGTCAAGAAAGCTAAGGTTTCTGTTTAAAACAATCATATTGTCACCGATATACGTTCCCTCTTTCTTTTGAAGAGAGGATACTATTTCGATAACGCCGTTAATAAAATATTTAGTGTCAGAAAGACCATAAAAAGAGGGGTGATTATATATTTTCATGGAAAATCCTTAAAGATCCTCTGATGCGATCAGAGACTTGGGTCTTAAAATAAAGAAAATTTTCTTGTTATTTTTTAGCCATCCCTCACGACGCTATCGGATAACGATGCCTTGGCCTGTTGGAAGTTCAAGGACATAGCAGCCTCGTTCTCCCAGCCAAAGCTCTTCCCTGATTTGCTGCTCGGTATAACCTTGCCATCCATAGGTATCCAGAACCAGGAGCCCGCCGGGAACCAAGCGCTCAAAGAGGGAGGTCAAGGCCACCATCGCCGCTTCGCCATCGGTGAGGGCGAGATGCAAGAAAGCAATGGCCTCGGGGAGGGGAGCCGCCAGAAGATCGGTCATGTGGCCCTCGTGGAGCACAACCGTCTGCAGACCAGCCAAACGATCTCTCAGCGCCGGGGAGGGACGGGAGGCGTTGGTGTGTTCAAACAGATGAAAGCGTCTGTCCGGGGCTTCCCCCAGAACATCACAGACGACGCGCACCAGCCGACCTTCATGGGCGCTGCACTCCACCAGATCGCCCGGTACCCGCCGAGCTTGTCCCACAGCCCAGGTCAGGACATGCAAGCGCCACAGAAGGCCGGCCGCTTGCGCCCCCGGAAAATGGGTGGCATGAGCGTTGCGCAAGGCTTGGTCTTCCAAAAAGCCCATATTGCGATGTAACGCGATTAAATTATCTCCAGCATAGATGCTCTTTTTTCCATTGAGTGAAAAAACTAGTTGCTGAAGACCATTAACAAAATTTTGAGGATCTTTGATCCCGAAAAAAGACGACGTAATATAACGATCCATACGGCTGCTCCTCCTTCTGCAACGCAGACGATGGTCAGAAAACGGATGAGGGTGTAAAGGCAAACTCCTGACGCAAGCGGGTAATGTCAATCGGTGGAAACGAGGTCTCCAGGGCCTGAGGTGCGACCTCCCAGGTACAGCCCGTCGTTGCGACGAAATGGTCGATCCACTGTCGATGGGAGGTCTGAACACCACTGGCCACGTTGTAAATCCTCTCACGCCCCCCCACGGCAATGCGAGGCAGCAAGGCGCCGACATCCGCGAGGGTGATGTAGTCCTTGACGGAAGACAAGGCAGATTCGAGATAAATGTGCCCTTTTTCCGCCGCCTGGGCGAGCGCCGAAACAAAGGTGTCGCGGGGGATAGTGTCCGGGGCGACCACGTTCGAGAGGCGGGCGATGCGCACGTTTGCTCGGCCTCCATGGAGGCATAGAGATTCCCCCATAAGCTTCGAAATCTGGTATAAATCTCCCGGGGAGTGTGGGGCGACGGGGAGGGGGGTGTCTTCAAGGGTGCAAGAAGTACGGGAATACACCCGCGTTGAGGACAGGTAGAGCAAAGACTCGAAAGGACAGCGCCGCAGGACCTGCGCTAGGCGCGTGACGTGGGCGTCCACCGTGTCAAAGGGGCGCTGACGAAAGTCGGCGGTGAGGCCGATGGCGTAAATGATATGCCCGGGATCCTCAAACGTCGCGGGATCGGCGTCGCGCGGGGGAACGGCGACACTGTGCCCCTGGGCGCTCAGGGTTGCCACCAGATGTCCGCCAATCAGCCCCGTGGCCCCCAGGATCGTAAACCTCATGGAGCCTCCGCCGTCTGGTGGGTGCGCCGCCCCAAGATGCGCAAGGGGGTGCCGCCATAGATCGTGTAAGGCTCCAGTTCACCCCGCACCACCGATCCGGCCCCAACCACGCAGCCCTGGTGCAAGACCGCGCCGTCAAGCAACACGCAGTTGGCGCCCAGCCACACGTCATCCTCGACCACAATGCCGCCGCGCGACGGCAAAAAGCCCTGCTCGCGGATCAGGCGGCCGGCATCGGCGAAGGCGTGATTGACCGGGGCAAAGGTGCAATTGGCCGCCACCGCGACGTAATCGCCGATAGTCAGACCGTTGCCGGTATAGAGCACGCAGCCGGAGTTGATCACGGTATGGGCGCCGATCACCAGATCTCCGGGGCCTCCCGCCGGCTTGATCTTGACGAAGCTGTCAATGACCGAATGCGGGCCCACGACGATGCGCGAGCCCTTGACCGAGTCTTCAAGATCAGCCAGGGGCGAGACCCGGGCGGTTGGGTCGATGTCGATCACAGGACCTCCAAGGTCGGCACGGCCGTGACAAAGCGCCCCCCCCAGGTGCGCACTGCCGCAAGCTGCTGTTGGATCTCGTCTTTCAGGTTCCAGGGCAAAATGAGAATGTCATCGGGTTTATGGTCGAACAACACATCCTCGCTGACCACGGGAATGCGACTGCCCGGCAGGAACTTGCCCTGCTTGGCCGGGTTCCGATCCACGACATAAGGCAACAGGTCGGGCCGGATGCCGGCAAAGTTGAGAAGGGTGTTTCCTTTGGCCGCCGCCCCATAAGCCCCGACCCGCCGTCCCTGGCGGTGGGCATCGATCAAGAAGGCGACCAGATCGTTTTTGACCCGTTCGGCCGCCCCCTGAAACGCTTGGTAAAACGCCGGGGTCGCCATCCCCGCCCGCGTCTCGGCCGCAAGCAGGGCGTCCACCGCCGGGGTTCGGGGCCGGGGGCCGGTGTCACTCCGCTGGGCATGGACCCGCAGGCTGCCCCCGTGGGTGGGGAGGTCCTCGACATCAAAGACCGTCAAGCCATTGGCTTTGAAAAGACGCTCCACACTCGAGAGCGAGAGATAGGAATAGTGCTCGTGGTAGGCCGTGTCGAACTGGTTCTGCCCGACCATGCGCAACAGGTGGGGAAACTCGAAGGTCGCGACCCCCCGGGGCTGCAACAGACAGGCAAAGCCTCCGACAAAGTCATTGATATCCGGGACATGGGCCAACACGTTGTTGGCCGCCATCAGGTCGGCCCGCCGTCCCGCGGCCGCCAGTTCCCGCGCCAGGGCCTGCCCAAAAAAGCGCTCGACGATCTCGATCCCCTTAGCGCGCGCCGCCGCTGCCGTGCCCGCCGTGGGCTCGATGCCAAGGCAGGGAATGCCGGCGGCCTTGACGTATTGCAGGAGATAGCCGTCGTTGGCCGCCACCTCGATGACCAGACTCTCGGGCCCCAGCCCCAACCGCTCCGTCATGCCCCCGACATAACGCTCGGCATGGGCCAGCCACGACGTCGAGAACGAACTGAAATAGGCGTAGTCCTCCGTAAACAAGGCCTCGCGGCCCGCGTGATCCTCGGTCTGGACCAGCCAGCAGCCCTCACAGACCAGAAGGCGCAGGGGATACCACGTTTCGGGCCCCCGCAGTCCCTCGGCCCTCAGGTAGGCATTGGAGGGAGGGGCGCTGCCGAGGTCGAGAAAAGGCAACGACAGCTCTTTTCCACAATGACGGCATCTCACAGCACCACTCCTTCAAAGTCAGGGGTTAGCAAGGCCTGCCCCGCATCCCGCACCGACAGGCCCGTCACCGGCAGCGGCCAGGGCAGGGCTAGGCGGGGATCAGCCACGTTCAGGCCCGCTTCCAGATCGGGCGCATGGGGGGCGGAATGGCAGTACAGGAGTTCCACATCGGCGGTGAGCGCCTGGAACCCATGGGCAAAGCCTTCGGGAATCAGCAGAGCATAGCCGTTCTCTTCCGAGAGGATCTCTCCATGGTGGTGCAAGAAGGTGGACGAGCCCCGGCGCACGTCCACGGCCACATCCCAGATGGCCCCTTTCAGGCACATCACCAGCTTGATCTCGGCCGCCGGTGGCTTCTGATAGTGCAGGCCGCGCACAGTTCCCCGCTCGCGGGTGAGGGTCTGGTTGATCTGGGCAAGGGGCTTGCGCCAGCCGGCCGCTTCCAAGGTTTCGGCACAGAACAACCGGGACAAAAAGCCCCGGTGATCGCCCAACCGCTGGCGCTCCACCCGCTTCAAGCCGGGCAGGGGGAGATCCCGTACCGCAAGACGCCCCGTCATGGAGGACCTCCGGCGCTGTAGGCCGCAAGGTCAGCCTCGCACAAGTCGCGGGCCGCTGTGCCCTCGCTCAGGGCTCGATACCAGCCCAGTGTCCTTTGCAGGGTTTGCTCCAACGACCAGCGCGGCGTGAAGCCGAGCACGGTCTGGGCCTTGGCCACGTCGAGTGCCAGCAAGCCAGCCTCGTGCGGGCCGTCACGGCCATCGCCATAGGCCGCCTCGCCCCGGCCAAAAAATACGCGCGCCTGTTCAATGACCGTGCGGACCGTCGCTGCCTCGTGGGGCAGGGGCCCAAAATTGTAGGCAGACGCCGCCTCGGGGTGGGCCCACAGGTGCTCGGCCAAGCTCAGATACCCGGCCAGAGGCTCCAGCACATGCTGCCAGGGGCGGGTCGCCTGGGGGCGGCGGACCTCCAGGACGCGGCCCGCTTCCCAGGCCCGCACCGCGTCGGGAATCAGCCGATCGGCCGACCAGTCTCCGCCCCCGATCACGTTACCGGCCCGAGCGCTGGCCACCGCCACCCCCTGGGCGGTCAAAAAAGCGTCGCGGTAACAGGCGATGACGACTTCCGCCGCCGCCTTGCTGGCGCTGTAGGGGTCATGGCCGCCCAGCCGATCCGTCTCGCGATAGGGGTGGGGCCATTCCTTGTTGTGATAAACCTTGTCGGTGGTGATCATGACCGCCACGCGCACGCCGTCGAGACCGCGCAGGGCCTCAAGGACGTGGGCGGTGCCCATCACGTTGCTGGCAAAGGTTTCCACGGGGTCGCGGTAACTGGCGCGGACCAGGGGCTGGGCCGCTAGGTGCAAGACGATCTCGGGCCGGGCGGCGCGGATCCGCTCGGCCACGGCCTGCGCCTCCCGGATATCGAGAAAATGGCTCTCGCAGACCGCCGCCACCCGCGCCAACTCAAACAAGCTGGGGGTGGTCTGCGGCGGCAGGGCCAAGGCGGTGATCCGAGCGCCCAGCGTGTGCAGCCACAGGGTCAGCCATCCCCCTTTGAAACCGGTGTGTCCGGTGACCAAAACCCGCTTGCCCCGCCAGAACGCCGGAGTGGGGGGAGTTACCATTTTTTCCATGGGGCCTTGCCCTGAACCCAGAGATCTTCCAGCAAATTCTTTTCGCGCAAGGTGTCCATGGGCTGCCAGAAGCCATCGTGACAGTAGGCGCGCATCTGGTCATCGGCGACCAGCCGGGCCATGGGGTCCAGTTCCCAACTGGTCTCGTCGCCGTCGATGGTGTCGATGACGCGGGGCGAGAGGACAAAATAGCCGCCGTTGATCCAGCTTCCCCCCCCGGAGGGCTTTTCCACAAAGCCCTGGACCACCTCACCCGCAAGCGACAGGGCGCCAAACCGGCCGGGCGGGCGCACCGCCGTGACCGTGGCCAGCCGCCCGTGGGCGCGATGGAAGGCCAAGGTGGCCGAAATGTCGATGTCAGACACCCCGTCCCCATACGTAAAGCAGAACGCTTCCTCGCCCTCGAGGTAGTGAGCGACCCGCTTCAGACGTCCGCCCGTCATGGTGTCTTCGCCCGTATCCACCAGCGTGACTCGCCAGGGCTCCGCCTTGTGCTGGTGGACCTGCATGGTGTTGTTGCCCAGGTCAAAGGTCACATCAGACATGTGCATGAAGTAGTTGGCGAAGTACTCTTTGATGACATAGCCCTTATAGCCGCAGCAAATGATGAAGTCACTGATGCCATGGGCGGCGTAGCTTTTGAGGATGTGCCAAAGGATAGGCCGCCCGCCGATTTCGATCATCGGTTTGGGCCGCAGATGGGTTTCCTCGGAAATGCGCGTGCCGAGACCGCCCGCCAGAATGACCGCCTTCATGGCTTTATCTCCCCGCCCACCACGTGGTGACCATCTGTTCATAGGCGTTCTCGATCCGAGACACGAAGTCTTCTGGATCCATCATGGCGCTGGTCTTGACGCGGTCGCGCAATTGGTGCCGCAACTCCGCCAGCAGAGGGAGGGAGTTGGCGTACGCCACGGCTTTGTCAACATACTCGTCAATGCTGTCCACCACCCACTCGCCTAAATCCAAAGGACAGAGCAAGGAAGCGCCAACCCGTCCCACCGAGGGCCGGTCCGTCTTGGACAAGACCGGGACCCCCATCCACAGGGATTCCAAGGTGGTTGTGCCCGCGTTGTGGGGCCAGCAGTCCAAGGTGATGTCGATATCATGATAGGCCGCCCAGTGCGGCCGGGTGCAACACAGTTCAACCCGCTCGCGTGGGATGCCCAGGGTTTCAAGGCGCTCCCAGAACTTTTCGCGCGTGGCCTCTTCCACAAACGGCTTTTGGTCCAGGCGCAGCCGGCTGTTGGGGACGCGGTCGAGAATGCGCTTCCAGGTCAGGAGTACCCCATCATTGAGGCGAATGGTGCGCGAGAGCGTGCCAAAGGTCACGTAGCCCTTGGTCAGGGCAGGCAAGTCATTGACGGGGATGGTCTTGGATTCGTCCAACTCGTAGC
Organism: Pararhodospirillum photometricum DSM 122; assembly: GCF_000284415.1. Taxonomy (NCBI): domain Bacteria; kingdom Pseudomonadati; phylum Pseudomonadota; class Alphaproteobacteria; order Rhodospirillales; family Rhodospirillaceae; genus Pararhodospirillum; species Pararhodospirillum photometricum. The sequence goes on from NC_017059.1 coordinate 1,455,394, forward strand.
AATACATGGGGGGAGGCAAATGCCAGAGGGATTCGCTAAAATAGGGCTCGCTCCCCGGGGGGGTCAGGTTTTCGTCGCCCAGATAGTAGTCGATACTGGTCAAGCCCGTGGTATAGCCATAGCCAAGATAGCTGACTTGGATCGGGGCCGGGCGCATGACGAAAACCGGCAAGCGGTTGCCGCCGGTATGGCCTGCCAGATCCACCAACACGTCGATTTGATCATCGTGGATCCGTTGAGCCATGGCCTCGTCGTTCATCGGCACCACGTCGATCCAGTGATCGAAGTAGGCCTTGACGCGATCGGTGTGCACATCCGGTTCGGAAACGTTGGCGTAGGCAAAGGTCTCGACGCGATCGTGGTTGTGGCAGCGAAACAGCGCCTCGATAAAGAACAAGCAGGCGTGGGCGCGCAGGTCGGGGGAGGAATAGCCGATGCGCAGGCGTCGCCCCTCGGGCCGGGGGTGGGCCTCGTGGGTGAAGCGCTTTTCCGTCTTGGCTTCCACAATATCGTTATAAATCTGGTATTCGCGAAACAGCTCCTCCGCCGTAATGCTGGCCTTGTAGTTGAGGGCGAACAAGAGGTTGTCGCGCACCAGAATCATGTCAGGGGCGATTTCAATGGCTCGGCGGAAGCGGCTTTCCGCCATGTCCAGATCCGAGAACTGAATGTCGATCATCCCGATATTGCTGATCGCTTCAGGGTAGTCTGGGCGATATTCCAAGGATTTTTTATAATATTCCATGGCTTGGTTAGGCCGGTTGGCCCGGCGGGCCAGTTCCCCCATGTTCATCCACGCCATGGCATTCTCAGGATGCAAGGAAACACAGCGGGAGTAGGTGTCGAACGCCTCGCGGTAGCGGCGACTCTTGAAAAGAAGGCCCGCCATGTTGTTGAGAACCGAGGCATTATTAGGGTCAAGTGCCAAAGAAGCCTTGTAAAACTTTTCTGCTTCCTGGTAATCCCGCAACTGGATCAGAACGGTTCCCATCTTATCCAGGGCGTCGGAATTATTAGCGTTGATGATCAGGGCTTGCTCAATGGCATACTTGCAATCAAGAAGCCGCCCCTGAAAAAAATAGGCCGACGACAACCCGAGCCAAGCATCCTGAAAGTTCTTTCGATACTTGACCGTCTTCAAGTAAAGCTCGGCCGCTTCCGCGTAACGGCGTTGGCTTTTGCGCAGAGAGGCCAAGCCAAACCAGCCGTTGGCATTATAAGGATCGACGTCCAGAAGTTGATTGTACTTTTTCTCGGCTTCGTCAAAGCGGCGCAGGTCGCGCAGAAGATTGCCGTAGTTGTTCAGCGCTTCCGTCATCTTCGGGTTGATCGACAAGGCGCGCTGAAAGCAAAACTCAGCCTGAGGTGCCTCGTTGAAGCGCTTGTGCATCATGCCCAGATTGTTCCAGGCCGACGTAAACGTGGGGTTGAGGGACAAGGCTCGGCAAAACGACTCCAGGGCCTTTTGTTTTTCGTCGGCTTGAGCCAGGGCATTTCCAAGAAAATCAAAGATTTCCGGGTCGTTCTTGTCGTGTCCGGCCGCGATGAGCAAAAGGGGGCGCGCCTCTTGGGGACGCCCGAGCTGCATCAAGACAGCTCCCAGATATTTGAGGGCTGTGGGATTGCGTCCATCCTGGTCGAGCACCGTCCGATACAGGGTTTCCGCCTCTGCCAACTGTCCTTGCTGGTGAAGCGACAAGGCCCGGTCGAGCAGTGCCTCCTGGCTGTCGGCGGGGGAAGGGGGGGGCCGAGGGTTTGGCTGCTGCCTTGGTCTTTCTGGCCATGGATGCCTCTTCGCGTTGCGCCCGTCCTGGGAGAGAAAGCCGGTCGATCCGCATACGACCGTTTCCCCGCGGAGTGTAGACCTCCGTTCCCACGGGGAGCAACAGGATGCGGGGCAGGGTGTAAAGAGTCTATTGATACAGGCGCGCCCTCTCATCGCGCTTTTTCTTGCTCTGCCTGTTCTCTGCCCCTATAACCACCCGGCCAGACGGTCGGATGGCCGCTTCGCCCTTGGGCGGGGAGGAAAGTCCGGGCTCCACGGAAACACGGTGCCGGGTAACGCCCGGCGGGGGCGACCMCAGGGAAAGTGCCACAGAGAGCAGACCGCCGGCCTACAGGGTCGGCAAGGGTGAAAGGGTGCGGTAAAAGCGCACCGCGGCCCCGGCAACGGGGGCGGCATGGTAAACCCCACCGGGAGCAAGATCGAATAGGGACGGCACGTGCTTGCCTTTCGGGGTGGCACAGGCAGCGTTTTCCGGGCCGCCGTCCGGGTAGTATCGCGCGAGGCGTCCGGCGACGGGCGTCCCAGATGAATGGCCATCCCCTCCGGCGTGCCGGAGCGGACAGAACCCGGCTTACAGACCGTCTGGCTTTATTCGAGCGGCAAGCCCCGAGGGATCGGGATGGTTTGAGCAGGTTGCGGGGGTGAGGCGAGATCGGTACAACCGTCTTCTCCCCCCCTGTTCGCCCGAGGGATGTCCCGCCATGAGCGCCTGTTTGCTGATCATCGATCCTCAATGCGATTTTTGTGACGGCCCCGCCGCCGGGGCCCTGGCCGTCCCCGGCGCCTGGGGCGATATGGAGCGGCTCGCCCGACATCTTGATGCCGAAGGGGATCGCTATGAGGCGATCGCCGTGACCCTTGATAGCCACGGTGCCTACGACATCGGGCATCCGTCTTTTTGGCAAGATGCCGAAGGGCATCCGCCCGCGCCGTTCACCCTTGTCACCCGAGAGGCCGTTGCACGCGGGGAGTGGGGACCCGCCGATCCTGAGTTGACGGCGTGGGTGGTGTCCTATTTGGAAAGGCTCGAAGCGGCGGGGCGCTATACCCATATGGTTTGGCCCGAACACTGCCTTGTCGGGACGCCTGGCCATCAGGTCCACCCCGAAGTGGCCCGCGCCCTTCTGGACTGGCAGCGTCGCCAGCATCGCGCTGTCAGGTGGCTCATCAAGGGGCTCAATCCCCGCGTCGAGCACTATAGCGCCTTTGGCTGCGAGGTCGAGGATCCGCAAGATCCCGAGGGGACCGCCGCAGGGCGTCGCGCTGCGCAAGCGCTAGCAGCCTACAACGAAATTGCCATTGCCGGCGAGGCGTTGTCCCATTGTGTGAAGAGCACGGTGGAGGATTTGCTGGCGGGGCTGCGCGCTGCTCAGGTCGCGGCCCCCGAAGCCCGGTTGCGGCTGCTGACCTCCATGATGAGTCCGGTTCCGGCGGTGCCGGGAGGGCCGGATTTTCCCGCCATTGGTCGGGCGTTCCTGTCCCATTTGCAGGGCAAGGGGGCGGTGCTCGTCGCGTGAGCGGAGCGGCACAAGGAAAAGGCTGGGGAGGCTTGCCTCCCCAGCCCCCTCGGTCACGATGAGGGCAGGTCGCGCGGGCGGGTGAAGGCAACGAGGTGGGCGCGCAAGGGGGCAAGCGCGGTCCACGGCCCCGCGGTGTGGATCTCGGCCAGCGCCGCGGTGGGGAACTTGTGGCGCAGCAGGGCCAGGGCTGCGGGCGCGCTGTTGGGGCCGGCCAAGGTCAAGGCGACGCGCTCCAGCGCCGGGTTGTGGCCGACCACCAACACCGACGTGTACGCCTCGGGCAGGGCTCGCAGATGGGCGAGCAAGGGGTCGGGTTCAAAGACATAAAGGCCCGGTTCCTCGAGAATGGGGAGGTCCGCTGGCAAGGCCGGCCGGACCAGCGCCAGGGTTTCGCGGGCGCGCCTCGCCGGAGAACACAAGACCGCGTCCAGCGGTCCCGCCCCCACCACCGCCGCCATGCGCTCGGCCGCCGCCGTGCCCCGAGGCGCCAGGGCGCGGTCGATATCATCTTGTCCCGCCTGACTCCAGTCGGACTTGGCATGGCGCAACAGCAGCAAACGTTTCATAATCATGAAAGAAGATCCGGCTCGGGGCGGGTAACTTTCCAGGCACCCCTTTGGTGTCGTACAAACGGCTCCGTTTGTCGATGGGGCGCTCCTGCGCTGCCATCTTCGCAAGGTTCAGGAAGGAAGGCCAGCCATGACCACTGTTGCGCCCCCGGCCGCGCCGGACGCCAGCCCCCGCCCGGGAGCCCGCCCCGTTGCCGCGTTTGAGCGGACCTTTACCCTGGACATGCCCGAGCGCTTCATCAATCGCGAACAGTCCTGGCTGGGCTTCAATTTCCGGGTGATGGAGGAGGCGCGCAATCCGCGTCATCCGCTGATGGAGCGGGTGCGCTTCTTGTCCATTTCTGGCTCGAACCTTGACGAATTCTATATGGTACGGGTCGCCGGGTTGAAGGGACAGGTCTCGGCCGGGGTCAAGCAGGTCAGTCCCGATGGCCTGACCCCCGCCCAACAATTGGCCGCCATCAATCGCATGGCGCGGCGTCTTCTGGAGGAGCAGCAAGACGCCTGGACCGATTTGCGCCACGAGATGGCTCAGGCCGGGGTGTCGGTGCTCAGTCTGGATGACCTGAGCCCAGAGGAGCGGGCGTGGATCGAGGCGTTTTTTCGTCAGCAGGTCTTCCCGGTGCTGACCCCGCTGGCCATTGATCCGGCCCATCCCTTTCCGTTCATTCCCAATCTTGGGCACGCCTTGGTGTTGCACTTGGTGCGCCTGAGCGATCACGCCTCCTTGCGGGCGCTCGTACCGCTACCCAACCACGTGTCGCGCTTCATTCGGTTGCCGGGCGAGGATCGACGGGAGATTCGTTTCGTATTTCTTGAGGATATGGTCAGCCTGTTCCTTGATCGGCTGTTCCCCGGCTTCAAGGTCAGCCAGGGGGGGCATTTCCGGGTGATCCGCGATTCGGTCATGGACGTGGATGAAGAGGCGGAGGATTTGGTGATGAGCTTTGAGTCCGCCCTCAAGCGGCGGCGGCGCGGCCATTGCATCCGCCTGACCTTGAATGCCGATATGCCTGAAGATCTGGTCAAGATGATCTGTGACGAGATGGACGTGGCCGAAGAAGATCTCTTCAAGGTCAAGGGTCCCATTGGACTGGCCGACTTAAAGCAACTGATCACCGATGATCGTCCTGACCTTCAGTTCCCGCCGTTTACCGCGCGTTTTCCCGAACGCATCCGTGACTTTGGCGGCGATTGCTTCGCCGCGATCCGCAAGAAGGACATCATTGTCCATCATCCTTACGAGTCCTTCGACGTAGTGGTGCAGTTCCTGCGCCAAGCAGCGCGTGACCCCAACGTCTTGTCCATCAAGCAGACCCTATATCGGACCTCCAACAACTCGCCCATCGTGGCGGCGCTGATCGAAGCGGCGGAGGCCGGCAAGTCGGTGACGGCCATGGTCGAGCTCAAGGCCCGCTTCGACGAGGAAGCCAATATTCGCTGGGCCCGTGACCTGGAACGGGCCGGAGCGAACGTGGTCTATGGCTTCATGGACCTCAAGACGCACGCCAAGATCTCCATGGTCATTCGCCGGGAGAGCGGGGAGCTTCGGCCTTATGTTCATTTTGGTACGGGTAATTATCACCCCATCACCGCCAAAATTTATACCGACTTGTCCTTCTTTACTGCCGATCCCGATCTCTGCCAAGATGCGGCCCGAGCCTTTAATTACATGACGGGCTACGCGACACCCGAGCGCATGGAAAAGCTGCGAGTTGCCCCCCTGGGCCTCAAAGAAACGCTGATGGAACGCATCGCCGCCGAGGCCGCCCATGCACGGGCCGGACGGCCTGGCACCATCTGGGCCAAGGTCAACTCCTTGGTGGACGCCGACCTGATCGATGCCCTCTACCGGGCCTCGGGGGAGGGGGTGCAGATCGATTTGGTGGTGCGGGGGATTTGCTGCCTGCGGCCCGGAGTGCCGGGCTTGTCCGAGAACATCCGGGTGAAATCCATTGTCGGGCGCTTTTTGGAGCATTCACGTATCGCCTGCTTTGGCAACGGGGAACCGTTGCCGGGACCCAATGCCCTGGTCTACATCTCGTCGGCGGACTGGATGCCCCGGAACCTGGAGAGGCGGGTGGAAACTTTGGTGCCCATTGAAAACCCCACCGTGAAGGCCCAGGTGGTCGAGCAGATCATGGTGGCCAATCTCAACGACCGGGCCCAGTCCTGGTATTTGACGGCCGAGGGCGAGTTCCTGCGTGTGGTGGCGGGGGATGACGCTTTCTCAGCCCACACCTACTTCATGACCAATCCCAGCCTCTCCGGGCGTGGCTCGGCCTTGACGGGACCGGAAAAGGCCGTGCCCTCTCTTGTTTTCAATCCACGAGGCTGAACGCATGGCGACGTGTTTTTCGCCCACCCCGCCGGTTACGACGGCCTCTGTCTTGGAGGCGGAGGCCCCCCCACTCGGGGTCGTCGATATCGGCTCGAACTCGGTGCGTCTGGTGGTCTATCGCGGCACCGGACGGACACCTTTACCCCTTCTCAATGAAAAGGCCACCTGCGGCCTGGGGCGGGGCCTGGGGGCCTCGGAGCTGCTCAATCCCGAAGGGAAGGGGTTGGCCCTGGCGGCCGTATCGCGCTACGCTCGCTTGGCCGAGGCGATGGGGGTCGGCACTTTGGATCTGGTGGCGACCGCCGCCATCCGCGATGCCTGGGACGGTCCGGCCTTCGTCGCCGAGATCGAGGCGGCCACCGGCCATCCCGTCACCGTTCTAAGCGGCGAGGACGAGGCGCGCATGGCCGCCCTTGGGGTGTTGTGCGGGCTGCCCGACGCCAACGGCATGGTTGCCGATCTCGGCGGCGGCTCGTTGGAACTGGTCATGGTCCACGACGGTCATTTTGATCAGTATACCACCATGCCGCTTGGCGTGTTGCGCTTGTCCGAAGCCTCGGGCAACGATCGGGCCCGGGCGTGTGAGATCATTGATGATCATCTGTTGCGGCTGCCCTGGCTCTCCCAGTGCCGGGGCCGGTCCTTGTATGCCGTGGGGGGCGCGTGGCGCACCTTGGCTCGGGTGTGTATCGAGCAGATCGGCTATCCCTTGCACGTGCTTGATAATTTTTCACTGCCGTACGACGAGGCCCTGCGGCTGTTTGACCTGATTGCCCGCTTGCCGCGCAAGGCTCTAGAAGGCATTGACGGGATCAGCCGCAAGCGTGTGCCTCATCTGACCATCGCCACCGTCCTCCTGGAACGCTTGTTGCAAGAAGCGCGGCCCGACCATCTGGTCTTTTCCGTTTATGGCATGCGGGAAGGGCGGTTTTTTCAAACCCTGCCTCCTGAGGTTCAAACCCAAGATCCGCTGATCAGCGCCTGCGAGGCTCTGGCCCGGGCCGCCGGGCGGTTCCCTGGTCAGGGGCGAGAGTTGTTTGCCTGGATGGCTCCCCTGTTTCTCGGCGAGAGCCAGAGGGACAGCCGGCTGCGCCTTGCTACCTGCTTGATTGGGGATGTCTTCTGGTCCGAGCACCCCGATTACCGCGCCGATCAGGCCTTTCATCGGGTGCTCAAAATGCCGTTCATGGGTCTGAGCCACACCGACCGCGCCTGTCTGGCCTTGGCCGTGCGCCATCGCTACACCAGCGATCCCGGGGATGATTGGGTGGACCGGGCGGAAAAACTGCTGGACTCGGCGACCTTGAGTCGTGTGCGCACCATCGGCCACGCCCTGCGCTTGGGCTATGCGGTGAGTGGAGGGGCGCCTGGTCTGATCTCCCGCACGGCCCTGACCTTGCAAGACGGGGCCCTGACCCTGCATGTTCCGGGACACGATCCCATTTACCAGCCCGAGGTTTTCGCCAAGCGCCTGGAGCGGCTGGCCCGGGGTCTGGGAGTGAGCCCGCGCACCGTCACCTTGGCCTGAGAACAAAAAGACCAACGGATCTGGGGAGGCAAGCCTCCCCAGCCTTATCTTCTTGTTGCTCCGGGATCGCTTAAACGCGCTGCTCCATGGAGAGGAACGGCCGGGCCTGGGCGCCTTGGTACAACTGGCGCGGACGGCCAATCTTCTGGTCGGGATCCTCGATCATTTCCTTCCACTGACTGATCCATCCCACTGTCCGCGCCAGGGCGAACAGGCAGGTGAACATGGTGGTGGGAATGCCCATGGCCCGGAAGACAATTCCAGAATAAAAATCTACATTGGGGTAGAGCTTCTTTTCGATGAAATAATCGTCCTCTAGGGCGATCCTCTCAAGCTCCATAGCAATTTTCAGAAGCGGCTCGTCCTTGCACCCCAGCTCATTGAGCACCTCGTGGCAGGTTCTGGCCATGAGCTTGGCGCGGGGGTCGTAGTTTTTGTAAACGCGGTGGCCAAAGCCCATCAGACGGAAGGAGTCGTCCTTGTTCTTGGCCCGCTTGACGAACTCGCCGACGCGATCCGGCGTGCCAATCTGGTTGAGCATGTTCAGCACGGCTTCATTGGCCCCGCCATGCGCCGGTCCCCACAGCGAGGCAATGCCCGCCGCGATACAGGCAAACGGATTGGCGCCCGACGACCCGGCCAGACGCACGGTCGAGGTCGAGGCGTTTTGTTCGTGGTCGGCGTGCAAAATCAAGATGCGGTCCATGGCGCGGGCCAGGACCGGGTTGACCTCGTACTCCTCGCACGGGGTGCTGAACATCATGTGCAGGAAGTTTTCGGCATAAGTCAGTTTGTTGCGCGGGTAGCTGAAGGGCTGACCTTGGGAGTATTTGTAGGCCCAGGCGGCGATGGTAGGCATCTTTGCGACCAGCCGGTGCTGGGCGATCATGCGCTGGTGGGCATCGGTAATGTCGATTGAGTCGTGATAGAACGCCGACAGGGCTCCGACAACGCCGCACATGATGGCCATGGGATGGGCGTCACGGCGGAAGCCGTCCACGAATTTATGGAGCTGTTCGTGGACCATGGTGTGATGCGAAATGGTCCACTGGAAGTCGGTTTTCTCCTTGGCATTGGGGAGATCCCCCCGGAGCAGGAGGTAGGCGACTTCCATGAAGTCACAGTGCTCGGCCAGTTCGGCTATGTCGTAGCCGCGATAGCGCAAAATCCCCGCGTCGCCATCAATGTAGGTGATGGCTGAAGAACAGCTCCCGGTGGACATATAGCCGGGATCGTAGGTAAACATGCCGGTTTCGCCGTAAAACTTGCGAATATCGACGACGTCAGGACCATCAGTCCCGTGCAGAATTGGAAAATTAAACGTCTTTCCGGTGCGATTGTCGATCATCGTCACCGAGTTTTTGGTGTCGGTCATCGGCTCATTCCCCAGTCTTGCGCATTCCCGAACCCGATCCCCGAAAAGGCATCGTGCCAAGGTCTGCCGCGGTGGAAGGGCAGGCGTCCCTGATCCCGGGCATGACGGCCCACGGCAAAAGGGTGGATCAGCGATCCCCGTCCCCAGGCGGACCCCCCTTAAGCCCCACCTTACACCAAGGTCGGGCTTTGGGGGGCTTTCTTTTCCGCCCCCCACGCAAGGATATTTTCCCAGCGAAGCCTCACTGGCCCGTCGCGGCCTCCTGCCAACGTCCCGCCAGGGCGGCATCGAGTCGGGCCAAAGTCTCCGTCTGTCCCAGCACTTCCATGACCTCGAACACCGGCGGCGACACGGTCGAACCGGTGAGGGCGGCGCGAATCGGTTGGGCAATCTGGCCCAGCTTTACACTGCGACTTTCCGATTGCGTCCGGGCCAGGGCCTCCAGGGCGTCCCGCGTCCACGTCTCCACGCCGGCCAGGGCTGCGCGCAACTCCGCCAGCAAGGCCCCGCCGTCGCCGGTCACCGCGGCACGCGCCTTGGCATCATAGGGCAGGGGGATCGAGCGCACATAAAAGGCCGCCGACTGCGCCAACTCGACCAAGGTCTTGGCCCGATCGCGTAAACCGGCCATCCCCAGCGCCAAGCGCCGCTGGCCTTGCGTGTCCACCGACAGTCCCGTGCTTTCGAGACGCGCCACGGTCGGTGCCACCAAGGTGGCCGGGGTCGCCTCGCGGATATAGTGAGCGTTGAGTGCCGTCAGCTTCTGGAGATCAAAGCGGGCCGGGGAGCGCCCCACGCCGTCCAGGGTGAACCACTCGGCCGCCTGATCGCTGGAAAAGATCTCGGCATCGCCATGGGCCCAGCCCAGACGCGTCAGATAATTGCGCAAGGCTTCGGGCAGGAAGCCCATGTCACGATACGCATCCGCCCCCAACGCGCCATGGCGCTTGGACAGCTTGGCGCCGTCCGGCCCATGGATCAGCGGAATGTGGGCAAAGCGCGGAACCTCCCATCCCAGGGCCCGGTAAAGCTGGGTCTGGCGGAAGGCATTGGTCAGATGGTCGTCCCCGCGAATCACATGGGTGATGCCCATGTCATGGTCGTCCACAACCACAGAAAGCATGTAGGTGGGCGTGCCATCGCTGCGCAGCAAGATCATGTCGTCAAGCTGGCTGTTGGCCACGGTGACCGTGCCTTGCACGAGATCGTCGATGACCGTTTCGCCGCTTTGGGGCGCCTTGAGGCGAATCACCGGCGCCACCCCCACCGGAGCATCGGCGGGATCACGGTCGCGCCAGCGCCCGTCATAGCGCGGCGGCAGGCCCCGGGCCTTGAGGTCCTCGCGCATGGCGGTCAGCTCATCCGCCGTGCAATAGCAGCGATAGGCCAGCCCTTTTTCGACCAGCGACAGGGCCGCCTCGACGTGGCGGGCGGCGCGGGCAAACTGGTAGACCGGCTCGCCCTCCCAGTCGATGCCCATCCAGGCCAGCCCGTCAAGAATGGCCGCAACCGCTTCCGGTGTGGACCGGGCCCGGTCGGTATCCTCAATGCGCAACAGAAAACGGCCGCCGTGGTGTCGGGCGAAAAGCCAGTTGAACAAGGCGGTGCGCGCGCCTCCGATGTGCAGGAAGCCGGTCGGCGAGGGCGCGAAACGAGTGACAACGGTCATGGAGAGACTCAGTTTGCTTTATGGTCGGAAGATCGACTGAGGCGTTTTTTAGCATGACCGCGCCGGAAGGGGCCAGCGGCAGGGAGGCATCATGAGCATCAAACCCCCCTCCCTTCCAGCCCCGGACCCCTGGGATGACAGCGCTCGCCTTCCCGACCCTCCACCTTCCTGGCTGGCCCGTCTCCTGGAGCGTGAGCCGGGCTCCCTGGTCCTCTGGGCGCCCGTTGTTTTTGGCGGAGGCATTGCCGGCTACTTCGCCTTGCCCAGCGAGCCCCCTCCCGGCGTGCTCGCCGCCAGCCTCGGGAGTGTGTTGCTTCTTTCCCTGGGGGCCCGCCGTTGGGCCGGGGATGGCGTGCGCATCCTTCTCGGGGCGCTGGCCATCGGTGCCGCGGGGGCCTTTCTTGCCCAGGCCGCGACCGTGATGCTCGGCGCTCCTGTCTTGTCCTCCCCTCTGGGGCCGGTGGGGGTGGAGGGGCGGGTCCGTTCCGTCGAACCCCTGGAGCGGGGCTGGCGCGTTGTCCTGGACGACCTCTGGATCAAGGGCCTGCCCCCCGACCAGACCCCGGCCCGCCTGCGTTTGCGGGCTCAGGCTCGGGTCACTGACAGCGTGGCTCCGGTCCCTGGCCTGCGCGTGGCCACGTTTGCCCGCTTGACCCCCCCTCCACGTCCGGTGGTCCCCGGGGGGTATGATTTGGCGCGAGCCCTGTGGTTCAAGGAGATCGGCGCCGTGGGGGTTGCCCTGGGTCCTCTGCGCGCCCGTTCAGCGCCGGCAGCCTTCGGGGTCGAGCGGTTTGCCCTCGACCTTGAGGCGCTGCGGGCCCGCGTCACCGCCCGCCTGATTGCCGCGGGAACGTCCGAAACCGGCCCCCTGGCCGCTGCTATGCTGACCGGCGATACCCGTGCCATTCCCCAGGAGGTCATGCAGGCCTATCGCGACGCCGGGCTCGCCCATATCCTGGCCATCTCCGGCTTGAACATGACTCTGGCCGGGGGCTTGGTGTTTGTCGTGGTGCGGGCCGGATTGTCCCTGTGGCCGTGGGTGGCCCTGCGCTGGCCGATCAAAAAGCTGGCGGCGCTCATTGCCCTGGCCAGTTGCCTTTTTTATTTGGGGTTGTCGGGTGCCGAGGTTCCGGCCCAGCGGTCCTTTCTCATGGTCTCTCTGCTCATGCTGGCCGTTTTGGTCGATCGCACGGCGCTATCCCTGCGGACCCTGGCCGTTACCGCCCTGGCGGTCCTGGCTTTTGCCCCGTTGTCCTTGCTGGGACCTTCGTTCCAGATGTCCTTTGGCGCCGTTCTCGGGTTGATCGCTCTCTTCAGTGCCCTCACCCCCCGCCTTTTGACGTGGCGACGGGCTGGCGGCGTTTGGCGGGTTGGCGTGATTTACGCGGCAGGGGTGATCGCCTCCTCGGCGGTCGGGACCCTGGCCTCCACCCCCTTTGCCGCCCACCACTTCCATCGCGTCGCCCTCTATGGCCTTCCAGCCAACATGATCGGGGTTCCTGTCACCAGTTTTTGGGTCATGCCCTGGGGGGTTGCCGCCATGCTCCTCATGCCCTTTGGCCTGGAAAAACTGGCGGTCACCGCCATGGGGTGGGGGCTGGGCGTGACCGTGAGCGTTGCCAAGACGGTGGCTGCGTGGCCTGGGGCCGTGATGAGCGTTCCTTCCGGGCCCGCCTGGGCCTTGGGGGTGGCGGCCTTGGGGGCCCTCTGGTTGTGCCTATGGCAGCGGTCCTGGCGCTGGGCGGGGGTGATTCCGATCGCTTTTGGCGTTGCGTTTCCTTTCTTTCTCCCCCCGCCTGACGTTCTGGTGGGGGAAGGGGGGTATCTGGTCGCGGTCCGGGGAGAGGGCGGCTATCTGATCAATGACCGCCGCCGCGAACGTTTCACCCGCATGGTGTGGGCCGAAACCTATGGCGGGGCTCAGATCCCCTTTCCCCGGGCTGGCCGGCTCGGCCCCCTCGACTGTACGCCCACCCTGTGCCTGTATCAGCGCGGGACCCTCACCCTCCAGCTCCCGCGAACTGGCGAGGTTCGCGTCGTGSGCCCCGGCCTGTTCATTGATGCCGCCGCGTTGCGGGAAAAMGGCAGCCATGCCCTGTGGATTGCCCATGACGGCCACGTCCGGGTGGAAACCGTGGCCGAGGCGCGGGGGCGACGGCCCTGGACGCAATAGGAGGAAACGCGGGTGAGGCCCCGGCGTTCTATGGCGTCAAGCACTCGGCAAGAGCGCGGCCGAGATCGTTCAGGGTTTGCTCATACAGGGCGGGACCCGGGGGATGGGCCGCTCCGAGGGGATCTAAGGTGCTGGTGTGGGCCGGGGTGCCCTCGGCGACCGTGTGCACCATGGCCGGCGAAAACTGGGGCTCGGCAAAAATGCAGGCGACCCCCTGGGTTTTAAGGCGCTCGCGGATCTGACGCATGCGCTGCGCTCCGGGCGGTGTTTCCGGGTGCAGGGTGATCGCTCCAACGCCGGTCAGGCCATAGCGCGCTTCCAGGTATTGATAGCCGTCGTGAAACACCAAAAACGACCGACCMCGGACCGGCGCCAGCCGCTCCTGCAACGCCCGATCCAGGCCTTCCAGACGGGTTTTTGTGGCGGCGGCATTGGCCCGATAGGTTGGGGCGTGCTCGGGGTCCAGATCGGCCAGGGCGTCCGCGACCGCCCCCACCAAAACCTGGGCGTTGGTCGGATCCAACCACAGGTGTGGGTCAATGCCGCCCGCTTCGTGGTCATGATCGTCGTCGTGGTCATGCTCCTCATGGTCCGCCGCGCCCGTCTCATGGTCATGCTCATGGTCATGGGGCTCCCAGTCGCCTCCCTGGCGCAAGGGCAAGAGGCGCACCCCGGGCAGGCTTGTCAGGGCCAAGCGCTTGGCTTGCGGACTCAGGCGCTCCAGCGGCGCCACCAAAAAGGTCTCCAGGGCAGGTCCCACCCACACCACCAGGGCCGCGTCTTGAAGGCTGCGCGCTTGCGAAGGCTTCAGGGCATAGCCGTGGGGCGAGGCGCCGCTCGAGACGATCAGGGCTGGTGTCCCTAAATCGCCCATCACCGAGGCCACCAAACTCTGGACGGGGGCGATGCTGGCCGCAACCCGGGGTACTTCGGCCCACGCCGGGGCGACGCCGAGCACCAAGAGTCCAAGGGCGATCCGAAAACGCATGGAGAAATCCTCCCGGTCTGACATCAGGACCGTTACACTATCACGATCGGCGCCCGATGTTATGTTATATTATATCACCCCAGGAGGAGGCTATGGAGCGACGGACAAGGGACGAGGCGGGCAGGGCGGCCTGTGCCGCCGGATCCCTGACGCCGGCCCGCCAACGGGTCCTGGCGGTCTTGCAGGCCCAGCCCCAGCGGGTTCTTGGCGCTTACGATATCTTGGAAATCCTGGCGGCTACGGGCTCCCGCCCGGCTCCTATGAGCGTGTATCGTGCCTTGGAACACTTGATGGGGGTTGGGCTGGTGCACCGGATTGCCAGCCTCAATGGCTTTGTTGCGTGTCATGCCGGGGACCGGGGGGCTGGGCATGCCGCTCAGTTTTTGATCTGCCGGGCGTGCCGCACGGTCATCGAACTGGACGGCCCCGGGGTGGCCCACGCCCTGGAGGAGGCCTGTGGGGCGGCCCGGTTCGTGCCCGAGGGGGCGGCGGTGGTCGAGGTGACGGGGGTGTGTCGGGGGTGTCGGGAAACACAGGGGGACGGGGATGGCGGAGCCTCTTGTCGTCATTGAGGATGTTGGCGTAAAGATCGGAAATCGTTGGCTTTTACGCCATGTTTCTCTCCGTGTTCATCCGGGAGAGATTCTGAGTGTGATTGGTCCGAATGGTGCGGGGAAAACCACCTTGGTCAAAGCCGTTCTTGGCCTTGTGCCGGTGGCCGAAGGCCGGATCCGCCGGCCGCCCTCGGAACACATCGGTTACGTCCCCCAACGCCTGAGCCTAGATCCGGTGTTACCCTTGTCGGTGTTCCGCTTGGCCACGCTACCGCGCACCGTGCCGCGCGCTCGGGTTGTGGCTGCCCTGACCGAAACCGGGGTGGCCGGGCTGATCGATGCCCCGGTGGCCGGGCTGTCGGGCGGCGAATTTCAACGGGTCCTTTTGGCCCGCGCCTTGTTGCGCGATCCCGCTCTTCTGGTGCTCGACGAACCGGTGCAGGGCGTGGACTACGCCGGCGAGGCCGCGCTTTATGACCTGATTGCCCGGGTTCGCGCCGAAAGAGGCTGCGCCGTCTTGATGATCTCGCATGACCTGCACGTGGTCATGGCTGCCACCGACACGGTTGCTTGCTTGAATGGTACGGTCTGCTGTTCCGGGCCGCCCCATGCGGTGGCTGATCTGCCGGCTTTCCAGGCCTTGTTTGGCCCGCGGGCCGGCAGTCTGGCCCTTTACGCCCACCACCATCACCCCTTGAGCGGGCAAGATCCCTCATGATCGACGACTTTTTGGTGCGGGCCCTCTTGGCCGGTGTCGGGCTGGCCCTGATCGCCGGCCCTTTAGGGTGCTTTGTGGTCTGGCGGCGCATGGCCTATTTTGGTGACACCATGGCCCATGCTGCCTTGCTGGGTGTTGCCCTCGGGGTGGCGAGCGGATCCCCGCCGTTGGTCGGGGTGTTGGGTGTGGCGCTCGGCTTGAGCGTCTTTTTGGGCACGGTGGCGCGGCGGCGGTCGCTGGGGCTGGATACCTTTCTTGGGGTTTTCTCCCATGGAGCCCTGGCATTGGGCTTGGTGTGCGTCGCCCTGATGGCCAACCGGGTGGATCTGCTGGGCTTGTTGCTGGGCGATGTTCTGGCGGTAAGTTGGGGCGATCTGGCCATCTTGTGGGGGGCGGGGGCGGTGATGCTCGGCGCCTTGGTGCTGGCGTGGCGCCCCTTGCTGGCTGCGACCTTGGACCCTGATCTCGCGCGCGCCGAGGGGGTCCCCACCACCCGCTTGGATATTTTCATCATGGTCCTCGTGGCCAGTGTGGTGGCCTTGGGGCTCAAGGTGGTGGGCGTGCTGCTGATCACGGCCTTGATGGTCATTCCGGCCGCTGCCGCCCGGCCGTGGTCACGCTCGCCGGAAGCCATGGCCGCACTGGCATCGGTCCTCGGGGGGATCGCGGTGGGCGGCGGGCTGGCCCTGTCCTTGGCGCTGGATACCCCGGCTGGCCCGTCCATGGTCGTCGTGGCCCTCTTGACCTTTTTGCCGGGGCTGTTGCGACGATAAAGGGAAGGCTGGGGAGGCGCTTTCTCCCCAGGCCCCTCGGTCTCTCAGTACTGCCCCCCGGCACTGGGCAGCGGCGCAAGCGGCGCCCCGGTCCCAAACCCGCTGGGCGGCGCCAGGGGAGAAAGCGAGGAGGGCGGCTGAACAGCCGGCGCCGGCATGCTTGCCGGAGGCAGTCCCTCGCCGGGAAGGTCGCGCAGTTTGGCCAGGGAAAGTGACGTGGAAACCCGGGTGGGCTCCTCGGGATCAGCGCGCTCCAGGGTCAGAGAGCGGAAAGGTGCGTGAACAGTCCACGAAACGCTACGCCCGCCCACGAAGATATCCAGATCCGCGCGGTCCAACTCCCCGGCCGGCGACAGCCAAAGATTCATGAGGCGACCGGCCTGGGGCTGGTCCGAGGTGGCGATGGGCGCGTCGATCAGGGCCTTGACGGCGAAATCGGTCGGCGAGATCAGGGCGTATAAAAACTCGCGCACAACCTGTCCGTAGGTCTTGGCGATGTTGATCCGCACGAAGGCGGCCCGGCCATCGGCGCCGGGGACGATGGTCGCGGCGCTATACGGGAACGCCACCCGCTTGGCGTCGAGTCCCATGCGCAGGAAGCTGCCATCGCTCAAGACGAGCTTGTCCAAGGTGCCATCGGCCTTGATCAGCAGGTCGTCCACCACGGCCACGGGGGGCGCATCGCCGTAGGTGCGCACGGGCAGGCGCAGGAGGTCGCGGACAGCGATGGGCCCTTGGAGGGCGGGCAGGGACTCGCCGTCGGCCACAGGGGCGGGGGGCGCCAGGGTTTGGGCCTGGGCCGCCAGAGGCAGGAGCAGGGCTCCAACGACCAGGGCCGCGCGGGGCAGACGCATCATGACGGGGTCTCCAGGAGGTCGGGAGGAGAATGATCCTTATCCTGGACGGCGCAGGACGTAAAGGGAAGGCTGGGGAGGCTTGCCTCCCCAGGCCCCTCGTTCCCGTTGGCTCTTCGCGTTGAGAGATACCCCAGGATTGGAGGGGTCTGGGGAGGCAAGCCTCCCCAGTCTTCCTTTTAGGCCAGGGCCGCGAACAAAGCGCGGTCAGCCGCCAGCTCGGCGTTGGGGGTGGTCAGCAGAGCATCCCCCAAGAAAATCGAGTTAGCGCCGGCAACAAAGCACAAAACCTGGGCTTCCAGGCTCAAGCTGGCCCGTCCCGCCGAGAGGCGGACCTGGGAGGCGGGCAGGGCAAGGCGGGTGGTGGCGATCATGCGCACCAAGTCGAGGGGATCGGTGGCCGGCCGGTCGGCCAGCGGGGTTCCCGCCACCGGGACCAGGACATTGATCGGCACGCTGTCGGGGTGGGGGTGAAGTTGGCCAGGGTCCGAATCAAACTGGCCCGGTCGCGCAGGCTTTCCCCCATGCCGATGATGCCGCCGCAGCAGACCTCGATGCCAGCGGCGCGCACGGCCGCAAGGGTGCGCAGGCGGTCTTCGTAGGTGCGGGTGGTGATGATGCTGCCGTAAAACTCGGGGCTGGTGTCCAGATTGTGGTTGTAGGCGGTGAGGCCGGCTTCGGCCAGGGCTTGGGCCTGGGCATCGGTCAGCATCCCCAGGGTCATGCAGGTTTCGAGGCCCAGGGCCCCGACCCCGCGCACCATGGCCAGCACCGCCTCGAACTCGCGACCGCCGGGCGGCTGACGCCACGCGGCCCCCATGCAAAAGCGCTCGGCCCCGGCCGCTTTGGCCTCGCGGGCCTGCTCGATGACCCGGGTTGGATCCATCAAGGCTTCGCGGGTCAGCTCGACATCGCGGTGGTGGGCCGACTGCGGGCAGTACGCGCAATCTTCGGAGCATCCCCCGGTCTTGATGTTGAGCAGGCTGGCTTTCTGAATGGCATTGGGGTCGTGGTGGCGGCGGTGAACGGCATTGGCCCGCCCCACCAACTCCAGGAGGGGCAGGGCTTGGAGGGTCTCAATCTCCTCCACCGTCCAGTCATGGCGGATCTGGCCGTCCTGGGGCTCGGGCTGGGGGGGCGCAACGGCGGGATCGGCGGTCATCCAGGGCTCCTTGATCTCGATTCCAGGGGACGCTCTCGATAATTATAGATAATTACTAGCGTCGATCTATGGATAGAGACACAGTTCACCCAGGTTCGCAAGATGAACCCCGGAGCCCCCCGCAAGAGATCTCCAAAAATAGATTTTTATAGATAAAGCCCTCACAACTCTCGCCGCAAACCCCAAAACGCCAAAAAGACGGCAACCTGTTTCCAGGTCCCGTCTTTTTCGGCAACATCGAGTGTGTGATTGGTGCCCCCGGGGAGACTCGAACTCCCACTCCCTTGCGGGAAACAGATTTTGAGTCTGCCGCGTCTACCAGTTCCACCACAGGGGCACCGTGCACTGCCTCGGTGCGAGGGCCGCAATGTGCCGTTCTGGAGCCCGATTGTCAAACCCTTTTTTTTGGCTGGGTCATTTTAGAGCGCGAGCCAGGGCGTTGATATGTTCCGGGGTGATGCCACAGCAGCCGCCGATGATCGTGGCTCCCTGGTCCACCCAGGCTTGGGCCCAGGCGGCATAGCGGGCGGGATCGAGGTCGGGCCGCAGTTCGTCCAGGGTTTCGTTGGCCTTGGCGTCCTTGGGTGTCGGGGGGAAGGCGTTGGCATAGACTCCAAGGTCCAGGGAGACACCGGCCTTGCGGGCTTCCTCGCGCGCCGTCGTCACCGCCGCGCCCATCACCTCCGGCTGGCTGCAATTGAACAAAACAGCCCGCGCCCCCAACGCCAGGGCCTCCTCGACCGCCACGGCCACGGGCTCGCCCGAGCGGAGCACCGGACCGGCGACGGGTTCGTCGTCCAGGGTGAACGACAGCCACAAGGGCTTGGGATCGTTCCCCAAGGCGGTTCGCGCGGCCCTGACCTCGGCGATGGAGCTTTGGGTTTCGGCCAGCCAGACATCCACGAAAGGCGCAAGACCCTCGATCAGCTTTTGGTGAATGGCGATGGAGGCGGCCTCGTCGAACAGGTCGGGGCGATAGGAGCCCAGGGCCGGGGGCAGGGAGCCCGCCACGATCGCCGCCGGCGACGCGCGATCGGCCACCTCGCGGGCCAGACGTCCCGCCAGCGCCGCCAACTCGGTCCCGCGCGCCTCGAAGCGCTCCTGCCCCAGGTGAAAGGGCACCACGGCATAGCTGTTGGTCGTCAGAATCGATGCACCCGCCTCGAGAAAAGCTTGGTGCGCCAGGGTCACAAACCCAGGCCCCTCGAGGAGCGCCAGGGCCGACCATTCCGGTTGACGAAATGGCGCCCCCCGGCGTTTGAGTTCCCGACCCATGCCACCATCCAGCACCCGTACCGTTGCCAAGGGCGTTCTCCGTTGTTGCGATGAAGGAAATGTTGCTATGAAGACGGCGTATTGTAGGTCGGGTTATACATTAGGCAAGTGTGTTACAACGAGGGGAAAGCAAATGACCGCACGATGGGGATGGGGCGCCGCCGCCGCCCTGGCTCTGGTCCTGGGGGCGAGTGGGGCCCAGGCTGGCGAAACGCTTGATCGCGTGACCGCTTCCAAGACCCTGGTCCAGGTGCTGGACCAGAGCTACCCGCCGTTCTCGTTCCTGAACGACAAGAACGAGATGGATGGGTTCGACGTGGATGTCGCCAAGGAATTCGCCAAGCGTCTGGGCGCGACCTTGAAAATCGAAACCCCCTCCTGGGAGGTCATCACCGCTGGAAACTGGAAAGGCCGCTGGGACGTTTGCATCTGCTCGATGACGCCGAGCAAGGAGCGCGCCGAGGTTCTCGACTTCGTGACCACCTATTACAACACCCCGGCTGTTCTCGTCGTCAGCGCCGACAATACCACTGCCCAGAGCATCAAGGATCTTTCGGGCAAGAAGATTGGCGTTCAGTCCGGCACGCCGTATGAAAAATACACCCAGAAGAACCTGACGATTGAGGGCGGCAAGCCGGTTGAGTATCCGTTTGATGCCGTGGTCCCGACGCCTTTCGAGAGCGAGGAACTGGCCTTCCAGGATCTTGCCCTGGGCGGTGGCAAGCGCCTGGATGGCATCGTAGGCAACATGGTGACCATCAAGCCGCGGGTGGACAAGTCTCCCGACAAATTCCGCGTTGTGGGCGAGCCCCTGTTTGCCGACCCCAATGCCATCGCCGTGGACAAGGGCGATCCCGAGTGGAAGGCCAAGGTGGCCTCGGTCATTGACGAGATGCGTCAAGACGGTACTTTGTCGCAGATTTCCATGAAGTGGATCGGTGCCGACATCACCAAGTAAGGGGTGATCGGCTTTTTTGGTGTTTATGGGCTCCCGTTCCCTTGGGGCGGGAGCCCGCTTTGTGGCGAGGGTGGGAAACGGTGCGCATATCGTTCAAGACACGGGTATGGGGCGTTTGGGGCGTCCTGGCCTTCACGTTCCTATTGTTCGTTTCCAACTTCGATCTCAAAGTCTCTCTGATCGTTGAGAAACTGCCGTTTCTGCTCGGGCTCAAACTGACGCCCAACGGCTTTCTCCAGGGGGTGCCACTCACCCTATTTTTGTGCGCCATGGCTATGGTGTTCTCAACCATCTTGGGCTTTGTTTCGGCCCTTGGGCGCTTGTCGAACAGCGCGGTGGCGTTTGGTCTGGCAACTTTTTACACCTCGTTTTTCCGTGGGACGCCACTTCTGGTCCAAATTCTTTTGATTTATTTGGGGCTGCCGCAGTTAGGGCCGGTGCCGACTGCCATTCCCTCGGGCATTGCTGCCCTCTCGTTGTGCTATGGCGCCTATATCAGCGAAATTTTTCGCGCCGGCATCCAGTCGGTCCCGCAAAGCCAGCGCGAGGCGGCCATCGCGCTTGGTCTGCCGGGCTGGCTGGTCATGTACAAGGTGGTTTTGCCCCAGGCGTTCAAGCTGATTATTCCCCCGCTAGGTGCTCAGTTCATCTCGATGCTCAAGGATTCGTCCCTGGTTTCGGTGATGGGGCTTTGGGAAATCATGTTCTTGTCCCAGAGCTATGGGCGGTCTACCTATCGCTATATGGAAATGTTGCTGACGGCGGCCGTTCTTTATTGGGTGCTCTCGATCATCTTCGAGACCGTCCAGGCACGCATCGAGTCCCGCTTCTCCCACACCCGTCCCTGACCGGAGCCTCCCCATGAGTGACCCGACCTCCCCGCCCAAGGGGGAGATGATCCACCTGGAAAACGTGAGCAAAGCCTTCGGCGACCATCAGGTTCTGCGCGATATTTCCCTGGTCGTTCATCAGGGGGAAAAGGTGGTTTTGTGTGGTCCTTCAGGCTCGGGCAAGTCAACGCTCATCCGCTGCATTAACCGCCTCGTCCCCCACGACAGCGGGCGCATCCTGGTCGAGGGCGTCGAGCTGTCGGACAACGTCAAGCGTCTGGAACTGATTCGCCGCGAGGTCGGCATGGTGTTCCAGGGCTTCAACCTCTTTCCGCACATGACCATCTTGGAAAACTGCACCCTGGCCCCCCTCTGGTTGCGCAAGCTGCCCCGAGCCGAGGCCGAGGCGCTGGCCTTGTCCTTGCTGGCGCGGGTGCATATTCCCGATCAGGCGCACAAATACCCGGGCCAGCTTTCCGGGGGGCAACAACAGCGAGCAGCCATCGCTCGGGCCTTGTGCATGCGGCCGCGCATCATGCTCTTTGACGAGCCAACCTCGGCGCTTGATCCCGAGATGGTCAGCGAGGTGCTGGATGTCATGGAGGAGTTGGCGGCCGAGGGGATGACCATGATCTGCGTGACCCACGAGATGGGGTTCGCGCGACGGGTCGCTGACCGGGTGGTGTTCATGGATAAGGGGGAGATTGTCGAGATCGCCCCGCCCGAGCCGTTCTTTACTGCTCCGCAAAATGAGCGGACCAAGCAGTTTTTGCGGCAGATTTTGAGTCATTAAGAGGAAGGCTGGGGAGGCGCGGCCTCCCCAGACCCCTCGTTCTGTTCAGGCCCTTCGAGCGAGGCTGTGCTCCAAGGAGCCGAGGGGTCTGGGGAGGCCGCGCCTCCCCAGCCTTCCCTTAATAATGCCCTCAGGCAAGCCGTAAGGGTTGCCTCTCTTCCCCAAAAACGCTCTTATCAAAGGGAGCCTGGAGCGGGGAAAGCGGCATGCAAGTTTATCTGCCCATTGCTGAAATGTCAGTTAATGCCTTTCTCATTCTCGGCATGGGAGGCGTGGTTGGCTATCGTCTCGGGGCTGTTTGGGGTCGGGGGCGGCTTTCTGCTGACCCCCTTGCTCATCCTCTATGGCGTTCCTCCCGCGGTTGCTGTGGGCACGCAGGCCAACCAGATCGTCGCCTCCTCAATGGCCGGGGTCCTGGCCCACATGCGACGCGGCAATGTGGACATCAAAATGGGCCTTGTCCTGCTGGCCGGGGGGCTGGTCGGCTCGGTCATTGGCGTTTGGCTCTTCTCCCTTTTGCGCCGCCTGGGCCACATTGATCTGGCGATCTCGTTGTCCTACGTCGTTTTCCTGGGCATCGTTGGTGGCCTTATGTTCCTGGAAAGCGCCCTGACCCTGGTGCGTCGGCGCAAAGGCTCGACCAGCTCGGTGGCGCGCGGCCCCGGTCGGCACACCTGGATGCACGGCCTACCCTTTAAAATGCGCTTTCGCCACTCCAAGCTCTACATCAGCGCTTTGCTGCCCTTGGGCATTGGCATGCTCGTGGGCATCCTGGCCGCGGTCATGGGGGTGGGGGGGGGCTTTGTGATGGTGCCTGCCATGATCTACCTCCTGGGGATGCCGACCCAGGTTGTGGTGGGAACCAGCTTGTTCCAGATCATTTTTGTAGCGGCGTGCACCGCCATCTTGCAGGCCGCCTTTAACCAGACCGTGGATGTCTTTCTGGCCTTGCTGTTGCTGGCCGGGGCGGTCGTGGGCGCCCGGGCCGGGGCGCGGGCCGGGGCGCGGCTGCGCGGCGAACAGTTGCGCGTTTTGCTGGCTTTGGTCGTTTTACTCGTGTGTGGCAAGCTGGCTTACGACCTCATGGCCCCGCCGGGAGATGTGTTCTCCCTGGGGATTGTTCCCTGACGTCTGGCGGGAGAGGAGGACGATCATGCGCTCTAGACCTCCGCCTCACCTCGGGTTGCTTCTTAGTATTATTGTCGTTCTAGCCGGGGCGGTTCGGGCCGATGAGCCTCCCGAAGAGGCCTTGGTGTATGGCGTTTCTCTAGATGTGAATAGTGAGGATAACTCTCTCAAGCCTTATCTTGAAAGGGTTTCTCGCTTGGTGTCTCTCCGGGACGATCCGCCGTTTAGTGGGGCTGGTCTGCGCCGTCGGATGGAGGCCGACCTGGAGCTTTTCCACAAGGCCCTGCGCTCCCGTGGATATTATGCCGCCGCAACGAAAGGAGCTGTGGAAACGGGGGATAAGCCGGCGAAGGTGGAAATTCAGGTTGAAGCGGGCCCTCTCTATACCCTTGAAGCGGTGAACATTGAGGAGATCACCCCCGAAATATCCACCGACTCTCCCTCTTTGTGGCCAGCCGAGCGAGCGGCCCAGGCGGCGGGGCTGGCTCTGGGAAGCCCGGCGCTGGCCGACGATGTTCTGAAGGGTGAGGGGACGGTGGCCCTGGGGCGTCAGCGCGAGGGCTATCCCCTGGCCCGGGTCACAGACCGGGTCGTGGTGGTGGATCACAGCCGTAAGACCATGAAAGTGACCTACAAGCTGGAGAGCGGCTCCCGGGCGACCTTTGGGTCGCTGCGGGTCACGGGACTGGCCGAGGTCAAGGAGAGCTATGTGCTGGCGATGCGACCGTGGCAGGAGGGCGAGCTCTACGATGAGCGCCAGCTTCGCGAGTTTCGCCGCCGCCTCTCGGAGACCCGGCTGTTCGCCACCCTCGATCTCGCTCCCGACACGGCGGTAGACGAGAGCGGTCGCGTGCCTATTGTGTTGGTCGTCACCGAGGGCCCACCACGCACGATCTCGGGCGGGCTGTCCTATGGCACCGATCAGGGGCCGGGGGCCACGGGGCGCTGGGAACACCGCAATTTCCTGGGGGGCGGTGAGACCTTGCGCGTCGAGGCGGTGGGGGCCCTCACGCAACAGGCCCTCACCGGGCAGTTTCGCAAACCTTATTTTCTCGACCCCCGGCAAACCCTGACCGGCACCGCCCGTCTTGCCCGCGAGGACCAGGAGGCCTACACCGGGTACACTAACGAAGTGGGCGTTGGGATCGAGCGCCAACTGAGTGACGCGTGGCGAGTCACTGGCGGCGTGGTCTTGGACTATGACCGCCTGACCTGGCCCGACGACGACAACGATACCTTGCACGATCAGAGTTTGGTGGGGCTCCCGTTTCAGGTGGTGCGCGACACCTCAAACTCGCCGCTGGACCCCACGACCGGGACGCGCGCGGCTCTCGGTCTCACCCCTCTCGCCGGGTTGGTTTCCGAGACGACCACCGCCTTCCTGGTCGCCGATCTGACGGGCTCGGTGTATCAGGCCATCTGGGAGGATCGGGTCGTGCTGGCCGGGCGGGCCCGGCTCAGTTCCCTTCTGGGGGCCGATCTTGGACACGTGCCCCCCAACCGCCGCCTCTATGCCGGGGGCGGCGGCTCGGTGCGGGGCTTCGGACATCAGCGCATTGGCCCCTTGGCCTCTGACGGCGATCCTTTGGGCGGGCGCTCCGCCGCGGAGATCGGCGCCGAACTGCGGATACGGATCACGGAGAGTATTGGCCTTGTCCCGTTTCTGGAGGGCGGAACCGTGGGCACCGACCCTTGGCCCACGGTGAGCGAATCCGTGCGCTGGGGCGCGGGGCTGGGCGTGCGCTATCACACCGGCTTTGGTCCTATCCGTGCCGACATCGGCGTGCCCCTCAACCCGCGTAAGGATGACGATTCCTTCCAAGTGTATATCAGTCTGGGGCAAGCGTTCTGATGACCGAGACCCATCCCGATCCAGTCCTTTCCCCCCGCCGTGGACTCTGGCGCCGTGTCGTGGGCTGGGCGGTGGCTGGGGTGGTGGGGCTGCTCTTGGCTCTGGCCGGCGCGGGCGGGGCGTTTCTCGAGACGCAGGCCGGGCGTGACTGGCTCAAGGCCACGGTTGAGGCGGCCCTGGCCGATCCCCAGGGAGTGCGCCTCACCGTGGGGAGCGTGGAGGGGTCGGTATTCTCCAGCCTTACGGTTCACGACCTGCGTTTGGCCGATCCGCAGGGGGTCTGGTTGGCGGCAGAGCAGGTTCGGCTTTCCTGGTCACCGAGCGCACTTGGGCGGGGCCTGCTGCGGGTCGAAGCCCTGACGGCCCGGGATCTCACCTTTGAGCGCCTTCCGATCCTTCCCCCCGACCCGACGCCCTCAGACGACGAGGGATTTTTTAAACTGCGTTGGTTGACCCGGGTGCGGGTTGGCGCGCTGGACGTTCGCGACCTGACGTTGGGCGAGGCGCTTGTGGGGCAACGGACCCAGCTTCGGATCACGGGGGACAGCCGGCCCGGCCCGGACGAGCGGCTCCACGTCCGCCTTGATCTGGCGCGGACCGACGCCATCCCGGGGAGCCTGTCCCTGGAAGCCGCCCTGGGACCCAGCCCCGCGCCCTTGCGGCTGCACCTTGCCGCCGCCGAACCGGCCGGGGGGGTGGTGGCGCGCCTGCTGAACCTGCCCGGGCTGCCCCCTCTTGACCTTCGAGTGGACGGCGAGGGGCCGTTGACCGGGTGGGAGGGCTTTATCAAGGCCGACGCCGGTGCGTTGGTTCAGGCGTCTGGTCGGATGACCGCCGCCGTGGACTCGGAGGGGACCGGCCGGCTGTCCCTGGGGCTGGGGGTCCTTCCGGGACCTGCTGCCCCTGCCTTGTGGCAGGCCGCGGTCGGAGAGCGCCTTGAGGTCGTTCTTGGCGCGGAGCGCGACAGCCAAGGGCGAGTGACCTTGACGCCCTCGGCGGTGACGGGGGCGGGCTGGCAGGCCCATCTCGAGGGCTGGCTGGAAGACGATCGCTTTGCCGCCAAGCTTGGGCTGGAAGCCACAAGCCCCCCGCTTGTTGCGGCCTTGCTTCCGGGGGCGTCCCTGGCGGCCCTTCACCTGCGCGCCGAGGCAGAGGGGCGCCTCAGCCAGCCAAAGGGAGAGGTGACCCTCTCGACAGGGGCGATACGCGTGACAGAGGGGGTGGGCGCCGAGGCCTGGGCGCTGCGCGTCACCGCGACCCCTGCGGATGCCCATCGTCTGGTGTTGGCCCTGGAAGCCACCCCGACCGGTCTGGTTCTCCCAGGACAGGGGAGGATGCTGGGGGCCGCGCCGGTTTTGCAAGCCAGAGGCCTCTGGGATCCGCAGACCCACGTCCTGACGCTCACGCAGGCTGTGCTCACGGGCGACGCCACCACCCTCGAGGCCAACCTCACCGTGTTCCCCCAGACCGGGCGTCTGGCCGAGGGCCGTCTGGTGCTGGATCTGCCCGATCTCGCCCGGCTGGATGGGGGACTGACGGGGCAAGCACGGTTGACGGTGGAGCCTCGCGACCTGTCGGGGCGGGCGGGCACCGTGGAGGTCCGGCTGGAGGGGTATCATCTCGGGGGGGGTGCCGGTGCTGGGGCCGGCTCCGGTCCTGACGGCACGTCTGCACCGTGAGGACGAGGCTCTCCGGGTTGAGGACCTGCGCCTCGTGACCGACCAGGGGCTGGAGGGAAGCGGGGAGGGGCGGTGGGGTCCCGAGGGGCTCGACGCTCGCCTCGCCTTGACCCTGGACGCCCTGACCCGTCTCGATGCCGGGATCAGCGGGGGACCGGTGAGTGTCACTCTTGAAGCGCACGGACCGCTCGCCGATCCCGCCTTGCGGCTGGAAGCCCGGGTGCCGCGCCTTGACGGGGCCGGCCCCGCGTGGCGCGACGTGGTGGCGACCTTGAACGCCCGCGGCATGGACGCTCCCCAGGGCGATCTGACCGTGGGCGGGCGGGTTGGCTCCGTGCCGCTGCGGGCCAGTTTGCCGTTTCGCCTGGAGACTGGCTCTAAGGTCCTGACCCTGGAGGGTCTGCGGCTGGAGGCGGGGCGGGCGCGGGGGGAGGGCAAGGCCCGGATCGACGGGACCACGCTGGCCGCCTCCACCGCTACCCTCACCTTTGATGTTCCTGATCTGGCCGCCCTGGGGCCCCTGGGACTCCCAGCTCTGGGCGGAGCGCTGACGGGACGGGTGGCCTACGATGGCCGGACCCTGAGCCTGGACGCCCGCTCGCCCGCTCTGAGCAGCGGATCGGCGCGATTGGGAGCCTTGGTGCTCAAAGGCCGGATCGACACTCCCCTGACCCGTCCGGTTGTGGCCCTGGAGGCCAGCCTAACCGGAGGGGCGGCCGGGCCGGCGACGTGGCGCCATATGGGGATCGGGGTGAAAGGCCCCCTGGAGACCCCAGCGGTTCAGGCCTCTCTCGAGGGCGGAGTGCTCCAGACCCCACAGGGATCGGCTCCGCTCGGGGCCGCCCTCAGCCTGCGGCCGGGCAAGGGCGGAACGCTGCGCTTGGAGACCCTGGAGGCCCGGGCCGGTCGGCATCGCCTGAGCCTGATCGCTCCGGCCACGATCAAGCCGGGGGCGGGGGCGTGCGGTTTGTCGATCCCCTGGCGGTTGGCCTGGACCGGGGCCGCCTCGAGGTGAGTGGGGCCTTGTTGGGGCGGCGCGGCGATCGCCTGCGGCTCACGCTTCAGGCCTTTCCCCTCGACCTTGTCTCCCTGGTGGCGCCCGGGCTGGGACTGGAAGGGCAGGTGGATGGCACCTTGGAGGGAGGCGGCTCCCTGGCCCGTCCCCTTGGTACGGCCACGCTGGTGGGGCGCGCGCTGCGGGCCGGGGCTCTGGAAGGGCACACGCTCCAGGCCCGCCTGAGCGCCACCCTCGACAAAACCCTGAGTGCCGACCTCAGTTTGGAGGGCTTGTCGCCCACCCCCTTGCAGGCTTCCGTGACCTTAACGCCAGGGGCTGGTCTTCGCTTTCCCCCGAGCACCCCGATCGCCGGAAGCTTGCGCTGGTCGGGAGACCTCCGTGCTCTTTGGGACCTGACCCCCTGGGTGGACCACCGCCCGGCGGGCGCCACCACCCTTGATCTCCAGCTTGCCGGCACCCTGGGCGCCCCGGGAGTTACGGGGCAGGTCACGCTGGAGCGCGGCCGCTATGAGAACCTGCTCACCGGCACCGTGGTGGAGAACGTGAGCCTTGATCTCGACGCCGATGCCTCCCGAACCGTGCGTTTTACCCTGGCGGGTACGGATGGCGGCCCCGGATCCCTGAAGGCCAACGGGACCTTCTCCTTCAGTGATCTCGCCCACCCCGTGGGCACGGCGGCGCTGGAAGCCACCCGGGCGACCTTGGTGCGGCGCGATGACGTGACCGCCAGCCTGGACGCCGTGTTGGCCCTGGCCCTGGGGCCGCAGGGGGGACACCTGACGGGCGAGATAACAACGCAAAAGGTCGCCGTGCGCTTGATCGACACCTTGGGGGCTGGAGTGCCGGAGCTGGAGGTGCTTGAAATCGGCGGCCCCGGGGGACCGCTGACCCTGGACGATGCCCTGGCCGCGCAGACGGCGGCGGGGCCGGTTCGAGCCGCTCCCTTGGATCTTGATGTCCGCGTGACCTTGCCGAACCGGGTGTATGTCACGGGAAAGGGCATCGATACCGAATGGAAAGGGGCGCTGCATATCACAGGAACCCCAGATCAACCCGTTGTTGTCGGTGCCATTGAAAACCTGAGAGGGCAGGTCGAGTTGCTGGGGCGCAATTTTTCCTTGCGTCAGAGCGCGTTGCGCTTTGATGGCGGGCGGCGGCTTGATCCGAACTTGGACATCCGGGCCACCAACACCGCTGGTAAGATCACCGCGGTAGCCCGCATCACCGGGCCGGTGTCCTCGCCCCAGGTCAGCTTTTCTTCCGAGCCCAGTCTGCCCCAAGACGAGGTGATCGCCCATATCCTGTTTGGCAAAAGCTCGGGCCAGCTCTCGGTCATTGAGGCGGTCCAGTTGGCGCGGGCCGTGGGGGAGGTGGGGGGGCTGGCCACCGGAGGCAGCTTCATGGACACCGTGCGGGGCATCACCGGCCTTGACGTTCTCAAGCTAGGCGAGAGCGAGGGAGGAGCCACGACCGTTCAGGCCGGAGCCTATTTGCGGGAGAATGTCTACATCGGCGTCGTCCAGGGGATGAGCCTGGGGGACAGCGCCGTCGAGGTTCAGGTTGATCTGACCCCGTCCCTCAGTCTTGAAACCAAGGCCGGCGCGTCGGGGGCGGGCAGTGCCGGCCTGCTCTGGAAACGGGATTACTAGGGAGCCAAGTCGGGCTATCATGCCCGCAGGCATCGCCTCGTTCGAAGAACCGAAGGGAACGAGGGGTCTGGGGAGCCTGCCCTTCAACGTTCACCCGATCGCCCTGTCCATGCCCCGAGGCAGCCCTTGCATTCGCCGTCACATTCCAGGATAACCACATGTCATTGAACGCCAATAGCACCTTTGGTCGGGGGGAGTCATGAGCGCGAACAATCTGGCCCTGATGTTGCGGCATCCGGACCTGAAGCGCCTCTACCAGAAGTGGCTGGAGTTGTGCGACAAAGGCGAAGTTCCCATGGCCGTCGATGTCGATCCGGCGGACCTGCGACCCTGGTTATCCCACATGGTGGTGATCAAGGTCGAAGGGGAGGGCCGCTTCGTTTATGGATATTACAGCGCCGAGTACGCCGAGATATTCGACGGCGATCGCGTGGGCCAGTCCATCGACGCCCTACCCCGCGAACAGCGCGACATCCTCAAGCGGGAATACGAACAAGTGCGCCTGGAGCAGATGCCTGTGGCGCGCGTCTATACTGGCGTGTTCGACGGAGAAGAGCAGACCTGGGAGCGTCTCGTCTTGCCTTTCCTGTCCCACGACGGTGACGTGGAGAAAATGATGGTTGCAGCTTACAGGGTGTCGTGATGACCACTCGCTCGGTTCCCAACGGCCCGGCGCCGGCTTCCTCGACCCCCGCGCGCGGCACGGGTGCGGAGGAATTCAACCTTTGGTGTGCTCTTAACGACCGCCCCTTTGCCCTGCGTCTGTCGGAATGGCCGGAGGACGGCCCCCCTGAGTGGTTTATTGAAGCCGATCGCGGCCGGCCCCAGGCCGCCGTCATCTGGGGAACCGGCACGGGCGACGAGGAAGCCGCCACCGCCATCGCCTATGCCTTCGTCGCCGGGATCGAATGGGCTGAGGCCGAACGCGCTGCCTTGGAGCGCGACCCCGACGCGGGCGGGGAGGGGGACGACGACGATACCGGTCACTGGATCGACACCCACGAGTTCGACCACTTGCCCCAGCCCGTGCGGGTTGGCGCCCCGCCGCTGGCCACCAAGATCGGCGGAGGCCCGGTGAGCGGCCAGACCACCGCGCCTGCCCTGGACGGGGACCTGACCATCCCCGAGAAAGAGGACGACAGCGACGAAGACGGGCAGGGGGGCGGGCGCGAGCACCTGATCGCCAGCTTCCTGGCCGGTCGCGATGCCCCCCCCCTCGAAGAAGTCCCCCAGGCGGACCCAGAGGCCGCCTCCAGAGATCTTCTCGACGAAGCGCTTGATGAAGGGGGACCGGACGACGGCGTTTTGACTCCCTTGGATGACGATAGCGATGGTGCGCTGGAGGAAGGCCACGACAACCGGCCCGAGCTCACCCCCTTAGCCGACGCCGCTCCCTCCTCGGCCGACAGCGGCGAGCCCGATGGCGACCGCGCGAGTCCCCCCACCGAACCGGTCTGGGATCAGGGGACCGGCGCACCCGGGGCGGGCGATGCTGTTGTTGTGGACGAGGAGGCCGACGCACAGGAAGAGAGTCTCGGCACGCTGCCTCCCACCACCCTTCTTTTCCTGCCCGATCAACAACCGCAAGAAGAGAGCGACGAGAACGAGCTGGCCGAGCGCGCGGCCAAGCTGGAAACGGTGCTGCGGAACTTCCGGGTCCGGGGCGAGATCATGGAAGTGCGTCCGGGCCCGTGCGTGACCTTGTTCGAACTGGAACCCGTCCCCGGGACCAAATCCTCGACCATCATTAATCTGGCCGACGACATCGCCCGCTCCATGAGCGCGGTCACCTGCCGTATCGCCTTGGTCCCCGGCCGCAGCGTCATCGGGATCGAACTGCCCAACGAGAGCCGCGAAACCGTTTATCTGCGCGAGATCTTGGATTCGGAAGCCTGGACTCAGTCCCGGGCCCGCTTGCCCATGGCCCTGGGCAAGGATATCGGCGGCGAGCCCGTGGTGGTCGATCTGGCCCGCATGCCCCACCTGCTGATCGCCGGCACCACCGGCTCGGGCAAGTCGGTGGGCATCAATGGCATGATCTTGTCCATGCTCTACCACCTTCAGCCCGATCAGTGCCGCCTGATCATGATTGACCCCAAGATGTTGGAGTTGTCGGTTTACGACGACATTCCCCACCTGCTCACCCCGGTGGTGACCGACCCCAACAAGGCGGTGTCGGCCCTTAAGTGGGTGGTGCGGGAAATGGAAAACCGCTACCGGGCCATGGCGCTCCTCGGCGTGCGCAATCTTGATGGCTATAACGCTCGGGTAATCGACATCAACGCCCGGGGCGAGCAGGTGACTAGCCGCGTGCAGGTCGGCTACGACAAGGAACGCCGCGAGCCGATTTTCGAAGATCGCATCGTTCGCCTGGAGCCGTTGCCCTGCATCGTCGTCGTGGTCGATGAAATGGCCGACTTAATGCTGGTCGCCGGCAAGGAGATTGAGACGCTGATCCAGCGCTTGGCCCAGATGGCGCGGGCGGCCGGGATTCATCTGATCATGGCGACCCAGCGGCCCAGCGTGGATGTCATTACCGGCACGATCAAAGCCAACTTCCCGACCCGCATCAGCTTCCAGGTGACCAGCAAGATCGACAGCCGCACCATCTTGGGTGAGTCCGGTGCCGAGCAACTGCTAGGGCAGGGCGATATGCTGTTCATGCGAGCTGGGGGACGCATCAGCCGCGTCCACGGCGCCTTTGTCTCGGACAAGGAGGTCGAGGCCGTCGTGGCGCACCTGCGTCACCTGGGATCACCCGATTACGTGTACTCGGTCACCGAGGATGAAGACGACGACTATATCCCCAGCACTCAGGGTGGCAGCGGCGGGGGCGGTCTTGAGGACTCCTTCTCCGACGACGGCGAGGAGGGAGACCTGTATAGCCAAGCCCTGGCGGTCATTCTCCGCGAGGACAAGGTCTCGGTCAGCTTTGTGCAGCGGCATCTGCAAATCGGCTATAACCGCGCCGCCCGCCTTGTCGAGCGGATGGAAAACGAAGGGGTGGTCAGCCCCCCCAATCACGTGGGCAAACGCGAGATCCTGGTCTCGGCCCGTCAGTTCTTCGCCAACCGCGATCGCGACAACGGGTAAGTAGAAGGCGATGAGGGGGCTGGGGAGGCTTGCCTCCCCAGCCTTTCTTTTTAACTGCCATTGCAGCCAATCCCCGCAGATACGCCTACGATGGCAGACAGAATCTCCCCCTTCGTCGCGAAAAACTGCCATGGCAGTAGACGTCCCTAAAAGCGGCCATCTCCCCTAAAAAAACAACCATCGCAGATGCGCCTTTGGTCACCGCCTTTCGCCCTTACCTATTTTGTCGCCCTCTATTCATAATATACATTATGCGACAATCAAAAATCCCATATCCCATGGCTCTCTTGCCGAGCCAGCCTGGGAGACGTATCTATATCCTCAAGAGGAAGGGTCCGGCCCCATCGCCCAATGCCGTCAGGCCGGGACATCAGGGATTGGTTCGCAGAGAGGCCGGAGCGTCCTTGCGATGGTGGTCAGTGTCGTTTATCTGGATGAACACTCGCGGATGAGAGAGGGAAGCGCCCCCCTCCCCTCTTGGGTGACCTGGACCCCCGCTGAGGTGATCCAAGAGGCGCCGGGTGCCCTCCGCTATCCCGACTTTGCCCGCGACCTGCACACGGCCCAAACGGACAGGCGCCCGGTGGATCGCTACGTCCCTGGGCCGGGCGGACTGGTCCATGTGGTCCTCTCGCCCTTACCGCCACCTTGGGGCGGTGCCTGCGTGACGTTTCTCGAGGGCAGTGTCCCGGCAATGGAAGCCCAGCGGCTGTCCTCGTATATCGACGCCATTCCCGAAAACCTCGTGATCTTGGACCGCGAAGGGACAATTCGCCACGTCAACAAGGGCTGGGTGGAGTTTGGCTCGGCCAACGGAGCCCCGGTGGACCTGGACTGGCGCGGGGTCAATTATCTGGAGGTTTGTCAGGCTGTTAAAGGGCCAGAGCGCGATGACGTTGATGAGGTCACCCATGGCCTGAAAGAGGTTTTGACCGGTCGCCGTGATTTTTTTCAATGGGAATATCCGTGCCATTCCCCGACGGAACAACGTTGGTTTCTGATGGAAGCGACGCCCATTCGAGAAAGTGCCTGRGGAGGCGTGGCGGTCAGCCACCTCAACATCACCGCACGGGTTCTGGCGGAAACCAAGGCACGCCTTGCGGACGCGATCTTAGATACCAGCGCCGAAGCGATCATGGTGACGACGCCCGATGAGACGATCATTCGGGTCAACCCGGCTTTTACCACCGTTACGGGGTATGCCGCGGAAGAGGTTCTCGGCCAGACGCCACGGCTTTTGGCCTCGGGGCACCATGATGCGGCTTTTTATCAGGCGATGTGGCAAAGCTTGCGGGAAACGGGATCTTGGCGGGGAGAGATCTGGAACCAGCGGAAATCCGGCGAAGTCTATCCAGAATTGGTCACCATCAATGCGGTGCGTGATGCGGCTGGTCAGACCACTCATTACGTTTGCCTGTTTTCCGACATCACAACCCTCAAGACCAATGAGGCCCAGCTGCGGGCCATTAATATTGAACTAGAGCAGTTTGCGTATGCGGTCTCCCATGATCTGCGCCAACCCTTGCGCATGATCACCTCCTACCTCCAGCTTCTCTTGAGGCGCATGGGGGCCGATTTGAGCCCGGACGCCCTGGATTTCATCGGAGAGGCGGTGCGCGGCGCCCAGCGGATGGATCAGCTGATCGCCGATCTTTTAGACTATGCCTGTGTCGGGCGTGATTCCGGCGACAGCACGGCGGTTTCTCTCGCTGCGGTGCTGGAGCGCGTTTTGCGTACCTTGGCCCCGGCTATCGAGGAAACCAAGGCGCGGATTGAGATCTCCCCTGCCCTACCCGTGGTTCGCGGAACCGAGTCGGATTTGGAGCGGGTTTTTGAGAACCTGATCGGCAACGCCCTTAAATATCGCGATCCCGAGCGTCCCTTGGAGATTCGGATCGAGGCCTCGGGCGACGCGGGGCAGGCGTCGATCCAGGTTCGCGACAACGGTATCGGTCTTGAAGCCGGCGAGGAAGAGGCGGTGTTTGGCATGTTCCGGCGCTTGCGCTCGGGGATGGCGCGGGCCGGCGGGACCGGGATTGGCTTGGCGATCTGCAAGAAACTGATTGAACACCATGGTGGCAGCATTCGGGCCCAAGCGGTAGGAGGGGGGCCAGGATGCACGTTCCAGGTCACCTTGCCTCTCGTGCCGAAGGCGCGAGAGCGGCGGCGGCGGTTGGGAGCGCGCAAGGTGTCGTAGATTAAAGGAAGTCTCTGGGGAGGTGCGGCCTCCCCAGCCCCCTGCTGCCTTCATTTCTCGAAGGTATACCCCCCCAAGTCGCAGGCATCCAGGGCGTCTTCCTCCAAAACCTCGCCGTTGGCGAAGGTCCCGCGCACATCATAGGTGCAAGACGGCATGCCGTTGGGGATCAGAACCTGGGTTTCGACTCCACGGGGCAGCCGGTGCTTGAGCAGGTTGCGCCCCCAGTCGTCGTTGCCGGCGGGCGCAACCTGAAAGGCCACAAGGTCGCTGTCCACAGCATTCAAGAGGGTGAATTCCAAATCCTCAGCCCAGGCGCTGGGCGCCAGGAAAACGACGCCCAGGGCCACGCCCCCGAGCCGACGCCGATACGCACGCATGGACACGTCCCCTCCCCTCGCCGCCCTGATTCCGAGCGCGGCGATTATAGCCCTTGTCCTCAAAAAGACGAGGGGTCTGGGGAGAGCGCGCCTCCCCAGCCTTCATTTCCTATCCCCGATAAGCCAAGCGCAGCCCCCCCCAGTGCTCACCTTGGAGGGTGATCGGGACGTCCACTTCCTTGAGAAACACCACCTTGCCGCCGCCCATATTGCGATCATACGTCTGGAAGAACACTGGTTCGCGATTATGCGCGGCCAACAGGCCGGCGCGATCATCAAAAATGCGGCGGTTACGAGCGTTGGCCGTGTTCCACACCGGATCATCGGGCCGCTGAGGTTTGCTGTAGGCGGCGTTGTGGGTGGGAATGTAGGCGTTGCGGTCGATGGCGACGCAAAAAACAATGTCGGGAAGTCGCGTCACGGCTCCGTCAAGCACCGCTGGCAACACCCGGTCGGCGAAATCGAGGAAGCGGGTGCGCATCTGGACCGGATCGGTTCCAGGAATCGGCTCGTAGTTTTCGTCAAACAGCTCATCGCGTCCGATCTTGCGGGTCCGCAGGCCGTCCTCGAACAGGCGGATCACAGTAGCGGCGACCTCTTGGCACAAGGCCGCCATGCGGTCATCTCGAGCTTTGATAGCCTTGAGGGCATCGCCCAAGTCCTGACGCTGGGTGGTATTAAGGCTGGTGAACTGAACATGGGTTGCTGTCCCCGAGGGCATAAGGACCCGACACGCCACCTCGCCCAGGGAGGCCGGCGTGGATAGGGTGAGGGTCAACGATGTTCCCATCGGCCAAGACCGGGGCTGTTGCCCATCGCGGGACCGGATCAGGGCGCCGGCCGTGGATAGATCGACGATCATGATGGGGTGGCTGACGCTGTTGGACTCGCGAACATTGGCCTCAATGGCCACGGGCACCCGGACATGGGTGTCGTGGGTGGTGGAGGTTCGGACAATCCCCATGATCCGGTCGCGCAACACCGCCATGTCGCGTTTGAGGCCGTCGGACATGTCGGTCAGGCAATCCGAGCTGCTGTTGTTGGCTTCGGCCTGCTGGGCGATGTCGCGCATGCGCTCGGCGACGCGCGCCGCCCCTTGCGCTGCGCCGTTCACACAGCGGGCGATATCGTCCGAGGCGGCTTGCTGTTCGCGCGCGGCCAGGGCGATTTCCCCGGCAGCGCGTTCCATGTCGGTGATCGAGCGCACCACGGTCTCGATACGCCCGGCAGTGCTCACCGTGCCCTGATGGATTTCCTGGGCTCGGGCCGAGACATCGCCAATGCTGGCATCGGTCTGGCTGGCCAGGGTTTTGACCTCGCCGGCCACCACAGCAAAGCCCCGGCCGGCATCGCCTGCCCGCGCCGCCTCGATGGCGGCATTCAGGGCCAGAAGGCGGGTTTGGGCGGCAATGGTGCGGATCAGGTGGACAACATCGGCGATTTGGTCAGCGGCGCCTTGCAAATCGGCCACCGTATCCGAGGCCAGCCGGGCATTATCGGCCATGGCGCGCGACGCATCGGCGGTGCCCTCGATCCGCTGGGCGATGGCGGCCCCCAGGGTGTGAAGCTGCATGGCCGCCGAGGCAACGGACTGGATTTCCACCGCAACCTGGGTGGCGGTCTGGGCCAACTCGGCGGCAATCTGATCCAGGGCTTCTGAACGCTTGGCAACCTGCCCGGCGATTTGATTGAAACGCGCGGCCTTGTGGCCGATTTCCGCAACCGTATTAATGGCTTCGCGCTCCAGCATATCGGACAAGCTGAGGATTTCGCTTTCCACCAGGGCCGCGACGCCCCGATGCTCGTAGGAGCCCACCGACTGGCCCATGTCGAAGAACAAGGCGCGCAGCACCGCAATGATCGCCTCGCGTGCCTCGGCCGGGCGGCGGTGCTGCTCTAGCACGGTCCCGACGAACAACTCGGCCTGCTTCAAGGTTCCGCCGATAAACCACTCGGGAGACAGGCCAATGCGCTCGTGGGCCAAGCCGACCCGCTTGGCCGCCTCCTGATGCTGGGGGCCGGCGGGGGCGGCGAACAGGGTCCGCCAGTGCTCTTGCTGGAGTTTTTTAAGGCGTTCGACCCCGCCCGAGGCGTTGATGCTCTCGGTCATGGCGGGGTCGGCCATGACATGGTCGTAGAAGGCCCGCGCGTGTCCGGGAAGGACGCCTTCAAACCGCTCACCCAATCGTTTCAAGGTGGCGCAACAGGCCCGATCCAAGCCATGAAACGCGCGCAGACGCTCGTATTCCTCATTTGTTTCGCCCTGGCCGAAGCCGTGCTGGGCGTGGCCTCCCTGCCGCATGGTCATCCCTTTCTCTTCCTCCCCGCACACCACCAAGCCCCCTGCCTCAAGGCATTTTTGTTTTGTTTCCCGCAGGCCGAAGAACACTGTCTTGGCCCTCGAGTCCCAAGGCCGGGAGACCTAAGGGTAAATAGGCATAATTAAGCGAAAAACCAGCTTTTCTGCTATACTGCAAGGGGTATTGTGAGGGGGCGACGAGGAAGGTCGCAAGGGGGCATAAGCGCAAGCGCTCTACCTGCAAACCCGATTGTGTTGGCATTCAGGCAGAATCAAACAGTCCGGGGAGGCGCTGCTTCCCCGGACCGCTCCGTTCTTTAAGAGGCTCTTAGAGGTAGTGGGCCTTGATCGGCGAAAAGCCGTTGAAGCCCACCGAGGCGTAGGTGGTGGTATAGGCACCGGCCGAGAGCAGGCGCAGGCGGTCGCCGGCGCGCAGGCTCAAGGGCAGTCGAATGCCGCTCTTGTCATAAAGGATGTCCACGCTGTCGCAGGTCGGGCCCGCCAGGATCACCGGACCGTCCGGGTCACCGTCGCGGGGGGACACCATGGGGTAGACGATCGCCTCCCCCTCGGTCTCGGCCAGACCGTTAAAGCGTCCGGCATCGACATACACCCAGCGGCGCTCCTCGGCTTGGTCCTTGCGCGACACCAGCACCACCTCGGTTTCCAAGATGCCGGCGTTACCGCCCATGTAGCGGCCGGGCTCGACGATCAGGCGCGGACGGGTCGGGAACAGGCGGCCGACGGTCTCCTGGATTTTGGCCCCATAAGCCTCAACAGTCATGACCGGGGCGCCGTAGGGCGTGGGCAGCCCTCCCCCCAAGTTGACCATGCCCAGGTGAATGCCGTCCTCGGCCAGCTCGGCGAACAGGCCGGCGACCAGGGAGAGGGCCACATCCCACTGCCCCGGGTCGTTTTGCTGCGAGCCGACGTGAAAGGACAGGCCATGCGGCTCCAGCCCCAGGCTTTGGGCCTTGCGCAGCAGGTCGCCGGCCATGCGCACCGAGCAGCCAAACTTGCGCGACAGCGGCCACTGGGCGCCCTTGTTATCGACGAACAGGCGGCAGAACACCTGAGAGCCCGGGGCATGCTGGGCGATCTTCTCCAGCTCTTCCTCGGCGTCGAAGGCGTAAAGGCGCACGCCGCGCTCATAGGCGGCGGCGATGTCACGGGCCTTTTTGATGGTATTGCCATACGAGATGCGCGCCGGATCGGCGCCCACATCCAGGCACATGTCGATTTCGGGCAGGCTCGCGGTGTCGAAGGACGAGCCCAGACCGACGAGGCGGGCCAGCAGCGGGCGGGCCGGATTGGCCTTGACGGCGTAGAACACCTCGGCCTCGGGCAGCGCCGCGCGCAAGCGGCGGAAGTTGTCCTCAACGACGTCGAGGTCCACCACCAAGCAGGGGGTTTGCGGTTCTTCGGCCAGGAAGGCCGCCATCTTGGCGGTCAGGCCCGGGGCCACCCACTGCGGGGCGGGGGCCACCAAGCTCAACGTCGGGGCGCTGGCGCGCTCCTCGCACTCGAGGTCCGGGAGGGCGGAGGGGGCATCGGCGAAAAAGGCATGGGAACGCATCGGACTCTCCACTAAAGGGAAGCCCGGTCTTCGGCCCGTGACGGCCCCGGCAGGGGACGGCGCTCGGTGCAAGAAGTTGCCGGATGAGCAGAAGGGAAGCGACGGGCAGGGAAAGGCCCTCACGCCCCCCTGCTCCGGGATCGCTCAACGAAGACGCACCAACGACCGTCGTAACGGACGTTAGATCATGCCGCGTTTATGTTCGGAAAGGTTGGCCTGGCCGGCCTTGAACGCCTCGCGGAACACCGGAACCGCCCGCAAAGGCTGGGCGTTGCCGCACATAAAAATATCGAGGGCCGCGTAGCCGCACTCGGGCCACGTATGGATGCTGATGTGCGACTCTGCCAACACCGCCACCCCGGACACCCCGCCATTGGGCGAGAAGTGATGCAGATGGATGTGCAACAAAGTGGCCCCAGCCACGTCCACGGCATGACGCATGGCGCGCTCGATCAGGTCAATGTCATCCAGGCCGGTGGCATTCCACAGGTCCAGAATCAAATGCCTGCCCGCGAACGTTAGACCATTCTCGGTGATAAAATGGTCTAATCTGTCGTCACTCAAGGGGAGTTGGGACTCGACAACCTTAAGAGCGACGGACGGAACGGATCTTACCTCTGCTCGGGCTTCGCGGGCCTCCGCTTCAGTATTCACCGCCAATTGGGGGGATGCGTGACGCATATTCTCAATCCCTCTAACCAGCGTTGAACCCGAAGGGTCTTGTTTCGTGGTGAACAAGCCTCGTGTGTGGTGTGAACCCAAAAACAAACGCACCCCCCAAAACATCATCCCGGGTCAGGTGCGCTTTATTCGGAAGGGGACCTTACCCCTTTTTCCCCCCCACGCAAGAGGAAAACGGTCCCCGGGCCAAAATGTCATGATCGGCGACCAGGCGGGCGTGTCCTCCAGGAAGGGAGGGGC
Organism: Pararhodospirillum photometricum DSM 122; assembly: GCF_000284415.1. Classification (NCBI taxonomy): domain Bacteria; kingdom Pseudomonadati; phylum Pseudomonadota; class Alphaproteobacteria; order Rhodospirillales; family Rhodospirillaceae; genus Pararhodospirillum; species Pararhodospirillum photometricum. Next base: position 1,495,052 of record NC_017059.1, read on the forward strand.
CTGGGGAGGCCGCGCTCCCCAGCCTGTCCTTTAAAAGGTTGCGCCAGGGCCGGGAGTGAGGTTTCCTGCCCCGACTCCCCCTTTCCACCCCCTATAAGCGACTCAAGAGCACCATGACCGACGACTGGATTGCCGAAACCCTTCATCCCGCCTGGCGCCAAACCTTTCTGGCTTCGCGCGTCCTGTACCGCGAAAAGACGGATCTGCAGGATCTGGTGATCCTTGAGAATCCGACCTTTGGCCGGGTGATGTTGCTTGATGGCGTGACCCAACTGACCGAGCGCGATGAGTTTGTCTATCACGAAATGATGGCCCACGTGCCGCTGATCGGCCACGGCGCCGCCCGCCGCGTTCTGATCATCGGCGGCGGCGACGGAGGCACCTTGCGCGAGGTTCTGCGTCACCCGGGCGTCGAACAGGCCACCATGGTGGAAATCGACCGCTCGGTGGTCGATCGCGGCCTGGAGTACATGCCCTCGGTGAGCGCCGGCGCCTTCGACGACCCCCGCACCCACCTGCTGATCGCCGATGGCATCCGCTTCGTGGCCGAGACCACCGAGCGCTTCGATGTGATCTTGGTCGATTCCACCGACCCCACCGGCCCGGCCGCTGGGCTGTTCACTCCCGAGTTTTATGCCGACTGCAAGCGCTGCCTGACCGAGGGCGGCATTTTGGTGGTGCAGGCGGGCGTCCCCTTCCTCCAGCCTGACGAGTTGCCCCGCGTGCAGGCTAATCTCCGCCAGAGCTTCGCTTCTGTGGGCGCCTATGTCCTGGCCGCTCCCACCTATGTCGGGGGCTTCATGACCCTGGGGTGGGCTAGCGACGACGCCAGTCGGGCCGTCCCCGCCCCCGAGGTCATCACCGCCCGGGTCCAGGCGGCCGGCCTGACCCAGACACGCTATTATACCGACAACGTTCACGCCGCCGCCTTCGCCCTGCCCGCCTTTATCGGCAAGGCGTAACGACACGCCGTCGCTTCCCTGCTCTGGAGACCTGTTGTCATGGCCCCTTCCCCGATCGACCGCCTGCGCGCGATCATGGTCCGCCTGCGCGATCCCGAAACGGGATGCCCCTGGGACAAGGTGCAGACCTTTGCCAGCATCGCCCCCCATACCCTTGAAGAAGCGTATGAAGTGGTCGATGCCATCGAGCGGGGAACGACAGCGGATCTGCGTGATGAACTGGGCGACCTGCTCTTTCAGGTCGTCTATCACGCCTGCCTTGCCGAGGAGCAGGGCCTGTTCACCTTCGACGACGTGGCCACCGCCATGGCCGACAAGCTGGTCCGTCGCCATCCCCACGTGTTTGGCGACGAGGCCGTGCGCGACGCCCAGGCGCAAACCCAGGCCTGGGAGCGCCAGAAGGCCGCCGAGCGCGCGGCCCGGGCTGCGGCCAGCGGCCAAGCCCCCAGCGTCCTTGATGGCGTGACCCAGGCCCTGCCCGCCTTGTCCCGGGCGCAAAAACTGGGCCAGCGCGTGGCGCCTGTCGGCTTTGACTGGCCGACCCCGGCCGCCGTCTTTGAAAAGCTGGACGAGGAAGTCCGCGAGCTTCAGGATGAACTAACGGCAGGCAGCGATCCCGAGCTGGTGGCCGGCGAACTGGGCGACATGCTCTTTGTCGTCGCCCAACTCGCCCGTAAGCTGGGCCAGGACCCGGAGCGGGCCTTGCGTCTGGCCAACGCCAAGTTCGAGCGTCGCTTCCGTCATGTCGAGGCCGGCCTCGCCGCCCGCGGCCAGTCCCCGGCCGATGCCACCTTGGACGAAATGGAGGAGCTATGGGCCGATGCCAAACGGCGCGAACGCAGCGGCAAGACCGCTCTCGCCTGAGCGCCTGCGCCCCGCGTCTGGGCGCCCTCTTGGCTTGTCTCGTTCTCCTGACCTCATGCTGGCTGCCCGATCACTTCCTGGCCGAGGTGCGCTTGGGACGGAACGGAGATTACGCCCTGACCTACAAGGGAGAGCTGGTGTGGGCACCGCTGGTGCAGGAGATCAAGGGCAAGAAGCTCTCGGCGGTGGAGATTCAGGAAAAAACCCAAGCCCTTCTGCGCGATCTCAAGCGCGACAATGGGTTCAAGGAGATTCGATCCCTGGGTCAGGGGCGCTTTGCCGTCTTGTATGAGCGATCGGGACGCCTGGGGCCGCGCGACCAGATGGTATTTGTCCGCCGCACCGATCCCCTGATCATCATCGAAACCTTCGAGGATGGCCGGGCCATGGTCCGCTCCCAGGCCCTCAAGTCCTCCCAGCGCGAGCAGATCGCCCAGGCCGGCTTGCATGTCACGGGCAAGTTCCGGGTGGTGACCGATGCCAAGCCTCTGCGCGGCAACCCCAAGCACGTGACGGCCCGGGGGTTCCAGAACTTCGTGGCCTATGATTGGGATATCAGCTTGAGCGCCGAGCGGCCGGTTTTGGAGGTGGACCTCAAGTCTTCGGCGCCGCCTCCGGTGGAGAGGTAAAAGGAAGGCCGGGAAGGCGTGGCCTCCCCAGACCCCTCCAATCCCGGGGGATCTCTCAAGGGGAACGAGGGGTCTGGGGAGGCCGCGCCTCCCCGGCCTTATCGGATAAAAGGGCGGCGAGCCTAGTCCAGGTCGGTTCATCGCGGGCCAGGAGGGGGTGGCCCTCGGACAGAGTCGGGGCGTAGGCCCGGCCATCATGCAGGCGAGCGGCGCCGCCCGCCTCCTGGATCATCAATATCCCGGCGGCATGATCCCAGACCTTCATGCGGGTGAAGGCGGCAAAGTCAGCGGTGCCGGCCAGCATGGCGAGATAGGCATGCGCGGCGGAGCCGACCCGCTCGACCCGCACATGAGGCTCCAGGGCGCGTTGAAACGGCCGGCCGCCCACGTGGCCGACCAGGGCCGCCGAGGGGAGCGCCGGGGTCAGGTGCACGGGCTGGCCGGCACACCACGTTCCCCCGCCGGACACGGCGACGGTCGTGCGCCGTTCCAGGCAATGGTCGATCCACCCCATGAGGGTCTGCCCCTGGTGAACCAGGGCGACGATGCAGGCGAACAGCGGGTGGCCCGCAGCAAAGTTGCCGGTGCCATCCACGGGATCAATCACCCAGACCGGATCCGCCTCCCTCAAGGCCCGCAAGCCCTCAGGATGGGCATGGATGGCCTCCTCGCCAACCACCTGGGATCCTGGCAGCAACTCGGTCAGGCGGCGTGACAAGGCGACCTCGGCCCGAAGATCGGCCTCGGTGACCAAGTCCTGCGGTCCGGTCTTGGTCCGCACATCCCCAGGCCCCAGGGCGCGAAAGCGCGGCAGAACCTCGTCGTCCACGACCTCGCGGATCACCTGCGTGACCGTGTCTGGATCAATCCGCATGCCTCCAGACCTCCCCTTTATCCCCTCAAGAAACGCGGGGTCTGGGGAGGCCGCGCCTCCCCAGCCTTTCTAAAATAACGTGTCCGGCGGACTGGGCGGCCGGTAGGCCGGCGGCAGACGCCCGACATCGGCGGGGTCGAGCCGAACCGTCAACACACAGTGGTCCTCGTCATCCCGACGTTCCAGCACCTCGCCCTTGCGGTACAACCACGCCAAGGTGGCTCCATCCTCCAAGGGAAGACGCACCTCCAGAACCAGACGGGCCAACGCCAAGCGGGCGTCGATCCGGGCCAGCAGCCGATCCAGCCCCTCGCCGGTCAAGGCCGAGAGCATGACCTGATCGCTATCAGGCGCCAAGTCTTCCTCCAGCCGGGCACGCTCCTCGGGGTCGAGACAATCGGCTTTATTCAAGGCCTCCAGGGGCTGACGCTCCTCCAGGTCCATGCCGCGCAAGACGTCTTCGACGTCGGCTTTCTGGGCCTCGGTGTCGAGCCCGGCGATGTCGCGCACATGCACGATCACATCGGCGGCCTGAACCTCTTCCAAGGTGGCGCGGAAGGCGGCGACCAGTTCGTGCGGCAGGTCGGAGACAAAGCCCACCGTGTCCGACAAGATCACCTTGCGTCCCGAGGGCAGGTCAAGGGCCCGCATGGTCGGGTCCAAGGTGGCGAACAGCATGTCCTTCGCGAGCACGCCACCGGCGGTCAACTGGTTGAACAAGGTGGATTTGCCGGCGTTGGTATAGCCGACCAGGGCCACCACCGGATAAGGCACCCGCTTGCGGGCCTCGCGGTGCAGGCCCCGGGTGCGTCGCACCTCTTCCAGCTCGCGTTTGAGCCGGACGATGCGATCGTCAATCAAGCGGCGGTCGAGTTCGATCTGGGTTTCACCGGGCCCCCCCAGGAAGCCACTGCCGCCGCGCTGGCGTTCCAAGTGGGTCCAACTGCGCACCAAGCGCGAGCGCTGGTAGGTCAGGTGGGCCAGTTCGACCTGGAGCTTACCCTCGGCGGTGCGGGCCCGCTCGCCAAAGATTTCCAAGATCAGGCCGGTGCGGTCGATGACCTTGCACGCCCACTCCCGTTCGAGGTTGCGCTGCTGGATGGGGGTGAGCTGGGTATCGACGACCACCAGGGCAATCGACTCGCGCTCGACCTCCTCCTTGATCCGCTCCACGGCACCGCCGCCCAAGCAGGTGGCGGGCACCCGCCGGGTGAGCGGCACAACTTCGGCCAGCACCACGTCGAGGGTAATGGCCGTCGCAAGGCCTTTGGCTTCTTCCAGGCAATCTTGAGGGGAACGGGCCTTGGCGGGGCCCTTGCGCAGGCTGGGATGGAGAACCGCCGCCCGCGTGGGCGGGGGCGGCCCTTCGTACTCGAAGGTTGTCACCCGGGTCAGGCTCCCGCCTCGGCCTCGTCGCGGCTCGGCTCGAAGAGTTGCACGGGAGACGACGGCATGATGGTGGAAATGGCGTGCTTGTAGACAAGCTGGGTATGGCCATCGCGACGCAGCAGCAGGGAAAAATTGTCAAACCAAGTCACAATGCCCTGCAGTTTCACGCCATTGACCAGGAAAATGGTAACCGGCGCCTTGTTCTTGCGAATGTGGTTCAGAAAAACGTCTTGAACATTCTGGCTCTTTTCGGCCGGCATGGAAGGCCCTTTCACGCTCTCGTTCTTGTCCCTAAGGGAAGGGAGATCCCCGCCACCGGGGATGTCCTGATGTATCGCAGTGCGGCACGGCCCCTGGTTATCACCCCTGGGCGGTCTTTGCAAACGAAGCACCCGCGGTTTCCCCGACGGCCGCCACCAATGCCAGCACCGCGTCGCAGGACGTGACATGCCGACACGGTGGGGTTGCGCCGAACTCGCCGGGCCGGGGCGCCTCGGGGCGCAACAAGATCCCGGGGCCGCCCAGGGCATGAGCCAGCTCCATGTCCACCACGGCATCGCCCACCATCCAGACCTCGGGCCCTGGGGCCAGCCCCGAGGGAGCCAGGGCCTGAAAGGCGGGATCGGGTGCCGGCTTGTCGCGCGGGGCATCCCCTGCCCCGACCAACGCGTCAAACAGCTCGGCAATGCCTAACACCTGGGCCTCCTGGCGCAAAAGAGCGCCGGTCTTGTTGGAGACCACCCCCAGGCGGATCCCCTGCCCGCTCAACGCCCGTACCATGGCGAGCGCGCCGGGCAAGGGCACCAGCGCCTCCAGGTGGATCTCGCGAAACCGGGCCATGAAGATCTGGCCCGCCTCCTGCCACCTCTCCTTGAAGAGAAGCGGAAAGGCCTCGCGCATGGACAGGCCCACGCGGGTGCGGGTTTCCTCCAAGGTCCAGGGGGCGTGGCCCATAGCCACCAAGGTGGTGGTGATGGCCTCGTGGATGCAAGGCCAGGAATCCACCACCGTGTTGTCCCAGTCGAGGAGAACGGCCCGGGGAAAAACCAGGCTGTCCCCGGACAGATCAGTGTCCATCATACCACTTGGGCCCGCTCAAGGACTCCAGGAATTCCAGATAGCGGGCGCGCAGCCCCAGCGTCAGGGTCCCGGGCACGCCGTTGCCGATCACGGTCTCGTCGATGCGCACGACCGGCAGGGCGAAGGAGCCGGTCGAGGAGATGAACACCTCACGGGCGGCCTTGGCCTCGTCCAGGGTGAAGGAGCGTTCCTCGATCTGCATGCCCATGCCCAGCGCCAGCTCACGCAAGCGCGCGCGGGTGATCCCGGGCAGGATGTCATTGGACAGGGCCCGAGTGACCAGAACGCCGTCGCGGGTGATGATCCAGGCATTGGAGGAGGCGCATTCGGTCACGGTCCCATCGGAAGCGACCAGCAGGGCCTCGAACCCGCCCTCGTGATGGGCCTTTTCCTTGGCCAGCACATTGGGCAGCAAGGAGACGGTCTTGATGTCGCGCCGGCCCCAGCGGATGTCGGGCTGGCTATACACGCTCACGCCGCGCTCGGCGACCGCTTGCCCAGGCCCCAAGCCATTGCGGGCAGTCATCACCAGGGCGGGCGGGGTGACCTTGGGCGGGAACGGATGATTGCGCGGCCACACGCCTCGCGTCACCTGGATATACACAATGCCCGTGACCACCCGGTTGCGCCGCACCACTTGGCTTGCGACGAAATCGAGAGCGCGGCGACTCATGGGCATGGCGATGGAGAGCTCCCGCAAGGACCGCTCCAGCCGCTCCCAGTGACCCTCGGCATCAATGGGACGGCCCTTGTAGACGCCCGTCACCTCGTAGATGCCATCCGAAAACTGATAGCCGCGATCCTCGACATGAACCATGGCCTGACTGTGCGGCACATACCGGCCATTGACATAGGCAATGCGCGACATGGCGCGACTCCTTTTTTCACCCCAAAACCTAAAAGAACTCCAGCCGGACCGAGAAAAGCTTCTCGACTTTCTTGATGGCGGCCGAGGTGGCGAACAAAATAATGCGATCCCCCGCCTGGACAACCGTGGTGGCCCGGGGACTGATGACCGTGTCACCCCGCACGATCGCGCCCAGCAACACCCCAGCGGGCAGGTTGGCTTCCTTGAGCGGCTTGCCGACGAGCGGCGAGGTCTCCAGAGCGTCGGCCTCGATCAACTCGCCGTACCCCTCGTGGAGCGAGTGGACAGAGTGGATCCGCCCCCGGCGCACGTGCTGAAGGATCTTCGATACCGTGATGGCCCGCGGGTTGACCGCAACGTCAATGCCCAGCGCGCTGACCAAGCTGTTATAGGTGCTTTTGTTGACGAGAGTGATGGTTCTTTGGCAGCCGTGGCGTTTGGCCAGCAGAGAAGCCAGCACATTGGTTTCGTCCTCATTGGTCACGGCAATGACCGCCTCGGTCTGGGCTACACCCGCTTCCAGCAGCAAGTCGGGGTCGCGGGCATCGCCCATCAAGACGGTGGTGCGTCCGCTCAGGGTCTTGGCGACCCACTGGGCCCGTTCGCCATTGGCCTCGATGACCTTGACCGTGACCTGGGGGAAGTCCCGCTCCAGAGCCTGGGCTAGAAACAGGCCGATGTTGCCTCCTCCCAGCACCAGGACTCGCCGGGCCGCCCCTTCTTCGTGACCAAACGCCGACAAGGCCCGCTCGGTGCGATCCGAGGCCACGACGAAATAGACCTCGTCGCCGGGCAGCATTTGGTCGTCGGCGCTGGGCACATTGGCGCGCCCGTTGCGCACAATGCCGACCACGACGATGTTCAAGTCGGGAAACAACTGGGTCAACTGGCGCAGGGGCGTGTGGACCACCGGAGTTTTTTCGGTGCAGCGCACCCCCATCAGCCGCACCCGGTCATTGGCCAGGGGAATCACGTCCATGGCGCCCGGCACCAGGAGCCGCCGGGTCACCGCACGGGCCACTTCGATCTCGGGACTGATGATCACATCAATGGGCATGTTCTCGCGGGAGAACAAGTTAGCCCAGTGGGCTTGCAGATAACTTTGATTGCGCACCCGGGCCATCTTGGTGGGCACGTTGAACAGGGAATGGGCGACCTGACACGCCACCATGTTGACTTCGTCGGCGTGGGTGACGGCGATCAGCATGTCGGCATCGGCGGCCCCTGCCGCCTCCAACACATTGGGCAAGGAGGCATGCCCCAAGATCGCCTGCACGTCGAGGGCATCGGTCACCTGCCGGATCAGGTCGGGGCGCTGATCAATGATGGTGACGTCGTTGTTTTCGGCCGCCAGATAGCGGCCAATGGAAAAACCCACCTGACCCGCACCGCAGATGATGACTTTCATCGCTCAGACCTCGTGCCCAGAGGGAGGGGGAAAAAGGCCGCCCTCATCCTTTCAGACGATCCACGCCGGCCACGCCCAGACTCTTGAGCTTGCGGTGCAAGGCCGAGCGTTCCATGCCGACAAACTCGGCGGTGCGTGAAACGTTGCCGCCAAACCGAGTCACCTGGGCAATCAGGTAGTCACGCTCAAACATTTCGCGCGCCTCTCGCAAGGGCAGTGCCATGATTTCGCCGGAGCGGTCCAGGCGCAAGGAATCCGGCGTCACGGCGGTGATCTCGGAGGGCAGCATGTCGGCCCGAATGGGGTCGCGGACTTCCCCAGGGGCCATGATCAGCAGCCAGTCCATCACGTTGCGCAATTGGCGCACATTGCCCGGCCAGTCATAGGCCTGCATGGCGGCCAGGGCATCCTCGCCCAGAGGCCGGGGCACCAAGCCCGACACCTGGGCCGCGCGTTCCATGAAATGCAGGGCCAGGGCCTCCACATCCTCGCGCCGTTCCCGCAAGGGCGGCAGGCGCAAGGGCACCACATTCAGCCGATAAAACAGGTCCTCGCGAAAGCGCCCCTCGGCAATCTCGCGCTGGAGGTCTCGGTTGGTGCTAGCGATGACGCGCACATCCACCCGGATACGCCGCCCGCCCCCCAGGCGCTCGAAGGTCTGATCTTGCAAGATGCGCACGATCTTGCCCTGGGTCTCCAAGGGCATGTCGGCCACCTCGTCCAGCAGCAAGGTCCCCCCGTCGGCCTGCTCGAACAGACCGATCTTGCGCGGGCCGTCCCCCTCGGCTTCGGTCCCCAGCAACTCGGCTTCCATGCGGTCAGGGTGCATGGCTGCGCAGTTCACAACCACCAGGGGTTGGCTCGCCCGGGGGGAGCGGGTATGGATCATGCGCGCCACCACTTCCTTGCCGGTGCCCGGCGGCCCGGAAATCAAGACGCGCGACCCGGTGGGCGCGACCTTGGCCACGGTCTGAATGACCTGCTGCATGGCCGGGGCCGCTCCGATGAGGGCGACCTCGGGTCCCGCGCGCAGGCGCAACTCGGCGTTCTCCCGCTTTAGGCGCATGGTCTCGATGGCCCGCTGGATGATCAGCAGCAAGCGATCGGCCTTGAAGGGTTTTTCGATGAAGTCGAAGGCCCCTTGCTTGATGGCACTCACCGCCGTTTCGATGGTGCCATGGCCGCTGATCATCACCACCGGCAGCAGCGGATAATCACGCTTGAGCAGCTTTAGGACCTCCAGTCCATCAAGCCGGCTGCCTTGCATCCAGATGTCCAAGATGACCACCGAGGGAACGCGGTCGTCCACGGCGCGCAGACACGAATCGGCGTCCAGGGCCTCGCGGGTTTCATAGCCTTCATCCTCCAAGATGCCGGCGAGCATCATGCGGATGTCTTCTTCGTCATCGACGATCAGAATGTCATGCGCCATGGAAAGGCTTGGCCAAAGTCAGGGGCTCAGAGAGCAAGGTACCGGCCCCGTCTTGCCGCACGGCGAGAGACGGGGCGGAGGGGTCCAGGGGAAGCGTGAAAGAAATAACGGCACCGCCCTCAGGAGCGTTCTCCAGTATCAGAGTTCCCCCGTGGTCCTCCAGGATTTTCTTGACAATGGCGAGGCCCAGACCGGTCCCCTTGCTGCGCGTGGTCACATAAGGCTCGGTCAGGCGCATGGGCTCCATGTCGGGGGGCAGCCCCCGTCCATTATCGTGTAGGGCCACCGCAGCCCCCGTCTCAGTCACGCTCAGAGTGACCCGGATCCGTCCCTCTGGCAAGGGGGGCGCGCCCTCGGGAGGCCGCTCCCGCCCTTCAATGGCCTCCACGGCGTTTTTCAACAGATTGGTCAGGGCTTGGGAGATCTGGCGACTGTCGCAGGCCACCCGCACCGGCGCCGCAGGCAAAGAGGTTTCGTAGGCGATTCGTCCATAGGCCGAGCTTTGCAAGAATACCGCCTGCGAGACGATCTCCGCAAGGTCGGCCTCGCGAATCTCGGGGGCGGGCATGCGAGCAAAGGCGCTGAACTCGTCCACCATCTGACCAATATCACTCACGTGACGAACGATGATGTCGGTGCAGCGCGCAAAGGTTTCGGGATCTTCGGTGATCTGGCGCAAATACTTGCGCTTGAGCCGTTCAGCCGACAATTGGATGGGAGTCAGGGGGTTTTTGATCTCGTGGGCAATGCGTCGGGCCACATCCGCCCAAGCTGCCTTGCGCTGCGCCGCCTGGAGTTCGGTGATGTCATCAAACGTAAAGACAAAGCCCGTCACGCCATCCTCCGAGCACTCCGCCGCCACCCGGACCAGCACGGTCAGGGAACGCCGGGCCGGCGTGACCAGAACAATTTCCCGCTCCACCGGCCGGTCAGGCCGTTGCCGGGCATCGGTGAGCAAGGCCCCCAGGTCGGGCAAGACCGCGCCAATGGGCTGACCGATCCAGTTCTCCAGGGTCTCGCCCACCAAGGCTGTGGCCGAGGGATTGGGTAGTTTGATGCGGCCCTCGGGATCCACCCCGATCACACCGGCCGAGACGCCAGCCAGCACGGTTTCGGTAAAGCGGCGCCGTTCATCCAGCTCCTCGTTGGCGGCGGTCAGGCGGCGGTGTTGGCTTTCAAGCCGGGTGGTCATGCGGTTGAAGGCGCGGCCGAGCAAGGCCACTTCGTCGCTGGACAGGGTCTCGGGGACCCGCACCGCTAGGTTGCCTTCGCTGACCTTCTCGGCGGCGTCAACCAATTGCATGATTGGCCGGGCAAGGCGGTTGGCAATACTCATGCCCATCCAGATGGCCGCCAACAAAAGCAACAAAGAAACAACGATGTAGCTCAAGAAGTAAAGAATCTGAAGATGGGCGCTCTGGGCCTTAAATACCAGATATTCACCCACGGCGGCGTTGGCCTTTTCAATATGATCACTCACCGCAGGATCGACAAAACGCCCGATGTACAGGTAGGTCGAAGGCACGGCCAACTCAACCAAAGCGCGGACCCGGTCGTTGGCCTGCCCCGGCATCACCACCACTTCCCCCTTGTTGGCCTGCTCGATGAGAAAGGAGGGAACCTGTTCAAAACGCAGAGAAATCGTATATCCGGCCCGGCCGATCACCGTGCCGTCGGCGGTGAAGATCACCACTTCCGAAAGATTGCGGACCAAGGAAAGGGTACTGAGAAACTGGTTGAGAACCTGCTGATTCGGCAGGCGGCGCCATTCCCGATTGAGATCGTTGGCCATCAACGCGGCATCGCCGGCGATGGCGTTCAGGTGAGCCTTGAGATAAGCCTCGGCAACCTCCTGCGATTCCTCAATAGCGGTCGAAACCTTGTCATCAAACCAGCTCTCGAAGCCCAGTTGAAAAGCCAGGGCCGAAAACACCGCCAGCAAGATCGCCGGGGTAATGGCCACGGCGCTGAACAACACCGTCAGGCGCACGTGCAGGCGCGAACTGGCGCGGCCGGTGCGCCGCTCCGTCCACAGCCGCACCCCCGAGCGCAGCACCAGGACCCCCAGCACCAAGATGATGACCAGATCGACGTTGAGCAGCACCCAAATGGCCCGGGAGTTCGGCGTCGGGTTGGACAGCACATAAAACGTGACCGCCCCGCTGACCAGGGCGGCCAGGAACAGCACCACGGCAAGCCCCCGGGCCAACCGCAACCGCCGCGCCCAGACGGCCAGCCGCTGCACCCGCCGCCGCAGGGCATGACGACGATGTCTCACGGTCTTTCCTTTCTTCTGCGGTTTGAAAGCAGGCGAAGGGAAGGCTGGGGGAGGCGGGCCTCCCCAGCATTCCGCAGCCGGACCGTCCCAAGGACAAGCCTTCCTGATGCCGATCGAAGACGTGTTCTCGATCTCGGGTCGTGGCACCGTGGTGACCGGTCGCGTGGAGCGCGGCGTGGTGAAGGTGGGTGAGGAAGTCGAGATCGTCGGCATTCGTCCGACCGTCAAGACGACCTGCACCGGCGTTGAAATGTTCCGCAAGCTGCTCGACCAGGGCGAAGCGGGCGACAACATCGGCGCCCTGCTGCGTGGCACCAAGCGCGACGACGTGGAGCGCGGTCAGGTTCTGGCCAAGCCCGGCTCGATCACGCCGCACACCGAGTTCAAGTGCGAGTGCTACATTCTGACCAAGGAAGAAGGGGGCCGTCACACGCCGTTCTTCTCCAACTATCGTCCGCAGTTCTACTTCCGTACCACGGACGTGACCGGGACCATCGAGCTGCCCGAGGGCACCGAGATGGTGATGCCGGGCGATAACATCGCGATGAAGGTCAACCTGATCGCCCCCATCGCCATGGATGAAGGTCTGCGCTTCGCGATCCGCGAAGGCGGCCGCACCGTTGGCGCGGGCGTGGTTGCTTCGATCCTGAAGTAATTTCACCGGACGCTCGTCCCGGTCTTGCGTCGGGCGGGCGTCCATGGTTTTTGATGACGGTTTTGTTGAAAGTCTGGATCGGACGATGGCCATGATGGACAGCCAGAACATTCGCATCCGCCTCAAGGCGTTCGATCACCGGGTACTGGATCAGTCCACCCGGGAAATCGTGTCGACCGCCAAGCGGACGGGCGCCCAGGTGCGCGGGCCGATCCCGCTGCCGACGCGGATCGAGAAGTTCACCCTGAATCGCTCGCCGCACATTGACAAGAAGTCCCGCGAGCAGTTCGAGATCCGCACCCACAAGCGGTTGCTGGACATCGTTGATCCGACGCCTCAAACCGTGGATGCGCTCATGAAGCTCGACCTGGCGGCCGGCGTGGACGTCGAAATCAAGCTTTGACGCCTAGATTGAGTGAGGATGTCGGACCATGCGTTCCGGTCTTATTGCCCAAAAGGTGGGGATGACCCGCCTGTTTAACGAAGAAGGCGCCCATGTGCCGGTGACGGTGCTCAAGGTTGAGTCCTGTCAGGTGGTGGCGGTGCGCACCGAGACGACGGACGGCTACACGGCCGTTCAGCTCGGCGCCGGCGTTGCCAAGGTCAAGCGCACGTCAAAAGCCCTTCGCGGTCACTACGCGAAGGCGAAGGTTGAGCCCAAGCGCAAGGTGGTGGAGTTCCGAGTCAGTGAAGACTGCCTCCTGGAACCCGGCGCCGAGCTGTCGGCCGCTCACTTCATTGCCGGGCAGAAGGTGGATGTCGCGGGCATCACCATCGGCCGTGGTTTTGCGGGTGCGATGAAGCGGCACAATTTCCGTGGTCTGGAAGCCAGCCACGGCGTGTCGGTCAGCCACCGCTCGCACGGTTCGACGGGTCAGTGTCAGGACCCCGGCCGCGTGTTCAAGGGCAAGAAGATGGCCGGGCACATGGGCGATGTGCGCATGACCCAGCAGAGCCTGACTGTGGTCGCGACCGACGCCGACCGAGGCCTGATCCTGGTCAAGGGGTCGGTGCCGGGTGCCGAAGGGGCGTGGCTTGAGGTGCGTGACGCTGTGAAGGTCAAGCGCCCCGACGGCGTGCCTCTGCCTGCGGGTCTGAAGGCGTCGGGGTTGGAGACTGCTCCCGAGTCGCCCGCCATTGACGGCGAGAAGGAGTAATCTGCGATGAAGTTTGAGGTGAAGACCCTCGACGGCGCGAACGCCGGGTCGGTGGAGCTGTCGGAGGCCGTGTTCGGCCTTCCGGTTCGCGCGGACCTGCTGCACCGTCTGGTCCGCTGGCAGCTGGCGAAGCGCCAGGCCGGGACCCACAAGACCAAGGGGATCAGCGAGATCTCCGGCACGACGGCCAAGCCCTTCAAGCAGAAGGGGACGGGTAACGCCCGTCAGGGCTCCAAGCGCTCGCCGCAGTTCCGCGGTGGCGCGACCATCTTCGGGCCGGTGGTGCGCTCGCACGCCCACGATCTGCCCAAGAAGGTCCGCAAGCTGGGTCTGAAGACGGCGCTGTCGGCCAAGGTCGCTGCGGGCGAAATCCTGATCTTGGATCAGGCCAAGTCCGAGAACGGCAAGACCAAGGACCTGCTGGCGCAGGTCAAGGCCCTGGGCCTGAACAAGGCGCTGTTCATCGACGGCCCCGAGGTGGACGAAAAGTTCGCCCTGGCCGCGCGGAACATCGTCGGCATCGATGTGCTCCCCAGCCAGGGAGCGAATGTCTACGACATCTTGCGCCGGGACACCCTCGTCCTGACGCTGGACGCCGTGAAGCACCTTGAGGAGCGTCTGCAATGAACGCGACCCCGCGCATCAACGACGAGCGGCTGTACGATATCGTACGCTCGCCCGTGATCACCGAGAAGGCGTCCCTGATCGGCGAGCACGGCCAGGTCATTTTCCGCGTGCCGCTGGACGCGACCAAGCCCGAGATCAAGGCCGCCGTCGAGGCGCTGTTCAAGGTCAAGGTCAAGGCGGTCAACACCCTTCGCACCAAGGGGAAGGTGAAGCGCTTCCGCGGGACGCTGGGCAGCCGCTCGGATTCCAAGAAGGCCATCGTCACCCTGGCCGAGGGCCACTCCATCGATGTGACGGCGGGGATCTGATCCGATGGCGCTGAAGCAATTTAACCCGATCACCCCGGGCACGCGCGGTCTGGTGTTGGTGGATCGCTCCGAGCTGTACAAGGGCAAGCCTGTTAAGGCGTTGACCGAAGGTCTGACCAAGACCGGTGGGCGCAATAACCAGGGCCGGATTACGGCGTGGCAGCGGGGCGGCGGCAACAAGCGGCGGTATCGTCTGGTTGACTTCAAGCGGACCAAGGTGGATGTTCCCGCCACGGTCGAGCGTCTGGAGTACGACCCGAACCGCACCGCCTTCATCGCCCTCATTCGCTATGAGGACGGCGAGCTGTCCTACATCCTGGCGCCGCAGCGCCTGGCCGTGGGCGACGTGGTGATCTCGGCCGACCGTGCGGACATCAAGCCCGGCAATACCATGCCGCTGAAGAACATGCCCGTCGGCACGATCATCCATAACATTGAGATGAAGCCGGGCAAGGGCGGTCAGCTGGCGCGCTCTGCCGGGTGTTACGGTCAGCTGGTGGGCAAGGACGCGGGCTATGCCCAGCTGCGCCTGTCCTCTGGCGAACTGCGCCTGGTGCGCGGCGAGTGCCTGGCCACGGTCGGCGCGGTGTCGAACCCGGATAACCAGAACGAAAACCTCGGCAAGGCCGGGCGTAATCGCTGGAAGGGTCGTCGCCCGCACGTTCGCGGCGTGGTCATGAACCCGGTCGACCACCCGCATGGTGGCGGCGAGGGCCGGACCTCCGGGGGACGGCATCCGGTGACTCCGTGGGGCAAACCCACGAAGGGCAAGCGGACCCGTTCCAATAAGAAGACCGATTCGCTGATCATGCGGTCGCGTCACCTCGCCAAGAAGAAGCGTTAAGGAGTAGCTGCCGTGGCTCGTTCCGTATGGAAAGGTCCGTTTGTTGACGGATACCTCCTCGTTAAGGCCGAAAAGGCGCGCTCCTCGGGCCGCAACGAGGTCATCAAGATCTGGTCGCGTCGCTCGACCATTATGCCGCAGTTCGTGGGTCTGACTTTCGGCGTCTACAATGGGCACAAGTTCATTCCGGTGCTGGTGACCGAACAGATGGTCGGGCACAAGTTCGGCGAGTTCGCGCCCACGCGGACGTACCACGGCCACGCCGTCGATAAGAAGGCGAAGAGGAAGTAAGCCATGGGCAAGCAGGCAAACGAACGGCGGGTGGCGGAGACCGAGGCGCGTGCTGTCGCCAAGATGATCCGCACCAGCCCTTACAAGTTGAATCTCGTGGCCGAAACCATTCGCGGCAAGACGGCCGAGGCCGCCCTGGCCGAGCTCGCCTTCTCGCCGCGCCGCATTGCCGGCACGGTGCTGAAGACCCTCGAGTCGGCCATTGCCAATGCCGAAAACAACCACCAGCTCGACGTTGACCGTCTGGTGGTCGCCGAGGCCTACGTGGGCAAGTCGCTGGTGATGAAGCGCTGGCATGCGCGCGCTCGTGGGCGCGTGGGCAAGATCCAGAAGCCCTTCAGCAATTTGACCATCGTGGTGCGCGAGCGCGAGGAGACGGCGTAATGGGACAGAAGGTCAATCCGATCGGCTTGCGTCTGGGCATCAACCGGACGTGGGACTCGCGCTGGTTCGCGGGGCGCGAGTACGCGAAGCTGTTGCACGAAGACCTGCGCATTAAGTCCTTCCTGAAGGGCAAGCTGGCGCAGGCTGGCGTGTCGCGCATCGTCATCGAGCGTCCGGCCAAGAAGGCGCGCATCACCATTCACACGGCGCGTCCGGGTGTGGTGATCGGCAAGAAGGGCCAGGACATCGAGAATCTGCGGCGCAAGCTGCAGCAGATGACCGGCAACGAGGTTCACCTCAACATCGTCGAGATCCGCAAGCCGGAACTGGACGCGCAGTTGGTGGCCGAGAACATCGCGCAGCAGCTGGAGCGTCGCGTGGCTTTCCGCCGTGCGATGAAGCGGGCCGTGCAGTCGGCGATGCGCCTGGGCGCCCAGGGCATCCGAATCAACTGCGGCGGTCGTTTGGGCGGGGCGGAAATTGCCCGGACCGAATGGTACCGTGAAGGCCGCGTGCCGCTGCACACGCTGCGGGCCGATGTCGATTATGGGACTGCGTCGGCGCACACGACCTATGGTGTGTGTGGTGTGAAAGTCTGGGTGTTTAAGGGCGAGATCATGGAGCACGACCCGATGGCCCAGGACAAGCGCGCCCAGGATCTGGGCCGCTAAGGAAGGGAACGGACGATCATGCTCTCACCCAAGCGCACAAAGTTCCGCAAGCAGCACAAGGGCCGCATTCATGGCTTGTCTAAAGGCGGAACTGAGCTTAATTTCGGGGCCTACGGTCTGAAGGCCTTGGAGCCGGAGCGCGTGACCGCGCGCCAGCTCGAAGCGGCCCGACGGACCATTACCCGCTTCATGAAGCGTCAGGGACGCCTGTGGATCCGCGTGTTCCCAGACGTTCCCGTGTCGCGAAAGCCTGCCGAAGTCCGTATGGGCTCCGGTAAGGGCTCGCCCGAGTATTGGGTGGTCCGGATCAAGCCCGGCCGCATCATGTTCGAGCTGGACGGGGTCAGCGAGGAAATCGCCCGCGGTGCTTTCGAGCTCGCGGCGGCCAAGCTGCCGATCAAGACCAAGTTTGTTGCCCGAATCGGGGAGGCCTAAGCGATGACGGACGTGGGTACCCTGCGGGGCAAGTCGGAAGACGAGCTTCGCGCGGCAGTCCTGGAACTGAAGAAAGAACAGTTCAACCTGCGCTTTAAGGCGGCGAGCGGTCAGTTGGAAAATACTGCCCGCGTGCGCCAGATCCGTCGCGATATCGCGCGGATCAAGACCGTTCAAAATGAGCGGGCCGGGCAGGCCGAGTAAGGCGCGGGAAGGGACAGGATTATGCCGAAGCGCATTTTGCAAGGGGTTGTGGTCAGCGACAAGATGGACAAGACCATTGTGGTCAAGGTCGAACGTCGCTTCAAGCATCCCATTTACAAGAAGTTCATCAAGCGTTCGAAGAAGTTCTCGGCGCATGATGAAAATAACCAGTTCAAGACCGGGGATATCGTGCGCATTCGCGAATGCGCTCCGATTTCCCGGACCAAGACCTGGGAAGTCATCCTGGATAACGCGGAATAGGACCGGCCGAACCCGGCATCGGGGTTTGCTGGTAACCATCCGTGAACATAAGGACCTAATCAATGATCCAGATGCAGACGCGGCTCGACGTCGCCGATAATTCGGGCGCCCGCCAGGTGCAGTGCATCAAGGTGCTGGGCGGCTCGAAGCGGATGATCGCCGAAGTCGGCGACGTGATCGTCGTGTCCGTCAAGGACGCGATTCCCCGGGGGCGCGTGAAGAAGGGCGACGTCCACCGTGCGGTGATTGTGCGCACGGCCAAGGAAATTCGTCGCCCGGACGGGTCGGCCATCCGGTTTGATCGCAACGCCGCCGTCCTGCTGAACAAGCAGAACGAGCCCATCGGTACGCGCATCTTTGGACCGGTGGTGCGCGAACTGCGCGCCAAGAAGTTCATGAAGATCATCTCGCTGGCTCCGGAGGTGCTGTAATGTCCGCTGCCAAGATTAAGAAGGGCGACCGGGTTGTCGTCCTGACGGGGCGTGACAAAGGCCGCAAGGGTGTCGTGCTGCGCGCGATCCCCAAGGAGAGCCGGGTCGTGGTCCAGGGCGTCAACGTGGTCAAGCGGCATCAGCGTCCCACCGCCGGCGCCGCCGGGGGCATCGTCGAGATGGAGGCCCCGATCCACGTGTCGAACGTTGCGCACGAGGATCCCAAGGATGGAGCCCCGACTCGCGTCGGGTTCAAGGTTCTTGAAGACGGTCGCAAGGTGCGCTTTGCCAAGCGCTCCGGTGAAGTGATCGACAAGTGAGGCAGGGACGATGGCACGACTGAAGCAGCACTATCAGACCGTCGTCAAGGCGTCCCTGATGGAGAAGTTCGGCTACACCAACGTCATGCAGGTGCCCGAGCTTGAGAAGATCGTCATCAACATGGGGGTGGGCGAGGCCTCCCAGGACCGGAAGCTGATCGAGGGGCCGTTGACCGACCTCACGTCTATTTCCGGCCAGAAGCCCATCATCACCCGTGCCCGCAAGTCCATTGCCGGGTTCAAGATCCGCGAAAACATGATCGTGGGCTGCAAGGTGACCTTGCGGCGTGAGCGCATGTACGAGTTTCTGGACCGTCTGGTTACGATTGCCCTGCCGCGTGTTCGCGACTTCCGTGGGGTCCCTGCCAAGTCTTTTGACGGCCGGGGGAACTACAACATGGGCATCCGCGAGCAGATCGTCTTCCCCGAAATCGACTATGACCGCGTCGATAAGGTTCGGGGCATGGACATCACCATCTGCACCACCGCGCGGACCGACGAGGAGGCCAAGGCCCTTCTCGAAGGTTTCGACATGCCCTTCATGAAGTAAGCGGGAGACACCGGGTATGGCAAAGATTTCCGCCGTTCAGCGCAATAAGAAGCGCGAACGCATG
Organism: Pararhodospirillum photometricum DSM 122; assembly: GCF_000284415.1. NCBI lineage: Bacteria > Pseudomonadati > Pseudomonadota > Alphaproteobacteria > Rhodospirillales > Rhodospirillaceae > Pararhodospirillum > Pararhodospirillum photometricum. The sequence continues at coordinate 1,514,038 of NC_017059.1, forward strand.
GCCACGCGCGATGCCGCCAAGCGGGCCGCGCTGAAGAAGCAGATCAAGGACCGCGCGTTGGAGCCCGAGGATCGCTTCGAAGCCGTCCTCAAGTTGGCCCAGTTGCCGCGTAATGGGGCCAAGGTGCGTATTCACAATCGTTGCGAGCTGTCGGGTCGTCCGCACGGCGTCTATCGCAAGTTCAAACTCGGTCGTGTCATGCTGCGCGATCTGGCCTCCCAGGGTCAGATTCCCGGCATGGTGAAGTCGAGCTGGTAAGGGGAGGACCGAACGATGGCGTTGTCTGATCCCCTGGGCGATATGCTGACCCGCATCCGTAACGGTCAGCGGGCTCGCAAGTCGAGCGTTGCCACGCCGGCGTCCACGCTGCGCGCGGGCGTTCTGGATGTGCTGGTGCGCGAAGGCTACATCCGTGGCTATGAAAAGATCGATATCCGCACCGGCGTGTCCGAGCTGCGGGTCGAGTTGAAGTACCACGAAGGAGAGCCGGTGATCCGCGAGATCGCCCGCGTTTCCACGCCGGGCCGGCGCGTGTACTCCAAGATCAAGGATCTGCCGAAGGTCTATAACGGCCTGGGTATTTCCATTTTGTCCACCCCGCGCGGGGTGATGAGCGACCACGAGGCTCGGCAGGCCAACGTGGGCGGCGAAGTCCTCTGCCGCGTGTTCTAAGCCAAGGGGGAGCGAACACATGTCACGTGTTGGGAAGTATCCCGTCGCGGTTCCCCAGGGCGTCACGGTCACCGTCAACGACAATGTCGTGGTGGCGAAAGGCAAGCTGGGCGAGTTGCGCTACGAAGCCGCCGAGGAGGTTGTTACCTCTCTCGAAGAAAATCAGATCTGGGTCAAGCCCCGGGGCGAGACCAAGACTGCGCGCATGCAGTGGGGCACCACCCGCGCGCGCATCAACAACATGATCATCGGCGTCACCGCCGGGTTCACGCGCAAGCTGGAGATGGTGGGCGTCGGCTACAAGGCCGCCGTTCAGGGATCCGTGCTGAAGCTGTCGCTGGGGTATTCCCACGACATCGAGTACCCCATCCCGGCCGACCTTAAGATTGTTGCTCCGACTCCGACTTCGATCGAGATTTCGGGCATGGACAAGCAGCGGGTTGGTCAGGTCGCCTCGGAGATTCGCGGGTTCCGTCCGCCCGAGCCCTACAAGGGCAAGGGTGTGAAGTACACCGGCGAGTGGATTCTCCGCAAGGAAGGCAAGAAGAAGTAGGGAGCCCGACCATGCAGTCCGCAAAGGAACTGTTCCAGCGCCGCCGGTCGCGCGCGCGCTATCAGATCCGGGTGAAGAGCGCCGGGCGTCCCCGTCTTTCGGTGTTCCGCTCGAACAAGCATATGTACGCCCAGATCATCGACGACGCCCAGGGTGTGACCCTGGCGGCGGCCTCGACCCTCGACAAGGACCTTCGCGGGTCCGTGGCCAAGGGGGGCGACAAGGCGGCAGCGGCCGAAGTCGGCAAGCTGATCGCCCAGCGCGCGCAAGCCGCCGGAGTCACAGCCGTGGTTTTCGACCGCGGGGGCTACAAGTATCATGGGCGCGTGCAGGCGCTGGCGGATGCCGCCCGCGAGGCCGGGCTTTCGTTCTAGGGGATAAGGGATGGCACGCACACCCAGCAACGAACGCCGCCAGCGCGGCAATCAGGAAGAGCGCGGCAACCGGGCCCCGCGCGAGGAGCGCGACGACGAGTTCCAAGACAAGCTCGTCCACATCAACCGCGTCGCTAAAGTGGTCAAGGGCGGCCGTCGCTTCGCCTTCGCCGCTTTGGTGGTGGTGGGCGATGGCAAGGGGCGCGTCGGTTACGGCACGGGCAAGGCCCGCGAAGTGCCCGAGGCGATTCGCAAGGCCACTGATCAGGCCAAGCGCACCATGATTAAGGTGCCGCTGCGCGAAGGTCGCACGCTGCATCATGACATCGACGGGCACTTCGGCGCCGGTCGGGTCACGCTGCGCTCGGCGCCGTCGGGCACCGGCATCATCTCGGGCGGCCCGATGCGCGCCGTTTTCGAGACGATGGGCGTTCAGGACGTGGTCGGCAAATGCACCGGCACGACCAACCCCTACAACATGATCAAGGCGACCTTCGACGCCCTGGCCAACAGCCAGGCGCCGCGCCAGGTGGCGGCGCGCCGTGGCAAAAAGGTGGCCGACATCGTTGGTCGTCGTGACGGCGCCGCCGCCGTCGCGGTCAGCGAGTGATGGGCGAGGGAGCGTTGCGCCTCATGACCAGCGAAAAGAAGACCGTTAAGGTCACGCAGATCGGCAGCCCCATCGGCCGCCGTTCTGATCAACGGGCCACTCTGGTGGGCCTGGGTCTTAACAAGATGCACCGCACCCGCGACCTTGAAGATACCCCCGCCGTGCGGGGCATGATCGCCAAGGTCGCGCACCTGGTCCGCGTCGAGGAAGCCTGAGGAAGGTTGTTCGCCATGAAATTGAATGAACTGCGCGACAACCCGGGCGCCACCAAGGCCCGGATTCGCGTCGGTCGCGGTATCGGCTCTGGCAAGGGCAAGACCGCCGGCCGAGGCGTCAAGGGTCAGAAGTCGCGGACCGGTGTGTCCATCAACGGGTTCGAAGGCGGCCAGATGCCGTTGTATCGGCGTCTGCCCAAGCGCGGGTTTAACAACCCGAGCCGGCAGTCCTTCGCCGTGATCAACGTCGGCCGCTTGCAAGAGGCCGTTGAAGCCGGTCGTCTTGATGCCGCGGCGCCGGTGACGGCCGAGACCTTGGTCAAGGCCGGCGTGCTGCGCCGCGCTCTTGACGGCGTGCGGCTCCTCGGCAAGGGTGAGCTGAACGTTGCGTTGACCATCGAAGTGGCCGGGGCTTCGGCCACGGCCCGCGAGGCGGTGGAAAAGGCCGGCGGCACGCTGAAGGTCCATGGTGGGGCCGAGGCGACCGACGCCTAACCGACCGACGCGCCGATCCCCCCGGGCCCCGGGGGGTCGGCGACTCTTGTGTCAGGGAGCACGACGGATGGCGTCCGCCGCCGAACAACTCGCCGCCAATATGAACTTTGGCGTCTTTGCCAAAGCGACCGAATTGAAGAAGCGCCTGTGGTTCACCCTGGGCGCCCTCATTGTTTATCGCATAGGGACGTACATTCCCTTGCCGGGGATTGATTCCCAGGCCATGGCCGATATCTTCGCCCGTCAGGGCGGCGGTATTTTGGGCATGTTTGACATGTTCGCCGGTGGCGCACTGTCGCGCATGACCATTTTTGCCATCAACATCATGCCCTACATCTCCGCGTCCATCATCATGCAGTTGATGACCTCGCTCAGTCCGAGCCTGGAAGCGTTGAAGAAGGAGGGCGAGTCCGGCCGCAAGCGGATCAACCAGTATACCCGCTATCTCACCGTTCTGATCACGTTGTTGCAGGCTTATGGCATTGCCATCGGCCTCGAAAGCATGACCAGTTCGACGGGACCGGCGGTGTCGGATCCCGGATGGTTCTTCCGCTTTACGACCGTGGTCACCCTGCTGGGCGGAACCTTGTTCCTGATGTGGCTGGGCGAACAGATCACGGCCCGCGGTGTGGGGAATGGCATTTCGCTGATTATTTTTACGGGCATCGTGGCGCAGCTTCCGGTGGCTCTGGCGAGCACCCTTGAGCTGGGACGCACCGGCGTGCTCAGTCCGGCGGTGATCTTGGGCATCTTGGTGATGGCCGTGGTCGTGGTCGCCTTTATTGTGTTCATGGAGCGGGCCCAGCGCCGCATTTTGATCCAGTATCCCAAGCGACAGCAAGGGAACCGGGTTTTTGGCGGCGAGAGCAGCCATTTGCCGTTGAAGATCAATACGCCGGGCGTTATTCCGCCGATTTTTGCCAGTTCCTTGTTGTTGTTGCCCATGACCGTGGCTCAGTTCTCGGCAGGGCAGGGGCCCGAGTGGTTGGGGATGATTACCACGTGGCTCGGCCATGGCCAGCCGCTGTACATGGTTCTCTACGCCCTGCTCATCGCCTTCTTTGCGTTTTTCTATACGGCGGTCGTGTTCAATCCCGAGGACACGGCGGACAACTTGAAAAAATACGGCGGGTTTATTCCGGGCATTCGGCCCGGCAAGAACACCGCGCAGTACCTGGACTATGTGCTCACCCGGTTGACGGCGGTGGGTGCCCTGTACCTGATCTTGATTTCCATCCTGCCTGAATTCCTGATCGCTCACGCAGGGGTGCCTTTCTACTTCGGCGGCACCAGCTTGTTGATCGTGGTCACAGTGACCATGGACACGGTGGCGCAGATTCAGTCGCATCTTCTGGCCCATCAGTATGAGGGCCTCATCAAGAAGGCCAAGTTGAAAGGCAAACGCGGATGACGGGGAAACGGATCGTTATTTTCATGGGCCCGCCGGGCAGCGGCAAGGGAACCCAGGCGGCTCGTCTGGAGAGCAAGTATGCGCTGAAGCAGCTGTCCACGGGCGATATGCTGCGGGCCGCCGTGACGGCTGGCACCGAGTTGGGGGTGAAGGCCAAGAGCATCATGGATGCCGGGGCCCTGGTTCCCGATGAGGTGATGGTCGGCATGATCAGTGAGCGGATCGACCAGCCGGACTGCGCCAAGGGGTTCATTCTCGACGGGTTCCCGCGCACTGTCCCCCAGGCCGAGGCTCTGGATGCCATGTTGGCCGCCAAAGGGGTGGCGATCTCGGCCGTCATCGAGTTGCGGGTCGAGGATCGTATTCTGTTTGACCGCATCACCAAGCGGGTCGCTGAGGCCGGGGCCAACGTTCGTGCCGACGACAATGCGGACACCCTGCGCAAGCGGCTTGAGGTTTATCATCAACAGACGGCCCCGATCCTGCCGTATTACGGGACCAAGGGCTTGTTGAGCGTCGTTGACGGCACCTTGCCCATGGATGCCGTAACCCGCGAACTTGAGGGTATCCTCGAAGAGCGGTAAAACAATAAACGCGGTTGACTCTTGCGCTCAAGTTCCTATACTCCCGCGCCTCGGTTTCCGTTGAAACCGGGGGCGCGGGATATGGGTTCGCGCAGGCGGGCGCGTTTGTTCGTGACACCCCACCGGGTGAGTTCCCACCCCCTAAGGATCAGAGTTGAGGAGTAACGGCCTTGGCGCGTATCGCTGGCGTTAATATCCCGTCCAACAAGCGGGTTTGTGTTGCCCTGACCTACATTTACGGCATTGGCCGGACGAAGGCGGGCGAAATTTGCGAACGGGTCGGCATTGCCGAAAACCGGCGCGTGAACAATCTGTCTGATGACGAAGTCGTGCGCATTCGTGAGCTGATCGACGCCGAGTTCAAGGTCGAAGGTGACCTGCGGCGTGAAGTGGCCATGAACATCAAGCGCATCATGGATCTGGGCTGCTACCGTGGCCTGCGTCACCGTAAGGGTCTGCCGGTTCGTGGCCAGCGCACCCACACCAATGCCCGTACCCGCAAGGGTCCGGCCAAGCCGATTGCCGGCAAGAAGAAGTAATCCGCTTCGGCGGAGTTGGGTAGAATGGGCCCAGCCTTGTCAAGGCGGGCACCCGGTTACAAAGAACGGGACCTTAGGATGGCTAAGCCAGCTCAGAGAATGCGCAAGCGCGAGCGCAAGAATATCACGTCGGGCATCGCCCACGTCAGCGCGTCGTTCAATAACACCATGATTACCATCACCGACGTGCAGGGCAACACGATTTCGTGGTCCTCTGCCGGCGCCCAGGGCTTCAAGGGGTCGCGTAAGTCCACCCCCTATGCCGCGCAGGTGGCCGCCGAGGACGCCGGTCGCAAGGCTCAGGAACACGGCATGAAGACCCTTGAGGTCATGGTCAAGGGTCCGGGGTCGGGGCGTGAATCCGCTCTGCGCGCCTTGCAGGCGGTGGGCTTCCAGGTCAGCGCCATCAAGGACGTGACCCCCATTCCGCATAACGGCTGCCGGCCGCGTAAGCGCCGCCGCGTCTGACGGCGCTCCCGACCTTTTGTTTGCGGATCGCCGGGGTTCCCGGCGCCGGGCGAGAAAGAATCTCGTCCTCTCCGCCGACCCCGATGTTCAGGAAGCCGCGATGTCCTTGATCCAGAAAAATTGGCAAGAACTGATCAAGCCCTCCAAGCTCAATATTGAGCCCGTGGGCGGATCGAAAATGATCGCCACCGTGGTGGCCGAGCCGCTGGAGCGGGGATTCGGCTTGACGCTCGGCAATGCCTTGCGCCGGGTGTTGTTGTCGTCCCTCCAGGGCGCGGCAGTGACCGCCATTCAGATCGATGGTGTTCTGCACGAATTCTCGTCTATCCCTGGCGTGCGTGAAGACGTGACCGACGTGATCTTGAATATCAAGGATCTCGCGTTGCGTATGCATGTCGAGGGGCCGCGGCGCATGAGCCTCAAGGCCTCCGGGCCGGGCGAGGTCACCGCCGCCCAGATCGAGACCGGGCCGGATATCGAGATCATGAATCCCGGGCTCGTCATTTGTCACCTGGACGAGGGTGCGACCCTGTCCATGGAATTTACGGTGGGGATGGGCAAGGGGTATGTGCCCTCGACCCAGAACCGTCCCGAGGATGCGCCGATCGGGTATATCCCCATCGACTCCATCTTTTCGCCGGTGCGTAAAGTGTCCTACAAGGTCGATAACAGTCGTGTCGGCCAAGTCACGGACTACGACAAGCTGTCCATGGTCGTCGAGACCGATGGCTCTGTCAGTCCCGAGGATGCGGTCGCCCTGGCGGCGCGTATTCTCCAAGATCAGTTGCAGCTCTTCATCAACTTCGAAGAACCGCAATTGACCTCCGAGGAAAAGCGCGAGGACGAACTGCCGTTCAACAAGAACCTTCTGCGCAAGGTGGACGAGTTGGAACTGTCGGTCCGCTCGGCCAATTGCCTGAAGAACGACAACATCATCTATATCGGCGATCTGGTTCAGAAGACCGAGGCCGAGATGTTGCGCACGCCCAACTTCGGGCGAAAGTCGCTCAACGAGATCAAGGAAGTTCTCGCCCAGATGGGTCTGCACCTGGGCATGGAAATTCCCAATTGGCCCCCCGAGAACATCGAGGACTTGGCCAAGAAGCTCGAAGAGCACTACTGAGCCATGCCAAATCGGCCCGCGTCCGGCGGGCCGTCGTCCACGCGCTTGACCGCTCCGGCAGCGGGAGGCGTGGGCGGTCGCAATCGGCGTGTTGCAGGCGCCGCCGTAACGAGAAAGGAACCGCGTCATGCGTCATAGATTGTCCGGCCGTAAACTTGGGCGTACCAGCAGCGAGCGCAAGGCGCTGTTCGCTGGCCTGTCCGTTGCCCTGATCAAGCACGAGCAGATCAAGACCACCCTGCCCAAGGCCAAGGAACTGCGGCCGGTGGTTGAGAAGCTCATCACCCTGGGCAAGAAGGGCACCTTGCATCACCGTCGCCAGGCCTTCGCCCTGCTGCGCGACAACGATCAGGTGGCCAAGCTGTTCTCCGTCCTGGCCGAGCGCTACAAGGACCGTAACGGCGGTTATACCCGTGTCCTGAAGGCTGGCTTCCGCTACGGCGACGCCGCCCCCATGGCCATCATCGAGCTGGTCGATCGCGACCCCGAGGCCAAGGGTAAGAACTCCGGCCCCGTCCTGAGCGACGAGGACGACGAGGACTAAGCCGCCTCGCCGCGACCCTAAAAAAAGGGCGTCCTTCGAAAGAAGGGCGCCCTTTTTTTCTTCGATGCAGGCCATGCTCAAAGGAAGAGGGGAGGGCCAAGATCGCCGGGGAGACCGGCGGTCGGGCCGGATGTTGGGCCTCAAGGAGGCGACACCGGTTGAAACAATCGTTAGATTGTAGCTCAAAGGCTGGATGTCAARGGGGGTAAACGAGGGGTCTGGGGAGGCCCGCCTCCCCAGCCTTCCTTTTTTATCGGCTCCGCCGCCGGCGGTCTACGCCGCCCGGATAGCGCTCGTTTGCCTTGTCGTGCAAGTCTTCCAGGTCACGTGCCCTCTCGTGACGACCAGCCCGTCGGGCGCGATGGGCTTCGTCTTGGATCATCTGCCGCAAGGCGGGGCCGCCCCATTGGGTCTGGAGCACATGATGGGCCTTTTCAGCGGCGACAATGAGCGACAGGCCTTCGTGGCTGGCCACGACGTCCACTTCTTCGGGGAATGCATCGCACAGCCCCACGCAATCATGCAGGGTGATCATGAAACCCTCCCACGGTTCGGTTCGGCTTTTGGGGGCTTGAGAGTGCCCCTTCTCACGGGAGGGATCCGGGGGGCGAGTGACGCTGCGACTCGGAACCAACCCTTAACAAAACGCTAGCACGAACTGGCCGACGTGGAATGCGTCGGACGTACAAGGGAGGTATGCGTCCATTGATTGGGTGCAATGCGCAAGGGGGAGGGCGGGTCGCTCTGTTTTGTCCCCGAAATGGTCTGCGTGATGCATGGGCTTTGATGCGACGCGGGAACGAGGGGGCTGGGGAGGCCCCGCCACCCCAGCCGTTTCTTTTTTTACCTCCCGTCGCTCAGGGCTTGCGCAGCAAAAGAGCGCGCATGGGCTGGTCGAACAGGGTAGCACCGTCGGCGTCGCGCCGGCCCAGACGATCGAACGCCGCCCGCAGCGAGGTCTCATGGGCATCAAACACCGCTTCGCGCTCTGGGTTAGCGGCGGCGGTGCGCTCGCGCAGGGCCTCGAACGAGGCGAGGCGAACCGTATGCAGGTATTCCTGCTCCCGCTCCAAGGAGAGACCATCGGCCACCGCCTGACGCACGCACGCCAAGGCGGCGGCACGGACCTCTGTTTCGTCGTCCACGGGGCGCAGGAGGTCGAAGTGGGGGCCCTCGGCGATGGGCTCGCCGACATAGATCCAGCCGCCGGATCGCACGACACGCGCCGCTTCAGCCAGGGCCTGTGGCATCAGAGCCTTTGGCACATGATGCAGGCTATTAAAAAAAATCACGGCATCGGCCGAGGCGTCGGCCAAGGGCAGGGCTTGGGCCCCTCCCTTCAGGATCATGACCTCGGGCGGAAGGGGGGTACGGGCGGCCCGAGCGAGCTGGCGGGCGCTGACCTCCAGGCCAACCACGCGGGCGGCTCCGGCTTGGACCAGGGTTCGGGCTAAGGCGCCATCGCCACAGCCCACGTCCACCACGGTGGCGCCCTGGACCGGGACCCAGGCCAGAAGGACCTCGCTGTTACGGTGACGGGGGCGCATCGCTGCCTCCTGGATCAAGGGGCCGAGGTCTTGGGGGGGGTCRATATCGCGGKGCGATCCGGCCGATACTGAACCTTGGTGGCTCGCTCGAAGGCCATGATGAATTCCACACACTGGCGCTTGCGGCCTAAGGCGGCGGACAGGTGATCGTGGGAGATACCTTTCGGGGGTTGGCCGCTTTCTTCCATCTGGGCGCGCACGCGCTCCAAAAATTCCCGCAAGGTAACGGCCTCGACCAAATCACCGACCAGCCCGACGAAGGCTCCCAGGCGGATCTTGTTGTCGGGCGCGTGGAAGGCGGAAACGGAAAACGAGCCGGTTCGACCGCCGCGGCGCTCCAAGACGGCGGCCCGCAGGTGGGTATCAAACGGCGTGAACACCACCGCCGTCTGGCTTTCGTGCTGCACCACCACGTCGGAGGTGGTGGCAAACAGGCTCTTGGTGGCTTGGCGAATGATATCATCCGTCAAGTCCTGCCCTTTGGCCACCTGTTCGATCATGTTGATGGGCTCGGAGCCCTTGGTCGAAAAGACAGTGTGGCCGCCGACATGGATCGACACCCAGGAATCCGGGTGAAAGCGGCGATCGTAATCGCTGCGCCGGCGCATCCAGAGATCTTCCCAGTCCAGCGGCACGTCGCGATGAAACACCTGGGGGTCGCGTAAAAATCGCTCCACAACCATGGACGCTACACGCAACGTGTTTGGGACCGTCTGTCCGCGAATCACCACCTGCTCCTTGCGGTTGGTGGCGGCAAGTTCCAGGATGATTCGGTTAGAGCGGATGAGAAGGGCTCCCTCGTCAACAACACCGGGGCGGCCGCCACTGGTCTTGTGAATGGAGGTTTTTTCTCGGAACAGGGAAATAGGCCCGATAGACGCCATTTGCGCTTTTTCACACGGTCCGGAAAGGTTGCGGTCGGGGTGGGGCGGCCGGCGGGCCGATGGGTTTAATAATCGGAGGATCGGCCGCGGATGTCTACTGTTACCCCGGGCCCGGAGACGGGTTGGAAGCAAAATTCGGCGCCCTCACAGCCAGAGAGAGCAGACCGGGCGTTTTCTCTGGTTGTTCTTGGCGCTGCGCTAACTGAAAACGGGAGTCTTCCTCCTGTACTTCTTCGGCGTTTGACGCTGGCTTTGGGGCTGGCGCGCCGCTTTGCTCGTGCCTTTGTCATCGTCTCCGGGGGGGCCACCCAGGGCCCGGACCGGCCGAGCGAAGCCGAGGTCATGGCTCGTTGGCTGGAGGCCCAGGGGGTGGACCGGGGGCGTTTGATTTTGGAGGCGACATCGCTCAACACGGCCCAAAACGCCCATCACGTGGTGCGACTGGCCCGCGAGCGGGGGATCCGGCGGCTGATGGTGGTCACGGATCAGGTGCACCTGCCCCGGGCCATGTTGTTTTTCCGGCTGCGGGCCGGGCCGGGGCTTGTGGTGCTGGGCGTGGCGGCGCCGGGACCCGAGGGGCGGCGGGCGAGGGTGGGCAGTGTGCTGCGGGAGGTTGCTGCGTTTGGGCGCAATGCCGGACGGCTGGTGGCCGCGTGGCGGGAGGGGCGTTCATGAGCGCGTTGCCGTTGGCGGGGGTTCGGGTTCTCGACCTTGCGACCTTTATTGCCGCGCCGTTCACGGCGGCGCTGTTGGGAGAGTTCGGGGCGGAGGTGATCAAAATCGAGCAGCCGGGGGAGGGGGATCCCTTGCGGCGCTTCGGCACGCCCACCGAGCGCGGCGACACCTTGGCTTGGCTGTCAGAGGCGCGCAACAAGGCGTCCTTGACCCTCAATCTGCGTGATCCTCGGGGGAGCGCGCTGTTCAAGACCTTGGCGGCCAGCGCCGACGTGGTGTGCGAAAACTTTCGCCCCGGCACCTTGGAGAAATGGGGGGTGGGCTGGGAGGATCTTCAAGCGCTCAACCCCCGTCTCGTGATGCTGCGGATCTCCGGCTATGGTCAGGACGGGCCCTATCGCGACCGCCCGGGCTTTGCGCGCATTGCCCATGCGGTGGGTGGGCTCACCCACCTTGCGGGGATGCCCGGAGGACCGCCGGTGACCCCGGGCTCCACCAGTCTGGCCGATTATATGAGCGGGTTGTTTGGCGCGGTGGGCGTGCTGCTCGCCTTGCGCCACCGCGACCAGACCGGGCAGGGGCAGGTGATCGATCTTGGGCTCTATGAAAGCGTGCTGCGGGTGTTGGATGAAATGATCCCGGTGTACGACCAGACTGGGCGGGTGCGCGGCCCCGAGGGCGCTGGGACCGTCAACGCCTGCCCCCATGGGCACTTTGTTTGTGGTGACGGCCGCTGGGTTGCGATTGCCTGCACCAACGACAAAATGTTTGCCCGCCTTGCCCGGGTGATGGAGCGACCGGGGCTCGCTCATCCCGATGCCTTTGGTCCCCTGTCGCACCGTCTGGCGGCGCGCGATGCCGTGGATGGCTTGGTGGCCGCCTGGACCGCAGAGCGACCGCGTGAGGCGGTCGTCAGCCTGTGTGAGCAAGGCGACGTGCCCTGTGGCGCCATCAACACGGTGGCCGATCTGGTGGCCGATCCGCACGTCCAAGCGCGGGGCAATCTGGCCCGTTTGCCGGTCGAGGGCCTGGGCAGTGTTCTGGTGCCCGCGGTCTTGCCGCGCCTTTCCGCCACTCCGGGACGGCTGGAGGCGGCAGGACCCGTCCTGGGCGCCGACACCGTGCGAATTTTGCAGAGCCTGGGTCTCGCCGAGGCCGAGATCGCCGCCTTGCGTCACGATAAGGTCATATGAAAGAATAGCTTTCCTAAAACATTACGACCGTGGATTGAAGAAAATCCGTCGTCGTAACGATCTCACCGCGATTGCAGATGCGGGCGGTTCAGCGCCCTCCACGCCGTTATGGATCCTTATGGTGTGTTCCGCTCCCCCAGGCGGGACCCATTGGTGTTGGAGGGTCCTGGGCCGACAAAGCCATCTTGAGGAAAAAATGAGGAAAGAAGCCCGATGAAGGGGATGATGCCGTTGGGCGCTCGGATCAGTCTGCCGGTCCTGGTGATGGTACTGGGGCTCATGGCGATCGTGGGCGCGGCCCTGGTCATGCAGCGCGAGACCATGCTGTCCGAGCGCCGTGTGTTGCTGGAGGAACATGTCGAGGCGGCGCTCAGTTTGGTTGAGGCGTTCCACCAGCAGGCGGTGCAAGGTCGCCTTCCCCTTGACGAAGCCCGCACGCGCGCGTTGGCGGCGGTGCGGGGCATGGCGTTTGGCGACAACAACTATCTTTTCATCATGGACCGCGAGCATCGGCTGGTGGCGCATCGCACCGCGCCGGGCCTGGAAGGCAAGAGCGTCGCCGATGTCAAGGATCCGGCGGGCTTCCTTTTGTTTCGCGCCATGACCGAGCGCACCGCTCACGGCGGCAGCGCCCTCATTGCCTACCAGTGGCCGCACCCGGGCCAGACGACTCCCGTGCCCAAGGAAACCTATGTTGGCGTCTTCGCCCCCTGGGGCTGGATCGTTGGGACCGGGGTGTACATGGACGACATCGATGTCCTGTTCAAGCGTCGGTTGCTCGCCTTGCTGGGGGTGGCGGCGGTGGTCATGTCCCTGGCGGGTGGCCTGTCGTTTGCTGCCATCCGGGCCGTGACCAAGCCGTTGTCGCTGATGAAGGAGAGTATGGCGCGGCTGTCCCAGGGCGACTTGGAGGTCAGTGTGCCCGCCGCGCGGCGTCAGGACGAAATGGGCGCCATGGCCCGGGCGCTGCACGTTTTTCGCGATAACGCCCGCGCCGCCCGGCGGCTTCAAGACGAGGCCCGCGCCGCCGAAGCGCGCCAAGCCGAGGAAACGCGCCAGACCCGCCTCGCCCTGGCCCAGCGCTTTGAACAAGAAATCGGCTCCATCTTGAATGCCTTGTCGGTGGCCGCTAGCGACCTTGACCGAACGGCCGGCGCCTTGCGCGATACCGCCCGTGAGGCCTTGGGGCAGGCGGGCGAGGTGGGGAGCGCTCTGCGCGAGACCACGGCCAACGTTCAGTCGGTGGCCAGCGCCGCCGAGGAAATGGCCGCCTCGGTGCAGGAAATCGCCGGGCAGGTCCATCGCTCCACCGCCGTGGTCGGCGAGGCCGTGGCCTTGGCCCAGGGCACCAACGACGGCGTGCGCGCCTTGTTCGAGGCGGCCTCGCGCATTGGCGAGGTGGTGACTCTCATTACCGACATCGCGAGCCAGACCAATCTCCTGGCGCTTAACGCCACCATCGAGGCCGCTCGGGCCGGCGAGGCCGGCAAGGGCTTTGCCGTGGTCGCGGGCGAGGTCAAGACGCTGGCCAACCAGACCAGCCGGGCCACCGAGGAAATTGCCCGCCAGATCAACGAGGTCCAGGCGCGCACCGGCCAGAGCGTCCAGGATATCGAGCACATTGTCGGCACGGTGGGCCACGTCAACGAAATCTCGGCCACCATTGCCGCCGCCATTGAGGAACAAGGCGCGGCGACCCGGGAAATTTCGCGAGCCATCCAGCAGGCCTCCGATGGCTCCACCCAGGTGGCCGAGGGAGCCTTGCGCCTGCACGAGGCGGCGCGGGGCACCGGGACGTCGGCCGAGGTCGTTCACGCCGCCGCAACCCGCTTGGCCGCCCAGGTTGAGGACTTGCGCCAGCGCGTGGCCAGTTTCTTGGGGTCGCTACGCACCGGGTGACGAAGGAAAAGGGGAAGGCTGGGGAGGCGCGGCCTCCCCAGACCCCTCGGTTTCGGAAGAACGCCCCTGTTTCGAGGGGTCTGGGGAGGCCGCGCCTCCCCAGCCTTTCTTAAGGGGCCCTCGCCTGATCTGGCTTCGACTCGCGGGGTGGCAATACAGCAAAAAGAATGTATTTTCCCGTGAGCCCCCTGTTGTCGGGGAAGCGCCCGTTTTTCTTGTAGGGGCGAGTTTTTTTCAAAAACAATTGGTTATCTCGTACATTCCGATAAATTTGAAGGGACGCCGTTTTTCAATGCGGCTAGGTCGCGGGATACGATAAAACGGGTGACGCCGGAGCGGTCAGGCTGTGCGGATCGGACAGGGGGAGATCCGAGGCGCGGGGCCTGGGTCGCTCGGGGGATGTCCTGCGAGGGAAGCAAGGAGTCGAGCATGATCGACGAGACCTTCATCGCCTTGTCGCGATGGCAGTTCGCCGCTACGGCCATGTATCATTTCCTGTTCGTCCCCCTGACGCTGGGCTTGTCCTGGATGGTGTTCATGATGGAGTCGGTCTATGTGATGACCGGCAAAGTCATTTATAAGGACATGACTCGGTTTTGGGGAAAGCTCTTTGGGATCAATTTTGCTCTTGGCGTGACCACGGGCTTGACCATGGAGTTTCAGTTTGGCACGAACTGGGCCTATTATTCTCACTATGTTGGCGATGTGTTCGGCGCACCGCTTGCGATCGAAGGCTTGATGGCCTTCTTCCTGGAAAGTACGTTTATCGGCTTGTTCTTCCTGGGGTGGGACAAGTTAAGCAAGCGCCAGCATTTGGCGGTGACCTTCTTGACCGCGCTGGGCTCCAATTTTTCGGCGCTGTGGATTTTGGTGGCCAACGGCTGGATGCAAAATCCGGTGGGTTCTTCGTTTTCGCCGGAAACCATGCGCATGGAGATGACCAGCTTTTTCGAGGTCGTGCTCAATCCCGTGGCCCAGGTGAAGTTTGTGCATACCGTGGCCGCCGGCTACGTGACCGCCGCCATGTTCGTGATGGGCATCAGCGCGTGGTACATGCTCAAGCGGCGCGACTTGGGGTTTGCCAAGCGCTCGTTTGCGGTGGCCACCGGCTTTGGCTTGGCCTCGGTGCTCTCGGTGATCGTGCTGGGTGACGAGAGCGGCTATGAGCTGGGCGACGTGCAGCGGGTCAAGCTCGCGGCAATTGAGGCCGAGTACACCACCGAAAAGCCGCCGGCCCCCTTCACCATTTTCGGCCTGCCCGACGACAAGGCCATGGAGAAGGATGCCGAGATCCAGATCCCCTGGCTGCTGGGCCTGATCGCCACCCGCTCCCTCGATACCGAGGTTACGGGCCTGCGTGATCTCATGGCCCGCCACGAGGAGCGGATCCGCAACGGCATGGTGGCCTACGACGCCCTGGAAAAAATCCGGGCCGGCGATGACTCCCCGGCCGTTCGGCATGATTTCGAGTTCCACAAGAAGGACCTGGGCTACGGCCTGCTGCTCAAGCGCTACACCACCCAAGTCAGCGACGCCACCGAGGCCCAGATCGCCCAGGCGGCTCGCGATACCATTCCCCCGGTTACGCCGTTGTTCTTTAGCTTCCGGGTTATGGTGGGATTGGGCTTTGTCATGCTGGGGCTGATCGTCTTGTCCTTCTGGTACACCATTCGCCGGACGATTCAGGATAAGCCGTGGCTGCTCAAGGCCTTGGTCTGGTCCATTCCCCTGCCGTGGATTGCCTGTGAGGTCGGCTGGTTCGTGGCCGAGTTTGGCCGTCAGCCCTGGGCGATTGGCGAGGTGCTGCCCACCTTCCTGGCCACGTCGAGCCTGACCACGGGTGAACTGGTGTTCAGCTTGGCCGGCTTCTTGATTTTCTACACCTTCTTGCTGGTGATCGAGATGTACCTGATGGTTCATTTCGCCCGCAAGGGCCCGGCCACCCTGGCCACCGGTCGCTATCACGGCGAGGCCGCCGGCCCTCGTCCCGGCTATGCGCCGGCTGAGTAGGGAGAGCCGCCATGATCTTGGATTACGAAACCCTCAAGCTGGTATGGTGGCTGCTGGTCGGCGTCTTGTTGATCGGCTTTGCCATTACCGATGGCATGGACATGGGCGTCGGCATGCTGTTGCCCTTCCTGGGCAAGGAGGATACCGAGCGCCGTGTGATCATCAACACGGTTGGCCCGCACTGGGACGGCAATCAGGTGTGGCTGATCACGGCGGGTGGCGCCATCTTTGCCGCGTGGCCCATTGTCTACGCGACCGCCTTTTCCGGCTTTTACATGGCGATGCTCCTGGTCTTGTTCGCCTTGTTCTTTCGGCCGGTAGGCTTTGATTATCGCTCAAAATTGCCCGATCCCCGCTGGCGCACCGCTTGGGATTGGGGATTGTTTGCCGGCGGCTTTGTGCCGGCCCTGATCTTTGGCGTGGCCTTCGGCAACTTGTTGCAGGGCGTGCCTTTCCGCTTGGATGACATGCTGCGTTCCCACTACGAGGGCTCGCTGTTCTTGGCCTTGCTGCCGCTTCTCAATCCGTTTGCCCTGCTGTGTGGCGTGGTGAGCGTTGCCATGTTGGCCTTGCACGGTGCGACGTGGTTGCAGTTGCGCACGGTGGATCCCCTCGCCGGGCGGGCGCGTCAGGCCGCGCTGATTCTGGGCGCCGTGGTGGTCGTGACCTTTGCCCTGGCCGGGGTGTGGGTGGCGTTCGGGATCGACGGCTACCGGGTGGTTTCGCAGGCGGCGCCGGGCAGTCTGCCCGATCCGCTGGCCAAGGAGGTGGTGCGGGCGCCGGGGGCGTGGCTTGATGTCTATGGGCGGATGCCCTTGGCGGTGCTGGCGCCGGCGGTCGGCTTCCTGGGGGCGGCGTTGGCGGTGCTGTTCAGCGTGGCGGCGCGGCCCGGTCTGGCGTTCTTGTCGAGCGCCCTGGCCCAGGCCGGGATCATCCTCACCGCTGGCTTTAGCATGTTTCCCTTCATCATGCCGTCGTCCACCCATCCGGGGTCGAGCCTGACGGTGTGGGATTCGACCTCCAGTCATTTGACCTTGAGTGTCATGTTCTGGGCGGTGGTGATTTTCCTGCCCTTGGTGTTGACCTATACGGTGTGGTGCTACTCCCGTATGTGGGGGAAAGTCACGGTAGAGGAAATCAAAGCGCGCAGTGTTTCCGCGTATTAGTGGGGGCGCTGGAGGACTCTCCCGACGAACGCCAGGAAAGGAAGAAAAGCATGTGGTATTTCACCTGGATCCTGGGCTTGGCCGCGGCCTTGTCTCTTGGCATCATCAATGTGATGTGGCTGGAGGCCGAGGAGGCTTTGGGACCGGATGACGACTAACACCCCTGGGGCCGGGGAAGGCACGCCCTCCCCCGACCCCGCCAAGGCCCTGTTGCAACGCGTGGGTCGCGAGTTGCGCCCGTTGCTGTGGGCTCTCGCCGGCGTTCAGGCCCTCGCCGGGGGGCTGTTGATTGCACTGGCGTGGCTTCTGGCCGGTGCCTTGAACGATGTCGTGATTCATGGCCAGCAGCCCGAGGGCCAGACCCTGGCCTGGGTGGCCGGGCTGGGGCTGACCCGGGCTCTGGCCTTGGGCGCTGGGGCATGGTTGGCCGGCCAGTTGGGCGCGCGGGCCGGGCTGGCCTTGCGGCGGCGGCTGGTCGGCACCGCCTTGCCGGCGGGCGAGGCGGCGTTTTTGGTCGTGGAAGGGGTGGAGGCCGTCGAGCCCTTTTTCGCCCGCTATTGGCCGGCCAGCGTTCAGGCTGTTCTTCTGCCCTTTGCCGTGCTCGCCGTGGTGGTGCCGCTGGATGGGATCTCGGCGGCGGTTCTTGCGGTCACGGCCCCCCTGATTCCCCTGTTCATGGTGTTGATTGGCGATCGCGCTGGCCGCCTCAATGTCGCCCAGTGGGCGGCGATGACCCGGCTTTCCGCCTATTTTCTTGATGTGGTGCGGGCTTTACCGGTCTTGCGGGCCTTTGGCGCGGTGGCGGCCGAGGCCACGCGCCTGGGGCAGGGCGCCCAGGAGTGGCGCGATGTCACCGTGCGGGTGCTGCGCGTTGCGTTTTTGTCGTCCCTGGTTCTGGAGTTTCTGGCGACCCTGGGGATTGCCCTGGTCGCGGTGTTTATTGGCTTTCGCTTGTTTTGGGGCGAGATGGGCTATGAGCGCGGCTTGTTCTTGCTGCTGCTGGCCCCGGAATTTTACGCGCCCCTGCGCCAGTTGGGGGCCCATTATCACGCCCGTATGGAAGCCCTGGCCGCCGCCCAGCGCCTCGACGCGCCGCCCCGTGACCTGTCGCCCTCTGCGGCCGAGCCGAGCCGCCCCCCCCGGACGCAGGGCGCGCGGATCGAGATGCAGGGCGTTCGCTTTCGTCATCCCGGCGGTGGTGGCGTGGAGGACCTGTCCTTGGTCCTGGAGCCCGGCAGTTTGACCGTTGTGGTCGGGCCGAGCGGCGCCGGCAAGAGCACCCTGCTGGGCCTTCTGCGCGGGCGCCTTTCCCCCCAAGCCGGCCAGATCCTGGTGGAGGGCCGCCCCCTGGAGGGCGAGCGCGACCGGCCGATGTGGGTGCCGCAACAGCCCCATCTGTTTGCCGGCTCCTTGGAAGACGTGCTGCGCCTCGGTGGTCCCGACGCCAGCCCGGCCGCCTTGGTCGAGGCCTTGCGGCTGGCCGCTGCCGAGGAGGTGGTGGCGGCCAAAGCCGGGGGGGGCTGGCCTACCGGGTGGGCGAGGGCGGCCTCGGGCTTTCGGGGGGCGAGGTCCGTCGGCTGGCGCTGGCGCGCGCCTTTTTGATGGAAGCCCCGTTGGTGCTGATGGACGAGCCCTCGGCCAGTCTGGACCAAGACAGCGAGGCCGCCTTGCTGGAGGCTTTGCGTGCCTTGCGCGTGGGGCGAACCGTGGTGGTCGCCGCCCACCGCCTCGCCACCATGCGCGCCGCCGACCGGGTGGTGGTGCTGGAGGGCGGTCGCGTGGTCCAGGACGGACCTTTTGAAGCCGTGCGTGCCGAGGATGGGGCCCTGCGCCGCCTGCTCGGCGCCCGCTCGCCCCTGGTGGCCGCCGCCTTGGAGCCCCGCGCATGATCTGGCGCCTGACCTTGGGCAGTGCCCTCGCCCTGACGAGCGCCCTGGCCAACCTTGCCCTGCTTGGCATCGCCGGCTGGTTTCTTACCGGGATGGCCCTGGCCGGTCTCGCCGGGGCGAGTTTCAACTACTTCATTCCGGCCGCCCTGATCCGGGCTCTGGCCATCGGGCGGGCCGGCGGGCGCTACCTGGAGCGGCTGGTCACCCACGATGCCACCTTGACCCTGGTTGCCCGCCTGCGCCCGCGCTTGTTCCTGGCCTTGGCCGCCCAGGATCCGGGGCGCGAGGGGCCACACGGCGGCGATCTTGCCGCGCGCTTGGGGGGCGATCTCGAGGCGCTGCAACGCCTGTTCTTGTATGTTGCCGTGCCCGGGCTGGTGGCCGTTCTTGGGGGACTGGCGGTGATTGGGGTCCTCGCCGCCTATGCCCCTGAGGCTGCCGTGCTTTGTGCCCTGGGCCTGCTGATGGCCGGCGGGGGCGGCGGCGCCGTGCTGGTGGCGCTCGGGCGGGCGCCGGGGCGGGCCAGCGTGGCCGTGCGCCTGCGTCTGCGCGAGGCGGTGGCCGATTTGGCCCTGGGAGCGGACGAACTCTGGTCCTTTGGCGCGCTTGGCCGCCATCTGGCTGGCATCGACGCGCACGCCCGGGCCCTGGCCGGGATCCAGGCGCGCTTCGCCCGGCGCGATGCCCTGGCCGCCGCCCTTTTGCCCACCTTGGCCCTGGCCACGGTGTGGGGCGTCTTGCTCTCGTTGCCCGGCGGCCTGCCCGGGCCGGAGAAGGCGTTGGTGGTGTTTCTGGCCCTGGCTGCCTTTGATTTGCTGGCGCCTCTGCCCGATGCCGCCACCCGGCTGGAGGCGACGTTGACCACCTTGGGGCGCCTGCGCGCTCTGGGCCGGCCGGGGGGCGCTCCCTTGCCCAGTGGGATCGCCCCCGTGCTTTTGCCTCTGGGCCCCGGGGCCAGGGTGGGGTTGGTGGGGCCGAGCGGGGCGGGCAAAACCACCGTGGCGCGGCGGCTGGCCGGCCTGGGTCCCGACGCTTCGGCCGAGGCGCGGGCCAGTCTGGCGCCGCAGACCCCGATGTTTGTCGCGGCCAGCCTGCGCCATAACCTGCTGATTGCCGCCCCCGAGGCCGACGACACGACCCTGCGGGCCGCTTTGGAGACGGTATGTCTGGGCGAGTGGCTGGCCGGTCTGCCCGAGGGCTTGTCCACGCCGATCGGCGAGGGCGGGCGGGCTGTGTCGGGGGGGAGGCGCGGCGCTTGTCCCTGGCCCGCGCCCTGTTGGGCCGCGCTCCGCTGCTGATCCTCGACGAACCGGGCGAGGGGTTGGATCCCGCCTTGGAGGCTCGGGTGCTGGCCCGGGTGCTGGCGGCGGCAGGGGATCGGCCGGTTTTACTCATCACCCATCGGCCCCAGGGGCTCGATCTTCTCGAGACCGTAGCCTACATGGAGAAAGGGCAAGTGGTAGAACTGGGCGAGCCCTTTGCCCTGGCGCGGGCCGGCGGGCCGTTTCAACGTTTTTTGGAGCGGTGCGCGGTGTGAGCTTGTCGTGGGTAACGCGGGGCTGCCGCCCCGGGCCCCGCGTTACCCAGGCAAACACCCCCTTTTTGCCCCTGACGGGTTTACGATGGATTTTGAAAACATAGCCTTTGTCGCCGCCCGGACCCCGGAAGCTCAGGAGTCTTTGCGTCGTCTTAAACACCGCTACGGCCATGTGCCGCCGGAGCGGGCCGATGTGATCGTGGCCCTGGGGGGCGACGGCTTCATGCTGGAAACGCTGCATGGCTCCTTGAGTCAGCAAGCCGCCATCTATGGGATGAACCGGGGCACGGTCGGCTTCTTGCTCAATACCTACCGCGAGGAGGCGTTGATTGAACGCCTTAAGGTGGCCACTTCGGTTCGCCTCACCCCTTTGCTGCTGCGGGCCGTGACCGCGACGGGTCAAGCCGAGGACGCCCTGGCGATCAACGAGGTCGCGTTGCTGCGCCAGTCGCGCCAAGCGGCCAAGCTGCGCATTAGTGTGGATGGCCGGGTGAGACTGGAGGAAATGATCTGCGACGGGGTGCTGCTGTCCACCGCCGCCGGCTCCACCGCCTACAACGCCTCGGCCCATGGCCCGATCTTGCCGCTGGGCTCCAATGTGCTGGCCCTGACGCCGATCAGCGTGTTTCGCCCCCGGCGCTGGCGCGGGGCCGTGCTGCCCAACACGGCACGGGTCGAGATTGAGATCTTGGAGCAACTCAAGCGCCCGGTATCGGCGGCGGCCGATTTCACTGAGGTGCGCGATGTGGTGCGCGTGACCATCAGCGAACGACGCGACCAGACCCTCAATCTGTTGTTTGATCCCGAGCATAACCTGGAAGAGCGTATTCTGAGGGAGCAGTTCATGCCCTGATCCCGGGGGAAAAAGGAAGGCTGGGGAAAGGGAACCTTCCCAGGCCTCTCTGTCCCCCTTTTTTTTTGGATACGCCGCCCTATATCCGAGGGCGTTGGTGGGGTATGGCCCCACGCCGGGAAGGGATAGAGGGGCATGAGCAGCCTGAATCATGAGACCGTGACCGAGGTTCATCACTGGACCGATCGCCTGTTCAGCTTCCGCACGACGCGCGACCCCGGGTTTCGCTTCGAGAACGGGCAGTTTTCCATGATCGGACTGATGGTCGAGGGACGGCCCTTGCTGCGGGCCTATTCGATGGTGAGCGCCAACCACGAGGATGGCCTGGAGTTTCTGAGCATCAAGGTGCCGGACGGTCCCTTGACCTCCCGCTTGCAGACCCTGACGGTGGGCGACACCATTTTGGTGAGCCGCAAGCCGACGGGGTCGTTGGTGGCGGGCAACCTGTTGCCCGGCCGGGTGTTGTGGCTGCTGGCGACCGGAACCGGGCTGGCACCGTTCTTGTCGATCATCAAGGACCCGGAGATCTACGAGCGCTATGAACGCGTCGTTTTGGTGCATGGCTGTCGCTTTGTTTCCGAACTGGCCTACCGCGACGAAATCGAAACGGACCTGCCGCGCAACGAATACTTTGGCGATCTGGTGCGCGACAAGCTGACCTACTACCCCTGCGTCACCCGCGAGATCTTTCGTCATCAAGGCCGCATCACAACCTTGATCGAAAGCAACCGCCTGACCGAGGACCTGGGCCTGTCGCCCTTGGCCCCGGAGCGCGACCGGGTGATGCTGTGCGGCAGTCCGGCCATGCTGGCCGACACCACCCGTCTTCTCGAGGGGCGCGGCTTTGTCGAGGGCTCGGGCGGCCAGCCCGGACATTATGTCATCGAAAAAGCGTTCGTCGAACGCTGAGAAAAAACCCAATCGACCGAGGGGCTTGGGGAGGCCGCGCCTCCCCAACCTTGCCTTTTTTATCCCCGAGCCCTCCTCCTCTTCGCCCCCCGAGCGGTGAGCGCCCCTCCGCGACTACCCTCCTTTCCCTTCGCCGGGCCCGACGCACCGTTAAAAGGTACGAAGAGGAGCGCGGCATCGTGTGAATGCCCACTGGCGCACGGCGCCACGCCCCCTTTCCCTCCTAGAGACCAAGGGCACAGCCATGAGCGTCACTCCCGCGGCCGATCGGCGCCGCACCGTTCGTGATATTTTGGGGCGAAAAGGCGCAGAACCGATTGTCTGCCTGACCGCCTATACCACCCCCATCGCCCGCCTGCTCGATCCCCACGTTGATGTTTTGCTGGTTGGCGACTCCCTGGGCATGGTCCTCTATGGCCTGCCCACGACTTTGGGCGTCACGCTGGACATGATGATCGCGCACGGTCAGGCGGTTGTGCGCGGATCCCAGCGCGCCTTGGTGGTGGTGGACATGCCCTTTGGCTCGGTCCAGGAAAGCCCGGCCCAGGCGTTTCGTAACGCCGCACGGGTGCTGGCCGAAACCGGCGCCACGGCGGTGAAGATCGAGGGCGGGCAGGAAATGGCCGAGACCATTGCCTTCCTGGTGGCGCGCGGCGTGCCGGTGATGGGGCATGTCGGCCTGCGCCCGCAGATGGTCCACACTCTGGGCGGCTTCCGGGCTCAAGGCCGCGAGGAGGCCGAGGCGCAGGCGATCATGGCCGATGCCCAGGCGGTGGCCGAGGCCGGGGCGTTCTCTTTGGTGGTCGAGGGCACGTTGGCGCCGGTGGCCACCCGGTTGACCCAGGCGGTGAGTGTGCCGACCATCGGCATTGGCGCTTCGGTGGACTGCGACGGCCAAGTGCTGGTGATCGACGACGTTTTGGGTCTGTTTTCCGACTTCACGCCGCGGTTTGTGCGCCGCTATGCCGACCTGTCCGGGGCGGTGAGCGAGGCCGCCGCCGCCTACAGCGCCGATGTGCGGACCCGGCGCTTTCCGGGGCCGGAACACGTGTTCGGTCTCAAGGCTTCCGTGTGACATCCGTGTTGTTTTGACAGGCAGGGATCGCCAATGAGCGCCTCAGCTGTATCCTTTCAGCCGCCGTTTTCCTTGGTTCGTGACGTCGCCGTGCTGCGCCAGAACGTGGCCGCGTGGCGGGCCGCCGGTCTGCGCGTGGCCTTGGTGCCCACCATGGGCGCCTTGCACGATGGCCACCTTTCGTTGGTGCGTCTGGGCTTGGCCCATGCGGATCGGGTGGTGGTGTCGTTGTTCGTGAACCCGACCCAGTTCGGGCCGGCCGAGGATTTTGCCGCCTATCCCCGGCAGGAGGGCGAGGATGCTGCCGCCCTGCGCACCGCCGGGGCCCACCTGCTGTATGCGCCCGACGTCGCCGGCATGTATCCCGAGGGCTTCGCCACCACGGTGAGCGTGGCGGGGGTGTCCGAGGGCTTGTGCGGGGATCACCGACCTGGCCACTTTCAGGGCGTGGCCACCGTCGTGACCAAGCTGTTGCTGCGGGTGCTGCCTGACGTGGCCCTGTTCGGGGAAAAGGACTACCAGCAGGTCCAGGTCATCCGGCGCGTGGTGACCGACCTGGACATTCCCGTCAAGATCGTGGCGGGCCCCACGGTGCGCGAGGCCGACGGGCTGGCGCTGTCGTCGCGCAATGCCTACCTGTCCCCGGCCGAACGGGCCGTTGCCCCGACCCTTCATCGCGTGCTGCAAGAGGCCGCCGCCGCTTTGAGAGCCGGAGAAGCCGCCGCTTTGGTTCTGGAGCGCGCACGGTCGGCCCTGAGCGCCGCCGGGTTCGGGCCGCTCGACTATCTGGATCTGCGCGATGCTGAAACTCTGGTGCCGCTCGCGTCCTTGGGGTCGCGTCGAGCGGCGCGCCTGCTGGTCGCTGTCAAGCTGGGGCGCACCCGACTGATCGACAACATCCCGGTTCTGGCCGACGCGCCGTGAGCCAGGTCAAGGGAGATCGTGCGATGCTTGCCAAGTTGTCCTTGCCTCCCGCCTTGTTCGCCGCCAGTGCCCTGACCATGGCCGGCTTGGCGCTGATCCTACCCGGCCCGGTGTGGCTAAGTGGGCCGGCGCGTGCGCTGGGCTTGGTGATTATGCTGGCCGGCGCCACCTTGTCGATCACGGCGGCGCGCCATGTCATGCGCCGGGGCACGCCGGTTCGCCCCCGGCAGACGCCCTCTTGTCTGGTGGCCGATGGCCCGTTTCGCTGGACCCGCAACCCCATGTATCTGGGCCTGAGCGTGGGGTTGGCCGGCTTTGCCGTGCTGCTGGGCACCGTCATGCCGGTGCTGGTCGTGCCGGTGTTCGTGGTTTTGGTGGAGCGCCTGAACATTCGCGTCGAGGAGGCGGTGCTGCGTGAGCGCTTCCCCGAGGCGTTCGCCGCCTACACCCAACAAACCCGCCGCTGGCTCTAACCCGCCTTTTTCCCCAAGGAATCGAGGGGTCTGGGGAGGCCGCGCCTCCCCAGCCTTCCTTGGATGTCCTGCCCTGGAGCACGAGCCCGACCAAGCGGGTTATGTCCAAGATTTACCCTCATTGCACGATTTTCCTTGGACCAATTCTCCTTTTTCTTTCCAAAAACACAGATCTTAGTCTATGATAGGCGAAAGAGGAGGCGAGCGCTTCGTGCCGGAAGCGCCCCCGACGGGGAGGGAGACAGCATGTCGGACCCCATTCAACCCGATCGCGACGCGCAGCTCAGGCGGTTTTTTGACCTGCCGTTCCTGGGCATTGCCATGATGACCCCAGGCGGGGGACGCTGGAGCCAAGTCAACCAGCCGCTTGCCGACATGCTGAAGTATCCGCGCGACCTTCTTGAAACACTGGACTGGACAGCCCTGACGCCCCCCGAGGATCTGGTGGTCGAACTGGAGGCTCAGGAGCGGATCAAGGCGGGCTTGTCCAACGGCTACCATCTGGAAAAACGCTTTTTGTGCCGTGACGGCAGCTTGCTGCCCGTTTTGGTGAGCGTGAAGGCGGATCGGGCGGCGCCGGAACCTCTGACCCTCTACATGACCGTCCAGGATATTTCCGAGCACAAAGAAACCCAATCGGCCCTGCGTGAAAGCGAGGAAAAGTTTCACGCTCTTGCCAACAACACCTCGGTGTTGGTCTGGATGTCGGGCCTGGATGGCCTCTGCTACTACTTCAACAAGGTCTGGCTGGATTTTACCGGGCGGAGCCTGGAGCAGGAGTACGGCAACGGCTGGGCCGAAGGCGTCCATCCCGACGATCTCGCCCAATGCCTGGAGATCTATCAAACCTCGTTTGCGGCCCGGCGGGAGTTTCTCATGGAATACCGCCTTCACCACCACGACGGCACCGATCACTGGTTGCTTGACCACGGCGTACCCCGCTTTGACGGGCGGGGGAGCTTTTTAGGGTATATTGGCTCGTGCCTGGACATCACCGCCACCAAGGAAAGCGAGGCGCAACTGCGCGCCGCCCACGACAAGCTGGCCCGGGCTAACGAAGAATTGGAAAAGTTCGCCTACGTGACCTCGCATGATCTCCGCGAACCCATGCGCATGATCAGTTGCTATCTCGGCCTCATCCGCCACCGGATGGGCGATGCCTTGCAAGGCGAGTTGGCCGAGTATTTTGCCTTTGCCATTGATGGCGCCAAGCGCATGGATCGGATGATCGGCGATCTTTTGCTCTATTCCCGTATTGGCCGGGATGGCCAGCACCTCGCCGTGGTGCCGCTGGCCGAGGTGGTGGCCGAAAGCCTGATCAATCTTCAAGTCGCCATCAACGAGGCGGGCGCCGAGATCTCTGTGGCCCCGGGCTTACCCCAGGTTCGGGGAGCGTACACCGATTTGGTGCGTCTGTTCCAAAACCTGATCGGCAATGCCCTCAAATATCGGATCCCTGAGCGTCCGTGCCGGGTGGAAATCGGGGGCGCCGAGCATCCCGAGGGCTGGGAAATCTGGGTGCGCGACAACGGCATTGGCATCGAGGCTCAGTACTTTGACCGGGTGTTCGAAATCTTCAAGCGCCTCGTTCCCCGCGATCAGCCGGAGGGCACCGGGATCGGCTTGGCGGTGTGCAAGAAAATCATGGAAACCCATGGGGGGCGGGTCAGCGTGGAGTCCCTGGTTGGGCAGGGCAGCACGTTTCGGGTGGTGTTTCCCCGGGCCGAAATTTTGTTGGCGGCGTGATCTGTCGAAGAAAAAAGACTGGGGAGGCGCGGCCTCCCCAGACCCCTTGGTCTGTTAGAGGGCTTCGCGCACGGCGTCCTCGGCGGCCCGGATCAGGGCCATGGCCTTGTTCATGCACTCCTGGTGCTCGCGTTCGGGCACACTGTCGGCGACGATGCCGGCGCCGGCCTGGACGTGCATCTGGCCGTCCTTGACCAAGCAGGTGCGCAGGGAAATACACGAGTCCATGGAGCCGTTGGCGGCGAAGTATCCGACGCAGCCGGCATAGAAGCCGCGGCGCAGGGGCTCCAGTTCGTCGATGATTTCCATCGCCCGCACCTTGGGCGCTCCCGAGACCGTGCCGGCCGGGAAACCGGCCAGCAGGGCATCGACGGCGTCGTAGGGCGCGGCGAGGCGGCCGGTGACGTTGGAGACCACGTGCATGACGTGGCTGTAGTACTCCACGTACATTTTTTCGTCGTCACGTACCTTGACCGAGCCGATTTCGGCCACCCGGCCGACGTCGTTACGGCCGAGATCCAGCAGCATGAGGTGTTCGGACAGTTCCTTGGGATCGGCCAGAAGGTCGGCGGCCAGGGCCTTGTCCTCCTCCGGGGTCTTGCCGCGTGGCCGGGTGCCGGCAATGGGCCGGATGGTGACCTCGCCATCGCGCAGGCGCACCAAAATTTCCGGGCTCGCCCCCACCAGATGAAAATCGCCAAGGTCGATATAGAACATGAACGGCGAGGGATTGGTGCGGCGCAGGCTGCGGTACAGGGCAAAGGGCGGCAGCCGGAAGGGGATGGTCATGCGCTGGGACAAGACCACCTGAAAGATGTCGCCGGCCAGGATGTACTCCTTGGCCGCTTCAACCATGGCGCCATAGGCCTCGGGGGTCATGGCCGGCACCGGCGTGGGCGAGGGGCCCAGGGTGCGGGCCCCCTCGCGGCGATAGGGCAAGGTGCGCTGAAGGTCGGCCACCGCGTCGGCCAGCCGGACCTGGGCCGCCTCGTGGGCCGCCGCCGCACTGACCCCGGCCTGGGGACGGACCGGTGTCACCAAGGTGATGCGGTGGGCGACGTTATCGAAAATGGCCATCAAGGTGGGGCGCATGAACACGCCATCGGGCACGCCGATGGGGTCGGGATTGGCGTCGGGCACCGTGGGCTCGGCCAAGCGCACGGCATCATAGCCAAGATAGCCGGCGACCAGGGCCGCCATCGGCGGCAGGCCGGGCGGCAAGTCGATGCGGCTTTCGTGCTCCAGTCGGCGCAAGGAGTCCAGGGTCTCGCCATCAGGCTCGAAGGCCATCAGGTCGTGGCGCGCCTTGCGGTTGATTTCCGCCTTGTTGCCCCAGGCCCGCCAAAGGATGTCTGGCTTGAGACCAATGAAGGAATACCGCCCGCGAATCGCTCCCCCCTCGACCGAATCGAGCAGGAAGGAATACGGTTGGGAGTCGGCCAGCTTGAGCATGGCCGACACGGGCGTCTCCAGGTCGGCCACCAGATGGGTCCAGACCACCTGCGGGGTTCCGGCGTCATACAGGGTGGCGAAACTCTGGTCGAGGCCGGGCAGGGCGATGGGCATGAAAGGGCTCCCGCGTGAGGGAAATCAACGAACGGGCTGAAGGGCGTCGTTCAAGACTCCCTGGTTGACCGTGACCCCGACCTGGGCGGCGAGGGCATCGGTGAATCCGTTGAGCAGGTCGTCGGCGACCGACTGGCGCAAGGCCTGGGCCACGGCGTCGCGCTCCCGGGTGGCGACATCCGCCGCCGGTGCCTCGGCTTTTTCCACCTTGAGCACGGCGGCGCCGTCGTCGAGGGCCACGCGGGCCAGGGCGCCGGGCTGGGTGTCGAACAAGGCAGTCACCAAGGGGCGCGGCGCCGGCTCTTGCGCCGCGGCGTCGGGGCCCAGCCCGCTCTGGCCCGAGCGGGTGACGGGGCCCAGGGGCTCCAGGGTCACGCCCGGGGTTTGCCGGGCCAGGGCTTCCAGACTGACATCGCCGGCCCGGGCGCGGGTGAGCAGGTCATCGGCCAGGGTTTCGGCGGCGCGCTGGCGCTCTTGCTGGCGCCACAGGGTCAGCACGTCGGTCTTGACCTCGGCCAGCGGGCGCGGGGTGGCGGGGGTCTGGGTGTCGAGGCGGGCGACGAAAAAGCCGCGCTCCTCCTCGGTCACTGGGGTGGCTTGGCCCTTTTTGCAGACCAAACACCGTGGTGAGGAAGGTCTTGGCGCGCGGCAAGCCCTCTTGCGGTTTGCCTTCGGCGTCGCTGCCGTCGCGGCGCAGGGTCAGGGTGTGCACGACGCCGCCGACCTGGGCGGCCGCCTCTTCTAGGCTGGCTCCACCGGCCAGGGTGTCTTCCAGGCGGGTCGAGAGGCCATAAAGGGCATCTTGCGCCTGTTCCTCGGCGAGGGCGGCGCGCAGTTCGTCCTTGACCTCGGTCAGCGCCCGGGTGTGGGCCGGGGTTTCTTCGCTCACCAGGAACAAATGCCAGCCAAACGGTCCCTGGACGGGCTCGCCCACCTGGCCCACCGGTTGGGCAAACACCGCGTCGCCCAAGGGGGCGGGCAGGCCGTCGCGGGTGACGGCGGGCAGGGCGACGGCGGCCTTGCCGGTCTGGGCCCGGGTGGCGTCTTCCAGGGAGCGGCCGGCGCGAACCTCGGCCAGGGCGGCGCGGGCCGCCTCCTCGCTGGGGAACAGGCCTTGGGTCAAGGCACGGGTCGCCGGCTGGGCAAACTGGTCGGCCCGCTGGTCGTAGGCCTCCTGGACGGCCTCGTCGGACACGGTGATGTCCTTGATCACCGCCGCCGTGGTCAGGGACAGCAGGGAAACGGTGCGGGTTTCGGGTACGGTGAAGCGGGCCAGGGCGTTTTGGTAGACCGGCTCCAGGGCAGCCGGATCGGCGGGCTCGGCCGGCGGGTCGGCGACTGCCGTGAGCGGCACGCGCACCACGGTGCCCGAGCGGCGCTGGGAGATATGGGCGGCCAGGAGGTCGGCCCCCACGGCCGGGACGGCAGCGCCTTCAAGCACCGGGCCGATCAAGGCCTCGCGGATCATTTCGCGCCGGCGCAATTCGACGTAGCGCTTTTCGGTCAGACCGTTGGCGGTCAGCAGGCGGTTGAGGCGCTCGCGGTCGAAGCGTCCCTGGGAGTCCTGGAATTGCTTGTCGCTGGCAATCAGGCCGCGCAGGGTCTCGTCGGTGACGGTGAGGTGCAGACGCTGGCCGCTTTCATCAAGGACGGCGCCTTGGACGAAGGTGCGCACGGTGCGATCCAGGAGACCGAAGGCCAAGGCCTGCTCGGGCCGCAGGTCCAGGCCCTGGCGACGCAGGCGCGCCAAGTCTTCGGTGAAGCGCTCGCGCACCACGTCGGCGTCGAAGGACTGGCCGCCCACGATGATCGCCGGCTCGGGGCCACCGCCGCGCACAAGATAGTCGGCAATGCCCCAAACGCCGAAGCTGAGCACGAGAAGCCCCAGAAGGGCCTTGGCGAACCAGGATTTGGATCCTCTGCGCAGGACATCGAGCATGGTAGCCAGTCGTCTTTCGGTCGGGAGAAGGCGGGAAGACGGGCCCACACCGGCGCTGCCGTGCGCCCCGTCCGGGGAGCGGCATCATAGGAAGACCACCGATTCCCCGCAACCGCCAAACGCCGGCGGGGCAAGGGAGGGATCTCACTGGGGAAGGAAATCAGGAAGGCTGGGGAGGCGAACCTCCCCACGGCCCCTCCATTCCTGGGGGGCGTAGGGGCGTTTTTGGCTGGCGAGGAAACTGCCCAGCTTTTTGTCCTCGCGCAGGATGTGGCGCATCAGCCATTCCGAGACAAAATCAAAAAGCCCCAGCAGGTCGAAGTCTTCCGGGTTTTGGTCGTACTGTGCATAAAACTCGCCGAGCCGTTGCTTGAGGCTCTCGTGGAGTTGGGCGTGAGCGTCCGCCGCAGGGTAGCGGGCGAGGCGCATGATCTGTTCTTCGGTGGTGAAGTGATACTCGGTGTATGTGATCAGGTCACGCAACAAGACACCTGTCTCTCCTCGAGGGCGGACACCGCGCAGGATCTCGTGAAGCATGTTCAGGCGATGTATCAGATTCTGGTGGTCGTGGTCGATGGTGGTGTTGCCAACGCTCATCTTGTCCGACCAGGGGATTAGCGGCATGCGACGATCTTTCGTGGCGGGGGAGAGCAGACAGGCGATGGCTCGGACCCTTTCCCTTCCCTTATACCACATGTTCATTGGGGCAAAGTGGTTCCGTGAGGAGGGGACGGGGAGACGCAAGACGGGGCGTTCTGCCTTTCTCTGCGGCAGCGCAAAAAAACGCTTTACACCCTGGGCGAAGAGAGCGATATTTTGCAGCGCAACATGGCGGGTACGCAGGTCCTTGCGGCCATGTTGGCTTTCTTGGACGTTTCCTCCCTAAACTCGGGCCGCGCCGCTTGCGCGGCCTTTTTTTTGCCTGGACTCCCGAAAAATGGGCTACAGTGCTCCGTTGGCGCGTCGGCCGTCCGGTGAGCGCAGCCAGAGGAGCGCGGGTCCAGGGAGCGGGTCCAGGGCGGAAGGAAACGAGGTCTCATGGTGTGGAACGACGATAATATCGAACAACTCAAGAAACTATGGGCCGACGGACTGACCACCGGGGAGATCGGCAAGGAACTTGGGGTCTCCAAGAACGCCGTGGTGGGCAAGGCTCATCGTTTGGGGCTGAAAAGCCGCCCCTCGCCGATCAAGCGCACCAAAAAGGACGCGAAGCCCGACGCTAAGATCCGCTCGGTCGTCGATCTCTCTGCCCACACCTGTCGCTGGCCCATCGGAGATCCACGCGACCCCGGCTTTCATTTCTGTGGCAAGCCGTCGTTGCCGGGGAAGCCCTATTGCGCTGAACATGCGGCGATCGCCTACGTCAGTTCCAACCGCTCCAAGGACGAGGACGCGGCCTGAGGTTGGCCCACGGGGGCGGTTTGCAACGTAGAAGCCGGGCAAGGCAAGAGGGGGAGGGGGTAGGCTCCCCCCGGGGCGTCTCTCACGATACCTTGGTCAGGGCTTGGCGCACGACATCCACCACACTCTGGCGCAGTGTCTCGACGCTCACCGCCACATCCTGAGCCACGGAGCGGACCTCGCCAGCCCGGGACCCCGTCCCGGCGGCTTCCTCCGAGACTTCCGTGATCCGGGTGGCGACGGCCTCGGCTGCCTGGGTGCTTTCATGAACATGGCGGGCAATGGCATCGGTGGCCTCTCGTTGGGCCTCAATGGCCGAGGCAATTGCAGAACTGATGGCGCCCACCTCGGCAATGGCGGCCCGTACCGCGTCAACCGAGGTCACCGTGGTGGCGGTGACAGCGCGGATCTCGCCGATTTGCCGTGTGATTTCCTGGGTGGAGTGGGCCGTCTGGGCCGCGAGGGTTTTGACCTCTCCCGCCACCACGGCAAACCCCTTGCCTGCCGCCCCGGCGCGTGCCGCCTCGATGGTCGCATTCAGGGCCAGGAGGTTGGTCTGTCCGGCGATGGTGGCAATCAGATCAGCAACGGCCCCAATGCGCGCCACGGCGTCGGCGAGGCGTTCCATGGTCTGCTGGGCGTCACCGGCGGCGCCCACAGCGTCTTGGATCATGCCTTCGGCTTGGCTGACCTGGGTGCCCACGGCGCTGAGGGAGCCGGCCAGCGTCTCGGTTGCCTCTGCCATGCGTCGTGCGGTGGCCAGGGATTGGCTTGACGTGCCGGCCACCGTGGTGGCCCGGTCCAGAACCCGCGAGGCCGACGCCTCCATTTCGGCGGCGCGGCTGGCCATGGTGTGGGAGTGGCCGACGACGCGATCCACCGCGAGGCCGGCTTCGGCTTCAATGGCGTGCGCCATGCGCGCCAAGGCTTCGCGCTTGCCGGCTTCGGCCTCGTCGTGCAGTTGCTGTTGGCGGGTGCGCAACTCGGCGGCTTCGACGGTGTAAGCCTTGAGGACATCCAGGGCACGAGCCATGGCCCCCACGGCATCGCGAGCCTGGGTGCCCTCAATGGGGGTCTCCAGGGCACCGCTGGCAATGGCCCGCATGGCTGTGGTCAAACGCCCGAGCGGTCCGGTGATGCTTGCGGCCACCAGCCCGGACAGCCCGACAAACAGGGCCAGCACCAAGGCACCGCCGGTCAGAAACCGGCTTTGCGCGTCTTGCGAGGCGGTGCGCTGGGCCAGGACGGCCTGGGTGGTGGCCTGCCCCAACTCGCTTTGCAAGGTCTCGATGCGCCGGGCCAACTCGGTGAACTCGGCCTCCACGTGGGTCATCAACGGGATGGCGATCAGGCGATCCGACTGGGCCATCTCGTTCATCTGAGCCACCGCCTGGGCATAGGTCTCCACCCGCCGGGTGACATCGGCCAAGGTCTCGCCGGCCGCTTCGACCGAGAGCGCCTGGATCTGGGTGCGCACGGTGTCGAGGTGGGTGGCAATGGCCCGGCGAAGGTCAGCCAGCCGGGCCTCGGACATGCCGGAGTCCACCAGGGCCAAGTGGCGCGAAACCTCGGAATGGACCTGATAGGTCGTGGCCAGCAAAGCCCCCACCCGGGCCCGCTGGTCCGAGGCCGTTTGATGCAAGGCATCAATGGCCCTCAGGGCCTCGTCCGAGCGAACCGACGACAAGACAAGGATGATCCCCGCCAACGCCAGGGCCAACAGGGGCGCCGCTACCACCCGCAAGGACAGCGGTATCTTCCGAACAAGGTCAAGTCCGGGCATTCTTGTGCGTCCCTTTGGCCGTAAGAGAGGAGGCGTGAGGCTTTTCTGTTACTTATAAATGCCGACGTAAGCGATGTATTCCTGGTTTGGCACGCGTTTGACGTAAGTTACTTTTGGTTGGATCAAGTTGGTGGCCGGATTTTTCCAGCGATAGGTTGTCCATCCCTCACCGGCCTTGCCGGTATCCAGGATTTCCTGCCCCAGTTTCTTGCCGTCCTCGTCGATGAAGTTGAGGACATTTTTTCCTTTGTTTTCTGGTTTGGGGGGATAGATCACCCAATTGCCGTTGAAGTCAATGACGTTAACGTAAATTTCACCATACTTGAACGGGCCCTCCTGCGTGAACGCGGCGCTGGCGGCGTCAATGCCGTTGGTCGCAATGTAATTCGCAGCCTGCAGGGTAAGGGTCTTCACGTCTTCCTCGGTGGGAGTGCCTTGGGCAAGGGCTGGTCCACAAAGGGCAAAAAAGCTCAAGATCAAGGCGCACAGCCGGCTCATGGTGAGGCTCCTCGGGAAAGGGATCGTTGCGCGGCGTGGTCCCGCGGGAAAAGCCTTGGGGGGGCTCCCGCCGCCGACGTCTGCTTTTCTTTGCTGTCGGCCCGGAAAATAGATCAAATTTTATCCAGGGCAGACAAGAGACAGGGTTTTCCCTTTCGGGTGTCAAATACCGTTTGTGCAGGGCGGAGGGGCGAAGAACGCACGCCGCGACCGCACGGACTCATCGACCGCTGGAAAAGAGGGGGAAAGCTGGGGAAAGACCCCGCAGAACTGGAAGGGAGCGGCGGTCCGTGCCTTTTCGCCGCCATGCGGCCGCGCTAAAGTGCCCCAGCCCATAACCAAGGAGCTGTCCATGACCTCCAACACCCTGCGCGATGCCGATCTCTCGTATGTGTTGCATCCTTATACCAATCTCGTCGCCCACGAGACCAAAGGCCCCCTGATCGCCGTGCGCGGCGAGGGCGTGCGTGTCTTCGACGAGACGGGACGGGATTACATCGAGGGAATGGCCGGCCTGTGGTGCGCCTCGCTCGGCTTCAATGAGCCTCGCCTGGTTGAAGCGGCAACCCGTCAGATGAAAGAGTTGCCGTTCTTTCATATGTTCAGCCACAAGTCGCATGCGCCCGGGATCGAGCTGTCCCAGGCCCTGATCGAGCGGGCGCCGGTGCCTATGGCCCGCGTTTTCTTCGCGAACTCGGGGTCCGAGGCCAACGACACCGCGCTCAAGATGATTTGGTACTACAATAACGCCGTGGGGCGGCCGGAAAAGAAAAAGGTCATTGCCCGCCAGCGCGCGTATCACGGCGTGACCGTGGCCTCGGCCAGCCTGACCTGCCTGCCGGCCAATCATCGCGATTTTGACCTGCCCATCGCCCGCATTCTTCATACCGGCTCGCCCCAGTATTATCGCGAGGGGCTGCCCGGCGAGAGCGAGGACGAATTTGCCCGCCGTCGTGCCCGCGAGCTGGAAGAGCTGATTCTGGCCGAGGGCCCCGAGACGGTGGCCGCTTTCTTTGCCGAGCCGGTCATGGGCGCGGGCGGGGTGATCCTGCCGCCGGGCCGCTATTTTGAGTATATCCAAGAGGTGCTGCGTAAATACGACATCCTCTTTGTCGCCGATGAAGTGATTTGTGGCTTCGGTCGCACCGGCCAGTACTGGGGCAGCCAGACCTACGACCTCAAGCCCGACATTTTGACCTGTGCCAAGGCCTTGTCGAGCGCCTACCTGCCGATCTCGGCGGTGCTGGTCAACGAGAAGGTCTACCAAGCCTTGCGCACCAACTCGGGCAAGATTGGCACCTTCGGCCACGGCTACACCTACTCGGCCCACCCGGTGTCGGCCGCCGTCGCCCTGGAAACCCTGCGCCTGTATGACGAGCGCGACATTCTGAGCAACGTCGCGCGCAGTGGTGCCCGCCTCCAGGCTCGCCTGCGTGCCCTGGCCGACCACCCGCTGGTCGGCGATGCCCGGGGCATTGGTCTGATCGGCGCCTTGGAAATGGTCAAGGACAAGGCGAGCCACGCCTCGTTTGAGCCGACCCTGGCGGTGGGGCCGCGCATTGTCGAGCGCGCCCAGGAGCATGGGGTGATTCTGCGCGCCATGGCCGCCGATGCCATCGCCTTCAGCCCGCCCCTGATCATCTCCGAGGCCGAGGTTGATGACATGATGGACCGCTTCGAGCGCGCCTTGAACGACGTCGCCGCCGATATCTTGAAGTAAGGGCGAAGAAAAGGCTGGGGAGGCAGGCCTCCCCAGACCCCTCGTTCCTTGGGAGTTCCCGAGAACGAGGCATGATCCCAGGCAAAGTGGGGTCTGGGGAGGCCTGCCTCCCCAGCCTTGCTTTTTTTAGCGGGTCGGCATCTGGCTAAACCCGCTGCTTTCGGGCGGCGGCGCGCTTTCCT
The DNA here is from genome assembly GCF_000284415.1 of Pararhodospirillum photometricum DSM 122. Taxonomy (NCBI): domain Bacteria; kingdom Pseudomonadati; phylum Pseudomonadota; class Alphaproteobacteria; order Rhodospirillales; family Rhodospirillaceae; genus Pararhodospirillum; species Pararhodospirillum photometricum. Next base: position 1,549,498 of record NC_017059.1, read on the forward strand.
GGCTGACCGCGTCCACGCGGGCGGCCGGGGGGCCCTGGCGGCAGGCGGCCAGCATGGCGTCCACCTGGGCGTCGGGCCCGTGGAACAGCGCCTCGACCGAGCCATCGGTACGGTTTCGCACCCAGCCCGCTAGCCCCAAGCCGGTGGCCGTCTTGACCGTCCAGCCCCGGTACCATACCCCCTGAACGCGCCCTTGAATGCGCGCGCGCACCGTTTTCATGCTGTTTTCTCTCCCGTGATGGACCCGGGGGTCTCCCCAACCGGGCAAAAGTCCGTATAGTACGGCCCCATGAACCAGCTCGCCAAACTGGCCCTGGAAGCAGGGCCCTTGGTCGTGTTTTTTGTGGCCAACGCCACCACGACCCTCGTCACCGCCACCGCCGTCTTCGTCGCGGCGACGGTGGTCTCTCTTGTTCTCTCGTGGCTTGTCTTGCGTAAGGTCCCGGTGATGCCCCTGGTCGGCGGGGTTTTCGTCGTGATCTTCGGCGGCCTCACCGTCTTTCTGGGCGACGAACTGTTCATCAAAATCAAACCCACCGTGGTCAATCTGCTGTTTGCCACCCTCTTGGTGGCCGGCTTGGCCACAGGGCGCTTGTTTTTGAAGCTGGCGCTGGGCACAGCCTTTGCCCTCAGCGATGAAGGATGGCGCCGTCTGACTTGGCGCTGGGTCTTCTTTTTTGTCGTGCTCGCCGCTCTCAATGAGGTGGTGTGGCGGTCCTTCGATTCCGATACCTGGGTGGCGTTTAAAGTTTGGGGCATCATGCCGCTGACCCTGGTTTTCAGCCTGCTTCAGCTTCCCTTGATCAATCGCTACCAAACGACGGAGGAGTCAGTCTGACCCGCCGTTGAGAACGATGGCCCCCCGGCAGTCGTCGTCGCCCTGGCGGCACTGGGTAACAACGGGGTCGCGCATCAGGGTCAGTGCGGCGCAGGGGGTCGGGGCCAGCGTGCCTTCGATCTCGCGGGAGGCGCCCGGGGGGATCCGCTCGGCCGTCACGGCGGCGAGTTGGTCCTTGCCCGCCGCATCACGCCAGTATCCAAACGTGATCTCAAAGCGGTCGAGGCCCTGGTTCGGGGGGTGGTCAGGGTGACCCGGGCCACACAGGCGGGGCCGTCCGGGCTGGGGTGATCCTGGGGGGCTTGTGTCGTGACGCCGATGTTGGGGCCGCCCAGGCAGGCGCTTAGGACCAGGGCCGCCAGGGGGAAGCCTCCCGCCGCCGCGCGCCAGGGCGCCGACGTTCGGTTCATGATCTCTCTCCTTGGTCGTCGGGAAACGGGTCGGGAAAAAAAGAAGGCTGGGGAAGCGGGGGCCTCCCCAGACCCCTCAGATCGTTGGCCGCGCCAAGATCAAAAACCGGTGGGCGGCGCTCATGTCGGCGGCCAGGGCCTCGCGGCGGGCGCGGGCTTCGGCATCGTCGCCCCAGCGCTCGACCTGGAACAGGTCATCAAGATGGGCAAGCGTGAACGCCTCCTCAGCGCTCAACCGTCCGCCCCCCACCGCCAGGGCAAGACCCACCGATCCGCCGGCCGCCGCCAGGGCTTGGGTGGCGGTCAGGGCCCACAGGTCCAGGCCTTCCAGCACCGAGCGCAACCGGGCCAGAGTCGGCTCGGGCTGGGCAACGGGCATCAGGCCTCGCGTGACCACCAAGGAGAGACCGTGGGTGGTGGCCAGCCAGTCGAGCAAAGGAGACCAAGCCGCCTCCTGGCGCTCCACCAGGGTGGTCGGCTGGTCGGCGCGATAACACAAAAGATCGGTGCCCCCATAGCGCACCAAGGTGTCGAGGATCGCCGAGCGCTCGGGGGCCACCCGGTCCAGCGCGGTGTTGGCAAGCGCCGTCAACGGCATGGTGGCCGGATCGATGCTTTCGCCCTGAGCGGCCCACTCGGCGGCCAGTGCCTCGGCCAGCGCCAGGGTCGGTACCACCAGCCCGGCCCGGCCCGGTGTGCGCACCGCGCGTCCGTCCAGAAGGACCCCGGCCCCCTCGGGCCCCTCGGTCACACCGACGCTCTTGTAAAAACGCCGCCGCAAGGTCGCAGTCAGCGGCTTGTCCACTTCACGGGTGGGAATGGGCAGGGGTGGCTTAGTCATGCTCGCGTCTTTGTCCTGCGTCTGGGAGGGCGGGGGTGTTTTGCCTCGGTAACGCGGGGCTGCCGCCCCGGGCCCCGCTTGGGGCGATGCCCCAAACCCCTTTTTCTTTCTGTTCATGAGCCATCCCCCACCCCCCCGCGGCCATCCGATGCCCAGCGGTTGGCGCGGGCCTGGGAGGTGCTGATCGGAACGGGACGCTCGCTGGCCCAATGGTGGGCGGCGCCGGCCCAGCGCCCTGCCCTGCCCGGCCGGAGCTTTTTGATCCTGGTCGATCCGCCGCGCGATGCGGTGCGGGCGGCGTGTGACGCGCGCCTCGCGGCGATGGTCGAGGCCGGAGCCGTGGCCGAGGTGGCGGCCTTGGTGGCGCGGGATCTGAATCCAGCCTTGCCGGTCATGCGCGCGGTGGGCGTTCCCGACTTGGCGGCCCACGTGCGAGGCGCCCTGAGCCTGCCCGAGGCGGTGGCACAGGCTCAGGCGGCGACCCGACAATACGCAAAAAGACAGGCCACCTGGGCCAGACACCAGATGGTGGCGGACCTGCGGCTGGAGGGGCGGGGGGATACGCAAGATTTGGAAAGCATCATACCAGCCCTTGATAATTTTATTCGCTGATCCGTATTGACCCACCTCCCACGAACGACTAGTCTGCCGTCCCTTCCTCGTTGCGGGAGGAAGGAGCGTGCGTCGCGGCGACCCTGGGCCCTCCCCGGGGGCCCGTTGGGGTGTGGTATGGGAGTGGAGGCCCTCCTCCCGTTCTCTTGAACAGGTGAAGACAATGGTTGACCAGGAAAAGTCCGGAGCCGAAATCCTTCTGAAGGCACTGGCCGATCAGGGCGTAGACGTACTTTTCGGCTATCCGGGCGGCTCGGTTCTTCCGCTTTACGACGAATTGTTCAAGCAGAACCACATCCGGCACATCCTCGTCCGCCATGAACAAGCGGCGGTCCACGCCGCCGAGGGCTATGCCCGCTCGACGGGCAAAGTCGGCGTGGTCCTGGTGACCAGCGGCCCCGGCGCGACCAACGCGGTGACGGGACTGACCGATGCCATGATGGACTCGATCCCCCTGGTGTGCTTCACCGGGCAGGTGCCGACTCATCTGATTGGCAACGACGCTTTCCAGGAAGCGGACACCACCGGCATCACCCGCCAGTGCACCAAGCACAACTATCTCGTGAAGAAATCCGAGGATCTGGCCCGCGTCATCCACGAGGGGTTCCAGGTGGCGGCGACGGGACGTCCAGGCCCGGTGGTCATCGACCTGCCCAAGGACATCCTCCTGCGTCCGGCGCCGTACACGCCGCCCAGCCGGGTGCGCCACAAGAGCTACCGCCCGCAGATCAAGGGCGACATTCGCGCCATTGAACAGGCGGTGGACCTGATCGCCAACGCCAAGCAGCCCATTTTCTATTGCGGTGGCGGGGTGATCAACTCGGGCCCGCACGCCTGCCAGCTCCTGACCCAGTTGGCCCGGCTGACCGGCTATCCGGTGACCCTGACCTTGATGGGCCTGGGCGCCTTCCCGGCCTCGGACCCGCAGTTCCTGGGCATGTTGGGCATGCACGGGACCTACGAGGCCAATCTGGCGATGCACAATTGCGACGTCATGGTCGCCGTGGGCGCCCGTTTTGACGACCGCGTCACCGGCCGCCTAGATGCCTTTGCCCCCAACGCGACCAAGATCCAGATCGACATCGACCCCAGCTCGGTCAACAAGAACGTGCGGGTGGACCTGCCGATCATCGGCGACGTCGGCCACGTGCTTGAGGACATGATCAAGGTGTGGAAGGCGCGTCAGGCCCGGCCCGATCAGGCGGCCCTCGGCGCGTGGTGGAAGCGCATCGACGAATGGCGCGCGCGCGACTGCCTGCGCTACGAACCCTCCGACACGGTGATCAAGCCGCAGTACGCCATCCAGCGTCTGTATGACCTGACCCGCGAGCGCGATCCCCTGATCACCACCGAGGTGGGCCAGCATCAGATGTGGGCGGCGCAGTTCTTCAAGTTCGAAAAGCCGAACCGCTGGATGACCTCGGGCGGCCTGGGCACCATGGGCTATGGCCTGCCCGCGTCGATTGGCGTGCAGATCGCCCATCCCGAGTCCCTGGTGGTTGACATCTCGGGCGAGGCGTCGTTCATGATGAACATGCAGGAGATCGCTACGGCGGTGCAGTACCGCCTGCCGATCAAGGTGTTCATCCTCAACAACCATTATATGGGCATGGTGCGCCAGTGGCAGGAACTGCTGCATGGCGGCCGCTATTCCGAGAGCTACTCGGAAGCTTTGCCCGATATCGTGAAGCTGGCCGAGGCCTTTGGCGCGGCGGGCCTGCGGGTGAGCGATCCCGCAGCGTTGGACGACACCATTCGGCAGATGATGGCGATCGACGGCCCGGTGCTGGTGGATGTGCTTGTTGATCCGTCGGAGAACTGCTTCCCCATGATCCCGTCGGGGGCGCCGCATTACCAGATGCTGCTGGGGCCGGCCGACAAGGAGAGCCAGCCGATTTCGAAGGAGGGTGCCATCCTCGTTTGATCCGCAACGGCGGATGCCCCGATCGGGTGTCCGCCGACCTCGCGCCATACCTGCCGCGCGCCCCCGAGGGGGAGCGCCAAGAGGAGGGAATCGTCCCGTGCCGATCTTGTCCCAGGCGTCTGATCAGGATATCGCCTGCCATACCATTTCCGTTCTTGTTGATAACGAGGCTGGGGTCCTGGCCCGAGTCATCGGCCTGTTTTCGGGCCGGGGCTACAACATCGAAAGCCTGACGGTGGCCGAGGTGAACGCCCAGGAACACCTGTCGCGCATCACCTTGGTGACCAGCGGCACGCCCATGATCATCGAGCAAATCAAGGCGCAGTTGGGCCGCTTGGTGCCGGTGCACAAGGTCTCGGACCTGACGGTCGAGGGCCCGCATGTCTCGCGCGAGCTGGCGCTGGTCAAGGTGGCCGGCACCGGCGAAAAGCGGGTGGAATCGCTGCGGATTGCCGATATCTTCCGCGCCCGCGTGGTCGATAGCACGAACGAGTCGTTCGTGTTCGAGATTGTGGGCAAAACGGAAAAGATCAACGCCTTTATTGCGCTGATGGAGCCCCTGGGGCTTACGGACGTGACACGCACGGGGGTCGCCGCGATCGCCCGTGGGTGTGACCCCATCTGAGTTTTGCCCGCTTTGGGGCACCTGCCAGCAAGCCATCCTGAGGAAGGAACGATTATCATGCGCGTGTATTACGACCGGGACGCCGACGTGAACCTGATCAAGGGCCGCAAGGTGGCCGTGGTCGGCTACGGCTCCCAGGGTCATGCCCATGTTCTGAACCTGCGTGACTCGGGCGTCGCCGAGGTGTGCGTCGCGCTGCGCGCCGGCTCGTCCACCCGCGCCAAGGCCGAGCGCGAGGGCCTTAAGGTCATGACCCCGGCCGAGGCTGCCGCCTGGGCCGACGTGGTGATGATCCTCACCCCCGACGAGCTGCAAGCCGACCTGTACCGCGACGACCTCGTCGCCAACATGAAGGAAGGCGCGGCCCTGGCCTTTGCCCACGGCCTCAACATTCACTTCAACCTGATCGAGCCGCGCGCCGACCTCGACGTGTTCATGGTCGCCCCCAAGGGCCCCGGTCACACCGTGCGTGGCGAATACGTCAAGGGCGGCGGCGTGCCCTGCCTCGTGGCCGTGGCCCAAAATGCCAGCGGCAACGCCATGGAGATCGCCCTGTCCTACGCCTCGGCCATTGGCGGCGGGCGCTCGGGCATCATCGAGACCACCTTCAAGGAAGAGTGCGAAACCGACCTGTTCGGCGAGCAGGTGGTGCTGTGCGGCGGCCTGACCGAGCTGATCAAGGGCGGCTTCGAGACCCTGGTCAATGCCGGCTACGCCCCCGAGATGGCCTACTTCGAGTGCCTGCACGAAGTGAAGCTGATCGTGGACCTGATGTACGAGGGCGGCATGGCTAACATGCGCTACTCGATCTCCAACACCGCCGAGTACGGTGACTACCGCACCGGTCCGCGCATCATCACCGACGAAACCCGCGCCGAAATGAAGCGCGTGCTCGACGACATCCAGTCTGGACGCTTTGTGCGCGACTGGATGCTGGAGTGCAAGGCCGGGCAGCCGTCTTTCAAGGCCACCCGCCGGCGCAACGCCGAACACCCCATCGAGGAAGTCGGCGCCCGCCTGCGCGGCATGATGCCCTGGATCGCCGCCAACCGTCTGGTGGACAAGGAGCGCAACTGACCTGCCGTCTTGGTCGTTGACAAGTTAGGCCGATCGACGTTTCACTGTCGAGCCGCTGCCCGCCTCCCCTTGGGGGGGCGGGCCGTGGTCCTCTTGCGAAGCGCTTCCCTCGCCGACGCGTGACCCGAGCCCCCGTGCCTCCCGCTGGTCCTGATCGTCCGGGGCCCTCGGGGTCCGACTGTCGGCCTGTGGGGCGTGGATGTGTGGGGAGCGGGTTCGACAGGAACGACCCAGCGGCGGATGATCCACGCATTTCGGTGCGCGCGCCCCTTGCGTGCGGCCCTTGACTCACGAACGGCGAGCAAACAGCGATGTTTTCCAGAATGACCGGCCTGCTCTCTGCGGACATGGCCATCGACCTCGGCACGGCCAACACGCTGGTCTACGTGAAAGGCCGGGGCATCGTCCTGAACGAACCCTCCGTGGTCGCGATCGCCGACATCAAGGGCAAGAAGCAGGTTCTTGCCGTGGGCGACGAGGCCAAGCAGATGCTCGGCCGTACCCCGGGAAACATCCAGGCCATCCGCCCCTTACGCGACGGCGTGATTGCCGACTTTGAAGTGGCGGAGGAAATGATTAAGCATTTCATCCGCAAGGTGCACAATCGCCGCAGCTTCGCCAGCCCCATGGTGGTGATCTGCGTCCCCTCGGGCTCCACGGCGGTCGAACGGCGCGCCATCCAGGAGTCGGCCGAGGCGGCCGGCGCGCGGCGCGTGTTCCTGATCGAAGAGCCCATGGCCGCCGCCATTGGCGCCGGCCTGCCGGTGACCGAACCCACGGGCTCGATGGTCGTCGATATCGGTGGGGGCACCACCGAGGTGGCCGTGCTGTCGTTGGGCGGCATCGTCTATGCCCGCTCGGTGCGCGTCGGCGGCGACAAGATGGACGAGGCGATCATCGCCTACATCCGGCGCAATCATAACCTGCTGGTCGGCGAAGGTTCGGCCGAGCGGATCAAAAAGGAAATCGGCTGCGCCTGCCCCATGGAAGACGGGGCCAACCGCACCATCGAAATCAAGGGCCGCGACCTGATGAACGGCGTGCCTAAGGAACTGCTGATCAGCGAAGTCCAGATTGCCGAGAGCTTGGCCGAGCCGGTGGGCGCTATCATCGAGGCGGTGAAGGTCGCCTTGGAGCACACCGCCCCCGAACTGGCCGCCGACATCGTGGACAAGGGCATTGTGCTGACCGGCGGGGGCGCCTTGCTGACCAACCTCGACTACGTGTTGCGCGCCCACACGGGCCTGCCCGTCTCGATCGCCGATGATCAGCTCTCGTGCGTGGCGATGGGCACCGGCCGCGCTCTGGAAGAGATGAAGCGCCTGCGCAACGTGCTGACCAGCATGTACTAACCAAAAAAGGGAAGGCTGGGGAGGCGCGGCCTCCCMAACCCTCATTCTTTCGGAAGAGGGTTTGGGAGGCCGCGCCTCCCCAGCCTTCCCTTTCTGGGCGATCCTCAGGGGGATGGTCGGGGCGGTCGATGCCGCCTCCAGAATCGCCTGATAAGCCCGGAGGATTGGCGCCTCCCCGAGACCGGCGGCGACGTAAGCCGCATCCAGCTTCATCATCTGGTCGCAGTTGGGCTTGGTGTCGTGGTCTGGGTCTGTCCACCGGTAGACGTGCGTGACACTTTTGCCGACGACGGCCGCCGCCTTCTCACGCCCCAGACCCACCATCACCTTCATGATGGCATCCTCGATAGACAGTGGTTCGCGCGGTTTGGTCATTGTTTGCACCTATAGCGATTCACATGGACCCGTTTCCCCGAATCATCGGACGATCTCTTTGTCAGCAGTCACCCGGAACGTGCGGCGGCAACCGCACCCGGCGAGGAGATCGAGAGATGAAACCGGTTCGGATCATCGGCATGGCGTGGTTCCGTCGAGAAGATTGGCCCCGCGTTCGGGACATCATGGAGGACGCCGACGCCCTCCCGGCGACCTACGAAAAGTGGCTATACCGCGCCGAAAAGGGCGAGAAGCTCATGGGCAAGAGCGGGGTAGTCGTGAAGCGCGCTTACATCGACCCCGAGACCTTCCCCGATTGGTGTGCCGCCCACAGCCTGAACATCGACGCCCAGGGCCGCACACGGTTCGCCGCTGATTGGGTCCGGAAAGAAGAGAGGCTCGCCGAAGACTAGGGTGGTGAACATCGGGGGCTCCTTGAGTTAGGCGGCTTTGTCGGGGGAAGCGCGGTGGCGCTCCATGAAATCCCGAACTCGCTGTTCGTTTTCCGGCCACATCCGACCGCCGGAACGCAGACGCCGGACTAGCTTTCCGTCGTTTACCGCAGCGCGACCAAATGTCGTCTCCGCCATCCCAGTGGCGCGACAGAAGCATTCGATATCCGCCACAAGCTGTGAGAATTTCGCGTTCATAGAGGTATGATATGGGACATATCCCATCAGGTCAATGGGACGCTTCCTGCCTTCCGCCGCGTGATGCCGTGTGGGATCATTCCCACATGAGCACGATGCCGGAACGCCTTGGCGAGCTAATGAAGAAAAAAGGGCTAAAGCAGAAGGCCCTTGCCCTTAAAGCTGGTCTCAACGAAACCGCCATTAGAGACATACTTGTCGGAAAGTCGAAAAATCCGACAGCAAAGACGATATCCGCTATTGTTGCCGTGTTAGGGGAAGAGGCGTCCGAGATTTTCTTTGGAGGTCAACCCATGACCATTTCAAAAGAAAGTGCCTCGCAAAGCACAATCATAGAATGGTGTGGCAAGGACATCGCCGCCATTCCGCAATATGATGCAGATTTTTCGGCTGGGCATGGGTCAATCATCGGGCCAGATTCAGCCCCATTAGGGTTTCAGTTCATCGAATGCCAGTGGTTGAGCGCGGTAACCTCCGCATCTCCCGATGACTTAGCTGTTGTCAAAGTTGCCGGAGATTCTATGGAGCCGACACTATCTAATGGCGACTGGATATTGATTGACAGGACACAATCCCGGGTTCGTCGTGACGGTATTTATGCCCTGTCATTTGATGATGCGTGCTGGGTTAAGCGGCTTTCCGTTAACTTCAAAGACAAAAATATTCGCATTATCAGCGACAATCAATCGTATCCGATGATTGAAATTGAAGAGGAGCGCCTCACTGTTATTGGCCGTGTCGTCTGGATCGTTGGGCGGCGCGTCTAACCCATACACCCAAGATTGCATGACAGCACGCGAGGGAATTAAAGAAATGGAGCGTTCCTTCATAAGATTTTTTAGAACTTTAAGAATTGAAATAACGTCCTTTTTTGCGTTTGTTTCCTTGTTGACCCTTCCAGAAATTGTGTTCGGTCAAGAACCTAGGCTAGAAATATCAAGCATCAGCAACATACAGGCCGCAGAGAAGTCTATGCGAGAAGTATTCGATCGAGGAGATTGCGAAGCCGCCATCAAACAATCAACTGATCTATCAGAAAAAACGAAGGTAGTTATATCACTTGTTGACGCAGCTATGATTCCGCTTACCAACCAAAACTCAATAGACGTTGGCAACGTTAGTTTGAGCGCTAAACAGTACTTTTCAGCAAACAGAACCCTTTTGAGAAAATTAAAAAACACTACGGCTCTATCTTTAACAATAAAGGCCGAATGCCTCGCAAAGATCAACGAAAGAAATGGGGCTGCAAGAGCATACACAGAAGCAATATCCTACATAAGCCCATCGGAAACTGAGTTGTGGAAACGTGCGCGCGCTGGCATTTACAATATAATAGGGTTTTATGATGAGCCGCTTATTTCTGAGTAATATTTAGGATGAGGGTGTTTTTCTGCGTGCGGGATAGCTTGGGAGGAGCAAGTGACCGAAGAGGGAGGCCCACAAGAAGAAGGTATCGGCCGAGCACGCTCTTGGCTGGCAGGCCTTTTTGTGAGGTCCATATCCTCGCTACGGCCAAGCAGTAAGCAAGATATCGCCGACTGGCTTTATCACTCCAAAGAAATCCTTGAGGGCGACGGGAGCAAGGCCGAAAAGGCCAAAGAGCTATCCAGGTCTATAGACGGCAGGGAGTCCGCTTCGCTTTTTGTTCGAGGCATCGTTGAGGCAATCAAATCCTACAAGGACGCCCCCATACCGATGTCCCTCAAGGTTGCCATCCCAATAACTGCTGTTGCCACGCCGGTTTTCTGGGGTCAAGGCGTCGGGGTTGCGGCGTTTGGCGGGGCTGTTGGGCTCCCTGCCTTGCTGCTGGTGTTTCTTGGGTCGGCGGGGATCGGCGCTATCCTGGACGACATTTCCCGCACCCCCGCTGGCGCTGTGCCTCTGAGCGTGATGATCCTTGAGATCATCGCCCGGGGTGAAATTGCAAGGCGCACAACGGCAGCAATGAAGGAGGCTATGCGGGCCGAACCGATCCGGCCTCGCCGCGCAGCGATGCCGGTCGATGAGGCCGAGACCCGCAAGCGCCTCATGAAGATGGATCCCTACGCCTTCGAGGCTCACGTCGTAAGCTTTTTTGAAGCCGAAGGCGTGCGTGCGTGGGTCACGAAGAAGTCGAACGACATGGGCGTTGATGGCTTTGTTGACGGCCCGGACGGCCTGATCGTCATCCAATGCAAGCGGTACGCACTAGACAACTTGGTTGGCGCTCCGGAAGTCCAGCAGTTCAAGGGCGTAATTGAAGAGAATGAGGCACTTAAAGGATACATTGTCACCACGTCCTATTTTTCTACACCAGCCCAGGCTTCGGCAGCAAAATCCGATCGTGTGGTGTTGGTGGATGGGGACGAGTTGATCCGATGGCACCGCGAAGAGCGTGTGACTAGGTAACGACCGAGGCAGGAGGCCAGCCATGAGCGCATCCGCAATCCTCAAGCTCCAGCGATCCGGCTTCACCCAAGAGCAGGTCGAAGCCCTGGCCGAGTTCATGGACACCCAAGCCGCCAGCAAGGCGGACCTGGAGGCCGTGGCGCATCGGCTTGAGACGAAGATCACCGATGTGAGGAACGAGCTAAAGGCCGACATCGCGGAGGCAAGGACCGAGACCAAGGCGGGGCTCGCAGAAACCAAAGCCGACCTGAAAGCCGAAATGGCGGCGGTGCGCGTCGATGTGATCCGATGGGTTGTTGGCCTGCGGCCTCGTCGTCGAAAGTCGGCGATATTTATTTCCCGACCGGCTCGGCGGAGCTTGACGCCAACGACCTCAAGGTGATCCGGGAAATTGCCGCCTATCAGGTGCAATACGGCGGTCGCTTGCGGGTGGTCGGTTTTATATCAACCGGCGAAGGCTCTTATGGCGACGTGCGGACCCTGAAATTGGCTGCCCAACGGGCCGACGCGGTGGCAAACGCCTTGAAGCAGGCCCGCGTCGCCGCCGACCGGGTGACAGCTAGCGCCACCAGTGATGGCGCACCAGCAAACGACGCACGCTTTCAGCGCGTCGAGGTCTTCCTCGACGACTGAGGGACCCCGGCCTTCCCGCGCCGGTGCCCTGCCCGGCCGGGGGGAACGGGAGCCCCGACCGGGAGAGACCTTGCTCCCGACACCGGGTCCGCTCCGTGCTTCCCCCTGGGGGCCGGAGGGGCCTTCTTCTCCTGATGGACCAAACGGCCATGCACCCAGAGTTCTACCGGATCAAGCGCCTGCCGCCCTACGTGTTCGCCGAGGTAAACGCGATGAAGGCCCAGGCACGGGCCGCCGGCGAGGACATCATCGATCTGGGGATGGGCAATCCCGACCAGCCCACCCCCAAACACATCATCGACAAGCTGTGCGAAGCGGCCGCCAATCCGCGTGCCCACCGCTATTCGATGTCGCGTGGGATTCCGGGGCTGCGCAAGGCGTTGGCCGGCTATTATGCCCGGCGCTTCAACGTTGAGCTGGATCCCGAGAGTGAGTGCATCGTCACCCTGGGATCGAAGGAAGGGCTCGCCAATCTCGCCCAGGCGATCACCAGCCCCGGCGATGTGGTCTTGGCGCCGAACCCGAGCTATCCGATCCATGCCTTCGGCTTTATCATTGCCGGGGGCTCGGTGCGCCATATTCCGGCCCACCCCGGCCCGGACTTTCTCCAAGCGCTCGAACGGGGCATGCAGCACTCGGTGCCCAAGCCGATGGCGGTGCTGCTGAACTTCCCGTCGAACCCCACGGCCTATGTCGCCGACCTCGACTTTTACGGTCAGGTTGTGGACTTCTGTCGTTTTCACAAGATCTGGATTCTTTCGGATCTTGCGTATGCGGAGATCTATTTCAACGACCAGCCGCCGCCCTCGGTGTTGCAGATCCCTGGCGCGCGCGATATTTGTATCGAGTTCACCTCGCTTTCCAAGACCTATAGCATGCCGGGCTGGCGCATTGGTTTCGCAGCCGGCAACAAGCACCTGATCGGCGCCTTGACGCGCATCAAGTCTTATCTGGACTACGGCGCGTTCACGCCGGTGCAGGTGGCGGCAACGGCGGCGTTGAACGGCCCCCAGGGCTGCATCGATGAAATCCGCACGCTGTATCGCGACCGCCGCGATGTGCTGATCGAGGGCTTGGCCCAAGCGGGGTGGGACGTTCCCTCGCCGCCGGCCACCATGTTTGCCTGGGCGCCGATTCCCAAGCCCTTCGAGCACATGGGCTCCTTGGAGTTCTCGAAACTCCTGATGCGGGAAGCCAAAGTGGCCGTGGCTCCCGGTGTGGGCTTTGGCGAACATGGCGACGACCATGTGCGCATTGCCTTGGTGGAAAACCGCCACCGGATCCGTCAGGCCGTGCGCAACATCAAGGCCTTCATGGCCCAGGCCGGCGCCACCGTGGCCCCGGACGAGGCCCACCCGGACGATTAACCCCTGGGGTGGCCCCCTGCCTCCTTTTTGGTCCCTCAAACAACCAAAAGGAGGCGGGAGGTCCTGCCGTTGCGAAAGGCGGCACCCCGAAGGCCGTGTTTCACGCTCACCCTTTTCCCAAGCGTCCCACGCTTCGGGTCTCCCAGCCTCCCGACTTTCGATCAGGAAACGATCCGCGCATGAAAGATCCCCACAAATCCGCCCCCCTGACCGTCGCCGTTGCTGGTTTGGGAACCGTCGGGGTCGGCACGCTCCGCGTGTTGAGCGATCAGGCCGCCCTTCTGGCTCGCCGGGCCGGACGGCCCATCGTGGTCACCGCCGTGTCGGCCCGCGACCACAACCGGGACCGGGGCATCGACCTGTCGCCCTACACGTGGTTCACTGACCCGGTGACCATGGCCCGCGAAGCCGAAGCCGACGTGGTGGTGGAACTCATTGGGGGATCGGAAGGGGCGGCCCGCGCCACCGTTGAAGCCGCGCTGGAGGCCGGCCGCCATGTGGTGACCGCCAATAAGGCCCTGCTCGCCCACCACGGCCTCGCCCTGGCCCAAAAGGCCGAGGCGGCTGACCTTGGTCTGTTCTACGAGGCGGCGGTGGCCGGTGGGATCCCCATCATCAAGGCCCTGCGGGAAGGACTGGCGGCCAATGAGATCCGCTCGGTGCAAGGCATCCTCAACGGGACGTGCAACTACATCCTGACGACGATGCGCGAGACCGGGCGCGATTTCGACGACGTGCTGGTCGAGGCCCAGGACCTGGGCTACGCCGAGGCCGATCCCAGCTTCGACATCGACGGCATTGATGCCGCCCACAAGCTGACCTTGCTCGCCAGCCTTGCCTTCCGCCAGCCCATCGACTTGGCGGCGGTTTCGGTGCAGGGCATCCGCCACCTCTCGGCGCTCGACATCCGCTTTGCCGGAGAGTTGGGCTATCGCATCAAGCTGCTGGCCACGGGCGAGCGCCGGCCCGAGGGCGTGGACTGTCGCGTGGCCCCGGTGATGGTGCCCCTCGACTCGCCCCTGGCCCCGGTCGAGGGCGTTTACAACGCCGTGGTCACCGAGGGCGACTTTGTGGGGCGCAGCGTGTTCCAGGGCCGGGGCGCCGGCGCAGGGCCCACGGCCTCGGCGGTGGTGGCCGACTTGGTGGACTTGGCGTGCGGCCGCTTTGCCCCCACCTTGGGAGTCGCGGTGGCCGATCTGGAGCAGGTCGGCACTAACGCCGCCCCTTGCGCTCCGGCCGAGCGCTACTATGTCCGTCTGACCGTGCTCGATCGCCCCGGCGTCTTTGCCGACATCGCGGGCATCTTGCGCGACGAGCATGTTTCCATGGAATCGATCCTGCAACATGACCGCGATCCCGGAGAGACCGTGCCGGTAGTGATGATTCTGCACGAAACCGACGAAACCCCGCTGGCCCGGGCCGTGAGCCGGCTCGCCTCCCTGGAAACGGTGGTGGCGCCGCCGCGTGTCATCCGCATTGGCCGCTGCTGACCCGAAGAGGACGCTCCTGTCCCTCTTCCCCTGACTTGTAACAAGGCGCCGGGGGCCCTCTCCCGGCGTTTGGCTCCTTGATCCCCCCTGTCTCCCCGTTGTGGCGAGAAGAAGGAGTTTGCTCCGTGTCGGCTGGTTTTCGATACGAGAATGACCCCGCCCTGGCAGCCGCCCTGGACCGTAATCTGGCCCTGGATGTGGCCCGCGTCACCGAGGCGGCGGCCCTGGCTGCGGCCCGGCACATGGGCCGAGGCGATGAACGCGCCGCCGATCTGGCGGCCACCAGCGCCATGCGCGAGGCCCTGACTGCCGTCCCCATGGACGGCGCGATTACCGTGGGCCCGGCCGCCGATCCCGACGAGGGCCTGTTCCGGCTGGGCGAAAAGGCCGGCAACGGGCAAGGTCCGGCCCTTGATGTGGGCGTAACCCCCCTGGAGGGCGGCACCATCTGCGCCATGGGCGCCCCCAATGCCACGGCGTGCATGGCTCTCGCGCCCAAGGGCGGCTTGCTGGCGGTGCCCCCGGTCTACATGGAAAAGATCGCGGTCGGCCCTGGCGTCCCGCCCGGCACGGTGAGCCTCGCCGCCGATCCGGCCGAGAACGCCAAGGCGCTCGCCGCCGCCCGAGGCGTGCCGGTCGCCTCCTTGCTGGTCTGCGTGCTGGACCGCCCGCGCAACGAAGGCGTGATCGACCGCCTGCGCGAGGTCGGGGCGCGCATCACCCTCATTTCCGACGGCGACGTGTCGGGCGTCATCGCCGTGGGCCTGCCGGAAACCGGCGTGGACATGTACATCGGCTCCGGCGGCGCCGCCGAGGGTGTGCTGGCCGCCGCCGGCCTGCGCTGCCTGGGGGGCTTCATGGAGGGCCGCCTGCTCGTGCGCTCCGACGCCGAAAAGGCTGCCGTGCGCGCCGCCGTGGGCGATCCCGCCCGCATCCTCTCCCTCGACGATCTGGTGCCGGGCGAAGCCATGTTCGCCGCCACCGGCGTGACCGACGGCACCTTGTTGCGCGGCGTGCGCCTGCATGCCGACAGTGCCCGGTCTTATACGCTGGTCATGCGCTCGCGCACCCGCTCGATCCGGCTCATCGACACCCGGCACGATCTGCGCCACGATCCTCGGCACGATCCGGCCCATTAGAATTAATGGGAGGCACGGCCTCCCCAGACCCCTCAATCCCTGGGACTTTCTTCCTCCAAAGGAAGGGCCGTGGACTTTTAAAGGACCGAGGAGTCTGGGGAGGCCGTGCCTCCCCAGCCTGCCTTCCGATCACGCCAAAGGACGCCAGTCCGACCCTCCCGGCCTTGGAACCTGCTTGTGAACACCATCCCCGTGCCTTCCCCCCCCCACCCTTCTCGGGGTCGAACGCTCGGCCGGCGGCCGGCGCTGGACCCAGCGGGCCTACGACGACCGCATGGCCCTCGCCATCAGCCAACGGCTTGCCATGCCGGAAATCCTGGGCCGGGTCCTGGCCGGACGCGGCGTGACGCCGGAAGAAGCCGAAGCCTACCTCGATCCCAAGTTGGCAACCTTCCTGCCCGACCCCAGCCATCTGCTAGACATGGACCGGGCCGTGGACCGCTTGGTTCAGGCGATCGACGCCAACGAAACCCTGGGCATTTTCGGCGACTACGACGTGGACGGCGCCACCTCGACCGCCCTGCTCCACCGGTTTTTCCGGGCACTCGGGGTCACGGTGCTGGTGCATATTCCCGACCGCCAACGCGAAGGCTACGGCCCCAACGGCCCCGCCTTGCGCCGGCTGGCCGAGGCGGGCGCCCGGGTGGTGGTCTGCGTGGACTGCGGCGTCAGCGCCTTTGCCGCTTTAGAGGAAGCCCGGACCATCGGCCTGCAGGTGATCGTCTGTGACCACCACGAGGCCAGAACCACCCTGCCGCCGGCGCTCGCCATCATCAATCCCAAGCGCCTGGACGAAACCAGCCCGCATCCGCATTTGGCGGCGGTCGGCGTAGCGTTTTTGCTGGCGGTCGGGGTCAATCGCCGCTTGCGCGAAATCGGCTGGTACACCCAAAAATCCGTCACGCCCCCCGACCTGATGAGCCTCCTCGATCTGGTCGCGCTCGGCACGGTCTGCGACATGGTGCCCCTGGTCGGCGTCAACCGGGCCTTGGTCCGCCAGGGCCTCAAGGTGATGGCGCGCGGCCAGCGTCCCGGTCTGGTCGCCTTGGCCGAGGTCTCGGGGATCAAGGAAGCGCTGGGCACCTTCCATCTCGGCTTCCTGCTGGGGCCCCGGGTCAACGCCGGCGGCCGGGTTGGCGAGGCGCCGATGGGCGAGGCCCTGCTGTCTTGCGATGACCCGGTGGCCTGCCTCGACATGGCCCGCCATCTCGACGCCTGGAACGGGGCGCGCAAGGACATCGAAAACGATGTGCTGCTCCAGGCCATCGAGCAGGTCGAGGGCACGCCGCAAGAAGACGTCCCCCTGGTGTTCGCCCAGGGCCAGGACTGGCATCCCGGTGTGCTCGGCATTGTCGCCAGCCGGCTCAAGGAGCGCTACAACCTGCCGGCCTGCGCCCTCGCCCTTGAAGGCGGCTACGCCAAGGGCTCGGGCCGCTCGGTTACCGGCATCGACCTCGGGCGGGTCATCATCGCCGCCCGTGAGGCCGGCCTGCTCGAAGCCGGCGGCGGTCACGCCATGGCGGCCGGCTTCACGGTGGCCGAGGACAAGATCCCCGCCTTCCGCGCGTTTCTCGGGCAACGGCTGGCCGAGCAACAGGCCCAAGGCGGCGTCGAGCCGGTCGTTGAACTCGATGGCCTGCTTGATGTGCAAGGCGCCACCCCCGATTTGGTGCGCCTGCTTGAGCGGGCCGGCCCCTTTGGCAACGGCAACCCCGAGCCCCGCTTCGCCATCGCCCGCGCCCGGATCGTCAAGTCGGATATCGTCGGCCTTGGGCATGTGCGCTGCGTCCTGTCCGGCCCGAGCGGCGGCTCCCTCAAGGCCATGGCCTTCCGCTCGGCCGATTCCGAGATCGGCCAAACCCTGCTCACCGCCCGGGGCGACACGGTTCACGTTGTCGGCACCTTGCGCCCGGACACGTGGCAAGGCCGCGATGGCGTTCAACTTTTGATTGAAGATGTCGTTCGGGTCGGGTTCGGCTGACGCCGACCATGCGGGCCGCCGCCCTCAAACTCCCGCTTGGGGAGGCGAGCCTCCCCAAACCCCTCCTTAACTCGGCGACGGCAAGGCGATGTGCAGCATGCCGAAGCCAAAGGCCTTTTGCCGCCCGATCCCTTCCTTCAGGGCTTTCGCGAAGGCAGCCGGGGCGGTGACGGTGAGCTCGCCCTGGAAGCTCAGGCTGCCCACGGTGATGGGCGAGCGGCCCTTGTTGGGAAAGCGGTGACGCTCGTAGCGCAGGACGCGGGTCTGGTCGTGGTCAAGGTCAAAGCCCAAGACGGCCCCTTGGCGGGCCAGCCAGTCGCGCCCTACCGGATCGGCGATCTCGTCGGGCGACACATGCCGCTGGCGCTCGGCAGGCAAGGCTTTCCATTCGGCCATCACGGCGTCGTGCGGCCGTCCACGCTGGCCGGACTGGGCGGCTTTTTCCCACTTGGTCGCCACGGCATTAAGGGCAAAGGCCAAGCGTAGGCCGGATCTCAAAGCGGGCTGAAAGGGAAGGGTTTCGATCTTCCAGCAGCCCAGCCCATCGACCGGTTGGCGCTCGGAGCGGACCAGGGCCTGGAACGGCTGGCGCTCGGTGACATGAAACAGGAAATCCCGCGAGGCGTCGGGAGCATCGGCGAACAAAGTCCAAATCAGCTTGTGGGCAAAGCTGGGGTCGTCGGCCCGCATCCGAGGACCGACCAAGGCAAAAAAGCCTGGGGGTTGGGCGGAAGCAAGGTGACACGGCTTAGGAACATGGCATGACTCCCTGGGCCTCGGAGCGCACGGCAAAGCGACGCCCCCCCTGATCGACGGCCCCCTCGGGGACCACCAGATGGTCGCGGCGTTCGACCAACCGGGCGACCGCCCCGTCCAGGCCGGGAAAATCGGGATCGCTGAGAAAACGGCACTCGGACCGCTTCTCCTCCCGGAAAGCAAGCCAAGAAGCCAGGGCCGGATGGCGGGAAGCGACGCCGCCATAGGCCGCCAAGGCCGCCAAGGGCCCGCTGGCCTCAACAAGGGCGGGATCGGGCGGCAGCCCCAGCCCAAACGCCTTGCGCCCGGCGTACAGCGGGAAGACAGGAGCCCGCAAGGCCGCCGCCAGCCCCGGCAGATCAACCCCCGCGTCCCCGTCGGCGCGCAACCGCACCACCACGGTCCACAGGCCCTCGGCCAGGATTTCCCGGCGAGAGAGCAAGGCGCCCCCGCTCTCCCCCCCGGCGAGGTCGGCGCGCAACTCGTCGAAGCGACTCATCGGCGATCGGCCCGGAGGCCGCGCCCCCTTGCGCACCGAGCGACTCATCGGCGAGCGGTCGGGAGGCCGGGTCCCCTTGCGCACCGTATGAAAGTCGGGCGCCGGTTGAACAACGGGCTCATGGTCCACCCGCACCGCCAGCAGCAGCCCAGCCGCCAGCGGCCCCAACCGCCCGCGTTCCCAGCCCAGCGCCGCCCCCAAAATCCCGACCACCGCCGACTTGCTGGGCGCCGTGTCGGTGGCCTTGTAGGCGGCATTGCTCGACGACAAGGTGGGGCTGCCCCACGCCCCCAACGGGGCCAAAAGCGTGAAAACCAGATGGCTTGCCATGGCGCTCCCTCAGGCCGCGCCGACCGTATCGACCGCACCGACCGTCTCGGCGACAAACCGGTGCACCGCGTCCACCGTCCACACCTCTGGCGCGGTGGGTGCGTTGCCCTCGCGCAGTGACGGGGCGGCGGCAAAGATCAGTGGTTCAAGGGACAGGTCATAAGCGGTGCGCACGGTGTCATAATACTCGCGCAGGCGCTTGGCACTCACCGCCAACAGGTCCTGGCCCTTTTCGGGCACCACGGGCTCAAGAAAAGCCAGGGCCGCATTGAAGCTGGGGGCAGTGCCTCGGCTGCATAGCAAGTACGCGGCCAGAACGTCCGAGGCATAGCTGTTGCGCTTTCCCCCGGGCTGGGCGGCCAGCAAGCCATTAACGAAGGCCAGGGCCGCCTGACGCGCCCGGTCTTTGCCCAGCGACTGGCACAGCGCCCCCACGTCCAGCACCGCATGCTGATAATAAACGCCAGAGCCAAAAAACGCATAAGAGGTGTGAGCTGCGCCGGTTTCGCCCAAATCTTTGAGTTCTTCGGCTGCCGAAAAGTAATCACCCTCAATGCTGAAGCGATGGGTCGTGATAGCATGGCTTACCATGCTGGTGGCCTCGACGTTGTGTTTAGCATCGGCCGCCACCATGCGACCGAATAGTACCGTATCCTCGTCTAAGTCCTCTTTTGAAAGCAGACTCTTCTTCTCGCACAGCTCGGCACAGAGAGTTTCAGCCTTCTTCCAAGCATTCTGGCCCGCCTCTCGACAAGCTGCGGCCAAGGTTTTCGTCCAGGCGTCCAGCTTCACCATCTCCTTGGTACTGATGACGAGCGCCTGAGCACTGCGCAACTCCTCCTCCAGAACGTACAACCGAGCCGTTTTCTCATCGCAGGCCTGTTCCGCCTGGATGCGGGCGATATTGTCCCTGCTCTTCTTCTCCTCCAAAGCTTTCAAAAACTCGGCCACGGTCTTCTTCTGCGGCTTCTTCCCCCCGCCACCCAGGGCAAAGTTGACCGACAAAGCCGCCAGGATGCGGATCTTTTCGTCCTCCACCCCAGCCTCGCCCAGGGCGCGCCATGTTATGATCCCGGTTTTGCGGGTGCGGGTAGCACGTTGCAGATCCTGGAAGTGGGGGGACAAGCGAATGGCCCGTTTTTTGGCCTGGCTGGAAATCCGCCCGCGTACTGTCCCCCCGAACATAGCGGTCTTGGGGCGGCCGTCCTCGTCGCGGTTCACGTTGTGGGGCGGGTAGACGGTCAACACATGAAAGTCCAGCTTCATCGTGGGATCCTTCCCTTGGAGGGCGATCAAGGTAAGAAAAAGGAAGGCTGGGGAGGCGGGCCTCCCCAGGCCCCTCCATTCCTTAAGAGGAAAGGGATGGGCTCTAGGCGTCGGCGGGGGCGGTTTCGTAATAGTCAAGAAAGACTGTTCGACGCGCCCATAGTCGGCCGTTCGGATGCTCCCAGGACAACACCAGATCGGCCAGGGCTGCCACGTTCACTTGGCGATCAATCTGGTCCACGATCCCGCGCAGCAGGCGCAGGAACTCGTCCGGGTCCTCTGATCCCAAGAGCAGCCGCAAGCGGTCGGACGACACCAAGGCCTTGCCCCGGACTCCAAGGCTGGCGGCCCGGCGAGCCAAGGATACCTCGTGATCTTCGTCCACCTCGGCCACGGCCACAGCCACTCGGGCCAAGGCCATCGTGCTAAACGAGGCCAGGGGCAACAGATGCAGGCGCAGGCGGGAAAATGCTTCCTCCGGCCACACATCGTCGAGACTTTGCGCCCGGCGCAGGGCAGCCCGGGCGCGGCGGTCGTCGGCCAACCTTGCGTGCCATGCCTTAAGGACGGGAAGTGTGGTGGTTGCCGACTCTTCCTTGGAAAAGTTCAAATATTTTGCGCGTTCAGAAGACATCAGGGCGAAACCTCCTTCTTCTTCCGCTGGGCCGGGGGCACCCCCCATAGATCTTTGCGCAAGTCGCGTCGGGCCTGGGCGATAGCCCGGGCCGAGGCGTCGGGGAACGAGAGGGGAAACGCTTCATCAAACAAATCCAGAGCCTTCTTCCGCGCCTGCTGGAGCAAGGCGTCGCGCACGGCGGCTCGGGCCACGTCGGGATCAGGATCGCGCAGGCTCTCAATGATCTGAGGCAAGGCGGCCAGTACGGGCCCCTCCAGGGAGCGCATCAAGGCATCGGATAATTGGCCGGGCAGCGTGGGGCGCGCGTCCGAGTTGCCGGCCTTGAGCACAGTGGCGGCACGGCGGGCCAGCGCCCGCGCCACATCGGCCACCGCGCGGGCCAGAT
The DNA here is from genome assembly GCF_000284415.1 of Pararhodospirillum photometricum DSM 122. Lineage (NCBI taxonomy): Bacteria > Pseudomonadati > Pseudomonadota > Alphaproteobacteria > Rhodospirillales > Rhodospirillaceae > Pararhodospirillum > Pararhodospirillum photometricum. The sequence continues at coordinate 1,571,073 of NC_017059.1, forward strand.
GGGTAGCGTCGCTGACCACACTCAGCCGCGCGTCGCCAGCCACGGGATACAAGGGCAAGCTCCGCTCCGACAGTCCATCAACCTGCTTATCGGAATCTAAGTAAAACAAGGTGATGACCTTGATTGAGAAGGGGAGTTCCGGGGTCGGCGCCGAAATCACCGCCGCTTGCTCACCTGTCACGTTTTCAAAGGCATCCACCAGCTCCCCCAGGCGCCCGGCCAGAGCCCGAACCACAGGAGGCGAATGGACAATCACACCACTCTTACCTTCAGGCGGGGGAGGCTCATGGCCCAAAGCGGGGGAAAGCCAATCCTCCAGCCGCAAGGGGCTTGAGGCCTGGGCATACCAGCGCCCTTGCGACCGCCCCTCGGCATCAATCTTTTCCAGAGGGGCCACACAGGGCCAGACCCAGCCCTCTGAACTGTAGGAGAGCCCTTGGGTCCAACGCTGATAGGTTTCGAACACCCACCCCACTTCCCCGCTCAAACCACAAACCCCTTGGCGGGGAGGATCGAGTAGATAACGCCGGGGCATAACAAACCCGGCCGGATGGCGGTCGCCGATCCCAACGGGAATAACCGTTTCCAAAACCTTTTGCTTAGCTTCAGTCCTCTTCTTTTTCAGGTGTTCGGTTTGTCTCCCAAGATCAAGCCGCCGAACATCTTCCCGGAGCCACGGGAAAGCTCGTCCATCCATAGGTACCGGCCAAAGCGCCTTGTGATCCCTTGATAGATCCAAGACATTTAACCACAGAGTTTCCCATAAAGTTCGGCCCCGGACCTGATATTTTGGGGAGTGATTTTTGTGCGGAACCCCCAAATAACCACCACCTCCCGTGCAAAATAAAGCATTATCAGAATACAACAATGGAGCCAAAAAAGCTGCATGCAGAGCGACTGCGCATCCTCTTTTAATAAAAAAATCCCTGTGTTTTTCTTTTGCACCTTCTGTCGGAGCATCAAAAAAAAGCACGCCTAAATTCTGAGGTTTAGACTCCCACGCACTCAGAGGCTTGACCTGCAAAAACGGGGTGTCGCTGCCCCACAAGACGAAGGCCTCGCGGTAAGGGGCCAAGGCGTCTCGCAGTGCGGCGGGCGACGGGGGATCGAACAGGCGCTGGCGCCACGTCCGCTCGTCGGGCGGCGGGTAGGCGATTTGCAAGATGTGGGTCGCCAGCAACTCGAAACTCAGGGCCAGCAGCGGATGGGGGCAGTCCAAGCCCATCACCGGATCCTCGCGCCCCCCGGTCAAATCGGCAAAGCAGACCCGATCCCGCGCCCCGCTACGTCGCACCACCGGCAGGAGCACATCAAGCCATTGGAGAGGAGCCAAGCTCTCGTCCATCCCGGTTTCCCCTCCCCTTTTATGATCGTTCTTGAAAGAAAACTATCAAAAGGGGTATTCACAAATCCAGCTTTTTTTGAGGGATTCCAATCATGGATTGCCTGCAACGCTGGGGCAAGGCGGGCTCCACACCCTGGCACCGCTTGACCTACCATGGCCTAGACGTGGCGGCGGTGCTGGACGCCGCCTTTGAGGCTTGGCCCGGACTCCTGGAAGCCCTGGCGGCCGGCCTGGGCTTGGCCCGCGACGACACCAGACGCCTGCTCTTGATGGTCCTGGCCCTGCACGATCTGGGCAAGGTATCGGGAGCGTTTCAGCACCTGCGCCCCGATCTGGCCGAAGCCCTGGGGGTCAAGGCGACGGTCGCCCCCTATGACCGCCGCCAAGCGGGACACGACACCCTGGGGTTTGTGCTCTGGCGAACCTTGTGGCGCGACGCCAAGCGCGGTCTCGGCCCGGCCCCCGCCGTCCGAACCGAGTTCAGCCGCGTCGCCGCCCTCATCGCCGCCGCCACCGGCCACCACGGGGTACAGCCGCCCACCACCGGACCGACCCTGAGCCAGTTCAGCCCATGGCTAACCGACGCCGATCTGGAGGCGGCCCAGGTTTTTCATGAGGAAATGCGGGCCTTGTTCGCCCCGTCCGGCGCGTTGCCCACGCAAGAGGCCTGCGAGCGGCTGTCCTACACCCTCAACGGCCTGTTTTCCGTCTGCGACTGGCTAGGCTCGGCCGAGGCCTTTGCCTACCACGCCGAGCCCCTCGACCTCGCCGACTATTACAACACCCACGCCCAGCCCACCGCCCGCCGCCTGCTGGCCGATCTGGCCCCCACCGGCATGACACCGCCCGCCCCGGCCCCGCTGCTCGACTTCGCCGCCCTCTTTCCCGGGCTGGCCAGCAGCCCCACCCCCTTGCAAGCCGCCTGCGCCCGCCACGTGGACCCCGCTGTCCTGCCCGAAGGCGCCCTCCTGGTCATTGTCGAAGACGCCCCAGGCGCCGGCAAAACCGAGGCCGGCGACCTGATCATCCATCGCCTGCTCACCGCCGGCCGCGCCTGGGGGTTCTATGCCGGCCTGCCCACCACCGCCACCGCCGAAAGCGCCTTCCAGCGCAAGAAAGACGTGCTAGAGCGCCTGTTCGCCACCATCCCCTCGTTCATGCTCGCCCATGGCCGACGCGCCCACAGCGAGGCCTTCCACGCCGTCGCCAGCCGCGCCGCCCTCGAAACCGGCGAAGGCGACGCCCAGGCGTGGTTCACCCAAGGCAGCAAACGCGCCTTGCTCAGTCCAGCCGGCGTCGGCACCGTGGACCAAGCCTTGATGGGCGCCCTGCGCGTGCGCCATGGCCCGGTGCGCCTCTGGGGCCTGTGGCGCAAGGTCCTGCTGGTGGACGAAGTGCACGCCTACGACGACTATATGCTGGGCGCCCTGGAGCAGCTTTTGCGCCACCACGCCGCCCAAGGCGATCCCGCCATCTTGATGTCGGCCACCTTGCCCACCCGCCTGCGCGAACAACTGGTCGCCGCCTTCGCCGACGGCGCCGGCTGGCCCAACCGCGCCGCGCCAAGCACCGGGTCACAGGCCTTCCCCCTCCTCACCCTCCACCACGCCCAGGGCCGCGTGGAAACCCCAGTCCCCCTACGCCAGCCCGCCCGCCCGGTCCACCTCCAGGCCCAGCACGCCGAGGCCCCCCTCGAGGATGCGGTGGTCGACTGGGCCAGCCAAGGCCGCTGCGTCGTCTGGTTTCGCAACACCGTCCACGATGCCCGCGCAACCGCCCAAGCCTTGGCCCCGCGCTTGACCGAAGCCGGCCTACCACCCCCCCTCTTGTTCCACGCCCGCTACCTCCCCCACGACCGCGCCCGGATCGAACGCACCGTGCTAGCCCTGTTTGGCAAGGACAGCACCCCCGCCGATCGGGCAGGACGCGTTCTGATCACCACCCAAGTGGCCGAACAAAGCCTGGATCTGGATTTTGACGAGTGGATCAGCGATCTCGCCCCCGCCGACGTCGTGCTGCAACGCCTGGGCCGCCGCCGCCGTCATGCCCGCGATGCCCAAGGCGCCCGCCTTCCCCAAGGCCACGCCGACCAGCGCCCCGATAGCCCCGCCTTCCTCCTTATGCCCCCTCTCGACGACGCCGACCACGCCGGCCCCCAAGGCTGGCTCGCCCGCGTCCTCCCCCGCTCCCAGCGCCTCTACCCCGACGACGCCCGCCTATGGCTCGGCGCCCGCCATCTCATCGACCCCACAACCATCCCCGGACGACCCAGCACCGGCCCCCTGAAACCCGAAGAAGACGCCCGCCCCCTCCTGGAAAGCGTCTACGCCGAGACCAATACCCTGTGCGCCAACGTCCCCCCAGCCCTGCACCCCCGCCATAACCAAAACGAGGGAAAAGGCGTGGCCGAGCGCGCCCAAGCCCGGCACAACACCCTGGCCTTTCGCAACGGCCTGCTCCAAGACTGGCAAGAGAACGGCATCCTCGGCTCCAGCCCCGACGAAGAGCATCCCCCAACCCGCCTCGGAGACTCCGCCCCCGTCGCCCTCGCCACCCACCGCGACACCGGCCCCGCCTTCCTTGGCGAGGATCTCGACCGCTCCCTTCTGCGCGTCCCCCAGCCCCTCCTCCCCCCAGCCACCGACCAAGCCTTTCTCGATGCCCTCGCCGCCCTCCTGCCCCTCGCCCAACGCCGCCGCCTCTCCTTCACCCCGGTTCTGTGCCTCACCCCCGATCCAGACAACGGATGGGTCGGCTCCGGCCTTTACAACGGCCGCCCTGTTCAGGTCCGCTATGCCTGCGATGAAGGGTTGTCGTGGGTTTTCGAGAAGACGTGAGGGCCCCGGAAAAAAGGCCACGAGGAAAGGAAGGCTGGGGAGGCGCGGCCTCCCCAGACCCCTCGATTCCTTTAGAGACGGAAAATCCGTGTTTCTCGTCTCCAGAACGGGCGAGAAAAGGGTGGTCCGGCGAAGCTGCCTCCGCCCGGACCCAGCCGCCCCCCTAGGGCAGCCGGCAGCGGCTTCGGCATAGGGCGGCATGAGAGGAGTATGGCGCCTCTCCTCAGAGAGAGGAAGCAAGCGCAGAGCCCCTTGCTCCAAAAACGCCGCGCACCACCCTCCCAGACTCAGGGGCTTTGCCTCTGCAAGCAGGGGACACGCGACGTGGGATTTCTCTACACCATCGGCCAAGTTGACGGCAGGAACCCTCTACCGTCAACCACTCCACCGCCTTGGGAACCCAGGGTCGAGTCAGCAGCGGGGCTAGCAGTCAGATTATAGAGGGTGTTGCCACCTCCGACCACTACCAAAAACCCCGCCCACGCGCAAAAGCACTCCTTGGGGTAAAGTGACCTTGGGTTCATCCCTGCGCATGCAGGGGATACGAGGGGTCGCACCTCCTCGGCCATGAGGGGGAGGGTTCATCCCTGCGCATGCAGGGGATACGCGGCGGGAGTGATCTTCGAGGCCGAGGGCGAGGGTTCATCCCTGCGCATGCAGGGGATACCCTCCCTGTAAGGGATTGGCAGGAATGGGGGAATGAGTCAAGGACTTTCCGTGTTCTTGGTCTTTGTTATCAACATATAAATGCCGTCGCGTTCGACGACGGTTCTTTTGGGGACTCCCAAGGATCGGAAGTCGAGTCCCATGGGTTTTTCCTTGGCTTTATACATCATAAGGAGGGTTCCCTGGGGTTCGGCGTTCCACCAGCCCTCGAGGATGGTCCAAACGCGCTCTCGGCTTCCCGCGTCCAGGGTCACGCTGACATAGACCCCGGGATGGGGATTGAGCATGCATGAGCGCAGGAAGCCATGGACCCGATCCACCGTGTTGGACGCGCAAATGAGGATCATCAGGCCAGAATCTCCTTGATGTCGTCGATCACGGTATCAATCAGGGAGGAGCGGGTCAGGGCGCGGGCCATCATCAAACGAACCACACGCTCCAAACGCTGGTTGGGATGGCGACCCTCGTTGATCTCGCGCACGGCCCGAAAGGCCAGGGGAACAGTAACCGTGGTCCGGTAGAGATCGCACAGGTCCAAGGTCCAGGCGATGCCGGGAGCCTCGTGGAGAAAGCCCAGTTGGGGCACCGTGCCCGTCGCCGCCACACCGATGGCGACCGCTGCCTCCAAGGCTGTGACCGCGTGATTGATGGCTTGGTTGGGGAGATCGGCCGCCTCTGGCGCACCGCGATCGAAGTGACGGCCTTTCCAGTCGATTTTTTCCTGCGCCGCCAACAGTTCATACGAACGTTTGATCCGCTGCGCCTCCATCCCGCGCAAAGCATCCAGAGAAGAAACGCGGGGCCGCTCGCCAAAGCGCTTCTCGTACATCCGCAACGCAACCATCAACCGCGTGGTGTCCGAGGCAAAATAAACCGCCTGCTTGTGGGCAAGATCGGCGGAACGCTCAAACAGCGGCGGCGCCGTATAAAGCCGAGTCCCCTCACTCCCTACCGCCATGAAGGCGGTGCCATGCGCGGAAAGATGACGGATCGCGTCGTGCGTGATCGTTGTGCCGGGCCCCAAAAGAATGGCACTCACCGCCTGATAGGGAAGCTCTGCTTCTTCCCCACTCTCGTCGTAGCGCAGGGTCAGGCTCCCGTTATCAATAGAGAGACGGCAGTATTCAAGATAAACAAGCCCATGACGGCTTTTATGAGGAATGCGCGCCTTTTCAAGCCCTAGCCTGCCCTTCAGCATGGTCTGCCCCGGATATTCCCTTAAAGATTTTTACATCATTCAAAATGACCAACAACGAGCACAAACGCAATCCATCAACCGATCTTGTCCCCAAATTTTTTCCACCCCCCGCGACCTTGCCGCCCCCGCCCAGGCAGCCCCTTAAGGACCACCCCTCTCAAGGCTTCATGAAGAATCCCATCTTAAAAAAGCCCATGGAACTCCCCCCCAATCCTTCCCCCCTCCCCGACTCTCCGTGTAAAACGCCCCACCATTGCCCCATTAACAACAAACCCCAAGAACCCTGAAAGTCCTTGACTCATTCCCCCATTCCTGCCAATCCCTTACAGGGAGGGTATCCCCTGCATGCGCAGGGATGAACCCTGGTCCGCAACCCGCACATCGACGCGCAGCGAGTATCCCCTGCATGCGCAGGGATGAACCCAGGACTCTGATCTGTGGCCGCAGATGCGCTACGTATCCCCTGCATGCGCAGGGATGAACCCAAGGACTATATCGTGCCATTTCCCGCGCTGCTGTATCCCCTGCATGCGCAGGGATGAACCCTATGGGACCTCGCGGCCACAGTCGGGAATGACGTATCCCCTGCATGCGCAGGGATGAACCCTCGTGGGAGAAGCTTGGTGTCCAGGGGGACTTGTATCCCCTGCATGCGCAGGGATGAACCTGACGCTCTCAAGGCCGACCAGAAAGACGTCATGTATCCCCTGCATGCGCAGGGATGAACCACCTCTTGGCTGAGTCACCGCCTCGCTGACAGACGGATCGGTGCTGGTTTTTCCGGGGGTATCCAGCTACAATACGCCCGTGGATCACCCTATGCCGAGACCGCCGCCGGTCCTCCTAGGGGGGCGATCTGGCCCGGGAGCGGCGGCGTCTCCCGGGCCGCCCTGTCCTCAACCCGACCTACGCCACAGCAGCGTCCCGTGGCGCACTATGCCCGCATGGTTACGAGTGGTGAGAGCAKGGGAATTGGTGTACGGGGCTGACCGAGGGACAGACTGGGGACGACCTCCCGCCTCCCCAGACACTCCGCTAGACCTGAAAAACCAAACAGACCGAGGGGTCTGGGGAGGCCGCGCCTCCCCGGCCTTCTTTTGCACTGACCTTTCTCTCTACACTGATCTCGGTGAACATGATTGCCCACCCTCCCCTGGGGCGGTACACTTCTCCCCTGCAATCGCCCTATGCCGGAGCCGCTGCCGGCCGTCCTAGGGGGGCGATTCGTTATGGGCTCGGCGGGGGCAGCACCGCCGACCCTTTTTTGGCTGAAGTCGGCGCAAGAGCCTGCGCTCCTCCTCCCGGAATTGCGCTGCCCGCGCCCTGACCCACGCAAGAAAAAGCCCCCGAAATCGCAGTGATTTCAGGGGCTTATTTCTTCATTGGTGAGCCCGGCGCGACTCGAACGCGCGACCCGCTGATTAAAAGTCCGGCGCTTCTTGTTTAATAACAAAGGTATTAGTCACTTTTCCACGTTTGTTCGCGTCGTTGTATCTCAATATGATGCGACGCCAGTGTCTAGCCTGACTGGAATTTCCAAACACACCAAGCCGCTTGACATACGGACAAAATGCCCGGCGAACCGACCGGAATCACCGGACAGTTCGCCGGAAGGGTACAAACTCTGCGTAGATCAGTGGCGCCCCGCCTTGCGCCGACGGTTCCATTCGGCGATGGCGCCATCCGGCATTGGCTCCGGGCTGCTCATTGCAAATCGAAAATCCCCGTCGCCCATCGACGCAGCTTCCGGTGGGGGCGTCGGGGCGCCCATGGCTTTGAGCGCGGCCACGTCGGCCATCACCTGGGCCACTTCGGCGGGCGCAACGCTCTTCGCGTCCAGGCGCTTCTCGAGGTGCCGCGCCGCGAAGTAAAAGGCAGCCACACCCCCAAGAAGGCCGGTCAACCACTCGGGCACCAGGGCGTAGACCCGCATGGCCTCCGCGAAGCCGATCGGGTCCAAGGGCGCCCAGGCCATCACCGCCAGCACCCCGAAAGCCATAAAGGGGCGCGGCAAGCGGTTCAGGCCATCGACAAAGCTATCCCACCACGTGCGGTTGGGCCGCGTCGCCGTGAACTCGGCGGCGTAGCCTTGCAGGGTAGTCATGGTTTCGCCGTGGCCTTGCGCGGCCAGGGCGTCCTTGTTGGGCGCAACCCTGGCCGCGATGTCACCGGCCAAGGAAACCAGCGGCCCGCCCAGCAGCTTGGCAATTACTCCGATCATCGCACCACCTCCCGAAAAGCGTTGGCCCGAGCCAGCCAGCCGCGCAGGAACACGCGCTGCGACGGACGGGCACCGGCCAGGGCGCGGTAAAACCGCACGCGCGCGTCGCAGATTTCGTTGACGATCACGGCGGCCGGAACCTGATCGAGCACGGCCTGGGCGCGGGCCCGGGTCCTGGGCCCGATGCGCCCATCCTCCGTGATGGCTTCGAGACCCGGGAACAGATCGGCGGCCGTCGCGACCACCTGATTAAGGGCCCGTTGAAGCGCCAGGATCGGGGGCGCGGAACCGCTGTTGACCGCCCAGTCCACCAGGACCGGCTGGAGCGCGGCCGGAAGGGTGTGAATCCGGGGGGACAGGTAAAAGTCCTCTCGGAAGCGTTCAACGGCCTCCGCCGGCGTCACCCGGCGGATGTCGTCCGCGTCGGTATCGCCGTCGCCGTCCAGGTCAAGGCCAATGCCCTTGGCGTAGCACAGGGAAATGCCATGGTTGGTGATGCCGCCGGGATCGGCGGGGTGATCAACCAGCCCGCCTTCGCGGCGCACGATGTCGGTGAGGATTTGGTCAACAGTGGTCATGGCCATTACTCTGCTGCCGACGGCGCCCGGTGCCGAGCGTCGCACACATCGCGCGGGACGAAGCGCGCTTCGACGCGCTCACAGAAGCGGTCCATGCGGTCGTAGAGCCGCGCCCGTTGATCGGACTGACGTGCTTCCAGCTGAGCCAAGGCCCGGTGGAGCCAGCCGACCGCGCCGGCAAGAGCCAGCAGCACTGGCCAAAGGGTCAGGAGGTCATTCAGGGTCGTGTCCATCAGGAGTTTCTCCAATAAAAAGCCCGCTTCGGCGGGCTACTGAAGGTGGGTAGGCCGCCTACTGGCTACGGCAAAGCAGTTGCCTCGGGAACCAATTGGCCGCGCAGGGCCTGGGCCTCGGCGTCGAGGGCCGCCACCTTGGCCACGTCGGCGGGATCGGGCGCGCTCCCCTGGGCCAGTGCGGCGGCAACCGCCCGCGCCGGACGGATCGACGCGGCGTCGATCTCGTGCAGCCGGCGCACGATCTCGGGCCGCCGCGCCCGGGCCCGGGCCAGAAGCTCGGCCTCGGTCAAGGAGCGCACGGCCCAGGCTAGGGTGATCACCGGAAGGGAACCGCTCTCGTCATATCCCCAAGCGGCGCCGTCCATGGTCAGGGCCTGCGTGGCCGAATCGAAAGACGCCAGGGTGCTTTCGCGCACGTGGTAGATTCCGTGGCCGGCTAGGGTGTCGTCGCTGGAGTCAGCCAAATCGGGCGGTAAAGCTTCGATAATGGCGCCTTTAGCAGTCGCGTACATGTGTCCTCCTCACACCTTGGCCAGGCGGCCGCCGGTGTTGGCGTAGAAGGTGGTGTCGGACTCAGTGAGGGCCACCGCCCACAACCCAGCGGCGGACCCGGTGCTATAGGTGCCGCCACACGCTGCGATCCGTTCCAGGGCCGCACTTGACGTGCTCAGGGTGTAATCGGGCACGCTCGCGAGGTTGGCGGTATGAGGGCGAGAGTTGCTTCAGGTTCATGCCGCCTTGCTCGGGCGGTTGGAGCAGGCGACGGGGGTGCCGGGCCCGGTGTTGGTGGCGTTGTGGGGGTTGGAGACCAGCTTTGGGGCCATCATTGGCAGCACCCCGGTCATCGATACCTTGGCGACCTTGGCTTACGAGGGCCGGCGTGGGACCTTCTTCAAGGCCCAGTTACTTGATGCCCTGCGCATCTTGGAGGCTGGCGATGTGCCGCGCGAGCGCCTGATCGGGTCTTGGGCCGGGGCCATGGGGCAGACCCAGTTTATGCCCTCGACCTTTGTCGCCCATGCTGTCGATGGGGATGGGGACGGGCGGCGCGATCCCTGGCAAAGCAGCGCCGATGCCCTGGCGTCGGGCGCGGCCTATTTGCACGCCCTGGGCTGGAACCCGCGCGAGCCCTGGGGGCGGGAAGTTCGGCTGCCGCCCGGGCTTGATCTGGCGCTCACCGGCCTTGACCAGCCGCAACCGGTGGCCCGCTGGCAGGCGCTGGGGGTCTTGACAGCGGCTGGTGCGCCGTTGCCCGAGGGGGCGACGCTGTCTGGCGCGATTCTTTTGCCCTCGGGCGTGCGCGGGCCGGCGTTTATTGTTTACGATAATTTCAATGTTATTCTGCGCTGGAACAAGTCGATTTTCTACGGTCTCGCGGCGGGCTACCTGGCCGATCGCTTGGCCGGCGCTGGGCCTTTGGTGCAGCCGCCTCCTCTGGATGACCGGTCCTTGCGCACCAGTGAGGTGCGCGAAATCCAAACCCGTCTGGGGCAACTGGGGCATGATGTGGGGGAGCCCGATGGTCTGATCGGCGCTCGCACCCGGGCGGCCCTTCGGGCCTTTCAGGCGGGGCTCGGGCGTCCGGCCGATGGCTACGCCGACACGTCTGTGCTTGACGCCCTGCGCGCCCTCACGCCGTGATCCTTTTTTTGGCCTCGCGCACGAAAGTCAGCGCTCCCATGTCTGCCGCACCGCCTCGCCGTTTACTTCTTTGGGGGGTTTTGGGCCTCTCCTGCTTTGTGGCGGCCTGTGCCGAGACGCCCTCGGGGGGGCCGGCAACCGGAGGCGGCGCCCGGCCCTCGGGTGAGGGGGGAACCTACAAGATTGGCAAGCCCTACCAGATCGGCGGGCGCTGGTATTATCCCCGCGAAGACTACGACTATAATGAAGTCGGTGAGGCCTCGTGGTACGGCAGCGACTTTCACGGTAAGCGCACGGCCAACGGCGAGGTGTTCGATCAGGACCGCCTGAGCGCCGCTCATACCATCTTGCCTTTGCCCTCCATTGTTCAGGTGACCAATCTTGCCAACGGGCGCTCGATCATCGTGCGGGTGAACGACCGCGGCCCTTTTGTCAATGATCGCATTATCGACATGTCGCGCGCGGCGGCCCGGGCCTTGGGCTTCGAGCGGGCTGGGCGCACCAAGGTGCGGGTGCAGGTTCTGGCTTGGGAGAGTCGGCAGGCCAAGGCTCAGGCCCTGAGTGGCACCGCTGTCGCCGAGGCCCCGCCGGTTGCCGCGCCGCGTGGCACGGTGGAAACCGTGGCGTTAGATAGCCCGCCGCCCCGCGCCCGTGTTGAGCGGGTCTCCCTTCCGCCGTCATCATCCTCTTCGCGCCCGGCCCCTGCGTCGGCGTCACGCGGGGCGGCGGAGGCACGCGCCCCCGTGACGGGCTGGGCGACCGGGCCGGCCGGCCAGGATGTTTCGGCCGGGCGGGACGTCCCAGCGCGTGATACCTGGGCCGATGCCCCGGAGGGAAGTTACGTGCAGATTGGGGCCTTTGCCAGCATGGACAATGCCAAGGCCTTGCAGACGCGGTTGCGGAGTCTGGGGCCCGCCAAGATTGCTCCAGTCAATTTTGGCGACCATGTGCTGTATCGTGTCCGGCTGGGTCCCTTCCCGGATGCGGATACGGCGTCCCAAATCTTGCGAAATACCCAGGCTTCAGGCTATCCAGAAGCGCGGATTGTCGCGGACTGATGCCGTGGCCCGGGCCAGCGTCCTCTTGACGCGCGCTGGCCACCGCCTCGCCGGGGTCCGGCTGCTAGGCTTTCAAGCCCCCGGCCCCTTCTGTTTCCGAGCGTGTTTGCAAGAACATGGTCCAACCGATGGAGCGACAGGTCGTGATCGCCTCCCCCCGCCGTCCTCTCCTGCTGGCCTTTCTGGCGCTGCTCGCCGCCTTGGGACTTTTGAATGCCGGACCCGCCGCCGCCTTCGAGACCAAGGCGCGTGAGGCCCTGTTGCTGGATTTGGATACCAAGACCATCCTTCTCGACAAGGATTCGGCGGCGCGGATGCCGCCCTCCTCGATGAGCAAGCTGATGACCGCCTATATGATCTTCGAGCGCTTGCACGAGGGCTCCTTGTCGTTTGACGATGTTTTTACCGTCAGCGAAAATGCGTGGCGCATGGGGGGAGCGGCCAGCGGCGGGTCCACCATGTTCCTGGAGCCGGGCTCGACCGTGCGAGTCGAGGATATTCTGCACGGCATTATCATTCAGTCGGGCAATGATGCCTGTGTGGTGGCGGCCGAGAACCTCGCTGGGGACGAGGCGACCTTTGCGCGACAAATGACCCGCCGCGCCAAGGAACTGGGTCTGACCGACAGCAACTTTGCCAATGCGACCGGCCTGCCCGACCCCAACCACTACATGACCGCGCGCGACCTTGCGACCTTGGCCGAGCGGATTATCACCGACTTTCCCAACTATTACTCGATCTACTCCCAGACCGAATTCACGTATAACGGGATTGTTCAGCACAACCGCAATCCCTTGCTTTACAAGAACCTGGGGGCAGACGGCCTCAAAACTGGGCATACCAACATCGCCGGCTATGGTCTGACCGCTTCGGCCAAGCAGGGCGACCGCCGGGTCATCATGGTCATCAACGGTCTGAACAGCACCATGGAGCGCTCCGAGGAAGCCGAGCGCCTGATCACCTGGGCCTTTCGCAATTTCGAGAACGTGACCTTGTTCAAGGCCGGCGAAGTGGTGTCCCAGGCCGAGGTGTGGATGGGCGCCGAGGACGAGGTTCCCCTGGTCGTGCCCAAGGACCTGCACATCACCTTGCCGCGCGCCGCCCATCGCGACATGAGCATCAAGGTGGTGTACGAAGGACCGCTGCCCGCTCCCATCGCCGCTGGAACGCCCGTGGCCAAGCTGGTTCTGGAAGGGCCGGAAATGACCTCTATGGCCTTTCCCCTGGTCGCCGGGTCCGCTGTCGAGCCCCTCTCGTGGGTCGGGCGGCTGTTTGCGTCCATGGGGCATCTCATCATGAGCGGCGTCCACGCCTTTTTGTCGGAAAGCGAGGCTCCGGCCCCGGCCCCGGGGGCGTGAGCGTGGCCCGGGGCCGCTTTCTCACCTTGGAGGGAGGCGAAGGGGGAGGGAAGACCACCCAACGCGCCCGCCTTGTCGCCGCGTTGCGCCAGCGTGGCCTGGAGGTTGTTGAAACCCGTGAACCCGGCGGTGCCCCCGGCGCCGAGGCGGTGCGCCGCTTGCTCGTCGAGGGCACGCCCGATCGCTGGGATGCCCGTACCGAGGCCTTGCTCCATGCCGCCGCTCGGCGCGACCATCTGGTGCGCACCGTGTGGCCAGCCCTGGAGCGCGGCGCCTGGGTGGTCAGTGACCGCTTTGCCGATTCAACACGGGCCTATCAGGGGGCGGGCCATGGTCTGCCCTTGGCCGACCTTGAGGCCTTGCATGCCTTTGTGTGCGGCGGTTTCCAGCCTGACCTGACGTTGATTCTTGATCTGCCGGTGGCCGAGGGCCTCGCGCGGGCCCGGGGGCGAGCCGGGGCGGAGCAGCGCTACGAACAGTTTGATCGCGACTTTCATGAGCGGGTGCGCCAGGGCTTTTTGGATCTGGCCCGGGAGGCTGGCGGTCGCTGCCGCGTGATCGACGCTCGGGCCGATGTCGAGAGCGTGCACCACCGCCTTCTGGCCCTTGTCCTTGCCGCCTTTCCCGACGCGGATGTTGCGTTGTGACGGAGCGCAGCCCACGCCAAAACCCCGAGTTGGTGKGGCATGAGGAGGCCGAGCACACGGTTCTGGAAGCGCTGGCCTCCGGGCGCTTGGCCCACGCGTGGCTGATTTCCGGGCCCCAGGGGATTGGCAAGGCGACCTTTGCCTATCGCTTTGCCCGCCATGTCCTGCGCCATCCTCCCGAGGCCGGGGCCGACCTTCTGGGGGGGCGACCCGACTCCTTGGCCCTGGCCGAGGACGACCCGGTGTTTCGTCGGGTGGCCGCCGGGTCGCATGGCGATCTTCGGGTCATTGAACGCGGGTTCATGGAGGACAAGGCGGCGCGGCGCCGGGCGGAAATCGTGGTGGGCGATGTGCGCGATCTTGCCACCTTCATGGGGCTGACCTCGTCCGAAGGGGGCTGGCGCGTTGTGCTCATCGACGAGGCCGAGACCATGAACCGCAACGCGGCCAACGCCTTGCTCAAGGTCTTGGAAGAGCCGCCGCCGCGTTCCTTGCTGCTCTTGGTTTGCCATAACCCGGCCCGCCTGCCGGCCACGGTGCGCTCGCGCTGTCGGCGCCTAAGCCTCAAGCCCCTGGCGCCCGAGGTGCTCGACACCCTTCTGGGCCGCGCCTTGCCTGACCTCGGTGGGGAGGACCGGCGCATGGTCCTGGGGCTCGCCGAGGGCAGTCTAGGCCGTGCCCTGACCCTTCAGGCTCAAGGCGGTTTGGCCTTGTGTCAGGAAATGCTGGGCCTGATGGCCGGCGGCGGGCGACTGGACGTTCGGCGCTTGCATGCCCTGGGCGATCTGGTCGCGCGCGATGATGCCGCCTTTGCCGCCCTGGCTGATCTTTTGCCGTGGTGGCTGGCCCGGGCCATTCGTGCCCACGCCTTGCTTTCCGGGGGCGCGCTTCCCGGGGGGGCGCTTCCCGGCGAAGAGGCCGTGATGCCTATGTTTTTCGCCGCCGCCCCCTTGATCGCTGGGTCGAGGTGTGGGAAAAAGTCTCCACCCTGTTCGAGCGGGCCCGCGCCGTCCATCTTGACCGCAAACAGACGGTCTTGTCCGCCTTTCATCTGGTGGAGCGGACCTTCGCGCCTCCCTGACGGGAAGGGCCCCTTCGTCTTCCGATCCGGGAGTTCTCCGCCATGGCCGGGTCCAAGCCCCGCTACACCCTGACCACCCCCATTTATTACGTCAATGACAAGCCCCACATCGGCCATGCCTACACCACCTTGGCCTGCGATGTGCTGGCGCGTTTCAAGCGTCTTGATGGCTACGACGTCAAGTTTCTGACCGGCACCGACGAGCACGGCCAAAAGGTGGAGAAGTCGGCCCAGGCTGCGGGCGTCGATCCTCAGACCTTCACCGATGGCGTGTCGGCCAATTTTCGCGATCTGGCCCGGGCCATGGGCTTTAGCAACGACGATTTCATCCGCACCACCGAGGCGCGTCACATCAAGGCCTGTCAGGCCTTGTGGACCACCTTGCTGGAGCGAGGCGAGATCTATCTTGGGGCCTACAAGGGCTGGTACTCGGTGCGCGACGAGGCCTTCCATGCCGAGGACGAACTCATCCGCGATCCCGACGGCAGCTTCCGCGCGCCCAGCGGGGCCCCCGTCGAGTGGGTTGAGGAGCCCAGCTACTTCTTCCGCCTGTCCAAGTGGCAGCAGCCCCTGCTGGATTATTACGCTCGCGTCCCCGATTTCATTGCCCCCGAGAGCCGGCGAAACGAAGTCATCCGCTTCGTCGAGGGGGGGCTGACCGACCTGTCGGTCTCGCGCACCACGTTCTCCTGGGGCGTGCCCGTGCCGGGTGACGATAAGCACATCATGTACGTGTGGCTCGACGCCCTGACCAACTATATCACCGCCGTCGGTTATCCCGACACCACGGGCGAGTATGCCGAGCGCTGGCCCGCCGACTTGCACATGGTCGGCAAGGATATCCTGCGCTTCCACACGGTCTATTGGCCGGCCTTCCTGATGGCCGCCGGCCTGGAACCGCCCAAGCGGGTCTTTGCCCACGGCTGGTGGACCAACGAGGGCCGCAAGATCTCCAAGAGCGTCGGCAATGTCATCGACCCCCTGGCTTTGATCGAGACCTATGGCCTGGACCCCGTGCGCTATTTTCTGTTGCGCGAGGTGCCGTTTGGCAACGATGGCGACTTCAGCCACCGGGCTATGGTCGGACGCATGAACAGCGAGTTGGCCAACGACCTGGGCAATCTCGCCCAGCGCACGCTTTCAATGATCGCACGCAACTGCGGGGGCGTCGTGCCCGAACCCGGGCCGCTGACCGAGGACGATCTGGCCCTTCTGGGGCCGGCCGAGGCCTTGTTGCCGACGATGCGGGCCGCCCTGGACCGTCAAGCCTTCCATGAGGCTCTGGAAAGCGTGTGGGTCGTTGTGCGCGCCGCCAACGGCTACGTTGATCGTCAGGCCCCCTGGGCCCTGCGTAAAACCGACGTGGCGCGCATGGGCACCGTGCTTTATGTTTTGGCCGAGGTCATCCGTCGCTTGGCCCTGCTCCTGCTGCCCGTGGTGCCCGACAGCGCCGGCCGGTTGCTCGAACAGGTGGGCCAGGACCCCGAGGAGCGGACCTTCGCCACCCTGGCACCGGGATATCGCCTCAAGCCCGGTCTCGTCCTGCCCGCGCCGTCTGGGGTGTTCCCCCGCTTTGTCGAGGAGGCCTGACCCCCCAGGACCGAGGAGCCTGGGGAGGCTCACCTCCCCAGCCTTTGGTTTTTTTCCGACCGCACGACGCCCGTTCGCGACAAGGAAGACGACCATGTTGGTGGACAGCCATTGCCACCTGGATTTTCCCGACTTCGCCGAGGACCTGGACACGGTGGTGGCCCGGGCCCACACGGCGGGCGTCGGCACCGTGCTGACCATTGGGACCCATGTCACCCGCTTTCCGGCGGTGCTGGCCGTGGCCGAGCGGTTCCCCAACGTCTGGTGCACGGTGGGCATCCATCCGCACGAGGCGGGGCGGGAACCGGAAACCGACGCCGAAACCCTGGTGCGTCTTGCCCAGTCGCCCAAGGTGGTGGGCTTTGGCGAGACCGGTCTCGACTACTTCTACGACCACAGCCCGCGCGAGGCCCAGCAGCGCGCCTTTCGCGCCCATCTCGAGGCGGCGCGCTTGAGCGGCTTGCCCGTGGTCATCCATACCCGCGACGCCGACGAGGACATGGCGCGGATCTTGGAGGACGAGGCGAAGAAAGGGCCGTTCACGGGTCTGATCCACTGCTTTAGTTCCGGCCCGGCTCTCGCCCGCACCGCCCTCGATCTCGGGCTTTATCTCTCCATCTCCGGCATTGTCACCTTCCCCAAAGCCCAGAACGTGCGCGATGTTCTGGCCGAGGTTCCGGTCGAGCGCCTGCTCGTCGAAACCGATGCACCATACCTCGCGCCGGTGCCGTTTCGCGGCAAACGCAACGAGCCGGCCCACGTGGTGCACACGGCGGCCCGCGTGGCCGAGCTGAAGGGGGTAAGCGTCGAGGCGTTCCAGGCCCTGAGTACCGAGGCCTTTTTTCGCGTGTTTCCGCGCTGTTCGCGTCCGTAAGCCGCAGGGGACGCGGGGCTGCCGCCCCGAACCCCGCCTGGAGGCTACGCCTCCAGACCTCCTCTTCTTTTTTATTTATTGAGCCTCCCCCAGCTCCGTAAAGTCATCGAGCCCGTACCGAGACCCCTCCCGCCCGATCCCCGACTCCTTGATGCCGCCAAACGGCGCCACCTCGGTGGAAATGATGCCCTCGTTGATGCCAACGATGCCGTATTCCAGGCCCTCGGCCACCCGCCACACCCGGCCCACGTCGCGGGCATAGAAGTAGGCGGCGAGACCAAACGGGGTGTCGTTAGCCAGACGGATCGCCTCTTCCTCGGTCGAGAAGCGATAGAGCGGCGCCACCGGGCCAAAGATCTCCTCGCGGGCAATGCGCATGTCGGCGGTGACGTTGGTCAGGATGGTCGGTTCAAAGAAGGTCCCCCCCAGGGCGTGCCGCTTGCCGCCCACCAGGGCACAAGCGCCCTTGCCCAGGGCATCCTCAACCAGGGCCTCGACCTTGGCCAACCCCTCGGCATTGATCAGCGGCCCCTGGGTCGCCTTGCCTTCCAGAGCCGGGCCCACCGTGATGGTCCGCACATGGGCCGCCAGCTTTTCGGCAAAGGCGTCGTAGACCTTGTCTTGGATCAACAAGCGGTTGGCGCACACACAGGTCTGGCCGGCGTTGCGGTACTTGGAGGCAATCGCCCCGGCCACGGCGGCATCGAGATCGGCATCGTCGAACACGATAAAGGGCGCGTTGCCGCCCAGTTCCAGCGAGACCTTCTTCACGGTGCCAGCGCACTGGGCCATCAAGATCTTGCCGACCTCGGTCGAACCGGTGAACGACAATTTGCGCACCACCGGGCTGCCGGTCAAAACCCCGCCCACGGCGCGCGGATCAGCCGAGGTCACCACGTTGAAAAGGCCGGCAGGCATCCCGGCCTTTTCCGCCAGCACGGCCAGGGCCAGGGCCGACAGCGGGGTGTCCTCGGCCGGCTTGATGACCACGGGGCAGCCCGCCGCCAGGGCCGGGGCGACCTTGCGGGTGATCATGGCCGAGGGGAAGTTCCAAGGCGTGATCGCCGCCACCACGCCAATCGGCTGGCGCAGCACCAAGAGGCGCTTGTCGCGGCCGTGCGAGGGCACCACATCGCCATACAGGCGCTTGGCTTCCTCGGCAAACCACTCCACAAAGCTGGCGCCGTAGGCCACTTCGCCGCGCGCCTCGGTCAGGGGCTTGCCGTTCTCGGCGCTCATCAACAGCGCCAGGGCGTCTTGGTGCTCCATGATGAGGGCGTACCACGCCTTGAGCACAGTGGCGCGCTCCTTGGCCGTGCGCGAGCGCCACGCCGGCCACGCGGCCTCGGCGGCGGCAACGGCGCGTTCGGTTTCGGCGGCGCCCAGGTCCGGCACGCGGGCAATCTCGGCCCCGCTTGCCGGATCCAGGACCGGGAAGGTGCCGCCCGCATCGGCGTCAATCCAGGCGCCGGCAACATACGCCTTGCCCGGCAGCAGCCCGGCGGCGCAAACGGAGGCGAGGGCGGAGGATCCTTCGGTCATGGTGGCTCCTTGAGGAGACTGGAGAGGGGAAAAAGCGTTCGAGGATACGGCAGCCTCGCCTCAATCCCAAGGGGCGACCTCATGGCAGGTCCGGGGCAAAATCAGGGCGATCAAGGGAATGAGGGGTCTGGGGAGGCCGCGCCTCCCCAGCCTTAAAAAACCCCCTGCCCGCCTGCGGCGCCCTGGAAGGTCTGCTGCGCCAGATGACCGTGCCTCTCCAAGTGGCGGTTGAGCGAGAAATCTTGCATCGAGCCCTTGATCTCGAGCGCCAGCGCTTTTACGAAACCGCCATCCGCGATCCCCTGACCGGCTTGTTCTCGCGCTATTACATGCAAGAAGCCCTGGGACGGCTCATGGATCTGCACGACCGCGATCCCCATGCCGCCGTGGGGGTGATCATGGCCGACATCGACCACTTCAAACACGTGAACGACCGCTATGGTCATGCCCAGGGCGATGAGGTCTTGCGGGCCGTGGCCCGCTGCCTGATGAGTGACATGCGGCCCAGCGATCTGCCGGTTCGGCTGGGCGGGGAGGAGTTTGCCATCTTCGTGGTTGGCAGTTCCTTGGAAACCCTGCGCGTCATGGCCGAACGCCTGCGCGGCGCGGTGGCCGAGCTCGACTTTGGGGCGCCGATGACGCAGAGCATCACCGCGTCGTTTGGCGTGGCGGTACGCTCCCCCGGCGAATCCCTGGCCAGGGTGCTGGAACGGGCCGACGACGCGCTGTACCGGGCCAAGGAAGGGGGGCGCAATCGGGTGTGCGCGGCGGGAGGACCAACGGCGTCCTTGACCCCGGACTGAGGCCAGAAAAGGAGGGAAGGCTGGGAGCCCAGCCCCCTCACCTTTCAGGCCCCGGGCTGGGCCACGAGCACGGCGCCCGGGGGGTGGTCGCGGGCCCAGGTCTCGGCCTCGGCCAGGATCCACTCGCGAAAGGAACGCACTCCGGGGCGGGTGAGGTGGCTCGGGGGGCAGACCAGCCAGTATTTCATGGGATTGGGCACCCGGAAGTGGAAGGGCTCGACCAGACGGCCGGCCTTGATGTCCTCCTCGACGATCACGGTGCGCCCCAGCATCACGCCCTGACCGTCGATACATGCCTGGATGGCCAGGGCCGAATCGAGATAGCCCGGGCCACGCGCCGGTCGCAGGCCATCAACCCCACCGAGCCCCAGGGGGTCGAGCCACGAGGCCCAGGAGATCCCCACGTCTTGCAAAAGCACATGGAAGCGCAGATCGGACGGCGCGGCCAACGGACGCGCGCCGCGCAGCAAGGCCGGACTGCACACCGGAAACAGCTCTTCCTCCAACAGCAGATCGGCATGCAGGCCATCGGCGATCTTGCGGGCCATGCGAATCGCCACGTCCACGCCGTCCCCGGCAAAGGAAGCGAGTTCCATGCTGGTGTGCAGGCGGACGGCCACCTCAGGGTGGGTGTTGATGAAGGCACTGAGACGGTGAACCATCCACTTGATGGCGAAACTCGACATTGTGGACAGTGTGAGATTGCCCGCTCTCGGGTCATGGCGCACGAGGGCCGCGGTGGCCTCGGCGATTTCGTCGAGCGCCTGTCCCACCGCCACGGCATAGACCTGCCCGGCCTCGGTGAGCACCACCTGTTTGTTGCGTCGGCGAAAAAGATCAACGCCCAGCCAAGTCTCCAGGCTGCGGATCTGGTGGCTGACGGCGGCTTGCGTAACCCCAAGATCCTGGGCCGCCAAGGTGAAGGACAGCCGCCGCGCGGCAACGGAAAACGTTCTGAGTGCGTTAAGGGGGGGAAGCGAAGGCGACATTCTCCACGTCCTTCGGATTAGTTTTCCTCATGCAACCCGGCAACATTACTCGTTTGTGGTTTAAGAGGCCAGGGCGCAAGATGATTTTGTTGGTGGGGATGACCCTTCATCTCCCCCCCGCTCCCCCCCGCTCTCTCTCATTCCCGACAGTCATCCCAACGAGGAGGTTCATCATGACCACTCACCGCATTACCGTCTCTGCTCCGCTGTCCGCACGCGTAAAGAGCGCAAAACATCACGGCGTATTCCATATGGTATCCCGCATGGAAGGCTGGCTCGCCCGCCATTATGACGCCATGGCCGCCCGCGCCGAGCGCAAAGAAAGCGAAGCCCTTCTGTCGAGCCTCGACGACCGCATGATGGCCGACATCGGCTACGGCCCCGAAGACAGTCAACGTCTTAGATTAGGATAGGGACATGCCCTCCAGAAATACGCTGCTTTATATCACGACTGTCTTAATTTGGGGATCAACATGGCTGGCAATCGAGTTCCAGCTCGGGGTGGTTGATCCTGCCGTCTCCCTCGTGTGGCGCTTCGCCCTGGCCAGCGGGCTGATGCTCGTGTGGTCGCGGTTTCAAGGCGGATGGCCCCGCTTCTCCCTTTCTCAGCACCTGTGGTCCGCTGCCCTCGGCTTTTGCCTGTTTTGCGCGAACTACCTGCTGTTTTATAATGCGACGGGCCTTCTCACCAGCGGCTTGGTGGCGGTTTCCTTCTCCTCCATTGTCGTCTTCAACATCTTGTTCGGCGCCTTGTTCTTCCGTCAGCCGCTGCGCGGGCGGGTGGTGGCGGGAGCTGCCTTGGGCTTGGGCGGCATTGCCCTGATCTTTGCCCCCGAACTGGGCCACCTCTCCCTCGCCGACAGCGCGCTCAAGGGCTTATTGCTGTGCGTGGCCGCGACCATTTTCGCCTCGTTTGGCAACCTGATTTCCGGTCGCAATCAGCGCGCCGGCATTCCGGTCTTGCAAGGCACCGCTGTGGGCATGGGCTACGGGGCCTTGTTCCTGGCGGGCATGGCGGTGGTCATGGGGCGGTCCTTCGTCCTTGATCTTTCGGCGCCCTACCTGCTGTCGCTGCTCTATCTCGCGGTCCTGGGCTCGGTGGTGGCGTTTTGGTGCTACCTCACCTTGCTCGGGCGGATCGGCGCCGACCGGGCGTCGTATGCCTCTGTCATGTTCCCGGTGGTGGCGCTGGCCCTGTCCACCGTGTTCGAGGGCTACCAGTGGACCCTGGAAGCCGGCCTTGGCCTCGGCCTGGTCGTGGCGGGCAACCTGCTGGTGCTCACACGCGGGAGCCGACAGCTGCACCCCACCCTGGCGCGCGCGGCCGAATGAGCGTTCTTCTGCCTTCCCGCCTCCCGGCGCCCCCCTTCGGGGTCCCGGGAGACGGTCGCGGCGAAGGCTCATCACGCTTCCAGATCAATCCCCATACCGGCGGCCTCTTGCCCCATGACCAGGGTCGAGCCGGGCCGTGCGCCCCCCCACAAATGGCTTACGGCATTGATCACAAAGCTGTAAACAGCGGCCGCAGTGCGGCGCAACAAGGAGGTGACGGGGCGGTCCGCCCCCTCGGCCTTGACGCCCTCGGCCAAGGTTTGAGCGACAAAGCCGACCGACCGCAAGGCTTGAGCGGCGGCAAGGCTTCCCTCCTCGGTATCGCCCCCTTCCGGTGGGGTCGGCGGCGCGGGGCGCTCGCGCGAGGCGTCGGCACCAGATGGACGGACCGCATCAACGGACGGACTGCGCGCCGCCAGGGCCCCCGCAAAAACGCCGACGTTCGATGATGCCACGGCAGGGGGAGCGGGTGGAACATCCCGCAAGGAGGCATCAAGAGCTTTGACGATCAGCATGATCTCTCCCTCTTTCCAGGAGGACTGCCCGTTGGCTTTCCCTGGGTGGGGAAAGGCCGAAACCAGCGCGTTCTTTCTGAGCGCGCGACCAACGGCAAAGGAATTAGTTTGCCTGTCTCCCTGGCAAATTCAAGGGCTGGTTTGCCGGGTCAGGCCCGCTTCACAGCGCAAGAGGACGCCCTGTCATGAAGGATGCGACGTTCACCTTCCGCCTGGAAGAAGACTTGAAGCTGCGTTTTACGACTCTCGCCAGAACACTCGACCGCAGTAGCGCCGACTTGTTGCGGGATTACATTCTGGAGTTTGTCGAGCGGCAGGAGAAAACTTACGTGAGTTCTCGTGCTCGGCACGATGCGTGAGACGACGCTAAAAAAGGAACGGCTGGGGAGGCGAGGCCTCCCCAGACCCCTCGTTTCTGGGAGGGGGAGGGCTCAGGAGGCGTCGGCGGGGGGCGCCTTTTTTTCGTTTTCGGTCAGGCGGGCCAACTGTTGCTGCAAGGCTTCCAGTTCCTGGCGCAGCGCCTCGGCATCCCGGGGGGGAGAGGCCGGAGACGGCGGCGCCGCCGCGTCCCCCGTGGTCTGAAAAGGATTAAAAAAGCTGGTGAGCGCGTTCTCGAAAAAAGAGAGGTTGCGCTTGTTCATCTCTTCAAAGTTCTGAAAAGGAAAGAGGCCATCCAGCGCCGATTTCATCATCGAGCGCATCTGCTCCTCGTTCCGCGAAAAGGACTGCATGGTGTATTCAAGGTATTGGGGCACAACTCCCCCCAGACTATCACCATAAAAGCTGATGAGCTGACGCAAAAAGCCGATCGGCAACAGGTTTTGCCCCTTGGCTTCTTCTTCGACGATAATCTGGGTCAAGACTGAGCGGGTGATGTCCTCACCCGTCTTGGCATCGTAAACGACAAAATCCTTATTCTCACGAACCATACCCGACAGATAATCAAGGGTCACGTAACTGCTGGTCGCCGTATTATAAAGACGACGATTGGCGTATTTCTTGATGGTGATCGGCGCTTCGGCACCGGCGCTCTTTGATCCCTTGGACGGCATGCCCGCTTCTCCCGTCAGGTCCTCTGGCTAGGTGGCGGATTACCCCCCTGGCCCCCGTTTGAGTAAGGATAGCGTTGCAACGCGGGAGAAGCCAGGGGAAATCCCGGGGCCATCGGACGAGARGAAAAAGCCCCAAGACACGAGGGGTCTGGGGAGGCCGCGCCTCCCCAGCCTTCCTTTTCCCCTACACGGGACGCCGCGCCGCCAAGGCCGCGCTCAAGGTCCCGTCATCAAGATACTCCAGCTCCCCCCCGACCGGCACCCCCTGCGCCAAGCCGGAGACCAGCACGCCCCGGGGCTCCAGGCGATCGGCGACGACATGGGCCGTCGTCTGCCCCTCAACCGTAGCAGGCAATGCCAAGATCACTTCGCGCACCGCCTCGGGCCCCAGGCGGGCCTCCAGACGGTCAAGGCCCAAGTCATCGGGCCCAATGCCGTCCAGGGCGGACAGCAAGCCGCCCAACACATGGTAGCGCCCGCGAAAGGCGCCCCCGCGCTCCAGGGCCCACAGGTCGGCCACGTCGCGCACCACACACACCACGCTCGGATCGCGCCGAGAGTCGGCACAAATGCCGCACGGGGTTTGCGTATCGACATTGCCGCACACCGGGCAGTCGCGCACCGTGGCGGCGACGGCCTCCAGGGCGGCGCGCAAGGGGTCCTGCCCGCCACCGTCATCACCGGCTTTCTCGGCGCCGGCAAGACCACCTTGGTGCGTCACATGATGACTCACGCCCAAGGGCGGCGCATCGCCTTGATCATCAACGAGTTCGGCGACGTGGGCATGGACCGCGACATCTTGGCCGCCTGTGGCGTGGCCGGCTGCGCTGAGGATGAAATCGTCGAGTTGGCCAACGGCTGCCTGTGCTGCACCGTGGCCGACGCCTTCATCCCGACCATGGAAGCCCTCCTTGACCGCCCCAACCCGCCCGACCACATCGTGATCGAGACCTCGGGGCTGGCCCTGCCCAAACCCTTAGTGCGGGCCTTCGACTGGCCGGCCATCCGCGCCCGGGTCACGGTGGATGGGGTGCTTGCGGTGGTCGATGCCCCGGCTCTCCTCACCGGCCGCTTCGAGGAACCGGCCCCGGGGCAGGAGCCCGCCGCCGACCACGACAATCCCCTGGAAGAAGTGTTCTCCGACCAACTGCGCTGCGCCGATCTGGTGATCTTGAACAAGGTCGATCTGCTGGACGCCCCGGCCATCGCCCGCGCCCACGCCCTGGTCGCCGCCCAGAGCCGCCCGGGTACCCAGGTGCTGGAAACGGTCCAGGGCGTGGTGGATCCGGCCATCGCGCTGGGCCTCGCCGCCGGGGCTGAGGACGACCTGGACAGCCGCCCCAGCCACCACGACACCGCCACCGATCATGATCACGACGATTTTGTAAGCTTCTGCGTGGACCTCGCACCGGTCGCCGACCCGGCACGCTTTGCCCAGGACCTGCACGCGGTGATCACCACCCACGACATCTTGCGGATCAAAGGCGGCCTGATGGTGCCCGGTAAACCCATGCGCCACCTGCTCCAGGCGGTGGGACCGCGCGTTTCCGGCTACTACGACCGCCCCTGGCGCCCCACCGAAACCCCGGCGTCTCGCCTCGTCGTCATCGGCCTCAAAGGCCTCGACCAAGCCGCCGTCACCCAGTCCCTCCGCGCCCTCTAATCATAAGGAGGGGTCTGGGGAGGCCCGCCTCCCCAGCCTTCCTTTTTTGTTCCCCTTACCCCAAAGGATCCTCCCGATAGCGCGCCTGAATCGCCTGAATCTCGTTGGGACACGACAACAAGGCCTCAACCGCCTCGGCGTCAAACCGCACACCGGCATGCTCGCGCAAATAAGCCGCCGCCTCCTCGTTCGACCACGCCCCCTTGTAGGGACGCTTGCTGGTCAAGGCGTCGAACACATCGGCGATGGCGGTAATGCGGGCTTCCAGCGGAATGGCACTGCCGGTCAACCCATGGGGATAGCCAGTACCGTCTAGGGCCTCGTGATGATAGGTCACGATGTTGCGCAGGATCGAGACATGGGGCACGGTCTCAAGACCGAAGCTCTGGATCATGGCGTCGATGATTTCCGTTCCCTTGGCCACGTGGGTCCGCATCACCCTCAGTTCCTCGCTGGTCAGGCGACCGGGCTTGAGCAACACCGCATCAGGAATGGCTACCTTACCCACGTCGTGCAGCGGGGCAAAGCGATAGACGTATTCAACCCACCAATCCTCAAGATCATGGCGCGGCGCCAGGACCCACGCGATCAGGCGGGCGTAGCGGGCCATGCGCTCCAGGTGCTGCCCGGTTTCGTCGTCCCGATGGCGACTGAACACCCGGGCGGCCTGCACCGCTCCCTTGAGGGTGTTGATCGGCAGAATTTCGTTGATGACCAGCAAGCTGATCAACTGGGCATAAATATCAAGGCTTGCCACCACCCTCTCGTTAAAGAATCCGGGCTCGGTCGCATTAAAAAACAAAAAACCATGGAGCGTCGCCCCCTGACGAATCGGCACGGTGTAGCTGGAGCGATAGGGGGTCTCGCGAATGGCCTGGGTGTGGTGACTGAGCGAGCCCGGCAGGACCGCCAGATCGGGGATGACCCGGCTTAAACCCGTTTCGGCCAGAGCTTGCAAGGACGGCACGTCTGACAACTTGGCTTCGTATAATCGCAAGGGCGACGCACCGCGCGTACTGTGAACAAACGTCTTAAGCAGATCGCTCTCGTTGTCGTAAACGGCAACGGCGATCCGACACAAGGCCGGGTATTGACGCTGAAACTGATCGTGAAGTTCGGCGAGGCGCCGACTGAGATCTTCAGGGCAGAGAGCCATTGTTCGCCAGAAAACAGGAAGGGACGCCCTTTCGGGCCGGGGAAAACGGGACGGACCGGAACGATGCACATTGCATACTGGGGAGAGCACAGCATAGCTTCTTTGCTCGCGGATGACCATAGGACCTCCGCCACCCCTCAGGGCCATCAAGGGACTGGGGCGTTTACGAAGAGAGAAGGCTCGCCTCCCCAGCCTTCTCTCGTTCCCCGCCGGGCTTGCACCGCTGCGGGGCTTGCGGCACTCTGGCGCCATCATGACCGATCCCGCCGCCTCCCCCGCCCGCAACGTTCCAGAGCTCTCGGTCTCGGAACTCTCCGGCGCCTTGCGTCGCACGCTTGAGGAAGCGTTCGGCCATGTGCGCGTGCGCGGCGAAATCAGCCAGCCCAAAACCGCGTCCTCCGGCCACTGCTACTTGCGGCTCAAGGACGATCAGGCGGTGATCGACGCCATCATCTGGCGCGGCAGCCTCGCCAAGATGACCCTGCGCCCCGAAGAAGGCCTGGAGGTCATCGCCACCGGCCGCCTCACCACCTATCCCGGACGCTCCAGCTATCAGATCATCATCGAAAGCCTGGAACTGGCCGGCGAAGGCGCCTTGCTCAAAATGCTGGAGGAGCGCCGCCGCCGTCTCGCCGCCGAAGGCCTGTTCGACCCCCAGCGCAAGCGCCCCCTGCCCTTCTTGCCCCGCGTGATCGGCGTTGTGACCTCGCCGACCGGGGCGGTGATCCGCGACATCTTGCACCGGCTCTCCGACCGCTTCCCGGTGCGAGTCCTGGTCTGGCCCGTGGCGGTGCAAGGCGACGCAGCGCCGGCCCAAATCGTCGCCGCTCTGGAAGGCTTCAACGCCCTGGCCCCCGATGGCCCCGTGCCCCGGCCCGACCTTCTCATCGTAGCGCGCGGCGGCGGCAGCCTGGAAGACCTGATGGCCTTCAACGACGAGGCCGTGGTCCGCGCAGCGGCGGCCAGCGCCATCCCCCTGATCTCGGCCGTGGGCCACGAAACCGACGTCACCCTCATCGACCACGCCGCCGACTACCGCGCCCCGACCCCCACCGGAGCGGCGGAACGGGCGGTGCCGGTGCGCCTTGACCTGCAAGCCCAGGTCCGCGACCTCACCACCCGCCAAGACGGCGCCCTGCGCCGCTTTTTACAAGACCGCGAGGTTCGGGTTGCCGGCCTCGCGCGCGGCCTGCCCCAGTTGGAGCGCCTGCTGGAAGGCTATGTGCAGCGCCTGGACGACCGCGCCGCCCGCTTGGACGCCGCGCCCCGGCGCCTCCTCGATCAAGCCCAGGAGCGGGTCCGGCTGGTCGCCGCCCGCCTGCGCCGCCCCGCCGATCTCATCGCCCGCAAGGCCGACAGCCTGGAGCGGGCCCAGCACGGCCTCGACGCCGCCCTAACCCGTGGCCTGCGCGAGGCGGCGCGCGTCTTGGAGCAGATGGGCCGTCGCCTGCGCCCCGAAAGCGTCGCCCGCCTGGAAACCCAGGGCCGGCGCACCCTGGCCGACCTGACCCAGCGCCTGGACGCAGGCTTAACCCGCGACACCGCCCGCCGCGCCGAGCGCTTAAACCAACTCGCCTTGCGCCTGGACAGCGTGTCCTACCGCGCCGCGCTGCGCCGGGGGTATGTGGTGGTGCGCCGGGCCGAGGATGGCCGCATTCTGGCCAACGCTGCGGCTGTCAGCCCGGGCATGGCCCTGACCCTTGATTTCCATGATGGCGCCGTGCCGGCCACGGCGGGCCAGCCGGCTCGGCCGCGCGGGCGCAAGGCCAAGGAGGCGGCGGAGCAAGGGGATTTATTGGAGGGGTTGTGAAAGAAAAGGAAGGCTGGGGAGGCAGGCCTCCCCAGACCCCACGGTCCCTTTGGCCCTGCGATCGAAGCGTATCCCCAGGAATGGAGGGGTCTGGGGAGGCTCGCCTCCCCAGCCTTCCTTTATCAGGGCTCCAACGGCGGCTCGCCGTCGTACCGAACCGCCCGAAAATAAAGCCCCTCCGCCGGCGCCGTCGGCCCCGCCGCCGCACGCGAACACGCCGCCAAAGCATCGGCCACGTCCGCCCGCGTCCAACGCCCCGCCCCTACCAGTTCCAAGGTTCCCACCATGTTGCGCACTTGGTGATGAAGGAACGAGCGGGCCCGTGTCGTCACGTGGATCTCGTCACCCACCCGACGCACCCGAAGGGCCGCCAGGGTCTTGACCGGGCTCTCGGCCTGGCACTCGCTGGCGCGGAAGCTGGAGAAGTCGTGCCGCCCGACCAAGACCTGGGCCGCCTCGTCCATGGCCTGGGCATCCAGCGGCCGCGTCACCCACCACACCTTGCCCTGATCCAGGGTCGGGGGCGCCTCGCGGTTCAGCAGGCGATAAAGATAAGACCGCTCAACCGCCGAAAAACGGGCGTGAAAGGTGTCGTCCACCTCCTGACTGGCAACCACCGCCACCGGCCACGGCCGCACGTGGGCGTTCAGCGCCTTGCGCACGGTGGGCGCCCCATAGGCTCGCGGCAAATCAAGATGCGCCACCTGCCCCAGGGCATGCACCCCGGAATCGGTACGCCCCGAGCCATGGACCCGCACCGGCTGGCCGCACAGGCGCTCGGCCGCCGTCTCTAAGGCCTCTTGCACCGACAAGCCGTTGTCCTGGCGTTGCCAGCCGACAAACGGCCGACCGTCATATTCCACGGTCAAACGATAGCGCGGCATGGTCAGGCGCCGGCCAACACGCTGCCCACCGGCAAGGCCCGGCCGCGCAGGAAGTCGGCGGCCGCCAAGGGCGCGCGGCCGGCCCGCTGCACACTGAGCAGCCGGACGGCCCCCCGGCCACAGGCCACCAGCAAGCCGTCGTCGAGCACGGTGCCCGGCGCCCCGCTGCCCTCCTCGGCCCGGCTCATCAACACTTTCACCCGTTCGTCGCCCAAGGGAAACCACGCCCCGGGGAACGGCGAGAAAGCCCGAATGCGCCGGTCCACCTCGTCGGCCGTCTGGCTCCAATCAAGCCGGGCCTCGGCCTTGTCGATCTTGGCGGCATAGGTAATGCCCTCGTCCGGCTGAGGACGGGCCTCCAAGGTGCCAGCGGCCAAGCCCTCAAGCCCCGGAACGATCATGCGCGCCCCCAGGGCCGACAGGGCATCGTGCACACTCACCCCCGTAGCCTCGGCGGTCAGGGGCAGGCGCTCAACCGCCAGCATGGCCCCGGTATCCAGGCCCTCGTCCATCTGCATCAAGGTCACGCCGGTCTCGGCATCGCCAGCCAACACGGCCCGCTGAATCGGCGCTGCCCCCCGCCAACGCGGCAGCAGCGAGGCATGAACGTTGACGCAGCCCAGGCGCGGCGCCTCCAAAATGGCGCGCGGCAGGATCAGGCCATAAGCCGCCACCACCGCCACATCGGCCTTCAGCGCGGCAAAGCGGGCCTGCTCCTCGGCATCACGCAACCGCGCCGGGGTGGACACCGGCAGGCCCAGGTCCAGGGCCGCCGCGTGCACCGGGGTCGGCCGGGGCGCCTGACCCCGCCCGGCGGCGCGCGGCGGCTGGCAATACACATGAACGACCGAAAAGCGCGCGTGCAGCGCCTCCAAGATCGGCACGGAGAACCCGGGGGTCCCCATGAAAACAACCGAAAGCGTCACGCCACCACCCCCGTTTCCTCGCCCGCTGCCCGGCGCGGCCCGCCCGACCGGGTCGCTTTCTTAGCCCGACGCAGCAGCATCCCCCGCTTGAGGGCCGAGAGGTGATCAACAAACAAGGTGCCGTTCAGGTGGTCGATCTCGTGCTGCAACACCACGGCCAGCAGCCCATCGGCCTCGATCTCCCGCGCGGTCCCGGTTTCGTCCAGATACGCCACCTTGACCTGGGCCGGCCGCACCACGGTGTCGTATTGCTCGGGCACCGAGAGGCACCCTTCCTCATACGGCTTGGTCTCCTCGGACGCCCACAGAATCTCAGGATTGGCGAGGCGCATCGGACGCGGCGCCTCACCCTCGCGGGCCGGATCCACAACAATCACCCGCTTGAGGACCCCAACCTGCGGCGCCGCCAGACCAATCCCCGGCGCGGCATACATGGTCTCCACCATGTCGTTCATCAGCCGCACCACGGCAGCATCAACCCGCTCGACCGGCAGGGCCTTGCGTTTCAGGCGCGGATCGGGCGCCGTCAGAATGGGAAGCAGGGCCATGGCAGGAAAATCCGCTTGCTATCGGGCCAAAAAGCCCACTTAAGCCCCCCATGCGCCTGCGTCAAGGTTCCTGCCAAGCGAGAGCAGGGGGGGCAGGCCGGGAACGAAGAGCGATCATCAAATGGAGTGACGCGGGGCTGCCGCCCCGGGCCCCGCCTGGAGGCTGACGCCTCCAGACCTCCGCTTTCTTTTATTAATTGGCCCTCCCTTCCCCCCCCTGTGTTTTGAAAAGCGTGCTTTTCAAAACACAGGGGGGGGGAAGGGAGGGCCATGAACAGTCGTGCGGCCCGCCCGGTTTTGCGCCCCCACGCCGCGCGGTCTGGCCCGCAGCCTGGGCTTGCCGGTGCCCGAAACCCCGGCCGAGCAAGCCCGCCTTCTGCCCTGGGCCGTGCAAACCCTCCTTGATGATTTGGCCCTGACCCCGGCCAAGCACCGCCCCGAGGTCCGGGCCCTGGCCCACCTGATGGCGCGGGGGGGCTGGCCTTGGGGGAGTGCGGTGCTGCAAGCCCTGGGCGACGGGCCGCCCCCGCCCCAGGCCGCCCAACTGCGGGCGCTGGCTGTCTGGACCGCCCTGCCCGAGGTGCCCGAGTTGGCCCCGGAGCCGCCACCCGGCACCACCCCCATCAGCCCGCGCGAGGCCCAGGCCCGCTTGGCCCAGGTCCTGGGACCGCAGGCAGAATCGCGACCGCAACAAGCCCAATACACGGGCGCGGTGTGTGCGGCGTTCGATCCCCGACACCACCCCGACACCCCCCAGGTGGTGTTGGCCGAGGCGGGGACCGGCGTGGGCAAGACTCTGGGCTACATTGCCCCGGCCAGCCTGTGGGCCGAGCGCAACGAGGCCACGGTGTGGATCAGCACCTACACCCGCAATCTCCAGCGCCAGCTCGACACCGAATTGGATCGCCTCTACCCCAATCCCGACGACAAGAACACCCATGTGGTCGTGCGCAAGGGGCGAGAAAACTACCTCTGCCTGCTCAACTTCGAGGAAGCGGCGGCGCGGGTTGCCGCCGTGCCCAGCGAGGCCCCGGCCCTGGGCCTGATGGCGCGCTGGATTCTCGCCACGCGCGACGGCGACATGGTGGGCAGCGACTTCCCGGGCTGGCTGGCCGACCTGCTGGGACGCGAGGTCACCTTGGGGCTGGCCGACCGACGCGGCGAATGCCTGTTTTCGGCCTGCGAGCACGTCCATCGTTGTTTTATCGAGCGCACCATTCGCCGGGCGCGACGGGCGCGGCTGGTGGTGGCCAACCACGCTTTGGTGATGGTGCAAGCGGCGCTGGGGGGGATCGACGACGACAGCCGGCCCGGTCGCTTTGTGTTCGACGAGGGCCATCACCTGTTCGATGCCGCCGACGCCGCCTTTGCCGCCCACCTGAGCGCCGTTGAAACCGCCGAGGCCCGGCGCTGGCTGCTGGGCGCCGAGGAGAGCGGCCGCTCGCGGGCCCGGGGCCTAGCCCGCCGCGCCGAGGGGCTGGTTGATCCCGAGGGCGACGCCGCCGCCCTCCTGAGCGACGCCCTGGAGGCGGCCCGCGCCCTGCCCGGCCCCGGCTGGGCGGCCCGGCTGGCCGGCGCCCAACCAAAGGGTGCGGTGGAACACTTCTTGATCGAGGTCCGCCGGCAGGTTCTGGCCCGCGCCCCAGGCGTCGAGGGCCCCCACAGCCTGGAGGCCGAAGCCCGCCCGGCCGAGCCCGAGCTTCTGGAAGCGGCGCGCGCCGTGGCCGCCGCCCTCACCGACCTTGTCGAGCCCCTCAAGGCCTACGCCGGTGCCTTGGCGCGACGCCTGGACAGCGAGGCCGACACCTTGGAAACCTCGACCCGCACCCGCTTGGACTCCATGGTCCGCTCGCTGGAGCGCCGGGCCATCGGCCCGCTCGCGGCGTGGAAGGCGATGGCCGATGGTTTGGCCAAAGACGTGCCGGCCGAGTTCGTGGAGTGGCTGACCCTAGATCGGGTAGACGGCCGCGAGATGGACGTAGGCTTGCATCGCCATTGGGTGGACCCGACCCAGCCCTTCGCCCAAACTCTGGGGCGCCGGGCCCAGGGCTTTTTGGTCACCTCGGCCACCCTGCGCGACGGCAATACCGACAGCGAAGCGGCCTGGATCGCCGCCGAGGCCCGGGTTGGCCTGCGGCACCTGCCCGGTTCCTGTGTGCGCGCCGCCGTGCCCTCCCCCTTCGATTACGTCAATGCGACCCGGGTGTTGGTGGTCACCGACGTCCCCCGCGAAGATGCGGCGCAGGTGGCGGCGGCCTTTCGGGTTTTGTTTCTGGCGGCGGGGGGCGGGGCCCTGGGCTTGTTCACGGCGGTGGCCCGCCTGCGCGCCGTGCACGCCCGCATTGCGCCGCTCCTGGAGGAAGCCGGCCTGCCACTTTATGCCCAGCACGTCGATGCCATGGACATCGGCACCCTGATCGCCATTTTCCGCGACGAAGAAGACGCCTGCCTGCTGGGCACCGACGCGGTGCGCGACGGCGTGGACGTGCCGGGCCGCTCCTTGCGCCTGATCGTCTTCGACCGCGTGCCCTGGCCCCGCCCCGATCTGCTGCACAAGGCCCGGCGCGCAACCTGGGGCGGGTCGGCCTATGACGACCGCCTGACCCGGCTCCGCCTCAAGCAGGCCTTTGGACGATTGGTACGCCGTGCCGACGATCGAGGAGTGTTCGTCATGCTCGACAACCGCATGCCCACCCGCCTGACCAGCGCCTTTCCCGCCGGCGTGACGGTGGAGCGCGTCGGCCTGGCCGAGGCGGTGGCCATTGTGCGGGCCCACTGCCTAACCCTGACGGCAAGAGCCCCCTCGTTGCCCTAGGGAGGGAAGGATCTAGCGAGACCGTACCGCCCCAGTCTTCTCCCTTTGCTGGTACGCCCCCTGAACCAAACGTGGTATTCTGCAAGAGCTCACGCCCGATCAACAAAGGCGGAGTAGGAACACGCCCCGGGAGACGGGCAAGGGGAGACAAGCCATCATGACGACATCGGGACGCTCCATCCGGGCAAAACTAGGTTTTGCCTTTCTGGTCGCTGCCCTGGCCGTGGTCTGCGTGGGAGGTGTGGGCCTGACTTATGCCCTCCTGGAACGCGAGACCGGCGAATACGCCATCCAGGCCCTGGCACCACAGGTGGACGCCACCATGGAAGCCAAGCTGGCCGCCACCCACGCCCATTTGATCTTGGAAGAAATTCTCTCTGGGGATGGCGGCGAAGAGGCGGGGGAAGTCTGGGCGCTGCTCGACGAGGCCGCTTGGTATGTCGGCGCCCTCAAGAACGGCGGCCGCAACAACGAAGGCTCCTTCCTGCCCGTCACCGACCCCAAGATCCGCGCGGCCCTCGACGACAGCGAGGCGGCGTTAAGCGCCTTCCGCCGGGCGGCCGAAGAGCGACATCGACTGTATGTCAGAGGATCAAGCGGCAACGTTGCCGCCGGCTCTACCGAAGACCAGGCCTTCGATGCAGCGTTCGACCGCTTTATCGCCCGCATCGACACCGCCGAAGGCGAAATCCAGGCCGACATGCGCGAAACCAGCGATCAGTTGGTCAGCCTGGGCCAGCAGATGATCGCCGTTTTGAGCGTGGTGGGGCTGCTGGCCCTGGCCGGCGTCGTCCTGGCCAGCGGCTTTGTCAACCGGCTGGTCTCGCAACGCCTGCTGGGCTTGTCCCAGGTCATGGACCGGGTGGCCGGCGGCGATCACAGGGCCCCGGTGCCCGACAGCGACAGCGGCGACGAACTGGGCGTCATGGCTCGGGCGTTGGTCAACCTGCGCGACGGCATGGCCACCATGGACCGGCTCAAGAGCGAACAGCAAGCCCAGGCCGAGGCGGACCGCACCCGACGCCAGCGCCTGGAACAGGCCATCACCAGCTTTGAGGGCACCATTCGCGGCGTGCTCGAAACCTTGCGCCACGTGGCCGACGCGGTAAGCGCCGGGGCCACTGAGTTGGACCACGAAGCGAGCGGCCTCAACCGGGTGAGTGCCCAGGCTGGCGCCGCCACCGACGATGCCGCCCACAACGTTCAGTCGGTGGCCGCCGCCATTGAGGAACTGGCCGCCTCGGTGCGCGAGATCGCCCAACAGGCCGCCCGCTCGTCCGAAGCCGCCAGCGCCGCCGCCCGCGAGGCCGACCTCGCCAACGGCAAAGTAGACAGCCTGCTGGGCACCGCCGAAGCGATCGGTCAAGTCATGGGGCTCATCACCGACATTGCCAGCCAAACCAATCTGCTGGCCCTCAACGCCACCATCGAGGCGGCGCGGGCCGGCGAGGCGGGCAAGGGCTTTGCCGTGGTGGCGGGCGAGGTCAAGACCCTGGCCAACCAGACCAGCAAGGCCACCGAACAGATCAGCGGTCAGGTCGATGCCATCCAGAGAGCCTCGCGCGACGCGGTGGCGGCCATTGGCGCCATCAGCCGCCGGCTGGGAGAACTGGAGGGCGTGGCCTCGTCCATCGCCTCGGCGGTCGAGCAGCAAGGAGCCACCTCGGGGGCCATCGCCCACAGCGCCGAACAAGCCTCCAGCGCCACCGGACAGGTGGCCGACGACATCAGCGCCGTGCGCCAGGGGGCCGACAGCCTTAACACCACCGTGCGCTCCCTCTCCGAGGCCGGGACCCGCCTCTCGCAGCAGATGCAGGCCCTGTCGCGGGCGGTCAACGACTTCTTGCAGAACGTGCGCCCCTGAAGCGGAAACGAGAGGTCTGGGGGGAGGCCCCGCCTTCCCAGCCTTTCTTTTCCCCTCCCCCACGCTGGCCCCGTGAAGCCCCTTGACGGCGGCGCCCTGGCCTTCCCACCATGATCGGCGCCGGTTCCCTAGGGGGGAGCCGGTTGCGTCGTTCTGACCACTCCCGGAGAGGTGACATGCTTAATCCTCAGGCGGCCCTGATCTATGGCATGGTTCTGGTTTCCGCCGTCGATACCGAAATGTCCGACAGCGAGTTGCGCATGATCGGCGATTTGGTGCGAACCCTGCCCGTTTTCCGCGATTTCGACCTGGATGACCTGCCCGCCGTGGCCAGCGCCTGCGCCGGGCTCCTGGAAAAGGATGACGGGGCTGAGGAAGCCATGGCCCTCATCGACGCCAGCCTGCCGCCGCGCCTCAAAGCCACCGCCTACGCGCTGGCCTGCGACGTGGCCGCCGCCGATGGCGAGCTCAAGCAAGAGGAATTGCGGCTGCTGGAAATCATGCGCCACTCCCTCAAAATCGACCGCCTGACCGCCGCCGCCCTGGAACGCGGCACCAGCGCCCGCTTTGCCACGGTCTGAGGTCCTCATGGATCCCTCCAAGGCTCCCGAGCCCCCCCCGCGCCGGCGCCTGTTGTATCTGGTCACCGAGGACTGGGCCTTTTGGCTGCATCGCCGCGCCATGGCCCAGGCCGCCGTGGCCGCTGGCTGGGACGTGGCCGTGGCGTGTCGCGTGCAGCACCATCGCGCGGCGATCGAAGGCTTAGGCGTGCGGGTCATTGAGCTGCCGTGGAACCGCCAGGGCGTCAACCCCCTGACCGAACTCGCCTTGCTGGCCCGGGTGGTCCGGGTGCTGCGCCGCGAGCGGCCAGACCTGATCCACGCCGCCGCCCTGAAACCCGTGGTCCATGGCGCCCTGGCGGCCGACGTGGCCGCGCGGGTCCCGGTGGTCGGCTCGGTCGAAGGCCTGGGCTATGTTTTTATCAACAACACCCTGAAGGCCCGGCTGGTCCGGCCGGTGATCGAAACCGCGTTGCGGCTGTTCCTCAACCGTCCCCGGCGGCGGCTGGTGGTGCAAAACACCGACGATCAGGCCTTTTTTCGCGATCGGGGCTTGGTGCGTCCCGAGCGCATTGCCCTGATCCCGGGGGCCGGCGTCGATCTGACCACCTTCGCCCCCACCCCCCTGCCCGAGGGGCCCTGCGTCATCACCTATGTCGGGCGCATGCTGATCGACAAGGGCTTGGGGGAACTGATCCAGGCGGCCCGCCTGCTGCGCCAGCGGGGCGTGGCGCATCGCCTCCGGCTTGTTGGTGCCCCCGACCCCGGCAACCCGGCCAGCCTGGACGAAGCCACCTTGCAGGCGTGGCACGCCGAGGGGGTGGTTGAGTACCTCGGGCAACGCGACGATATCCCGGCCCTGTGGGCCACCTCGCACGTGGCCGTCCTGCCTAGCTACCGCGAAGGCCTCCCCAAATCCCTGCTGGAAGCCGCCGCCTGCGCCCGGCCGGCCGTCACCACCGACGTGCCCGGCTGTCGCGACCTTGTGGTGGCCAACGAAACCGGCCTGATCGTCCCCGCCCGCGATGCCGAGGCGCTGGCCGATGCCTTGGCGACGCTGGCCCAGGATCTCGAGCGTTGCCGGCGCCTTGGCCTCCAAGCGCGTGAGCGGGTGGCCCGCGCCTATTCCGACCAAGCGGTCGGCGACGCGGTGCTCGCGCTTTACGGCAGTCTGACCGAGGGCCCCGCATGAGAGAAGGCTGGGGAGGCGAGCCTCCCCAGACCCCTCCTTTCCTGCGCGAAGGGTCTGCATGACTGCCGTCACACCGAGCAGGATTGCGGTTCGGGCTGGCCAAGACTATACAAGCCCATGCTCAACGACCTTCTGCCCGCCCTGCTTCCGGCCGCCGTGGCCGTTCCCCTGTCGGCCCTGGCCACGGGAAAGCTGGCTGCCGTGCTGCGGGCACGCCACATTCTCGATCTTCCCAACGCGCGGTCCAGCCACGTGGTCCCGACTCCCCGGGGCGGCGGCTTGGCCGTCATGGGCGTGGCGCTGCCGCTGGCCGGGCTGACCTGGGCGTTGACGGGAGCCCCGATCGGGGTCTTTGGCCTGGGCCTGCTGGCGGCGGGATTGGCTGCCCTGTCGTTTTGGGACGATCTGCGGCCGTTGCCGGCGGGCAAGCGCCTGCTGGCCCATCTGCTCGCGGTGGCTCTGGGGATGCTTTGCCTGCCGGCCGGCGCTTTGACGCTGGGCGGGCTGGTGTCGCCCTGGCTTGGCGCGGTGGGGATCGGCTTGGGGTGGGTGTGGTTCCTCAACCTCTATAATTTCATGGACGGCATTGACGGGCTGGCCGGTGTTGAAACCGTTAGCCTGGGCCTGGGCCTCCTCGCCGTGGCCGCCGTGGCCGGAGACGTTGGGGGACCGGGCTTGGCCGTGGCCCCGATCCTGGCCGGCGCGGCGTTGGGCTTTTTGCGCTGGAACTGGCATCCGGCTCGCATTTTCCTGGGCGATGTCGGGTCCATCCCCCTTGGCTTCCTGCTCGGCGCCGCCCTGCTCGGGCTGGCCGCCCAGGGCCATGCGGCGGCGGCCGTGATCTTGCCGGGCGCCTACCTCGCCGATGCCACCTTGACCCTGCTCAACCGCGTGCGCCGGGGGCATAAGCCCTGGGAAGCTCACCGCGAGCACTTTTACCAAAAGGCCGTCCAGGGCGGCTGGTCCCATGACCGGGTCGCGCGGGCCTACGCCCTGACCAATGGGGGGCTTTTCTTGCTGGCTCTGCTGTCGTTGGCGTCCCCGCTGCCCGCCCTTGCCGGGGCGGTGGCCCTGGTGACGGCCCTTCTTGTGACGTTGGCCCGGGTCGGGGCCAAGACCTGACGCCCTGCAAGGAACGCTGGCGTGAAACTCTCCTCGCTGATCACCCGCATGCCGGCCCGCGCCCGCATCGTTTTTGTCCACGACGTGGTCATGGCCGCGTTGTCCTTTCCGCTGTCGCTGGCCTTGCGCCTGGGCGACGCCTTGCCGGGCTACGCCAGCCTGACCGACATCGCCACCGGGTCTTTGGTGTTTGCCCTGTGCGCGGCGGTCGCTTTTTATACACAAAAAATGTACGTCGGAATCTGGCGGTATGCCTCGCTCGACGACTTGGCGGCGATCTTGCGGGGCACGGCCCTGACCTTGATCTTGTTCCTGCCCGCGATCTTTTTGCTGGACCGGGTCGAGTATGTGCCGCGCTCGGTGCCAATCATCAACGCCTTGGTGCTGGTCATCTTGCTGGGGGGCCCGCGTTTTCTCTACCGCCTGCTCAAGGATCGTACCTTTGACGCCAAGCGGGTCCCAACCGGCACGGGCATTCCGGTGCTGCTGGTGGGCGCGGGCGATCCGTGCGAGATGTTCCTGCGGGCCGTCGAGCGCGAGACCGATCCCCCCTATGTGCCGGTGGGCATCGTGGGCGAGACCGACGCCCGGGTGGGACGGCGCCTGCGCGGCCTGGAGGTTCTGGGCACCTTGGATGAGTTGGAGCGGGTGGTGGCGGCCCTCGAGGCCCAGGGTCGTCGCCCGCACAAGGTCATCCTGACCAAGGACACCTTCGACGGCGCCCGGGTGCGGGCCTTGCTTGATGCCGCCGATGCCCTTGGCCTCAGCCTCGCCCGCCTGCCCCGCCTGACCGAACTCAAGAGCGGCGAGGACCGCCTCGACGTGCGCCCGGTGGCCCTGGAAGACCTGCTGGGCCGGCCGCAAACCATCCTCGACCGCCAACCGGTTTTAAGCTTGGTCAAGGGGCGGCGCGTGCTGGTGACGGGGGCCGGCGGCTCCATTGGCTCCGAGCTGGTGCGCCAGATCGCCGACCTGGAGCCGGCCCGCCTCGTCCTGGCCGACAGCAGCGAATACGCCCTCTATCGCATCGACATGGAACTGGCCGAGCGCGCGGCCCCCCTGGAGCGCCGCGCCGCCGTGGCCGACGTGCGCGACAGGGCACGCATCCATCGGCTGATGCACGAGGAGCGGCCCGATCTGGTCTTCCACGCCGCCGCCCTCAAGCACGTGCCCATGGTCGAGGCCAACCCGGTGGAGGGTCTGTGCACCAACGCGCTTGGCACCCGCATCGTTGCCGACGCCTGCCGGGCTCATGGCGTCGCGGTGATGGTGCTGATCTCCACCGACAAGGCGGTCAACCCGACCAGCGTCATGGGGGCCTCAAAGCGCCTCGCCGAAAGCTGGTGCCAGTCCCTGGATCAGGCCGGCCGAGGCCAGCCCGGCGCCCCCCACTTTGTCACCGTGCGCTTTGGCAACGTTTTGGGCTCCACCGGCTCGGTCGTGCCCCTGTTCCAGCGTCAGTTGGCCAAGGGCGGGCCGCTGACCGTGACCCACCCCGACATCACCCGCTATTTCATGACTATCCGCGAGGCGGTGGAACTGGTGTTGCAGGCTGCGGCCCTAGGGGGCGGCGACGAGAGTTATCGCGGGTCCTTGTTTGTGCTCGACATGGGCGAGCCGGTGCGCATTGCCGACTTGGCGCGCCAGATGATCCGGTTGGCCGGCCTGCGGCCCGAGGTGGACGTGGCCATCCACTTCACCGGGCTGCGTCCGGGCGAAAAGCTGTACGAGGAAATTTTCCACGGCCGCGAGCAGCCCCTGCCGACTCCGACCCCGGGGCTTCTGGTGGCGGCGCCCCGGGTGTTGGATCCCCGGGTGTTGGGGGAGGCCTTTGCCCGGCTGGCCGAGGCCTGTGCCGGGCAGGATACCGAGCAGGCGTTGGCGGCGGTCGCTTCCCTGGTGCCTGAGTTCACGCCGACGCCCTAAAGAAAGAGACAGGCTGGGGAGGCGGGCCTCCCCAGACCCCTCAGTCCTGGAGGTCGAAGCGGACGCCTTGGGCCAGGGGCAGGGCGTGCGAGTAGTTGACGGTGTTGGTAGCGCGGCGCATGTAGGCCTTCCAGGCATCGGAGCCCGACTCGCGGCCGCCGCCGGTGTCCTTCTCGCCGCCAAAGGCGCCGCCAATCTCGGCACCGCTCGGGCCGATGTTGATGTTGGCAATGCCGCAATCGCTGCCCTCGGCCGACAGGAAGGTTTCGGCCTCGCGCAGATCGGTGGTGAACAGCGCGGAGGCCAGTCCTTGCGGCACATCGTTTTGCAAGGCGATCGCCTCGTCGAGCGTGTCGTAGCCGACCGCATAGAGAATCGGGGCAAAGGTCTCCTCGCGCATCATGGCGGTTTGGCCCGGCATCTCGACCAGGGCCGGCCGGGGATAGAATCCTCCCTCGCAGCCCGGCACCGTCACCCGCCCCCCGCCCCAGACCACGCCGCCTTCGGCGCGGGCCTGCTCCAGGGCCTGCTCGAAAGCCTGATAGGCATCGGCGCCAATCAGCGGACCGACCAAGGTGCCGTCCACCAGAGGCGAACCGATGCGCAGGCGCTCGTAGACCGTCCGCAACCGCGCCATCAGGGCCGGACGCACGCTGTGGTGGATAATCAGCCGGCGCAAGCTGGTGCAGCGCTGGCCGCAGGTCCCAACGGCGGCAAAGGTGATGGCCCGCACCGCCAGATCAAGATCGGCGCTGGGCGCCACGATGGCCGCGTTGTTGCCGCCCAGTTCCAGAAGCGAGCGCCCCAGGCGGGCCGCCACCCGGGGTGCCAGGGCCTTGCCCATGC
Organism: Pararhodospirillum photometricum DSM 122; assembly: GCF_000284415.1. Taxonomy (NCBI): domain Bacteria; kingdom Pseudomonadati; phylum Pseudomonadota; class Alphaproteobacteria; order Rhodospirillales; family Rhodospirillaceae; genus Pararhodospirillum; species Pararhodospirillum photometricum. Next base: position 1,611,948 of record NC_017059.1, read on the forward strand.
GGGTCGAGCCGGTGGCGCTGACCAAAGGCACCCGCCGGTCGTCGGCCAGGGCTTGGCCCAGCCGGGCGTCACCGATCACCACGCTTGACAGATCGGTCGGCACCGGTCGGCCCGTGGTCGCGGCCCAGGTGACGCTAGCCCGGGCCAGCAGGGCCGCCGAGGCAAGGGCCGTCAGGGGGGTGCGCTCGGACGGCTTCCAGATCAGGGCATTGCCGCACACCAGGGCCAGCGCCGCATTCCACGCCCACACCGCCACGGGAAAGTTGAAGGCCGTGATGATGCCGACCACCCCCAGCGGATGCCACGTTTCGCGCAGGGTGTGGCCCGGGCGCTCGGAGGCGATGGTCAGGCCGTGCAGTTGCCGCGACAGGCCCACGGCAAAGTCGCAGATGTCGATCATCTCCTGCACTTCGCCCAAGCCTTCGGAGAGGATCTTGCCGCTTTCTAGGCTGACCAGTTGGCCGAGATCGTCCTTGTGGCGGCGAAGCTCCTCGCCGAGCAGACGGACCAAGGCGCCCCGCTCCGGTGCGGGGACCGCCCGCCATGCCAGGAAGGCCGCCTGGGCGCGGCCGATCAGGGCGTCCAGGGCCTCGGGGGGGGTGTTGTCCACGGCTCCAAGGACGGCGCCATCGACGGGAGAGATCACCAAGCGCGCCCCGGTCGTGGCAGCGGGGACGCCCAGGCGGGCTAACAGGGTCTGGGCGAGGGCGGGAAGATCGGACGGCACCATCACGCTCCATTAAAAAAAGAAGGCTGGGGAGGCTTGCCTCCCCAGACCCCTCGGTCTGTTTTGGGGCTGCCCGCTCACGCTGTCCCCTTCTGCCGCAGGAAATGGGCCAAGCGGGCATCATGGGTGGACAGATGCTCTTGAAGCCATTGGGTCAGATAGCGGAAAAACTCAAGCCCGATGTCTTCTCCGCGCGCATACCGTGCCTTGAAGGCAACAATGGTCTCGAGGGTCTCGCGGTGAACCTCGCGGTGTTGCGTGTAGTCGGCGTAGGTGTAGCGCTGCATCAGGCGCTCTTCGTCCTGGAAATGCTGGTCGAACGTGCGATTGACGGTATCGAAGACCTCGGGGAAACGGACCGTTCCCTTGCCGGATAGCATGTCTTGATAGAATCCGTTGGTCATTTCAACCATGTCACGATGATGGCGGTCAATCTCGGCCACCCCGGTTTCCAGGCTGCGGTCCCAGGTGAACAAGGTCCGTTCGGTATCGTCGAGGCGGACCTGATCGAGGAACTTCTTGACCTCCTCGCGCAGCATCTCGGCCTGACGGGACAGGTCGGCGGCGGCATTGGCAATATCCTCGGCGGCATGGCCTGTTTCCCCGGCCGCTTGGCGCACGGACTGAATGTTTTCGGTCACCGCCAAGGTGCCCTGGGACGCCTGATCGACATTGCGGGCGATTTCCGAGGTGGCGGCGGTCTGCTCCTCGATCGCCACCGCGATCGAACCGGAAATGCGGTCGATCTCGGTGATGGTGGTAATCACCGTTTCGATGGCCCGCGCCGCCTCGTGGGTCACGGCCTGAACCCGGCTGATCTGGCTTTCGATCTCGCCGGTGGCCCGGGCCGTCTGGGTGGCCAGGGTTTTGACCTCGTTCGCCACGACGGCAAAGCCCTTGCCAGCATCGCCGGCCCGGGCCGCCTCGATGGTGGCGTTCAAGGCCAGCAGGTTGGTCTGGCTGGCGATGTCGTTGATCAAGGTGACGATTTCGCCAATCTTGCCCACGGCCTCGACCATCTGGGTCACGGTGGCATGGGTGGTCTGGGCTTGCTGGGCCGCCTGATCGGCCACTACGGCCGAGCGCTGAATGTGCTGGCCGATTTCGGCTTCCGAACTGGCCAACTCCTCGGCGGCCGAGGCCACGGTGCCCACGTTGTTGGAGGCCTGCTCGGCGGCGGTCGCCACCGTCACGGCCTGGGCGCTGGTCTGACGCGCCGTGGCCGCCATTTGCGCCGACGAGGCCTGAAGCTGGGTGGCGGCCGAGGTCACGGTCTGAACCACCTGCCCCACGCTGGCTTCAAAGGCGTCGGCCATCTGCCGCACCGCCGCCTTGCGCTCGATCTCGGCGCGGCGCTTGTTTTCTTCCTGCTCTTGCTGGAGCTTCTCGACGTGGCGGGCGTTATCCTTAAAGACTTGGACAGCCTTGGCCATGGCCCCAATCTCATCGCGCGCCCCTTGCCCGGGGATGAGAATGGTTTTATCGCCCTCGGCCAGCCGCCGCATGGCATCGGTCATGGCCGTGACCGGCCCGGTGATGCCGCGCGCGATCACCGCCGCCGCCCCGATCCCAAACACCAGGGCCAGGACCGACAAGGCAATATCCAGGGTCCAAGTATCGTCGAGGTCCAGCGTCGTTGTTTGCATCAAGCTCTCAAGGGTGTCGGTTTGACGCTGAGACACCTCGCGCGCCACATCGCCGAAAGCTGCGGCTTTTTTGGGCATGGCGTCGGTGGTGAGGGTCTGATAGGCCAAGGTGGCCTGGGCCTGGGTGTCGAAGGCCTTGGCATAGGCGGCGGCGGTCTCCAGAAGTTGGCTCAGGGTTTCGCGCCGCCGGGGGTCCTCTTCCTGAGGCAGGATCTCCCGGATTTTTGTTTGCAGATCGGCCAGCAAACTCAGCGCCTTTTGCGCCGAGGCCGGCTCGATGCGGCCCTGAAAGCGCACAACATAAAGGCGCGCGTCGGTGATCAACGCCGTAATCGCCACGCTGCGGGCCAGGGCTCCCCACTCGCCCTCCTCCAAGGCGGCCGCTTGCAGACCGTTCGCCAAGCCCGACAGCTTGGGGCCAAAGCCATCGGAATTAGCGGTTTGGCGATCGCGTTCCTGGCGCAGCCGCACCACCTCGGCCACGTCCTGAGCGTACGCGTCAAACAGCCCCTTCATCCGCCCCACCCCCTCACGGACCACGGAGTCATGGACGGCGGCGTGAACGGTAGTGAGATCGCGCGCTAGGGCGTCTTGCAGATCCTTGATCTGATCAAGAACCTTGGGATCGCCGGAAGAGACAAAGGTCAAGATGGTCCGGCGCAGGTTTGCCACGTCACGGTCAATGCCTTTGAGCACCAAGGTGTTGCCGGCGATACGCGCGTAGTCGGAGAACGCATACCGGGCCTCCGAAATCCCCTGCAACCCCACCAGGGAGATGCACGCGAGCAACAGCAAGGTGATAAGAAAGCCGGCCCCTATACGAAGTCCGATGGAAAAACGGTTCATCGTGGCACTCCCTGCTTTCCGAGGAAGGGCGTCTTGGTGCAGACGTCTTGTTCTTGCGGGCTCCCCCCCGCTCCCCGGGAGGGGGGGAGAGACGTATACCCGAAAGTATCGTCAACCAACGCCCCGGTCAACGAAAACCCGGACCCGTATCAACGGAAAGTGGAACACCGCGCCCGGCGCAGATTGCCTTACCTCATGCCTTACCAGCTTCCGGTGTTGGGCATGTCAGTCCACGGGGCGGCCGGCGGCAGCGGCGCTCCCTTTTGCAAGAACTCGATGGAAATCCCGTCGGGTGAGCGCACAAAAGCCATGTATCCATCGCGCGGCGGCCGGTTAACGAGGTGGCCGGCGTCGAGAAAGCGCTGGCAGGTCTCGTAAATATTCTCGACCTGAAAGGCGAGATGCCCAAAATTACGCCCCCCGGTATAGACCTCGGGGTCCCAGTTATAGGTCAGCTCCACCAAGGGCGCCTGCTCGGCTCGCGCCCGGGCCGCATCATCGGGCGCAGCCAGGTAGACCAAAGTGTAACGTCCTTTTTCACTCTCCAGGCGCCGCACTTCCACAAGCCCCAGCAGATCGCGGTAAAAGCCCAGCGACGCCTCAAGATCGGCGACGCGCACCATGGTATGAAGATACTTCATCTGTTGGTCTCCCGAGAAAAGCTCAACAAAAAAGGGCCGCTGCCGACCCCAGGGAGAGGCGAACGCCTCCCAACCTTTCCTTTTGGTCCACCCAAGGGGTCGCAGGGATCTGGGGGAGGTCCCGCCTCCCCCGCCCTCGTTGGTCCCCCTTACTCGGCCCAGGGACCGTCCTTGCCCTCGACCCAGGCGATGCGCAAGGTATTGGTGGTGCCCGACGTGCCAAACGGCACCCCGGCCGTCACCACGATGCGCTCGCCGATATCAGCAAAACCCTCGGTCAGAACGCGGTCGGTGGCCATCTCGACCATCTCCGAAAAACTGGAAATGTCGCGCCCCACCACGGTGGAGTGAATCCCCCAAACAATGGCCATGCGCCGAGCGATGCGCTGACGGGCGGTGAGACAGAGAATGGGCACGCTCGGGCGCTGACGGGCCACGCGCAGCGGCGTGGAGCCCGAGGAGGTGTAGGCCACGATCACGGCGGCGCCGATGGTTTGCGCCACCTGACTCGCAGCAGCAGCAATCGCGTCGGCGGCAGTGCCTTCGGGCGTTTCGCGCCGATTGTCCCGCAGCCTTTGGTAATAGTCGTCGTTTTCGACCTGCTGGATGATCTTGTCCATGATCGCCACCGCCTCGACCGGGAACTGTCCCACGGCGGTCTCGGCCGAGAGCATCACGGCATCGGCCCCATCATAGATGGCGGTCGCCACGTCCGAGGCCTCGGCGCGGGTGGGAGTAGGCGCTTGCACCATGCTCTCCAGCATCTGGGTCGCCACCACCACCGGCTTGCCCGCCTGCTGGCAGGCTTGGAGCACCCGCTTTTGCAAGATGGGCACCCGCTCGGGGGGCACCTCGACCCCCAGATCACCGCGCGCCACCATGATGGCGTCGGAAAGGTCGATGATCTCGTTGAGGTGCTCAATGGCGCTCGGCTTTTCGAGCTTGCTGATGATGCCGGCCCGCCCGCCGATCAAGGTGCGGGCCTCTTCCACGTCCTCGGGTCGCTGGACAAAGGACAGGGCCACCCAGTCCACCCCCAGATCCAGGCCGAAGACCAAGTCGCGCCGGTCTTTTTCGGTCAGGGCCGAAATGGGCAGCACGGCATTAGGCACGTTAAGGCCCTTTTTGTCCGAGAGCACCCCGCCCACGATCACCCGGGTAATCAACACGTTCTCGGCGATGCTCTCGACGCGCAGGCGCAGGCGGCCATCATCGAGCAACAGATCGGTTCCGACCGAAACGGCGCGAAAAATCTCGGGATGGGGCAGCCGAACCCGTTCCAAGGTGCCCAGTTCGGGATCCATGTCGAGCTGGAAGTGGTTGCCGGTCTCCAGCTTGATCTTGCCGCCGACAAAACTACCGACCCGCAGCTTGGGGCCTTGCAGATCCATCAACACGCCGATGGGCCGGTTGAGCTTGCGCTCCACGGAGCGCACCAGATCGTAGCGGCGCCGATGATCCTCAAAGGAGCCATGGCTGAAGTTCAGGCGCACGATGTCGGCCCCGGCCCGGATCAGGGCCTCCAAGGTGCCTTCGGTGCTGGTCGCAGGGCCCAGGGTGGCCAGAATCTTGGCGCAACGGTTGCGTCTCATGGGCGTCTCACCCGTCATGATCGAAGAAGAAAGGCTCGCCGCAAAACGCGACCGGCCGGCGAAGGGGGCTCGGGTGACGCCGGCTCCCGGACGCGCGAGTGTATCACGCCCCTGTTGCCGTGTCGTGTGTCATCCCCGGGGCATTTATTTGTCTTTGTTTTGTTGGCGGACTTTTTAAAAGAACTCAAAAAGGTTGCCTCTGATCGCGGCATCATTTGCGACGAGGAGACGAGAGCGTGATCGTGGGGATGGCTTGACAAAGACCGGGGCGCATTCTCCACTTCCGGCGTTTTCCCGCGACAAACAAGGATGGTTTGGCATGACACGCCCGCGCGCGCGCCGGTTGGTTTTGGGGGGCTCAAACTGGGCGTCTCGATGGGGCTCCTAGCGTTGATCCTCTCTTCCCTCGATATGGAGCGGCCCCTGGGGCGGCTGCAAGGGGCGCAGGTCTGGATGCTGATCCCCGCCCTGGCCCTGTTGCAGATCCAGGCCCTTGGCGCGGCCCAGCGCTGGCGGCTCGCGCTTGGTGTCCAGGGCTGGGCCCTGCCCTTCGCGCGCTGCTGGCGCAATGTGCTGTTGGGGCTGTTCGTCAACCAAGCTCTGCCCTCGACCTTTGGCGGCGACGCGCTGCGGGTGTGGCACGGCTGGCGTCTGGGCTTGCCGCTTGGTCTTGCCACCCGCTCCCTCATCACGGATCGCGTGTTCAGCTTCGTCGGACTGATCGGCGTCTGTGTGGCCGGCCTGCCGTTCCTAGCCAGCAAGACCGACGACCCCGTGGTGATCAGCGGCTTGCTGTCCCTGGTGCTGGGCGGTCTGGCCTGTCTGGTGATCTTGCTGTCCTTGCGTTTTGTGCCCGCTCGGCTGGCCGGGATGCCGGCCCTGGCCGGGGCGGTGGCCTTGTCGCGCGGCGCCTGGGCCGTGTTGCTCACCCCTCGCGTCGCTCCCGTCGTCGCCGGCCTGATGGTTTTGCCTCACGTTCTCGATATTAGCGTGGTCTGGCTGGCGACCCACGCCCTGGGGACCCCGGTGCCCTGGCTGGCCCTGGCCTTGGTGGTGCCCCCGGCCATCCTGACCTCGGCCGTCCCGGTCTCGATCGCCGGCTGGGGCTTGCGCGAGGGGGCCTTGGTCGTGGGCTTTGGCCTTTTGGGCCTGCCGGCCGACCTCGCCTTGACCTGTTCGGTGCTTTATGGGCTGTCGGCGGTCGCTACCGGGGGGATCGGCGGCCTGATCTGGGCGACGACCGACCCCGAGGGACTGCGCGGCGCGTTTACCCAGAGGGCGCCGGAGCAAGACGAGGCCCGGTAGCGGGAAAAAAGAACGGCCGGGGAGGCGGGCCTCCCCAGACCCCTCACCCCTGGAAGCTTGTCTTTTGGTCTACAATCGAAGTGTGCTATCCTTGATCAGAAMAGAGGGGGAGCGCATCATGTGGGACATGGAGGGGTTGTTTTTTGGCAAAAGCACCTTCGAGGAAGGCGAGGAATATCTGCGGTTCAAGTTCCGTCTGCTGTACGCCATTGTTTACTGTGGGTTTTTCCTCACCGCCTTGTTCCTAAGCACGGTGCATGCTGGACTCATCGAGTTCGATCCGGTCTTTCTCCGGTTTCACTGGTTTTTCCTGCTGTCCACGCTGGTCATGGCGATCGTTTTGCGGGGACGGCGGCAGTGGATGTTTCCGGTCGCTTGGTATTATGCTGTTCTGGCCTTCGCCAACTATGTCATGGCGTTCTTTTTCAACGTGATGGACGAGATGCGGGTGGTTTGGTTTTTCCTCAACATCCCGGCCGTTCATCTGATTTTGGGGCCTCTCGCGGGAACCGTCACGGCGGCGGCGTCCATTGCCTTTATTCTGCTGGCCAACCCCCTGTTGGATCAGCCCTATTCCTTGAATGGCCAGATGACGATGATCATCGCCATCTTGTACATCACCGCCTTCATCCACGCCTTTACCGCCAAGTCGATCTCGTTTCACCATGCCATGGTCGAGGCCAACCAGCGCCTGCATGCCCTGGCCACGCGCGATCCCCTGACCGACTTGCTCAACAGCCGCACCTATTACGCCCTGGGCGAGCGGCTGCTGCGCGCCAGCCAGCGTGGCGGGCGGCCGTGCTGCGTGCTGTTCATCGACCTCGACCACTTCAAGCGGATCAACGACCAATACGGCCACGAAGCCGGCGACGATGTGCTGAAAACCGTGGCGGGCACCTTGCGTCGGTCGGTTCGAGCTAGTGATCTGGTCGGGCGCATTGGCGGCGAGGAGTTTTCCTTGCTGTTGCCCGATACCGCCCTGGCCGGGGCCCTCGACCTGGGGGAAAGCCTGCGCCGCGACATCGAGGCCTTGCGCATTCCCACCGGGTCGCTGGTCCTGGGGGTCACGGCCAGTATCGGCGTGGCCGAAAGCACAAGCGGCCAGAGCCTCGCCGAGATTCAGCGCCACGCCGATGAGGCGATGTACGTGGCCAAGCGCGAGGGTCGCAACCGGGTCACCACCCTGGCCACCGGGCACGATACCCCGCGGCTGGTCGGATAGAAGAAGGCTGGGGAGGCGGCCCCCCCCCACCCCCTCAGTGCGAGAGCAGGGTCGGCACGGTCATTTGCGAGATCAAGGGCCGGGTTACGCCGGTGCGAACCATGGCGTGCAGGCCCTGATGGCCGTAGGCCCCGAGCACCAGCAGGTCGCAGCCATAATCAGTAACGCGCGAGACCAGGGTGTCGGCAATCGACAGGCCATGGCGCGGCTCGCGCACGGGGGTTGCCGTGATGCCGTGGCGCAGCAGGTGGCGGACCAAGCCGCCCGACAGAGTCTCCAGATCCAAGCTCATGTCGGCGGGCGGGGCGATCGACAACAGATAGACACTCTCGGCGGCCCGCATCAAGGGAATGGCATCGTTGACCGCGCGGGCTGCCTCGCGGGTGCCGTTCCAGCCCACAAGGACCCGCCGCCCAAGGGTCTCGAAGGCGCCGTGTCCGGGAATGACCAGCGCCGGCCGGCCGCAGTGGGCAACGACCTGCCCCACCAGATCGGCCGGAACCTCGCCCCCGGACTGGCTCTCGAGAAACTGACCAAGGATGGCGAGATCGCTGTCGCGTGCCCCTTCCAGGGTATGCTTGACCACATCGGCAGCCGTGCCCGGTGGCGCCAGATGGGCCTCGAAACGAACCTCGGCGGCCCGGGCTTGCTGACCAAAGCGCTCCAACGCATGGGCCCCCGTGTGGGTGGTCGTCTTGGGCAAGCCCTCGGGCAAGCCATAGGTCGGCACCACCCCGTCGATCTGGGCAAAGAGCGCACTGACATGGGCGTCAAAACGCCGCGCCAAGGCCAGGGTCACGCCAACCCGCCGACCGCACACCGCCGAACTATCGAGATGCACAAACAAATGCCTCGGCGTCATTCCCTCCCCCCTTTGTCTCCCCCCATGAACCGAGGGGCCTGGGGAGGCCACGCCTCCCCAGCCTTTTCTCTCTTTTCCTAAATCGCCAAATACGTCTGCCTCAACTCGGCATTATCAAGCACCTCCTGAGCCGTCCCATCAAAGACAATCTCCCCCATATCCATGATGATGGCCCGATCTGCCAAATGAAGTGCGGCAATGGCATTCTGCTCAACGATAATCGTAGTAATCCCAAGCGTCTTCACACTCTCCAAGGTCCGCTCGATTTCCTTGACGATCACCGGCGCCAGCCCCTCATAGGGCTCATCGAGCAGCAACAGCTTGATATCGCGCGCCAACGCCCGGCTGATGGCGAGCATCTGCTGCTCGCCGCCCGACAAGGTGATGCCTTCTTGGTGGCGCCGTTCCCCCAGCCGGGGAAACAGTTCGTAGATGCGGTCCAGCGACCAGCCCACGGGCGGCGCGATCTGGGCCAAGATCAGGTTTTCCTCCACGGTGAGTCCCGGAATGATGCGCCGGTCCTCGGGCACCAGAGCCACGCCGTTGCGCGCCGCTTGGTGAGCCTTCATGCGATGGAGCGGCTTGTGATCCAGCCAGATTTCACCGTGGCGCAGGTCCGGGTTGTCGAGCCGGGCCAAGGTCCGCAAGGTCGAAGTCTTGCCGGCGCCGTTGCGCCCGAGAAAGGCCAGGATCTCGCCCTCGCGAATGTCGAAGCTGACGCCCTGCACCACATAGCTTTCGCCGTAATAGGCATGAACATCGCGGCAGTAAAAAAAGGCCGGCGCGGTGCCCAGGGACTGGATCGGCTTGAGGCCTGGCGCCTTTTTACCCTCGAGATCGGGCAGCACCAGGGTCGTGTCGGGAGCGGAACTCATAGATGGGCACCTCCCAGATAGGCTTCTTGAACCTTGGGGTTGCCCCGCACTTCATCGGGCGTCCCCTCGCAAATGATGGTGCCTTGGGCCAGCACCGTGATGCGGTCGGCCAGCGAGAACACCACGTGCATGTCGTGCTCGATGATGACCTTGGTCAGGCCCCGCGCCTTGACCTCCTGGAGCAGGTCGATGGTGCGGTTGGTATCGTGGCGCGACATGCCGGCGGTGGGTTCGTCGAGCAGCAGCAAGCGCGGGCGCTGGACGAGACCCATGGCCATTTCCAAGCGCCGCTTGTCGCCGCGCGAGAGGTTGGCCGCCTCGCGGTGGCTTTGATCCTGGAGGCCCACGTCCTCCAGCATGCGCATCGCCTCCTCGCGTACCGCCTTGTCCTCGAACAGGCGGGCGAACGGATTGAAGCGAAACGACCCTTCGCGCTTGGCCAACACCGGGATCATGACGTTTTGCAGCAAGCTGAGATCAGGAAAGATCTCGGGCGTTTGGAACACGCGCACCACGCCCTTCTGGTTGATCTCGTAGGGCTGCAAGCCGGTGATGGAGTCGCCCTCGAAGGTCACGGATCCGCTGTCGGGAACGAGGCGGCCGATGATGGCGTTGAGCAAGGTAGACTTGCCCGCGCCGTTGGGCCCGATGATGGCGTGGGTCTTGCCGCGCTCGATGGCGAGGTTGACGTTGTTGAGGGCGCGCAGACCACCGAAGCTCTTGAACACGTCCTTCACATGCAACACGACGTCAGCCATGACGCTGGCCCTCCCGCGACGACGCCAACAGCTCTTGCGCCTGGGCCCGTTCCCGCACCAGCCGCCGGGCCAAGGTGACCAGCCGCCGGATGCCCTCCATGAGACCGCCCGGCAGGAAGATGACCACCAGCATGAACAAAACGCCTAAGGTCAGGTTCCAGCCGTCGCCCACAAAGGGGCTGAGAACGAACACCAAGGGGTCTTCCAGGAAGCCCGGCAGAAAGGAAAAGACCTCGTGCAGGGTCTGGCTGTTGAAGCTGCTGAAGATGTTCTCGAAGTACTTGATGAGCCCGGCGCCCAGCAGCGGCCCTACCAAGGTGCCGACCCCGCCCAGGATGGTCATGAGCACCACCTCGCCCGAGGCCGTCCACTGCATGCGCTCGGCACCGGCCAAGGGGTCGGTGACGGCGAGCAAGCTGCCCGCCAGCCCCGCGTACATGCCCGACAAAATGAAGGCGGCGAGCAGGTGGGGGCGGGGGTGAAAGCCGGTGTAGAGCATGCGCGTCTGGTTCGACTTGATCGCCCGCAGCTTGAGGCCGAACGGCGAGTTGAAAATGCGCAAGGCCATGTAAAAGGCGCCAATCAAGATGATAGCACAGAAGTAAAAGCCGCTGTAACCCTGCATAGACAGGCCGAAAAAGCTGGTGGACGGCAGACCAGCGCCCGGCACGATGCCAAACAGGCGATCAAGGATCCGGGCATCGCCCAGGGCCAACTGCAAGCCGGTCTCGCCGTTGGTGATCGGCGTGAGCACCGAATAGGCCATGTTGTAGGACATCTGGGCCAGGGCCAAGGTCAGGATCGAGAAGTAAATGCCCGAGCGCCGCAAGCAGACATAGCCAATCAGGGCGGCAAAGCCCCCGGCCAGTACGGTGGAAAACAGCACCGCCGGCAGCACATTCATGGTCAGCAACTTGAACGACCACACGGCGGTATAAGAGCCCACGCCCAAAAACGCGGCATGACCGAAGGACAAGTAGCCGGTCAGGCCAAACAAAAGATTGAAGCCAATCGCAAAAATGCCGTAGATCGCGAATTTCTGCAAAAGATCGGGATACGCCGCGCCAAAGGGTATCAGCCAGAGCGGCATGGCGAGGATCACGGCGGAAAACACCGCCATCGTCAGCGCCTCGCGGCGGGGAGACTCCAGGGTCATGCTCAGCTCTCCATCACGCCCTTGCGGCCCATCAGGCCTCGGGGGCGGGTCAGCAAGATGACGACGGCCACGACGTAGATGATGATCTGGTCGATGCCGGGCACGAGGCTCTTAAAGAAGGTCATGGAGGCAAAGGACTGGAGAATGCCCAGCATGAACCCGGCCGCCACCGCGCCGCCCAGCGAGCCCATGCCGCCGACCACCACCACCACGAAGGACAACACCAAAAAGTCCATGCCCATGTGATAGTCAGGCGGCAGCACCGGGGTGTACATGACGCCGGCCAGACCGGCGACCACGGCGGCCAGACCGAACACCAAGGTGAAGCGGTTTTCGATGTCGATGCCCAGCAGGCCCACGGTCTCGCGATCGGCCATGCCGGCGCGCACGGTCATGCCGTAGGTGGTGCGTTGCAGGAAGGCAAACACCGCGCCAATCACCGAGAGCGAGAAGGCGAGGTAGATCAAGCGCCACCAGGGATAGGACAAGGTGTCGGACAGCCCGAACCACGCCCCCAGCGGCGCCGAGCCCGACACCCCGGGCGGCGCGCTTTGTGGAATGGGATTGGCGCCGAAAAAGGCTTTGACCACCTCTTGCAGGACAATCGCGAGGCCAAAAGTCACCAGGATCTGCTCGGCGTGCGGCCGCTTGTAAAAATGGCGGATCAAGCCCCGTTCCATCACGAGGCCGATCAGCATCATCACCGGAATGGCCAGCAGGATCGACAACGGTACGGTCCATTGCAAAATGCTGGTGCCGGTGGCGCCGAACCACTTCACAAGGTAGGGAACCTCCTTGTAGGCCTCGAAAAAGGTGATGCTCTCGTCGCGCACCCGCACCGAGGTATTGAGCAGCTTGTTCAGGGTGACCGTGCAAAAGGCACCCAGCATGAACAAGGCGCCGTGGGCGAAGTTGACAACCCCGAGGGTTCCAAAAACCAGTGTCAGGCCAAGGGCGATCAGCGCATACGCGCCCCCCTTGTCAAGTCCGTTTAGGACTTGCAGCAGAAATGCGTCCATGGCGGTGGGCTTTCGCGTCGGCGGGAGACGACGGAGCCGGCGGCCTGCCTCAGCGCGGGCCGCCGGTCTCCGGGCGAGGATCGAAAATCAGACCTCGTAGGGGCCGAGCTCGCCACCGAACATCGCCGGGTCGTAGGTCACGACATCGGCCGGCACTTCCTTGACCACTTCAAGCAGATCGAACTGGCTGCTCGGCTTCATATTGCCGCGCACGACGAGCACCCGCTTGAAGCACTGGTGGTCGGCGCCGCGATAGAGGGTCGGGCCATCGCCGGTGCCATCGAAACGATAATCTTCCAGGGCGCGGATCACCGCCGGCGGGGCAAAGGTCCCGGCCCGCTCCACGGCGTCGGCATACAGCAGGGTCTGGACGTAGCAGGTCTGGGCCGCCTGCGACGGCGGGAAGCCAAAGGCCTGACCAAACGACTTGACGAAGGTCTGGGAGGCCTCGTCCTGCAAAGACCAGTTCCAGTTCTTGGTGCCAAGAATCCCCTTGATGTTCTCGCCGGCGCCCTGAGCCATCAGACGCGAGTAGAGCGGCACAACAATTTCAAAAGACTTGCCGTTGACCTGCTTGCCACGCAGCCCGAACTGCACGGCTTGGGTCAGGGAGTTGACCATGTCCTTGCCGTAGTGGTTCAAGATCAAGACGTCGGCGCCGGAATTGAGGATCGGCGTGAGATACTGCGAGAAGTCGCCGGCGCCCAGCGGGGTGCGCACGGTGGCCACGGTTTCCCAGCCCAGGGCTTCGGTAGCCTTTTTCAGCGACTCTTCTTGGGTCCAGCCCCAGGTGTAGTCAGCGGTCAGATGGTAGGCGCGGCGATCCGAGCCCAGTTCTTCCTTCAGCACGGGGGCCAGGGCGACACCCGACATGTAGGCATTGAAGAAGTGGCGGAAGCCATAGCGCCGCCGGTCCTTGCCCGTGGTGTCGTTAGAGTGGGTCAGGCCGTTCATGAAGATGACGCCCATTTCCTGGGCCAGGGCCTGCTGGGCGATGGCTTCGGCCGACGACGAGCCGCCGGAGAACATCACCACGCCGTCCTTTTCGATCATGCGCTTGGCCGAGGCGCGGGCGGCGTCGGCCTTGGTCTGGGTGTCGCCGGTCACAAACAGGACCTTCTTGCCCAAGATGCCGTTGCCGCGCAGGGCCAGCGGCTTCATCGTCTTGAGCAGACCGCCATCCCCCTCGCCGTTGATGTGCTTGACCGCCAGCTCAAAGGCCCGCAGTTCGTCGGCGCCCTCGTCGGCGTAGGCGCCGGTCTGCGGCACGTTGAAGCCAAAGGTCACGGTGCTGGCGCTGCCGGGGTCATTGCGAAACGGCGTTTGCGCCCACGCGGGCCGGGTCAAGATCGTGGGCAGACTGAGCGCACCCAGCGCCGCACCGGCCGCCACCGTGCCCTTCAAAACGCCGCGACGGGAAACAGACGAGGTGGGGGTGTCATGGGTCTCCGACATACGATACGTCTCCCTTATCGATTTTTTTTCAGACAGTGAAATCAAGCACAACGCCCCCGATTCCGGGTGATCCGTTCATGCTCCTGAAACCTCCTGACGGGTCTTGCGCCCGTTTTTCTCTGGCTGAGTATGGGTGCGCGCGTCGGATGAATCAACACCCTTCTTGGCGTTCCGACACGTGTTCTTGCCTTGGGGAATCTTCTCGGATTTTGCAGCGCACTATATTTACCGCATGTGCGAAATGCTCTCCGCTCGACTTGTCTCGGCAAACAAGCACCACTTAGCCGATAGCCCCGCCCCTGTCATTGTTGACCCCAAAGGGGATCGTGATAGTGTTGCTTTGGATACCGTTCGTGAAAATGAACTTTCGTTTATAAGAGGTTCGACCTCCCTACTGTGGGAAGAAGACGTCGTCCTTGAGGGAGAGGAGGAAGCGGTCCATGCTTGACCTGTATCGGTTGGCCGAATGGCTTGTCGCCAGCTGGAAAGTGGCCTATCCCACGCGCCGCCTCCCAACATCAGCGTGGGGACGGTTCCTGGGCGAGGAAACAGATCGCTTGACGCAAACCGAAGGCAACGAACCTTGGGTCGCGGCGGCCTAGCTCCCCTTTTCCAGAGCCTTTGGCTCTCTCGCGCACGAGGCTCCCCATGACCCCTTCTCGCCAGGACCTTGGGGCGGCGCTGAAGGAGCAGTGCCCCACCTTGAAGACCGCGCTCGACACCTTGGCGGAGCACTGGACCGAGGATGTCCGTGCCGCGCTTGCCGAGCGCCGGGTCCCGACCCACCCCAAAGTGTTCAACGATCCGGTGTGGGGCAGCATCGAGCTGATGCCTTGGGAAGTGCTCCTGCTCGATAGCCCGATGCTGCAACGCCTGCGTGGCGTCCGCCAACTTGGCCTCGCCCATTACGTTTACCCCGGCGCAGGGCACGACCGCCTGGAGCATGTTCGGGGGGTTGTGGAAGCTACCGAGCGCATCATCACGCGGTTGGAGCGCCATGCGGATCATCGCCGACACTACGACGCCCCCCYTGACACCGCCATTCCCGAGGTTTCCCTGCAAGACCGCATGGTCTGCCGATTGGCCGCCTTGCTCCACGACATCGGGCATGGCCCTTTCAGCCACGCCAGCGAGCCTCTCCTGGAGGCCCGCCACGATGGGGAACTGCGCGCCGCCCGCCGGCTGATGCAGGAACATTTCGAGGGGATTGGCACCCCCTCGGCGTCGGAATTGGTCGCTGTTTTTCTGGTTGTCAGCCCGGCCCTGGGGGCAATCTTCGCCGATCCCGCCTTCCCCTTTCCCGGCCGGCGCGAGGCCTTGGGCCTTGCGGTGGCGGCGCGGATCCTGGGAGCACGCGGCCATTTGCAGGCCGACTATCTCTGCGGGATCGTGAGCGGCCCCACCGATGCCGACAAGCTTGATTACATGGCCCGCGACAGCCACCACGCCGGCCTCTCCCTGGGGCTCGACCTCAACCGCCTGATCAGCAAACTGGAGGTCATCACAGTGACCCCCACCAACGCCCCGTCCGGGGCCCGGGCCGTGCAAAAGCGGGCCGAAAGGGCGCGCGACCAGCGCCTGCACGAAATGGGAATTTCCCTGTCGGGCATCGGAGCTTATGAGCAAATGCTGGTCGGGCGCGTGTTGCTGTACGACCGCCTTTATTACCACCACAAAACCCGGGCGGCCGAAGCCATGGCCCAGCGCTTGGTGATCCTGGCCGAGGAGGAGCGCGGCGCCCCCTTTGGCGTCCACGATCTTTATACCACCGTGCCGGATGACCTGATGATTGCCCTGCTGGGGGGCGTCGTAACCCTTGAGGGCTTTCAAGGCGGCGGCCCCCGCTCCCTGGCGCTGGCCCGCAATCTCCTGGAGCGCCGGCTCTACCACCGGGCCTTTGCCTTCGCGGTTCGCTTCATCGCCGGTTTGGACCACTGGACGGAGGAGGCCAAGGATCGGGAACGGGCCGCGCTGTGGCATCAAATTCCGCGCGCCGTGGCGCGCCTAGACCAAGCCCTGGATGTCGCAACCAGGATTTATGACAAGGCCCGGGAAATTGGCCAAGCCCTTCCCGCCCTCGCCGCTCTCGCCAGGACCTTACAGCCCGAGCATGTCCTGGTGGACTTCCCGTCCAACAAAATGAAACCCTCGGGCACCTTACTCCTCACGCGCACCGAAGCCGGCGAGGTTGGCCTGCCCACTTTGTTTTTCGACCCGGAAAAATGGTCGAACGCCTACGATCAGCAAAAGCGCTGTGGCTACATTTTTTGCCCCCAGGCCTATATTCCCCTGGTCTGCCTGGCGTCGAAACTGTTTTTCTTCGAGCGGTTCAATGTGGTGATGGCGCCTGCCGCCGATCGCCTGACCAAGACCTCCGCGCTGGAGCCCCTGCACACGGCTTGGCTTGACGAGCTGTTCCAGCAAGGGCGGATCAACGCCGAGAGCCACGAGCGCCTCAAGGAAGCCCACACGTCCGCCAAAGCTCCCGCAGSCCCCCCGTGACCGAGGGGTCTGGGGAGGCCCCGCCTCCCCGGCCTTCCCTTCCCTCTCCCAACAAGGACACCGCTCATGGCCTCTCCGGTTCCCCGGACTCCCGGCCCCGCCTCGCCCTTGAGCGATACCGTGGCCAAGGTGCGCGACACCCTGGCGACCTTGGGGCAAATCCACGCCGACACCCAAAACCTATCGACCCGCCTCACCCGACTGACGCGCTGGGTCTACATCCTGACCGCCCTGGTCAGCGTGGCCATTATCCTGATCCTCGTTTTTGCTGCTGGTGGTCCTGGTCGCCCTGTTTGTGCGCTCGTGACGAGCACTTACCCCCCAAGGCCCGAGGCTCTGCCATGCGGATTTCCCCGGCGCGCGGTTTACAGCTTGATGACGGGTTGCTAAGGTCCGCGCCGACTGGACCGGGGAGGTCCCCCCGCCCTTTGCGCCGCCCCCCGGACACCTGCCCGCGCCGCCAACTGGGAATCCCGGAATGAAAATCCTGGCCTGCAACAGCAATCGCCCTCTGGCCGAGGCGATCGCCAGCTTTCTCAATCTTGAACTCACTCACGCCAGTGTCAAGCGATTCAGCGACATGGAAGTTTGGGTGGAGATCCTCGAAAACGTGCGCGGCGAAGACGTCTTCGTCGTTCAGTCCACCAGCTACCCTGCCAACGACAATCTGATGGAACTGCTGGTCACCCTCGACGCCCTCAAGCGCGGCTCGGCGCGGCGCGTCACGGCGGTGATCCCCTATTTTGGCTACGCCCGTCAGGACCGCAAGACCGGACCGCGCACCCCGATCACCGCCAAGCTGGTGGCCAACCTGATCACCAGCGCCGGCGCCAACCGCGTGGTGACGCTCGACCTGCACTCGGGCCAGATCCAGGGCTTTTTCGATATCCCGCTCGACAACCTGTATGCCGCGCCGGTGTTCTCCAAGCACATCATCGAGCATTTCCGGGGCGAACGGCCCATGGTGGTCTCGCCCGACGTGGGCGGCGTGGTGCGCGCGCGCGACCTCGCCAAGCGCATTGATGCCGACCTCGCCATCATCGACAAGCGCCGCGAGCGCGCCGGCGTGTCCGAGGTGATGAACATCATCGGCGACGTGCGCGGCCGCGACTGTATCTTGGTCGATGACATCGTGGACTCGGCCGGCACCTTGTGCAACGCGGCGGTGGCGCTCAAGGCCTCGGGGGCCAACTCGGTGGCGGCCTATGTCACCCATGGCGTGCTTTCGGGCGGCGCCGTGGCCCGCGTGGCGTCGTCGCCCCTCGATTCCCTGTGCATCACCGACAGCATCCAGGCCACCGAGGCCATGCGTCTGGCGCGCAACATTCATCAGATCTCCATCGCGCCCCTGATGGCCGAGGCCATGCGCCGGGTCAGTCAGGAGGCGTCGGTGTCGAGCTTGTTCCTTTAAAGTAAAAAAAGCAGGCTGGGGAGGCGGGCCTCCCCAGACCCCTCCATTCCTTTGCGTGGTCGGCTTCTCGACCGTTAAGACCCTCGGAAGATAAGGAAGTAGCCCACGATGAAGGTCCTGGTCATTGGATCCGGCGGACGGGAACACGCACTGTGTTGGAAGCTTGCCCGCTCCCCGCTAGCTGACGAGATTTTGTGCGTGCCCGGCAATCCCGGTATCGCCCAGGTGGCCCGGTGCATTCCCGGATCGGTGACCGACATCGACGCCTTGGTGGCCATCGCCCTCGCCGAGGGGGTGGGTTGGTGGTCGTGGGGCCCGAGGCGCCTCTGGTTCTCGGGCTGGCCGATCGCCTGCGCGAGGAAGGGGTCCCGGTGTTTGGTCCCGGGGCGGCGGCCGCCGCCCTGGAGGGCTCCAAGGCCTTCATGAAGGATGTGCTAACCCGCGCCGGAGTGCCCACCGCGCGCTACGGCTCCTTTGATACGGTCGAGGCGGCGCGCGCCTTCATCCGTGCCTTCGACGGCGCCTTGGTGGTCAAGGCCGATGGCTTGGCCGCTGGCAAGGGCGTTATCCTGTGTCCCTCCGCCGCCGAGGCCCTGGCCGCGGTCGAGGACATCATGGTCGCACGGGTGTTCGGCGCCGCCGGCGACCGGGTGGTCATTGAGGAGTTTCTGGAAGGCGAGGAGGTCAGCTTCTTTGCCCTGTGTGACGGCTTGCGCGCCCTACCCCTGGTCGGCGCCCAGGACCACAAGGCGGTGGGCGACGGCGACACCGGCCCCAACACCGGCGGCATGGGCGCCTACTCCCCGGCCCCGGTCTTTACCGAGGCCCTGCGCGATCAGGTGATGAACGACATCATCGCCCCCACCTTGCGCACCCTGGTCGAGCTGGGCTTTCCCTATCACGGGGTGCTGTTCGCCGGCTTGATGATCACCCGCGAGGGGCCTAAGGTTCTGGAATACAACGTGCGCTTTGGCGATCCCGAGTGCCAGGTCCTCCTGGCCCGCTTGGAATCCGACCTCCTGCCCGTCTTGCTTGCCGCCGCCCAGGGGGAGTTGGGCGAGATCTCGTTGCGCTGGTCCACCGACGCCGCCTTGGTCGTGGTCATGGCCGCCGAGGGGTATCCCGGCACGCCGCGCACCGGCACCGAGATCCGGGGCCTTGACCGGGCCGCCCAGCTTCCCGGGGTTGACGTTTTCCATGCCGGCACCAAACTCGATGCCGAGGGGCGCGTCGTCGCGGCCGGAGGACGGGTGCTGGGCATCACCGCACGGGGGCCCTCCCTCGCCGAGGCTCAGGCCCGCGCCTATGCCGGCGTTGATGCGGTGGACTGGCCGGAAGGGTTCTGTCGGCGGGACATCGGCTGGCGGGCTCTTTAAAAAAAGCTGGGGAGGGACGGCCTCCCCAGGCCTCTCGGGACGAAAGAGGGGCGGGCTCAGGAGATCCGTGGTGCCCTTTCTTTATGACATGCCGTTGTTCCGACCGCCCTCGGAAGCCGAGTCGCTGATTTTTCAGGTCACCCTGGGCTGCGGCCATAACCAGTGTGCCTTTTGCTCCATGTACCGGAGCAAAACCTACACGGTGCGTTCCCTCGACGCGCTGGAGTGCGAGATCCGCACCGCCGCCATTGCTTGGCCCGACGCCCACCGGGTGTTCCTGGCCGATGGCGACGCCTTTCGCCTGCCGACCGACCACCTGTTGAAGATCCTTTCCTTTCTGCGAGACGCCTTCCCCAGTCTGGCCCGGGTGTCGTGCTATGCCACGCCCGGCGACATCCTGCGCAAGAGCGAAGACGAGCTGGCCGCCCTGCGCGCCGCCAAGCTGTCTTTGCTTTATGTCGGGCTGGAAAGCGGCGACCCGGAGACTGTGCGCCGCGCCGCCAAGGGTGCCTCACCAGAGGCCGCCGGCCGGGCGGTCAACCGGGCGCAGGCGGCGGGCCTCAAGGTCTCGGCCACCATCATCCTGGGGCTGGCCGGCCGGGTCCGGGCCCGGGAACACGCCTGGGCTACGGCGGTGATGATCAACAAGGCGCCGCCGGTTTATCTGTCGGCGCTGTGCCTTATGCTGACCCCGGAACGCGAAGGCCCGTTCCGGGCGCGCTTTGACAACACCTTCGAGCCGCAGGATGACGAGGGCTTGCTGGGGGAGTTGGAGCTGATGCTTGAGACCTTGAACCCGCCGCGCCCGGTTATCTTCCGTTCCAACCACGCATCGAATGCCCTGGCCCTGGCCGGGACTTTGCCCCGCGACCGCGACCGCCTTTTAGCCGAAGTGCGGGCGGCGCGAGCCGAGGGCGAGGTGCGGCCGGTGGTGAGCCGTCGGCTTTAAAGAAGGCTGGGGAGGCGCGGCCTCCCCAGACCCCTCGATCAAATGGGCCCTTCGCGCGAAGCATGCCCCATGAGCGGAGGGGTCTGGGGAGGCGAGCCTCCCCAGCCTTCCCTTACCCAGCCAAAAACGCCTTACGCGCCTCGACCACCTCCTCGGCCGCCCGTCCCGTCACCTCCTGCAAGTGGTCGAACGTCCACTGGAAGGTGCCAACGCCCATGGTGGCCGAGCGGATCTCGACGATCAGGTCGTGCATTTCCGCCTGGGGCAGATAGCCCTGCACCACGTCCCAGCCGGCCCAGCCTTCCTTGGGCATGAACCCAAGGATCTGGCCGCGCCGGGTGCTGAGGGCACGCTGGGCGCGGCTGGTCGCCTCGGTCGGCACGCTGATCTCAACGGTCAGGATCGGCTCCAACAACACGGGATCGCCCTTGGGCATGCCCTCGCGCATCGCCAACTGAGCGGCGGAGCGGAATGCCTGCTCGGAGCTGTCCACCACGTGATACGAGCCATCGGTCAGGGTGACAACGATGTCCACCACCGGGAAGCCCAGCGGCCCGCGCGCCAGATACTCGGTCACGCCATGCTCGACGGCCGGGATGTACTGCTTGGGCACCACGCCGCCGGTGATGGTGTCGGTGAACTCGAAGCCGGCGCCACGCGGCCGGGGCGCGATGGTCAGGTGCACATCGCCAAACTGCCCGTGCCCGCCCGACTGCCGCTTGAACCGGCCCTGCTGGCTCACCGCCGCGCGAATGGTCTCCTTGTAGGGCACCTGGGGCCGCGAGACATCGACCTCGACGTGGAACTGGCGGGCCAGCCGGGCCAGGGCCACCTGGAGGTGGATGTCGCCTTGCCCCCAAAGCAGAAGCTCGCCGGTCTCGGTGTTCATTTCCAGGCGCAAGGAGGGATCCTCCTCGCACAGCTTGCCCAGCGCGGCGGTCAGTTTCACGTCATCGCCTTGCTTGCGGGTGCGCAGGGCGAGGGCGAACAAGGAGGTGAGGGTCGGGGGTGCGTCGGCGGCGCTCTCGCCGTTGAGGAGCGCGCCGGTGGCCTGGTTCTCCAAACGGCCGATGCCGACGATAGCTCCCGCCGGCACCTCGGAGATCTTGGTCTGGGCCCCGGCCGGGAAGGCATAAAGGCCTGTCACCTTATCGCCGTTCAGGCTGGCGCCGTCCTTGAGGCCCGAGGTCCACACCCGAGCCAGGGACAGCTTGCCCACGTGCTCGGCGTGGTGGGTTTTGAAGATCTGGACCACGGGTCCCGGGCCTTCCAGGCCGAGGCGGGCGCGGGTTTCGTCGAGGGTCGGGGCCTCGTGACGCAAGGCCTTGAGCAAGCGGCGCACACCGCTGTCTTGCAAGGCGCTGCCGAAGAACACCGGCACCAACAGATCCTCGCTCAGATCCTTGGCCAGGGCCTGATAAACTTCTTCTTTGGGCGGTGTGGTATCGGCCAGCAATTCTTCCAGCAAGGCGTCGTCGAAGTCGGCCAGATGCTCCAGGAGAGCTTGGCGCTCCTCGCTCTTGCGATCTTGCAGGTCCTCGGGGATCTGGATCAAAGCGCTGGGCTGGCCCGCCTGATAGCGATAGGCGCGCTCGCTGACCAGATCAACGTAGCCCACCACCTTGTCGCCCTCGCGGATGGGGATTTCGCGGGCAATCAGCGGACGCGCCGACACCGCTTGCAAGGCTTCGATCATGGCGCGCACCGAAGCGTCGGCGCTTTCCATTTTATTGATGAAAATCAGGTGGGGAATGCCTCGACGATCCAGGAAGTTGAGCAACGGCGTGAGCATCACGGCCCGCGCCGGGTCGGGCTCGCAGACCACCACGACCACATCGGCCACCGCCAGGGCGTTGTAGGTGTCTTGGAGGAACTCCACCGATCCCGGACAATCCAGGAAGGTCCAAGGACCGCCCAGATAGCTGGTCTGGGCCACATTGACTTCCACCGTCATTTCGCGCTCGCGCGCCTCGGGGGAGGCATCGCCAACGGTCGAGTGCTCGGGGACCGTGCCCTTGCGGTGGATCGCCTCGGTGGCCAGCAAGAGGGATTCCATCAGGGTCGTTTTGCCGCTGGCATACGGTCCCACAATGGCGGCCACACGGGGCGCGGACGCTCTGTCGGGCATGGCTGGCACTCCTGAGCAACGGGGAAAAACCTAAAGATCCGGTGCATTCACCGGCCTTGGAAGAACCCTCATGCTTTCAGGGGCGACCGGCCCTGGCAAGGGAAAAGGGCGCCCAAGACGAGCGCCCTTTCTTCTTTCTTGCAATGGATGTAATGCCTTGACCTATTTCAAGCTTTCACAGAAGCGCTTGATGCGCGTGCAAGCTTCTTCCAGGACCGGGGTCGCCGTAGCGTAGCTGATGCGGAAGTAAGGCGACAATCCGAAGGCCTCGCCCTGAACGGCGGCCACGCCCTCGGCCTCCAGGAGTTCGGTCACGAAGTCGGCATCGGTCTCCAGAAGCTTGCCGTTGGGCAGGGTCTTGCCGATGACGCCGGCGCACGACACATACACGTAAAAAGCGCCTTCCGGCTTGCTCACCGACAGCCCCGGACAGTCGTTGATGCGCGCCACCACAAGGTCGCGGCGCTCCTGGAACAAGGCGTTGCGCTCGGCCAGGAAGTCGAGCGGTCCGTTGAGGGCGGCCACGGCGGCGGCTTGGCTTACCGAGCTGGTGTGGGTGGTGGACTGGCTTTGCAAGGTGTTCATGGCCGAGATCAGCTCGGCCGGGCCAGCGGCATAGCCCACGCGCCAGCCGGTCATGGAAAAGGCCTTGGACACGCCGTTCAAGGTCAAGGTGCGGTCCTTGAGGCGGGGCTCGACCTGGGCGATGGTCGAGAACTTGAAGCCGTCGTAAACAAGATGCTCATACATATCGTCGGTCATCACCCACACGTGGGGATGGGCCAGGATGACACGGGCCAGGGCGGCCAGTTCCTCGGCGGTGTAGGCGGCCCCGGTCGGGTTGGAGGGGCTGTTGAGGATCACCCAGCGCGTGCGGTAGGTGATGGCCCGCTCCAGATCGCGCGGCTGGAGCTTGAAGCCGTTCTCGGCCGCGCAGGGCACGAACACCGGCGTGCCGCCGCACAGCAAGGTAATGTCGGGATAGCTGACCCAATAGGGCGCCGGAATGATGACCTCGACCCCGGGTTCCACGGTGGCCATCATGGCGTTGTAGATGGTCTGCTTGCCGCCGCAGCCCACGGTGATTTCGTTGAGCGAATACTCCAGGCCGTTCTCGCGCTTGAGCTTGGCGGCGATGGCCTTGCGCAGGGCCACGGTGCCGCCCACCGGAGTGTAGCGGGTTTCGCCCTTGGTCATGGCCTCGGTGGCGGCGGCGCAGATGTGCTCGGGGGTATCGAAGTCCGGCTCCCCGGCGCCAAGGCCGATAACATCGCGCCCCGCGGCCTTCATCTCGTTGGCCTTGGTGGTCACGGCGATGGTCGGCGACGGCTTGATGGCGGACAGGCGCTCGGCGATGATCGACATGGAGTCCTCGCGGGATCTGATTGGGGCGAAAAAACGTCGGGATACGGGGGGAATAAAAAGGCGCGGCGCGGATGCCGTCACCGGAAGCCGGCCAGACCAAACCCCGCGCCGGTCAACCGGCACGGGGACAAGGCGCAAGGCTAGCGCGGCCCGGGACTGGGTTCAAGGCCTGCAACGAGACCATCGAGAGAGAGACCCCAGGATCGGAGGGGTCTGGGGAGGCCCGCCTCCCCAGCCTTCTCTTTTTCCCCCCGGATCACTCGCTCCAGAAGCGTCGGCTGAGAAGCACGTAGACGGTAAAGAACTCCAAGCGCCCCAGCACCATGGCAACCGACAACACCCACTTGGCGGAATCGGGCAAGGGCGCGAAGTTACCGACCGGGCCGATGATGGGCCCCAGGCCGGGCCCGACGTTACAGACCGCCGTCGCCGCTCCTGAGAGGGCCGTCACCCAGTCGAGGCCCAACGCCGTCAGAATCACGGCGATCAGGGAGGTGGTCGAGCCCATGGCGAAGAAGAACAGCAACACCGAAATGGCGATGTCGTCGTCGATCGGCCGCCCGGCGTAGGTCGGCAAGATCACGGCATGAGGCAAGTAGCGCCGACGGATATGGGCGCGCAGAATTTTAAGAGAGACCTGAAGGCGAAACGTCTTGATGCCGCCCGCCGTTGATCCCGTACAGCCGCCCACAAAGGTCAGCATGAAAAACATCAAGACGGGAAACGGCCCCCACAAGGTGTAGTCCTCGGAGGCAAAGCCCGTGGTGGTCACCACCGACGTCAGATTAAAGGCCGAGGTGGTCAGGGCGTGAAAAAACCCGACCTCTCCTTGCATCACCCGCCACAGGGCCACACCCAGCCAACAGGTGGCGAGAAACACCACAAAGCCCCGCACCTGGGCATCGCGCCACAACAACCCGAAGTCGCCCCGCGCCGCCCGGACATAGAGGGGAAACGGCAAGGACCCCAGCATCATGCCCATGGTGGACAGCCAAAGGCCCAACGGCGGCAAGGCAGCCAGCGAGGCATCGGAATTGGCAAAGCCGCCGGTGGACACCGTGGCAAAGGCCAGACACACCGCATCGAACGGTGATTGCCCGACGGCCAGATAGGCCACCATGATCAGGGCGGTCAGAGCCAGATAAACGGCGGAAATCGACACCCCCAACGCCCCGATGCGTGTAAGTCCGCGCTCGGTGGTGTCGGAGCTTTCCATGCGAAACAACTGCATGCCGCCGACTCGCAACGCCGGCAACAAGGCGATGGCCATGCCGATGATGCCGATGCCGCCGATCCACTGCAACAAGGCCCGCCAGAACAAAATGCCCGGCGGCTGGGTGTCCAGGCCAGAAATCACCGTGGATCCGGTGGTGGTCAACCCCGAAATGGTCTCGAAGTAGGCATCGCTAAAGCTCAGGTGCTCCGACGAAAACATGAACGGTAGGCTGCCGAACACCCCCAGGGTGAACCACGCCGACGCCGTCAGGATAAACCCCTGGCGCATGGACAGGTGCAGGTGGGGCCGGGCGTTGGCAAACGCCAGCCCCAGCCCAACAAACACCGTGATCCCCGAGGCCCACAAAAAGCCCAGCCAGTCCTGATCACGGACCAGGGCATCCAGCAAGGCCGGGGCCAGCATGGCCAGCCCCAACCCGGTGGTGAACAAGCCCAGGACAAAGAAAACAGGGCTGAGATCGACGGTCCCCAGGCACAAACCGGGCGCGCCGAGTTCCCGTGGATCGTTCAAGGCCATGGCGTCCGCCCCGTGCTATCAAAGGAAAAACCCCCCAGGCGCCCACGACGGCCCCCGAAGACAAACCCGCGAACCCTACCCGACCCGCGCCCGCCCCGGCAAGCACCCCGCCGCCAGCGTTCCCGGGGCGTCCACTGTCGGCGCCTCCCCACAAAAAAAGCGTTAATTTGATCCACTGCCGGGACAACGAAAAAGGAAAGAGGGGGCCGCGCAGGAGACCAGCCTCCCCCGCCGGCCGTTCTGGATGGGAAGGGAATCACCCCGCCCCCAACGCCCCCTCTCCCCAAAAACCCTCTTTCACTCCCCCTCGAGAACAAACCATTGCCGCGCCGGATCGGGAGTGTCAGGATTCAGCGACCAACCGTCCTTTGCGTCCGGGCGCCCCTGGGTTGGCGCGCGCCAAGAAAAGCGGGCGTTTTGATTATTTTAAAAAGTATACCTCCCCATGGCCCTGCATTCCCTGCGCTCCGTCCTCCTGGCTTCGGCGGTCACGCTGACGGTGGCGTCGGGACTGGCCATCAGTGCCTTTGCCTTTAACACGTCACGACGGACGGTCGAACAAGTATCGGCCGCACTCCGCCACGAAATCGCCCGTCAGGTCACAGACCATTTGCGGTTTTCCCTGGAAGGCGCACGCACCTCCTTGCGTGAGGTGGCCTTTGCTTTCGAAACCGGCCTGTTGTCCCTGGACAATCCCTCCCAGGTGGAACGGGCCTTCCTGCTCAAGACGTTGTACAACCCGGTTATCACCGCCGTTAAGCTGGGAACCCGCGACGGCGGCATCGTAGCCGGCCTCCACACCGGCGCGGGCACCGGCCCCGGCACCGCGGGCTGGCTGATCCGAACCGAAGGTCTCATCGCCGGCCCGCTGATCCGCACGCCGGTGGATGCTAAGGGACAAGCCCTGGGACCGCCGCAACTCTATCCCGGCTACGACACCCGCGAGCGCTCCTGGTACCAAGACGGTGCCAAGGACCGGGATTTCGTGTGCGGCTCCATCTACGCCGTCTACGACACCCAGGACCTGTCCCAGCCGTGCAGCCTCGCCATTACCGGACCCCAGGGGGTCTTTCTCGGGGTGGCGGGCGCTGATCTCCAGTTGTCCGAGATCAGCGCCTACCTAGCCCGGCTGCACACCACCACCCCAGGCCTGACCTTCATCATCGATCGCCAGGGGAACTTGGTGGCCACGTCCACCGGCGACGAGATCGTGCACCCCGGGAGCCCCCAGCCCCCCCGCCGCTTGGCCGCCCGCGAGAGCAAGAATCCCCTGATTGCCGCCAGCGCCCACGCTTTTGAGACTCAGTTCCCCCCCGGGAGGTGGAGGTCGGAGGCCAACGCTACGCCCTGGAAATCGCCCCTGTCGATGAGCCGGCCCCGCTGGGCTGGCAGGTCATCAACATCGTCCCCGCGACGATTTACCACGCCCCCTTGGAAGAGGGGAACCGGGAGACCCTGTGGCTGATTTTGGTCTCGGTCGCCCTGATGGCCGGGATCATGGCCCTGGTGGCCCGGCACATCCTGCGCCCCCTGGACACCCTGACCTGCTCGGTCCAGGCGGTGGCGCGGGGAGATTATTCCCGCCGCCTCGACACAACCCGCGCCGACGAAATCGGCGATCTGGCCCGCGCCGTCGATGCCCTGACCCAGCAATTGGACTCGTCGCGCGCCACCTTGGAACGGCGCCTGACCGACATCAGTGCCGCCGAGGCCCGCTTCGAGACACTGTTTGAGAGCGCCGAAATCGCCATCTGGAACGAAGACTTTACCGACTTGGCCGGGCGCCTGGAAATCTTGCGCCATCAAGGCGTGGTCGATCTGCGCGCCCACCTGCGCCAGACCCCCGAATTGGTCTGGGAGTTGCTGGCCTGCGTGCGCGTGCGCCACGTCAACCGCGCTTCGCTGCGCCTGTTCGGCGCGCGCGACGAAGCCGAGATCCTGTCGGGCCTCGCCCGGATCGTCACCCCGGAAACCCATGGGGTGCTCATCAACAAGTTTTGCGCGGTCTGGGCCCGGGAGAGCGTCTTCCAAAGCGAAACCGTACTGCGCACCCTGGGGGGCGAGCGCCGGGTGGTGCTGCTGTCGTTTCCTGTGCCGCAAACCGCCGAGGGCTTGGCCGCCGTGCCGGTAAGCTTCCTGGACGTCACCCCCATTCGCAAGGCCGAGGACCGCTTGCGGCGCAACACCCTCGAACTGGAGCGCTCCAACTCCGACCTGGAGTCCTTTGCCTACGCCTCGGCTCACGACCTGCGCGAGCCGTTGCGCAACATCACCTCCTACACCACCTTGCTCTCGCGGCGACTGGCCGACCGCCTGGAGCCGGAGGAGCAGGAGTTCTTCCACTATGTGCACCAAGGCGCGCTGCGCATGGACGACTTGGTGTGCGACCTTCTGGAGTTCTCGCGCATCGGCCGCCCGGGCCGCCCGCTAGAGCCGGTCGATCTCGCCGACGTCACCGAGCGGCTGCTGCGCGCGCCGATCGAGGCCGGCGCCGAAACCGAAGGCGCGGCCTCCTTGCCCGTTGTGCTGGGCATCCCGGCCGACCTGGAAAAGCTCTACACCAACCTGCTGGGCAACGCCCTCAAATACCGCTCGCCCGACCGGCCCTTGCGCCTCACCTTCGGCGCGGTGCCCGAGGGATCGTTCTGGCGTTTGTGGCTGCGGGACAACGGCATCGGCTTGCAACCCGGCCAGGGCTACGAGGAGCGCATCTTCCGCCTGTTCCAGCGCCTGCACGGCCGCGCCGAGTACGGCGGCGGTACCGGTATCGGCCTCGCCATCTGCCGCAAGGTGGTGGAGCATCATGGCGGGCGGATGTGGGTGGAGTCGCCGGGGCTGGACCAGGGGACGACCTTCTTTTTCACCCTGCCCGCACCGCCGCCACGGGTCGGACCGCCGGGCAGTGTTTTCGGGCGGATGGAGTTGTTGCCCAAGGATCCCTGAGCACGGGAAGGGAAGGCTGGGGAGACAGGGCCTCCCCAGACCGCACGTTTAGCCGGGAGCCCCGGGCAGCAGGTCTTCGGCGAAGGGCAGGTCGGGGAGGTCGTGGAACAGGCGGCGCACCCCCTCGCCCCATTGGTCGCGCAAGGTCAGCAAATAGGGGTCATCGGCCCGCAGGCGCCGACGCACCGCGCTGCCGAGGCTGTCGCGGCGATAGATCAGGAGATCAAGCGGCGGCCCGACCGAGAGGTTGGAGCGCATGGTGGAATCGAAGGATACCAAGGCGCATTTGGCGGCCTCGGCCAGCGGCGTTTCGTGGGAAATGACCCGGTCCAAGATCGGCTTGCCGTACTTGGTTTCGCCAATCTGGAAAAAGGGCGTGTCCTCCCCAGCTTCGATGTAGTTGCCGGCGGCATAGATCATGAACAGGCGCATCGGCCCGCCCCGTACTTGGCCGGCCAGCAGGAAGGAACAGATGAAATCGTTGCCTTGTTCACGCAAGGCAGCGGCATCGCGGTGATGCACAGCACGCACCGCCTCGCCCACCGCGCGAGCGGCCGCTGTCAGGCCGGGCACGGTCATCAGGCGGCCATGCGAGGCCGGGGCGATCTCGTCGCCCTCCTCCAGACGCACCGAATCTTCCAGCAGCGCAACCACCGACTGGGTGATGGCGAGATTACCGGCCGAAAGCAGCACGATCACCCGCTCGCCCGGACGCTCCCACACCCTTAATTTGCGAAACGTGGCAACATTATCAACGCCGGCATTGGTCCGCGTATCGGCAGCCATGACCAACCCGTCGTTGAGCAGCATGCCCAAACAATAGGTCACCCGAGTTCTCCCTTTCTGGTGCCTCAAGTTTCCCCCGGACGGCCCAGGCTTTCAAGCGGATTCCCCTAGGAAGGGAGGGGTCTGGGGAGGCCCCGCCTCCCCAGCCTTGCTTTCCTTTTTCCCCTTCCCCTTCACCCCCCCTCCTATTTTTATAGATAAAAATTCCCGTGCAATCCCCTAAAACCCCCGTATGATGCCACCACCATAGATCATGCCTCAATATTATCTATTATCAGGCCCTCACCGATGCCCCACCCTCCCCCCCGCCTCGCCCGCTACCAAGCCGATCTCGACCAACTGGCGCGCCGGGGCCGGGGCCGGGCCCTGCTGCCGGCCCAGGGCCTCGACTTCTCGTCCAACGATTACCTCGCCCTGGCCAACGACCCGGCCCTGGCCCAAGCCGCCCACGACGCTTTGGCGCGCGGCGTGCCGGTTGGGGCCGGTGGCTCGCGCCTGCTGCGCGGCAACCACCCGGAACACCAAGCCCTGGAGGCCGAAGCCGCCCGCTTTTTTTGGCGCCGAGCGGGTGCTCTATTTCAACAGCGGCTACACCGCCAATCTGGCGGTCCTCTCGACCTTGCCGCGACGCGGCGACTTGATCGTCTACGATACCCTGATCCACGCCAGCGCCCACGCCGGCATCAAGGCCGGCCGCGCCCACGCCCTGGCGGTGCCCCACAACGACGCCAACGCCATCGCCACCACCTTGGAACGCTGGCGGCAGGCGGGCGGACGCGGGGTGCCGTGGATTGTCGTGGAAAGCCTCTACTCCATGGACGGCGACCCGGCGCCGCTCGCCGACCTTGCCCTCATCGCCCAGCGCCACGACGCCTTTTTGGTGATCGACGAGGCCCATGCGACCGGCGTGCTGGGGCCCCAAGGACGCGGCCTCGCCGCCGCTCTGGAAGGCCAGGACAACGTCATCGTCGTGCACACCTGCGGCAAGGCCCTCGGCACGACCGGCGCGCTGGTGGGGGCCCCGGCTGTTTTGTGCGACACCCTGGTGGCCCAGGCCCGACCCTTTTTGTATGCCACCGCCCCCTCGCCCCTTCAGGCCGCCTTGGTGCGTGCCGCCTTGGCGCTGGTGGCCCAGGACGACGGGCGACGCGCCCGGCTGGCCGATATGGTGGCCCAGGCCAACCAGCAGCTTGGCGCCAAAACCGGCCGGCCGGGCAGCGGCTCGCACATCCTCCCGGTGATCGTGGGCGACAACGCCCGCGCCGTCGCTCTCGCCAACCGCCTCCAGGCGCGGGGCTTCGACGTGCGGGCCATCCGCCCGCCCACGGTGCCGCTGGGCACGGCGCGCTTGCGCCTGAGCCTCACCCTCCACGCCGATGAGGCCGCTGTGGCGGCCCTGACCACGGCCCTGGCCGAGGAGCTTGCATGTCCGTGATCCTGCCCCGCCGCCTTGTGGTCAGCGGCACCGATACCGGGATCGGCAAAACCGTGGTGGCCGCCGCCCTGACCCAAGCCCTGAACGCCGCCTATTGGAAGCCGGTGCAAGCCGGCCTTGACGGCGAGACCGACAGCGCCACCGTTGCCCGGCTGGCCGGCGTGGGGCCGGCGCAGATTATCCCCGAGGCGTGGCGCCTCACCACCCCGGCCTCGCCCCACCGGGCCGCCGCCCTTGATGGCGTGACGATCGATCTGGTCGGCTTGGTGCCGCCAGCGGCCCCGTCCCTGGTCATTGAGGGGGCCGGGGGCGTGATGACTCCCCTCACCCGCTGCGACACCTTCGCCGACCTTTTCGCGCTGTGGCGGATCCCGGTCGTCCTGGTGGCCCGCACCGCGCTGGGCACCCTCAACCATACTTTGCTGGCCCTGGAGGCCCTGGGTCATCGGGACGTGCCGGTGGTCGGGGTGGCGTTTGTCGGCGATCCCCAGCCCGATACCGAGGCCCTGATCCCGGAGATGACCGGCGTTCCCCGCCTGGGCCGCCTGCCGGTTCTGCCCTCCCTGACCCCGGACACCCTACGCACGGCGTTCCTCACCCATTTCCCGGACGTTCACCCAGCCCCTGCGGAGACCCCGTGATGCCCGCCTCCCCGTCGCCGGTCTGGCGCCCCTTTACCCAGCACCACCTCGACCCGGCCCCGCCTCACATCGTGCGCACCCAAGGCGCCTGGCTGGAGGATGCCCAAGGCCGGACTTATCTCGACGCCATCTCTTCGTGGTGGGTGATCACCCACGGGCATCGCCACCCGGTGATCATGGCCGCCATCGAACAGGCGGCGCACACCCTGGACCAAGTGATTTTCGCCGAGTTCACCCACGCGCCGGCCGAAGCCCTGGCCCGGGGCCTGATCGAGCGGGCGCCGCCCGGCCTGACGCGCGTTTTCTATTCCGACAGCGGCTCCACGGCGGTGGAGGTCGGGATCAAGATGGCGTTCGGTTTCTTCCACAACCAGGGCATCCCTCGATCGCGGCTGGTGGTGATGGAGCACGGCTATCACGGCGATACCATCGGCACCATGTCGGCGGGAGCGCGCGGCGTGTTCAACGCCCCCTATGCGCCCTTGCTGTTCGAGGTCGCCACGCTGCCGTTTCCCGAGCCCGGCCACGAACAGGCCACCTTGGATGCCTTCGCCGCCCAGTGCCAGACCGGCGAGGTCGCCGCGCTGCTGATCGAGCCCCTGGTTCTCGGAGCCGGCGGCATGAAAATGTATCCGGCCTGGGTACTGGGCGAGCTGAAGCGCATCGCCGAGCACGCCGGGGTCTTGCTCATCGCCGACGAGGTTATGACCGGCTGGGGCCGCACCGGCACCCTGTTTGCCTGCACCCAGGCCGCCCTCACCCCCGACATCTTGTGCCTGTCCAAGGGCCTGACCGGCGGCGCCTTGCCGCTGGCCGCCACCTTGTGCACCGAGCCGATCTTTGCCGCCCATCTGGCCGAGGACCGGCGCAAGACCTTTTTCCACTCCAGTTCCTATACCGCCAACCCGCTGGCCTGCGCCGCCGGGCTGGCCAATCTCCAGGTCTGGGACACCGAGCCGGTCCAAGCGCGCCTCGACACCCTGGCCACCCACCAGCGCGAGCGGCTGGCCCGCTTTGCCCACGACCCCCGTTTTGTCAACGTGCGCCAGTGCGGCACCCTCACCGCCTTGGACGTCCGGGTCTTCACCCCGGGCTATCTTTCCGACATCGGCCCACGCCTGCGCCGCTTTTTCCGCGAGCGCGGCGTGATCATCCGACCGCTCGGCAACGTCATCTATCTGATGCCCCCCTACTGCGTGACGGGCAGCGAACTGGATCTGGCCTACGAGGCCATCGACGAAGCCGTGGCCCGCATCGCCGGGGGGACCCCATGACTCCAGGCCTCGCCAGCCGCCTCGCCGGAGTCGGCCACTTTGTCCCAGAACAGCGCATTGCCAACGCCGTGCTGGAAGAGCGCCTGGGCCTGGAGCCCGGGTGGATCGAACGGCGCACCGGCATCCAGGCCCGGCGCTGGGCCGCCCCCGACCAGAGCCTCAGCGACCTCGCCCTCCCGGCCGGCCAGCATGCCCTGACCGCCGCCGGGATCGACCCCGACGACGTGGGGCTGGTCTTGCTGGCCACCTCGACTCCCGACCACCTACTGCCGCCCACCGCGCCTCTGGTCGCCCACCGCCTGGGACTGCGCCGCACCGGGGCCATCGACCTGACCGGCGCCTGCTCCGGCTTTCTCTACGCCCTCACCCTGGCCGATGGCTTTGTGCGCACCCAGGGCCGGGCGGTGCTGGTCATTGCCGCCAACCTCCTCAGCCGACGCATGAATCCCCTGGAACGGGCCAGCGCCATCGTCTTTGCCGACGCCGCCGGCGCCGTGGTCCTCACCCCCGATGGCCCGCCCGGCACCGGCTTGGTGGGGGTCGATCTTGATGCCGATGGCCGCCACTACGACCTGATCACCATCCCGGCCGGCGGCAGCAAGCAGCCCTTCCACCCCGACCTGGATCCCCGCGACGTGCTGATGACCCTGCGCGATGGCCAAGCGGTGTTCGCCCACGCGGTGCGTATGATGACCCACTGCTCGCGCCGCGCCCTGGCCCAGGCCGGCGAAAGCCCCGCGACCCTCGATCGCTTCCTGCCCCACCAAGCCAACGCCCGCCTCTTTGATGCGGTCGGCGAGCAGTTGGGCCTCGACCCCCGGCGCACGGCGCGCAGCATCGTCGAGTACGGCAACGCCTCGGCCGCCACCATTCCCCTGTCGCTGTCCCTCTCCCACCAGGAGAGGCCGCTGCACCCGGGGGAGCGCCTGCTGCTGTGTGCCGCTGGGGCCGGCATGATGGGGGGGGCCGTGGTGTGGCGCGTGTAGAGAAAGGGAAGGCTGGGGAGGCGGGCCTCCCCAGACCCCTCGATTCCTGGGGCCGCGCCTCCCTAGCCATCCCCTGGACCAAGCGGTATAAGGGAAAAGTCTCCCTGTCTCAGCCGAGAGGATCCTGCGATGAAAGTTCTGGTGGCGTCCGATCTCACCGCAGCGGCCGATCGCGCCCTGGCCCGCGCCGCAAGCCTCGCCCGCCAGCCCACCGACACCATCCACGTCGTCCACGTGGTGGACGCCAGCCTCCCCCACGATCTGCAAGGCCCGGCCCTAGAGTGGGCCCGCACCGTCCTCGCCCGGCAACTGGAGGACATCCAGGGGCCGCGCACCTCGTTCGAGGTGGTCGCAGGCCGGTTGCGTCCGGTGATCCTGGCCCAGCTCAAAAGCCTGGACGCCGACCTCCTGGTGCTGGGCCGCCGTGACCCCGATCCCGAGGCCTCGCCCTTCATCGAGACCGCCGCCGGCCACCTGCTGCGCGAGTGCCAGCGTCCCGCCCTGGTGGTGCGCGACGCCCCCCGGCAGCCCTACCAGAACGTGGTCATCGGCGTGGACTTCTCGGTCCAGTCCCGCGCCGCCCTGCGCCAAGCCCGGCAGGTCGCCCCCGACGCCTGCCTGCATCTGGTCCACGCCGACGACAATCCCTTCGCCGACCGCCCGGAAGCCGCCGAGTTAGGGAGCCTCGACTACAGCCGGCGCCTGGAGCACGAGGCCTTTCTCGCCGCTGAAATGGAGTTGCTGACCCGGGCGCTGATCGAGGCCGGCCACCCTGCCGACCGCCTGACCAGCGAGATTGCCGAGGGAACGCCCGAGGCCGCCTTGGGCCAAGCCTTCCGCCGCACCTCGGCTGATCTGCTGATCATCGGCACCCACGGCCGCACCGGCTTGTTCCGCGCCCTCTGGGGCAGCGTCGCCACCCGCCTTTTGGAAACGCCGTTTTGCGATACGTTGGTGGTTAAGGCACCTTAAAGGGAAGGCTGGGGAGGCTTGCCTCCCCAGACCCCTCCATTCCTGGGGCCCGGCCTCGCTCGTAGCGCCAAAATCAACGAGGGGTCTGGGGAGGCAAGCCTCCCCAGCCTTCCCTTCTACGCCTCCCCTCCCCGCCCGCCTTTCAAGCGCCGGTACAAGGTACTGCGGCTCACCCCCAGCCGACGGGCCGCTTCCGAGAGGTTGCCCTGGCACTCGGCCACGGTGCGGGCCATCACCGCGTCGGCGGTGGCGCGCAACGAGGTGTCGGGGGCTGGACCGGTCCCCAGGTCTTCGATCAAGTCCTCGGGCAGATGAGCCCAGCCGATCGAGCGCTCGCCCGGATCGAGCAAGGCGCAGGCAAAGCGCAGCACATTGAACAACTGGCGCAGGTTTCCCGGCCAGCGATAGCGCGCCAGGGTATTGGCAACGTCGGGCTCCAGGGCCACCCCGGCCCCCGGGGCCAGATCCTCCAAGATGCGATGCACCAGGGCGGGAAAGTCGCTGCGCTCGCGTAAAGGGGGCAGGGTCAAGGTGACGCCGTTCAGGCGGTAATACAGGTCGGCCCTAAAGCGCCCCTGCTCCACCGCCTGCTTCAAGGAGCGGTGGCTGGCGGCGATCAGGGCGAAATCAACGGCGATGGGCTTGCCGCCGCCCAGGGGCACCACCTCGCGCTCCTGCAACACCCGCAGCAGGCGCGCTTGCAAGGCGAGCGGCATGTCGCCGATTTCGTCGAGGAACAAGGTGCCGCCGTGGGCCTCGCGCAGCCGGCCCGGGGCGCCCTCGCGCCGGGCGCCGGTGAAGGCCCCGGGGGCGTAGCCGAACAACTCGGCCTCGATCAAGGTTTCGGGCAAGGCGGCGCAGTTGACCGCCACCAGGGCCCGGTCGCGGCGCGGCCCCGAGGCGTGGATGGCCGCCGCCACCTTTTCCTTGCCCACCCCGGATTCGCCATGCAGCAACAGGGGGATCCCTTTGTCCATGACCTTGCGGGCCCGCTCCAGGCACAGGCGCAAGCGCTCGTCGCCGGTATCGAGGGCGGCCAGGGCATCGGGAGGGACCGCCTTGCCCGAGGGCTGGCGCCGACGCGCGCCTTCCTGGCCCTGCACGAACAAGGAGTGCCCGTCGCGTCCGGCCAAGCGCGCCACGCCGCCGCGCCGGGTGAGGTCTTTCAAGGCATCAAGCCCGGTGTCGAGCACGCTCTCCAGGGCAATGCGGCCCAGGGCTTCGGGCGGGATTCCCAGCAGGGCCTGGGCCTCGCGGTTGGCGCCGACGATCTGCCCCGCGCCGTTGACGGCCACCAAGCCTTCGCCCAAACGCCCCAGGCCCTCCACCCGGGGATGCAGGTGCAAGCACCACGCGCTGGCATGGTGCTCGGCGAACAGGGCGTTTTCGAGGGTACGGCCGGCGGTTTCGACCAAGCCGGCCAAGGTGGGCGGGCGGCCCTGACCGGGGCCGGAAATATCGAGCACCCCGAGCACCCGGCCATCGGAGCCGCGCACCGGGGCGGCGGTACAGCTCAAAAAGCGGTTGCAGTCGAAGAAGTGCTCTGGACCATGCACGACCACCGCCCCTCCCTCGGCAAGGGCGGTACCGATGGCGTTGGTACCTCGGTCGTTTTCATGCCAACACGCGCCGGCTTGCAAGGACACCCGCTCGGCCCGGCGCAGGAACTCAGGATCGCCCAGCGCTTCGATCACCACGCCTTGGTCATCGGCCAGGATCACCATGGAGCCGGTCCCTCGCACCCGGGCATAAAGCTCCTCCATGACCGGCCGGGCCTGACGCACCAAAGCGCGGCGCCGCTCCACCACCTCGCGCAGCCGAAGCGCCGGCAGAGGATCGCCGCCATAGGGCCGGGCAAAGGGCACCAGCCCCGCTTTCAAGCAGCGCTCCCACGACCGGGCCAGCGGGGGAGCGAGAAAGGGGGGAGGGGGAACGGAACCGCTCTCAAGCAAGCGACGGACAGGGCGCAGCGGAGCATTCCCCGTGCTTTGAAACGAGTCCATGGCTGTGTCCTCCCTTGGGCGCCCTGCACACGAGCGGCCGCCTCTTCTTTTATCCCTCAAGCCCCGAGGGGTCTGGGGAGGCGAGCCTCCCCGGCCTTTTTCACGTTATTTTTGCGGCCCTTTAAAGGCGCATTGCAATGCCGATTTACCCGGCTCGCTAGATTTCGCCACGCT
Source organism: Pararhodospirillum photometricum DSM 122 (assembly GCF_000284415.1). Classification (NCBI taxonomy): domain Bacteria; kingdom Pseudomonadati; phylum Pseudomonadota; class Alphaproteobacteria; order Rhodospirillales; family Rhodospirillaceae; genus Pararhodospirillum; species Pararhodospirillum photometricum. The sequence goes on from NC_017059.1 coordinate 1,648,750, forward strand.
CCCCCTGCCCCGGCCTGTTCCATTTTGGCACACCCGCGCCGGTCAGCGGACGAGGCGGACAGGGCGTTCTTGCGATGCACCGTGTTTGTTTTCAAGGCTCTGAGCCTTGGCACGCCCTGTGCTGTGTTCCAGGGGCGACCGCCTGGGCAAGACGCCAAAAGCCTAAAGGCCAAAAAACCAAAGGGAGGAAGACGTTATGCTGTATGCCGGACCCGGAAGCGAAACGGCCCCCGTTTCCTTCAAGCCGCGCTACGACAATTTCATCGGGGGACGCTGGTGTCCGCCGGTGGAGGGCGCCACCTTCGACACCGTGACCCCGATCACCGGCGCGGTCTATACCCAGGCCGCCCGCTCGACGGCCGCCGATATCGAGCTGGCCCTGGATGCCGCTCACGCCGCCGCCGACGCCTGGGGCCATGTCAGCGTCGCCGAACGCGCCTTGATCCTCAACCGCATCGCCGACCGCATGGAAGCCAACCTGGAAAAGCTGGCCTATGCCGAAACGGTCGATAACGGCAAGCCGATCCGCGAGACCCTGGCCGCCGACATTCCGCTGGCCATCGACCACTTCCGCTATTTCGCCGCGTGTATCCGGGCGCAAGAGGGCACCTTGGCGCAGATCGACGCCAACACGGTGGCCTATCACTTCCACGAGCCGCTGGGCGTGGTGGGGCAGATCATCCCCTGGAACTTTCCGATTCTCATGGCCGCTTGGAAGCTGGCCCCGGCCCTGGCCGCCGGCAACTGCGTGGTGCTCAAGCCGGCCGAACAGACCCCGATCAGCATCTTGGTGTTCATGGAACTGATCGCCGACCTGCTGCCGCCCGGGGTGATCAACATCGTCAATGGCTTTGGCTTGGAAGCCGGCAAGCCGCTCGCCTGCTCCAACCGCATCGCCAAGATCGCCTTCACCGGCGAAACCAACACCGGCCGCCTGATCATGGGCTACGCCAGCCAAAACCTGATCCCGGTCACGCTGGAACTGGGCGGTAAGTCGCCCAACGTGTTTTTTGCCGACGTGGCCGCCGAGGATGACAGCTACCTGGACAAGGCCATTGAGGGCTTCGTGATGTTCGCCCTCAACCAGGGCGAGGTGTGCACCTGTCCGTCACGCGCCCTGATCCAAGACACGCTCTACGACCGCTTCATGGAGCGCGCCCTGGCCCGCGTCGCCGCCATTCGCCAGGGCAGCCCGCTCGACACCGAGACCATGCTGGGCGCCCAGGCCTCCGGCGAGCAGATGGAAAAGATCCTGAGCTACATCGACATCGGCCGCAATGAAGGGGCCGAGGTCCTGGCCGGCGGTGGCCGCGCCCATCTCGGGGACACCCTGGAAGGCGGCTATTACATCCAGCCCACGGTGTTCAAGGGCGACAACCGCATGCGCATCTTCCAGGAGGAGATCTTCGGCCCCGTCGTCGCGGTGACCACCTTCAAGAACGAGGACGAGGCGCTCCACCTCGCCAACGACACCCTCTACGGCCTGGGCTCGGGCGTGTGGACCCGCGACGCCAACCGCGCCTATCGCTTCGGCCGGGGGATCAAGGCCGGGCGTGTGTGGACCAACTGTTACCACCTGTACCCCGCCCACGCGGCCTTCGGCGGCTACAAGCAATCGGGCATCGGCCGCGAGACCCATCACATGATGCTCGACCATTACCAGCAGACCAAGAACATCTTGGTGAGCTATGCGCCGGGCGCTTTGGGCTTCTTCTAGCTCGGCGAGAAGAGGGGAAGGCTGGGGGAGGCGCGGCCTCCCCAGGCCCCTCGGTTCAGGGGGAGAGTGTCTTCCCCGGTTTTTTCAAAAAAAGTGCGCACATTATGCGCCTTAGGAGGATCCGTCATGGCTGAGACCGCTTTTTTCATTCCTTCCCTCAACCTCATGGGGGCCGGCTGCCTGCAAGGGGCGATCGCCCAGGTGCGTCGCCACGGTTTCGCCCGCGCCTTGATCGTCACCGATACCGTGCTCAACAGTCTTGGCATGGCGAGCCAGGTAGCCAAGCTGCTCGCTGACCACGACATCAGGAGCTGTATCTTCGATGGCGCCCAGCCCAACCCCACGGTCGGCAATGTCGAGGCCGGACTGGCCCTGTTGCAGGCCGAGCATTGCGATTGCGTGATTTCGCTGGGCGGCGGCTCGTCGCACGACTGCGCCAAGGGCATCGCCCTGACCGCCACCAACGGCGGCTCGATCCGCGATTACGAAGGGGTGGACAAGTCCAACCGGGCCCAGTTGCCCCTCATCGCCATCAACACCACGGCCGGCACGGCCAGCGAGATGACCCGTTTTTGCATCATCACTGACGAGTTGCGTCAGGTGAAGATGGCCATCGTCGATCGCCACGTCACGCCCTTGCTGTCGGTCAACGACCCCGAGCTGATGCTGGGCAAGCCGCCGTTGCTCACCGCCGCCACCGGCATGGATGCCCTGACCCACGCCGTCGAGGCCTATGTGTCCGTCGCCGCAACGCTGATCACCGACGCCTGCGCCCTCAAGGCCGTGTCGATCATTTCCAACACCTTGCGCACCGCCGTCGCCGAAGGGAGCAATCTGGCGGCGCGCGAGGCCATGGCCTACGCCGGCTTCCTAGCCGGCATGGCGTTCAACAATGCGTCGCTGGGGTATGTCCACGCCATGGCCCACCAGCTCGGCGGGTTCTATGACCTGCCGCATGGGGTGTGCAACGCGGTGTTGCTGCCCCACGTCGAGGCCTTCAACGCCGATGTCGCCGCCTCCCGTCTCAAGGACGTGGCCCACGCCATGGGGGTGGACACGGTGGGCATGACGGATGCCGAGGGCGCCCAGGCCTGCCTCGCCGCCATCCGCCGCCTGTCGGCCGATATCGGCATCCCGGGCGGGCTGACCGAGTTGGGGGTCAAGGAAACGGACATTCCGGTTCTCGCCGCCAATGCTCTCAAGGATGCCTGTGGCTTGACCAATCCGCGTCGGGCTGATCAGGCGGAAATCGAAGCGATCTTCCGCGCGGCGGCGTAAAAAAAGCAAGGCTGGGGAGGCGCGGCCTCCCCAGACCCCTCGGTTTGTTTAGCGGTCGGTGAAGCTGGGCTGGCGCTTTTCGATGAAGGCGGTCATGCCTTCTTTCTGGTCGTCGGTGGCGAAGGTGGCGTGGAACACCCGGCGTTCGTAGTGGATGCCCTGGGCCAGGGTGGTTTCGTAGGCGGTGTTGACCGCTTCCTTGACCATCATGGCAATGGGCAGACTCTTGTCGGCGATGGTCTCGGCGATCTTCATCACCTCGTCGCGCAGGTCATCAAGCGGCACAATGCGGCTGACAAGGCCGCACTTCCAGGCCTCGTCGGCATCCATCATGCGCCCGGTCAGGCACATGTCCATGGCCTTGGACTTGCCGACAAAGCGGGTGAGGCGCTGGGTGCCGCCGGCGCCGGGCATGGTGCCCAGGTTGATCTCGGGCTGGCCGAACTTGGCGTTGTCGGCGGCGATGATCATGTCGCACATCATGGCCAACTCGCAGCCGCCGCCCAGGGCGAAACCGGCCACTGCGGCGATCACCGGCTTGCGACACTTGGTGACGCGTTCCCAGCCCAGGGTGATGAAGTCCTCGAGATAGGCATCCATGTAGGACTTGCCGGCCATCTCCTTGATGTCGGCGCCGGCCGCGAAGGCCTTCTCCGAGCCGGTCAGGACGATGACGCGAACGTCCGGGTTGGCCTCGAAGGCATCCAGCGCCGCGCCAAGATCCCGGATCAGACCCGAGGACAGCGCGTTGAGCGCCTTGGGTCGGTTGAGGGTGATCACCCCGACCTTGCCGCTGGTTTCCACGAGGATGGTGTCGTAGGCCATGGGTGCCTGCTCCGTTACGATGGGGTGACGAAGAAAGGAGGGGGAAGACGGACCGGGAAGAGATGAAAAAGCCTTGCGGGTGCGTCAGCCCCCAGGCGCCAGGGAAAAGCGCACGGTCAGGGTGGACGAGCCCCCGGTGAAGTCAAGATCGAGAATCTCGCCATCGCGCACGAAGGAGTGCGGGCCGTGCACCTGCCAGCCGAGTTGGGGCAAGGTGTCGCGATAGAAGGACAGCACCTGGGACGCGGAGACCGTGCCGGTGGCATAGGCCTCGACCAGACGGCCAGCCGGGCTGTCAAACACCATGCCGGCTCCGGGCATGGGGGTGAGCACCGGCATCAGGGGGATGTCGTCCATCCCCAGAATGAAGCGGGGGCCGTCGTCCCCGGCGAACACCGGCGTCGCCATCGCCAGGGCCAGGACAAGCCCGACCGCTGCCCAGAGCCCCGTCATGCTGTGCTGTCTCCCGCGTTTTGGCTGGGCGAAGGGCCGCCGCCCGGTCGCTGTCCGAGATGGTGTCGTGTTCATGGGGGGGGGATCCTACACCATCACGCCTGACGACGGGGACAGAAAAACGTCGAGCGTCCGGCCTGGACGGCCCGAACAATACCGCCGGTTTGCCCCACAAGGCAGGTACAGCCCGGGCAAGGCTCCCCTTCCCTTCCGTAAACCGCCACCTCCAACTGGAAGAGCCCAGAGCTGCCGTCTGCTTGCCGATAATCGCGCAACGAGCTGCCGCCCGCCGCCAGGGCCTCGCCCAAAACGCCCTGGATCGCCGCCAACAGGCGCCCGACCTCCCCGAGATCAAGATCGGCGGCCGGCCGCCACGGCGAGAGGCCGGCGCGAAACAGGGCCTCGCAGACATAAATGTTGCCAAGGCCGGCCAGCACCTTTTGGTCGAGCAATACGGTTTTCAACGGCCCCTGACGCCCGGCCAGCCTGGCGGCCAGGATCGGCGCCGTCAAGGCGGGATCGAGCGGCTCGGGCCCCAGGCCGGCCAGCAGGGGATGGGCCAAGGCGCCCTCGGGGCCGGCGAAGACCAGCAGGCCAAACCGGCGCGGATCGCAAAAGGTCAGGCGCTGGCCGGCGTCGGTGTCGATCAGCACATGGTCGTGGCGCCCCGGCGCGGGATGATTTTCCCAAGGCGCCACGGTCACGCGTCCCGACATGCCAAGATGGAGCAGCCCCTCAAGGCCGTCCTCCAGGGTGAAAATCAGGTATTTTGCCCGCCGTGTCAGGTCCTTGACCCGCCGCCCGGTCAGGCGGGACGCGAGGTCGGGGGGCAGCGGCAGGCGCAAGGAGGGGCGCCGGGCCTCGACGCGGATCAGGCGTCGACCGACGAGATGGGGAAAAAGGCCCTTGCGCAGGGTTTCGACTTCGGGCAACTCGGGCATCGCGAGGCTCGCTGTCCAGGATGAAAAGAGGGGGCCGCGGGGCCGGTCCCAAGGCGGCACCTTCCGGCCGGTCGCCTGGGGATCCACGCCCGAGGAAGGGGGAAAAACCTGTTCCTCCCATTGGTCGGATGCTCTAAGGTGCGCGCATGACACAGGATAACGAGACGACACATTTCGGTTTCCAGACCGTCAAGGCCGACGAGAAGGCCGGCATGGTGCGGGAAATCTTCAATTCCGTGGCCCCACGCTACGACCTCATGAACGACCTCATGAGCGGCGGTGTCCACCGCTTGTGGAAAGATGCGTTTGTGGACTGGCTCGACCCGCGCCCGGGTCGTCAGTACCTGGACGTGGCAGGCGGCACCGGCGACATCGCGTTTCGCATCCTGAACCGCGCCAACCGCCGCGCCGAAGGCTCCCACGTCCCCCTGTCCGGCCAGCCGACCCAGGTCACGGTCTGCGACATCAATTATGAGATGCTCCACGTCGGACGCAACCGCGCCCTTGATCGCGGCCTGACCTCGGGCCTGTCGTGGGTGGTGGGCGACGCCGAGCACCTGCCCCTGCCCGATCGCAGTGTGGACGTGTATACCATCGCCTTTGGCCTGCGCAACGTCACCCACATCGACCAAGCCATCCGCGACGCGTGGCGCGTGCTGCGCCCGGGCGGCAAGATGATGATCTTGGAGTTCAGCCGGGTCGTGCTGCCGCTGTTCGACAAGCTCTATGACACCTACTCCTTCAAGGTGCTGCCGCTCATGGGCCGCTACGTCGCCCAGGACGAGGAAGCCTACCGCTATCTGGCCGAGAGCATCCGTYGTTTCCCCCCCCAGGAAGAACTGGTGAGCCGCATGGAAGCTGCTGGCTTCCGTCAGGTTCGGTACCGCAACCTGTCGGGCGGCATCGCCGCCATGCACCTGGGCTGGCGCCTCTGACATGGCGGGACACCTGCGCAATGTGGCCCGGCTGCTGACCATTGCCCGGGTCCTGGCCCGCCACGATGCCCTGTTCCTTCTCGATTCCCTCGCCGTCTTGAAGCCCGTGGCCTTGGTGGCACGGGCGGTCAGTCGGCGGGCGGTTCCGGGGCGGCCGGGGCAGAAGCTGGCGGCAGCCTTCACCGACCTTGGCCCCACCTTTATCAAGCTGGGACAGGCCCTTTCCATTCGCGCCGACTTGTTGGGCGAGGAAATCGCCGCCGACCTGTCCGACCTCCAAGACGCCCTGCCCCCCTTCTCCTTCACCGAGGTCCGCAAGGCGGTCGAAGAGGAACTGGGCCAGCCCCTGGAGAGCTTGTTCAGTTCCTTCGACGAAACCCCGGTCGCCGCCGCCTCCATCGCCCAGGTTCACTTCGCCGTCACCGCCCCCGACGCCGAGGGCCGGACCCAGGAAGTGGCGGTCAAGGTGCTGCGTCCCGGCGTGGAGGAAGCCTTCCGCAAGGACGTGGAACTCCTGCACTGGCTGGCGCGTCTCGCCGAGGCGGCCCAGCCCTCGACCCGACGCCTGCGCCCCGTCGAGACCGCCCGCGCCTTCGAGGACGCGGTGGTCATGGAGATGGACCTGCGCTTCGAGGCGGCCGCCGCCTGCGAAGTCGCCGAAAACTTCGCCGACGACGACGATTTCCGCGTGCCGGCCATCGACTGGATGCGCACGGGTCGCCGCGTCATGACCCTGGAACGGGTAAACGGCATCCCCATCAATGATCGCGAGGCTTTGGCGGCGGCGGGCCTGCGCCCGGTCGATCTCGTGACCCGGGTGTCCAACGCCTTCTTCCGCATGGTCTTTCGCGACGGGTTTTTCCATGCCGACATGCACCCGGGCAACATCTTCGTGGACCGGGACGGCACCATCGTTGCCGTTGATTTCGGCATCATGGGCCGTGTCGATCGCCAGACCCGCCGCCACCTGGGCGAGATGCTCCTCTCCTTCCTGACCGCCAACTATCGGCGGGCGGCTGAGGTGCACTTCGAGGCCGGGTGGGTCGGGGCCGACCAATCGGTCGATGCCTTCACCCAAGCCTGCCGTTCCATCGCCCAGCCCATCTTGGGGCGGCCGCTCGCGGAAATCTCCATTGCCCGCCTGCTTGGGCAACTGTTCCACGTCACCGAAACCTTCGACATGCACACCCAGCCTCAACTCCTGATGCTGCAAAAGAGCATGCTGGTGTCGGAAGGGGTCGGCCGCACCCTGGCCCCCGACGTGAACATGTGGGAAATGGCCCGCCCGCTGATCGAATCTTGGATGGCCGATAATCTTGGCCCCCAGGCCCGCCTCAAGGACGGCCTCACCACCTTGGGCGACTCGATCGAACGTCTGCCGCGCATTTTGGCGGCCACCGAAAGCACGTTGGGCAAAATCCAGTCGGGGGGCTTGCGCCTCGACCCGGAGACAGTCAAGGCCCTGCGGGGTCGCAAACGCTCCTGGGCCGCCGCTTTGCCGTGGGTTTTGGTCCTGGTCTTGGGGCTGCTGCTTATCCTTAAATAAGTCCAGACTACTTCCCTCACCTTGTTTAATCACCCTCCCGGCCGTCGCGCGACTCGTCGCACGACGGCGCTTGCACACGGCCGGGATTGGTGATCCTATACAGATGAGGTTTCGAGTAAGAACTCGATCCGGGGGCTCCCCTCCGGGTCGGGGGACCACACGAAGCCCCAAGTCTATTTGGTCTTGGCATGGCGCGCAGGGGCCTTCGGCCCCGATCCCCGCGTCCCGGTGCGTTCCTCGCGCCCGTGGGCGCGGTTTTGGGCCAGCGCCCGCGGATGGAGTCCCGGGACGTGAACGGCAGTCGCATTCTACTGATCATCGCAGGCGGTATCGCAGCCTACAAATCGCTGGATCTGATTCGACGCCTGCGGGAACGAGGGGCCCGGGTTCGCTGTGTGCTGACCCCGGCGGCGGCCCGTTTTATCACGCCCTTGTCGGTGGCCGCCCTGTCGGGCGAGCGCGTGCACGAAGACCTGTTCGATCCCGAGGCGGAAGCGGCCATGGACCATATCCGGCTGTCGCGCGATGCCGATCTGGTGGTCGTGGCCCCGGCCACCGCCGACCTGATGGCACGCATGGCGGCGGGCTTGGCCAACGATTTGGCCTCGGCGGTGCTGCTGGCCTCGGCGGCGCCGGTGTTGATCGCCCCGGCGATGAACCCCTTGATGTGGACCCATCCGGCGACACAGGCCAACCTCGCTCTCCTGGAATCGCGCGGCATCCGGCGGGTCGGGCCGGCACGCGGCGATACGGCCTGCGGCGAGGAAGGGCTGGGCCGCATGGTTGAAATCCCGGTGTTGGTCGATGCCATTGCCACCGCGTTGGGGCGAGAGCCGCTGCCAGCCTCCGATGCCGCGCAGTGGCCGCTCAGTGGCCGTCATGCCCTGGTCACCAGCGGCCCGACCCACGAGCCCATCGACCCGGTGCGCTACATCGGCAACCGCTCCTCTGGGCGCCAGGGGCACGCCATTGCCGCCGCGCTGGCCCACTTGGGGGCGCGGGTTACCTTGGTGAGCGGCCCGGTCAGCCTACCCGACCCGCGCGGGGTCCAGGTGGTCAAGGTCGCGACGGCGCGCGAGATGCTAGCGGCCTGTCAGTCGGCCCTACCGGCCGACGTGGCCGTGTGCGCGGCGGCGGTCGCCGACTGGGGGATTGCCAATCCGGCCCCGGCCAAAATCAAGAAGGGTCCCTCGGGAGACGAGGCGCCGCCGGTTCTGAGCTTGGTGCCCAACCCCGACATCCTGGCCACCCTGGCCGCCCCCGGCCCACGCCGGCCGGCCCTGGTGGTGGGCTTCGCCGCTGAAACCGATGCCTTGCTGCCCCATGCCCGGGCCAAGCACCAGCGCAAGGGATGCGACTGGATCCTGGCCAACGACGTGGCCGGCGGCGGGGTGTTCGGCGCCGACAAGAATACCGTTCATCTTCTCACGTCCTCGGGCACCGAGGACTGGCCGACCATGGACAAGGAAGCGGTCGCCTCCCGGTTGGCGGAGCGTATCGCCCAGACCCTGGCCGACCTTTCAGCACGGAAGGCGGCCCCATGACCTTGACTCCCATGACCTTGACCACGCCGAAGGCTCCCCTCCCCACGTCCCCCGGCTCGGCCGGTTGGTCTCTGGTGAAAGGCGGACTGCGATGATCCGGCTGTCGAAGAAGATGCTCTTCGCCATTGAGGCGGTGCTCGATATCGCCTATCACGCGGGGGGCGAACCGGTGCAAAGCCGGGAAATCACCCGGCGCCAGGGCATTCCCCGGCGCTACCTGGAGCAAACGCTGCAACATCTGGTGCGCAACGGTATCCTGACCGGCGTGCGCGGCCCGCGCGGCGGCTACCGGCTAGCGCGCGAACGCCGGCGCATTACCGTGGGCGAAATCGTGCGGGTGGTGGGCGACCTGGAAGCGTCCGAGGAGTTGGCGACCGATCTGCCGGGCTCCGAGCTGGGCCTGTTCGTGGTGCGTCCGTTGTGGAACGAGCTACGCGATCAGTTGATGGATCGCCTGGACAGCCTGACTGTGGACGACTTGTGCACCCGGGCGTTCCAAGGCGGGATCACCAGCGAAGCCGAGAAAAACCTCGACTTTACCATCTAAGGAAGGGAGGGGCCTGGGGAGGCCGCGCCTCCCCAGCCTATCCTTTTTTACGGCTCCGCCTGAATCCGACGCCACGCCCGCACATTCTGGTTATGGGCGTCGAGGGTCTCGGCAAAGCGGTGCCCCCCCGTGCCATCGGCCACAAAATAAAGATCCTGAGTCCGCGCCGGGTTGAGCGTCGCCTGAAGCGCGGCCCGGCCCGGGTTGCAAATCGGTGACGGCGGCAGGCCCGGGATCACGTAGGTGTTCCACGGATGAGCCACCGCCAGATCGGCGCGGGTCAGGGCGCGGTCGAGCACCCCCAGGCCCTCGGAAACGCCGTAGATCACCGTGGGATCGGACTGAAGGGGCATACCCTTGCGCAGGCGGTTGACGAACACGCCGGCCACCCGGGCCCGTTCATCGGGCTCGCCGGTTTCGCGCTCGACCACCGAGGCCAGCACGACCGCTTCGGCCGGGGTGGCCAGCGGAAGATCGTCGGCCCGGGTCGTCCACAAGCTGCTCAGGAGGGCCTGCTGCGATTCGCGCATGCGGGCCAGCAGCTTTTCCCGGCTGTCGCCGCGATGGAAATGGTAGGTCTCGGGCAACAGACTGCCCTCGGGCGGCGGCAGCGGGAGGGGGCCGCTCAGTTCCGGGGTCTCAGCCAGCAAAGCCAGCACGGCCCGCACGGTCAGGCCCTCGGGCACGGTCAAGCGGTAGACTTTGACCCGGCCACTGACCAGGGCGTCCATGATGGCGCGCCCTGTGGCACCAGCGGGAAACTCGTATTCCCCGGCCTTGAGATCACGGGCCCGCCCGGCGAGCCGCACTCCGGCCTCAAACAAGAGGGGCTCGCCCACCACCCCGGCCTCGCCCAGGGTGGCGGCGATGCCCGCGACGCCCCCCCCGGCCGGGATCATCACCGTTCGGGGCTGGGCCAGGGGACCCGGCGCGTCAAACGCGGCCAAGATCCCCTCGCGGGCGAGATAGGCCCCGCCCCCGATCAGGACGGCAAGGACCCCAACAACAAGGACCAGGGTCCTCAGCCACCGCAGCATGATCGGACGTCCGGGGTCAAAGGTCAGGGGGCGCCGGTGAACACCAAGGAGGCGTTGGTGCCGCCGAAGCCAAACGAGTTGGACACGGCGTAACGGATGGGACGCTCCTTGGCGGTCAGCGGCGCCAAGTCGATGTCACAGCCGTCCGAGGGGTCGCGCAGATTGAGGGTGGGCGGCACCAGACCGTTGCGCAGGGCCAAAAATGGAGAAGATGGCCTCGACGCTGCCCGCCGCCCCCAGCAAGTGACCAATCGCCGACTTGGTCGAGGACATGGTCAGCTTGTAGGCGTGATCGCCGAACAGACGCTTGACGGCGCCCAGCTCGATCTCGTCGCCCAGGGGGGTGGAGGTGCCGTGGGCGTTGATATAGTCCACAGCCTCTATCGGCAACTTGGCGTTGCGCAGGGCATTGCGCATGGCACGGTAGCCGCCGTTACCATCCTCGGCCGGCGCGGTAATGTGGTAGGCATCCCCCGACAGGCCATAGCCGATGACCTCGGCGTAAATCTTGGCGCCGCGCTTTTTAGCGTGCTCCAGTTCTTCCAGCACAAGGACGCCCGAGCCCTCGCCCATGACAAAGCCATCGCGGCCCTTGTCCCAGGGGCGCGAACCTTCCTGGGGGGTGTCGTTGTAGTGGGTGGACAGGGCGCGCGCGGCGGCGAAGCCGGCCATGCCAATCCGGCAGACCGCCGCTTCGGCGCCGCCGGCCACCATCACGTCGGCATCGCCAAACATGATCAGGCGCGCGGCATCACCGATGGCGTGGGCGCCGGTGGAGCAGGCGGTGACGACGGCGTGGTTGGGGCCCTTGAAGCCGTAGCGGATCGACACATGGCCGGAGACCAAGTTGATCAGGCTGGCCGGGATAAAGAACGGGCTGACCTTGCGCGGGCCCTGCTCGTGCAGCAGCACGGCGGTATCGGCGATGGACGGCAGACCGCCGATGCCTGAGCCGATCATCACGCCGGTGCGTTCCAGCTCTTCTTCGTCGGTGGGGGTCCAGCCGGAATCGGTCACGGCCTCGACGGCGGCGGCCAGACCATAGACGATGAAGAGGTCCATGCGCCGGCGATCTTTGGCGCTGGCGATGGTATCGGGATCGAACCCGTGGGCGCCCTCGGAGGCCGGGGGCACGAGGCCGGCAATGCGGGCCGGCAGGTCGGAAACATCAAAACGATCGATGGCCCGAATGCCGGAAACGCCCTGGGTGAGGCGTTCCCAAACGGTGGACACGCCGCATCCCAGGGGCGTGACCAGACCGAGGCCGGTGACGACAACTCGTCTCATGGCTTTTCCCTCAAATCCAAGGGGTCCGGCGGCCCGGGCTGCCTGGCAAAAAGCACGAGACCGCCCGCCGCCCGCGCCCGACGGCTAGCCGGCCCCCGCCATAGCACCGGGGCCCCGCACCCGCCGTCGCAGGCAGCGCGCGTGCCGTCCAGACGACGCGCTGATCAGCCGCTGTGGCTCTCGATGAACTCGATGGCGTCCTTGACGGTCAGGATCTTCTCGGCGGCGTCGTCGGGGATCTCGCAGCCGAATTCTTCTTCGAAAGCCATGACCAGCTCGACGGTGTCGAGGCTGTCCGCCCCCAGATCATCGATGAAGCTGGCGGTCTCGGTGACCTTGGCCTCGTCAACGCCCAGGTGCTCGACAACGATCTTCTTCACGCGCTCGGCGACGTCGCTCATCTTGTTTGGTTCCTCGGAAAGTCAACACTTTGGTGACGGGTTGGGGGACGGCAGGGACTTCCAGGACGCCCCCGGCCCCGGGGAGGGCTCGGGAGAGCCATGGGCGCCTTGCTAACACACTTGTTTCGGGTTGACCAGCGGCCCGTCCGGGCCCGGCCTCCCGGAACCTCAGATCATGGCCATGCCGCCGTTGACGTGCAGGGTCTGACCGGTCACATACTGGGCTTCCGCACTGGCGAGGTAAACCACGGCAGCGGCGATATCGTCCGGCGAGCCCATGGCGCCGGCCGGGATCGCGCCCAAGATCGCCTCTTTCTGGCCGTCGTTGAGCTTGTCGGTCATGGCGGTGGCGATGAAGCCCGGGGCCACGCAATTGACCGTGATACCGCGCTGGGCCACTTCGGCGGCGAGCGACTTGCTCATGCCGATCAAGCCGGCCTTGGAGGCGGCATAATTGCATTGGCCGGGATTACCGGTCACGCCCACCACCGAGGTGATGCCGATGATCCGGCCCCAACGGCGCTTCATCATGCGCTTGACGGCGGCGCGGGCCAGCCGAAACGAAGCGGTGAGGTTGACGGCGATCACCTGATCCCAGTCCTCGTCGCGCAGGCGCACGGCCAGCATGTCGCGGGTGAGACCGGCGTTGTTGACCAGAATGTCGAGCCCGCCCAGGGCCGCCTCGGCCTCGGGCACCAGGGCCTCGACCGCCGCCGGATCCGACAGGTTGCACGCCACCACCCGGGCCGCCTCGCCCAGGGGCGCGGCCACCGCGTCGAGCGCGTCGCGCCGGGTGCCCGAGAGGGCTACCGTGGCCCCTTGCGCTACCAGGGCCTGGGCAATGGCGGCACCAATGCCGCCCGAGGCGCCGGTCACCAGGGCCTTCTTGCCGCTCAGGTCGAACATACCACTCTCCCTTTTTGTGCTCTCGCTGGCTTACACCGCCTTGGCAAACGCTTCAACATCGGCCGGGCCCTGAATCGACAGAGCGCTCAGATCGGGATGAATCCGCTTGGCCAAGCCGGCGAGCACCTTGCCCGAGCCCACCTCGACCAACTCGCTTACCCCGTGTTCGGCCATGTACAGCACGCCCTCGCGCCAACGCACCGCGCCGGTCACCTGCTCAACCAGCAAGCGACGGATCACGTCGGGATCGCTCTCGGCCCGCGCTGTCACGTTGGCCACCACCGGCACCTCGGGGGCGCGCAGCGTCACCTGGGCCAGGGCCTCGGCCATCGCCGTGGCGGCCGGCGCCATCAAGGCACAATGGAAGGGGGCGGACACCGGCAGCGCCATCGCGCGCTTGGCGCCCTTTTCCTTGGCCAGGACAATGGCGCGCTCCACCGCCGCCCGGTGGCCGCTGACCACCACCTGCCCCGGCGCGTTGTCGTTGGCCGCCTCGCACACGCTGCCCGGTTCGGCGGCCGCCGCCGCCGCGGCCACAGCCTGGGCGTCCTCCAGCGACAGGCCCAACAAGGCGGCCATGGCGCCTTCGCCCACCGGCACCGCCTTTTGCATCGCGAGCCCACGGGTGCGCAGCAACCGCGCGGTGTCGGCCAACGCTAGCGAACCGACCGCCGTCAGGGCCGAGTACTCGCCCAGCGAATGCCCCGCCACGAATTTCGCCTTTTCCGCCAGCCGGATCCCGCCGCTGGCCAGCACCCGCGCCACCGCCACCGACACGGCCATCAAGGCCGGCTGGGCGTTTTCGGTCAGGGTCAGGGTCTCGGCCGGGCCTTCAAACATCAGGCGTGACAGCGGCTCGCCGAGCGCATCGTCCACTTCCTGGAACACTTCCCGGGCGATGGGGAACGCCTCGGCAAGCTCCTTGCCCATGCCCACCGCCTGGGACCCCTGGCCGGGAAATACGAACGCGCGCGTCATGGTCCGCTCCAGTCCTTTTGACCCTGTCCGGGGCCGGTCCCCGGAAAGCGCGAAAGGAATACCCCAGGCCAGAAAATGTCAAGAGTTTGGCTGAGATGCCCCAAGAACAGAGGGGTCTGGGGAGGCCCCGCCTCCCCAGCCTTCCCTTCCTATCGCGCCGCCCGGCGCAACCGCGCCGCACTGGCCACATCAGCCCGGATCATCTCCGGCGTGCGCACCAAACACCACTCCCCCGCCGCCTGACGCTGCCCGCAAATCCGACGCGCCGTGGCCTCGGGCAGCCCCCCCACATACCCCGCCCACCGCATCAAGCCGGTCCCCGCACGCGGCAAGGTATAAGCCACTCCCCCGACCCGCGCCGCCACCCGGGCGGCCAGCGCCCCGGCCTCGCCCTGGGTTTTACCCAATCCCACATCCAAGGCATACCCGCCGCCGCTCAGGCGCTCGCCCACCGCCGCACTGACCACGCTCCCGGCACAAAGCGGGGTGCGGGCCCGGTTGTCGGCCACCGGACGCACGGGGCCGGGGGGCTCGGGGTCGGTGATAAAAGGGGTTTTTTCCGTCAGTTCCACCGCCCACGCCTTCTGGAGCAGGGCCTCGATCCGCCCGGTGCGCTCGGGCCCGGTGGCCGAGCCCAGCAAGACGCCAATCAGGCGCCGCCCGTCGCGTGTTACCGAGCCAACAATGTTATAGCCCGACGCACAGGTGAACCCGGTCTTCATGCCATCGGCGCCGGGCACCCGCCCCAACAAGGCATTGTGCCCGGCCATCGGCCGACCCTTGTATGAAAAGCCCTGCAAGGCAAACAAGGCGCGGTGCTGGGGAAAGTCCCGCCCCAGGGCCAGGGCGAGCACGGCCATGTCGCGCGCCGTCGTGTGCTGCGCCTCCAAGGGGGCCGGCAACCCCGAGGCGCTGGCAAAGCGGGTGTGGCGCAGGCCCAGCCGCTGGGCGGTCGCCGTCATGCGCCGGGCAAAGGCTTCCTCCGAGCCCTCCAGCGCCTCGGCGATCATCACCGCCACGTCATTGGMCGATAGCCCCAGCAAGGCRCRCAGGGGCAGTCCATCACCGGCACCGTCTCGCCCGGCGCCAGCCCCACGACCACCGGAGCGGTCGCGGCGGCGCGGGCCGAGGCGGTGAAGCTGTCGGTGGGCTTGAGCCGGCCGTCGCGCAGGGCCTCGAACACCAGATAGGCGGTCATCATTTTGGTGAGCGAGGCCGGCGGAATGCGAAGGTCCAGGTCATTGGCCAGCAGCACCGCCCCGGATCCGGCGTCCACCACCACGTGGCTCTCGGCGGCGCGCCCGTCCGGGATCGCCAGCAGGACCAGGAGGGCCGCCCCGCCAAGCCACCCCGCCGCCCTCATGCCTTGGGCCGGCGGGCGTGGGCCAGCGGATGGGCCGAGCGCACCAAGGTGCTCAGGCGCTCGTCCAGGACATGGGTATAGATCTGGGTGGTCGCGATGTCGGCGTGCCCCAGGAGCATTTGCACCCCACGCAGGTCGGCGCCGTGGCTCAACATATGGCTGGCGAAGCAATGGCGCAAAACGTGGGGAGAGACCTGGCTGGGCGGGATCCCCGCCGCGACCGCGAGTTCCCCCAGCATTTTGGCAAAGCCATCGCGCGTTAGGTGGCCCTCCCGGGCATCCGAGGGAAACAAAAACGCCTGGGCCCGACGCTGGGCCGGCCCCTCTGGCGGCAAGGTCTCGGCCCGCACCGCCAGCCAGGCCCGCACCGCCGCCCGCGCCGGCTCGCCCAAGGGCACCAAGCGGTCTTTGTCGCCCTTGCCGCGCACCACCATCATCTCGGGATCACGGGCCACGGCGGCCAGCGGCAGGCCGACCAGCTCCGACACCCGCAAGCCGGTGCTGTAGAGCAACTCCATCAAGGCCCGCAGCCGAACCCCTCGCCCGCCCTCAACCCGGTTGGCCGCCGCGATCAGGGCGGCCACGTCGGCTTCCGAGAGCACGCGCGGCAGGGGCCGTCCCTGGCGCGGTCCCTCCAGCCCCAGGGTGGGATCGTCCTCGCGGTGGCGCTCGGCGCGCAAAAAACCATGGAACTGACGCAAGCACGCCAAACGCCGGGCCTGGGTGCGCGGCGCCAGCCCCGCCGCCGCCATCCCGCCGAGATAGGCCCGCACCAGCGCGCGCGAGACCGACACGGCGGTGGCGTCATGGCTTGCCAAAAACGCCCCGTAGTCCACCAAGTCGCGGTGATAGGCCTCCAAGGTGCGCGGCGCCGCCCCGCGCTCGGCCACCATCATTTCCAAAAAAGCCTCGCTCTGGGCCCCGAACCCGGTCGGCAGGACGGAGGCCTCCCTCATGCGCGCGACCCCAGGGCTTCCACGGCCAGGGCGCGGGCCTCCTCGACCAGCCCCACCTGCTCCAAGGCGGCGCATACCCGGGCCAGAACCTCGGCGGACGCCTGCACTGGCCCGCCGGCCTCTCCCAAAACCGCGAGCGCCAGCAACGCCACCCGACCCCGCCGGCCCAAGGCGGCCTCCTGCTCCAGACGGCTCAAGGAGCCCGACGCCGCCGGGCGGCCCAAGGCGACCGGGGCCTCGGGGCGAGACAAGGCTTCCGAGGCCAAGCCATGGCCCCCCGCCACGCGGTCGAGCGACGCCAGAGCCTGGGCCAGCGGCGCCAGCTCGGGCCGCACCCGGGCTTCGTCTTGCAGCAGCCACAGCCAGCCCGCCCCGTGCGCGACATCGCCCGCCAGATACAAGGCGCGGGCCATCTCCGGGGCGGCCTCGGCCAAGGACCGCTGGACCGGGACGCGGGCCAGGGCCGGAGCCAAGACCCGGGCCACCGTTTGATACAACGCCGCATCGCGCAACCGCGTCGCGGCCAGGACTTGCAAGGCGGCGGGAAGAGCCTGCGACAGGTCGCCCCCGCCGAGCACGGCGGGATCGACAAGCACCGCCCCCTCGCCAACGGCATTGCGCAGGCTCTGGACCAGGGCGGCCCGGGCCAGGGGCGTTTGGCCGCTGGGGCTGGCTCCGGCCTCGGCCTGAGGGGTATCGCCATAAAGAAACACCAAGGCCTCGGTGGGCAAGGCGCCCCGGGCCTCGGCCCGCTCGGCGGCCTCCAAACGAACCGCCGGGGCGCTGGGCCCCGACAAGGCCACGGCGCGCAACAGCCACGGGGCGGCGTCTTTCAGCAAGGCGGCGGGCACCGGCTCTTGCGCCTCGCGGTAAAGCACGACATCGACAGCGTCGCTCAGGGTGGGCTTGCGCAAGCGGGCCTGGGACAAGCCGGCCAGACGCTCGGCCAGAATCAAGAAGGTCTCGTCGGCCTCCCGGGTTTCGCGCAACAAGCCCATGCCCAGCGCGGCGGCCTCGCCTTGGCCGCTGCGAGCCTCGCACACCACCCGGACCCGCAGACCATGCCGGGCGCTGGCGGGATCGCGATCGTCTTCCGGGGGGGCGGCACACACCGCATCAAGCTGGTCTTGCAGCATCAGGGCATCGCGGCGCCCCCGCTCCAGGGCGGGCGGCAGGGATCCCAATGGCGCCTGGGCGAGCAGGGCGATCACATCGCCGTGCAGCCCGAGGCGAAACAACAGATCGACCCGCAGGGGCAGCAAGGTCCCTGCCGATGCGTCCGGCTCGGACGCGGGGGGCGGTGGCGGTGGTCAGCAGCACGCGACGGGCGAGGGCTGTCATGGCCCGCGAGGGCAAGCCGACCGGCACCCCGGCCAGCAGCGCCGCCGCCTCGCGTCGGGACAGGTCCCGCCACAGGTCCGCGCCCACGCCCTGCTCTTGCCCACGATTGCCCTCACCCAGCACCCCCAAGGCGTCGAGGTCCACCCCTCCCAAGGCCCAGATCTGGACCCCTCGCGGCCCGGGCAGGGCTTCTCCCAGGGCCGGCGGCGCCGCTGGGCGGGTCTCGAAGGGCATCAAGGGCACGGGACCTTGCGCCGCGCTCCCCCCCGCCCCCAACCCCACCCCCACGCCCCACGGAGCAGGCCCAGCCCTCTAATAACGGTCATTCGGGATGACCTTGACGATGGTCCGGGTGGGCGGGGCCATGTCCAAACTGGCCAGAACGACCCCCAGACCGACCACGCCAAGGATCACGACCACCAGGATGCTGCGAATGAGATAACGCATGGGACTCTTGTTCCAGAAACCGGGGAAGAGAGACGTGCGGAGAAAAATCGGTTCGACACGAAACCGATCGCGATAGGGTCTACCGGAACGCCCGGAAACTGTGTATGCAATCCAGACCATGACATCGCAAGCGCAGTGTACCGGCTCCCCTCTTTCGGATCAACGCCACCCGGTCGGCGGCCCGGAGGCCTCCGCCCCGTGCGCCCCCCTGGGCGATGGGTCTGCTCCCGGGTTGCAGCGGACCGTGGTTTTGGTGGGCCTGATGGGGGCCGGCAAAACCTGCGTGGGGCGTTGCTTGGCCCGCATGGCCGGCGTTCCCTTTGTGGATGCCGATGCGGAGATCGAGACGGCGGCCCGCCTGCCCATTGCCGAAATTTTTGCCCGCTACGGCGAGGCCGAGTTCCGAGCCACCGAGCGCCGGGTGATGGAACGCCTGCTGGAGCGCTCGCCCTGTGTGCTGGCCACCGGGGGTGGCGCCTTCATGGCCGAGGAGACCCGGGCCTTGATCCGGGCGCAGGGGGTCTCGCTGTGGCTGCGGGCCGACCTGGAGACCCTGGTGGCGCGCACGGCCGGACGCAGCCACCGCCCGCTGCTCAACACCGGCGATGCGCGCGAAACCCTGCGCGGCCTGATGGAGCGGCGCTATCCGGTGTATGCCGAGGCCGATGTGGTGGTCGATACCACCCAGGAGCCGCCGCACACCACGGCCCGGCGCGCCTGGGACGCCTTGGCCCGGACCCCGGCCTTTGTTGTTTCCCCGTCTTCCCCGGAGTTCCTGCCGTGATCACCGTGACCGTGCCCCTGGGCGAGCGCTGCTATCCCATCCACATCGGGGCCGGTCTATTGAGTCAGGCGGGCGCCCTGATCGCCCCGGTGATCCGCCGTCCCCGGGTGTTCGTGGTGACAGACACCGCCGTCGCCCCCTTGCACCTCCCCGCCCTGCTCGCCTCGCTGGATGCGGCCGGACTGGTCCATGACCATGTGGTCCTGCCCCAAGGCGAGGGCACCAAAAGCTTTGCCCAGTTGGAAAGCCTGCTTGAAACCCTGCTGGCCGCCCGGGTCGAGCGCTCGACCACCCTGGTCGCCCTGGGCGGCGGGGTGATTGGCGACCTCACGGGCTTTGCCGCCGCCGTGCTGCTGCGCGGCGTGGACTTCGTGCAGATCCCCACCACCTTGCTGGCCCAGGTGGACAGCTCGGTCGGCGGCAAGACCGGCATCAACACCCGCCACGGCAAAAATCTGGTGGGCGCCTTCCACCAGCCGCGCCTTGTGCTGGCCGATACCGCCGTTCTCGATACCCTGGGGCCGCGCGAGCTGCGCGCCGGCTATGCCGAGGTGGTGAAATACGGGGTGATCGACGACGCGCCGTTCTTTGCTTGGCTGGAGCAGCACGGCCCCGCCTTGCTGGAGGGCGCCCCTCAGGCCCGGGCCGAGGCCATCGCCACCGCCTGCCGGGCTAAGGCCCGGATCGTCGGGGCCGACGAACGCGAAAGCGGGCAGCGGGCCTTGTTGAACCTGGGTCACACCTTTGGCCATGCCTTCGAGGCGGAAACGGGGTTCTCCCGCACCTTGTTTCATGGCGAGGCGGTGGCGCTCGGCATGGTTCTGGCGCTTGATCTGTCGGTGCGCTTGGGCCTGTGCCCGGCCGAGGACGTGCTGCGCCTGACCCGTCACCTGGAAGACGTGGGGCTGGCCGTGGATCCAAGAGCGGTGCCAAGCGCCCCGGTCTGGGACGTGGACCGCCTGCTGGAGCACATGGGCCACGACAAAAAGGTGGCGGATGGCCGGATCACCTTTGTTTTGGCCCGGGGGATTGGGCGGGCGTTTCTGGAGCGCGAGGTTGACCCGCAGAGGGTGCGCGAGAGCGTGCGGGCCTTTGTGGGCGGGTGAAGGAAGGAAGGCTGGGGAGGCGGGCCCCCCAGGAATGGAGGGGTCTGGGGAGGCCCGCCTCCCCAGCCTTCCTTCCCTCCCTCGCTTAATAGGTATCGATTCGCTATTTTTCCGACTAAGATTGAGGCAGTCCCGCCCCGCCCGCCCGCCCCCTTGAGGCCATGACCGTCACCCTGATTGTCGTCTTGATTCTGATCGTGCTCTCGGCCCTGTTCTCCAGTTCGGAAACAGCGTTGACAGCAGCGTCCCGCCCCTTGATGCACGAGTTGGAGCGCGATGGCGATGGCCGGGCCAGTGTCGTCAACCGCCTGCTGCGCTCGCGCGAACGCCTGATCGGCACCATCCTCATCGGTAATACGGCGGTCAATATCCTGGCCTCCAGCTTGGCCACCAGCTTGGCCATCACGCTGTTTGATGAAGCGGGCGTCGCCTATGCCACCGTGACCATGACGGTGGTCTTGCTGATTTTTGGCGAGATTTTGCCCAAGACCTATGCGCTGATCCACACCAACCCGCTGGCCCTGCGCGTGGCGCCGATCATGGCGGTGCTAACGTGGCTGCTGTTTCCCGTCACCACTGTTTTCCAAGGCGTGGTCAAGGGGCTTTTGCATCTTTTGCGAGTTAGGCGCCCCCAGGACGCCGGGGGCGCGTTGGCCTTGTCGGAATTGCGCGGCGCTATTGAGCTTCACACCGCCGACAGCCCGGACAAGGCAGTCCGGGACGAACGCGCCATGCTGCACAGCATTCTCGATCTCACGGACGTGCCGGTCTCGGACATCATGATCCACCGCTCCAACGTGATGTCGATCGACGTCGAGCAGTCCACCCCTGACATCGTGACCCTGGTTCTGGAGAGCCCCTTCAGCCGCATCCCCCTGTGGCGGGAACGCCAGGACAACATCGTCGGTTTGCTGCACACCAAGGATCTGCTGCGCGCGGTGCAGGGGCACCGGGGGCCTTTGGAGAGCCTGAACGTCGAGCGCTTGGCCGCCCCCCCCTGGTTCGTGCCCGATACCACCACGCTGTGGAGCCAGCTTCAGGCCTTCCGCCAACGGCGCGAACACTTTGCCCTGGTGGTGGACGAATACGGCAGCCTGCTGGGCATCGTCACCTTGGAAGATATCCTGGAGGAAATCGTCGGCGACATCACCGACGAACACGACATCGTGCTGGCCGGGGTACGGCCCCAGCCCGATGGCAGCTTTCTCATCAATGGCGAGGTCACGCTGCGCGACCTCAACCGCGAGTTCGACTGGGCCCTGCCCGACGAGGAAGCGGCGACTCTGGCCGGCCTAGTCCTTCGGGAATCGCGGTCGTTGCCAAGGGTGGGGGAAATCTTCCAGTTTCACGGCTTTCGCTTCGAGGTCACCAAGCGGGTGGGCAATCGCTTGTCTCAGTTGCGCGTCACCCCTTTGACGCCGTCTTAAAAAAGGTCCCCCATGCCCCTGCCCCCTCCGTTGGCGCCGCGCGCGCCCTTGCACCACCGGCGCATCGACTGCCAGGGGTTTGAGCGATCCGATGGCCTGTGGGATATTGAGGGCCGCCTGATCGACACCAAGGCGTACAGCTTCCCCAACCACGATCGCGGCACGATCCACGCCGGCGACCCGGTGCACGACCTGAGCCTGCGCCTGACCATCGACGTCGGCTTAACCATTCACGCGGCCGAGGCGGTGATTGATGCCAGCCCCTTTTGTGGCTGCCCAGACATTGCCTCGGCCTACGGCGCGCTCGTTGGCTTGACCATCGGCCCCGGCTTTCGCGCCGAGGCCCGGCGCCGCCTGGGCGGACGGGCGGGCTGCACCCACTTGACCGAGCTTTTAGGGCCCCTGGCCACCACCGCCTTCCAAACCCTGCACCGAGCCCGCGAGGAGCGCCAAGACGCCGCCCAGGGCCAGATCAGCGCCTTGATTGACTCCTGCCATGCCCTGCGGGCCGATGGACCGGTGGTAGCGCGCGAATGGCCAGACCGAGCGCCCGCCCCTGACACCCCCAGGACCCAGCGATCCGTGTAAGCCTCGCCTTGTTCAAAGGAAAAGACCGAGGGGTCTGGGGAGGCCGCGCCTCCCCAGCCTTTTCTTTTCCTTACTCCTCGGCCGGGGCGTCGTCGGTGCCGGGGCTGCCGATCATCTTATCGGCGATCAGGCCGGCGTTGGCCCGAATGGCGTTTTCGATCTCCTCGGCCATGACCGGGTTGTCGCGCAGGAACTGCTTGGCATTCTCGCGGCCCTGGCCGATACGGGTCGAGTTGTAGGAGAACCACGCCCCGGACTTTTCGATCAGGTTGGCCTTGACGCCCAGGTCCAGGATTTCGCCCATCTTGGACACGCCTTCGCCATACATGATGTCGAATTCGACGACCTTGAACGGCGGGGCCACCTTGTTCTTGACCACCTTCACCCGAGTCTGGTTGCCGACGATATCTTCCTTATCCTTGACCGCGCCAATGCGCCGGATATCCAGGCGCACCGAGGCATAAAACTTGAGGGCATTGCCGCCGGTGGTGGTTTCCGGGTTGCCGAACATCACCCCGATCTTCATGCGGATCTGGTTGATGAAGATGATCAAGGTATTGGAGCGCGACACGGTCCCGGTCAGCTTGCGCAGAGCCTGGCTCATCAGGCGCGCTTGCAAGCCGACATGGGAATCGCCCATGTCGCCCTCCAGTTCCGCCTTGGGCACCAGGGCCGCCACCGAGTCCACCACCAGAACATCAATGGCCCCCGAGCGCACCAAGGTGTCGGCGATTTCCAGGGCCTGTTCGCCGGTATCGGGCTGGCTGATCAGTAACTCGTCGAGATTGAGCCCCAGCTTGCGACCATAGAGGGGGTCAAAGGCGTGCTCGGCGTCCACAAAGGCGCAACTTCCGCCTTTTTTCTGGGCCTCGGCGATGACGTGCATCGCCAAGGTTGTTTTGCCCGAGCTTTCCGGGCCGTAAATCTCGACAATGCGTCCACGCGGCAAGCCGCCGACGCCCAGCGCGATGTCCAGCCCGAGGGATCCGGTGCTGATCGACTCGGTTTCCACCACCCGTTCGCGCTGCCCAAGGCGCATGATCGAGCCCTTGCCAAAGGACCGCTCGATCTGCCCAACGGCTGCTTCCAACGCCTTTTGCTTGTCCATGGTATCCTTATCCACCAGGCGCAACACGCTTTGCGACATCTCCGCAGCCTCCTTATCCCACGGCGCCTTGCGACCGTGCAACCCGGGAACAGGGTACCTTTTTTGCCCCGAGATTCAAGATCAAAATGAGAACATAAGGAGACATTCAAAGAACACAGGGTTAAGCCAGCACCTCGCGAACCTTTTCGGCCAGGGCCTTCAGGCTGAAGGGCTTGGGCAGGAAATGGGTATCGGGCGCGTTCACCACATCGCCGCGGATCACGTCCTCGGAATAGCCCGAGATCAAAATGATGCGAAGGCCGGGACGCTCGGCCCGCACCCGCCCGGCCAAGGTAGCGCCATCCATGCCGGGCATGACCATGTCGGTGATCAACAAATCAATCCGCGCGCCATCGGCCAGCAGATCCAAGGCGCCCTCGCCACTGCGGGCTTCCAAGACGGTATAGCCCTTGTTGCGCAGAGCCCGGGCCCCGAACACCCGCACCGCATCCTCGTCCTCGACCAGCAAGATGGTTTCCTTGCCCGAGAGGTCGCGGGCCTCCTCTTCTTCTTCGCCACCACGGCGAGACGGTGTGGACGGCTCCGGGGCCCCACTGACGGCCACCGGACGCGCGGCGGTCTTGTCCGGGGCCTCACCGCGGGGCAGATAGATGGAGAAACGAGCCCCTTCCCCCAAGGTGGATTCGACGAAAATATACCCCTCTGTCTGGCGCACGATGCCATACACCGTGGACAGCCCCAAGCCCGTGCCAGCGCCGGCCGTTCCCTCGGATTTGGTGGTAAAGAAGGGTTCAAACAGGCGGCCCAGGTGCTCGCGACTGATGCCGGTGCCGGTGTCCACCACGTCGATCAGCACATAATCGCCGGGCGGCACCGCCTCGGCCCCTTGGCGCAGTTCGCTTTCAATTTTCTCGTGGCGGGTCGAGATGGTCAGGACTCCGCCCTTGGGCATGGCATCGCGGGCATTGACCGCCAGATTGATGATCACTTGGTCGAACTGTCCGGGATCAACCCGAATGTACCCGGGCTCGCGCCCATGCACGAGGCGCAGCGTGACCCGCTCGCCCAACAGCCGCCGCAGCAAGTGGGAGAGTTCCGACAAGGCGTCGATCACGTTGAGCAAGCGGGGCCGCAAGGGCTGCCGGCGGGAAAACGCCAGCAACTGACGCACCAGATTCGCCGCCCGATTGGCGTTTTGCCGGATCTGCATGATATCGGCAAAGCTCGGGTCGCCGATGCCGTGGCGTTGCAACAAAAGATCGGAGAAACCGATCATGGCGGTCAGCAAATTATTGAAATCATGGGCAACCCCGCCGGCCAACTGCCCCATGGCCTGCATCTTCTGCGCCTGGGCGAACTGCTGCTCCAGGTTCTTTTGCTCGGTGGTGTCGATCAGGTGGACCACCAGACCATCGGGCGGATCCTCGGGCCGCCCCGTCATCGGCGACAGGAAGACCCCCACCGACACCTCGCGCTCGCCGCGCAGCAGGCGAATATCGGTCTGGGCCCGGGGCAGGCCGCCCGCCAAGACGCGCGCCCCTTGCTCGGTCAAGTCGGCCCGATCATCGCGCACCGCCAGCGCGGCCAGCGGCTGATCGAGCACCCCATCGCGCTCGCGCCCGATCATCGCCAGGAAGGAGGCGTTACAATCCACAATCGCGCCCTCGGGGTCGGTCAGGGCAATGCCAACCGGCGCCCCGTCGAACAACCAAGGACGGCGCCGGCGCCAGTCTCCCTCGGCCATCCCCGCCGCATCGCCTTCGCCCTCGCCCTTGGGCAGGCGCAACACCACCGAACGCGTCCACAACTGGCCGGCGTCGTCGTAGGTCGATTGGCGTACCTCGGCATCGAAGGGCGGGTCGTCGAGCGGCAAAAAGCGCAGGCGTCCAGCCCACGCCCCATCGGGCTCCGGGGGAGCGCTGTCCATGAGGGCGGGCAAGGCCATGCCCATCATGGCATCCGGGTCGCGCCCCAACCACTGGGCCAGGGCCTGATTGACGTAGCGCAGACGGCCTTCCGTGTCGGCGGAATACAAGCCCACCGGCAGAAAAAACAAAAAGTCGGCCAATTCTTCCCGCTCGCGCAGCAAGACCTCGTCGATAGCGCGCCGGGCGGTGACATCGCGAGCAGACCACAGCCGAAAGCGGCGATCCGGGCTTGGCGTGACCGAAACCCGCAGCCATTCAGGCTCCCCGGTCAGCGCGTCGGGATCGGCGAGCGGTAGGTCCACCTCCTCGCGCAAGCCGGCGCGCGCCGCCTCGGCGAGACGATCCAGGGCGTCGTGGGCCATCATTTCGCCGTGCAGCCGCTCTTGCAGCCACCCCAGGGGGCCCGCCTCACCCCACAGGGCGCGGCCCTGCGCATTCGCCAGCCGTACCCGGCCGGCGGCGTCGGTCACTTGGCGTGGTCCGTCCTCGGCATCAAGAAGCAAGAGCGCCTCTTCGCCCCAAGCGGCGCGGATGCGCCACAGCGTCAAGGTTCGGCCCAGGGCCAGCAGAGATCCCAAGGCCACGGCCGCCCCCGGCGGCGGCGGCCCATCCGGCCAGCGGCCCCCCCCCTCCCAGAGCGGACCATAGGCCCGCCGCAATGCTCCCCGCCAATCCAACGCCCACGCCCCAAAGGGCGGGCTCGCGTGACAGCCCCGCGTCACTCATCGTCCGGCTTTCTCATGGCGGACCCTTACAGCGCGTTCTTTTTGAGGCGCATCACGTAGCCGATGACCTCGGCCACGGCCTTGTA
This sequence comes from Pararhodospirillum photometricum DSM 122, assembly GCF_000284415.1. NCBI lineage: Bacteria > Pseudomonadati > Pseudomonadota > Alphaproteobacteria > Rhodospirillales > Rhodospirillaceae > Pararhodospirillum > Pararhodospirillum photometricum. The sequence continues at coordinate 1,675,004 of NC_017059.1, forward strand.
GTGGTCGGGGGGAATTTCCTCATCGATCTCAACGGCGGCGTGCAAAGCGCGGGCCAAGGGGGGATTCTCAACGATGGGCACTTCGTTCTCCTCGGCGACTTCACGGATTTTGCGCGCAATGAAATCCTGACCTTTTGCCACCAGAACCGGCGCACTCATCGACTCCATATCGTATTTGAGCGCCACCGCGAAGTGGGTCGGGTTGGTAATAACCACGCTGGCTGTCGGGACCTTGGCCATCATGCGTTCGCGCGAGCGCTGAATGCGCAACTGCCGAATCCGCCCCTTAACCTGGGGGTCACCTTCCATGTTCTTGTGTTCGTCTTTGACCTCTTGCTTGCTCATTTTTTGGTCTTGGGTAAACTGATACTTCTGATAAGCAAAGTCAAAAACAGCGATAGCCCCCTCAACCACACAAACAGCCATCAAAAGAACGACCAGAAGATCATAAAGGTCCTGCAAGGTGACCAGAAGATCTTGAGCCATCATCTTTTCTGGAGAGCGCAGGCGCGGGCTCATGATGGTCCACACCACCGCCGACACCACCAGAACCTTGAGAATCCCCTTGATCCCCTCGACGATGGCTCGCACCGAAAACAGCCGTTTGAAGCCAGAAATCGGGTTGATCTTGTTGAAGTCGGGCGCCAGCTTCTTGGGGGCCCACAGCAGGCCAAATTGCGACAGCCCCCCCAACACCCCCACCGCCACAAACAACCCTACCGGCAAGGCCAGCAGCAGGCCAATGTCGAAGGTCAGGCGGGCCATGAGTTGTTGCAACTCATCGACCCCCAGGGGAAAGGCATGGGGTCGCTCGAGAAAGGGGCGAACCTCTAAGGTCAGGCGGCCGGCAATCCAAGGCGCCATGGTGCCCACCGCAACCAACGCCCCCATCAGCATGACAAAATGCTTGATTTCCTGGGACTGCGCGACGTTCCCCTCCTCGCGCACCTGCGAGAGGCGTTTGCCCGTGGGGTCCTCGGTTTTGGAATCCTTGTCTTCATCGGCCACGGCGGACTCTCCGGGAGGCGGTCACGGGACCAGGGGCCGCAAGCCCTGCTCAAAGGCCTTGAGAAAGCTCATCAGGATGAACGGCCCCGAGGTCATGAGCAAGCCGAGGCCAAAAATGATCTGAGCCGGCATGGCAATGAACATGACGTTAAGCTGGGGCATCAGTCGGGCGATCACCCCCAAGGTGGCGTTGAAAATAATGCCATAAACCGCAAACGGCGCCGCGATCTGGAAGCCCAGGCGAAAGCCATCGCCCATGATCTGCACCAAAAGGCGAACCGCATCGCCGGTATCAGGCAAGGCCCCCGGCGGAAACACCGCATAGCTGCCAAAAATGGCCTCAATCATCACGTGATGCAGGCCCATGACAAAAATCAGGACCATGACCAACTGACTGAGCAGGCCACTGACAATGGCGCTTTGCTGCGAAATCATGGGGTCGAAGGCCTGGGCCATCATCAAGCCCGTGGAAAAGCCGATCACACTGCCAGCCAACCCCACCGAGACCAGCAAGAACTGCGCCATGATCCCAAGATAGAGGCCAATACTGACCTCCATGAATAACAGCATCACCAAGGTGGTGCTGGAGGTCGGCTGCGCGGGGAGAACGTCGGCCACCGCCGGCAGGCACACCGCGCTGATCACCACCGCCAACACCAAGCGAATGTTGGCCGTCACATAGATGGCGGAGAACCCCGGCATCATCATGAGAGCCGCGCCGACGCGGGTGAACACCAAGAGCAGGTGAAAGACGTTCAGAGCCAGTATGTTCTCAAGCACCCGGGTCTCCCTGGCGCGGGGCCATGCCGGTCGGGGACAGCGTCGCCCCGCCAAGAGGGCGAGGCCCGCCGATCGCGTCCAAACCGCCCGCGCCCGTCACGGCAACGTGGCGGCAACATCCATGAGGTGCGTCATGAACTCGGTCATCTGCCTCACCATCCAAGGCAGGCTCAGGAGCAAGGTGCCAAAGACCAGCAAGATCTTCGGCACAAAGACCAGGGTCATTTCCTGGATCTGGGTCAGGGTTTGGACCAAGGCGATGGCCACGCCGATCACCATGCCGACCAGCAAGGCCGGCCCCGAGACCAGGATCATCAACCACACGGCCTCGCGGGAGAGATCAAGGATCAGACCTTCTTCCATGGGACATGCCTTCCCGAGACCAGAGCCGTCTTAAATCGGCATGCGCATGATGGATTCGTACGCACTCACAACTTTGTCGCGTACTGCAATCACGGTCTGCAAGGTGCTCTCGGCGTTATTGACCGCCATGACAACATCGCGCAGGTCTGCCTTGCCCTCGATGGCGAGGCGAGAGAGCTTTTCACTCTGACGCCCGGCATTCAGGGTCTGTTGCAAGGAATCCTGGATCAAGCCAGAGAAACTGGCGCCATCGTCCAGCGTTTTGGCAGCACTCTCCCCGGATTGGGCCGTCAGGGCCGTGGTCTGGGGAAACATGCCGGCCGCGGACTTGTACGCGGAAACGGCACTGGCAAAATCAACGGCCATGGGATCCTCCCTGAAAGCCTGGACGACAACCGCGCCCCACTCATCACGTTTCCCCCAAAAAGGACCCCCGAGGCTTTCTCCCGGGGGCGGGGGAACCTTTCGGCTACTTCAACAACTCAATCGTGCTTTGGGTCATTTTTCGCGTGAGACCGACCACATTCAGGTTCGCCTCATAACTGCGTTGGGCCTCGCGCATGTCCATCAACTCCACCATGGGATTGACGTTGGGAGCCAAGACGTAGCCCTTGTCGTCGGCAGCGGGATTGCCGGGATCGTATTTGCGATTGAAAGGTGTCATGTCCTCACTGACCCGTCCCGTCTTGACGAGCGCGGTCCCGATTTCGCGGTCCACGACATTGCGAAACGACACGATACGCCGGCGATAGGGATCCTCGCCCTGGCGTTCGGCGATGGAGTCGGCGTTGGCCATGTTCTGGGCGATGGTCCGCAGCCGCTCGGTCTGGGCTTTCAGGCCCGAGGTGGCAATTTTGGCCGATTGCTGCAACTCATCCATGACGCCGCCTCCTCACCCTTTCTGCGTTGTGCCTTAGCGCGCCCCGCGCGTCACCATTTTGATCATGCTGAGGTGTTTTTTGACCAGCTCGGTGGCCAGGGTATACTGGTTTTTGGTTTCCGAGAGCCGGGACATCTGCTCTTCCAGGACCACCTCGTTGCCATCGGCGGAACTTTCAAAGGGATAGCGTTCCTCGACCATGCGGAAGGTGCCGGGGTCGGGAGCCACCGAGGCCTGATGGCTAGCGTCGGTTCGCACCAACCGCGTCCGGTTGTTTTCGCTCACTGCCAGCTTGCCGAAGTCGAGTTTTTTCAGGTCGTGGGCCCGGTACTTCGGGGTATCGGCATTGGCCACGTTCTGAGCCAGGATTTTCTGGCGCTGCGTTGCCCAATCCATTCGTGTCTGCGCCATCTGGAACAGCGCCAGCTTGGTTAGATCCATGGTGTCGGATCCCTTTCTCACGCCGGGCCGCAAGAGGCGACCGGCCTGTTCCTTTGGGGCGGAACACGGGCTTTGGAGAGGACAAGGCAGCCCGCCTCTTGCGAGTGTCGGCCCTCGCCCATAACAAACCGTTAATACCGTATTTTCACCCCGGGTGCCAAGCCTTTCGACACATGACCTTTGCCCAGGCGGCGACGGCCGGCGCCGCCCCGTTAAGGCTTCATTAACGCCTTCTTAACAGGCCTTCGGGAAGATAGCGTGGGCTCAGGGGCGCGACGAGAGCGATGCCCGGGCTGCGGCGAAAGGACGACGCGGTGAGCACTCCAGGCGACAAGGATCCCCAAACACGGACCAAGGCCGTGGCGCTGTCCTATGACCTAGCCGGCGATGACGACGCGGTGCCCCGGGTGGTGGCGTCGGGACAGGGCTTCGTGGCCGAGCAGATCCTGGCCTTGGCCTTCGAGCACGGCGTGCGGGTGCGTCAGGATGCCGACTTGGTGGAGATCCTGGCGGCCCTGGATCTGGAGAGCGAAATTCCGGTCGAGGCTTTCGCGGCCGTGGCCGAAATCCTGGCCTATGTCTATCGCCTCAACGGGGACCTCCCCCCCTTGCCCGGGGATCCGCCACCATGACCTCGCCCGACCGCCTGGACGCGATCGCCGATGACCTGGAAAAGGTGGCTTCCGTGATCGCCACGGCGCGCCGCCTTATTGACGACGCCCGATCCGTTGAGCTTGGGGTTCTCGACAGCAAAATGAAAGCGGTGTGCTTGGCCGTCCTCGCCCTGCCGCGCGACGAGGGCCGCTTGTTCCTGCCGGCCCTGGAGGCGATGATGACCAGCCTGGATGCCCTGGAGGCGGCCTTGCGCGCCCATGCCGGCCCCCCGGCCGATCCGCGTGGCGCCTATCAGGCCTATGGCCGGCTGGGACCGCCGCCCCCCCCCTGATGACCCCCAGGACCTTTGATCCAGGACCCCCGACATGGCCAGCCCGTCTTTTGCGGTGGATCCCTCCACGTATGTCACGTTCGTCCTGGCGCTGGTTTTTGTCATTGGCCTGATCTTTCTCATGGCCTATGGCCTGCGGCGCTGGGCGGGGGCGATGGGCCCCTTGCGACGGGGCGGCCGGCGCTTGGCCCTGGTCGAGGCCCTACCGCTTGACCCGCGTCATCGACTGGTGCTTGTGCGACGCGATGACGTCGAGCATCTTGTGGTGATCGGCGCCTCTTCGATTGTGGTGGTTGAAACGGGCATCCCCGCGCCCATTCCCCCGCCCCCCCTGCCGACCCCGCCGTCGTTCGCCCGCGCCCTGGCGGTGTTTCGCCCCGCGCCCTCCCCGCCCCCGCCCCCCGGACAGAGCCCATGAGTTTTGCCCCGCGTCACGCCTTGTTGCCGCTGCTTGCGCTGTTGCCGCTGCTGGGTGTCTTGCTGCTGCCCGATCCCGCGTGGGCCCAATCGCTGAACCTTGACCTGGGTCCTGACTCCGGCTCGACGACGGCACGACTGTTCCAGTTGGTGGCCCTGCTCACCGTCTTGAGCGTGGCTCCGGGACTTCTGATCATGGTCACCAGTTTCACGCGCATTGCCGTGGTACTGTCGATCTTGCGTCAGGCCCTGGGCACCCAGACCACACCGCCCAACATGGTCCTGATCAGCTTGGCCATGTTCATGACCTTTTTCATCATGGCCCCGACCTTTCAGCAGGCCTGGGACGACGGCGTTGCCCCTTTGATCCGCGAGGATATTACCGAGGAGCAGGCGTTCGAGCGCACGGTCGAGCCCTTCCGGGCTTTCATGCTGCACCATGTCCGGCCCAAGGACTTGGAGCTGTTCGCCAAGTTTCGCGGCGAGAAGGCTGAAACGGTGGAGCAGGTGTCAACGTGGTCCCTGGTGCCCGCCTTCATGATCAGCGAGTTGCGCCGGGCGTTCGAGATTGGCTTTTTGATTTACCTGCCGTTTATTGTCATCGATATGGTGATCGCCTCGGTCTTGATGTCGATGGGCATGATGATGCTGCCGCCCATGATGCTGGCGATGCCGTTTAAGCTGATTTTCTTTGTGCTGGTGGATGGCTGGTATTTGGTGGTGGGCTCGTTGCTCTCGAGCTACAGCACGGTGCCCGGCGTTGGGGGGTAAGACGCCGGGCCTGCAAGCACTTCATCAAAAAAAGAGAAGGCTGGGGAGGCCGAACCTCCCCAGACGCCTCGGGGTCTGAGAGACAGAAACGAGGGGCATCATTGTCCCTCAGGCCGCATCCCCGGCCTCGCGTCTTTCCTCCGCCATGTCCTGAACAGCCAGGGCCCGCGCCAACTGGGTCAAGGCTTCTCGATGCCGTTCGTTCTGGATCATCACAAAGTTTCGGGCCAGTTCCAGACACATGCGCTGGCGCGTGGCGAGGGGCCCCACCTCTTCTTGATCCAGACCATCGAAGAAAAAGTTCACGGGAACCCCAAGAACCTGGGCAATCTCATAAAGGCGTCCCGCCGAAATTCGATTGATTCCCCGCTCGTACTTGTGTGCCTGCTGATAGGTTACACCGATCATGTCGGCCATTTGCTGCTGGGAGAGCCCCAGCATGACACGCCGTTCGCGAATGCGCCGCCCGACATGGCGATCGGCCTCGCTGGCCCGCCCCACCGTCCGAATCGCTTCGGAAAAAACCTCGCCATTATCCATTCCCACGTCACCTCTTTCCCGGCTCGCACCGGTTGCCGCCCAGCGACCGTCGCCGGGACGGTGCCCTGTTCACCCCTCGGACTCCTGCCCGGCCCGGTCTAACGCCGGGCTTGAGGACAGACCTGTTTTTATCCCCCCTGAGGGGTGATGGACTATGGACGAGGGTGCCGGGAGATGGAAGCCCTGACAAGTCAAAAAGGTCTATTTCCCACCAGATCCAAGGACTCTTGGGGTCTTTACCAAAGAAAAGGCGGGGCAGATAGAGACCTTTGTCCAGAGTTGCGCGCGGGATGGTGGCCGCTGGGGGAGATCTTTTCTCGTGTCGGATGCGGCTATAACCTTAAGGACAGACGCTCCTTGATATCGACCGCCCCCTCGTCTTTGATCAATCCAAAGACCACGTCAGGGCCTTGAGATAGGCGGACTCGGGCAGAGCCGGGTGCACCGGATGGTCGGGCCCCGCTCCCGCCGTTTGGAGCAGGCGGGCCGTGCGTCCGGCCTGGGAAATGCCATGAGCCGTCTCGTCTTGAAAGCGATCGGCCGGCATGTGGTGGCTACACGAGGCCGTAAACAAAATACCACCGGGCTCGACCAAAGCCGCCGCCAGCCGCGCCATCTTGCGATACCCCTTGGCCGCCACCGCGACATCCTTGCGGGTCTTGGCAAAGGCCGGAGGATCGCAGATCACCACGCCAAAGCGCCGCCCGGCCCGGCCCAACGCCTCCAAGGTGGTGAAGGCATCGCCCGTTTCGGTGGTCAGGCGCTCGGCAAGACCGGCGGCGCGGGCCGCCTCTTCGGCCAGGGCCAAGCTGGCGGCCGAGCGATCCACCAGATGCGCCGAGCGCGCACCTTGCGCCAGGGCGAGCAGGCCAAAGCCCCCGGCGTAGGTGCAAACATCCAACACGCTCTGCCCCCGGGACAACGAGGCCACGAAGGCCCGATTGAGCCGCTGATCGAAGAACCAGCCGGTCTTTTGCCCGTCGAGCAAGTGCGCCCGATAGGTAAAGCCGTTTTCTTCCACCGACACCGGCCCCTCCAGGTGGCCGCGGGCCAGCCGGGTTTCCAGGGGCAAGCCCTCCAGAGCGCGCACCCCGGCGTCGTTGATCAGCACAAGGGCCCGGGGTGCGAACAACCGCTCCAAGACATCGAGCACCAGCTCGGTCAAACGCTCCCAGCCCGCGGTGTTGGCCTGCACCGCGATCACGTCGCCCAGCCGGTCAATGACGAGGCCGGGCAGGCCATCGGCCTCGCCGTGCACAAGCCGGCCATGGGTCCCGCCGGGCAGGCGATGGCGCAAGGCGGCGGCTCGCTTGAGCCGACGCTCCAGCCACGCCGCATCGATCACCGCGTTCGGGTCGCGGTCCAAAATGCGCGCGGCGATCAGCGAGTGGGGCGTGAAGGTGGCCACCGCGAGGCGCTCGTCGCCGGCGTCGCTCACCACCACCAACTGGCCCGGGGCCAGGGCCTTGGCGGCGGCGTCCATCACCACCTCGTTGGAAAAGACCCACGGGTGTCCCTGACGCAAGCGCTTGGCATGGCCCGCCAGCAAGCGGACCACCGGCAGGGCGGTCGGATCGGGGCTGGGGAAGGCGAGGGTATCCTGGGGAAGCATGCACGGACTCCATAAACATTCGGGGGAAACGACTGGGCCTGGGGAGGGCAGGTCCATCCTTTCTGGTGGATATTGATCCACATCAATGGCGGCAAGGAGGCAAGCCCATACTCTAAAACTATTCTGATAACCGGACCCATCACCCGGGCGGACAGGCCATCGGATCCACCCCCGGCGGCCGGCCCAGGCGTTCACGAGGAGGCTACCGTGACGCAGGCGGCACGCGCGCTGGGCGCGCATCGGAGGGATACAGGCCCCTACGAAGAGGGCGTGGTCAAGGCTTTCGTCCTGGCTGCGGTGATCTGGGGGGTTTTGGGCTTTATGGCCGGGGATTTTATCGCTTGGCAACTGGCCTTTCCCGCGCTGAATTTTGACACCCCATGGACGACCTTTGGCCGCGTGCGCCCCCTTCACACGTCGGTGGTGATTTTTGCCTTTGGCGGCAACGTCTTGCTGGGCACCTCCTTGTTCGTGGTGCAGCGAACCTGTCGGGCGGCGCTTTATGGCGGGGCGCGGCTGGGCTGGTTGGTCTTCGGGGGGTATCAGGTCTTTTTGGTCATGGCCGGCAGCGGCTATCTTCTGGGCATTACGCAGGGGCGGGAATACGCCGAGCCGGAGTGGTATACGGACTTGGTGTTGACCGTGATATGGGTTTTGTATCTGGCCCAGTTTCTCGGAACTCTCTTGAAGCGCCGCGAGCCTCATATTTATGTGGCCAACTGGTTTTATCTGGCCTTCATTATCACCGTCGCTCTCTTGCACCTGGGCAATAATCTTGCGGCCCCCGTGGTGTTCTTCGGGGGCGAGAGTTGGATCAAGAGCTACAGCTTCTTTGCCGGCGTCCAAGATGCCATGACCCAGTGGTGGTACGGCCACAATGCGGTCGGGTTCTTCCTGACGGCGGGTTTCCTCGGGATCATGTATTATTTTATCCCCAAGCAGGCGGAACGCCCGGTTTACAGTTATCGCCTGTCCATTGTTCACTTTTGGGCCTTGATTTTTCTTTATATCTGGGCGGGGCCGCACCATCTTCATTACACCGCCCTGCCCGACTGGACCCAAACCCTGGGCATGGTCTTTTCCATCATGCTATGGATGCCCTCCTGGGGCGGCATGATCAACGGCCTCATGACCTTGTCGGGCGCGTGGGACAAGCTGCGCACCGATCCGGTGTTGCGCTTCTTGGTGGTCTCCGTGGCCTTTTATGGCATGTCCACCTTCGAGGGCCCCATGATGGGCGTCAAAGCGGTCAATGCCTTGTCGCATTACACCGACTGGACGGTGGGCCACGTGCATTCCGGCGCCCTCGGCTGGGTGGCCTTCGTCTCCTTTGGGGCCCTTTATTATCTGGTGCCGGTGCTCTGGAAAAAGCCCGGTCTTTATTCCACCGCCCTGGTCAGTGCCCACTTCTGGATCGCCACGGTGGGCATTGTTCTTTACATCACGGCCATGTGGGTGTCGGGCATCATGCAAGGCCTGATGTGGCGGGCTTACGACGAGATGGGCTTTTTGCAGTACTCCTTCTTGGAGTCGGTCAAAGCCATGCACCCCTACTACGTCATCCGGGCCACGGGCGGCCTGTTGTTTGTCGTGGGCGCGTTGATCATGGCCTACAACATCACCCGCACCCTTGTTGGTCCCGCCGGTCGCCCGGCGCCAGCCCCCGTGCCGACCCCCGTCCCGACCTTGTGAGCAGGAGCGCCCCATGAGCCTCGTTCGCCACCACGCGCGCCTGGAAACCAACGCCTTGCTGCTGGTTGTGGGCATTTTCCTGACCGTGATCATCGGCGGTCTGGTGGAAATCGTGCCGCTGTTCACCGTGGAAACCACCATCGAAAAGGTCCAGGGCGTCAGACCGTACAGCCCCCTGGAACTGGCCGGGCGCAATATTTACCTGCGCGAGGGCTGCTACGCCTGCCATAGCCAGATGATCCGGCCCTTCCGCGATGAGCTGGAGCGCTACGGGCATTACTCACTGGCGGCTGAAAGCATGTATGATCACCCGTTCCAGTGGGGATCAAAGCGTACGGGCCCCGACTTGGCCCGCGTGGGCGGTAAGTATTCCAACGACTGGCACCGCCGCCATCTCCTCAATCCCCGCTCGGTGGTGCCGGAATCGGTGATGCCGGGCTACCCCCACCTGCTGCGCGACCTCGACTTCCCCGACGCCCAGGCCCACCTCAAGGCGCTGATCGCCGTGGGCGTTCCCTACGACACCCTCGACGGTGCCCTGGAGCATGCCCAAGACGACCTCAAGGCCCAAGCCGACCCCTTGGGCGACAAGGACGCCCTCAAGGCCCGCTATCCCAAGGTGGCCGGCGGCGATTTCGATGGCCAGCCCGAGCGCCTCACCGAAATGGACGCGCTTATCGCCTATCTCCAGATGTTGGGAACCCTGGTGGACTTCACGACCTACGACCCAGCCCGGGCCCAGGCCGTGCGCTGACCCCCTTTCCCCTTGGTGCAAGGACCCCGCCATGGACACCATCGCCCCCCTTTCAGAGTGGATCCGCCCCTTTTGGGGTCCGTGGCTGATGGCCGTCTTCGTGGGCATCGTGGCCTGGGCCTACTGGCCGACCAACCGGGAGCGGCTGGAACGGATGGGGTCGCTGCCCTTGCGCGATGACCCGGACGAGGAGTGATCCCCATGGCAGGCCTTCCCGAATACGATCCCGAAACCGGGCGCATGACCACCGGCCACGAGTGGGACGGCATCAAGGAGCTCAACACCCCGTTGCCCGTGTGGTGGGTGTGGGTGTTCTACGCCTGCATCGTCTGGGCGATTGGCTATGTCATCTTGTTTCCGGCCATTCCACTGGGCGAAACCAACACCCCCGGACTTCTGGGCTGGCACAGCCGCAGCGTTCTCGACACCCAGGTCGAGGCCGCCAACCAGCGCTATCACCAAGAAAAAGTCGCCCGGCTGGCCGCGCTCGACATCACCGCCGTCCTCGCCGACCCCGACTTGCGCGAGTATGCGAGACGAGCCGGCGCGGTGATCTTCAAGGAAAACTGCGCGCCCTGCCATCAGGCCGGCGGCGCAGGCACCTATGGCTTCCCCACCCTGGCCGACGACGAGTGGTTGTGGGGCGGCACGCCCGAGGCCATTCAAACCACCATCTTGCATGGGATCCGCGACAGCGAAAACTATCCCGACACCCGGTTCAACGCCATGCCCGCCTTCACCTACCTCTCGCCCGAGGATCAGGAGGCGGTGGCCGATTACGTTCTGGCCAGCAGCTCCGGCACCTTGCCCGAGGGGCGGGGCAAAGAGGTGTTCAGCGAAAACTGCGCCCTGTGCCACGCATCGGCTGGCGAGGGACCGGTGCCCGACGGCAACCAGATGCTGGGCGGACCGGCCCTCAACAACGCCATCTGGCTCTACCGGGGCGATCGCGAGGCCATTTTGTCCCAGATCCGCCAACCGCAAAACAGCGTGATGCCAGGGTGGGCGACTCGACTCAAGGAGAGTGACATCAAAGCGGTCGCTGTTTACGTTCATGACCTGGGAGGAGGGCGCTAAGTGCCGCCTGCCTTGTCTTGGATCATCGGGTGCACCATGCTGAAAAACCTGCCCATTGCCTCTCGTTTGCTCGTCATCGTCGCCCTGGCGGTCGTGGGTATGGTCTTGATGGGGGGGGCGGGTCTCACCCTGGTGCGCAACAGCCTGTTCGATGAACGGGAAAACATGACCCGCGTGGTCGTGGACGCCTCGGTCAGTCTGATTGCCAGCCTGCACGAGCGGGCTCGCAGCGGCGAAATGAGCGAAGAGGAAGCCAAGATCCGGGCCGTCAAGCAGATCAAGGCGGTTCGCTTTGGCGCCAACGACTATGTTTTTATCTACGACAGCACGGGAACGGTCATTTTTCTCCCCGACGAAAAGATGATCGGCCAGAACCGCATCGACCTGAAGGACTCCCATGGCACCCCGTTGATCCGAAATATCGTCACCATCGGCATGGCGGGCGGGGGACGAACAACCTATTCTTATCCCAAAGCCGGCGGTACCAAACCGTTACCAAAAATATCCTATGTTAAGCCGTATCCAGCCTGGGATTGGGTGGTCGGCACCGGCGTCTATGTGGATGATATTGACGATGCCTTTTTCCGCCATTTGGGCCTCATGTCCTTGGTGGGCGCCGGCACCTTGCTGCTGACCCTGGGCGGGGCTTTTCTCATTGGCCGGGGCATCACGGGGCCGCTTGGGCATGTCACTGGGGCCATGGAGCGTCTGGCCGGCGGGGATCTGAGCATCCAAATTGCGGAAACCGACCGCAAGGATGAGATCGGCCGTCTGGCCCGCGCCCTGGAGACCTTCCGCACCAACGCCCGCGAGATTGAGCGCCTCAAACGCGAGCAAGAAGAAAGCCGCGAACGCGCCGAATCCCAGCGCCGCGCCGCCATGGGCGCCCTGGCCGATCGCTTCCAAAGCTCGGTGGCGGCCATCGTCGGCGCCGTAACCGACGGCGCCCAGCGCATGCGCGAGGCGGCCAGCGGTCTGGTCCGGGTGGCCGAAACCACCGGCGACCAGTCGGCCCACGTCGCCGCCAGTTCGGAGCAGGCCAGCGCCAACGTCCAGACCGTCGCCGCCGCCACCGAGGAACTGGCCGCCTCCATCGCCGAGATCGCCCGCCAGATCACCCAGGCCAACACCATCGCCGGCAAGGCCAGCGAGGACATGGTCCAGGCCCAGGGCATCATGAGCGGGCTGACCGAGGCGGCGCGGCGCATTGGCGATGTCATGGACCTGATCTCGGGGATTGCCGCCCAAACCAACCTGCTGGCCCTCAACGCCACCATCGAGGCGGCGCGGGCCGGGGATGCGGGCAAGGGCTTTGCCGTCGTCGCCGGCGAGGTCAAGACCCTGGCCACCCAAACGGCGCATGCGACGGGCGACATCTCGGCCCAGATCGGCGCCATCCGCGAGGCCAGCGCCAGCGCCGCCAGCGCCATCGAGGCGATCGGCACCACCTTGCGCGACATCAACAGCACGTCTTCGGCCATTGCCTCGGCGGTCGAGGAGCAAGGGGCGACCACCCGCGACATCAGCCGCAACGTCGATCAAGCAGCCCAGGGAACACTCCAGGTCTCGCAGACGATTAGCAATGTCCGCGACAACACCTGGGCGACTCGGCAGGCCGCCGAAGACCTCCGCAGCGCCTCGGAAACCTTGTTTGAACAGATCGTGCGCCTGCGCGACGAGGTGGACGGCTTCTTGTCCCATGTGCGCGCGCCTTGAGGATCAAGGTTTTTCCTTGAAAGACCAAAAGACGGCGCAGCCCCACACCACCCCGGTCAAGGCATCGGCCGAAGGACCTGTGACGCCGGCTTATCGTTCCCCATAAAGAGGGAGACCCCTCCCCTCTTCCTGGTGGCTCGCGCTGACAACAGCGACGCCACCAAGAGGAATCCGCCCTTTGTCAACGAAATGGTAAACATCACGAGGGATCAAGGAGAGAGCAACGCGACCACATTTCCTTATTGGCTCCTCTCCCAGGCAGTGGCGCGCTCCGACATTCTCTTGGGACCAAGGGTGCACCATGCTCAAGAACACCCCCATTGCCTATCGTCTCCTGGTTATTGTCGCCCTGACGATCGTTGGCATGACGTTGATGGGCGGCGCCGGTCTGACCTTGATTCGCGACAGCTTGGTAAACGAGCGGGAAAACATGACCCGCGCGGTGGTCGAGACCTCGGTCAGTGTGGTGGCCAGTCTGTTTGAGCGCGCCCGCGCCGGAGAAATGAGCGAAGCCGACGCCAAAGCCCAGGCGGTCAAACAACTGCGGGCCATTCGCTTTGGCAATAATGACTATATTTTTGTCTATGACACCAAGGGCACGGTGATCGCGTTGCCCGATGACAAGGCGATTGGCCAGAACCGTCTTGATTTCACGGACTCCAAGGGCGCCACCCCGACACGGGAGATTATCCGTCTGGCGGCGGGGGGCGGGGGCAGCCTGACCTATTATTATCCCAAAGCCGGCGGGACCCAACCGCTCCCCAAGATGTCCACTGTCAAGCCGTTTGCCGCCTGGGACTGGATCATTGGGACGGGCGTGTACGTGGATGACATTGACGACACGTTTTATCATCACCTGATGTTGATGGCCTTGGTCGGGACGGGCGCCTTGCTCTTGACCTTGAGCGGCGCGTTTCTGGTCAGCCGCGGCATCACCGCCCCGCTGGGCCGGGTAACCCGGGCCATGGAGCGCCTCGCCGGCGGGGATCTCGGGGTACGCATCCACGAAACCGACCGCAAGGATGAGATCGGCCGTCTGGCCCGCGCCCTGGAAACCTTCCGCACCAACGCCCGCGAGGTCGAACGCCTCAAGCACGACCAGGAAGAGGCCCGCACCCAAACCGAATCCCAGCGCCGCGCCGCCATGGTGGCCCTGGCCGATCGCTTCCAAAGCTCGGTGGCGGCCATCGTCGGCGCCGTAACCGACGGCGCCCAGCGCATGCGCGAGGCGGCCAGCGGTCTGGTCCGGGTGGCCGAAACCACCGGCGACCAGTCGGCCCACGTCGCCGCCAGTTCGGAGCAGGCCAGCGCCAACGTCCAGACCGTGGCCGCCGCCACCGAGGAACTGGCCGCCTCCATCGCCGAGATCGCCCGCCAGATCACCCAGGCCAACACCATTGCCGGCAAGGCCAGCGAGGACATGGTCCAGGCCCAGGGCATCATGGGCGGCCTGACCGAGGCGGCGCGGCGCATTGGCGATGTCATGGACCTGATCTCGGGGATTGCCGCCCAAACCAACCTGCTGGCCCTCAACGCCACCATCGAGGCGGCGCGGGCCGGGGATGCGGGCAAAGGCTTTGCCGTGGTCGCCGGCGAGGTCAAGACCCTGGCCACCCAAACGGCGCATGCAACGGGCGACATCTCGGCCCAGATCGGCGCTATCCGCGAGGCCAGCGCCAGCGCCGCCAGCGCCATCGAAGCGATCGGCTCCACCTTGCGCGACATCAATAGCACGTCTTCGGCCATTGCCTCGGCGGTCGAGGAGCAAGGGGCGACCACCCGCGACATCAGCCGCAACGTCGATCAAGCGGCCCAGGGCACCCGCCAAGTCTCGCACACCATCAACAGCGTGCGCGACAATGCCCAGGCCACCCGGCAGGCGGCCGGCGACCTGCTCTCGGCCTCGGAAACCTTGTTCGAGCAGATCATGCGCCTACGCGACGAGGTGGATCGCTTCTTGTCGCATGTGCGCGCGCCCTAACCCCCCGCCTCCTCGTTTACGCCACCCCTTCCCCAGCGCTATGCTCCAAGAACGCAGGGGTCTGGGGAGGCGCGGCCTCCCCAGCCTTCCTTTTTTCTAGCCCCCGGAGTGTCCCCATGATCCCCGTGATGGGCGCGATCTATCTCGACGACAGCGAACTCGAGGAACGGTTTATCCGCTCGTCGGGGCCAGGAGGGCAGAACGTCAACAAGGTGGCGACGGCGGTGCAGTTGCGCTTCAACGCCCTGGCCTCGCCCAACCTGCCCGAGCGGGTCAAGGAACGGCTCAAGGCCTTGGCCGGCAGCCGCCTGACCCAAGACGGCGTGTTGGTGATCACGGCGCAGACGTGGCGCACCCAGGAAGCCAACCGCCGCGAGGCCTTGGAGCGCCTTCTCACCCTTCTGCGCGCCGCCAGCGAGCGGGAGCGGCCGCGCCGCCCCACCCGTCCGACCCGAGCCAGCCAGACCCGGCGCCTGGACGGCAAAACCCACCACGGCTCCTTGAAAGCCCAGCGCCGGCAGCGGCCGGACGCTGAGTAAGGGAAGGCTGGGGAGGGGGGCCTCCCCAGACCCCACCATTTCGGGGGCTTCGCCTCGCTCGACGGGCCAAAGGGAACATGGGGTCTGGGGAGGCCCGCCTTCCCTTTTTCCCGGCGACACACGGCTGGCGTTCGGAGTAGGCTTAAGGCGATTTTGTGGCAGTCCGGGGAGGAAACCCCGGCTTTGATGGAGAGAGAAGCTATGCGGCGGATGCGGTGTTCACCCCGGCTGGGGATCCTGGGCGTTCTCGCGACCACAACCGCGCTGGGCCTGCCGGTTCCGGCGATGGCGGCCGATGGCGTGTCCTCGGGTCCGGGAATCGCCCTGGCCGTTGCGGCTGTTGTGCTTGTTTTGGTTGTGTTGAACGCCCATCAATTCCTGACCTCGCGCGACGCGGCCCGTGAGGCCCGCTTGGCCACCGAGGCCGCCGTGGCCCGGCTGCGGGCCGAGAGCGCGCCGGCCCAGCCGGTGGCCGAGGACACCAGCGCCCAGGTCGCTCGCCTTGTGGAGCCGCTGACCGCCGCCCTGGGTCGGTTGGAAGAGCGCCTTGAGGCCCTGGAAACGGCCCGCAGTGCCACCGAAGCGCTGGCAGGGCGGCTCTCGTCGGTGGAAGAAGCGGCCCGGGCCGCGCAAATCGCCGCTGATGGTACCCGCGTTGCGGCCGAAGCCGCCCAAGGATCCCTGACCCGGGTGGTCGCCCTGGAAGAGACCGTGAAGGCGACCCAGGCCGTGACCACGCCGCTGGCGGAGCGGATTGAAGGCCTTGAGGCCGGCGCCAAGGCCCTGGAGGCCCGACTGGTTACCTTGGAGAACACCCCGGCGCCGGCCCCTGCGCCTGCTGCGCCCTCGCCGGCCCCTGCGTCTGCTGCGTCGGCGCCGGCGCCGGCCAAACCGGCTCCCGCTGCGGCCCCGGCCAAGCGGCCGGTCGGGAAGGGACCGAACAAGAAGTAAGAAAGAACAAGGAAGGCTGGGGAGGCGCGGCCTCCCCAGACCCCTCGGTCGCTTTCGCCTCAGCCCTTCGGGTCCAGGGCGTCTTGAAAACTCAGGAGATCGCGCCACGCCAAGCGCTTTTGGCCCGGGGTGCGCAGCAGATAGGCCGGGTGAAAGGTCGCCAGCACCGGCACGGGGCCGGGCAGGTCGGGCGCCTCATAGGGCATCCACTGCCCCCGCAAGCGGTTGATCCCCTCGGTGCGCTCTAGCAAGGACTGGGCCGCCAATCCCCCCAAGGCTAGTAAAACCCGGGGACGGACCAGGGCGATGTGGCGGCGCAAAAACGGCAGGCATAGCGCCACCTCGTCGGTGGTCGGCTTGCGGTTGCCGGGCGGCCGCCAGGGCACGACATTGGTGATATAGCAGGTTCGGCGGTCCAGACCGATCGAGGCCAGCATGGCATCAAGCAAGCGGCCCGAGGCGCCGACAAAGGGCAGCCCCAAGCGGTCTTCCTCGGCGCCGGGGGCCTCGCCGACAATCATCACCCCCGAGGCCGGCTCGCCATCGGCAAACACCGTGGTGCTGGCCGTGCGCCGCAAGGGGCAGGACTGAAAGCCATGGAGGGCGGCCTTCAAGGCCTCCAAGGTGGAGGCGTGGCGAGCCAGGGCCTGGGCATCGGCCTGGGGCTCGGCGGGCGGCGGGGCGACGGGCCCACGCGGGCGCGCGGCGGGCGGTTGGGCGAGGCGCACCGCCGAAAGGGCAAAGCGGTCAAGTGGCTCCTCGCCCACGGCCCCATCAACGCCGGCCTCGACATACCAGCGCAGCACGGCGGCGGGATCGGTGGTCCAGGCCTCGGGGCCCATGGAATCGGCGGTCATCATGCGCCATACGGTAGCACAGGCCCGTCCTCGGGGTCGCGGAACTTTTGGGCTGGGGCCACACTGTGCTAAGAAAGCCCCGGACGAAACGCACCCCCGGAGCAAACCGGCGGGGATCCCTTCACCACAGGCGAGGAACAGGACCCGATGAGCGAACGCGAGGCGATGGAATTCGACGTTGTGATCGTAGGCGGAGGCCCCTCGGGGCTGGCGACGGCCATTCGCCTGCGCCAGCTTGCTGTCGAGGCGGGTCGCGAGGTGTCGGTCTGCGTGATCGACAAGGGCTCGGAGATTGGCGCCCACATCCTGTCGGGCGCGGTGATCGAGCCCCGGGCCCTCAACGAATTGTTCCCCGACTGGCGCGAGCGCGGCGCCCCGTTGCTGACCCCGGCCGGCGAGGACCATTTCTGGTTCCTGACCGCCTCGCGCCACGTGGCCCTGCCCACGCCGCCGCAAATGCACAACAGCGGCAACTACGTGGTCAGTCTCGGCAATGTCTGCCGCTGGCTGGCCGGTCAGGCCGAGGCCCTGGGGGTTGAGGTGTTCCCGGGCTTTGCCGCCGCCGAGGTGCTCTACGACGAGACCGGTGCGGTGCGCGGGGTGGCGACCGGGGCCATGGGGCTGGACAAGGAAGGCGAGCCGACCGACGCCTACCAGCCCGGGGTCGAACTGCTGGCCAAAGTCACGGTGTTTGCCGAGGGCTGCCGGGGCTCCCTGACCAAGGCTCTGATCGAGCGCTTTGACCTGCGCCGCGACACCGATCCCCAGGCTTATGGCATCGGCCTCAAGGAACTTTGGGAAGTGCCGGCGGAAAACCACAAGCCCGGCTTGGTGCTGCATACCGTGGGCTGGCCGGTCAGCCCCGATGTGTATGGCGGCTCGTTCTTGTATCACCTGGAGAACAACCAGATTGCCGTGGGCTTCGTGGTCGGCCTCGACTACAGCAATCCGTGGCTGTCGCCGTTTGACGAATTCCAGCGCTTCAAGACCCATCCCAGCGTGCGCGGCTTCTTCAAGGGCGGGCGGCGCATTGCCTATGGGGCGCGGGCGCTGTCCGAGGGCGGCTTGCAGTCCCTGCCCAAGCTGACCTTCCCGGGCGGTCTGCTGGTCGGCGACACCGCCGGCTTCCTCAATGTGCCCAAGATCAAGGGCACCCACACCGCCATGAAGTCGGGCATGGTGGCGGCCGAGGCCATTTTCGAGCACCTGAGCGCGCCGCATGCCGGCGAGGTCACGGGCTATCCCGAGCGGCTGAAGGCGAGTTGGGTGTGGGAGGAACTGAGCGCGGTGCGCAACATCCGCCCGTCGTTCCGCTGGGGCCTGTGGGGCGGCATCGCCTACTCGGCGCTCGAAACCTACGTTTTGCGCGGTCGTTCGCCCTGGACCCTCAAGAACCACGCCGACCACGAGACCCTCAAGAAGGCCAACGAGGCGCCCCGGATCGAGTATCCCAAGCCCGATGGCGTGCTGACCTTCGACCGTCTGTCCTCGGTGTATATTTCCAACACCAACCACGCCGAGGACCAGCCCTGCCACCTGCGCTTGACCGCCACCGAGGTTCCGGTCACTGTCAACTTGGCTCATTACGCCGGCCCCGAGGCTCGCTATTGCCCGGCCGGGGTGTATGAGTTCGTGCCCGACGACAACGGCCCGGAAGGAGCGCAACGCTTGCAGATCAACGCTCAGAACTGTCTGCACTGCAAGACCTGCGACATCAAGGATCCGACACAGAATATCACCTGGGCGGTGCCGCAAGGGGGCGACGGCCCTAATTATCCCAATATGTAACGATAAAGGCCCCGGGAGGGGAGGCGACCGGCCCCCCTCCCGACCGGAACAACAAGGCCCGCGAACATCGCGGACCGATGCGTGGAGTCACCCAATGGCAGGCAGGCGAAGGGAGCGCGCGGCGTCGGCAAGGACGGCGGCTCTGATCGTGGCGATGGTAGGCGCACTCGCCGGCTGTGCCCAACAAACGGACGCCGAGCCCGCCCGCAAGGGCCTTGCCTCGGCCCCGCCTCCCGACCGGTCCTGGCAGCCCAAGGGCCTGGGCGCGTACCTTGCCGCCCGCGACGCCGAGATCCACGGCGACATGGTGGCGGCCGCCACATACTATCCCATCGCCTTGGCGTCGGATCCTGACAATGTTTCCCTGCTGCGTCGCGCCACGTTTTTCGCGGCGGTCGAGGGCGACATCGCCAATGCCTCCCAATGGGCCCAGCGCCTTTTGACGCGCGAGCCAGGAGCGAACTTGGCACCGCTGATCGTCGCGGCTGATCTGGTGGCCCACGGTCAGGCCAAGGCCGCCGCCGAGCGCCTGGGGCGCCTCAATCGCCAGGGACTCAACAGTTTTCTGGTCCCGGTGATGCTGGCCTGGGCCCGCCATGGCGCGGGCAACGCGGCGGGCGCCCTCGCTGCCCTCGACGAATTGGACAGCACCCCGGCCTACCGCCCGCTCAAGGCCCTGCACGGCGCCTTGATCCAGGAGGCCCTGGGCAACACCGCGGCGGCTCGGACGGCGTATGAGCATTATCTCACCGGCAATGACCGCCCGTCGCTGCGCGGCGTACAACTGGCCGGCGGCTTTCTGGTCCGTCAGGGCCTCACCGACCGGGCCAAGGCGCTCGCCGACGACTACGCGAAGCGCTTTCCCGACAGCTTGCTGCTGGAAAACACCCTGCGCGATTTCACCGGCGGGCGGCCGGTGGCGCCGGTCAAGACGGCGGCCGAGGGGATGGCCGAGCTGTTTTATGGCACGGCCTCGCTGCTGGCCGACAACGACGCCACCTCGGCCGCCCTGTTCAACCGACTGGCGCTGCATCTTCGCCCGACCTATGCCCTGTCCCAGCTTCTGATGGGCCAGTTGCTGGCCGGCCAGGGCCGCCAGGACGACGCCATCGCCGCCTTTCGCAAGGTGAGCGGCGAACCGGGACTGGATCTGGCGGCGGGTCTGGCCGAGGCCGAGAGCCTGCGCGCCGCCAAGCGGGTGGATGACGCCGTGACCGCCCTGGAACGTCTGGCCACGGCCCACCCCAAACGCGCCGATCCCCTGATCGACCTGGGCGACATGCTGCGTCAGGCCGAGCGCTTTCCCGAGGCCGCCACGGCCTACTCCCGAGCCATCGAGCGCCTGGGGCCGCCGCAGGAGCGACACTGGGCCGTGTTTTTGGACGCGGCGTGACCCTGGAGCGCTCCAACCGCTGGCCCGAGGCGGAACAAGACTTCAAGACCGCCCTAACCTTGAGCCCGGACCAACCCTATGCCTTGAATTACCTGGGGTATTCCTGGGTCGAGAAGGGGGAGAACATCGCCCGGGCCAAGGCCATGATCGAACGCGCGGTGGCCCTGCGGCCCAAGGACGGCTACATCATCGACAGCCTGGGCTGGGCCCATTACCGCCTGGGCGAATACGGCGAGGCCGTGATCATCCTGGAGCGGGCCATCCACGAAACCCCCGATGATCCCACCATCAACGACCACCTAGGTGACGTGTACTGGGTGGTCGGACGTCAGCGCGAGGCGCGCTTCCAGTGGCAACGGGCCCTGGGGCTGGCCACCGAAGCGGAAATGAAAGCCACGATCCAGCGCAAACTGGATCAGGGCCTGCCGCCCCCGGTGCCGGTATCGACCTCGACCGACCGCCCTTCCTCTTCCTCTTCCGCGCAGTGAGTGGATCGATGAGCCTTGCTCCCTCCCTGGTGACCGAGGCCGCGTGCGCCAAAGTCAACCTGACCTTGCATGTGACCGGATGCCGGCCCGATGGCTACCACGACCTGGAAAGCCTCGTCGTGTTCGCCGCCCTCCACGACACCTTGATCGCCGAAACCTCGGAAACCCTGACCCTGACCCTGGAAGGCCCCACCGCCGGGGCCCTGGCCGGGGAAAGCCCGGCCGACAATATCGTGCTGCGCGCCGCCCGGATGCTGGCGCGGGCCGGCGGTGTGCCACCCGTGGCCCGGCTGCGCCTGATCAAGCGCCTGCCGGTGGCCGCCGGCATTGGGGGCGGCTCGGCCGATGGGGCGGCGGCCTTGCGCGCCTTGCTGCGTCTTTGGCAGATTTCCCTGCCCGCCGACACCTTGAACGCCCTGGCCCGCGACCTGGGCGCCGACGTGCCGGTATGCCTGGAGGGCCGCGCGGTCACCATGACCGGCGTGGGCGAGGTTCTGACCCCCGCCCCGACCCTGCCCCCGGCCGCCCTGGTGCTGGTCAATCCGCGCAAGCCCGTCGCCACACCGGCGGTATTCAAGGCGCGCACCGGCCCCTTCTCGCCGGCCGCGCCGCTCACCGAGGCGCCGGCAACAGCCCAGGACCTCGCCGACGCCCTGGCCCGGCGCACCAACGATCTGGCGGCGCCGGCCCGGGCGCTGGAGCCGGCGATTGACACGGTTTTGGCGGCGCTGGAAGCCTCGGCCGGAGTTTTGCTGGCCCGGATGTCGGGCAGCGGGGCGACCTGTTTTGGCCTGTACGCCAGCTTGGAAGAGGCCGAGGCCGCCGCCCTCGCCTTGGGCGCGGCGCATCCCGAGTGGTGGGTGGCCGCGTCGCCATTGGTGGATGATACCCGTGCGGTGACGCCGGTGCTCTAGCATGATCCAAAGGTAGGCTGGGGAGGCGGGGCCTCCCCAGCCCCCTCCTTCCCAAGGCCCCTCAGCGGGGGGGCACGCCAGGAAACCGGCCTCGGCCAGGGTCTGCCAGAGGGGTGTCTGGGGCAAGGACCATGCGTTGTCGTGCGGCCACTGCGGGTCCCAGGGGCCTTCCAGGGATCCCAGCACACAGCCATACGAGAGCCCGCGCAAGGCCGCGAGCCGGCGAAACAGCCAGTTCAAATAACAATCCATCTGGAGTTCACAAACCCTGGTGCCCGGGGAGCAAAACAGGAGATTGGTCAAGCCCGCGCCGTGGGCGCCAATGACATGGGTTGCTTCGGCAAAGGCTTGAATCTGCTCGGCCAGGGAGAGGGTTCCCAGGGACAAAACTTCATAGCCGGCCTCGGCCAGCCGCGCCGCCAACGCCGCCTCGTCGCGCAGGACCCGCTTGCGAGAGTCGATGCGGCTGATGTACAGGCGGCGGTGCGGGGGCTCGGGGGCAACGGCGGCCCGCAAGCGATCGAAAACACCGAGCAGGCAGGGACGGGGAAAGCGCCCGGCCCCGGTGAGGTCCGGGATCAGGAGCAGGTCTTCGACCCATAGCGTAGTCCCGGGGGCGACGGCCTGCACCGTGAGGGTCCCCTCGCCGGCCAGCAAGACCAATGCCTCGCGCTGAAACCGCTGATCGAGCGGTGGCACCAGGAGACGATCGGCGGCCCAGGCCTCGGGCAGCACCGAAAGGCGCGCCAAGATATCCAGATGCCAGTGATAATAGTTGCTCGCCCCGCCGGCCAGGAGATGAACGGCCCGGCCGACGGGGACCACCCCTTGGGTGTGCAAGGTCACGGTGCCGGTAACGGGATCTTGGCTCATGGCGTGCTCGGCCATGTTGACGTGCAACAAGGTCTCGGCCACCAGATAGCCCTCCAGCACCACGACGCCGGCCGACGAATGCACATGGGCGCCGCGCAGACGATAGGCCACGGTGGGCGGGGTGTCGTAAGCGGTTTCGCGCCAAGCCCCGGGGTTCGGGTGCTCGACAACGGGGCGGGTGTCAAAGGCCTGAGTGCCGAACGCCAGGGGCGGCAAGGGCACCGACTGCCCCGGTTCCAGCGGCAGGGCCTCAACCCGGGGACGTCCGGCCTCGTCGGTCAGACCCAAGGCCAGAAGCTCGGGGAGCATCGTCATATTGGAAGGCATGGCTTTGTCCCAAAAACCGAGGCGCCCGCAAGATCAAGATATCTTGTGGGCCGCGAGCGGAGCAAGCGATGCAATCGGCTGGAGGAAAACGGAGCGCTGACGAGGGACTTGCCTTCCAGGCGTGTTCCGTCCTTTAGTGCGCCATCACCATCATCCGAAGAGGGAAGGAGGGATCATGAGGGCCTGCGCGCATGCCTGGAAACCCGGTCTCCTGCTGCTGGCGGGTCTCGCGGGGTTGACCGCCCTCACCAGCGGCTGCGCTCCCGTGGCCCTGCTGGGGGCCGGCGCCAAAACCGCCAGTGCCGCCTCGGAGGAACGGGGCCTGGGCGGGTTCGTGGATGACGCCGCGATCCAGACCGCCCTCAACGGCAAGCTCTTCACCACCAACGAAGCCTTGTTTTCGGCGGTGGACCTGACGGTGCGCGAGGGCCGGGTGCTGATGACCGGCTCGGTGCCCCGCGCCGAGGATCGCCTAACCGCCACCCGGCTGGCCTGGGAGGTCACCGACGTGCGCGAGGTGATCAACGAGTTGACGCTGCGCGACAAGAACGATGCCGTGGATTCGGGGCGTGACCTCGTGTTGTCCAACCGGCTTCAGGCCTCCTTGCTGTTTGCCACCGACATTCGCTCGGCCAACTATACCGTCGATGTGGTCAACGGCGTGGTGTACGTCATGGGCGTGGCGCAAGATGCCACCGAGCGCGAGCGGGTGTTGGGCTACGCCCGGGCGGTGCCGCATGTGCGCAAGGTGGTCGATTACACCCGCCTCAAGGGCGAACCCGTCCCGGCCGGAGGACCCCGCTCATGAGCCGGCATCCCTTGCGCGTGGCGATCCAGATGGACCCCGTCGCCACCATCAACATTGATGGCGACAGCACCTTCGTGCTTGGGCTAGAAGCGCAAAAGCGCGGCTATCCCCTGTGGCATTATCTGCCGCAAGCCCTGGCCTTCGAGGACGGTCGCCTGACGGCCTGGGCCCATCCGGTGACATTCCGGCGCGAGCGCGGCCACCATGCCACGCTGGGGACGCCGGTCCGGCTGGATCTGGCGCGCGACGTGGACGTGATCTTGATGCGCCAAGATCCGCCGTTTGACATGGCCTACATCACCGCGACCCACCTGCTGGAGCGGATCCACCCCCACCCCCTCGTGGTCAACGATCCGGCCTCGGTGCGCAATGCCCCGGAAAAGCTGGTGGCCACCGAGTTTCCCGACCTGATGCCGCCCACCTTGATCACGGCGGATCGCCACGCCATCGCCGACTTCCGCGAGCGGCACGAGGACATCATCCTCAAGCCGCTGTTTGGCAACGGCGGGGCCGGGGTCTTCCACCTCCGGCCCGGGGATGAAAACCTCAACGCCCTGCTCGACCTGTTCTTGGCCCGCTCGCCCGAGCCGCTGATGATCCAGCGCTATGTGCCGGCGGTACGCCAGGGCGACAAGCGCATCATCTTGATTGAGGGCGAGCCGGTGGGAGCGGTCAACCGGGTGCCGGCAGCGGGCGAGGCACGCTCCAACATGCACGTGGGTGGGCGACCGGAAAAAACCACCCTGACAGCGCGCGAGCGCGAGATCTGCGCCGCCCTGGGACCCCGGTTGCGCGAGCGTGGGCTGGTGTTCGTGGGCATCGACGTGATCGGCGACTTTTTGACCGAGATCAACGTCACCTCCCCCACCGGCTTGCAGGAAATCAACCGCTTCGACGACGTGGTTCTGGAGGCCCGGGTGTGGGACGCCATCGAAGCGCGCCTGGGATGAGGCGCCGCGCCCCTCCCCCGCCACCCGCCGCCCCCGCCCTGGTGCTGGAAGGCGTCAGCGTGGTCCTGCCCGACGACGGGCGGGTTTTGCTGCGCGACCTGAACTGTGTGCCTGCGCGACCCCCGGGTCGGCCTGATCGGCGCCAATGGTGCGGGCAAAAGCACCCTGGTGCGGCTGTTCAACGGCTTGATGCGGCCCAGCCAGGGCACGGTGTGGGTCGATGGCCTGGAGGTGGGCCGCGAGACTCGACAGGTGCGGCGCAAGGTGGGGTTTTTGTTCCAGTCGCCCGAGGCGCAGATCGTTATGCCGACCCCGGGCGAGGACATCGCCTTTGGCCTAGCGCCGTTGAAGCTGGGGCGCGCCGAAACCACGGCGCGGGTCGAGGCGGCGCTGGCCCGGGTAGGGCTGGCCGGGTTTGCCGAGCGGCCGGCCTATGCCTTGTCGGGCGGCGAAAAGCAGCGTCTGGCCCTGGCCGCCGTCTTGGCCCTGGAGCCCGAGATTCTCTTGATGGACGAGCCGACCACCCAGTTGGATCTGGCCGGCCGGCGCCTGTTTGCCCGGTTGATGGCCGATTTGCCCCAGCGCGTGGTGCTGGCCACCCATGACTTGGAGCTGCTGGCGCCGTTTGACCGGGTGTTGGTGCTGGATGGCGGACAGGTGGTGGCCGATGGCCCGCCCGCCGAGGCCTGCGCCTTTTATGAGGCCTTGATCGCGGGGCGGGAGCGGCCGTGATCGACGCCTTGCATGTGCCGGGCCGCTCCTGGCTGCACCGCCTGCCGGCTTGGCTCAAACTGGCGGGGCTGGCCGCTCTCAGCACCGGCTTGGTGCTGGTGGATGACCTTTGGCTCCTGCTGGGGGGGCTGGCAACGGTGACGCTGGCCTATCCGCTGGCGGGGGTCGGGCGGCGACTGGGACGCCTGCTCTGGAGCTTGGTGCCTCTGGTCGGCCTGATCGGATTGTCGCAGGCCTGGGTGATGGGGCCCGAGGCGGGGGCCGTGGTCTGTGCTCGGCTCACCCCCTTGATTCTCGCCGCAACCTTGGTGACCTACACCACCTCTCTTTCGGCGATGATGGCGGTGTTGGAGGGTCTGCTGCGGCCGCTGCGGGTGGTTGGGCTGGAGCCCCGCGCGGTGGCCTTCGCCTTGAGCCTGACCTTGCGCTTTGTGCCGGTTCTGGCCGGGTTAGCCCGGGAAAGCCGCGAGGCTCTGGCGGCACGCGGCCGCGACCGAGCCCTGACGGCCTTGGTCCAAACCCTGCTGCTGCGCGCCTTGCGGTTGGCCGACCAGGTCAGCGAGGCGGTCGAGGCCCGGGGGTTGGAGGCAACGCGGCCCAAGAAATAAAAAAAGGACGGCTGGGGAGGGGAGAACTCCCCTGCCCCCTCGGTCGCTTGGGGATGATGCCCGAGGAAAGGAGGGACCTGGGGCATTGACGCCCTCACGGTCCTTTCGGTATACAAACGAAGATGCGGTATCGCCGACAAGTTGTTCTTTTTCCGTCGCAGGGGACTCCTCTGGAGGGGGAACCGGGGAGACTCGTAAAAGGAGCGAATCATGGCGCACACCGTGGCGCACGATGGCCCTTCCCCGCCGCCTTCGTCCCCGTCGTCTCCCCGTCTGGGAGCGGTGATCGGGATGGCTTGTCTGGAAAGCCTGCTGGAAGGCTGTGTGGGGGTGTCCGGCACCTCGGCCAGCCTGTTCGAAGCCGATGGCATGCTGGCCACCGAAAGCCGATCGGGGGCCTATTGCCGGTTTCTCGATCAGGCCTCCTTGGCCTTATGCGAGGAGCCGTCGTGGCGTCAGGCCCAAAACGACCCGCGCTGGCTCTGCCATAACGACTGTCGCGCCCGGGCAGCCCGTGCGGCCCTGGCCACACGTCAACCGGTTGACTTGGCCCCCTGCCCCGGCGGGCTCTTGCTTCATGCCACCCCCTTGATCCTGGGCGAAGAGATCCTGGGCGTTTTGTGTTTGGCCCAAGGCCGCCCCCCGGCCGACCCCTCCCAGCGCCGCGCCATCGCCCAGCGCTACCACGTTGATCCCGCTGCCTTGGATCAGGTCATCGTGCAGCACGATGCCGAGACGTCCCTGGATCTGGTGGCGGAAACCCGCACCCAGGCCCGGCTCCTGGCTATGATGGTGGTGGAACTTTACAGCGCCCACCAGCGACGGGAAAAGGTCGAGCGCGACGAAGCCCTGTTCCGCTTATTGGTTGAAAACCAATCTCTGCTAGTGGTCAAGGTCGATCGGCAGGGCCGGCTTTTGTATGTTAATCCCACCTACTGCGAAACCTTCGGCCATCCGCCCGAAGCCCTGCTGGGGCGCCCCTTTCTTCCCCTGGTCCACGAGGACGACCAAGCCGCGACCCTGGCGGCGATGGCCGACCTGGAGCATCCGCCCCACCAAGCCTACATGGAACAACGCGCGCTTACGGTCTCGGGCTGGCGCTGGTTTGGGTGGCAGGATACCGGGGTGGTGGACGCGACCGGAGCGCTCGTGGCCATCATCGGCGTGGGCCGGGATATCGACGCCAAGAAGCGCGCCGAGGAGGCCCACGCCAAATCGGAGCGCCGCTTCCGCCGCCTGTTTGATCAGGCAACCTGGGGCCTGTTCGTGCATGATCTCGAGGGGCGTTTTCTCGACGTCAACCCCCGGGCCTGCGCCAAGCTGGGCTACTCCCGCGACGAGCTTTTGCACCTGTCCGTCTGGGATGTGGATCCCAAGGTGGGCGGGCTTCCCGATCCCGCCGAATTTTGGCGCACCTTGCGCACCCCCGAGGAGCAGACCTTCGAAAGCCAACATCGGCGCCGCGACGGCACCGTGTTCCCGGTCACGCTGTCGCTCAGTGTCATTGAGGAAAACGACGGTCCGGCCATTTTGGTGATGGCCCAGGACATCAGCGAGCGCAAACAAAACGAGGCCCAGCGCCTGCGCATGCTCGAAGCCCTGACCCGCTCCAACGCCGACCTGGAACGCTTTGCCTACATGGTCTCCCACGACCTGCACGAGCCGGTGCGGACCATTGGCGCCTATGCCCAACTCCTGCACCGGCGCTATCAGGGACGCCTTGACCCGGAGGCCGACACGTTTCTCGGCTTCATGACCGAGGGGGTGCGCCGCCTGGATACTCTGATTCACTCGTCGCTGGAACTGTCGCGGGTGTTCGGCGCTCCACCGACCTTGATTGATATCGACCTCGACACGGTCGTTGAAGGCGCGCTCGGCAACCTGAGCGCCGTCATTGCCGACACCAAGGCCCAGGTCAGCGTGGCTCCCCTGCCCCGAGTCCGGGGCGATTTTGTCCAACTGGTTTCCTTGTTTCAAAACCTCATGGGCAACGCCCTCAAATACCACAAGCCCGACCAGSCCCCCGTCCTTCGCATCACCGCCCAGCCCTTGGCCAAGGGCTGGCGCATTCTTGTGACCGACAACGGGGTAGGGATTGCGCCAGAAGACCGCGAGGTGGTGTTCCAGGTGTTCAAGCGGCTGGAGAGCGCGCGGATCCGGCCCGGCCAGGGCATTGGACTGGCCGTGGTGCGGCGTATTGTTGAAACCCACGGCTGGGATATCGGGTTGGAGAGCGAGCTTGGGCGCGGCACCACGGTGATGTTGTTCCTGCCGGCGCACGGAGAGTGAGCAGGGAGGGCCGGATTCTTTGTCTATAATCCGCATTGCCGTGCGCATTTCACTCTCCTAAGCTGGCCCCCCCAGCCGGGCACCAGACCCGGCGGCAAGACCACGCAAGGGAGGACCGGCCATGAAGACGACGCTGCACGAAGGCCTCTGCCTGACCCGCCATCTGAGCGTCGATGCGGCGCGCACCATCACCTTTCTCGGGGACTCCCTGCGGGTCTACGCGACCTACCAGATTATCAGCGACATCGAATATGCGTGCCGAGACCTCCTGCTGGCCCACGTGGATTCCGGGTGGGATTCGGTGGGCACGGCGGTGGGGCTCTCGCATGTGGCGGCCACGCCGCTGGGAGCGCGGGTCAATATCACGGTGCGGGTGGCCGAGATCGAGGGGTCTCGGGTGCGCTTTGAGGCCGAGGTGCGTGATACCGCCGAAGTGGTGGCGCGCGGCACCCACGAGCGGTTCTGCCTGCCGGTCGCCTCGCTTGACAAGCGGCTGAAGGCCAAGGTGGCCCGGTTGGCTTCCTAGCGAGAGAAAGGGAAGGCTGGGGAGGCGGGCCTCCCCAGACCCCACGTTCCCTATGGCCCTCCGCGTGACCCTTGTCCCCATGGACAGAGGGGTCTGGGGAGGCCCCGCCTCCCCAGCCTTAGCTTCCCCGACTGCCAAGAGCACGTGGACGCGTGGGACGCAATGGGCTATGCAAGGCCCTTTCCCGCAACACGATGCCACAAGGCGACAGGGGGAGTAGCATGAGCAGCACGGTTGAGGATGGCATGTACTTTGACAGACCCGCGGAAACCATGCCGCGTGATCAGATTGCGGCCCTCCAACTGACGCGGCTCCAAGCCACCTTGGCCCACGCCTATGCCAACGTTCCCCACACCCGGGCGGCGTTCGATGCCAAGGGCGTCAAGCCCGAGGATCTGAAGAGCCTGGAGGACTTGGCGCGCTTTCCCTTTACGGTGAAGGATGACCTGCGCCGAGGCTATCCGTTTGGCATGTTTGCCGTGCCGCGCGAAAAGGTGGTGCGCCTGCATGCCTCCTCGGGCACGACCGGCCGCCCGACCGTGGTCGGCTACACCCCGGACGACCTCGCCCTGTGGGGGAATCTGATGGCACGCTGCTTCATGTCGGGAGGGGCCACCCCCGGCGACATCGTGCACAACGCCTATGGGTACGGCCTGTTTACCGGTGGCCTGGGCGCCCACTATGGCGCCGAGCGCCTGGGCTGCTCGGTGGTGCCGATGTCGGGCGGCAACACCGAAAAGCAGGTGATGCTGATCTCGGATTTCGGCGCCAACGTGCTGTGCGCCACGCCGTCCTACGCCCTCAACATCGCCGAGGAGGCCGAACGCAAGGGCGT
Organism: Pararhodospirillum photometricum DSM 122; assembly: GCF_000284415.1. Taxonomy (NCBI): domain Bacteria; kingdom Pseudomonadati; phylum Pseudomonadota; class Alphaproteobacteria; order Rhodospirillales; family Rhodospirillaceae; genus Pararhodospirillum; species Pararhodospirillum photometricum. Next base: position 1,704,860 of record NC_017059.1, read on the forward strand.
TGACCTCAAAAACGGCCCGCTGCGCGTCGGCCTGTTCGGCGCCGAGCCCTGGTCGCAGGGCATGCGCCAGGAGTTGCAAGACCGCCTGGGCATCCGCGCCGTCGATGTGTATGGCCTCTCCGAGATCATGGGGCCAGGCGTCGCCGTGGAGTGCGTGCAGCAAAACGGCCTGCACGGCTGGGAAGACCATTTCCTGTTCGAGGTCATCGACCCCGAAACCCTGGAGCCGCTGCCGCTTGGGGAACAGGGCGAGTTGGTCATCACCACCTTGTCCAAGCAGGCGCTGCCGATGATCCGCTATCGCACGCGCGACATCACCCGCCTCACCGACGCGCCGTGCGCCTGCGGCCGCACCCATGTGCGGATCTTGCGCGTGACCGGGCGCAACGACGACATGATGATCATTCGCGGCGTCAACGTGTACCCGTCGCAGATCGAATCCGTGATGATCGGCCGCCCCGGGCTGTCGCCCCATTACCAACTGGTGCTCCAGCGCGAGGGCAACCTCGACAGCCTGACCGTCGAGGTCGAGGCCCTGGATGGCGTGGACCCCGCCACCTATGACAGCGTCGGCCAGCAGGTGCGCCACACCATCAAGTCGCTGATCGGCGTGACCACCCGGGTCGTGGTGTTGAGCCCGGGCGAACTGCCGCGCTCGCAGGGCAAGGCCGTGCGCGTGCGTGACCTGCGGCGCAAGGAGTAGCAAGATCGAGGGGCTGGGGAGGCCGCGCCTCCCCGGCCTTCTTACTTTCTCCTGGGGAAATCCCCACCGCCTCGTGTAAACTCCCGGCATAAAGGACTGGGGTCCCGCGGGGACACGACCGGACACAGGGAGAAGGCACGACGATGACGATGCGCACCCTTCGACGCGGACTGATGGCCGCACTGCTCGGCCTGGGCGTCATGGCCGGGCTGGCCCCCGCGAGCCACGCCCAGACCCTGGGGCAGTCGTTGTATAACGGCAACTCGTCGTCATGGTGGACGAGCACCAGCGCGCCATCGGGGAGCTTTTTCTCCGTCAATCCCGATAAGGGCGATCTTCTGGTGGTCGGGGCCGGCGCCGTCACCTTGTTCAACTTCAAGGAAGATGAGCACACCGCCGGCCAGTTCCGCTTCGAGTGGCGCCCTAACGAATCTCTGTGGTTCTTGCGGCCCTTCACCGGTTTTGAAGTCTCGACCGAGGGCTCAACCTTACCTGTACGGCGGTTTGTTGGCCGATATCATGGTGGGCCGCCATGTCTATGTGATGCCCAACACCGCCTTGGGGTATTACCAGCGGGGCGGCGGGCGTGACTTGGGCTATCCGCTGGAGTTCCGCTCCGGCCTGGAAATCGGCTGGCGCTTCGACGGCGGCATGCGGGCCGGCGTGGCCATGCACCATCTGTCCAACGCCAACATCGGCGACCGCAACCCGGGGGTCGAGGAACTGAGCCTCAACCTGTCCATTCCCCTGGCCAGTGTCACCGGCTTGGTGAAGTAAAAAAAACAAGGCTGGGGAGGCGCGGCCTCCCCAGACCCCTCGTTTCTTAAGATCCCGGCCGTCGCAGCACGAAGATCCCCTGGGCTCCCAGCAGGTTGGCGAGCGGGCTGACGGCGGAGAAGCCTTGATGGCGGCCGCTGGCGTCCAGGGACAAGGCCCGCTCGACCACGATATCCATGGCGTGGCACAGGGCCAGAAAATCACGAAACGTACAAAAATGAATGTTCGGCGTGCTCCACCACTCATAGGGCAGGGCCGCGCTTTTGGGCATGCGCCCCTGGAAGAACACTTGGGCGCGCCAGAGCCAGAAGCCAAAGTTGGGGAAGGACACAATGGCCCGCTCGGCGATGCGCAGCAGGTTTTCCAACACCTCGCGCGGGCGTTCGGTGGCCTGGAGGGTCTGGCTCAAGATGGCATAATCGAACGCGCCGGCGGGGTAGTCGCACAAGTCGGTATCGGCGTCGCCCTGAATGACGGACACGCCTCGGGCCACGGCCGCCGCCACCCCGGCCATGGACAGTTCGATGCCGCGCCCGTCCACCTGCTTGGTGGCATCCAGATGGGCCAGGAGTTCGCCATCGCCGCAGCCCACGTCCAACACGCGAGCACCAGGGGAAATCATAGCGGCGATCAGCCGCAAGTCGTAACGGATGGCGCCGGTGGGGCTGGCCGGGGTCATGAACGGGCCTCCGGGACACGCGGCGCGAGGCCGGCTTTTTGGGCCAGCCCCTCAAGGAAGCCGCTCAGGGTTTCGTGAAAGGCGGGTTCGTCGAGCAAGAAGGCGTCGTGGCCCTTGTCGGTCGTGACCTCGACAAAACTCACATTGGCGGCCGCCGCGGTCAGGGCACGCACGATGGCCCGGCTTTCGGCTGTGGGGAACAGCCAGTCGGACGAGAAGGAAATCAGGCAAAACCGGGTGGGGGTCTTCTGGAAGGCCCGGGCCAGCACGCCGTCGTGGGGGGCGGCAAGGTCGAAGTAGTCCATGGCCCGGGTAATATAGAGGTAGCTGTTGGCGTCGAAGCGCTTCACGAAGCTGGCGCCCTGGTGGCGCAAATAGCTCTCGACTTGGAAATCGGCCTCGAAGCCATAGCTGACCCCTTCGCTTGGGTTTTGCAGCTTACGGCCAAATTTGCGGTGCAAGGCCGGCTCGGACAGGTAGGTAATGTGGGCGGTCATGCGGGCCACGGCGAGGCCACGCTGGGGGACTCGGCCGTGGCTCAGGTAATCACCGCCGCACCAGTCGGGGTCGGCCATGATCGCTTGGCGGCCGACCTCGTGAAAGGCGATGTTCTGAGCGGAATGGCGCCACGACCCGGCAATGACCACGGCGGCCTGGACCCGCTCGGGATAGGCCACCGACCATTGCAGAACCTGCATGGCGCCCATCGAGCCGCCAATGGCACAAAACAGGCGCTCAATGCCCAAATGGTCCAGCAGCCGCGCCTGGGCCCGCACCATGTCGCCAATGGTAATGACCGGAAAGGTGAGCCCCCAGAGCTGGCCGGTGTCGGGATTGATCGAACGCGGCCCGGTGGTGCCCATGCAGCCGCCCAGCACGTTGGCACACACCACGAAATAGCGCCGGGTGTCGATCAACTTGCCCGGCCCCACCAGATCTTCCCACCAACCGGGCTTGCCGGTCACGGGATGGGGGCCGGTGATATAGTGATCCCCCGTGAGGGCGTGACAGACCAAAATCGCGTTGGAACGCTCGGCGTTGAGCACGCCCTGGGTCTGATAGGCCAAGGTGACGGGCCCCAGCGTGGCCCCGCTGTCGAGCGGCAGGGGGGCGTCCTGGCACACGGTAACGAGGTGGTTTTCCAGGGGTACGGATCCGGGAGTCCCCGGGGGAAGAGGGGTCAAGGGCCAAGCTCCGAAAAGGCACAGGACCCCCGCCGGGCGCAGCCGGCCGAGGGTCCGGGGGCACAGGGTGGAAAGGGCACGCCCCCCTGTCAACGCTTTCTTTGCGAGGGCCCCCTCCCCTCCCGTCCTCGGGCCTCGCCCCCAAGGGACCGAGGGGTCCGGGGAGGCCGCACCTCCCCAGCCTTTTCTTTTTGCTTTTCTCCCCCGGATCGGCGTACACCAAATGCCCCCCTTCCTTCGTCGGACGCGCCGGTTCTGCTCGTCCGGTTGGCCGCCGTTTCCAGATTCGCGGAGTTCCGATGACCGACCCGTCTTCCTCGCTGGATCCCCTGCGGGCCGAGATCGATGCCATCGACGATGCCATCCACGACCAGATCATGCGTCGGGCCCAACTGGCCGACCAGATCCGCATCGCCAAGATGGCCGAGGGCTCGGCCGTCTATCTGCGCCCCGGACGCGAGGCGGCGGTGTTGCGCCGACTGGTCGCCCGCCACAGCGGCCCCTTTCCCCGGCGCGTGCTGATCCGCCTGTGGCGCGAGATTTTCAGTGTGGTCGTCTCCATGCAAGGCCGCATCACCATGGCCGTATGGATGCCCGAGCGCGGCGCCGGCTACCTGGAACTGGCCCGCAATCAATACGGCTCCTTCACCTCGGCCACGGTTCACCAGTCGGTCGGGCAAGTGGTGCAGGAAGTGGGCGAAGGGCGGGCCACGGTCGGCGTGGTGCCCCTGCCCCGTCACGAGGATCCCGTGGCGTGGTGGCCAGCCCTGATGTCCTCGCTGCCCGGCACCCCCCGGGTCCACTCGTCCGCCTCGCCCGTGACCGGCGGCCGAGCAAGGGCCTGGAGGCCTTTGTCCTGGCCGCTGCCGACCGAGGGGTCTGGGGAGGCCGCTGCCTCCCCAGTCTTCCCTTTCCCCTACCCCTGCGCGTTCACCACCGTACCGGTGCACGCACACTCGGGCACCGCCAACGCCAGAAAAGCCGGGGCGATGTCTTCCGGGGGCGGGAGGGTTTCGGGATCCTCGCCGGGGTAGGCTTCACCGCGCATGCCAGTGCGGGTGCGCCCCGGGTTGATGAGGTTGACGCGAAGGGAGGTCTTTTCCATCTCGGTGGCCCAGGTCTTGACCATGACCTCCAAGGCGCCCTTGGACACCGCATAGGTTGCCCAGAACGGATGACGGCCATCGGCGGCGCCGGAGGTGACGAAGATGGCGCGCCCGGCGTCGGACTGGCGCAACAGCGGCTCGAAAGAGCGGATCAGGCGATAGTTGGCGGTCAGGTTGGTGGCCAAAACCTTGTCCCACTCCTTGGGCTTGATGTGGCCCATGGGGGTGAGGGTGCCCAGCATGCCGCCGTTGCCCACCAGAACGTCGAGCTTGCCGAAGCGCTCGAACAGGGCGGCGCCGATCTGGTCGAGGGCCTCGAAGTTGGTCAGGTCTTCCTTGATCAGGGTCGGGGGGATCCCGCCGGCGGTGCGGATTTCGTCATCCAGCTCGGCCAGCCCGCCCTCGGTGCGGGCCATGGCGATGACGTGAGCCCCTTCGGCCGCGAACAAGCGGGCCACGGCCCGGCCGATGCCGCGTGAGGCGCCGGTGATGAAACAAAGACGATCTTGCAAACGGCCGGCCATGCTGAGGCTCTCCTGCTGCTAAACACCCGGGCCGCAGGACGTGGCACGCCCCGCGCCTTTGTGCCATGACAATTGTGGGTCATAAAGGGAGGGGTCTGGGGAGGCTCTGCCTCCCCAGCCTTCCTTTTTTACCTCAGTCGCGAAACAAAATCGGCTTGCGCGCTGCCGAGGCCAAGGCCCGATCCTTGTTGGCGATGGGGTAGCTGCCCGAGAAACAGGCATCGCAGAACTGGGGAACATGGGGATCGCGGACCGGGCAGCCAGCGGCGCGGTAGAGCCCCTCCAGGCTGACGAACGCGAGACTGTCCACGCCGAGCAGCCGGGCCATGTCCTCAAGGGTATAATTGGCGGCCAACAGCTTTTCCCGCTCTGGGGTATCAATCCCATAGAAGCAAGGATACGTCGTTGGCGGGCTGGAGATGCGCATGTGCACCTCAACGGCGCCGGCCTGCCGGACCATCTCGACGATCTTGGTCGAGGTGGTGCCGCGCACGATGGAATCATCGACCAGGACGACCCGCTTGCCCTCAAGCTGGCTGCGGTTGGGGTTGTGCTTGCGCTTGACGCCCAGATTGCGGGTCTTGTCGGTCGGTTGAATGAAGGTCCGGCCGACATAGTGGTTGCGGATGATGCCGTACTCGAAGGGCAAACCGGCCTCGGCGGCGTAGCCCAGGGCGCTGGGCACCCCGGAGTCCGGTACCGGGACCACCACATCGGCCTCGACATTGCTTTCGCGGGCCAGTTCCCGGCCGATGGCCTTGCGCACGTCGTAGACGCTGCGGCCCTCGACCACGCTATCCGGGCGGGCGAAGTAGATGTACTCGAAGACGCAGAAGTGGGACGGCTGCACGGCGAAGGGCCGCTGGGAGGTGACACCGGCCTCGGTGATGACCACCAGTTCGCCGGGCTCGATGTCGCGCACGAACTCGGCGCCGATGATGTCGAGGGCGCAGGTCTCGGAAGCCAGCAGGTAGGCGCCATCAAGGTGGCCCAGAACCAGCGGGCGGATGCCCATGGGGTCGCGCACGCCGATCAAGGCGGTGTTGGTCAGGGCAACGATGGAGTAGGCGCCCTGGACCTGACGCAAGGCATCAATGATGCGCTCTTCCACCGAGGAGCAGATCGAGATGGCGATGAGGTGGATGATCACCTCGGTGTCGCTGGTGGACTGGAACAGACAGCCCCGGTTGACCAGGGTCTCACGCAAGGTGAGGGCGTTGGTCAGGTTGCCGTTGTGGGCGATGGCCAAGCCGCCGAAGGCGAATTCGGCAAAGAGCGGCTGAATGTTGCGCATTACGGCGCCGCCGCTGGTGGAATAGCGGACATGGCCGATGGCGGTGCGGCCTTTCAGCTCGGTCATCAACTGGTCGGAGCGGAAGTTCTCCGAGACGTGGCCGGGGCCCTTGGCGGCGTGGAACTGGGTGCCGTCGAAGGAGACGATGCCCGCCGCTTCCTGTCCCCGGTGTTGCAGGGCGTGCAGCCCCAGGGCGACGTGGGCCGCCGCGTCGGGGTCGTTGTACACCCCGAACACCCCGCACTCCTCGTGCAGGGTATCGCCCTCCAGATCGTCGGCGCTGGCGAAAGGGGACAGGGAAAAACAGGCGGGTGTTGTCATGGGCGGGTTCCTTGCCCGGTGAACCTACCGGGTGCTTTCGATAAGGCGGTCCATTTCGCGCCGCTGGCCGTTGCCGTAGCCGGTGGGGCTGGTGGGGTCCTGGGGCGTGGCGACGGGCTGGGGATCGGCCAGTCGCTCGAAGTGACTTTGGGCATTCTGGACGGCGTGCCCGGCGTCTTGGACCGCGCGACCGGCGTCAAGAAGGGTTTCGATCTGGTCCTGAGCGGCGGGGGCCTTGGCCCGGGTGTCTTCCTCGCGCCCGCGCAGGGAGTCGGGCAGCATTGAGACGGCGACCGTTGTGCCCCGATCCAGAAGCGGCATGCTGGCGGCGCTGCGGATCCAGTCGGGACGCTTATCAGGGGGCATGATCCAGCTCACGCCCACGGACAGCGCCACCAAGATGACCGCGCCGCGCACGAGGCCAAACAAGAATCCCAAGGAGCGGTCGAGCGGGTTGAGCGCGGTCTTGCGCACCTGCTTGGCGATCATGGCGGTCAGGGTAAAAAGCGCGATCAGGGCGACGAGGAACAACACCGCAGCGGCGGCGGCCTCGCCGGCCCAGGGAAACTTGGGCATGAGGTCGCGAAACGAGGGGGCGAGCAGCGGCTGGCCCCAAAGCGCCACCACGACAGCGCCGGCCCAGGCGGCCACGGACAGCACCTCGTGAACGAAGCCGCGCACGAAAGCCAAGGCCGCCGAGAGCAGCAGCACGGCCAGCACCGCCACGTCGATGGGGTTGATGAGCCAGCCACTCATGCGGGCGTGTCCTTGCCCCCGGCTCCCTTGCCGTGGGGGGCCTTGGCGGCGGGGCGCCCCGGCTCGGGGGGACCGAACAGGACCACCAGGTCCTGGAGATGCCCAATGTCACGCATGCTGAGTCCTTCCCTGACCCCGGCCCCGCTGCCAGCGCGCCTGGATCCGTCGCGGGGGCGGGCGGGCATCAGGGCTTGGGTAAAGCCCAATTTGGCGGCTTCCTTGAGGCGGCTGTCCGTTTGCGCCACCGTCCGCACCTCGCCCGAAAGGCCGATCTCCCCGAACACGACCATGTCGGCGGGGGTGGGCACACCCAGAAACGAAGACAGAAGGGCCGCGGCAACCGCAAGGTCCGCCGCCGGTTCGCCGATCCTCAAGCCACCGGCCACGTTCAGATATACATCATTGCCGGCGAGCGCAAGGCCGCACCGGGCGTCAAGGACAGCCAACACCATGGCAAGGCGCCCGCTGTCCCAGCCGACCACGGCGCGTCGGGGGGTGCCTTGGCTGGCCGGCGCGACCAGGGCCTGGATTTCCACCAGCATGGGCCGGGTGCCCTCGACCCCGGCAAAGACGCACGATCCCGTGACATTGCCGCGCCGCTCGGCCAGAAACAGGGCCGAGGGGTTGGCCACCTCGCTCAGGCCCTGGTCCGACATGGCGAACACGCCGATTTCGTCGGTGGCGCCAAAGCGGTTTTTGACCGCGCGCAAAATCCGAAACTGGTGGCCGCGCTCGCCCTCGAAATAGAGCACACAGTCCACCATGTGCTCCATTACCCGGGGGCCGGCCAACTGGCCATCCTTGGTGACGTGGCCGATGAGAAACAAAACAAAGGAGCGCCGCTTGGCCGCCCGGATCAGCTCCAAGGCCCCGGTGCGCACCTGGGAGACCGTCCCCGGCGCCGAGTCCAGGGTATCGAGCACCATGGTTTGGATGGAGTCGATGACCACCACCTCGGGGGGGGTGCCGCTGTCGAGGGTGGCCAGGATGTCGCGCAGATTGGTGGTGGAGGCCAGCCCGACCGGCGCGTCGGTGAGCCCCAGGCGCCGGGCGCGCAGGCGCACTTGATCCACCGCCTCTTCGCCCGAGAGATAGGCGCAGCGCGCCCCGCCCCGGGCCAAGGCCGCCGTCACCTGGAGCATGAGGGTGGACTTGCCGATCCCCGGATCGCCGCCGACCAGCAGGGCCGAGCCCGGGACAAGGCCGCCGCCGGTCACCCGGTCCAGTTCGGCCATGCCGGTGGGCAGGCGAGGCGGCGGCGGGGCGCTGCCCTCCAGGCCAACCAGAGAGACAAGCCGCCCGCCCTGCCCGCCTGTTTGGCCCTTGGTCAGGGGCTCGGCCGGGGCTTCTTCCTGGTAGGTGTTCCACTCGCCGCAGGCTTCGCAGCGCCCGATCCAGCGCGGCGATACGGCACCGCAGGACTGGCAGACATAGCGCGTGCTGGGCCGGGCCATCAGGCACGCACGCGCATGCGGATGGGCCCCTCGGCCCGGCCGTGGACGAACTGGTCCACGTAGGGGTTGCCCGAATCCTTGACCGCGGCGGCTGGGCCCTCCCAGATCACCTGGCCCTGGTGGAGCATGGCCACCCGGTCGGCGATCTTGCGGGCGCTGGCCATGTCATGGGTAATCGACAAGGCGGTGGCGCCCAGGGTGCGCACGCACTTCAAGATCAGGTCGTTGATCACGTCGGCCATGATGGGATCAAGGCCGGTGGTCGGTTCGTCGAAAAAGATGATCTCGGGCTTGCTGGCAATGGCGCGAGCGAGTCCCACGCGCTTTTGCATGCCCCCCGAGAGTTCCGAGGGCGTGAGGTCGGCGACATCGGCGCTCAGACCGACCTGGGCCAGGGTTTCCACCGCCGCGTCGCGCGCCAGACGTCGGCGCATGCCGTGGCCCTGGATCAGACCGAAGGCCACGTTTTCCCAGACCGGCAGGCTGTCGAACAAGGCGGCGCCCTGGAACAGCATGCCAAAACGCGTCATCAAGCGCTCGCGCGCCCGGCCCGAAAGGGTGATGGTTTCCTCGCCGTCGATACGGATCGAGCCGCCATCGGGGCGCAAGAGGCCCAGAATGCACTTGAGGGCCACCGACTTTCCCGTGCCGGAGCCGCCGATGATGACCAGGGATTCCCCGGGGTTGACCTCAAGGTCCAGCCCGTCGAGCACCACCTTGGGTCCGAAGGCCTTGCGCAGGCCCGAGAGCGCGATTTTGGGCGTCATTGGGCGAAGAACAGTTCGGTGAGAAGGTAGTTGAGAACCAGGATCAGGATCGAGGCGCTAACCACAGCGTTGGTGGTCGCCTTGCCCACGCCCTGGGCGCCGCCGTTGGAGTGGCTGCCATGGTAGCAGCCCATCAGGGCAATGACGAAGCCGAACACCGCCGCCTTCACCAGACCGCTGACCACGTCCATGGTCTCCAGAAACTCCCAGGTCCGGCCAATGTAACCGGCCGGGGTGAAGCCCAGCTTGGTCGTGCCAATCAGGTAGCCACCAAAAATGCCGATGATATCGGCGACCATCACCAAGATCGGCAGCATGGTGAGCCCGGCGAGCAGGCGCGGCACCACCAGATACTTGAAGGGATTGGTGGACAGCGTGGTCAGGGCGTCGATCTGCTCGGTGACGCGCATGGTGCCGATCTCGGCGGCCATGGACGCGCCAATGCGCCCGGCGACCATCAAGCCGGCCAGCACCGGTCCCAACTCGCGGGTCATGGACAACGCCACCACGGTGGCGATGGCACCCTCGGCCGAGAAGCGGGCAAAGCCGGTATGGCTTTGCAAGGCCAGCACCATGCCGGTGAAGATGGCGGTGAGGCCCACCACCGGCAAGGAGTAGTAGCCGATTTCGATCATCTGCCGGACGATCAGACGCGGAAAAAACGGGGGCCGGACGCAGTGGCCAAGCGCCGTCCCCGCAAAGAGGGTCAGCCGCCCCACATGGCGCAGAAAGGTCAGGAACACCCGGCCGATCAGGGCAAGCAGGGTCATGCGGAACTCCCGGATCCGGGAAGGGCGGCAGGGAGGGACCCCACCCGACGCGGGCAGCGCGGCCCCAGACGGGTCAGGATTTCGTAGCCGATGGTGCCGGCCACGGCGGCCAGCTCATCGACGGTGTAATCGGCTCCCAGCAGGTCGATCATGGCCCCCGGCCTCGCTTCGTGTTCGGGAACAGCGCTGACGTCAAGGGTGATCAGGTCCATGGACACCCGGCCGATGACTGGCACCCGGATTCCGGCGAGTACTCCCACGCCCTGATTCCCCGCCGCCCGGGGGTAGCCGTCGGCATATCCCACCCCGACAGTGGCGATGCGCCGGCCAGCGGGCAGACGAATGGACGCACCATAGCCAACCCATCGGGGGGTGTCAATTTGCCGCACCTGGAGAATCCGGGCCTCCAGGCGCACCACCGGGCGCACGGGGGAGGGACGGCCCGGGGTGGGGTTGATCCCGTACAGGGCGGCGCCGGGGCGCACGAGGTCGCCCTGGAAGGTTGGACCCAGGAAGGTGCCGGCCGAATTGCCAAGCGAGGCCTCGACTTCGGGTAGCAAGGTGCGGGCATGGCGGAAGGCCTCGGCCTGGGCGGCGTTTTGAGGATGGGCCGGCTCGTCGGCGCATGCCAGATGGCTCATCAGCAGCAGCGGCGGCGCCCACGTCAGCAACTCGGGATCGCAGGCCGCCGCCGCCAATTCGGGCAGATCCAGGCCCAGGCGGGTCATGCCGGTATCGACATGCCACGCCGCCGGGGCCGGGGTGCCGCGCCGGCGTCCCGCCGCCGCCCAGGCCTGGAGTTGCTGGACGCTGTTGAGCGAGGGGATCAGGCCGGTGGCCATCATCGCCTCCTCCACCCCGGCCGGTGGCCCCGACAGCACGAACAGGCGCCCCCCAGACGGCAGCAGGTCGCGCACGGCCAAGCCTTCGTCGATTAGGGCGACAAAAAAGTCGCGGCACCCGGCCTCGGCCAAAGCCGGCAACACCAAGCGGGCACCGCAGCCGTAGGCATCGCTTTTGAGAACGCCGGCGGCGCGGACCTCGGGGGGCACCTGGGAGACCACGGTCCGCCAGTTGGCGACAATGGCGTCCACGTCAACGGTGAGGCGGGCGGTGGCGCGGCTCTCGCGGGCGTCAGCGTCCTCCAGTCGGGCAGAAGCGGAGGTTTCCATGATGAAAGCGGTCACATATCCATGTCCATGGGCGGCTCGCCGCCCTGGAGGTTGCCAAAACGGGTATAATTGCCATCAAAGAACAGACCGACCGAGCCAATCGGGCCGTGACGTTGCTTGGCGACGATCACCTCGGCCCGGTTATGGGCCTCCTCGCAACGCTTCATCCAGGCGGCGGTGCGTTCCGTGAACCGGTCCTCGCTTTCGTCGCCCTTGCGCAAGGGTTGGGCGCGCTCTAGGTAGTACTGCTCGCGGAACACGAACATGACCACGTCGGCGTCCTGCTCGATGGAGCCGGATTCACGCAAGTCGGACAACTGCGGGCGCTTATCGTCGCGCTGCTCCACCTGACGTGACAACTGCGAGAGGGCCAGCACCGGCACGTTCAGTTCCTTGGCCAGCGCCTTGAGCCCCCGGGTGATGGCCGAGACTTCCTGAACACGGCCATCGGCTCGCTCGCTCTTGCCGGCTTGCAACAACTGAAGATAGTCAACCACGATCATGCCCAGGCCATTGCCCTGGGAGCCGCCGATCGAACGCGCCAGACGGCGGCAGCGGGTGCGCATGGCCGACACGGTCAGCGCCGGGGTGTCGTCGATGAACAAGGGCACGGTGTGCAAGGCGGTCGCCACCTGGACCACCCGGTCGAAATCCTCGTTGGCCAACTCGCCCGTGCGCAAACGGTGCGACGAGACCTCGGCCTGCTCCGACAAAATACGCGTTGCTAGCTGCTCGGCCGACATTTCGAGCGAGAAAAAAGCCACGCAGCGCAGCGGGTCGCCCTCGCGCGATTTGTCCAGGAAGTGAGAGGCGGCGTTAAACGCAATGGTGGTCGCCAGCGCCGTCTTGCCCATGGAGGGGCGGCCGGCCAGAATCAGCAAGTCGGAATCGTGCAAGCCGCCCAACTTCTTGTCGAGATCGACCAGCCGAGTCGGCACGCCGGCCAGCTCGCCCTCGCGCCGGTGCGCGCTCTCGGCCATGGCAATGGCGCCAATCAAGGCATCACGGAAGGTGCGCGGCCCGCTGTCTTGCTGGCCGGTGGTCGCCAACTCGAACAAGCGGCGCTCGGTGCTCTCGATGGTATCGACCGCCGTGGTCTCAAGGGTCGTTTCAAAGGCGGCGTTGACCACATCCTCGCCCAGCGCGATTAGCTCGCGGCGCAGGTGCAGGTCGTGGATCAGCCGGCCGTAGTCCTCGGCGTTGATGATGGTCACCACCGAGGCCACGAGATCGACGAGATAGGCGGCACCGCCCACCCCTTCTAACTCGGGCCGCCGGTCCAGGTAGGGCTTGAGCGTCACCGGGTTGGCCAAGTGGCCGCGCTCGATTAGCGTCGCGCACGTCTCGAAGATCAGCCGGTGGGCCGGGTGCGAGAAGTGGTCGGCCTGGAGAAATTCGGTGACCCGTTCCATGACCCGGTTGTTGGTCATGATGGCCCCCAGGAGGGCCTGTTCGGCTTCCAGGTTGGCGGGCGGCTGACGGATCGACCCCTCGCCGGCCCCAAGGGGGGCGGGCTGGGGGAGGTTCTGGAGCAAGGTCGTGGTCATGGCGCCATCCTAACCGCGATGACCGCCGACCGGTAGCTCTTAGTCAAAGGGGACCGAGGGGTCTGGGGCTTTGCTTGTTCCGTTTGGTGGGAAGATTCTGGGCGTCAGCGAGCCGCTCCGGCCCCTCTTTCCGAGCCCCCCCTTCACGCCCGGCCGACCAGCGCCCGCCACGGCCCGACAAGATCTTCGCTCAACACCCTGGCCCAGGTTTGAGCGTTAGCCTCCATCGCCTCGCGCGCCGCATGTCCCATGGCATGGCGGACGTCGGGCGACAGCAAGGACGCCACCGCCTGGGCCCAGACCTCGGGGTCGTCGCTGCTGACCACCAGACCATCAACGCCCGGCGTGTTCAGCAGCCAGCCCGTGCCCCCCCGCTGCCCCGACAGCACGACGGGCAGTCCCGAGGCCCGGGCTTCCAGAACCACATTGCCCAGGGTTTCGGACACGCTGGGGAAGATGAACAGGTCGCACGAGGCCATCACCCGGGCTAAGTCGGTTTGGGCGAGAAGGCCAAGGAGATGGCAGTGGGCCCCGAGGATCGCTTGCGCCCGTGGGAGGTCCATGCCGGCTCCGGCGATGACAAGATCAATCTCGTGGCCTTGATCGCGCAGCCGGCGCACGGCCTCGACCGCCAGCATCAGGCGCTTGGAGCCATCGGCGCGGCCGGCGAACAGGGCCAAGAGCCGCTCCGATCCCCGGCCCTCCGATCCCAGGCCCAGGGTCTGGTCCAGCCCCGCGCGGTCACGGCGGGCCGGGGAAAACAAGGTGAGGTCCAGCCCCCGGCGCAAGAAGCTGTGGGGCAGGCCCGGGTGGGCGTCCTCGACCAGATCGGCGTCTTCCTGGCGTGAGACAAACACATGCTGGCAGGCTCCCAGGTGGTCGCGCAGTTTGCGGGCCTCGGAGCGGGCGGCCCAGGCGCCGATGTTCAGCCAGCGATCGAGGGCTGCGCCCAGGCGTTCGCCCAGCAGGCGCTGGATGATGGCCGGGGCGTAGGTGCGGGCGAGGGTTTCCACGTCGGTATGGATGGAGTGCACCAGCACTGTCGGGCCCCCGCTTAGAACGCGCCGGGCCGTGCGGGCAAAAACGAAATGGTCGGTGGTGACCACCAGATCGAAGCCGGTCAGCAAGGCGGCCAAGCGCGGATGAATCCTTGCCAAATCGGTGTGCCCGGCGCCGCTGTCGAGAAAGGCGAGGCGGTCGGTGCCAAAGCGCGGCGCCAGCAGGTGCAAGCGGGCTCGGGGCGAACGCTCCACCACCTTTTCCGTCTCTCCCAGGAGGAAGACGGTCAAATCAAGCCCCGGCACCTCGGCCGCCGCATCGGCCAAGCGTTCCCAAGTTTTGACATGCCCGCCCGCCCGGGGCGTCCAATACAGGGTCACAAGGACGGCGACCCGCAGCGGGGAGGAGGAGGGATCCATGAAAATAGCCTCGACACGGACCGCCCGGGGGCTTGGTCCTTCTGGGTGCGATGGGAGGGACGGGAGAAGGGGGGACCCTACGCCGAAGCGGCGGGGGGTGCAATCGCCAAGCTGTCGCAAGAAGAGAGGGAAGGCTGGGGAGGCGGGCCTCCCCAGACCGCTGCGTTCCTGGGGCCTGCCTCGTGCGCAGGAGCTGCATCAATGTGGGGTCTGGGGAGGCCCGCCTCCCCAGCCTTATCCTAGCAGCACCCGCTCGCGCAATTCCGTCTCGGCCGCCAGCGCCTGGGCCGAGCCCGTCCAAACCGCCCGGCCCCGCTCGATCAGGACCAAACGATCGGCCAACGGCTCGGCAAACAGGGGGTTTTGCTCACTCAACAAAACGGCCACCCCCTCGGCCTTAATGGCGGCCACGGCCTCGGCCAGCGCCTGAACCACGATCGGCGCCAAGCCCTCCGAGGGTTCGTCGAGCAGCAACACATCGGGATTGCCGGCCAGGGTGCGTGCGACACTGAGCATCTGCTGTTCGCCCCCCGAGAGCAGGCCGGCCGGCCGGCGCCAGAGGGGAGCCAGGGCGGGAAACAAGGCCTGGAGCCGGGCCTCGCTCCAGGGACCGGGGCGCCCCGACATGCCGACCCGAATGTTTTCGGCGACCGACAGGCCGGTGAACACGCGGCGCTCCTCGGGCACCCAGCCAAGACCGGCGCGGGCCAGGGTGTGCAGCGGCCTGCCGAGAACGGACTGGCCGTGCAGGCGGATGTCGCCTGCCGTGACTCGGATCAGGCCCAAAACGGCGAGGAAGGTGGCGCTTTTCCCCGCCCCGTTGCGTCCGAGCAGGGCCACGCCCTCGCCGGGGCCGACCGCGAGGCTGAGGCCGAACAGAACCTGGGCCGGTCCGTGACAGGCCTCGACATTGTCAATGTGCAACACCCTGCCCACCTCTTTGCTTTGTGCCTGCGGCTCGTCCCAAAATGCGTCAGGGCCGATGCAACAACAAGAGAAGGCTGGCCTCCCCAGGCCCCTCGTTTCCTCGTGGAGATCTCCCCCATGGTCCCAGCCGATGATGCCCGTGCCCACGCCCTGATCGAGTCCGTGGTGGCCCTGGTCGGTCGTCGCCTTGAAGGTCCCCCCAGCGGCCCGGCCTGCCAGTTCGTGCGCTTGTGCCTAGCCGGGGTGCCGCCGGAGGACCTGATGGGCTTCGACGCCGAAACCCTTTACGGCCAGACCTTGTCCTTGTGGAGCTTTGCCCGGCGCCGCACGCCGGGTCGCCCCAAGGTGCGGGCCTATCGCCCGAGCCTGGAGGAACACGGCTGGGGCTGTGACCACGCGGTGGTGGAGATTGTTTCCGATGACCGCCCCTTTTTGGTCGATTCCGTGGTGGCGGAGCTGACTCGGCTGGGCCTGGGGGTGCGGCTTTTGGTGCATCCGGTGTTGCGAGTCACGCGCGATGCCTCGGGCAGCGTGAGCGATCTGGCGCCGCTTGACAGTCCGAGCGGCGCGCCGGAATCGATCATGCATCTTCAGGTCGTCGCCCCCGCCGACCCGGCCCGCCTCGCCGCTGCCGAGGACGCGGTGCTGGCGGTCTTGGAGTTGGTCCGGCTGGCCGTTACCGACTGGCAGGCCATGCGCCAGACCTGCACCGCCTTGGGCGAGACCTTGCCGGACGAGGAGCGGGCTTTCCTGCGCTGGTTGGCCGATGATCATTTCACCTTTCTGGGCGCCTTGCCCCTGGGAGGCGGGGAAACCCTGGGCCTGCTGCGTGCTCCCGAAACGGCCCCCGCCGATCTCCTGGGCTTTGACCCTGCCCGGCTCCCGGCCGATGGCCCACGCCTGTTGCTGACCAAAAGCCTGGAGCGGGCGCGGGTGCACCGCCCGGTGGCCTATGACGTGGTAGTGGTCCGTGCGCCCAGCGAGAGTTGGCTGTTCCTGGGCCTGTTCACCGCCGATGTGTATACCGACTCGCCGCGCGAGGTGCCGTTGCTGCGCGGCAAGATCACCCAGGCCATCACCGTGACCGGCCGCGCGCCGGGAACCCACGACGGCCGCAAGCTGCTGGCCATCTTGGAGACCCTGCCCCGCGACGAACTGTTCCAGGCCGATGCCGCCACGCTGGCGCGTATCGCGCTTGGGGTGTTGCGGGTGCAAGAGCGACCCCGGCCGGCCCTGTTCCTGCGCGCCGAGCCGTTGGGGCGCTTTGTCTCGTGTTTGGTGTTCGTGCCGCGCGATCGCCACGACACCGCCTTGCGCCTGGGCATTCAAACCATCTTGGAAGAGGCGTTCGACGGTCGGGTGTTGGCCTTTTCCACCCAGATGGCCGACACCCCGCTGGCCCGCTTGCATGTTTGCGTGCAAACCCAACCGGGGATTTTGGCCCAGGTGGATGCCCGCGCTCTGGAGGCCCGCATTGCCGACGCGGCCCGCGCCTGGACCGATGCCCTGGCCGAGGCCCTGGTGGCGACGCACGGCGAGGAGCGCGGCAGCCTGCTCGCTAGTCGCTATGCCCAGGCCTTTCCCGCCGGCTACCGTGAGCGCTTTGGCGCGCCGCAGGCCGTGGCCGACATCAACCGCCTGGAAGAGGCCCGCGCCCCCGAGGGCCCCCGGCTTTTCCCTGACCTTGTACCGGGCCATGGAGGATGCGGAGCACGAGGTCCGCTTCAAGATCTGTCGGCCCGGGGCACCGCTGCCCTTGTCGGAAACCGTGCCGTTGCTGGAAAACCTGGGCTTTCGGGTGATTGGGGAAATGCCCTTTGCCGTAAAGCCCGCCGGTGCCCCCGGCGAGGCCCTGCCCCGGCTGTGGCTGCACGATGTGTTGCTGGTCAGTGCCGATGGCCGACCCCTGGCGGTCGGCGCCCTGCGCGACGCGGTTCAGGACTGCTTTGCCCGCCTGCTGCAAGGCGAGGTCGAAAATGACCGCTTCAACCGGCTGGTCAGTCTGGCCGGCCTCACGTGGCGCGAGGTGGTCATTCTGCGCGCTTATGCCCGGTTTTTGCGCCAAGCGGCCTTTCCCTCCAGCCTCAATGCCATGGCCGATACCCTGGCGGCCCACCCGGCGATGGCCGTTGATCTGGTCGCCTTGTTCGCGGCCCGCTTTGACCCCGACCTGGAGGCCGAACGCGCAGCCCGCCAAGCAGAGTTGCGCGCCCGCCTGCACGCCGCCTTGGAGGCGGTGAGCAGCCCCGACGAGGATCGTATCTTGCGCCGCCTTCTGGTGCTGATCGAGGCCACCGTGCGCACTAATGCCTACCAGCTTCCGGCCCGGCCGGCCCTGGCCCTCAAGCTCGACAGCCCGCGCATCGACCAGTTGCCCCAGCCGCGCCCGTGGAAGGAAATCTTTGTCTACAGCCCGCGCGTCGAGGCCGTGCACCTGCGCACCGGTCCGGTCGCCCGGGGCGGCATTCGCTGGTCCGACCGCCGCGAGGACTTCCGCACCGAAATCCTGGGGCTGATGAAAGCCCAGCGGGTCAAGAACGCGGTCATCGTGCCAGTGGGGGCCAAGGGCGGTTTCGTGGTGCGCCGTCCGCCCGCCGATGGGGGCCGCGACGCCCTTCAGGCCGAGGGTATCGCCTGCTACGAAACCATGATCCGCGCCCTGCTCGACGTGACCGACACCTTGGACGGAGCGCGCGTCGTGCCGCCGCCCCGGGTGGTTCGTCACGACGGCGACGACCCCTATCTGGTGGTGGCCGCCGACAAGGGCACGGCCACCTTCTCGGACATCGCCAACCGGCTGTCCTTGGAGTACGGCTTCWGGCTGGGCGATGCCTTCGCCTCGGGTGGGTCGCACGGCTACGACCACAAGGCCATGGGCATCACCGCGCGGGGCGCCTGGGTGGCGGTGCGCCGGCATTTTCGCGAAATGGGCCACGACCTCCAGACCACCGACACCACCGTGGTCGGCGTGGGCGACATGGCCGGCGATGTGTTTGGCAATGCCATGCTGCTCTCGCCCCATCTCAAGCTGGTGGGCGCCTTCAACCACCAGCATATTTTCCTTGATCCCGACCCCGACCCGGCCCGCGCCCTGGCCGAGCGTCGCCGCCTTTTTCTCCTGCCGCGCTCGACCTGGGCCGACTACGACCCGGCCCAGCTTTCCGAGGGCGGCGCAATCTACTCCCGTTCGGCCAAGCGGCTTGATCCGAGCGGGCGGGTGCGCGCCCTCTTGGGTCTGCCCGATGGCCCGGTGACGCCCGATGCCCTGATCCGTGCCCTGCTTGGCGCTCCGGTCGATCTCCTGTGGTTTGGCGGCATCGGCACCTTCCTCAAGGCTCACGACGAATCCCACGCCCAGGTCGGCGATCGCGCCAACGATGCGGTCCGCCTCGACGCCGCTTTGGTGCGCGCCCGCGTGGTCGGGGAGGGCGCCAACCTCGGCATTACCCAGCGCGGCCGCATTGAGTTGGGCTTGCGCGGTGTGCGCCTCAACACCGATGCCATCGACAATGCCGGGGGGGTCGATTGCTCGGACCACGAGGTTAACATCAAGATCCTGCTCAACAGCGTGGTCGCCGCCGACGAAATGACCCCGCGTCAGCGCAACCAGTTGCTGGCCGAGATGACCGACGAGGTTGCGGCTCTGGTCTTGCGCCACAACGTGTTGCAAACCCAGGCCATCAGTTTGGCCCGTGTCGGCGGGGTCGAGGACCTGGACGCCCAACTCCGCCTGATGCGGGCCCTGGAGCGGGCCGGCCGGCTTGATCGCGCCTTGGAGTTCCTGCCCGACGACGACACGGTGCAAAACCGTCTGGCGGCTGGCCAGGGGCTGACCCGGCCCGAGATCGCCGTGCTGCTCTCCTACGCCAAGATCTGGCTGTTCGATCAGATCATGGCGAGCGACCTTCCCGACGATCCGGCCTTGGAGGGCGAGCTGGTCCGCTACTTCCCCGAAGCCCTGGGCCAGCGCTTTCCCGAGGCCCTACGCGCCCATCGTCTGCGCCGCGAAATCATCTCGACCGTCACCACCAACAGCCTGATCAATCGGGCCGGCGTCGTGTTCATCTCGCAAATGACCGAGCGCACCGGGCTCGATGCCGTCGATGTCACCCGCGCCTACCTCATCAGCCGCGACGGCCACGACGCCCGCGTGCTGTGGGACGCCATCGAAGCCCTGGAGGGTCAGGTCGAGGCCGCCGTCCAGCTCGACATGCTGCGCGCCATCAACCGCCTGCTGGCCCACACCACGCTGTGGGTTCTGCGCCACGAGCCTTGGCCGCTCGACCTGCATGGCGCGGGAGCGGCCCTGGCCGGCACGGTCCAGGTGCTGCGCGAGCGCCTTCCCGCCGTGCTGCCGGCGGAAACCCTGGCCCCCGTTACCACTCGCGCGGGCGCCTTGCGGGCCCAGGGCGTGCCCGACGATCTGGCCACGTCCATCGCCGCCCTCGACGTGCTCGCGCCTGCCGGCGACATTGCCCGCTTGGCCCAAAGTCGGGCCCTATCGGTGGAAACCGTCGCCCGGCTTTATTTCGCGGTGGGCCTCGCGTTTGGCATCGACACCCTGCGCGGCCGGGCCCAGACCCTGGACCACGGCAGTCCCTGGACCCGCATGGCGGTCGCGGCCAGCCTGGAGGATCTCGACATCCAGCAACGCGCCCTGACCCAGGCCATTCTTGACGACGCCGGTCCCAGCGATGATCCCTCCCAGGCCCTGGCCGGCTGGCGGTTGCGCCACGCCCGCGTGGTCGATCGTACCGACCAGATCCTGCAAGATTTGCGCGCCGCCCCCACCTTGGACTTGGCCATGCTCACCGTGGCCGCCCGCCAGATCCGCGCGTTGACCGGAGGGTAAGGTCAAAAGAAAAGGCTGGGGTGTCCCTCAACGCGAAGGGTCACCATGACCGAGGGGTCTGGGGAGGCCCCGCCTCCCCAGCCTTCTCTTCCACTCTCTCGCCCCCGTTCCCCCAAACTCAGGGGGCCAACAGGGCCTGGGCCTGTTTCTCCAGAGCAGCGCTCAGGGCATCGAGGTCCCCCGCTTGGAGCAAGGCGGCATAGTCGGAGCGCTTTACCGAGAGTTCGCTGACCGAGCCTTTGAGCAAGATGTCGGTGACGCGGGGGGTGCCGTCGTCGCCCGTCACCACAACATAGGTCAGGGCCACCGGCTCGCCCTGGGGCATGTTGATTCGGGTGAGCACCAAGGTGGTGCCGCGCGGCCCCGACTCGGTGCCCAAGGTCTCGAAGCTCTGGCCCGACCAGCCCTTGAAACGCGACGCGTAGGTGGCAATGCTCAAGGTGGCAAAGGCCTCGGCGAACCGAGCCTGCTGGGCCTCGCTGGCGGCGCGACCGGTGGGGCCGGCGATCAGGCGGGCCATGCGGGCAAAATCAAAGGTGGCGCGGGCCTGCGGGTCGATGCGGCTTCGCCGGCCCTCGGGACCCAGCGCGGCCGCGTCGCGCATGACCTGAAGCAAAACAGCGTGGAACTGCTCGACAGGGGCGATTACACTGGCGGCTTCAATTTTAGATGGATCCGCGGCCAGTGTCGCTCCCGGCACGGGGCAAAGCAGGCAAAGAATCGCGCCGGCCAGAAAACCGCGACCGCGCAAGGGGATAAAAACTCGGCTCATCAGACGGACCCCTTTCCAAGGAAACGAGGAATGAATGCCCGCAAGAAGGTTGCGGCAATCTGGCAACAGGGCGACATTCAGGCCACACCAAACAGGCTTTCCCTGTTGCCGCCTTGCGGGGAAACGCCTAGTCTGCAAAAGGCAGAAAGCGCGGGCACCACGCCATCGCGGGGGTTCGTAGCGTGGCACCAAGGACCCGTCAACAGAGGTCGCGGCGGGGCCATGGCCACGACTGTGGTGTCAACCTCGGAACTGGGAAGGGCGATGACCCAAGTGAATCGAAAGAAATCGGGGTTCTGGGGCCAGGTGGCCCGGGCCGGGATCCTGGCCGTGGCGGTTTCCTCGACAGCCTCTTGCGCCAGCGCCCCTCAGGGGGACGAGTTGGTCAGCGACCCCATGGAACCGTGGAACCGCTATGTGTTCGCGGTCAATGACCTGATTTATACCTTCTTGCGCCCCTGGATCGCGCCCTACATGGTCCTGCCCGACAAGGGCAAGGAAGCGGTCGATAATGTGGTGCATAACGTCAAAACGCCGGTCATCTTGCTGAACGATCTGTTGCAAGGAGAGGCGACACGCGCCTGGGTGACCACCCAGCGCTTCTTCATCAATACCACCTTGGGTGTGCTCGGCACCATGGATGTCGCGGCCAAGGACTATCAGTTGCCCAAGCATCGCGAGGATTTCGGGCAAACCCTGGGCGCCTGGGGCATGGGGGACGGCCCTTACATGGTCCTGCCCCTGCTCGGCCCCTCCAACCCGCGCGACGCCTTGGGCAGTGGCATCGACATGGTGTCCCATCCCCTGTTCTGGGTGCCCGGCGGCGACATCGGCACCATGGTGTCGGGGGGGCGGACCTACGCCACGTTGGCGAGCGAGTATGGCGGCCACGTCAACGAGATGGATGAGTTGCGCAAGACCTCGCTCGACTACTATGCCACCATGCGCAGCCTCTACACCCAGATGCGGCGTTCCGAGGTCAAGAACATCGAGGGCAGCAAGGGGCAGACGGCTCCCGTTGATTACTACTCCGAGGGCGCTCCCGCGAAATAAGCCGCGTGGGGGGCGGTCATGGGGAGGGCGGTGTCCCTCCCTTTTTTATGCGCCGAACTGGCGCGCGCGACCGGGGCCGAGGCGGTCCTGGCTGCGCGGAGCTGGGGGCCCGAGGCGGCGACCGAGGCTCGGGTCGCGGCGGCCCTGGCTGGGCTTGGGGTGGCCTTTCAGAGTCATGCGGGCCTGCTGCTGCATGATCCCGAGCGGCTGACCACTCGCAGCGGAACCCCGTATGGGGTGTTCACGCCGTTTTGGAACACCTTGGTCAAGACCGTGGATCCCGGCCGTCCCGAGCCCGCTCCGACCCGGGTGCCGGCGCCGCCGACCCTGCCGGCGAGCGAGCGCCTGGAGGACTGGGCCCTGCGCCCGAGCGCGCCGGATTGGGCGGCTGGCCTGCGCGCGGCCTGGACGCCGGGCGAGGCCAGCGCCCAAGAGCGGCTTGATGCTTTTTTGGCGGCAGGGCTGGAGGGCTATGCCGATCTGCGCGACCGACCCGACCGGCCGGCGACCTCGAAGCTGGCACCATCCTTGGCCTGGGGCGAGATATCGCCGCGCCAGATCTGGTCGGCCTGCCAGATGCGCCCGCCGTCGCCGGGGCGCGAGGGGTTTTTGCGGCAACTCGGCTGGCGGGAGTTTTGTTATCACGGGCTGCATCGCTTTCCCGACATGGCCGAGCGTCCGCTCAAGGCGCCGTTCGCCCGCTTTCCCTGGGCGGGGCCCGAGGAGAGCCAGGCGGCGCTGGCTCGCTGGCGCCGGGGGCTGACGGGGTATCCGCTGGTGGATGCTGGGATGCGCGCGCTGTGGGCTACGGGCTGGATGCATAACCGGGTCCGCATGGTGGTCGCCTCGTTTTTGGTGAAGCATCTTTTGGTGGACTGGCGGGCCGGGCTCGCGTGGTTTCACGACACACTGGTGGATGCCGACCCGGCCAACAACCCGGCGGGCTGGCAGTGGGTGGCGGGCTGTGGCTCTGATGCCGCGCCGTATTTCCGCATCTTCAATCCCGTGACCCAGGCCGAGCGCTTCGACCCCGAGGGGGCCTATGTCCGGCGCTGGGTGCCCGAGTTGGCCCGCCTGCCGGCGCCCGTGATTCACCGCCCCTGGACCGCCTCGGCCCTGGATCTGGCGGCGGCCGGGGTTCGGTTGGGCCAGAACTATCCCCGGCCCCAGGTGGATCACCCCCAGGCCCGGGCCCGCGCCCTGGCGGCGCTGGCGTCCTTGGACGAGGGCAGGAAAGGCCAGGAAAAACAACACGGTGAGCTTTTTTAAAACGGAATCGCAATAATAGCGAAGACGGAACGATCCGCCCACGCTTCAAAAAAAGAGCCGTCTGCGATCGCAGGTCAACGGGTTTGCCTTGCATGCGCCGCCAAAGCGACTATAGTGCGCGCCTCTCGAAACCCTTGCCGGATCCCCACCCCGGAGGTCCGGCTATGCCCTTTTGTCGTGAAGCCACGGCAAGAGGAGAAGAGAAAAGCCAAAAGGGACCATAGAATGGCCTTTTATGAATGCGTACTCATCGCGCGCCAGGACATCGCCACCACGCAGGTGGATACCCTGGGCGATGATCTGACGACCATCGTCACCGAAGGGGGCGGGTCGGTGCTGAAGCGGGAATACTGGGGTCTGCGCGCCCTGAATTTCCGCATCAAGAAGAACCGCAAGGGGCATTACGCCTTCTTCAACATCGATGCCCCGGCCCCGGCCGTGCACGAGTTGGAGCGCCGCCTGCGCCTCAATGAAGACGTGATCCGCCACATGGTGGTCCGCGTCGAGGCCCTGGAGGAAGCCCCCTCGGCCATGATGCAGAAGAATGACCGTCCGGAGCGTCCGGGCCGTCGCGGCGAGCGCTTTGGCGATCGGCCGGAGCGTGGCGAGCGCGGGGATCGCGGCGATCGCTTCCCCCGTGGGGACCGCCCCGAGCGGTCCGAGCGTCGCCCCCAGCGTGAAGGAGCCGAATGATGGCCGCGCCCCGTCGTCCGTTTTTCCGTCGGCGTAAGACCTGCCCGTTCTCCGGCGCCAGCGCTCCGAAGATCGACTACAAGGACATCAAGCTGCTGAGCCGCTTCGTCTCCGAGCGCGGCAAGATCGTGCCCAGCCGCATCACCGCCGTGTCCGCGAAGAAGCAGCGGGAGTTGGCCCGGGCGATCAAGCGCGCCCGCTTCCTCTCCCTGCTGCCCTACGTGCTGAAGTAACCCGACGCTTGCGCCCCGGGCGCACGGGAGAGACGCTGATGTCCAGGACCCTGCCGTATGCGGCCCTTGCCGGTCTGGCCGGGGTTCTGATGTTCGCGGCTTTCCTTTATGTGCCCGTTCTCGGCGCCTTGATCATGCAGGCCTCGGTCCTGCCGCTTCTGGTCGTCGGCTTGCGCTTCGGCGCGGCCAGCGCCCTGGCGGCGGCGATCGTGGCCACCGGTGCCGCCTTGGTCTTTTTGCCGTGGGCCATGGTGCCGGTCCAGGTCCTGCTCGACGGGGTCCCCGCCGTGCTCGTCTGCGCCCTGGCCTTGCGGTCCGCGCCCGGTCTCGGGCGAGGAGCGCTGCCAGCCGAAGGGGCGGCGGCGTGGTATCCGGCGGGGCATGTGCTCGCGTGGCTCTCTGCCGCGGCGCTGGGGCTTCTGGCCCTGTTCGCGCTCGGCGTGCCCACGGGCGAGGCCAGTCTCGAGGCCGTGGTGGCCGGCGCCGTTCACGACGCCCTCACCAGCGTGCTCGCCGAGGCACCGGTCGAAGCCCGGGCACAGGTGCTCGCCGCCATGCCCGCCTACCTGCCCGGCGTGTTCCTCGCGACCTGGGTCACCCGCATCACCTTGTGTGCCATGCTGGCTCAGGCCCTTTTGGCCCGGCGCAAGGTCGCCTCGCGACCCACGCCGGTCTACAGCGCCCTCGATCTGCCCTCGTGGCAGGTCGGCTTGTTCCTGGCGGCCCTCGCGGGCGGCGTGGGGCTGGGGGGCGATGCCGGCTATCTTGCGGCCAACGCGGCCTTTGGGCTTGCGATGCCGCTGGTCGCCATGGGGCTGGTCTTGGTCCATCAGGCCGCTCGGTTGCTGCCCCATCCCGGGGTGGCGCTCGGCGCGTTCTATGGGCTCATGGTGCTGGGATCAACGGCCGCTTTGGCCGCTGTCGCCGGGCTGGGGGTGGTGGAAGTCATGATCAAACGGCGCGGACCCCAGGGGCTCGCCTGACGGTTAAACGGTTAAGAACGTGGTTGGACGCGGCCCGCTGCCGCATCAAGGGTCCCGCAGGACCCGGGGAGGCTAGAAATGATGGAAGTGATCCTGCTGGAGCGGATCGAAAAGCTTGGCTTCATGGGCGATACCGTGAAGGTCAAGGATGGGTATGCGCGCAACTTCCTGTTGCCGCAGAAGAAGGCCCTGCGCAAGAACAAAGAGAACCTGGCGGTTTTTGAAGCGCGCCGGGCCGAGCTGGAAGCCATCAACCTGAAGCGGCGCTCCGAAGCCGAGCAGGTGGCGACCCGCATGGACAACCTGACCCTCGTCATGGTGCGTCAGGCCGGTGAAGGTGGGCAGCTCTACGGCTCCGTGTCCGCCCGCGACATCACCGACGCCCTCAAGGCCGAGGGCTACGTGATCAGCCGGCAGCAGGTTCTGCTCAACCAGCCGATCAAGGACCTGGGCCGCTACGAGACCCGCCTGTCCTTGCATCCCGAAGTGGTCGTGACCCTGACCCTGGTCGTCGCCCGCACCGAGGATGAGGCCCGCGCCCTCTCCGCCCCCGAGGTGGTCGAGGAAGAGGAAGAGGTCCTCGAGGCCGATCAGCACGACGAGGACGCCGACGAGGCGTTCGACGACGAATACGACGCCTGATCCGGCATCGCTTCACGACGAAGCCCGCCCGCCTTTCGGCGCGGCGGGCTTTTTCGTGGCCGGCGGGCGTCAGGACCAGGTCTTGAGCGTCTTCATGAACGCCCCGAACGGAGCCAGAAACTCGGCGAACAGCGAGTGCTGGCGATGCTTGAGCATCACCCCCGAAAACAGCTTGAGCCCGACGCAAAACGCCTTGGTCTCCTCCTCGTCGAACCAGCCCTTCGCCGACACCTTGCCAATGATCTCTTTAAGATCATCATGTGTCCTGACCTCAAAACGAAACGGAACCTGATCCGGCGTATGAGGCGTCACAATAATTGAATAACTCGGCATCATCTCTCTCCTCATAAAAGAATGGAGGGGCCTGGGGAGGCCCGCCTCCCCAGCCTTCTTCTTCTTTCACCCCTGCTCAATCTTGCGCGTCGCCTCATCCAGCGCCTCAACGATCCGCGCTAACTCGGCGTCACTCAACGGCGCCTGCTCGCCCTTGAACCGCAAGGCCATCTTCAAACTCTCCATCGCCCGCAGGATTTGCGGCGAAATCGCATGCTGGTGCTCGCGCTGGGCCTGATCCATCCGGCTTAACAGAACGACGAGGGCGTCTTGGTTCTGCGCCAAGTAGGCGTGGCCCTCGGCGGTGATGGCATAGAGCTTCTTGCTACCGGGCGCAGGCTCCTGGGCGACATAGCCCTGGTCTTCCAACAAGGTGAGGGCGGGGTAGACCGTTCCGGGGCTCGGGCTGTAGGCGCCGGCCACCCGCTCCTCGATGGCCTTGATGATCTCGTAGCCGTGCCGGGGCTTTTCGGCGATCAGGGACAAAATCACCAAGTGGAGATCGCCGTGGGCGAACAGGCGGCCCAGGCGGCCACCCCGGCCGCGGCCGTGACCCCCGCCGGGGCCGAGCCCCCCGCCGAGGCCGAAGAGGCCGCGTGCGTGGCGGCGGGTGAGGCAGCGTTGGGGCCAAGTGAAGAAGGACATTTGATAAGCTCCGTGTGTGTTTCGATATAACGAAGATTTAGATATATCGAAATACGGTCGGAGGCAAGGGGGAAAGAGAAAAAAGGAAGGCTGGGGAGACGGGCCTCCCCAGACCCCGCCGATCCTGGGTTAGCGGCTCACGCGCATGGAGCAGAAGGCTGGGCCGCACATCGAGCAGTGGTCAGAGGCGGTGCGGCCGGGGGGCAGGCTTTCGGCGTGCAGGCGTTCCGCCGTTTCAGGGTCGAAGGCCAGGGCGAACTGGTCGCACCAGCGGAACCCCACCCGGGCCCGCGACAGGGCATCGTCGCGCAGCCGGGCCTCCGGGTGGCCCTTGGCCAAATCAGCGGCGTGGGCGGCGATCTTGTAGGCAATCACCCCCGTCTTCACGTCGTCGCGGTTGGGCAGGCCCAGGTGCTCCTTGGGCGTCACCACGCACAGCATGGCCGTGCCCTGCCAGCCAATCAGCGCCGCCCCCATCGCGCTGGTCAGGTGGTCGTAGCCGGGCGCCGCGTCGGTCACCAAAGGACCCAGGGTGTAGAACGGGGCTTGGCCGCAGGCTTGTTCCTGGCGCACCATGTTTTCCTGGATCTTGTGCAGCGGTACATGCCCAGGTCCCTCGATCAGCACCTGGACATCGTGCGTCCCGGCCAGCCGCGCCAAGGCGCCCAGGGTTTCCAGTTCGGCGAACTGCGCCGCGTCGTTGGCATCGGCCAAGCAGCCGGGCCGCAGCCCGTCGCCCAGCGACACCGTCGCGTCGTAGGCCCGCAAGATCGCGCAGATCTCTTCGAAGTGGGTGTACAGGAAGTTCTCGGTGCCATGGGCCCGGCACCAGCGCGCCATAATCGCCCCGCCGCGCGAGACAATGCCCATCAAGCGCCGCTCGACCAAGGGCAAGTGGTCGGCCCGCACCCCGGCATGGATGGTGAAGTAGTCCACGCCCTGCTCGCACTGGGCGATGAGGATGTCGCGGTAAAGCGGCCAGCTCAGGTCCTCAATCACCCCGCCCACCGCGCTCACCGCCTGATACAAGGGCACCGTGCCCAGCGGCACCGGGCAGTTGCGCACAATCCACTCGCGCAGCCGCGCAATGTCGGCCCCGGTCGAAAGATCCATCACCGTGTCGGCGCCCCAGCGCGTCGCCCACACCATCTTGTCCACTTCGGCCGCCACCGAGGAGCCCAGCGCCGAGGTTCCCAGGTTGGCGTTGATCTTCACCCGGAAGTTCCGGCCAATGATCATCGGCTCGGCCTCGGGGTGATTGATGTTGGCCGGCAACACCGCCCGCCCCGCCGCGATCTCGGCCCGCACAAACTCCGGCGACACCACATCGGGCAGGGGATAGGGTCCCGGCTGGCCCCGGTCGTCCACCGGCCGCCCCGCCGTGCGCCCCTGCGACTCGCGCACCGCCACGTATTCCATTTCCGGCGTAATAATCCCAGCCCGGGCATAGGCCAACTGCGTCACCACCCGCCCGCCCCGGGCCCGGTAGACCGGCCGCTCCAAGCGCGCAAACGCCGGCACCGCGCCGCCCTCGGCCAGCGCCGCCGCCAGCACCGGCGTCGCCACGGGCTCGCTATCGTCGCGCTCCGCACGCCACGGCGCGCGCAGGGCCGGCAAGCCCTGGCGGATGTCCACCGTCGCCGCCGGGTCGGTATACGGTCCCGAGGTATCATACACCCGCAGCGGCGCTTCGCCCGATGCCGGGCTCAACACAATCTCTCGCGCCGCCACCCGCATCTCGGGCCGCCCCGGCACGTCCAAAAACACCTTGCGGCTCGCCGGCAAGGGTCCCGTTGTCACGCAAAAGGAAGGATAGGCTGTCATTTAGGATCTCCCTCAAAGGAAGACCCGGGCACCCCAGAGGCGAGACGCTCATCGCTGACCGATGGATCCATCCCTACGCCGGCATCACCCGGATCAGGTTCAAAGGGTTTCCGCACGGCCATCGGCACAGCAGTCTCTCAGCCCCTCACGCGGGGCTCCCCTTGGACGAGGGGGATCGGACCCGAAAAGACTTTGGGTGTCAAGAGCGGCTGTTTCTGGGGCTTGCCGCCCCAGACCCCGCCCGGGGAGGCGCGGCCTCCCCGGACCCCGCGATGGAGGGGGGATATCTCGATTGTTTTGGCTTGTGGCCGTAAATTTTTGGGGTGGGAGGCCAGACGATCAGGAAGCGTGCGCGATATCCGCGTGGAGTTTTACTCCCAGGGCGCGGATCACCTTCATCACGGTGCTGAACTCTGGATTACCCTCGGCGGACAGCGCACGATAAAGCCCCTCACGGGAAATGCCCGTATCGCGGGCAAGCTGGCTCATCCCCTTGGCACGGGCGATGCTGCCAAGCGCGGTACGGATCAGGCTGCCATCGCCGGGGTCTTCCTCGAGACAGGCATCGAGATAAAGCGCTATGTCCTCCTCGGTCTTGAGGTAATCGGCCGTGTCGTAACGCGAAAATTTCTCAGTCATGATTCAATCCCTCCAGTCCTGCGCAATTTTAATTGCACGGTCGATATCCGCATCCTGGGTGCTCTTGTCGCCACCTGCCAGCAGAACGATCACCAATCGTCCGCGACGGATGAAATACAAGCGGTAGCCCGGCCCATGATCAATACGCATCTCAGCAACACCATCACGCACAGGCTTCACATCGCCAAGATTGCCACCCGCAGCCCGATCAAGCCGGGCATGAATCCGGGCCACTGCCTGCCGGTCTTTCAGGCCAGTCAGCCAGCCTTGAAAGGTTTCGCTCTGAATGATTTGAAACATATGCAAACTGTGATCCATGGGTAACATGTCTGTCAAGGCAAGATCGGCTCTGACCAGACGGCGATAAAAAGCCCCGTGGCCTTTTCAGGCGGCGGGGCGGGAGGGAGTGTCAGGCTTGGCAGAGAATAAATGTGGTCTGCCCCTAATTGTTCCGGCATTATCTTTAATTATATCATGTCAATCGGATCGTGGCAATGGTCCCATGGGTCTATACTATAAGGGGGGCGCTTTATTCTTTCATCCAGAGAGAATGCTAGGTCATACATAACCTCATATACGGCTAACTCATGGGATCGATACAATGACAATTCGGTTATAATTTCTTGCTTGCCATGAGCGATGTTATTTCTCCGTGCAACCAAAGATTTGATGGTGACGCGGTGTTGATCTATAGTTTGCAATTTGACGTCGGCCTCATATAGAAGTTGCTCGAGAATGTTTGGCCAGAGGTTTGATTTGGTATCAACTTCGGGAAATGCGGGCTTTTCTGAAGGGAAAAAATTTTCTATTTTATCTAAAAAATCGGGCAGATCTAGTTTTTTTATTTCCCTGAGCATCTTGTCTAAGGCAAATACTTTAGTTGCTCGTGGCAGCGATCTGCAATTCTGAGTGCGCTCTGTTACTTTTTCGTAAAATACTGTAAAAGCTGTTTTCGTAAATCCTTCATAATGAGCATAAAGCAAAGCCCAGGAAGCGCGGAGCAGAACGGCTTTTTGTTGGTCCGTCAGATCTTGTCGCGCCAATAAAATCTTGAGAGAACCCAGCTCTGCTTCCCGCCAATCAAGATCGGAAGTCATATAATCAAGCATCACTCTCACCTCGAAGATGCCGCCTTACCACATCAATTCTTTTGTGGAGTTTTGCAATGGTATTTGCCCCAGGCCCAGTTGCATTTTTGAAATTTTCGCTCTCAAAGGCGTTCTTCAGACGAGACAGGAGGGTACAAGGTTTGATATTAGATATGATTGAGTAGTCAGAAACAAAAGATGCGCAAACGGCTTCAAAATAGGCGGGGGCGAGTCTGCCAGTGGCTTCTCCGTGCGAATTGAATCGAGTAAAGGCTTGATCTTTAAGTTTGTTGTTTATCAGATAGAATGTCTTGGTAAATAGCTTTTCCATCTCATTGTGATCAAATTTGACCTTTTTAAAAAGAATAGACTCCATATATCCATCTAGCCATTCTTCAATATTTCCTTTAAAAGTATCTCTTGAGTTTATGAGCGCAAAAAATCTAAGGACAAGCTCCTCATTGGCGCGCTGCTCAATTGATGTATCCGGCAATCGAGATGTTGATTCAGAAAAATTCCTATCCTTAGATAGTCTTTGAATAAGCTCGTAAAATTCTGTCCCCCCATCAATCATACGGGAAGAGCAGTTTCTAATCTCTTGGGCTGAGAGAAGTGATCCGCCTGTATTTAATCGCTTAAACAGCTCATACTTAACGAATGCATCTCCAGATTTATTTATTATTGTTGCGCGGATAGGGGATCTCTTTATTTTTAGTCGTGACGCAACGTCGATCGTTCTGAATGTCTTTCCGTTTAATGTTGTAAGAAAGTCGCACCCATTAAGTGTAAGCTCTGGCTGTTCTATGGCTTCGTTGTCTAAAAATTGTAAGACTGAGCTAGTCCGTTGAAGGCCGTCAATAAGCTCTAAGACGCCGCCGTCATTCTCAATTAAAAAAATAGGAGGAATTGGAAGTCCCATCAATATTGATTCGATAAGCCTTGATCTTTGTTCTGTTGACCAACGAAATAGCCTCTGGTATTCTGGTCGAATTACAATTTCTTTTTCCTTGTGGAGATTAAGAAGTTCCCCAAAAGAAAAATCGACAGCGGTTGTTCTGATCTCTCGCTCGTAATTTTTTTCTATTCTTTCATTCATGGAGAACGTTCCTTTTTTTAAGTTCTTGTTATGCGCCAGAAATTATTTTCATTACATTGGAGTGATAGTTCCCTGAAAATCCGGTCGCCACCTGAGTTCAGAGGCTGGAATTCTCTATCCTATATAACGTCGATTTTTACAAAAATATAGAACTTTATAACTCTGCCAAATAATCTATAAGGTAGCACTTTTGTAAACGTTGTCTAGCACTACCGTGGGTGTAGGAAACTTGAGAGGAGCTGTCCCTAGTACGAGAGGACCGGGATGGACATCCCTCTGGTGTACCAGTTGTCACGCCCGTGGCATCGCTGGGTAGCTAAGGATGGACAGGATAACCGCTGAAAGCATCTAAGCGGGAAGCCTCCCTCGAAACCAGGTTTCCCTATCAGGACCGTGGTAGACCACCACGTTGATAGGCCGGGTGTGGAAGCGCAGTAATGCGTGAAGCTAACCGGTACTAATCGTCCGATCGGCTTGATAAACGCGCAGAGGCCAGGCCGGCCCTAGCGCTTGTAAATTCCCATAACGACATCATCAGACGGCTTCGATGGCTTGGTGGTCATGGCGAACAGGAAACACCCGATCCCATCCCGAACTCGGCCGTGAAACTGTTCAGCGCCAATGGTACTGCGTCTTAAGGCGTGGGAGAGTCGGTCGCCGCCAGGCCTTCAAAGCCGTCTGTTAAAAGAACCCTCTTTGCACTGTCAAATAGCCTTATCGCGGGGTGGAGCAGCCCGGTAGCTCGTCAGGCTCATAACCTGAAGGTCGTCAGTTCAAATCTGGCCCCCGCAACCAAGTTCAACAAAAAACGCCGCAGCCTCAAACGCTGCGGCGTTTTTGTTTGTCCCTAGCGTCAGCAACGCCGCATCCTTTAGGCGGTCGATCAGGTCAGGCTTGGCTCCAAGGATTGACGATCGTCTGTCCCAGGACGATGAAGTCTGACGCGTTGCGGGTGACCAGGGTGAGGTGGTGAATCTCGGCGGTCGCCGCGACGAACGCGTCCATCGGCCCCATCGGCCGGCCCCCGGCCTGGGCGCGGGCCATGATTTTTCCCCAGGTATCAGCCACCGCGCCGTCGATCGGCAGCAGCCTTCCTTCGAAACGAAGGGGAAGGTCGGTGGTCAGCCAGCCGTCGAGGCGGTGGCGCCGCGCTCCCTCCGGCATCCGGTCGAGTCCGTGGCGCAGTTCGGCCAGGGTGATGACGCTGAGGAACACCCGGTCCTCGTCGATCTCGGCCAGCCATCGCACCACCCCGGGGTCGGGGCGGGGGTTGACCCATTCCGAGACGACGTTGGTATCGAGCAAGTAGCTCACAGGTCGATTTCGCGTGGGCCGTCCTGGCGGCGTTCCACGGTCAGTTCCGACCCGTGCAGTGGGGATTCGGCGAAGAATTCGGCCAGAGTGCCGGAGCGCCGGGTCTTGCGGTCCCACTCCTCGACCGACACCACCACGGCGGCGCTGCGCCCGTTGCGGGTGATGGTCTGCGGTGTACCCTGCCGGGCCTGCTCAATCACTTCGCTGAATTTGGCTTTCGCTTCGGCGACGGTCCAGGTTCCCATCGGCGCGGTCTCCCGAGGCAAAGACATTATAGTCACTATAGTCAACGTCACGCGGGGCGACAAGGTGGAAAGAAATCCCAGGCGGTGGTTAATTCTCTCCGTTACGGGATCAATCCGAAGGCGGCCGGAGGTGTCCAAGTGGGCACGTCTGGTTTTGCGACGGGGGCGGGCGGTCAGGGGCGTCCCGACCTCATCGGAAAGCTCCCCCCGTTTCCTCCGTCGGAGGATTTGACCGGTCTGGAAAAATGCGGAATGCTCTTTGAAGTGTCTTAACCGGCTGGCGATGCCAGGAAAGGGGCGTGGATGGCGGAGTTCAGCGATGGGCGGATCCGGCATTTGGCCATGATCCAGGAGGTGATTGCCCGGATGGCCGGGGAAAGCGCGCGGATGAAGCAATTCGCGCTCACCGCGATCGGCGTGTTGGCCTCGACCTGCGTGGCCACCCGCTCCGCCCCGCTGGCCGGGGTCGCTGGGGTGCTGACGGTGATCTTCTGGCTGCTCGATGCCCAATATCTCCGGCAAGAACGCTGGTTTCGCGCCCTCTACGATCAGGTTCGTCTCGCCGAGGGACCCACCGATTTCCTGATGACCCCGAACGCGGAAATCCGCAGACGCCACACGCTGCTCGACGGTTTGTTCGGCTGGTCGGTCGCGCCCCTCTATGGCGCCTTGCTGACAATCGCGGTTCTGCTCGCCCGTTTCGTTGGGTCGGCGCCCGGAACGTCGTAACGCCGCGAGGACGGTTTCACCATGACCGGCACGGATGAGGGCAGAATGCGGGCGGAAGACGCCTTCCGCGAGGCGGAGGAGCGAATCGCGGCCTGGACCCCCGGTCGCCCCCTCGACTTGGCGATTGAGGGACTGGAGCGGATTCCCGACAGCATCGGAGGTCTGTCCAAGCTGACAGACCTTTGGTTTACGGGATGGGATGAGACGAGAAGAATTACCGTGGGGGGGCGCGGGGTGTCCGACCTTGGTCCGCTGGCCGGTCTCACCGCTCTCCAGAGCCTCGACTGCAGCTGGACTTTGGTGTCCGACCTTGGTCCGCTCGCCGGTCTCACTGCTCTCCAGAGCCTCGACTGCGGCTGGACTTTGGTGTCCGACCTTGGTCCGCTCGCTGGGCTCACCGCTCTCCAGCGCCTCGACTGCGACCGGACTTTGGTGTCCGACCTTGGTCCGCTCGCCGATCTCACCGCTCTCCAGCGCCTCGACTGCAACCTGGATTTTGGTGTCCGACCTTGGTCCGCTCGCTGGGCTCACCGCTCTCCAGAGCCTCAGCTGCGGCGGGACTTCGGTGTCCGACCTTGGTCCGCTCGCTGGGCTCACCGCTCTCCAGAGCCTCAGCTGCGGCGGGACTTCGGTGTCTGACCTTAGTCCGCTCGCCGGTCTCACCGCTCTCCAGCGCCTCGCCTGCGACCAGAGCCTCCCCCAGACCCCTCTGTCCCCTAAAGGTCAGGCGTACAGGCCGCGCAGGCCCTCGGCACTGGCGGGACAGACGCCGCGCTCGGTAATCAGGCCGGTAATCAGGCGGGCCGGGGTCACGTCAAAAGCCGGATTGGCGGCCGGCGAGCCCTTGGGCGTCACCGTAACCCACGTCAAGGCGCCGTCCTCGGTTCGGCCCCACAAGCGCGTCACCTCGGCTTGGGAGCGTTCCTCAATGGGAATCTCCTTCACGCCGTCGTTGACCGTCCAGTCAATGGTCGGCCCGGGCAGGGCCACATAGAACGGCACGTTGTTGTCGTGGGCGGCCAGGGCCTTCAGGTAGGTGCCGATCTTGTTGCAGACGTCGCCCTGGGCCGTGGTGCGGTCGGTGCCGACGATCACCATATCGACCTGACCGTGCTGCATGTAATGACCGCCGGCATTATCGACGATCACGGTATGCGGCACGCCA
This sequence comes from Pararhodospirillum photometricum DSM 122, assembly GCF_000284415.1. Taxonomy (NCBI): domain Bacteria; kingdom Pseudomonadati; phylum Pseudomonadota; class Alphaproteobacteria; order Rhodospirillales; family Rhodospirillaceae; genus Pararhodospirillum; species Pararhodospirillum photometricum. The sequence continues at coordinate 1,739,834 of NC_017059.1, forward strand.
TGGCTGTTGAGTTCCCAGGCGGTGAGGCTGGCGCCCTGGTTGCGCGGCCGCGTCTCGTCCACCCACACATGGATCGGCAGCCCGGCGTCGTGCGCCTTGTAGATCGGGGCAAGGGCCGTGCCCCAGTCCACGGTGGCCAACCACCCGGCATTGCAATGGGTCAGGATGTTGAAGGTCCCCGTGCCCCCCTTGGTGGCATACAGGCTGCGGATGACCTCCAGGCCGTTGGAGCCAATCGCCTCGTTGAGAGCCACGTCCTCGTCACAAATCGCGGCCGCGTGGGCCCGCGCCGCCGCCGGACGCTCGGCCGGGCTCAGGGGAGCCAGACGCGCCTTCATGGTGTCCAGCGCCCAGCGCAGGTTGATCGCCGTGGGGCGGGTCGCCACCAGCACGGCATAGGCCCGCTCCAGGCCGGTATCGCTGGCGTCCTCGGCCATGGCCAGGGCGACGCCCCAAGCCGCCGTGGCCCCAATCAGGGGAGCGCCGCGCACCAGCATGGCCGAGATGGCATGGGCTGCCGCCTCCATTGAGGTCAGGCGCAGGGTTTCAAAAGCATGGGGCAGGCGCGTCTGGTCAATAATGCCCACCGCCCGACCGTCGTCCTCGGGCCAAATGGTGCGCCAAGCGGTTCCGTTAACCCGCATGGGGGATTCCTTCGCTAAAATTGGTCAGCCAATCGGAGCGCCGGCCCGACACCCCTGTCGCGCCGGCCCTCCAAGACGCCCTCAGGCCCCAAGCACGCGCCCGGCCACCGCCGAAAGCGCCTTGACCAACGCCGGGTCGCGCTGGCTCGGATGAGTGATGAGGGCGTTGTCCAGTGACCGGTGGCTGCCATCGGGCAGCGGGTAGGGACGATCCTTGAGGCGATCCGGCATAGCCTTGACCAGGGCCCGCGCCTTGTCGGCATTGTCGAGCAGCACCTTGACGATGGCGTCCACGGTCACGTGGTCGTGGTCGGGGTGCCAGCAATCGAAGTCAGTGACCATCGCCACGGTGCAGTAGGCGATCTCGGCCTCGCGCGCCAGCTTGGCCTCGGGCATGTTGGTCATGCCGATGACGTGGCAGCCCCACTGACGATACAGGTTGGACTCAGCCAGGGTCGAGAACTGCGGGCCTTCCATGGCGAGGTAGGTCCCACCGCGCTTGAAGGGAATGTCCAACTCGGCCAGGGCGTTCTCAACCCGATCGCCCAGCCAGGCGCTGACCGGATGGGCCATGCCAACGTGGGCCACCAACCCCTTGGTAAAGAAGCTCTTCTCGCGATCAAAGGTGCGGTCGATAAACTGATCGACGATCACAAAGGTGCCGGGCGGCAGGCTCTCGTGCAAGGAGCCCACGGCCGAAACCGACAAGATCTCGGTCACGCCTTTGCGCTTCAGGGCGTCGATGTTGGCGCGGTAGTTGATGCCCGACGGCGGCAAGGGATGCCCCCGACCGTGGCGCGGCAGGAACACCATGTCGAGCCCATCGAGGGTCCCGCACAGAAGCTGGTCGGAGGGCGCCCCAAAGGAGCTCTCCACGGTCTCCCAACGGGCGTTTTCCAACCCGTCGATGTCGTAAACCCCGGAGCCCCCGATCACGCCCAGCACCGGCTTCACATAGTCGTCGGCCATGTCCACACGTCCCTCTTTGGCAGGAATGGAATGGCCGGCACCTTACCCGGGGCGTGCGCGCGTGAAAAGGAGGAGCACAAGAATCGAGGGGTCTGGGGAGACCGCGCCTCCCCGGCCTTAAAAAGAGAAGACTGGGGAGGCGCGGCCTCCCCAGACCCCTCGATTCCTAGGCGCCGAAAGAGGGGTGGGCCACCTCGGTCTCGCGACCGGTCTTGCTGTCGATGAGGGCGGCGCGGGTGCCGTCGCCGCAATAAAGGTCGTGCAGGGCCTGCAAAACGGCTCGGGCCTCGGGACCGCGCAAAGAGTAATAAATGGTCTGGGCTTCACGCCGGGTCTGGACCAACTCGTCGCGTCTCAGGCGCGCCAAATGCTGCGACAAAGCCGATTGGGAGAGGCCAATGATCCCCTCCAGCTTGCCAACACTCATCTCGCCGCGCAGAAGTTGACAGAGAATCAGGAGCCGATGCTCGTTGCACATCGCCTTCAGTAACGCGCTGCCCCGACGGGCATTGCTGCGAAAGTGCTCGATATCCAGCGAAAACTCTTGATCCTGCGCGTTCATGAGCGTCTTTCCTGCCAAACAGTTCACGCTAGCGGACAGACCTGTCCCAGGGCAAGCTAAACATAAGATCATATTCCCCCAAACCAAGCGCACCCCTTGCGCGAAGGGCGGGTAAGCTGAAATAAAAGAAGGCAGGTCAGACGCCCAAGACCCAAAAACGAATGCCCGGGAGGCCTCCATGTCCACACTGCTGGTGTCGCACCATGCCTGTATCGATCACGATCCAGGGGCGTTCCACCCCGAGAGCCCGCAAAGGTTGCGAGCGATCCAGCGGGCCCTGGAAGGCGAGGACTTCATGCTCCTGGACCGGGTGGAGGCGCCCCACGTCACCCGCGACCAGCTTCAGCGCGTCCATCCCCTCTCGCACATCGACGCCATTTTGGACGCGGTGCCGCGCGAAGGCCATCACCACATTGATGCGGATACCCTGATTTCACCAGAGTCGGGCGAAGCTGCCTTGCGCGCCGCCGGCGGCGTGATTTTGGCGGTGGACGAAGTGATGCGCAAAGCCGCCCGCAACGCCTTTGTGGCAATCCGTCCGCCCGGCCACCATGCCGAACTGCACACGGCCATGGGCTTTTGCCTGTTCAACAACATTGCCGTCGGCGCTTTCCACGCCCGCGCCCAGTGGGGAGTGGAGCGGATCGCTGTTGTGGACTGGGATGTGCACCACGGCAACGGCACCCAGCACATTTTTTGGGATGACCCCAACTTGTTTTTTGCCTCTACCCATGAGGCCAACGCCTTCCCCTACACCGGCAAGGTCGAGGAGACCGGATCGGCCAACAACATCGTCAACTGCCCCCTGCCCGCCGGCTCGGGCGGCGATGCCTTTCGCGCCGCCTGCACCGAGCGCCTGCTGCCGGCCCTGGAGGCCTTTCGTCCCGAGTTGATCTTGATCTCCGCCGGGTTCGATGCCCACACCATGGATCCCATGGCCGACCTTAACTTCAAGGTCGCCGATTTCGCCTGGGCCACCAAGCAGATCATGGACATTGCCGAGCGCACCTGCGAGAGCCGGGTCATTTCGGTGTTGGAGGGGGGGTACGACCTCACCGCGTTGGCGTCGTGTGTGGCGGTGCATGTGCGGGCTTTGATGGAGCACTGAGAAAAAGAACAAAGAGAAGGCTGGGGAGGCGAGCCTCCCCAGCCCCCTCCAGTCAGGGGGCTTGGTTTCGTCCCGAACGGCGCCAGTTGCCGGGCGGGCGGGCAGGCGCTACAATCMCGCCCTTTCCACCAGCCTCGGGGCCGCATGTCCACCACCGCCACTTCCTCCCCTGCCCGCCCGCCAGTCCCCCCCGACCTCGGCTCCCTGTCGTTTGAGCAGGCCCTGGCCGAACTGGAAACCATCGTGCGGGACCTGGAACAAGGGTCCGTCGAGCTGGATAAAGCCGTCGGCGCCTACGAGCGCGGGGTCGCCCTGCGCCGCCACTGCGAGGCGCGTCTCAACGAAGCGCGCATGACCGTCGAACGCATTGCCGCCGGCCCGGACGGCGAGCCCGTTGCCCGCCCCTTCGACGCCGGGTGACACGCCCTGACCGCCGAGCGCCAACGCCTTTTTTTATGACAAGGGAAGCAAGGACCGTGAGCCGCTTGAAGGATACCATGGCCGCCGAGGCCAAGGCCGTGAACGAGCACCTGGACAGCCTGATGCCCACCAGCGGCGACCCCGAGGACCGGGTCGTCGCGGCCATGCGCTACGCCAGCCTCGACGGCGGCAAGCGCCTGCGCCCCTTCCTGGTCCTCCAGTCGGCCCAGCTTTTCACGGTCGGGCGCTCCTGCGCCCTCAACGTGGCCGCCGCCATTGAGATGGTGCATTGCTATTCCCTGGTCCACGACGACCTGCCGGCCATGGACAACGACGACCTGCGCCGGGGCCGCCCCACCACCCACCGCGCCTACGACGAAGCCACCGCCATCCTGGCCGGTGACGCCCTGCTGACCAAGGCCTTCGAGGTCCTGGCCCTCACCGGCACCCACGCCGATCCCCAGGTGCGCGCCGACCTCGTGCTGGAACTGGCCCTGGCCTCGGGCGCGCGCGGCATGGTCGGCGGCCAGATGATCGACCTGATGGCCGAGCGCGGCCTCTTGAACGGCGTTCAGGACGTGGCCGCCATCACCCGCATGCACACCATGAAGACCGGCCGCCTCATCAGCTTCTCCTGCGTCGCCGGCGCGATCCTGGGCAAGGCACCGCGCCCGCTGCGTCAGGCCCTGGCCGCTTATGCCCATGACCTTGGCCTTGCCTTCCAGATTGCCGATGACCTCCTGGATGTCGAGGGCGACACCCAGACCCTGGGCAAGACCGCCGGAAAGGATCAGGCGGCCGGCAAGTCCACCTTTGTTTCCCTCCTGGGGCTAGACCGCGCCCGCGATCAGGCCCAGGCTCTCGCCCGTCAGGCGGTGGGCCATCTCGACGTGTTCGACGAGAAAGCCGACCTTCTGCGCGACGTTGCGCGTTTCGTGGTCGAGCGCGAGAGCTGAGAATCCCCTGTGTCGCGCCCGGTCCCCTTCCCCCTCTCGCATGCTTCCAGGAGTCCCACCCCGTGAGCACCACGCCCGAAACGCCGCTGTTGGATACCCTCCGGGATCCGGCGGACATCCGGAGACTGACGACGGCACAACTGGAGCAATTGGCGCACGAAGTTCGCGCCGAGATGATCGACATCGTCTCCCACACCGGGGGGCATCTTAGCGCCGGCCTCGGCGTGGTCGAGTTGACCGTCGCCCTGCACCACGTGTTCAACACCCCCGAGGACCGGCTGATCTGGGACGTGGGCCATCAGAGCTACCCCCACAAGATCGTCACCGGACGGCGCGAGCGCATGCGCTCTTTGCGCCAGGGCGGCGGCATCTCGGGTTTTACCCTGCGCGAGGAGAGCCCCTACGACCCCTTCGGCGCCGGCCACTCCTCGACCTCCATTTCGGCCGGTCTCGGCATGGCCGCCGCCGCCGAGTTGTTGGGCGATGACCGCCTTGTCATCGCCGTGATCGGCGACGGTTCCATGAGCGCCGGCATGGCCTACGAGGCCATGAACAACGCCGGCGCCATGAAGTCGCGCCTCATCGTCATCCTCAACGATAACGACATGTCGATCGCGCCGCCGGTCGGCGCCATGAGCGCCTATCTGTCGCGCCTGCTCAGTTCCAACAGCTGGCTGTCGATCCGCGATCTCGCCAAGGAGGTGGCCTCCCACCTGCCGCCGCCCCTGGAGCGCACCGCCCGTCGCGCCGAGGAGTATGCCCGCTCGATCATGACCGGCGGCAACACCTTGTTCGAGGAACTGGGCTTCTATTACGTCGGCCCGATCGACGGCCACCGCATGGACCACCTCGTGCCCGTGCTGCGCAACGTCCGCGACGGCCGCCGCGACGGCCCTGTGCTGATCCATGTCGTGACCCGCAAGGGCAAGGGCTACGCCCCGGCCGAGGCGGCCCCCGACAAGTATCACGGCGTCTCGCGCTTCAACATTGTGACCGGCGTTCAAGACAAGGGCAAGCCGCAGGCGCCTTCGTACACCAACGTCTTCGGCAAGTCGCTGCTGACGGAGGCCATCCGCGACCCGCGGATTGTCGCCATCACCGCCGCCATGCCCTCGGGCACCGGCCTCGACAAGTTCGCCGAGACCTTCCCTGACCGCACCTACGACGTGGGCATCGCCGAACAGCACGCCGTCACCTTCGCGGCCGGCCTCGCCTGCGAGGGCCTGCGGCCATTCGTGGCCATGTACTCCACCTTCTTGCAACGCGCCTTTGACCAAGTGGTCCACGACGTCGCCTTGCAGAACCTGCCCGTGCGGATCGCCGTGGATCGGGCTGGCTTCGTTGGCGCCGACGGCGCCACCCATGGCGGCGTCTTCGACATGGCCTTCTTAGGTTGCATCCCCAATCTGGTGATCATGTGCGCCGCCGACGAGGCCGAACTGGCTCGCATGGTCGCCACCGCCGCCCTGTATGACGACGGCCCCACCGTGCTGCGCTACCCGCGCGGCGAAGGCGTTGGCGTCGAGATCCCCGACGCCCCCGAGCCCCTGGCCATCGGCAAGGGCCGCGTGGTGCGCGAGGGCAAGGGCGTCGCCCTACTCTCCATCGGCACCCGCCTGCACGACTGCCTTGCCGCCGCCGAGCAATTGGCCGCCCGGGGCCTGTCGCCCACCGTCGCCGATGCCCGCTTCGCCAAACCCCTGGACTGGGACTTGATCGAGGGTCTGGCCCGCACCCATGAGGTCCTGGTCCTCGTCGAGGAAGGCTCGATCGGCGGCTTCGGCTCCCTGGTCGTCACCGGCCTCGCCAACCGAGGCCTGCTCGACAACGGCCTTAAAACCCGCATCTTGTGTATCCCGGATCGCTTCTTCGAGCACGACACCCCGGAAGCCCAGTGCGCCAAGGCCGGCATCGACGCCTCGGCTATCCTCGACACCGTGCTCGCCGCCCTCGGGCGCGACCTCAGTGCCGAGGCCCGGGCCTGAGACCATGGCGCGCACCCGCCTGGATCAGGCCCTCGTGGACCGGGGGTTGGTCGAAAGCCGCTCCCGGGCCCAGGCCCTGATCCTGGCTGGCCTCGTCTTTAGTGGCGAAAAGCGCCTCGACAAGGCCGGCCAGCCCGTCACCGACGAGACCCCCCTCACCGTGCGCGGCCAGGATCACCCCTGGGTGTCGCGTGGCGGCCTCAAGCTGGCCGGCGGCTTGTCTCACTTCGGCCTCGACGTCACGGGCCGCGTCGGCCTGGACGTCGGCGCCTCCACCGGCGGCTTCACCGATGTCTTGCTGACCCACGGCGCCGCCCGGGTTTACGCCGTGGATGTCGGCTACGGCCAACTGGCCCACCGCCTGCGCGAAGATCCCCGGGTGGTGGTGCTCGAACGCTTCAATGCCCGCTACCTCTCGGCCGAGCAGGTTCCCGAGCCGGTGGACGCCATCGTCTGCGATGCCAGCTTCATCGGCCTGCGCACCGTGCTCCCTGCCGCCCTGGCCCTCGCCGCCCCGGAGGCCATCCTGGTCGCCCTCATCAAGCCCCAGTTCGAGGTCGGCCGGGGCAACGTCGGCAAAGGCGGCGTGGTCCGCGACCCGGCCCTTCACGCCGAAGTCTGCGACACCATCACCACATGGCTCGCCGCCCTCCCCGGCTGGACCGTTCTTGGCGTCACCCCCAGCCCGATCACTGGCCCCGATGGCAACGTCGAGTTCCTGATCGCCGGCCGCTACGCGCCCTAAAGGCCCGAGCGTGGGTAAGGCTCCTCGGAAAAAGGAAGGCTGGGGGGCCCCGCCTCCCCAGCCTTCCTTTTTTCTCTCCCCTACCCACGCCGGGCCAGCGCCTGGAGCTTCTCAGTCAGTTCCTGGGGAGTGAAGGGCTTGTAGAGAATATCGAGGGCGCCATACATCTCGGTCATTTTGAGACTGAGGGCGGCGGGGGCCATGCCGCCCCCGGAAACGGCGAGGACGCGCAGATCGGGGCGGGCTTCGAGGGCGGATTTGATGAAGGCGATGCCGTCGATCTTGGGCATCCAGACGTCGGAAACCACGAGATCGACGGATTTTTCGCTGAGAACCTGCATCCCCTCCTCGCCGTCGCCGGCCTCGATGACCGTCCACCCCAGGTCCTCGGCGCCAAAACGGACGGCCTTGCGAATCTCGGTATCATCGTCGATGACCAGAAGCGACAGGGGGGACGGCATCATCGGGGTTCCGTTTGCTGGGCATTGGTGACGGGCAGCGAGATCCAGAACGTTGTACCCAATCCGGGGGCACTTTCAACCCCAATGGTCCCGCCCCAGGCTTCGACGAGGCCGTGGACGACGGCGAGTCCCATGCCGGTGCCGCGTCCTTCGGGCTTGGTGGTAAAGAAGGGGTCGAAGATACGGTTGCGGGTATCGAGGTCCATGCCGGGGCCTTCGTCGCGCACGGTGATACGCACTCGGCGCACTTCGGCCTGGGTGCGCAGGGCGACGGTAGCGCGCCCTCGGCTTTCCATGGCGTCGTTAGCGTTGGCGAGGAGGTTGAACATCACCTGGGACAGTTCGGTAACGTTGGCGAGAACCTGGGCCTGGGTGGGTTCGATGTCGGTGACGACGCGCAGGTGGGGCATGCCTTTGCGGGCGAACTCGACGGCTTTGCCGAGTTCGCGGGCGATGTCGATGGGCTGGCGGCGTGAGGGGGTCTGGCGGGCGAAGGCGAGGATAGCGCGAACGATTTCGCGGGCGCGCAGGCCGCTTTCCTCAATATCGGCGAGAGCGGACTGAACGAAGGCGGTATCGTCGATCCGTTTGCCGGCATAGTAGGACATGGTCAGCATGGGCTGAAGGACGTTGTTGATTTCGTGGGCGATGCCGCTGGCCATGCGCCCCAGGGCTTCCAGGCGCTGGGCGCGCAGGCGTTCTTCTTGCAGGGCCTTGAGTTGGGTGACGTTAGTGCCGGTTCCTCGGAAGCCGAGCACGGCGCCGCTGGCATCGAGAACGGGAACGCCGGAGAGACGGACCCACCACTGGCCGCGCCCTGGAATCTGCAACAAGGCGGTCAGGCCGTGGAAGGCGTGGCCCTGGCTGAGGGCGACATCGATATCGCCGACTTCGCTTTCGTCGCCGGCGTCGTCGCCCGAGCCGAGGAGTTCGGTGAAACGCTGGCCGATCAGTTCCTCGGCGCGCAGGTCGCCCAGTCCTTTGAGGAGTTCGGAGACGCTGGTCACGGTGCCGTGTGGGTCGGTTTCCCAGAACCAGTCGGAGGAACACTCGGCGAGGTGACGCAGGCGCTGGCGGCTTTCTTCCAGGGCATCGACGGCTTGACGCCGGCGCAACTCGCCCAGACGCTCGGCCAGGAAGAGCTGCAAGGTCTCGGCGGCCTCGCGATCGAGGGGGGAGAAGGACAGGCTGCGCCCGCGCACTTCCTGGTGCCACACCCCGAAGGCGGGTAGGAGGGGATCGTCGCTGTCGGGGCTGTCGTCGGCGACGGGGGGGGCTTGGTCCTGGGGATGGCCGACCCAATCGAGGATGCGCACGGTTTCGGGGCGGCCGAGCAGCAGGAAGTCCTTGTCGGCGTCTTCCGAGAGGGGGAGGAACACGATGCCGGTGTAGTCGGCGGCCAGGGGGTCGGGGATGCGCAAGGAGGCGGGGCGCTGATCGCTGACCAGGAGTTTTTGGCCGGGACCGACCTCCACGGGGGCGCCATCAAGGGGGCCGCTCACGGTTCCCTGGCGGCCATCGAGAGCCACGACGGCGGCGTTAGCCTGGAACAGGCCTTCGATCTCGCCGAGAACGCGGGTCAGGGCCTCGGCCATGCCGGCGCGCTGGGCGAGTTGGCCTGAGACGGCCTCGACCACGGCGGCGACCCGGGCGCGGGCGCGGGCGCGGCTGCGATTTTCCAGGCGAAAGATCTGCTGGGCCACGGTTTCGGCGAAGACCTGACAGGCACCAAGGACGGCCAGCGACAGGGACAGGGGCTGGGCGTGGTGGCAGGCAATGAGGCCCCACAAACTGCCTTCGACCATCAAGGCGACGCTGAGGGCGGCGCGGACGTCCAAGGCGTCGAGATAGCGGCGCTGGCGGGCACTGATGCCGCGCAAGGTGCAGTACGTCATGTCAAGGGCGGGGCCGCCGGGGGGACTGCCCAACACATCGACCGGACGGTAGGCGACGTCGGGTACGAGGCGCACCGGGTTGCAGGTGAACAGGGCCCGGGCCGAGGGCTTGAGGTTGCCCGAGGGGAAGCGCTGGCCAAGATAGGACGGCAAGGAGCCGCGCCGGGCCTCGGCGACAACCTCGCTGTCCCAGGTTTCGGTAAAGCGATGGACGGTGACGCGCTCATAGCCGGTGAGATCGGCCAAGGTGTCGGCGGCGCGGGCACACAGGGCTTCGATGCTGTCGGCGCGCGCCGCGTGACCGATGGCCGAGGGCAAGGGCCCCAGACCACCCTCGCCGCGCCCCCAGGCCGGGGTGGGCCAAAGCTCAATGACGAGCCCCTGATCGCCAAGATGAACGAGGGCCTCGAAGGACTGACCCGATCGCCCGCGCACGGCAAAGGGATCGATCAGGGGGGGGCTATCGGGCCGCTGGGCGTGGGCACGGCAGCGGGCGGCGGATGCGTCGTCAAGGACGGTATCGAGTGACGCACCGAGCACGGTGCGCCCAGGCCCCCCGGCGACGAGCCCGATGGCGGCGGAGGCACGCACGACCACATCCTCGAGCGGATCGACGACCAGCAGATGGCCATGGGGCTGGATGGTTCCCGGCAGGGGAAGCAAATCGCGATCGCACCTCGACAACAGGACGTCCACCAGCCTCTCCCGCCTCGTCACCCTTTCTCGCGAGGGCACGCATACTTCCATGAGTAGCCGCCATTCGCGCCTGTTTTTCAACCAAAAAGAAGACTTCCCCCAGGGAAGAAGGAGGGGAAGGAGGCAAAAAGGAAGAGGGAACTGAAGCCCATGGGGGGAGATCGGCCTTGGCCGCGCCAGCCGTCGCAAACGCCCCCGGCCCCGTGATGCTTTGACCCGGGAGGTGCGGAATTTTTCTCGGGAAACGCCCGGCTTCTGCTATCGTTCGCCGAAGAGGAAGGCGGAGGAAACCGCCGGAGGCGGGGAATGGAAGCACACTTGGAAAGCAAGGCCAGCAGTGCGCGGATCCAGAGCGGGCTTGACGGCCCGGTTCTGGAAGATTTTGCCGCGATGAGCCAGAACCTGATGGGCATATGCCGCGAGGGTCGCCTGGAAGACATCAACCCCGCGGGGCAACGCCTTCTGGCCGGCCCAGGCGGCGATCCCGATGCTGTCGTGGGACAGGCCCTGTGGGACTTTCTGGCCCCCGAATATCAGGCGGTGATTGATCCCGGGCTGCGCGTTCTGCTCGACGAGACCGAGGGTCTTCCGGTGCGCGTGCAGCGCCGCGACGGCAGCCGCAGCAGTCTGGTTTTGCATGTCCGGGAAAGCGCCGGCCCGGACGGAGCCCCGATTTTGGTCGTCCTTGGACGGGATATCGAGACGCCGGTACGGATTTTCCGCACCATGGTGGAGGCACGACGCCGCCTGTCCAGTATTCTCGACCAGTCCCTGGCCCTGATCTGTCTGGCTTCGGGGGGGCATGTGGTTTTCATGAACCGGGCGGGTCTTGAGCTTCTGGAGGCGGGAGCAGGGACGACCCCCCTGGGCTTGGCGGTGGCAACCCTAGCCGCCCCCGATTACCAGCCTTTGTTCGACTCTGGCCTTGACCTGCTGGCGCGGGAAGTGGGGCAGGTTCCCGTGCGACTGATGACCCTGACGGGCCGCGTCTTGGATGCCGAAGTCCGCGTTACCCGGCTGGGCGACCATGACGATTACATGATCGAGGCGCGGGACATCACCGCACGCAAGCGGGCCCTGGAGCGAGTCCGCGAGCGCGAGGCCCGACTGTCGGCCATCCTGGCCCACGTGGGCGAGGGCATTTTCACGGTGGGCCGCGACGGGCGCATTGATGCCTTCAACCTTGCCGCCGAACGCTTATTCCAGGTTGACGCGGCCCGGGTGATGGGCACGGCTCCCGACACCGTCATCCCCGGCTTTTCGGCCTGGGCAAGCACCCTGGACGCTCAAGGAAACCTGGGACGCACGGGCGAGCACACCGGGCGGCGCGGCGATGGCAGCGGCTTCCCCGTGTTCGTGACGGTCAGTGCCTTATCCCAGGGGGGCGGCCCCTTGCTGATCGTCAGTGTGCGCGATATCTCGCAGCGCCGGGCCATGGAGCAGGAGGAAGAGCGGGCCAAGGCTGATCTGCGCCTCGCCGGCGCCTTACTCGACACCACGAGCGAGGGCGTGGCGGTGTGCAATGCCGAGGGCACGGTGGTGATGGTCAATCCGGCCTTCGCCACCCTTACGGGCCATTGTACCGAGGCCCTGGTGGGAGCCCCGGGACCGGCGGTGCTGTCGTGTCCGCCCGAACAGAACGAGGCCCTCGGCCGCGCGTTCAGCGAGCGCCGGGCATGGTGCGCCGAAGTCTGGCACACTCGCCCCGATGGTGCCCGGCTGGCTTTGCGCCTGGGACTGACCCCCCTCGCCGCCGAGGCCGACGCGCCGGGGCTGGCCTTGACGCTCACCGATGTGACCCGGCTCAAGGAGGACGAGGAGCGCCTGTTGCACCAAGCGACCCACGACGGCTTGACCGGTCTGGTCAACCGCGTCTTGTTCCGGGACCGGCTGCAAAAGGCGGTAGCGATCGCCATGCGCTCGGGCTGGATCATGGCCCTGATGATCGTCGATCTTGATGATTTCCGCTTGGTCAACGAAACGCGCGGCCATGATGCCGGCGACCTCGTGTTGCTGGAACTGGCCCGGCGGCTGATGGCCTGTGCCCGCGACTCCGACACGGTGGCCCGGCTCGATGGCGACGAGTTTGCCCTGTTGCTCAACGACCTGGGCAGTCTTGACGATGCCCGGCACGTGGTGGCGCGGGTGCACGAGACCCTGAGCCGGCCGGTGCTGTTGGGCTCGGGCCCCCTCACGGTAACCGCCTCGATCGGCGTGGCCTTGGTGCCGGTGCATGCCCTGGAGGCTCCCCCTCTTCTTGGCCGGGCCGGCCGGGCCTTGGAGGACGCCAAGGCGGCGGGGAAAAACACATGGCGTTTCCCCAAGGGCGACACCGATGGCCCGCGCGCGCCAACCCTTGGGGGCTTGTTCGACGACAGCCTGGACCCGGAGGTCTTCGCCGGCGGCGATGACCCGGCCGCGTCCTTCTGACGATCGCCTCTTGCGTGTCCCGGCGGACAAACCCACATGCCGGGCACGGTTTCAGGGCGGTCGTCTTGAAGACGTGGCTTGATTCCGCGGCCCGTCTCCTGGACAAAGCCCCTCGGGGCTTCTGCCCCCCCCCGGTTCATCCAAGGAGACGTCCCGATGGCCTTGATTTCCCTGCGCCAGCTTCTCGACCACGCCGCCGAGTATGAGTACGGCATGCCTGCGTTCAACGTGAACAACATGGAGCAGGTCCTGTCGATCATGAACGCGGCCAAGAAGACCGACAGCCCGGTCATTCTCCAGGCCAGCCGCGGCGCTCGCTCCTATGCCGGCGATATCATGATCAAACACATGATCCAGGCGGTGGCGGAGATGTATCCCGACATCCCCGTGTGCATGCACCAAGACCATGGCAACTCGCTGGGCACCTGCTTGTCGGCCATCAGCGCCAACTTCACCTCGGTGATGATGGACGGCTCCTTGGAAACCGACGCCAAGACCCCGGCAACCTATGAGTACAACTGTACCGTGACCGGCAAGGTGGCGGAATGCGCCCACTTGGTGGGCGTGTCGGTGGAAGGAGAACTGGGCTGCCTGGGCTCGCTGGAGACCGGCGCCGGCGAAAAGGAGGACGGCCACGGCTTCGAGGGCACGCTCGATCACTCCCAGCTCCTGACCGACCCGGATCAGGCGGCCGACTTCGTGGCGCGCACCCAGGTGGACGCCTTGGCGGTGGCCATTGGCACCAGCCACGGCGCCTACAAGTTCACCCGCAAGCCCACCGGCGACATTCTGGCCATGAACGTGGTCAAGGCGATTCATGCCCGCCTGCCCGGCACCCACTTGGTGATGCACGGCTCCTCGAGCGTGCCGCAGGAGCTCCAGGACATCATCAACCAGTACGGCGGTGAGATGCCCCAGACCTTCGGCGTGCCGGTCGAGGAAATCGTCGAGGGCATCAAGCACGGCGTGCGCAAGGTGAACATCGACACCGATTGCCGCATGGCCATCACCGGGGCGATCCGCAAGGTCTTTGCCGAGAACAAGGCCGAGTTCGACCCGCGTAAGTACCTGAAGCCCTCAATGGACGCCATGGAGAAGGTGTGCCGCGAGCGTTACGAGCAGTTCGGAGCGGTCGGCATGGCGAGCAAGATCAAGCCGGTGCCGTTGGCCGAGATGGCCAAGCGCTATGCCTCGGGCAGCCTCGCCCCCAAGGTCCAGTAAGGCCAAAGGCCGGGGACCCACGAAACGAGGGGTCTGGGGAGGCGCGCCTCCCCGGCCTTTTTCTTGTCTCATCCCCAAAGACTTGGGGGAAGACATCGGGCGAACGCCCGTTTTTTTCTGGGGCGATGCCCCAGGCCCCCTTTTTTCTTTTCCCATAGAGACACGCCATCGGCTCACCCTTTGGGCAGGAACAACACAGAGGTGGACGTGAACCACGCCATCCCCCTGGCGCATGGGGTTCTGGAAGTCGCCGTCACCCGGGCCTCCCTCCCCTTGGAGGCCTTGTGCGGGTTTGCCAGCCGGCGCAACCCTCGCCGCCCCTTCTTGTTTGTGAGCCGGGTGTTGGGCCGTCATGTGCCCACCGATCCCCGGGTCATGGCCGAGACCGAAGCCGCCCTGGCGGCGCTCCTTGACCCCGCTGTGCCGGGGCCTGTCACGTTTCTGGCCATGGCCGAAACGGCGGTCGGCCTGGGCGAAGGCGTGTTTAGTGCGTGGCTGACCACCAGCGGCCGCACGGATGCCCTGTTCTTGCCCTCCACCCGCTACCGCCTGTCGGCGCCGGTGTTGCTGACCTTTGAGGAGCGCCACAGCCACGCCATTGACCACCTCCTTTACCAGCCGGCCCGGGTGGCGGATCGGGCGGTGCTGGCGGCTACCCAAACTCTGGTGTTGATCGACGACGAGGCCTCGACGGGCGCGACCTTCGCCGCGCTGGTCGAAGCCTGCCGCCCGCACATGCCGGCGCTGGCCCGGGTGGTGGTCGTCACCCTGACCGACTGGCGAAGCCCCGAGGCCCGCGACCGGCTGCGCGACACCTTGGCCCCCATCGAGGTGTCGGCGATCTCGTTGCTGGAGGGACGCTTCTCCTTCACCCCCAACGGTGCCCCACCGCCAGCCCTGCCCAATGTGGTGGGGACGGGCTGCTTGAAGGACCACCTTCTGGGGACGGGCGGGGCGCGTCTGGGCTTGCGCCGGCCGCGTCGGCTGCCCGCCGCCCTTGTGGCCGAAACGGCACGGCCGGGGGAGAGGATTTTGGTGCTGGGCACCGGCGAGTTCGTTTATCCCCCTTCCTTGCTGGCCCGGCATTTGGCCGCGCAAGGAGCGAGGGTCGATTTTCAAGCCACAACGCGCTCGCCCATTCTGGTGGGGCCGACCCTCCCCAGCGTGCGTGAGTTTCCCGACGCCTACGAAGACCAAATCCCGAATTATCTCTATGGCGTGCAGCCCGAGGCCTACGACCGGATCCTGGTTGGCTATGAGACGCCCCCCCACACGGCCCAGGCGTCCTTGCTCGCGGATCTGAAGGCCCGCGCCCTGCACTTCCCCCCCCTGGAGGACGACGGGCCATGAAGCGCCTGATCCTGGTCGATCTGGACGACACCTTGTTCCAGACTCGACGCAAGAACCCCGGGGCCACCCGGGTCGCCGCCCTCGACGCGACCGGAGCCCCGCGCTCCTTCCAAAGCGACTCCCAGGCCGCGTTGTGGGCTTGGCTGCACGAGGGGGCGCGGGTGATCCCGGTCACCGGCCGCGCCGTCAGTGCCCTGCGGCGGGTGCGCCTGCCCCTGGGCCCCGAAGCCGTCTGCTCGTTTGGCGGCGTGATCCTGGGCCCCGACGGCACCCCCGATCCCGCATGGCACGCCGCCCTGGCCCCGGCGGCGGCCGAGCACGCCCCCCGCCTGGAGGCCCTGGCGGCCGAGCTGCCCCCGCTTGCCGCCCAGCACAACGCCAAGATACGCCACAGATCCTTGAGATTCATCGCTGACTCCGGTGTCGGTCAAACAGGGGAAAGCCTTCGGGCGCGGAGGGTACAAGGCCCAGGCAACGGGTGAAAGCCGGAAAGTCCCTTCGCCTCTTGAGAAAACTCTTCCTTCCCCCGACATGGACCCCACCCCCCTCTGACCGAGCCCCCGGGGGGCCGCCCGGCGCCGACGAAAGAGAGAAAATGCCCCCACGTTTATCGCGTTATGCGCACACTCTCCCCGCCGCCCTGGGCCTGTTGGCTGCCCTAATAAGCGTCGGGGCCTGGGCTGCCCCGCCCCCGCCCCCGCCACGTCCGTTTTCGGGGGCCTCTTTGGCGAGCATCGCCACGGGGTCGGTGACGGGGGCTTACTTTCCCGTGGGGGGAGCCATCTGCCGCTTGGTGAATCTGGCGCGGGCGACCCATGGCCTTCACTGCTTGGTCGCCCCGAGCGGGGGCTCGCTGGACAACCTGGAGGCTATGCGGGCCGGCGAGGTTGGTTTTGCCATTGTCCAGTCAGACTGGCAGTATCTGGCCCATGAGGGAGCGCCGCCCCTGACGGAACGCGGAGCGTTTGAGACCCTGCGCGCGGTGTTCAGCCTGCATGCCGAGCCGGTGGCAATTGTGGTCCGAGGGGGCGTGTCGGCGGAGCGATTCGAGGATCTGAAGGGGAAACGTCTCGCCCTGGGGCCGGCGGGCTCGCCGGGACGGCTGGCGGCCGAGGCCTTGCTGGCGGCCCGCGGGCGAACGCTGGAGGGATTTAGCCCGGCGGACATCCAGGATCAACCGCCCGACCCCCAGACCCTGTGTGACAACAAGGCCGACGCGGTTCTTCTGACCGTGGCCCATCCCAATGGGGCCCTCAAGGACGCCATGGGGCGGTGTGTACTCCGCCTCCTCCCCGTGGAGGAGGAGACCGTGCGCGCGCTCACGCAGCGCCAACCGTTCCTGGGAGCGGCCAGCATTCCCGGGGGCCTGTACCCTGGGGCGAAGGCCGAGGTGCCCACCTTGGGCCTGCGTGCAACCTTGGTCACCACCAGCGCCACCCCGGACACGGTGGTATACGCCTTGGTGAAAGCCGTGTTTGATAACTTTGACGATTTCCGTCAGTTGCATCCTGTCCTGGCGCCCCTGCGGCGCGAAGAGATGGTGGCGGTGGGCCTTACCGCCCCTTTGCACCCCGGCGCCCAAACCTATTACAAGGAGGCGGGCCTGATCCGCTGAGTTTCCCCCTGCTCTCCCCCGGTCAAGGAGCGTTTGCATGTACAGCCATATTTTGGTCCCGGTCGATCTCGACACGCCCAGCGACTGGACTGTGACCTTGCCCCGCGCGGTGTCCCTGGCGCGCTTGACGGGAGCGCGGTTGCATATCCTGACCGTCGTATCGTCCTTTGGGTCGAGCGTGGTGGGAGAGTTTTTTCCCGGTGCCATGGAACGCAACGTCGCAAACACCCTTTTGGCGACCTTAAAGCAGCGCACCGACACCGCCGTGCCTGAAGACATTCCGGTCCAGAATATGGTGGTGGAAGGTCAGGGAGACGAGGCGGTGTTGCGCATGGCCGAGCAGGTCAAAGCGGATCTTATCGTGATTGGCGGCAAGGGGACGGATCTAGGTCGCCTGTTACCCGGGCCACGCGCGGCCCGGGTTGTCCGTCGTGCCTCGTGTTCCGTTCTGGTCGTGCGGGAATAAAAGGCTTTTTCTCGCCCTGCTCTGGCCCGCCTTCGTTGCGTCGGCAGGGCATTTGGCGGTATGTATTCAGGAGGGGCTACCGTATTTCACCGATGAACCGCCAATGGTGACCCACATATGGCCGAGAGCAGACTCACCGCCGACGACGTCAATCGTCTTCTAACCGATCCGTCTGGGATCAATCGGGCCCACACCGCCGAAAAGCTCGCCCGACAGTTTGAAGGCGAGAGCTTGTCTCCGGCCGAACGAATGATGGCGGAGGAAATTTTCCGCCTCTTCGCCCGCGATGTCGAGGTCCAGGTGCGCAAGGCCCTGTCCTCGAACCTCAAGGAAACTCCGCTGCTACCCCACGATCTGGCCTGCACCTTGGCTGGCGATGTCGATGAGGTAGCCTTGCCCATTCTCGAATATTCCACTGTGCTCAGTGACCAGGACCTTCTAGAGATTGTGCGCTCGCATACGGATTCCAAGATGGAAGCCATTGCTCGGCGCAAGGAAGTCTCGGAGGAGCTGTCCGAGGTTCTGGTGCAGGTGGGGGGCGAGTCGGTGGTCGCCACCTTGGTGGCCAATGCCGGCGCCCGGGTCAATGATGCCTCCTTGGAAAAAGCGGTTGAACGATTCGGCTCTTCGGAGCGCGTCGCCAAACCCCTGATCGATCGGCCGCGCCTCCCCGCCACCGTCGCGGAAAAGTTGGTGGACAAGGTTTCGGAGAACATGCGCGCCGCCCTCGTGTCGCGTCACGATCTCGATCCCAATTTGGCCGCCAACATCATCCTGGCCGGCCGGGAAAAAGCCACCCTCTCCTACTCCATCGACAGCAGCGAGGAAGAGGTTGAGCGGCTGGTGCAGCAACTGGCCGAGCGCAAGCGCCTGACGCCCTCGATCATCGTACGCGCCCTATGCATGGGGGATATCAAGTTCTTTGAGTACTCCCTGGCCCAGCGCTCGGGGATCCCTGTGGTCAATGCCCGCATGTTGATCCACGATAGCGGCAACCTGGGTTTCCAGGGCATTTATCGTCGGGCCGGTCTGCCCGACAAATTTTTCCCCGCCATGCTGGCCGCCGTGACCGTCGCTGGGGAAACGGAGTACGATGGCCGGGAAAACGATCGGGCCCGCTACGCGCGCCGCATGATCGAACGCATCTTGACCCAGTATGGCGATCTTGGGGTGTCGTTTGAAAACGATGACCTGGATTACCTGTTGGCCAAGATGGACCAGCTTCCCTCAGACATTGAAAACCTCGAATGATCCGTGAACGTCGTGAACCCACCTTTGGCTCTTCTGGAACGGCCCGGGACACTGGGTCGTCCCGGTCGGTCGCAGGAGGGGAGTCCTTGGATAACACCGCTGCCCCGCGGAGCCCCGGTCGGATGAGTGCCACCCTCGACTGCCGGACCGCCACCCAGTTTACCCGCTTGATGACCACGGAGTTGGAGGATCAGACCCGCTCCGCTCTGGAGCGCTTCGTGGGCGATATTGGCGCCGACGAAGTCATGGACATGGCGCGCCATCTGGCCCTGCTGCGCGCCCGCTATCTGGCCCAGACCCTGGCGGTCTGCACCAACCGTCAGCCCMCGTCCCGCGAGGACACGGAGGAACTGAAGGGCTTGCGCGAGCAGATCGAGGAGTTGGAGCACGCCTTTCAGGCGGTGCGCGATGCCATTGCGGCCGAACAGGTCGCGGTTCGGGAGATCACCGGGTCACCGTCGTCGGTGCGGGCCCGTGACCCCATGCTGCGCCAGCGTCCCCTGCCGTAAAAAGAAGGCCAGGGAGGCTCGCCTCCCCAGCCCCCTCATTCCGTTAAGACCGCCGCAGCGCAAAGGCCGCCCTGATCAAACGCAGGGCGGCCTTTACTATCGCGCGCGGCAGAAGATAGAACACGGCCACCAAGGCGGCCATTACCAACTCTGCGGCGTTCATCCCAGGAGGAACCGGCGCGGGGATTACCCGCGCGCGGCCTCGGCCAAGGCCTGGGCGAGGAAGCGGGCACGCTCGGCGGCGCGCTTTTCATCCTCGGTACGGGCCTCTTTGACCAGGTCATCGGCGGCCTGAAGCCGCTCTTGCACCGCAGCGGGGGTCAGGTCGGCCAGATCAATGGCCTCATCGGCAAGGATGGTGCAGCGCTCGGCCGTCACCTCGGCGAACCCGCCGGCGATGAACAGACGGCGCGTGACCTTGCCCCCGTTGTGGATGCTGATGACCCCGGGGCGAACGGTGGAAAGCATCGGGGCGTGACGCGGCATGGCGCCAAAGTCGCCCTCCGTGCCCGGCACGACGGCCATTTCCACCGGCTCGGACAGCAAAAGCCGTCCGGGCGACACCAGTTCAAACTCCGTGGTTTCGGCCATGAAAGGCGCCTCCCGCTCCGGTCGTTAAGAGGATCACGCGGCTTCGGCCGCCATCTTCTTGGCCTTTTCGATGGCCTCGGCCATGCCGCCGACCATGTAGAAGGCCTGCTCGGGCAGGTGGTCGTACTCGCCTTCGACCAGACCCTTGAAGCCCTGCACGGTATCTTCCAGGCTGACCAGCTTGCCGGGCGAGCCGGTGAAGACTTCGGCCACATGGAAGGGCTGGGACAAGAAGCGCTGGATCTTACGGGCGCGAGCCACGACCAGCTTGTCCTCTTCCGACAGTTCGTCCATGCCGAGAATGGCGATGATGTCCTGGAGCGACTTGTAGGTCTGGAGGATACGCTGGACTTCGCGGGCCACCTTGTAGTGCTCGGCGCCAACGACGTTCGGATCCAGGGCACGCGAGGTGGAATCCAGAGGATCCACGGCGGGATAGATGCCGAGTTCGGCGATGGCACGGTTGAGCACCGTGGTGGCGTCGAGGTGGGCAAACGAGGTGGCAGGCGCCGGGTCGGTCAAGTCGTCAGCAGGCACGTAAATGGCCTGCACCGAGGTGATCGAGCCCTTCTTGGTGGAGGTGATGCGCTCCTGGAGGGCACCCATGTCGGTGGCGAGGGTCGGCTGATAGCCCACGGCCGAAGGAATGCGGCCCAGCAGCGCCGACACTTCCGAGCCGGCCTGGGTGAAGCGGAAGATGTTGTCCACGAAGAACAGCACGTCCTGGCCTTCTTCGTCGCGGAAGTACTCGGCCTGGGTCAGGCCGGACAGGGCGACGCGGGCACGGGCGCCGGGGGGCTCGTTCATCTGGCCGTAGACCAGAGCGGCCTTGGAGTTATTGCCTTCGAGGTCAATAACGCCCGACTCGATCATTTCGTGATAGAGGTCGTTGCCTTCGCGGGTGCGCTCGCCAACGCCGGCGAACACGGAGTAACCGCCGTGGCCCTTGGCGATGTTGTTGATCAGTTCCATGATCAACACGGTCTTGCCCACGCCGGCGCCGCCGAACAGGCCGACCTTGCCGCCCTTGGTATACGGAGCCAGCAGGTCGATGACCTTGATGCCCGTGACCAGGATTTCGGTGTCGGTGGACTGGTCGATGAACTCAGGCGCGCTGCGGTGGATCGGCAGGGTCTTCTTGGCGTCCACGGGGCCGCGATTGTCGATCGGCTCGCCGATGACGTTCATGATGCGGCCCAGCACGCCGGGGCCCACGGGCACGGCGATGGGCTGACCGGTCGCTTCGACCGGCTGGCCACGGGTCAGGCCGTCGGTGCTGTCCATGGCGATGGTACGCACGACGCTTTGGCCCAGATGCTGCGCCACTTCCAGCACCAGACGGGTGCCGTTGTTAGTGGTCTCCAGCGCCGAGAGGATGGGCGGAAGCTCGCCCTCGAACCGGACATCGACGACCGCACCCTTGACTTGGGTAATCGCTCCGGTGGTCTTCCTAGCCATGAATACTGCTCCTGAAATCGTTTAGAGGGCCTCGGCACCGGAGATGATCTCGATCAGCTCCTTGGTGATCTGCGCCTGTCTGGTGCGGTTGTAGGTCAGGGTCAACTTCTTGATCATTTCGCCGGCATTGCGCGTGGCGTTATCCATCGCCGTCATGCGCGCGCCCTGCTCGGAGGCGAAGCTTTCGAGAAGGCCCCGGAAGACCTGGATGCCGACGCACTTGGGCAGCAGGTCGGCCAGAATGGCCTCTTCGGAGGGTTCGTATTCGTACAGCGCCCGCCCGGCGTCGTCGGCGTGGGCGTTGTCGTTTCCGGCGGGCGGCGGCGCGAAGGGCACCACCTGCTGCAAGGTCACGACCTGGGAGAT
Organism: Pararhodospirillum photometricum DSM 122; assembly: GCF_000284415.1. Classification (NCBI taxonomy): domain Bacteria; kingdom Pseudomonadati; phylum Pseudomonadota; class Alphaproteobacteria; order Rhodospirillales; family Rhodospirillaceae; genus Pararhodospirillum; species Pararhodospirillum photometricum. The sequence goes on from NC_017059.1 coordinate 1,761,532, forward strand.
GGCCGAACGGAACCGGTTGTAAATCAGGGTGCAGACGTCGAACTCGCCGGCCTCAAAGCGCTTCAGGACATCCTGGGCCACCTTGTCGGCTTCGCCGTAGGTGATGCCCTTGGAGCCCTGCTCCTCGAAGGTGGCAAGGATATCGTTGGGAAAGTCCCGCTTGAGCGCGTCGCGGCCTTTGCGCCCGACGCACAGGAACTTCACCGTCTTGCCCTGGCCTTGCAATTCCAGGGCCTTGTGGCGGGCGGCCCGGACGACCGAGGCATTGAACCCGCCGCACAGGCCCCGGTTCGCCGTCATCACCACCAGAAGGTGGACGGTGTCCTTGCCGGTCCCGGCCAGGAGGGGGTTAGCCCCCGCCTGACCGGCAACCGACGCCGCAAGATTGGACAACATCCGCTCCATGCGCTGGGCATAGGGGCGGGCGGCCTCGGCGGCATCCTGGGCCCGTCGCAGGCGCGAGGCGGCGACCATCTTCATGGCCGACGTGATCTTGCGCGTGGACTTGACCGAGGAGATCCGGGCCCTTAGGTCCTTAAGACTGGCCATCGGCTACGAGCCTTTCGCTGATCGCTTCACGGGGACGCCGGGCTTCAAGCAAACTTCTTGCCGAAGTCGCCCAGGAACCGGACCAGCTTGTCTTCCGTCTCCGACGACAGAGCCTTCTCGGTGCGGATGGCGTCGAGGATGTCGGCCCCGGCGGTGCGCAACTCGGACAGGAGCTGGGCCTCGTAGCGGGTGACGTCCGTCAGCTTGACCGCATCCACGTAGCCCTTGGTGCCGGCGTAGATCACGCAGACCTGTTCCTCGACCTTGAGCGGCGAGTACTGGGGCTGCTTAAGCAGCTCGGTCAGGCGGGCGCCGCGGGCCAGCAGCTTCTGGGTGGCCGGATCCAGATCCGAAGCAAACTGGGCGAAGGCAGCCATTTCGCGGTACTGAGCCAGTTCCAGCTTGATGGTGCCCGCAACCTTCTTCATGGCCTTGATCTGGGCAGCGGAGCCGACGCGCGACACCGACAGACCCACGTTCACGGCCGGGCGGATGCCCTTGAAGAACAGCTCGGTCTCCAGGAAAATCTGACCGTCGGTGATCGAGATCACGTTGGTCGGAATGTAGGCGGCCACGTCGTTAGCCTGGGTCTCAATGACCGGCAGCGCGGTCAGCGAGCCCGAGCCGTTGTCGGCATTAAGCTTCGCGGCGCGTTCCAGCAGGCGCGAGTGGAGATAGAACACGTCGCCGGGGAAGGCTTCGCGGCCGGGCGGACGACGCAGCAGCAGCGACATCTGACGGTAGGCAACGGCCTGCTTGGACAGGTCATCATAGAAGATGACGCAGTGCATGCCGTTATCGCGGAAGAATTCACCCATGGCGCAGCCGGTGTAGGGCGCCATGAACTGCAACGGCGCCGGCTCGGACGCGGTGGCGGCAACCACGATGGTGTAGTCAAGGGCGCCGTGCTCGGCCAGGGTCTTGACGACCTGGGCCACCGAGGAGCGCTTCTGACCCACGGCCACGTAGATGCAAAACAGCTTTTCGCTGTCGTTCTTCGCCTTGTCGTTGACCGGCTTCTGATTCAAGATGGTGTCGAGAATCAGGGCGGTCTTACCGGTCTGGCGGTCACCGATGATCAGCTCGCGCTGGCCTCGGCCAATGGGGATCAGGCTGTCGATGGCCTTGATGCCGGTCTGCACCGGCTCGAACACCGACTGGCGCGGAATGATCCCGGGGGCCTTGACCTCGGCGCGGGTGCGCTTGACATCGGTCAGATCGCCCTTGCCGTCGATCGGCTGGCCCAGACCATCAACGACGCGGCCCAGCAGGCCCTTGCCCACCGGCACGTCCACGATGGACTTGGTGCGCTTGACGATCGAGCCTTCCTTGATGCCTCGGTCGTCGCCGAAGATCACGATGCCGACGTTGTCGGCCTCGAGGTTGAGGGCCATGCCCTTCACCCCGTTGTCGAACTCGACCATCTCACCGGCCTGGACCGCATCCAGGCCCCAGGCGCGGGCGATGCCGTCGCCGACCGCCAGAACCTGACCCACCTCGGCGGATTCGGCCTCGGTTCCAAAATTGGCGATCTGCTCCTTGAGGATCGCGGAGATCTCCGCGGCGCGGATTTCCATCACCCAACCCCTTTCATGGCGAAGTGCAACCGTTTCAGCTTAGTGCGCAGGGAACTGTCGATCATGCGCGACCCGATGCGCACGACCATGCCGCCCAGCAACGACGGATCGACCGTCGCCGCGACGTTTACCGTCCCCACGGCTTTCTTGAGAGCGGCCTCCAGGGCGGCGGCCTGGTCGGCCGAGAGCGGGGTCGCGGTGGCCACGTGAGCCGTGACCTCGCCCCGAGCCCGGGCCTGGCGAGCCTGGAAGGCCTTGATCATAGCGGCAAGCGCGAAGGCCCGCCGGTTCGAGCTGACCAGCCCGACGAAATTGCGCGTGAGCTCGGACAGGCCCGCGGCCTGGACAAGCGCGTCGAGCGCCTTGCGCTGCGCCTCCCGCCCCACGACCGGGCTCGCGATCACCCGACGCAGCTCGGCGCTGGCGTCCAGCAGGGCTTGCAAGGTGGCGAGGTCGGCGGACACGACGTCCAGCGCGCCTCGCTCCTCTGCCAGTTCATAGAGGGCAGCCGCATAGCGGTCGGCCACTCCTGTTACTCCAGCCAATTCGGATGACACGTGCGATAGCCTCACGACAGTCGTTCGAACGCGGTGCGCCGGGCGGCGCAACCCTTTGATTTTTKTGGATTGACACCCCTCGCGAGGCGTTTGACCCCAAAGGGCGTCGGGTTGATTAGCACAGACCTCCCCCGCTTGCAACACAAGCGGGCAGCTCTCGGAACCCCTTGAGGTCGGGTCCGGTCGGCATGGGATCAGTGCTCCCCCCCCAGGAAGCGACACGCCCTTAATCCTTGGGGCGGGACTATAAAAAGGAAACGGGGTCCACGTCCACCTGAACCTTCACCCGGGAGCTCATCGAGACGGACGCGAGCCAAGACGCCACCAAAGGCTGCACGCGAACGTCGCGAGGTGCCTTGAGAAGCAGCCGATGACGGTGCCGGCCACGCAACAAGGCCAGCGGCGCCGGCACCGGGCCGAGAATCGACACGCCCCGAGCCGTGGGCGCGGCGCGCCCCAGGGCGGCAGCAACCGCGCGCACCTCCCCAGGATCCTCACCAGAAACGATCAGGGCCACCAGCCGGCCGAAGGGAGGCATCCCCAGGTCCTCGCGCTCGCGGGACTCGGCTTCCAGGAACAAGGCGGCATCGCCACTGGCCAGAGCCACCATCACCGGATGCTCGGGGTCGGTGGTCTGCAACAACACCCGCCCCGGGCGCTCGGCCCGCCCCGCCCGGCCGGCCACCTGATGAAGCATTTGATGGGTGCGCTCCGCCGCCCGGGGATCGCCTCCCCCCAGTCCCAAGTCCCCGTCCACGACCCCCACCAAGGTCAGCAAGGGGAAGTGGTGGCCTTTGGCCATGATCTGGGTGCCAACGATCAAGTTGACCTCGTTGTCGCCAATCTGCTGGGCCAACCGGGCGGCCTCGGCCGGGGTCGTGATGGTGTCGCTGGCCGCCAGCAGCAGCCTTGCCTCGGGAAAACGGTGACGGGCCTCGATGGCCACCCGCTCGACCCCGGGACCACAGGCCACCAGGGCGTCCTCGGCGCCGCAGGCGGGACAGGTCGGCGGTAAGGGCCGTTGAAACCCACAATGATGACAGCGCAGCCGTCCGGCCTCGCGGTGCTCGACCAGCCACGCGGTACAGCGCGGGCAGGCCAGCCGATGGCCGCAGTGGCGGCACAGGGTCAAGGGCGCATACCCGCGCCGGTTCAGATACAACAAAACCTGCTCGCCGGCGGCCAGGGTGTCGCGCACGGCACTGACCAGAGGGGGACTAAGCCAAGCGGTTTCCCGCTGGGCGCCCTCGACGGCGGGGGTCCACTTTTGCGGCGGGTTGCGCCGGAGATCGACCAGCCGAATCTCGGGCATGACCGCCCCCGGAGGGGGGGGCGGGTTGGGTGCTCAGGGTCTTCCAGCTTTCCTCCAAGGTCGTGCGGACCTTGGCAAGGGCGGTTTCGAAGGCCTTGGGACCCGCCGCCACGGTAAAGGGCTTGAGGTCGGTGAAGACCCCCACGCCGCGCAAGGTGACGGTAAGGCCGGTTTCCGGCGCGCCTTGCACGTGGACGATGACCGCATCGGGGGCGCCGTTGCGCGCCGCCAGCCGGCTTGCGGCGGTTTTATCGCCACCAAGCGCCCGCTTGCCGTCGATGATCCCCACGTCCTCAATGTCGCCCAGGGCCAGGACCAGCGGCACCAGCCCTTCCTTGAGGCCGGTTGCATGCGCCCAGGTGGCGCCCCAGGGGTTGGTGTCCTCCCACAGCAAAGGCGCCGCCGAGGGGGCGGCCTGATAGACCGGCAAAATCAGCACTGGGGTTTCGCGCGGGCGCACCCGGGCAACGCCGGTTTGGCTCAGCAACTGGTCTACTTTGGCGGCGTTGAAGCGCACGGTTATGGTAGCGAGATAGCGCTTGGCCGTGGTGCGTTCGTTATCCAGGCTGAAGTCCACCACCATGGCATCGGCCCGCGCCGCGTCCACCGGGGGCAGGCGGGCCTGATCCCCGGCCGGCACCATGGATTGCAGCAAGGCRCGCAGGGCTTTCACCTGCCCCTCGTCGATGGCTTTTTGGCGCGCGGCCGCCGGGCTGTCGGCACTGACGTCCACCGGGATCGGCGGCGCCGTGTAGGGCTCGCGGGCCAGCGCGGGGCTCACCAGGGCGGCCGTCCCCCCCAGGGCCAGCGGAAAAACGCCTCCCGCCACGGTTATCGGCCCGAGAACCAGGGCAGAAAGGACCCGCGGGATTGCAAAGCGCGACGCATGCGCTATGGTCCAAGGACGCCGGGGGTCGGCGGTCCGGCGCCGTCCGGGTCGAAGGCCCGGGATCATCGGGATCAACGCGATCAACGAGGCTGCCATTTCCACTTCCCATCACGATGCCGGCGCTCAGGCGTCCGGCCTGACCTACAAGGATGCCGGTGTTGACATAGACAGCGGCAATGCCCTTGTGCAAGCGATCAAACCTTATACGGCGGCCACGGCGCGCGCGGGGGCCGATGGGGCCCTGGGCGGGTTCGGGGCTGTCTTTGATCTTGCCGCTGCCGGCTACCGCGACCCGCTGCTGGTCACCGCCACCGATGGTGTCGGCACCAAGCTCAAGATCGCCCTCGACTCGGGGCGGCATGATACCGTGGGTATTGATCTTGTCGCCATGTGTGTCAACGATCTGGTGGTTCAAGGGGCCGAGCCGTTGCTCTTCCTTGACTACTACGCCACCGGCCGTTTGGAGGTGCCCGTCGCCGCCGCCGTGGTCAAGGGCATCGCCGCGGGCTGCCGCGACGCCGGGTGTGCCCTGGTTGGCGGCGAGACCGCCGAAATGCCAGGGCTCTACAAAGCCGGCGACTACGATCTGGCCGGATTCGCGGTCGGGGCGGTCGAGCGGGCCAACCTGCTGACCGGGGGGGCCGTGGCGCCGGGCGATCGTCTGCTGGGGCTCGCCAGTTCAGGGGTGCACTCCAACGGCTTTTCGCTGGTGCGCCGCGTGGTCGAGCACGCCGGCCTGGGCTGGGAGGATCCGGCGCCCTTCGCCCCGGAGCGTCCCTTGGCCGACGCTCTCTTGGAGCCGACCCGCATCTATGTGCGCGCCTGCCTCGCCCTGCATCGGGCCGGGCTGGTGCATGCCTTCGCCCACATCACCGGCGGCGGCTTCTGGGAGAACATCCCGCGCGTGCTGCCCGACACCTGCGCCGTTCACCTGGACGCGGGGGCCTGGACCATGCCGCCCGTGTTCGGCTGGCTGGCCCGTCAGGGCGGTATTGCCCCGCACGAGATGGCCCGCACCTTCAACTGCGGCATCGGCATGGTGGTGGTGGTGCCGGCCGACGCCGTGGCCCAGGCCCGTGCCGTCTTGGAGGCCGAGGGCGAGGCCGTGTTCGACCTGGGTCGGGTGGAGGCGCGTGCCCCCGAGGATCCGGCCGTGGTCATCGACCGTCTGGCGGAGGCTTTCGGGTGAGCGCCCGGGTCGGGGTTCTCATCAGTGGTCGGGGCTCCAACATGGAAGCCCTGATCAATGCCTGTGCCGATCCCGCCTTTCCCGCGCGGATCGTTACCGTGGTGTCGAACCGGCCCGACGCGGCCGGTCTCGACAAGGCCCGGCAGGCGGACATTCCGGCCCATGTGTTCGACCACAAGGCCTTTCCCGGCCGAGAGGCCTTCGAGGCGGCCCTGACCGGCCACCTGGAGGCGCAGGGCGTCGATCTCGTCTGTCTCGCCGGCTTCATGCGTCTGCTGACCCCGGGCTTTGTCGAGCATTGGCGCGATCGTCTGGTCAACATTCACCCTTCCTTGCTGCCGTCTTTCAAGGGGCTCGATACCCACGAGCGGGCGCTGGCGGCGGGGGTGCGTTTTCACGGCTGTTCGGTTCACTTGGTGCGCGCCGACATGGACGCCGGGCCCTTGCTGGTCCAGGCGGCCCTGGCCGTGCATCCCGACGACACCCCGGACACTCTGGGGCGGCGGGTGCTGGCCTTGGAGCACCAAGCCTATCCGTTGGCCTTGCGCCTGCTGGCCGAGGGCCGGGTGCGGGTCGAGGGGGAGCGGGCCGTGATCACGGGAGGGACGGTGCCCGAGATGGCCGTGCTCAATCCGGCAGGGCTATCGGGTGAGTGACGGTGGCGGCGATGTCATGGACCAGCCCATAGCCGGGCAGGGCGCGGGCCACGGTGTCGTCGTAGCCCCGGGCGCGGGCTTGGTCGAAGCGGGCCGAACGAGAGTCTAGAACGGTCATGCGGTTTTCCCTGGGCAAGCGGGGGGAGGGGAAAGGGGAAGGCTGGGGGAGGGGGGCCGTCCCCACGGCCCCTCGGTCACGGCGTGCCTTCGAAATAGGCGAGGTCCCGGGAAGAGGGCTGCCCAGGCCGGGGCGGGGGCGTCCGGGCTGACAAGGTGGTCGTCCACGATCACGCCATCGCGCAAGGCGACCACCCGCTCGCAGGCCCGGGCTAGGCCCAGGTCATGGGTGACGAGGATCAAGGTGGTGCCAAAGCGCGCCTTCAGGGAAAAAATCAGGTCGAGGATGCGTTGGCCCGTCTCGCCATCCAGGTTGCCGGTCGGCTCGTCGGCCAGCAAGACCCGGGGCTGGACCGCAAAGGCCCGGGCCAAGGCCACACGCTGCTGCTCGCCGCCCGACAACTGGCCCGGGCGATGGTCAAGGCGGTGATCCAGGCCCACGGCCGCCAAGGTCTCGCGCGCCACGGCAAAGGCATCGCGCCGCCCGGCCAGTTCCAGCGGCACCGCCACGTTCTCCAGCGCGCTCATCGAGGGGATCAGGTGGAAGGACTGGAAGACAATGCCCACGCTGTCGCGCCGCACCCGGGCCAGGGCATCCTCGGACAGGGCCGACAGGTCGCGGCCGGCCAGGACCACGCGTCCCTGGCTGGGCCGCTCCAGGCCGGCGATGACCATCAGCAGCGAGGTTTTGCCCGAGCCGCTGGGTCCAACGACGCCAACGCTCTGGCCGGCCGAGACCGTGAGCGAGAGGCCCCGCAAAATGTTGACCTCGCCGGCCGGACCTTTCAGGCTCAAATGAATCTGGTCCAGCACGAGGGCCGAATCCGCATGGGGAGAGCCGTTCATGCCTGTCCTTTCCTGGTTGCGCCCGCCCCGACGGCAGGGGTCCTCCCGATATGGGGCGGCCGGGCGCGTCATCAATGTGGGGGTCTTGCTGCTGGCCCTGGCCATCGGCTCGGCCCGGGCCACCGAAACCGCCCCGGTGGTGGTCGCCGTGCTCGGCGACAGCTTGGTTGCCGGCTACAACATCGCCGCCGAGGAGGCCTTTCCCGCCCGTTTGGAAGCCGCCTTGCGGGCCCGGGGCCATCAGGTGCGGGTGCTCAATGCCGGCGTATCCGGCGATACCACAGCGGGCGGCTTGGCCCGGCTCGACTGGACACTCAGCGACCGTCCCGATGCCGTGATTGTGGAACTGGGCGCCAACGATGGCCTGCGCGGCCTTGATCCCGAGCGCACCCGCGCCAACCTGGACACCCTGGTCACCCGTCTCAAGGGCGCCGGCAAGAAAGTGCTGCTGGCCGGCATGCAGGCGCCGCCCAACATGGGCCGCGACTATGCCGAGGCCTTCAACGCCATTTATCCCGCCCTGGCCGCCAAGCATCAGGTGTTGTTCGATCCGTTTTTTCTGGAGGGCGTGGCCGGGGTGCCCGCCCTTAACCTGAGCGACGGTATCCATCCTAATCCGGCCGGTGTGGACGTCATGGTCGCGCGCCTGCTGCCCCTGGCCGAAAAGTTGGTGGAAGGACAGCAGCCGTGATTCGCCTGTTCATCGGCCTGGGTTTGCCCGACGCGGAGCGGGCGCGCCTGGGGGGGCTGGCGGTTGGCATGCCCGGGGTGCGCTGGATGCCGCCGGCCTCCTTGCATCTGACCGTGCGTTTTCTCGGCGAGACCGAGGAGGGGCTGGCCCGCGAGATCGACACCGCCTTGCAGACCCTGCGCGCGCCGCCGGTGCCGGTGCGTTTGGAAGGCCTGGGGGTGTTTGGCAAGGGGGCCCGGCGTCATACTCTGTGGGCCGGGGTTGCCGCGTCGCCCGAGTTGGGGCTGCTCAAGGGGCGGGTGGATGCTGCCTTACGCGACCTCGGGCTGGAGGCCGACTCTCGGGCCTTTACCCCGCATGTCACCTTGGCCCGCATGACGAGGCCGCACGAGGAGCGCTTGCAGCAGTTTATTGAGGGGCACAGTCTGGAGGTGGCCGGTGGGTTTGTGGCCCCAGCGTTTGTGCTCTATTCCAGCCATTTGGGGCACGAGGCGCCGCACTATCGTGAAGAGGCGGTGTATCCGTTGCAGGGGTAAAAAAGAAGGCTGGGGAGGCTGGCCTCCCCAGACCCCTCAGGCCAGGGCGGCTTGGGCGGCTTTTTTGATGACCTGGGCCATGCTGGCCACGCCGTTGCGGCGGTTGGGGCTGATGTGGCTTTCCAGGCCCAGGGTCTGCAAGGCTTGGTCCGGGTCCACCGCCAAGATCTCCTGTGGCGTCTTGCCCGAGAACAGCACCACCATCACCGCCGCCAGTCCGCGCACGATGTGGGCATCGGAATCGATGAGAAAATGCAGGCGTTTGGGCGGGCCGGGCTGGACCACCGGCACCAGCCACACTTGGCTCATGCAGCCCTGAACCTTGGCCGCTTCGGTGCGGGCCGCCTCGGGGAACTCGGGCAAGGAGCGCCCGAGGTCGATGAGATAGCGATAGCGGTCCTCCCAGTCGTCGAACAGGGCGAAGGTGTCGGCCAGACCCTCCAGGGTCAGGGTACTAAGATCGGTCACCGTGGTCTCCAGGATGCGAGTCAGAAGCCCCCTCTTATACCACACAAGCGTCGCGTTGCCTCATCGTGCTTTCCCCCCCAAGGGAATGAGGGGTCTGGGGAGGGCCGCCTCCCCAGCCTTCCTTCTTTTTCAAAGCGGTACAGGAGGATGCGAGGATCTCCTCCTCTGCCACGACGCAACGAAATCGTCAAAAAAACCTCTTGCCAAGCCCCCCGCCCGTCCCCTATACACCCCCTCGGAAGGCTGGCGCGGACGTAATCCTCGCAAACCTGGTCAGGTCCGGAAGGAAGCAGCCAATGTGGGACGTTGCGGGTCGCGTCCAGTCTTCCACCTCTCGCCGCCAACGGCCGACGGCATGACAGACACTTCCCTTGATGAGAGCACTGCCCTGGAACATCCCGGGGCTTATCGTGTTCTGGCGCGCAAGTATCGTCCCACGACGTTTGACGCGCTGATCGGCCAGGATGCCCTGGTCCAGACCCTCACCAATGCGATTCAGTCGGGCCGTCTGGCCCAGGCCTGGATGTTGACCGGGGTGCGTGGCGTGGGCAAAACCACGACGGCACGCTTGATCGCCCGCGCCTTGAACTGCGTGGGGCCGGACGGCACTGGGGGCGTCACCATCGCGCCGTGCGGCGTGTGCGAGCATTGCCGCGCCATCGCCGAGGATCGGCACGTCGATGTCCTGGAAATGGACGCGGCGTCGCGCACCGGCGTCAACGATATCCGCGAGATTCTCGACGGCGTGCGCTATCGTCCGGCCATGGCCCGGACCAAGGTGTACATCATCGACGAAGTGCACATGCTCTCGACGGCGGCCTTCAACGCCTTGCTCAAGACGCTGGAAGAGCCGCCCGCCCATGTAAAGTTCATCTTCGCCACCACCGAGTTGCGCAAGGTGCCGGTCACCGTTCTGTCGCGCTGCCAGCGTTTCGACCTGCGCCGGGTCGGGGTCGAGCAGCTCACCACGCATTTCGCGCGGCTGGCCGGTATCGAAGGCGCCAGCATCGAGGCCGGCGCCCTGGCCCTCATCGCCCGCGCCGCCGATGGCTCGGTGCGCGATGGGCTGTCCCTGCTCGACCAAGCCATTGCCCATACCGCGGGCGTGGTCAGCGAGGCCCAGGTGGCCGAGATGCTAGGCCTCGCCGACCGTGCCCAGGTGCTTGACCTGCTGGAGCACCTGCTGGCCGGGCGCATCGCCCCCGCTCTGGAAGGGCTCGCCCGGCACTATGCCCTGGGCGCCGATCCGCTGGTGGTTTTGCAAGATCTGCTCGACCTGATCCACTGGATGACCCGGGTTAAGGTCGTGCCCGCCTCGACCGACGATGCCGCCGTGCCCGAGGCCGAGCGCGAGCGCGCCGCCGGCATGGCCGGGCGCTTGTCGATGGCTGTCCTTAATCGGGCGTGGCAGATCCTCCTCAAGGGTCTGGACGACGCCCGCACCGCCCCGGTGCCCCTGCGCGCCGTTGAAATGGCTTTGATCCGTCTGGCCTATAGCGCCGACCTGCCCACCCCCGACGAGGCCCTGCGCCGTCTTGCCGCGTCCGGCCCCTCGGCCGGTACCGCGCCGGCTCCGGGCGGCGGGGGGGGCGGCGGCGGGGCGCGAGCCCTGGGCGGTGGGGCGGCGGCGCGCTTGGTCGCCAGTCAGGCTGTTGCGCCCGCTCCGGTGGCGGCGGTCAGTGGCACGGCGGTGGACGCGGTGCCCAAGACCTTTGCCCGGCTGGTGGACTTGGTGCGCAGCAAGCGCGAGGTGGTTCTAGCCGCCCACTTGAGCCGCGACGTGCGACTGGTGCGCTACGATCCCGAGGCCTGTGTCCTAGAGTTCCATCCGCTGCCCCAGGCGCCGCGCACCCTGGCCGGGCAGGTGGGAACCCTGCTGACCCGCTGGACGGGGCGCCGTTGGGGGATCAGCGTCAGCGACCAGCCGGGTCAGGCGACCTTGCATGACACGACCACGGCAGATATCCATGCTCACCCGCTGATCCAGGCTCTGTTGCACGCCTTTCCCGGCGCCGCCTTGGGGACCATCCGCACCACCCGGGCCCCGGAGGAGGACGAGGACGAGGCCGTGACCTACGAGGCCCCAGTTGGATCAGCCGACCACGACGCTTTTGATCCCTTCACGACAGAGGACGACTCATGAAGAACATCGGTCAGATGCTCAAGGCCGCCCAGCAAATGCAAAGCCGCATGGCCGAGGCTCAAGAGGCCCTGGGGGCCCTGGAGATCACCGGCACCTCGGGCGCCGGGCTGGTGGAACTGACCTTGACGGGCAAGGGCGACCTCAAGGCCCTCAAGCTCGATCCGTCGCTCCTCAAGCCCGAGGACGCCGAAATGGTCCAGGACCTGATCGTTGCCGCCTTCACCGACGCCAAGGCCCGCGTCGATCAGGCCGCCAAGGCCAAGATCGCCGAGGTGACCGGCGGCCTCAAGCTGCCCGAAGGCATGAACCTGCCCTTCTAACATCAGGGGAGCGCCCCGGTGCCGGGAACCGAAATCGAGCGCTTGGTTCAGGCGTTGGGGCGCTCCCCTGATGTTAGAAGGGCAGGTTCATGGGCTCGCCGAACCGGGCGATCTGCGGCCCCTCCTCTTTTTTGTCGTCCTTTTTCTCGTCCCTGCGAGCGGGCGACTTGAGGGGAAGTTTGGGCAGCACATCGCGTTCTAGGGCCGTCAGAGTCGAGCGCACCTCGGGAGCCGGCCCCACCACGACCAAGAAAAAAGGCAACCATGCCGTGCTGTTCACGTAGTCACCCATCGCCTTCTTCTCTGGGGGCTTCCCTTTGCTGGGCTTGGGCCCGGCCGGCGGGGGACGAGTGGGGTCGAACAGGCGTCCCTCAAAACGGCTGGGAATCCCCACCACCGCGACCATCCAAGACGGCTGCTGGAAAATCTCGCGGATCGGTTCGACATAAACCCCCACGTCCCCCAAAATCGCGCTGTCCGGCTCGTAGGGCGACAGGTCGGTAACAATCACCGAGACTTTGGCGGGAGGAACGCCCTCGGCTTGCCCATCGTCGGGCGTCACAGCCTGGGTCAAGGGATCGGCTAGTCGGCTCTCTTGAATAAACGCCCGGGTGATGACCGGCGTTGGGGAAACAGGAACGGTTTGCGCAACCGGACGCCCCTCGGCAGGGAGATCAAAGAAATCGCTGAAGCGGGCGCTCATAAAAAAAGCCGGCTCCACGTTCTCGATCATGCCCCGCGCAAAGAAAGCCAAGTTGACGCTCGCATTGCTCACAACCAGATAGTTACGAAGACGCTCCAAAACTCCGGATAGAGGAAAATTTGGGTCCAGAGCTGCGCTTTGTGGTCGTAAAAATCCTTTGATGCTTCCTGAAACGTCCAGCCACAAATCTACTTGGCGTGGCGGGCGCTCCTGGGAAAAAGAGGGGGACGGGGCGAGATTCTGCGACACGCCCTCGTTCCAATCCTTGGGCAAGCAGGCCGCGGACAGCCCCGAGACGGGGGGGCTTTCTTGTGCCATGCCACCGGAAACAACCAACAGCGTCCCCACCACCAGAGCCAAGCCCCCGGCTCCTAATGATCCCCACCGCCTCTTCCTGGAAAGCCCACAGCCCATCATTCCACCCCACCGGATCGAGACACTTTTTACGACCATCAACCCCATAACCATTCCTAGGGTTACACGACCTAAAAGGCTACTTCAACATATAAACTCTGACTGATTGCTCCTATCCCTCATTGCACACTCTATCTGTGGTAGATATCTTTTTGCGTGTACTTCCCACCACTCCCGCTCGGGCCGCCTTGAGCCCACAAGACGAGCCGGCTACAGTCACGTCCCCAACGAAGGACGCCCGGGGGAGGGACACCGTGTTTCGCTTCCTGCATACCGCCGACATTCACCTGGACAGCCCTTTGCGGGGCCTCAGCGGCCTGGACGGGACCTTGGCCGAGCGGGTGCGCGGCGCCACGCGCGAGACGTTCCGCGCCGTTGTCGATCTGGCGCTGGCCGAGAAGGTGGCCTTTGTCCTGGTGGCCGGAGACCTCTACGACGGCGACTGGCGCGACATGAACACCGGCTTGTTTTTCGTCGAACAGATGGGCCGGCTGGCGGCGGCCGGGATCCCGGCGCTGGTGGTTCATGGCAACCACGACGCCGAGGGCCGCCTGACCCACAAGCTGCCCCTTCCCCCGGGGTTGCATATTTTTCCCTCGCGCCGACCGACCAGCGTGACCCTGCCGCCCCCGGGCCCGGGCGAGCCGCCCGTGGTGGTGCATGGGCAGAGCTACCGCGAGCGAGCGGTGACCACCAATCTGGCCCTCGACTACCCGGCGCCAGTTCCCGGGGCGTTTAACATTGGCCTGCTGCACACGGGCTTGGGCGGACGCGGCGGGCACGAGAACTACGCCCCGTGCACCCTGGCCGACCTGCTGGGCCGCGGCTACAACTACTGGGCCCTTGGCCACGTCCATCAAGCCGAGGTCGTGCACCCCGATCCCCCCGTGGTGTTCCCCGGCATCCCCCACGGGGCGGCACATTCGGGAAACCGGCCCCAAGGGCGTGATGCTGGTCACGGTGGAAGACGGACACGCCCACCCCAAGCCGGTGGCGCTCGAGACGGTGCGCTGGGCCCGGGTGGGAGTGGATGTCGATGGCCTGACCTCCCGGGCCGAAGTCGGTGACCGTATGCGCGCCGCCCTGGAGCAGGCGCTGACCAACGAGGAGAGCGACCGCATGCTGGTTTGTCGCGTGGTGCTGGAGGGGACAACCCCCCTGCACGGCGCGCTCCAGGCCGACCCCCAGGCCCTCAGCCACGATGCGCGGGCCCATGCCCTGGGCCTGGGCGGCGGTCTGGCCTGGGTTGAAAAGGTGGAACTGGCCACCCAAAGCCCGCCCGCCCCAACGACCGGCGAAGGGGTGGACGAGGCGCGCGCCCTGCTGGCCGGGGCGGCCGACGACCCGGCCCTGGTGGCCAGCCTGCTCGAGAGCTTGGAAGAGATGCGCCGTCGCCAGCCGGCGGAGCTTGCCGCCGCCGATCCCGATGCGCCGTTGGTGACCGATGACCCTCTGCTGCGCGCCTTGATCGCCCGGGACACCCAAGCCCTGATCAGCGGATTGAGCGAGATTGTCCTGGCCCGCCTGGGAGACGGCGACAAAAGATAAGAGGTGGACATGCGACTAGGCCGTCTTGATCTGATCCGCTTTGGCGCCTTTACCGATCACGTCTTACAGTTTCCCGAGCCAATGCCGGGGGCGCCCGATCTTCATGTGGTGGTGGGGGCCAACGAGGCGGGAAAATCCACGACCTTGGCGGCGATCGAGGCCGTGCTGTTCGGTATCCCCCAGCAAAGCCCGCACAATTTCCGCCACGCCTACCCCGACATGCGAGTCGGCGGCCGGCTGGAGATGCCGGGGCAGCCGCCCTTCGAGTTGGTGCGGCGCAAGGGGCGTAAGGACACGGTGCTTGATCTGGCGGGCACCGCGCTGCCGGGCGGCGAGGCCAAGGTGGCGGCGTTGGTCGGCGACCTGAGCCTGGAGAGCGTCCAACGCATGGTCACGCTCACTGCCGAGCGCCTGCGCCAGGGCGGCGAGGAAATGCTGCTCAACGCCCGCGACGAGGTGGGACAAGCCCTATTTGCCGCCGGTAGCGGCATGGCCGGGCTGCATCAGATGTTCAAAACCCTGGAGGAAGAGGCCGACGCCCTCTGGGGGCCGCGCCGCGCCGCCCATCGCGCCCACACCCGCGCCGAGGAGGCCCTGCGCAGTGCCGAGGAGGCCATCCGGGCCCATACCCTGAGCGAACGCGACTGGCAGGCCGCCCGCAAGGCCCTGGACGCGGCCCAGGCGGCGCTGGCCACCCTGGAAACCCAAGCCAAGGACACCCAAACGGCCCTCGCCCGAGTGTCGCGCACACGGCGGGTGCTGCGCGACCTGCGGACGTGGCAGGCTCTAGAGGCCCAGCGCGCCACGTTACCCCAGGCGCCCCGCCTGCCGGCCGACGCCGGCGCCCGGCTGGATGCGGCCTTGCACGAGGCGGCCCTGGCGGCGCAAAGCCTGGAGACCCTGGCGGTACAGCGCGCGGCGCTCCAGGCCGAGCGCGACGCCCTAACCCCCGACGCGCGGCTGCTGGCCCGGGCCGACGATATCACCGCCCTGGCCGAGCGGCGGATCGCCCGGGCCGCGGACCGCGACCGGCTGCCGGCGCTCTTGCACGACATCGCCGTGGCCGAAGCAAGCGTGCGCCGTCTGAGCGAGGACCTGGGCCGCCCGCCCGAGGCGCCGCTGCCGGATCGGAGCGATCTCAAGCGGGCCCGGGCCCTGTTAAGCCGGCGGGGCCCCTTGGAGACCAGCCGGGCTAATGCGGCGACGGCGTGGGCCGAGGCGGACGAGCGGCTGGCGGCCCTGGCGCGGGATGAGGCGGCCCTTGGCCCCGACCACGACTCCACCGCGCTGGCCGCCGCGCTCGCCGCCGTGCGGGCAGAAGAAGAAGTGGGCGCGCTTAAGACGCTGGCGGCCGAGGCCCGGACCACGGCCAGCGCCTTGGCCCGACGCTTGGCCCCCTTGGATCCGGGTGGCGGCGTGGCAGCCCTGGCCGCGCTGCGGGTCCCGGCCCGCGACGAGGTGCTGGTCCATCGCGATGCCGTGCGCGCCCTAGAGGAACGCCGGCGCGATCTGGAGCGCGAGGGGCGCGACCTCTCGGCCGAGCGCGAGCGCCTGACGGGTGAGGCCCGCGCCTTGACCCAAACCGGCGGGGCGGTGGCCCCCGCCACCTTGGCCGAGGCCCGGGCCGAGCGCGACGCCTTGTGGCGACGTGTCAAGGCGCACTGGCGGGGAGATGGCAGCGCCAGCGCGGATCCCGAGTTGTTGGCCAAAGCCCTGGAGGTTGCCCAGGAAAACGCCGATGCCTTGGCCGACCGCCGCTTTGAACACGCCGAGGCCGCCGCCCGATTGGCCCGCCTGGAAGCCGACCAAGACCGCCTGGAGGCCCGAGCCCGCACCCATGCCGCCGAGGTCGCGGCCCTGGGCCAAGAGGCCGGGCGCCTGGAGGCCGATTGGCGTACCCTATGCCCGGAGGGCGCCCAGCCCCCCCGGGGACCGGAGGCCTTGCTCGACTGGCTGGCCGAGCGGGCCGCCGTGTTGGCCCTGGCCGAACAGGCCGACGCAGCGGCAGCCCGGCTGGCGGTGCACGAGGCCCACCTCCAGCGCCTGGGCGAAGGCCTGCTGACAGCGCTCTCGGCGGTGGCCGACGTGTCGGGCCTCGCCGGGCAGCCGGTGGCGATGATCCTAGAGGCGGCGCGCGCCACCTTGGAGACCCTGACCCGACGCCGCGATGACCGCCAGCGGCTGCGCCGGGCCCAGGACGAGGCCCGCCAAACCCTTGACCGGCTGGCCCAGACCCGTACCGAGGCGCAAACAGCCCTCGCCGACACCGAGCACACCTTGCGCCTCCTGGCCGAGCACCTGGGCCTTGACCCGAGCACGCCGGCCGAACGCTTGGAACACGACCTGGAAACCCTGGAACACCTGTTGGCCGCCGGCGAAACGCTCCGGCGCCAACGCGAAGAAGATTGGGCGCGGCTCGATGCCGAGGCCCAGGCCTTCGAGACGGCGGCCCAAGCTTTGGCGGCCGCCCTGGCCCCCGACCTGCCGCCGGCCGACGGGCAGGCCCTGGCCCTGGCCCTGGCCGGACGGCTGGCCCAGGCGCGCCGCGACACCGATCGCCGGCGCGACCTTGATGCCTCCTTGGCCCGTCTGACCGCCCAGCACGACCAAGCCGAGGCCAGCCGGGCCCACGCCCTGGCCGCCCTGGAGCCCTTATTCCAGCAAGCCGGCGTCGCGGTGGACAACGTGGCCATGCTGCAAGAAGCCATCGCCCGCTCGGACACGGCACGGGCGGTGGAAAGCGAGCGGGCGGCGGTCTTGGAGCGGCTGCGCGGCGATGGCGACGGCCTGCCCCTGGAGACCTTGCAGGCCGAGGCCGCCGACGCCGATCCTGATACCCTGGCCGCCGAGGAAGAGCGGCTGCGCCAAGCCTTCGACGACCTTGACACGGCCCTGACCACGGCCCGCGAGCAGCACCGCGATGCGGCCAGGGCGTTCGCCTCTCTGGGGGGGGATGACGGCGCGGCGCGGGCGGCCAGCGATCGCGCGGCAGCTCTGGAAACGCTGGCCCAGGTCACCGGGGCCTATCTCCGGGCCCGGGGCGCGACGATCTTGCTGCGCTGGGGGCTGGAGCGCTTCCGGCGCGAGCGCCAAGGGCCGTTGCTGCGCCGAGCCGGGGCCTTGTTCGCGATCCTCACCGAGGGCTCGTTCACCAGCTTGGAGGTGGAGTTCGACGACCAGGACCGGGCCAGCCTGCACGGCCAACGCCCGGACGGCAGCCGGGTAGGCCTGGAAGGCCTGAGCGCCGGAACGGTGGATCAGCTCTATCTGGCGCTCCGGCTCGCCTCGTTGGAACTGGCGCGGGCCCATGGGCCGGGCCTGCCGTTCATTGCCGATGACCTGTTCTTGACCTTCGACGACCGCCGGGCGGCGGCCGGCTTCCGGGTGCTGGCCGAGGTTGCTCGCTCCACCCAGGTCTTGTTCTTCACCCACCATACTCACTTGATCGAGGTGGCGACCCAGGCGCTGGGCGTTGCGCCGTCGCTTCAGGTGCTGGGCGAGAGATAAGGGAAGGCTGGGGAGGCGGGCCTCCCCAGACCCCTCGATCCCTGGCGGCCCGCCCGGGTCCGTCGTATATGAGGGAGAGGCACACGCCAACCGATCGGGAGATCGCCATGGTTCGGGTTGAGATCTATACGACGCCGCCTTGTCCCTATTGCCAGCGCGCCAAGAGCCTGTTGCGCCAGAAGGGAGTTGCCTTCGAGGAGATCGACGTCCAGGACTCCTCCAAGCGCGAGGCGATGGCCCTGCGCGCCCAGGGGCGGCGCACCGTTCCCCAAATTTTCATCAATGGTCGGGGAATCGGCGGCTGTGACGACCTGCACGCCCTGGAGGCCAAGGGCGCGCTCGATGCCTTGCTGCAAGGGACCGGGGCATGAGCGCAGCGTTAACCGTGGCAGCGGTCCAGGTCACGGCGGGGCGCGAGATCGCCCCCAACCTGGACAAGGTGAGCACCCTGGTCCGCACGGCCCGCGCCCGGGGCGCCGACATGGTGTTCTTGCCGGAAAACGTGGCGATGATGGACGCCGGTCCCGGCGCCCGGGCCAAGGCCCAGCCCGAGGAGACCCATGTCGGGGTGCAGACCCTCCAGGCCCTGGCGCGTGAGTTGGGGATTTGGCTGCATGGCGGCACCTTGGCGGTGGCGCTGGACGATGGCCGGCTGGCCAACCGGACCTATGTTCTGGACCCCACGGGGGCGATCCGGGCGCGCTACGATAAAATTCATATGTTCGATGTGGACTTGCCGGGCGGCGAGCGCCACCGCGAAAGCGCTACCTATCGCCCCGGATCCACAGCGGTCGTGGTAGACACCCCCTGGGTCCGGCTGGGCCTGACGATTTGCTACGATCTGCGTTTTGCCGCGCTGTTTCGCTGCCTCGCGCAAGCGGGGGCCGGGGTGATTGCCGTGCCAGCCGCCTTTACCCGGACCACGGGGCAGGCGCATTGGCATGTTCTGCTGCGGGCGCGGGCCATTGAAACCGGCTGTTTTATTGTGGCCCCGGCCCAGACCGGCGATCACGAGGACGGCCGCAAGACCTTTGGTCACGCCTTGATTGTCACGCCTTGGGGCGAGGTGCTGGCCGATGCCGGGACCGAGGAGGGGATCATCGTCGCCGGCCTGGATCTGGAGCGGGTTGACGCCGTGCGAGGGATGATTCCGGCCTTGCGGCATGACCGGGCGTTTTCTTTGTCGGCGCCGTAAAAGGGAAGGCTGGGGAGGCGGGCCTCCCCAGACCCTCCAGTGAAACGCCCCGGGCGCCGTCGAGGGCGTGCTCTCCAACGTGCCGACCAGCGGCAGGGCGAGCGGGCTGGCCGTCGTGGGGGTATCGGTGAGATAGCCGGCAAACGCCGGGGTCAGGGCCGTGGCCGCCAGCAGGCTTGCCGTCAGACCGGCCACGGGGGGCACTCGTCCCAAGGACCAGGGCCGGGACCGGGAGGGATGGTGCGGGGTCGCACGCGCGCTAACGGGGCCACAGAACATAGGCGATACAAGGCTCCCTAAGGCACAGCCTCCCCCAGCGGGGCCTGGGGGTGGCTCGTCGCAAACGCGGCTGATTATAGGGAGAGCCTCTGAAAAGGCCACGATTTCCCGCGAGGCAGGGAGGGGTCTGGGGAGGCCCGCCTCCCCAGCCTTGTTTTTCTGAGAACGGTTGGGGAAGCGCCCCTCCCCAACGTCCTCATTCCTTGGGCGATGCGTCGCGCCGTTGCCGTTCCCGACGCCCCGACCACGCCTGCCAGACAAAAAAGCCGAGGCCGCCTCCAAGCACCAGGAGCAACTCGGCCAAGGCCAGGGCATCACCCGACATGGAGGGGCTCCTTTCGTCGCTCAGGCGTAAAAGTGCTCGGCCTGTTGGCGGCGGTCCATTTCGATGAACAGGTCAAGGGTCCAGGCCACCCGCACCCCCATCCGCCACCACGGGGTGGCCGAAGGCAGAGGCAGGGCCTCGGTCGCCGACACGCCCTCGAACAGACGGCGTTCCTCGGGGAGAGGAGCAGCCACCACCGCCTCGACCAGGAACGCGGTTTCGTCAAGCGCCGGCGCCGGATCCACTCGCCGGGGCAAAAGCGCCGCCGATGCCGCCCGGGCCGCCAACACGGCCTTCTTGCGGGCACTGACATAGGCCCGCCGCGACACCGAATCGTAGCCCGCGCGCCGCACCTCGGCGCCAATGGCGCGATAGAGCACCGCCGCCGACTGAATGGCCGGGCGGCAGCCCCAGGGCAGGCCGACAATGCCGGTCAAGGCACGGTCGTACAGGGCATCCGCCTCGTCGAGCAAGCGCTTGACCACGCCCGCCAGGGCCGGGGTCAACTGCGGATCGGCCAGCCACGCGTCGGGATCAATCCCGGCCTCGCGCATCCAGGCCCGCGGCAGGAACAAGCGGCCGGCGCGGGCATCCTCGCCGACATCGCGGCAGATGTTGGTCAACTGCATGGCCACGCCAAGATCGCAGGCGCGGGCCAGCACCTGGGCATCGCGCACGCCCATCAGCAAGGTCATCATGGCCCCGACCACCGCCGCCACCCGCGCGGCATAGGCGCGCAGGTCGGAAATGGTCTCGTACTGCCGGCTCTCGGCGTCCCAGGCCATGCCTTCCAGCAAGGCCTCGGGCAGAGCCCGGGGCATGTGGTGGGTGCGCACCATTTCGGCGAACGCCCGGTCCACGGGATCGGCCCAGGGCTGGCCGGCATAGATGCGGTCAAGGCGCTCATAGAGGCGCTTGCAGCCCAGGGCCTTGGCGGCGGCGCCTTCCTCGTTGTCCACGGCATCGTCAGCCATGCGGCAGAAGGCATACAGGGCGTAGCAGGGGTCTCGCCGATCCTGGGGCAGGAACAGCGAGGCCGCGTGAAAGGTCAGCGAGCCACAGCGAATGAGTTGGCGGCACGCATGGGCATCCTCCGCCGAGGCCGACAGGGGAGCGCTTTCGGAAAGGTCAGCCGGGGCCGGCTCAGGCGTAGACATCAGCATCGGGCACCACCTTGTCCAGAATGCGGGCAGAGGAAAGCACGCCGGGCAGGCCAGCCCCAGGATGGGTGCCGGCGCCCACCAAATACAGGCCCTCCACATCCTGGCTGCGGTTGTGCGGCCGGAACCAGGCGCTTTGGGTGAACAGGGGCTCGGGACCGAAGGCGGCCCCGTCCCAGGACTGTAGGGCATCGCGGAAGTAGGCCGGGGTGATCATGCGCGACGTGGTCATGTGCTGGCGCAGACCCGGCAGCACGGTAGCTTCCAGGGCATCGGCAATGCGGTCGCGATAGGCCTCGGCCGCCTGGGGCCAGGGGGTGTCCCCCTTCATGTTGGGGACCGGCGAGAGGATGTAGAAAGTGTCGCCGCCCGGCGGCGCCAGACAGCAGTCGGTCACCGTCGGGCGGTGGACATACAAGCTGAAGTCGTCGGCCAGGGTCCGCTTGTGGAAAATGTCGTCGAGCAAGCCCTTGTAGCGCGGGCCCATCAAGATGGTGTGATGGCCGATATCGCGCCACAGACCCCGGGTGTTGCGCGTGCCGACGTACCAGACGAACAGGCTCATCGACTGGCGCGCCTCGTCCAGGCGGTTGTTCATGTAGCTGCGCGGGTAGCCCGAGGGCAGCAGCTTGTGGTAGGTGCCCGCCGAGTCGGCGTTGGACACCACGATGGCCGCCGGAATGACCTCGCCCGAGCTCAGGCGCACGCCCGTCGCCCGCGTGCCCTCCAAGGTCAGAGCCTCGACCTCGGCGTTGCAGCGCACCGAGCCCCCCTGGCCGGTGATCAGGTCGGCCAAGCCCTGGGCCAAGCGACCGGTGCCGCCCATGGCCCAGTGCACGCCCCAATGCCGCTCCAGATAGGCGATCAGGCTGTAAATCGAGGTGACCTGGAAGGGGTTGCCGCCCACGAACAGGGGGTGGAAGGACAGCGCCATGCGCAGGGCATCATTCTTCACGTGCTTGGCGACGTGGCTATACACCGAGCGGTCGGCGCGCAGCCGGACAAAGTCGGGCACCACCTTCAGCATGTCGGTGAAGGCATCGAAGGGCCGGCTCGAGAGTCCCTGGAAGCCGACTTTGAAGATCTCTTCGCTTTCCTTCAAAAATCGCTCATAGCCCTCCACGTCGCCGGGCGACAGGCGGGCCACCTCGGCGCGCATCTGGTCGGCATCACCATTGCAGGTGAAGGTCGTGCCATCATCGAAGCGCACGGTGTAAAACGGATTGAGCGGGACCAGGGTCACGTCATCGGCCAAGGTGCGACCGCAGAGCTGCCACAGTTCCTCGAACAAATAGGGGGCCGTCACAATGGTGGGGCCGGCGTCGAAGGTATGGCCGTCTTGGTGGAACACCCGGGCGCGGCCGCCGATGTCCGGCTGCTTTTCCAAAACAGTGACGCGATACCCGCGCGCGCCCAAGCGCACGGCTGCCGCCAAGCCGCCGAACCCGCTGCCGATCACCACGGCGTGCGGGCGCTTGTCGTTGGCCGCGGAGGCTCCCGGCGCGGAAGATTGTGACGACTTCATGGCTGGGGACTGTACCATTGGAAAAGTAACTCCGGCAACAGGAGGATCCTACCCGTGCGCGCACGCCCTCGCCGGCCCGCACGTCGTTGGTGGAAGGAACCACAAAAAGGAGGGGCTTCCAAAGGAAAAAAGAATTCTTCTGTGCGGGATCTTGCGCTTAAACCAAGCAAGATAAAGGGGTTTACCCCTAGAAAGGGAATGGCGACTCCCAGGAGGAATCGCCATCCGCCGGATCACCCGGTGTCTTAGTTGACCACAATCATGCCCAAATTGAGCAGGGAGGCAAACACCGTCCAGATGGCGACCGGGATCATCAGATACCCGGCGGTCTTGTCGACCGCGAGGAACGCCCGCGCCGCCAACGCGGCCACCGCGACAAAAATGAAGGACTCGACCAGGGCCAGCCCCATGGACTGGAAGCCGAAGAACAGAACGGACCACAACACATTGAGGCCGAGCTGGATGCCCCACAGGGTGAACGGCGCCTTGGCGGCCGGCCAACCCAGCGCCCGCCACACCCGCCACGCGGCCACGCCCATCAGGATGAACATGACGGACCACGCCGGTCCGAAAGCGGCGTTGGGCGGGGTGAAGAACGGATGGTTCAGGTCATTATACCACGTATCGACGGACGCGCGGGTGACCACCGAGCCCAGGAAGGCCACCAAGAAGATCACCGCCGCAATGGCGATGCCCACGCGCTTGGGATCGCCCGGCGTGCCCACCCAGGCGACATAACGCGCAACGGCGGCGTCCAGGGCCGGTTTCACGCTGGTCTGATAGAAAGGCACCTCGCCCTTGGTGATCAGGGGCTTGAGCTGTGCGTCGTAAAACGGCTTGGCCTTGGCCAGGGCCGGCTTCACCTTCTGCTCATAAAACGGCTTGGCCCCTTCCAAGACGGGCTTCACGCTCGTCTCGTAAAAGGGCTTGAGGCGGGCGAGACCCGCTTCGAGCTGCGACATGATGTTTCCCTCCAGCCTGTGTGTCGCACTGCGACACCACGGACTGCCACTCTAGTGGATCTGCCGACATCCCGGAATAGTTTTGCCTCGCGACAGCCTTCCAGCCGCCCTAATTCGGCCCCGATTCGCCCATCTCCTCGGGGGATGGGCGGCGGATCAGGGCGGTGTGTCGAACAAAATGCGAAAATCCCGGGCCAACTGCGAGGGGTTCTCCATAGCGATCTGGAAGGGCACCTGCACACCGGGCGCCAACACCGGCTGCGGCGCGGGCGCGCTGACCTTCTGCAAGACCTTGCCGCCGGCGTCCATGACCACGAGTTGCAGGCCCGGCAAGGGGTGCTCGCCCTTGGAGGGGTTAAACAGCAAGCCGCGCACCACCAGAACCCGCCGTTCGCCCTGGGCCTCCAGGGTGCTCACGACGTTTTGGAAGATCACCTCGTCGCGCCCGCTCTCCACCTCGATGCGCAAGGCGCTGTAAACGGGGGCCAGGGCCGGGACCAAGCTTACCAAGGTATTGCGCAGGAAGAAGCCGGCCAGGGCCATCCCCCAGATCAGGACCAGGAGGAACACCAAGGTTTTGAGCAAGGAAGAGGCGCCGCCCTTTTTGGTGGGGCGCGGGCCGGTGAAGACGCGGGGGATGGGGTCGGGATCCTCGGCCGAGAGCAAAGCATCGAGGTCCTCGATGTCGTCGTCATCGCGTCGGCCGAAGTCGTTGCGTTGGCCCTTGTCCTCGAAGGTGCTGCTGGGCGACAGCTTGCCCAGCATGTCCTCCAGGGTGGACAGCTCCTGTTCAAAGGCCGACGCCTTGTCGCGCGACGAAGGCGCCCCCTCGGGATCGCGTTCGAAGGGCAGATCGCCGGCGGCTCCTGATTCGGGTCGTCGGCGCGGCGGCGGGGCCGAGGCCGGCTCCTCGTCGTCGTCGTCGGGCTCGTAAGGCGACGCCCCTTGGGCGGTTTGACGCCAGACATGCTCGCAGCGGGAACAGCGGACCTTGCGGCCCTTGGATCCCAGGGCCGTGTCTGGCAATTTGAACTTCGCGGCGCAGCTCGGGCAGGTGATGATCATGAGTTCTCTAATCCGCCACAGGGCTCTGATCCGGTTATACGGTTGCGCGCGTTGTCGTGACAAGCAAGGATGAGTGTGCTGTAAAAAGGTTAAACACTGGTGTGACGGTTGCGCGTCTGTGTCCAGGCTTGCAAGGGCGCGCGCGAGGGGAGGAGAGGACCATTACCCAGCGGCTTCGTACCCGGCGCGAGGAGGCCCCGGCAGCCCGATTCGAGGCGGTGGGCCTGCGCTATGGCACCGGGCCGGAAATCTTCACCGATATTAATTTCGAGCTGCCGGCCGGGTCTTTTCATTTTCTGACTGGGGCCTCGGGGGCGGGCAAGTCCTCGCTGTTGAGCCTGCTCTATCTCGCCCAGCGCCCGACCCGGGGCACCATTCGCCTGTTTGGCCGCGAGGTCACCACGGTGCCGCGCCAGCAACTCCCCATCGTTCGTCGGCGCATCGGCGTGGTGTTTCAGGATTTTCGCCTGATCGATCACCTCTCAACCCTCGACAACGTCGCCTTGCCGCTGCGCGTCGCTGGGATCTCCGAAGACGAGATCCAGCGCCACGTGCCCGAGCTTCTGGCTTGGGTGGGCCTGCGCGACCACATGCACGCCTTGCCCGAAACCTTGTCGGGCGGACAGAAGCAGCGTGTTGCCATCGCCCGCGCGGTGATCAGCCGCCCCGACCTGCTGCTGGCCGACGAGCCCACCGGCAACGTGGATGATCGCATTGCCATGCGCTTGCTGCATCTGTTTATCGAGTTGAACAAGCTGGGGACCACGGTGTTGATCGCCACCCACAGCGAGGCTCTGATCGACCGCTTCCGCTTTCCCCGCCTGCACCTGGAGGGAGGGCGCATGCACCGCGTCACCCCCGTGCGCGATGCGGCTCGGGTCGGTTTTCCCGAGCGCGGGGGGCGTGATGGCCAGGAGAGCACGCCGTGAGATTGCCCCGCGCCGATCTGCCCGTCGCCGAGGACGGCACCGGGCACTTTCTCACCGTCATGGTGGCTGTCATGGTCTTTCTGGCGGCGCTGGCCATGGCCGGGACCTTTTCCGTGCACCGGGTGGTCGATCGCTGGAACCATGACGTCTCGGGGACCCTCACCGTCCAGGTCATGCCCGCCGAGGGCGCCTTGGAGGAAAGCAAGGCCCGCACCGATGCCGACGTGGCCAAGGTCATCGATGTGCTGCGGGTCGAGCCCGGGGTGATCCGGGCCGAAGCCCTGTCGGAGGAGCGTCTGAAGGCCCTGATGGAGCCCTGGCTGGGCTCGCCCGACATGGTTATGGACCTGCCCTTGCCCCGCCTGATCGACGTGACCTTGAACGACCGCCTGCCCGTCGATCTCGACGGCTTGGCCAACCGGCTAAAGCAGATGGTCCCCGGGGTGACCCTGGACGATCATCGCTTGTGGCTAGCCAAGCTGGTTGATCTGGCCGAGGGCTTGGCTACCTTGGCGTGGGTGGTCCTCGGGCTTGTGACCGGTGCGACCTCGGTCGCCGTGGTCCAGGTCACCCGCTCTAGTCTCGCCACCCATCGGCCGGTTATTGAAGTTTTGCACCTGATCGGGGCGCACGACGACTATATCGCCAAGCAATTTGCCCTGCGGGCCCTGGTGCTCGGGTTGATGGGCGGCATGGTCGGGCTTATGCTGGCCCTTCCGGCCATCGTCGGCATCGGCTATCTCGCGCGCAATATCGAAGGCGGCTTCGTTCCCGAGGTCAGCTTGTCGGCGCTGCATTGGTTGTGTGTCGCCGCGTTGCCGGGGATGGCCGGTGGGGTGGCGATGTTGACCACGCGACTGACCGTGCTGCGCGCGTTATCGCGCATGTTGTGATCTTTGAAGGCAAGGCGCGTGAGCGGGATGGGCAGGCTCGTGACCCGGATGGGACTTGGACTCCTGAAGGGGGCGGTGGTGGCGTTTCTGGCTTGGGGGGTGGGGCTGGCTCTCTTTGCGGCCGCCTTGCCCACGCGCATCCTCGACAACCAGACCGTCACCGACGCCATCGTTGTGCTGACCGGCGGGTCGGGGCGGGTGCCGGCTGGGCTTGACCTGCTGTCGGCCGGCATGGGGCGCACCTTGTTTCTGTCGGGCGTGGGCGCCGATGTGACCTTGAACGATCTGGATGCCACCAGCGCCATCACCGTGCCCGGCCCCTTGCGTGAGCGGGTGGTTCTCGGCCACGCCGCCGTCGATACCATCGGCAACGCCCACGAAACCGCCCGCTGGATGGCGGCGTGCGGCTATCGCTCCTTGCGCTTGGTCACGGCGGCTTACCACATGCCGCGCAGCCTTGTGGAGTTCCGCGCCGTCATGCCCGAGGTTCTGGTTATCCCCAACCCGGTCTTTCCGGGGCGGTCAAGCAACGGGAGTGGTGGAAGTGGCGTGGGACGGCGTTGCTGATCGCCGAGGAATACTCCAAATTCCTGGTCGCCTGGGTCCGGGGGCGCCTGCACACCGGTTTCGCTCCCGCCCTGTCCCTGTCGCTGGGAGGAGATACGCCCCATGAGGCTCGTGCGTTCGCTTGTCTTTAATATCTTCTACGTTCTTTGGACGGTGGTTGTGGGCCTCGTCGGCCTGCCTGTGCTCGTTTATAGTAACAAGACCGGCCACCGCCTGTTGGTCCAGCGGGTGGCCCGGGTGTGGGTGCGGGGGTTCCTGGGCGCCGCGCGCTGGCTTTTGAACCTGACCTTTGAGGTCAGCGGCCTGGAGAACATCCCCGAGGGGCCGGTGATCTTTGCCTCCAAGCACCAGAGCGCCTTCGAGACTTTCTTGTTTCATCACCTGTTCGACGATCCGGCCTATGTCCTTAAAAAGGAGTTGGTCGATATTCCCTTGCTGGGCTGGTACTTCCAGGGCACGGGCATGATTTCGGTCGATCGCGAGGCCGGCGCGTCGGCGCTGAAGTCGATGGTGCGTGATGCCCGGGCCGCTTTGGATCGGGGCTCGAAGCTTGTCATTTTCCCCGAGGGCACCCGGGTTCCCGTGGACAGCGACCGCCCCTATCAGCCGGGGATCATCGCCCTTTATACCCAAACCGGCGCCCCGGTCGTGCCCATCGCCCTGAATTCCGGCGTGTTCTGGCCGCGCAACAGCTTCATGAAGCGTCCGGGGGTCATCAGCATCGAGTTCCTGCCCCCGATCGCGCCGGGCGGCCAGCGCAAGGCCTTTCTCGATGACCTGCGCGGCCGTATCGAAGCCCGCACCAAGGAATTGGTGGCGACGGCCAAGGTCGCTTGAGGGCAGGCGGTGGAAACGGGAAGGCTGGGGAGGCGGGGCTCCCCAGACCCCTCCGTTCCTTAGCCCCCCCGCGCCGCTTGTCTGGAACCTTGCGAAGCCCTGTTGCCTCGTGGCGGGGGGGGCGGGCATACTCCCGGCTCTTTTTCCCGGGATAATTTAGGTCGAGGCGCCACAATGCTCATGGACAAGGACAGCACACCGTCGGCCGAGGGCTCCGCAAAGGCCGGAGCCGCACGACGCAAGCGCGGTGCCGTCTTTCCGTTTTCCGCCATCGTCGGTCAGGAGGAGATGACCCTGGCCCTGTTGATCGCCGCCGTGGATCCCGCCATCGGCGGTGTCATGGTGTTTGGCGATCGCGGCACCGGCAAATCGACCGCCGTGCGCGGTCTGGCCCAGTTGCTGCCGCCCATGCCCGTCGTCAAGGGCTGTCCCTACGGCTGCGATCCGGCGGGCGATCTCACCCGCTGCCCCGCCGGTTGCTCCAGCCACAAGGCCGAGGGCACCTTGGAGGTGGACGCCGTGCCCGTGCCCGTCGTGGATCTGCCGCTTGGCGCCACCGAGGACCGCGTCGTTGGGGCCCTTGATCTCGAGCGCGCCCTCACGCGTGGCGAAAAGGCCTTCGAGCCCGGCCTGCTGGCCAGCGCCAACCGCGGCTTCCTTTATATCGACGAAGTGAACCTGCTCGAAGACCATCTGGTGGACCTGCTGCTTGACGTGGCCGCCTCGGGCGAAAACGTGGTCGAGCGCGAGGGCCTGTCCATCCGCCACCCGGCCCGCTTCGTGCTCATCGGCTCGGGCAACCCGGAAGAGGGCGAACTGCGGCCCCAGCTCCTTGACCGCTTTGGTCTCTCGGTTGAGGTGCGCACGCCGACCGATCTCAAGGTTCGCGTCGAGGTCGTGCGCCGTCGCGACACCTTCGAGCGCGATCCCGCCGCCTACGTCGCCCAGTGGGCCGAGGCCGATGCCGCCGTGCGTGAGCGCCTGCTGGCCGCCAAGGCCCGCCTGCCCCACGTCGAGGTGCCCGATGCCCTGCTGGAGCAGGCCGCTCGCCTGTGCATGGCGCTTGGCACCGATGGCCTGCGCGGCGAATTGACCCTGATGCGCGCCGCCCGCGCGGTTGCCGCCTTGGAGGGGGACACCGTCTTGACCCTCGATCACCTGCGCCGGGTGGCACCGCCGGCCCTGCGCCATCGTCTGCGCCGCGACCCGCTTGACGAATCCGGCTCCACCACCCGCGTTCTGCGCGCCATGGAGGAAGTGCTGGGGTCATGAGCACCGACGCCGACGACGATTCCCTGGCCGGCGCCGCTCTCTCGCCCTGGGACGAGGCCCTGATCGCGGCGGCGGTGTTCGCCGTCGATCCCCAGGGCGTCGGCGGCATCCGTGTGCGGGCGCTGCCCGGCCCGGTGCGCGAGCGCTGGCAGGCCTATGTCAGCGGCCTGCTGCCCACGCCGCCGCGCCGCGTGCCCATTGGCATCACCGACGACCGCCTGCTGGGCGGTCTCGACCTGCCGGCCACCTTGCAGACCGGCCGCCCCGTGGCCCGCATCGGCCTGTTGGCCGAAAGCGATGGCGGCGTGTTGCTGCTGGCCATGGCCGAGCGTGTGGAACCGGGCGTGGCCGCCCGGCTGTCCGCGACCCTCGACACCGGCGAAGTGGTGGCCGAGCGCGAGGGCCTGACCCTGCGGGCCCCAGCCCGGCTTGGGGTCATCGCCTTTGACGAAAGCGGCGGCGATGACGACGAGCGCATGGACGAAGGCTTGCTTGATCGCCTGGGCTTGCATCTCGACCTCAGCGCCCTCGGGCATCGCGACGCCGAGGAGACCGAGGCCGATGGCGAGGCCATTGTGGCGGCGCGGGCCTTGTTGCCCCAGGTCGGCGTGCCCGAGGACGCCATCGAGGCCCTGGTGACCACCGCCGTGGCTCTTGGCGTTTATTCGCTGCGGCCGCCCTTGCAGGCCCTCAAGGTCGCGCGCTGCGCCGCCGCCCTGGACGGCCGCACCGAGGTGGACAAGGAAGACGTGGTGCGCTCGGGCTGGTATTTCCGCCTGATGCGTCGGCGCGACGGCGGCCCCTTGTGGTCGGGGATTGCCCCAGGCTGCGCTTTGCCCCATACCAACCCGGCGCGTGACGCTTTGCACACCCTGGAGCGTCAGGCCGAGCAACTGGCCGAGGCCGGGGTGCCCGAGGCGCAGCCCCCGGCCTTGCCCGATCTCTCGTGGTGTCGCACGCCCGTTCCCGCCGCCCTCGCCGCGCCGCCCACCGCCCGTTTGGCCTTGCTGGTCCCGGGCGCCGCGCCGCACCGGCCCGCCAAGCGTTGGCCCGCTGCCCGATACGCGGCCCTGGCCGTGGCCCTGGCTCGCGACGGCCTGCTGCCCGTGGTGCTGGGGACGTCTGCCGAGGCCAAGGCGGCCCGCGTCATCCTCGACGCCTGCCCCGAGGCCCGGGATCTGACCGGCCAGACTTCGCTGCTCGACCTCGCCGCTTTGGGGCGCCAAGCTGCCCTGGCTGTAGGGAATGATACCGGCCCCATGCACCTGCTGGCCGCCACCGGGTGCCCGGCCCTGGTCTTGTTTTCGGCGGCTTCCGATCCGACCTTGTGTGCGCCCCGGGGGCCCCGGGTCCGGGTGTTCCGGGCCGAGACCCTGGAAACTGTCGCATTTGAGCCGATTTATGTCGAAGCTCTTGACGCCCTGGTTTCTTGAGGACACTCCATAGGGGAGGACGCCCTTTGCATCGCACCGCCCTTGACGCGTGATCCGTTTGTGCCTCCCCTGGTCCCGCCTTGTCCGCAGGAGACGCTGTCATTCCTTCCGCTCCCCTTTCCCCCCTTCGACGCCGCGCCCCCGCCCTGTTCCTGGGAGCGGTTCCCTTTGTTGTGGGTGGCCTCGTCGGGCTGGGAGCTTGGGCTTTGGATATGGCCCGCCCCCAGGCTCTGGGAGCGACGGCGGGCTTGCTGGTTTTGGGCCTTGGCTTTGGCTGGACGGCCCGCCGCCTGCCGCGCCTGGGAGCCAAACGCAAAAAACGAGCCGAGGAGGCCACGCCGTTTCGGACCCTGGCCGATAACGCACAAATTGGCCTCTTGGTGGTCACGCCGGCTTTCACCCCGCTCTACGCCAACCGCCGTTTGCGGACAATTTTGGGGCTCTCTCCCGAGACGTCCCTGGAGGACTTGCCGCTCCTGACCAGCGTCTTGCCTCCCAACGATCAGATCGAGCTTTTGGCTCTTTTGGACCAGATCCAATCGGGCCTCCAACCGACCGGGACCCTGACCGTGGAACTCATTCGGGGAGATCTGAGCACGGGGTGGTTTTTGACCATGGTCCGCTCCGACCAGTGGGAGGACCAGGAGGTTTTGGTGTTCTCGCTCCACGACATGACCGAACAGGTTTTGCGCGAGCGAGAAATGGAATTCAATCGGTCTAACCTGGAGGCCCAGGCCGCCGACATGATCGCTCTGGCCGAGGCCACCCACCATGAACGCGAGCGCGCCGAGGAAGCCCAACGCGAGGCCGAGCGCGGCCGACGTTTCCTCCATGCCCTGATCGCCACCATCCCAAGCCCGCTCTATTACAAAGACCCCAAGGGGGTGGTTCTTGGCTGCAATAAGGCGTTCGCCCGCCTCTATGGCGCCGACAGCGAAGCCGAGGTGATCGGAAGGACGGTCCACGACCTCGCCCCAGCCGAGTTTGCCCAGCGGACCACCGAGTTGGACCGGGCCTTGTTCCTCGGGGGCGGCTCGGTGCAGTACGAGCGCACCTTCACCCTGCCAGACGGCGAGGAGCGGGTTCTGATCTACAACAAAGCCGTGTTTACCGACGACGCGGGGGCATCCGCCGGGGTGGTCGGCATCATTACCGACATTTCGGAGCAGAAGCACCTGGAAGAGCAGTTGCGCCATCTGGCAACGCGCGACTCCCTCACCGGGGCTCTCAATCGCCGCGCCTTCCTCGACGAAGCCCGCCGCCACATCAGCCGCGCCCTGCGCCACGGCGAGCCCCTCTCGGTGATCCTGGCCGATATCGACCACTTCAAACGCATCAACGATACCCACGGCCACGCGGTCGGCGATCTGGCGTTGCGGATGTTCGTTGATACAGTTCAGGGTCGTTTGCGCGAAAGCGATATCCTGGGGCGCATGGGCGGTGAGGAGTTCGCCATTGTCCTGCCCTGCACCCCCTTACCCGACGCCCTCCTTCTGGCCGAGGTCTTGCGCCAGACCCTGGCTGCCGTCGTCGTGCCAAGCCCGCGCGGGGATCTGTCCTTCACGGTCAGCCAGGGAGTGGCCGGCCTCGTCACCCATGGCCGTCTGATCGACAGCGTGCTGCACGCCGCCGACGAGGCTCTGTACGTCGCCAAAGCCTGGGGCCGCAACCGCGTCGTCGCCGCCGCCTCGCCGGATAGCGTCTGCGAAAGGACACTGGCGCCGGAGGGGTGACGGGGGGCTCTCCACTTCGGCAACCGCSSGGCGTGCCGAAGCGAAGAGCCCCCGTCACCCCTTCGGCGCTTGCATCGTTACAGCAAGTGCTGGCCGCCGGTGACGAAGATTTCGGTTCCGGTGACGTAGGAAAATTCTTCGGTACAGAGGCGATAGACGCAAGAGGCGACGTCTTCTGTGCTGCCCATGCGGTCGAGGGGGATGCGGGGGATCAGGGCTTCGTATTCGGCGGAGACCATTTCTGTTTTGATTTCGCCGGGGGCGACGGCGTTCACGCGGATGCCCAGCTGGGCGAATTCGACGGCCATTTCGCGGGTCAGGCCCGACAAGGCGGCCTTGGAGGTGGAATAAGCCGAGCCGGCGAAGGGGTGCACATAATGGCCGGCGATGGAGGTGATGTTGACCACCGCCCCCTTGCTGCGCGACAGCGGCCCGGCGAAGGCCCGCGATAGGCGCAGGGGGGCGAAAAAGTTCAGCTCGAACACCGATCGCCAGCGGTCGATGGCGCCGTTGAGCACGCCCAGGCGCTCTTTAAACGAGGTCTTGGGCGAGACACCGGCGTTGTTGACCAAGGCATGGAGAGGGGCCCCATCCAGATGCTCCAACACCTCCTTGGCAAAGGCGTCGATGGCGTTGGGGTCAGCGAGATCAACGGGAAAATGGGCGGACCAGTTGCGGTCCATCTTGCACTCGGGGGGCACCTCGGCGCGGGCACAGGTAATCACCCGCCAGCCCTCGCGGAGAAAACGAACGGCGGTGGCGTGGCCGATGCCTCGGCTGGCGCCGGTAATGATGACAGTGTTCATGGAGGAGTGTCCTCTTGGCGCGGGGGAGGGACGACCTCGTTGGGGTCAGGAGGGAAACACCATGCCGTCCCGTCCCCCCTGGGGCCAAGGGGTCAGTGCGACATCAGGACGGGCAGGGTGGCCCGCTCCAGGACATGGCGTGTCACCCCCCCCAAAATCAACTGCCGCAGACGACTATGGGTGTAGGCGCCCATGACCAGGAGGTCGGCCTCGGCGTCGGCGCAGGCGTCGAGCAAGGCTTCGCCGGTGCGCCCCCCGGAGGCGGCTTCCAGGAAGCGGGTGGTGGCGTCCACGCCGTGCCAAGCCAAATGCCGCTCCAACTCGGCGGCGCGGATGGGGGCGTTGTCCTGGCCATCGCCATCTGCGGCAATCAGCAAGGTCACCGCGTCGGCCCGGACCAGGAAGGGCATGGCGCCCAGGACGGCCCGCGCCGCCTCGGCGCTGCCGTTCCAGGCAATCGCCACGCGCTGGCCCACGCTGCTTGGCGGCTGGGGCGGAGCAACGATCACCGGTCGGCCGCTCTCGAGAAGGGCGGCGTTGAGGGTGAGCAGCGAGGGCGGGGCCCCGCGCGGTCCCGGCTGCCCCAAAACCAGCAAGTCGGCCACCCGGCCGCGCAGGGCAACCTGTTCCGGTTCCGGGCCCTGGGCTTCGTGCCACGCCGCGTTGAGAGTGCAATCGCCGGGAGGGGTCACGTCCAGGGGGATCTTGTGGGCCTGACACACCCCCAGGAACATGGCCCGGGCCCGGTCAGCGCGCTCGCGGGCATCCTTTTCGGCCGCCTCGACCATCTCCTCGATCAAGGCGCCGGCCATCGCTTCGCCCACGTAGGGCACGGCCGAGGCCGCATCAATCAGCACATGGAAGCCTTCAACGTGGCAGCCCATGGTCCGGGCGATCAGCAAGGCGGTCGCCAAAGGCGCCTGCCCCGTCTGGTCGTCGCTGATGACGGACAGAAGGGTGCGAATGCCGGACATGGATACTCTCCTCCAAGGTTCCTCCAAGGCCCTAGTATGCGCCTGGAAAACCTTGGCGAAAAGAGCCGTTCCTTGAACTTCTGGTTCGTTTCCAAAACGCCCTGACGGGGGCAAGCGACGACGGAACACCGCTGCCGCAGGGGGAGGGGAACGCGGGGCTGCCGCCCCGGCCCCGCCTGGAGGCTGACGCCTCCAGACCTCCGCTTTCTTTTATTAATTGGCTCTCCCTTCCCCCTCCTTTTGAAAAGCATGCTTTTCAAAAGGAGGGGGAAGGGAGAGCCATGAACAGTATATCAGGGGATATGAGCACCATCGTCTCCGTCTTCGATCGTAACCTTGTCC
Source organism: Pararhodospirillum photometricum DSM 122 (assembly GCF_000284415.1). Taxonomy (NCBI): domain Bacteria; kingdom Pseudomonadati; phylum Pseudomonadota; class Alphaproteobacteria; order Rhodospirillales; family Rhodospirillaceae; genus Pararhodospirillum; species Pararhodospirillum photometricum. The sequence goes on from NC_017059.1 coordinate 1,795,851, forward strand.
GCCGCCATCGTGACCGCGCCGCAGCGGGCTTTGGGGCGCACGATTTTCTTGTGCATGAAACGGCGGCCCGTCTCGTCGAGCGCCTGGAGGATATCACACGCGCCTTCCCCTTGGCGCTGGATCTCGGGTGCCATGGCGGCGAGATCGCCCGGATCCTCGCCGAGCACCCCAAGATTGGCACCTTATTTCAGTGCGACCTGTCGCCGGGCTTGGCCGGCCGCGCTGCCTCCCACGCCCCCGGTCGGACCTTCGTTGCCGATGAGGAGTGGCTGCCCCTGGCCGAGCAGTGCCTGGACTTGGTCTTGTCCAACCTCAGTTTGCACTGGGTCAACGATCTCCCCGGGACCTTGGTGCAACTGCGCCGGGCCTTACGCCCTGGGGGGCTACTTCTGGGCTCTCTCCTGGGCGGCGAAACGCTCAAGGAGCTTCGCTCCTGTTTATCGGAAGCCGAATTGCTGGTCGAGGGGGGCCTTTCGCCCCGCTTCAGCCCCTTGGCCGGGGTCCGTGACATCGGGGACTTGCTAGCCCGGGTCGGCTTTCACACCCTCACCGTCGATATCGACACCCTGGTCGTCCATTATGCCGACCCCTGGCGCCTGCTGCGCGACCTACGGGGCATGGGGGAGAGCAACGCGGTCGCCGTTCGCCGTCGCACCTTCCTACGCCGCGCGACCCTGGCCACCGCCCTGGCCCTCTACCAGCAAAACCATGCCGGCGCCGATGGTCGGGTGCCCGCGACGTTTCAGGTCATTACCCTGACAGCCTGGGCGCCGGATCCGGTGTAATCCCCGGCGGGAACAAAACACTACGCAAAAGGCTGGGGAGGCTCGTCTCCCCCTCCCCTCCAAGCACCTTGATCGCCGCCACGCCCCCAACAAAAAACGGCGCGGATTTCTCCGCGCCGTCTCATGATCCGACCCGAGGGCCGATCCAAAAGAAAGCTTACTTCGCCGCCTTCAGGACCGGGTAGGTTTCCAGGAGGCTCACGCCGCCCAGAGGCTTGTTCTGGCCATTGTGGCAGGTGGCGCAGTTGGCCTTCGGCGCGTCGCCGGTGGGGCCCTTCAGCTGCGACCCATCCAGACGCTTCTCCGGCATGGCGTCCTTCAGCGGGGCCAAGTACTCGTTGTTGACGGCGCGGATCATGTTCAGACCGTGCCAGGCAATAACGCGCTGCGGCGTGCTGAGGGACCAGTCGGCGGTGGACTGGGTGTTGTGGCAGTGGGTGCAGTTGACGCCCAGCGCCTTGGAGATGTGGATCATCAGCGAATAGCTGCCTTCAGTGGCCTGGAGGCTCGGGCCTTCGCCGACGGTGCCCTTCTTGGGCAGGCTGGTCAGACCCTCGACGCGGATGGAGTTCGCGTTGAGGAGGTAGGGGGTGAACACGTCGCGCTGCATGGCGGTCAGGCCGATGGAGGGCTTGTTCTGACCGGCGTCGTTGCCCAGACCGACCTTGGTGTTGGCCGGCTCGGTCCAGAAGTAGTTGGCCGGGATCGGCTTACCGCGGTGGCAGGTGTAGCAGTTCACGCCGGAGGGCTGAACGTGCTGCGACCAGTTGGCATTGATGTACTGGGTCATCTGGATCATGCGACGCGACACGACCTTCGTGTACACGTTGTCCTTGTCCAGACCGTCGTTGGAGTGGCAGTACAAGCAGCCTTCCTTCGGCGTCACCCAGGCGGTCATCTGCTCCATCAGACGGTTGAACTCTTCAACCTTCAGATGGCCCAGAACCGGAACGTTGACATACATGTCCTTGGCCAGAGCCTTGCCCGTCTCGACGGTGGGCAGGACTTCGGGCGCCGCGAAGGTGGCCGGAACCGGCGCGTCCTTCTTGGAGATGGTCTGCATGCCGGTGCCACGGAAGCCGGCCTGCACGGAGACGGTGTTGTCCGCCGCCCAGAACAGGACGGTGTGCAGGAGACCAACGCCGAGAATGATCCACACGGCGTAGGACACCAGGAGAGGGGTCGGGCCCTTCTGCTTAAAGATACTCATCGTGGAGCTCCTTCGTCACTGGGCCAGCGCGGGGTCGGTAACCACCGGGTCGGCAATGGCCGGGTAGGTCGGCACCAAGCCATGGTCAATACCCCAGAGGTACCAGTTCTCCACGACCGTACCGGTCAGCAGCATGCCGATGGCACCGGTCAGCGGCGTCAAGACGGCGAACCACCAGGCCCAGCGGTGGATCGACTCCATGGTCGCATTGAAGCCCATGGTCCAGCGCCAGAACAGGGCGGCGCGCTCGGCGGCCGTACCACGGTCGGTGATCTGCTCCACCTCGCGGTCACCACCCAGGTGGCTCACGGCCAGAATGGTGGCGCCGTGCATCGCGAACAGGACGGCGGAGCCGTACAGGAACGCGATCGACAGCATGTGGAACGGATTGTAGTACAGGTTGCCGTAGCGCAGCGAGAAGGCCGCGGTCCAGTCCAGGTGAGCGAACAGGCCAAACGGAACCGCCTCACCCCAGTTGCCCAGCAGCAGCGGACGAATGAAGCCCAGGGTCAGGTACAAGAACAGCGCGGAAGCGAAGGCCCAGGCCATGTGAGTGCCAAGACCCAGAGCGCGAGCGCGGTTGTAGACATGCCACCACCACACGAGCAGGGACATGGTCAGGAAGAAGCCAGTGATCTGCCACCAGCCGCCCGCGTTCATCGGCGCCAGACCCAGACCCAGTTCGGGCGCGGGGGSCTCCAGGGCAAGCCACGGAAGCAGACGGATGAACTCGATCGGGTTCCAGTCCACCGAAGCCAGGAAGTTGGCGCCGATGATCAGGAAAGCGAACGCAAACAAGACGGCGGACACGGTACCGGCCACGCCCAAGTGGATCGGTCCAAACTGGGCGTCACCAATCTTGCCCAGCAGCCAAACAAAAATCGGCTTGCCTTCGCGGCCCAGTTCCCCCTTGGGGAGCTCAACACCATGGTGCGGCTCAGTGCGAACCTGCACGGTGTTAAAAATGTTCTGGTAATCGGCCATTGTCGTTACCCCTCACCCACTAGCCAACGAAGCTGTACGGGAACTGGAGCCACCAGTTCCACCATTCCGGCCAGCCGCGGGTCCAGAAGGGGCCGCTGAGAATGATGCAGACGGCACTCCAGAAAGCGGCGCTGATAGCCAGGAAAACACCAAGGCGGTGAATGCCCAGCGTGCCGATGGAGTAGCCCACCACATCCCGGAAGAAGGTATTCTCGTGTTCGGACCCCTTCACCTTCTCACCCTTGCCCGGGTTCGAGGCCGACAGAATGATCGACCCGTGCATCGCGAGCGCCATGCAGTTGGTGAAGAAGAAGGTGATACCGATCATATGAGCGGGGTTATAGTGGAAGTGCAGGAACTGGTAGCCAATGTTCGACACCCAGTCCAGGTGGCTCAAAATGCCGTAGGGGAACCCGTGACCCCACGCGCCCAGCAGAAGCGGGCGAATCACCACCAGCGCAAGATAGGCAAAAATCGCGAAGGAGAAAGCGAACGGAATGTGAAGCCCCATGCCGAGCTTGCGCGCGATTTCGACCTGACGCAGCGCCCACGACACAAAAGCGCCAATGGCGCAGATCGTGATCAGCTGCCACAGACCGCCCTTCATCAACGGCGCAAAACCCAGACCATAGGAAAGATCCGGGGGAGCAATATTAATCCGCAGGGGATTCCAAGTCGGTCCCAGCGCCGTCCCCAACAGGATCAGGGCGATGCCGAGGGAAGCGAAGAGACACGTCGTGACTCCGAAGAAGCCGACGTAGAACGGCCCCACCCAGAAGTCAAACAGATCTCCTCCCACCAGCGTCCCGCCGCGGACACGGTACTTTCTTTCAAAACTGAGCATGGCCATTTATGGGCCCTCCGGTCGGGAGTCTTTGAACGACCGCCGCCCCGCCGAGTGGTCGGCAGCGGGCGGCCTGGAAACCCCCAGGATCCGCCCGCTGCCGTCGGCACGCGACGCTACTGACTAGCGAAAAACGCCCGCTTACGACAGCACGGAGGTCACAGAGACCTGAGCAGCCTTGACGGGGTTGCCTTCCAGCCAGTTGAACCGCTCGGTGCTGAGCAGCAGGAAGTGGATCAGCAGAGCGAGGACGGCCAGGAACGCGAACAGACCGACCAGAGCACGACGCGGATCAAAAAGCAGCCAAATACGCCACATATCTCAGTCCTCCAATTACGACAGGAACGTCAGGGTCTGGTTCACCAGGTCCATGGCATAGCCATTCGGGCCCGGAATCCAGGGACGCCACAGCCAAGCAAGGACGTGAGCGATGGCGGCAACGGCGATGAAGCCGGAGGCGCTGCTCGAGAACGTGTTGTGAAACTCCTTGGCCTCTTCTTCGTTCAGCGTAGCATTATCAACCATGTGTTTACCTCCTGATACTAGCCCACTTAGGTCGTCCGCGCCGAAGCGCGCCGGTTTCGCTAAAGGAGCAAGCTCCTTCGTTGACTCGTTCGCCCAACGACCAGGAACGAACGACCGGATCCGACACCCCTCCCCCCAGGAGCGGAGGAAAGGCTGACGAAACTTTCACCCCCCAGGGCGGGCGCCCTTAGTGAACCGCCCTCCCCTCGGGACGACCCAGAGCCCGGATCACCAGATCGGCGGTGACCACTTCGGCTCCGGCATCCCGCGCCGCCCGCTCCGCTGTATCGCGAAGCCGCTTGGCGGCGGAAATACGAACCAACACCGGCTCTGCGTCTACCAAGCGCTCCAGCGCTTGACGAGCCTCTTCTTCCCAAGGCAGCTCGCGGTGCAGACGCGACAGGGTCGCTTCCACACGGTCGAGGTCCGTGCCCAGGGGCAGGATCCCAAACAGGGCATCGAAGAGCGCGTTGCACACTTCCTGAACCAGGTAGGTCGCGCCTGCGTAGCCCATGAACGGCGTTCCCGTATGCCGGCGCACCACCGCGCCCGGGAACGACGCCGGAATATACATCGCCCGCCCGCCGGTCTCGGCCAAGTACATCCGCTCGTTATAGCTGCCGAACAGCACCAGCGGGGTCTTGCCCTGAACCGAGGCCCGCACCATATCATTATCCGTCTTGCCACCGGGGCGACGAGCAATCGCAAAGGTGCAGGGCAGGCCCATTTCGTCTCCCAGGAACCCCTGAAGGCCCCGGGCGTAGGTTTCGGTCGCCACCACGCCAAACGACGCGGTGCCAAAGAAGTCTTGCGTCACCGACCGCCAGAGGTCCCACAGGGGCTTCAAGGTCGTATGCTTTTCCTGCTCGATAAACGGCTCCGGGTCAAGTCCCAGATGCGCGCCCAGGGCCCGCAGGAAGTTGGTCGTCGCGCCCAGACCCACGGGAGCCCGCAACCAGGGCTTGCCGATGGCCTCGCACACGGCGGTGCCAAACTCGCGGTACAGGCACACACTCGCGTCGGCCTCCGCCAAGCGCCCGATCTCGGAGAGCGCGCAGCCCAGCGGGAACACGAGGTTCACCTCGGCGCCGATCCCCTCCACCAAGCGGCGGATCTCGGCCAGATCCGAGTACATGTTGAACGTGCCGTAGGCGGCGCCAATCAGGTTCACCCGCGGCTTGGCGCCCGCCGGACGGGGGGCCGGCTTGGCGGTCTTCTTGGCGCCGTACTGCTGCCACAGCCACGTCATGGCCCGGTCGGCGGACTGCCACTGGTCCTCGTCGATGGTGCGCGGCAAGAAGCGCTGGATGTTGGTCCCCGCCGGGGTCACGCCGCCGCCGATCATCTCAGCGATGGAGCCGGTCACCACGACGGCCGGCTTGGCCGGGTCGAGCACCGCGTGGGCCCGCTTCATCGCGCCCTCGGTGCCTTCGCGCCCCAACTCTTCTTCCCCCAGACCGGTGACGACGACGGGCAACTCATGAGGCGGCAGCGCGTCGGTGTAGTGCAGAACCGCCGTGACCGGCAGGTTCTCGCAGCCCACCGGGCCGTCGATCATGACCTGAAGCCCCTTCACCGCCGTAAACACGTAAACGGCTCCCCAGTATCCGCCCGCGCGATCCAAATCCAGGACCAACATTTACGAAGCCTCCCTCTGGCCGGCTCGGCACCGGGGCGCCTCGTCCCAGTTACCTGCCACATCGCCGGTCCCAACGCCAGAAAAARAGCGCTTCATCGCCTCAAAACGGCCTTTATTCGCCACTGCGGCATTAACAACCTGAGCGAGAGAACCCGCGCCAGCTGGTCCCATCAGGGGGCGTGCCGAGATCAGGTTGGTGAAATAGAGGGCCGGAATCGCCCGCTCCTTGGCCGCCTGCACCACCGGGGTGGTGCCGATCGCCAGATCGGGTCGAAACGCTTCCACGGCCCCGATATCTTGTTCCAGGGGCGCCCTGTAGGCGACAATCACCCCCTTGGCCTCCAGCCACTGCCGGTCCTCCTCGGACCAGGGCGTGCGCGGCAAGGCTGTGCTGACATACGGAACCTCCGCGCCACTTTCGATCAGAAGACGCGCAACCAGCAGTTCCGAGCCCTCATAGCCCGAGAGGGTGATGCGGCCCTTGATCGGCGCCCCGGCCAGGGCGCCTTGGATGGCGGGCAGGATGCGGTTTTGGGCCGCCGCCACAGCGTCGGAAGCGACGCCGCAAGCTTTCCCTACCGATTCCAACCACGCCGCCGTCCCATGGTAGCCCACGGGAGCCGAGCCGATGACCGGACGGCCGGCGTGTCGGAACTCGCGAATCGAATCGACATAGAACGGATGGATGGCCGCGGCCACGGCGCAGTCGAGGGCGGCGTACAGTTCGCGCCACTCCCGGGTCGGCACCACCGGCCCCACCGCCAGCCCCATAGGAGCCAGCATGGCACCAATGGTCATGGGATCGGCCGGGAACATCTCGCCCATCAAGGTAACCGTGGGCTTGTCGCTGGGGCCGCCGCGCGGCGCCATCACCGGGCCTTGTTCGGCCTCGGTGCGGGCATAGCGCAGCATGGCCCCGGCCAACACATCCTTGGCCTCGGCATGGGTGCCAACGCCAAAGCCGGGCACGTCGATGCCGATGATGCGCACCCCGTTGATCTCCTTGGGCAACAGCCGCAAGGGCACGCCCGAGGCGGAGGGCACGCACAAATTGGTCACAAGCACGGCGTCGTAGCGCTCGGGGTCAGCGAGCTGATACACGGCCTCGCGCAAGTCCTCGAACAGCTTGCCGGTGACCAGGGTCTCCGAGGTAAAGGGCACGTAGCCAATGGTGCGGCGCGCCCCATAAAAATGTCCCGTGAAGCTCAGGCCATACACACAGCACGCCGACCCGCACAACACCGACGCGGTGCGGCGCATGCGCAAACCGACGCGCAGCGAGCCAAAGGCCGGACACATGGTGGGCGCCCGACCATGGGGCCCCGCCGGGACGGGAAAGCCCACGGTCCCACAGGCAGAGCCCGCGGCGGGCGTCGGATCGGACGGACGATCAAGCGGCGTCATGACGGACGGATCCTTGGCGCGATCTGACTGGGGCGCACTCACGGGGTTTCGTACACGATCTCGAGGGACGGACGGGCCTCAATGACCCCGCCGCACATATCCTCCATGGTCGCCGGCTCCAACACCACGTCGCGCCCTACGTCCTCGCTCTTAAACAGGCCCAGCAACTCTTCTTGGGTCAGCGCCGTGGGATGGATGGGCGGCGCAGCGGCCACGTTGGCGGCCAGGGCCTCAAACAAGGGGGCCCACTCGCCGCCCGGCATGGCGACGATCTCGTAGGCCGCGCTCTTGCGCCGGATGTCTTCGTTGGCGGGAATGGTCGCGAGCACCGGCACACCGGCCTTGGCCGCGAAGGCCTGGGCCTCGCCGGTGCCATCTTCCTTATTAATGACCATGCCGGCCACGCCGACCGACCCGCCCAGCCGGCGGAAGTACTCCACGGCCGAACAGACGTTGTTCACGACATAAAGCGACTGGAGGTCGTTGGAGCCGACCACGATGACCTTCTGGCACAGGTCGCGGGCAATGGGCAGACCAAAGCCGCCGCACACCACGTCGCCCAGGAAGTCGAGCAAGACGTAGTCAAAGCCCCACTCATGGAAGCCCAGCTTTTCCAGAATCTCGAAGCCATGGATAATGCCGCGCCCGCCGCAACCGCGCCCCACCTCGGGACCGCCCAACTCCATGGCAAACACGCCGTCGCGCTTGAAGCAAACATCCTCAATGCGCACTTCCTCGCCGGCGAGGCGCTTCTTGGCCGCCGTCTCAATGATGGTGGGGCAGGCCCGGCCGGCAAACAGCAAGGAAGTGGTATCGCTCTTAGGATCGCAGCCGATCAGCAACACGCGCTTGCCCTGGCGGGCCATCATGTAAGACAGGTTGGAGAGCGTGAAGCTCTTACCGATCCCGCCCTTGCCATAAATGGCGATGATCTGCGTCTCGCCCGGACGGGGCCCGAGCGTCGAACCGCCGGCGCGGTCGGGCTGCTCGGCCACCGGGGCCGGGGGACAGAGGGGGGGCAGTCCGGTCATGACGCGGATCTCCAGTCAAGAATCATCTTCAAGCACGCGGGATCGCCAAACGCCGTGCGATAGGCGGCATCGGCCTCTTCGGGACGAGCGTGGTGGGTAATGAGGCCGGCCAGCGACAGACGCCCGTCGCCCAGCAGGGCCAAGATCCCGGCCACGTCGGCCGGCTTCCATTGGGCGGCCACGCGCAGCCGCGCCTCGCGCATGAAGGCGGGGGGGAAGGTAAAGGAGAGCGGGGCCTCGTAGAACCCGGCCAAAACGATCTCGCCCTGGGGGGCCAGACGGGCAATCAAGGTATCGAGCAGGCCCGCATCGCCGCTCACATCACAAATCGACGTGTAATCTTTGCGCCCATCGGCGTCGGGATCGACCACCTCGTAGCCCAGGGCCCCGTCGCACCGCGCCGGATTCTTCTCCCAGACCACCGGCCGCCCGCCAAGGGCCACCACCACCCGGGCCACCAGACGGCCCAGGACCCCATGGCCGATGATCAGGTCGGGCAGTGCGCTGCCCGGCAGGGTCACCGCATGATGGGCGGTCGCGGCCAGCGCAAACAAGGTACCGGTCTCGTCCATGCCCTCGGGCAAGGGCACCACGCGGGCCCCGGGGACCACGACCTTGGCGGCGGCCCCACCAAACAGGCCGCGCACCTCACCGTAGCAGGTAGCGCCGGGCACGAACACCCGCTCGCCCACCGCCCGCCCCGAGGCGGCGCCCGCCTCGATCACCCGGCCCACCGACTCATAGCCCGGCACCAAGGGATAGCCCAGGCCGGGAAACGGCGGCATGCGGCCGCTCCACAGCAGGCGCTCGGTGCCTGTGCTGATCCCGGACCACTCGATCGCCACCACCACATCGGCCTCGGTTGGGGGGGTGAGCGGTAGTCGCTTGAGCCCCAGCGATTGTGGTTTTTCTATGACGACAGCGAGAGTGTCCATGGGTGGCTCGGTGTCCGCTTTGTGTCTGGATTGTTATTGGTCGAAACGTGGCGCCATCGTAGCGGCGTTCGAGGGCGTGTCAAGCCTACCCTTGCGGGGCGGGTTTCAAGGCGTTGCGGCCAGAAGACACACCAGGAGCGGCCGACGCGTCGGCACCTTGCGCACCCGGGAAAACCCCGCCTCGTGCAGCAAAGCGCTCAGGGCCTCGGGGGTGCGCGGCCGGCCCGAGCCCATGGCCAGGAGGTAAAACAGGAAGTACGCGGTGGCCGACTCGGCGCCGACGGCCGCCATGGGCTCGGCCACCAGCAGCGTCCCGCCGGGCTCCAGGGCCTCCCGCGCGGCGCGCAGCAAGACTCGCACGGTGGCATCCTCGTGGTCGTGCACCACCCGGACCAAGGAAATGAGATCGGCACCCCGGGGCACGGGATCGCCCCGAAAATCCCCGCCAAGGCAGCAGACCCGCTCGCCCAGCCCGACCTTGGCCAACCGGGCCTCGGCGCGCGCGGCCACGGCGGGCAGATCAAGGGGGCTTCCGGGGAGATACGCTCCACCCGCGCCGTGGACGAAGCGATCAAGCATGACGTCGCCGGCGCACACCACGCGGGCTTCGCTCAAGCGTCCCGCCCATTCGGCAAGGGAGACGGTGTTCATGGGGTTGCCTCTGGCTCGGGTCGGGAAGCGGGGGGGGCGCCAGACGAGGTGACGCGGGGCTGCCGCCCCGGGCCCCGCCTGGGGCGATGCCCCAGACCCCCTTTTTTCTTTTTTGGGTTCAAGAAAAAAGGGGGGGTGGGGGGTCAGGAGGTTATTTGAGCCACTCGGGGACGCTTTCCAGGGCGGTCATCTCGGCCAGGGTGGGGCGGCGGCGCACGACATCGAAGCGGTTGCCCTTGACCAGCACCTCGGGCACCAGGGGGCGGCCGTTGTAGGTGGAGGACATGGCCGCGCCATAAGCGCCCGCCGTGGCAAAGGCCACCAAGGCGTCCGGGGCCAGGGGCGGCAGGGGCCGCTGCCGGGCGAACAGGTCGCCGGTTTCACAAATGGGCCCGACCACGTCCAGCGGCTCGTAGGGGGCGTCCGGGGCCGGCTGCTCGACGGGCAGGATCTCATGATAGGCGTCGTACATGGCCGGGCGCACGAGATCGTTGAAGCCGGCATCAAGGATCAGGAACTTGCGCGCCGCCCCTTCCTTCACATAGACCACGCGCGAGACCAGCAGGCCGGCGTTGCCGGCGATCAGGCGGCCGGGCTCCAGGATCAAGGTCACGCCCAGGTCGCCAAAGCACTCCTTGGCCAAGGCGGCATAAGCGCTCGGCGCCGGGCTTGACGGGTCGTCGCGGTGGTAGGGCACCCCAAGGCCACCGCCCAGATCCACCCGCTTCAGGGCAATCCCCTCGCCGCGCAGCGAAAGCACCAACTCGCGCAGGCGCAAGAAGGCCGCCCGGAACGGCGCCAGATCGAGGATCTGCGAGCCGATGTGCACCGCAACGCCCTTGAGATCAATGCCGGGCAAGGTGTTGGCGAGGCGGAACAAGGCCGGCGCCGTGGCCCAGTCGATGCCGAACTTGTTCTCCTTGCGCCCGGTGGAGATCTTGTCGTGGGTGTCGGCGGTCACGTCGGGATTAATGCGCAGGGCGACCGGCGCCAGCGTTCCCATGGCCGAGGCGAACTCCGAGAGGGCGCGCAGCTCGGGCTCGGACTCGACGTTGATCTGGGCGATCCCCAGTGACAAGGCGGCGGTCAGTTCGTCGCGGGTCTTGCCCACCCCGGAGAACACCACCCGCTTGGCCGGAATGCCGGCGGCGATGGCATGGCGCATCTCGCCCACGCTCACCACGTCGGCGCCGGCGCCCAGTCGGCCCAACAAGGTCAGCACGGCCTTGTTGCCGTTGGTCTTGGTGGCGAAGCAGACGTGCGCATCCTGGCCGGTGAAGGCCTCGGTGATCACCCGGTAGTGATGCTCCAAGGTTGCGCTGGAATACACATAAAACGGCGTGCCCACCGACTCCGCGATGCGGGGCAGGGGAACATCCTCGGCATGCAAAATGCCGGACTTGTACGTGAAATGGTCCATGATCAGGTCCGCAGGCCGGGGTTACGGGCGCAAAAGGCCGACAATATCGTAAATGTCCGCCAAAATCGGCTGGGCAATGGCGTTGGCGCGCTCGGCGCCGTCGCGCAAGACCGCGTCAATCGCCCCAGGATCGGCCATCAGGCGGGCCATCTCGGTGTTGATCGGTTGCAAGACCGACACCGCGAGGTCCGTCAGCTCGTTCTTGAAGGCGCTGAACGGCTGCCCCCCTACGCGCGCCAGCACCTCGGCCCGGGTGAGGTCGGCCAGCGCGGCGTAGATTCCCACCAGATTGGCCGCTTCCGGGCGCCCGTCCAGTCCTTCCACCGTTTCTGGCAGGGGTTCCGGGTCGGTTTTTGCCTTTTTCAACTTCTGGGCGATAGTGTCGGCGGTGTCCGTCATATTGATGCGCGAGAAATCCGACTCGTCGGACTTGCTCATCTTCTTCGAGCCGTCGCGCAGCGACATCACCCGGGTGGCCTCGCCCAGGATCAAGGGCTCGGTCAGCGGGAAGAAATCAACCCCGTAGTCATTGTTGAACTTTTGCGCGATGTCGCGGGTCAGTTCCAAATGCTGCTTTTGGTCCTCGCCCACCGGCACATGGGTCGCCTTGTAAATCAGGATGTCGGCGGCCATCAGATTGGGGTAGGCGAACAAACCCACCGACGCATTCTCGCGGTTCTTGCCGGCCTTTTCCTTGAACTGGGTCATCCGGTTGAGCCAGCCCATGCGCGCGACGCAATTGCACACCCAGGCCAACTGGGCGTGGGCCGGTACCGTGGACTGGTTGAACAGGACGTTTTTCTTGGGATCCAGACCGGCCGCCAGCAAGCCGGCCGTCACTTCCCGAATGGCGTGGCGCAAGGTGGCGGGGTCTTGCCAAACCGTGATGGCGTGCTGATCGACGACGCAAAACAGGCACTCGTAGTCGCTCTGGAGGCGCACCCAATTGCGGATGGCGCCCAGATAGTTGCCCAGGTGCAGGTTTCCGGTGGGCTGTACGCCCGAGAAGATGCGGTTCATCGACAACGCCTCACGGCTAGGGACAAGGCCGGGGCCGTCCCCGGCCTGGGGAGCATAAACCGGGGCGGGGTAGACCATTCATGCGAATCGGTCAAGCCTTTGAGCCTGGACCCTCTCAAGGAAAAGGGGAGGGCTCGGCAGGGGCGGCCGCCGTTGAAAACCGGTTCCTCCCCTGGCGCTCTCGTTTTAGGATCGCTCTTGGATCTCGATGACTGGAGCGTTCATGTCGCAGCTTCTCCCCCTGGCCCCTCCTGCCGCGTCTCCCCCGTCCTTTGCGGGCGCCTTCCAGGCCGACCTCGACACCTTGCTGACGTGGCGGCGCGATGTGCGGCGGTTTCGCACCGACCCCGTGCCCGAACCCCTGGTCGAGGCCCTGCTGGCCCGTGCCCACCTTGCCCCCAGCGTTGGCAACTCCCAGCCCTGGCGTTTCGTGCGCGTGCGCAGCCCGGAGCGCATCGAGGCCGTCGCCGCCGACTTCGCCGCCTGCAACGCCCGTGCACAAAACGCCCAGCCCCCCGAGCGTCAGGCCGCCTACGCCGCCCTCAAGGTCGAGGGCCTGCGCGAGGCGCCGGTCCAGATGGCCGTGTTCTGCGACGACACCACGGCCCAGGGCCACGGCTTGGGCCAAGCCACCATGCCCGAGACTCGCGCCTATTCGGTGGTGCTGGCCATTCATACCCTGTGGCTCGCCGCCCGGGCCCAGGGCCTTGGGGTCGGCTGGGTCTCCATCTTGTCGCCCGAGGTCGTTACCCGGAGTCTCGAGGTGCCCGCTGGCTGGCGCTTTATCGCGTGGCTGTGCATCGGTTGGCCCGAGCAGGCGCTGGGTATCCCCGAGTTGGAAACCGCCGGCTGGCAAGATCGGGCCGAGCGGCCGGTGGTTGTCGAGCGCTAGCGTCCTTTTCAGGGGGCACCCCGGGGCAATCGTCAGAAAAAAAGGAAGGCTGGGGCGGCGGGGCCTCCCCAGACCCCTCGGTCTTGCGGGGGGTCGGCGCTTGTGGCGACCAGCGGCCTTGGCTACCCTCACGGTCCCATCCTTTTTCGGACCGGAGGCTGTCCTGTGACCCTGTCCGCCCAGCCGTTTGTGGCCTTGGCCCATACCTTGGCCGAGGCGTCGGCCGCCCTCATCCGCCCTTTGTTTCGCACAGCCCTGGTCGTGGACGACAAGGCGGATGCCTCACCCGTCACCGTGGCTGACCGCGATGCGGAGCAGGCCATGCGCGGTCTGATCCGTCAGGCCTTCCCCGACCACGGGATCATCGGCGAGGAGTACGGGGCCGAGAACCCGCAGGCCGAGTTCGTCTGGGTGCTTGATCCCATCGACGGCACCGGCGCCTTCATCACCGGCATGCCGTCGTTTGGCACCCTGATTGGCTTGTGCCATCAGGGCCGGCCCTTTCTCGGGGTCATCAATCAGCCAATCTTGAACGAGCGCTGGCTGGGCGGCCGTGGCCTTGGCACCACCTTCAACGGTCTGCCGGTGCGTACCCGCCCGTGCCCCGCCGTGTCCCAGGCGGCGCTGTATACCACCGCCGTTGAGCTCTTTCACCGCGCCGAGGACAGCGCAGCCTTCGAGCGCCTGCGCCAACGCGCCCACCTGCGCCGCTATGGCTGCGATTGCTATGCCTATGGCCTGCTGGCCCTGGGGCACGCCGATCTGGTGTGCGAGGCCGGGCTCAAGCTCCATGATTACGCCGCCCTAGCCCCGGTGGTCGAGGGCGCCGGCGGGCGGATGACCGACTGGGAGGGGCGGCCCTTGCACATCGGATCCGGCGACCGGGTTCTGGCCGCCGGGGACGCCGCCGCCCACGCCGATGCCCTGGCCCTGCTTGCCGCCTGATCTGGAGACCTAGCATGCGTTTTGTTGCCTATGCCCTGTGGGGCGCCCTCGCCCTTTCGGGAGGGGCCGGTGCCGCCCTGGCCGCCGAGCCGGGACCGGCGCATGGCCTCGCCATGCACGGCGATCTCAAGTACCCGCCCGACTTCAAGCACTTTGACTACGTCAATCCCGACGCGCCCAAAGGAGGGGCGGTGCGGCTGGGGGCCATGGGCGCCTTTGACACCCTCAATCCCTTGACGCTCAAGGGCGAGGCCGCCCCGGGGCTCACCTTGACCCTTGACACCTTGATGGTCGCGGCCGCCGACGAGCCCTTCAGCAAATATGGCCTGATCGCCCAGTCGGTCGAGATGCCCGAGGATCGCTCGTCGGTCACATTCACCTTGCGGTCCGAGGCCGTCTGGAGCGACGGCACCCCCGTCTCCGCCGACGACGTGGCCTTCTCCTTGGAGACGCTCAGGACCCAGGGGCTGCCCCTCTATAATATGTATTATAGCGATGTGGCGAAGGTGGAGGTTCTGGGGCCCAAACAGGTCCGTTTTGTCTTCAAAACCAACCAAAACCGGGAGTTGCCGCTGATTGTCGGCGAAATGCCGATTTTGCCCAAGCATTACTGGCAGGGGCGCGACTTCAGCGCGCCGACCTTGGAAGCGCCGGTGTCCAGTGGCCCCTATCGCATCGAGAGTTTTGAACCGGGGCGGTCCATCACCTACGCTCGCCGGCCCGACTACTGGGGCCGCGATCTGCCGGTCAACCGGGGTCAGGACAACTTCGATTCGGTGCGCTACGACACCTATCGTGATGCGACCGTCTTGCTGGAAGCCTTCAAGGCCGGTGCCTACGACTACCGTTTGGAAAACGTCGCCCGTCAGTGGGCCACCGGCTACGATACGCCCGCCGTGCGCGACGGGCGTATTTTGATGGAAAAACTGCCCCACCATCGCACGGCCGGCATGCAGGGCTTTATCTACAATCTGCGCCGTCCACTGTTCCAAGATCCCCGTGTGCGCGAGGCTCTAGCCTACGCCTTCGACTTCGAATGGACCAATCAGACTCTGTTTCATTCCGAATACAGCCGGATGCGCAGCTACTTCGATAACTCCGAGCTGTCGGCCATCGGCCTTCCCGATGCCGCGGAATTGGCGCTCTTGGAGCCGTTGCGTGACCAGATTCCCCGGCGCGTCTTCACCGAGGCCTATCAGCCCCCCGTCGTGGATGAGGCCCAAGGCGGCCTGCGCAGCAATCTCGCCCGCGCCTTGGCCCTGTTGGGCGAGGCTGGCTGGACCGTGCGCGATGGCGCGCTACGCAACGCTGACGGCACGCCCTTTGCCTTCGAGATCCTGTTGGTTCAGCCGGAGTTCGAGCGCGTCGTCTTGCCGTTTGCCCGAAATCTGGAGCGGCTGGGCATCAAACTCGCCGTGCGAACCGTCGATACCGCCCAATACATGAACCGCCTCTCCCAGTTCGATTATGACATGATCGTCAGTGGCTGGGGGCAAAGCGAAAGTCCGGGCAACGAGCAACGTGACTTCTGGAGCCAAGCCGCCGCGACCACTCCAGGGAGCAGCAATTACGCCGGCTTCGTGTCTCCGGCCGTGGACCGCTTGGTGGAAAGCCTGATCAAGGCTCCCTCCCGCCCCGATCTGATCACCCGCGTTCGCGCCCTGGATCGGGTGCTGCAGTGGTCCTTCCTGGTCATCCCCCAGTGGTACCAACCTGCGGACCGGGTCGCGTATTGGAACATCTTTGGCCGTCCGGCCCAAACCCCGCGCACCGGTCTTCAGTTCATGACGTGGTGGGTTGATCCGGCCAAGGTTGCGGCGTTGGGGGGGCGAGGCGGGCGCTAGGCCTGCCCGAGTCCGGGGGGCGGGGTGTCCCTGCCTCCCGTTTCATCACCCTTGATCACGGGAGGAGAGAATGGCGCGTCGCTTTGTGCAGACCCTGGTCTCGCTGGTTTTGCGAGTGACGGTGCTGCCGGTCGTGTTGGGGGTGATGTTGGCCCCGTTTGTTCTGGGATGCTTGGTGACGGTCGCTCTCAGTTTGACCGTGGCACCGCCGCGTCTTGTGCTGCTGGCGGGGCCAGTGCTGGGTCTTGCCGTCACCGCTTTGTGGTGGTTGCCGCGTTGGCGGCGGGCGACGCCGCCGGCGTGGCTCGATCGTGCCACGGCCCTGGCACTCGGGCGCCGATAAAACAGGCTGGGGAGGCTAGCCTCCCCAGACCCCTCGCGTCGTTTAGTGGGCGCTAGCCACCTTGGTGCCCGACGGCGTGCTGCGGAAAGCCACCGCAACCTGTTCACGCTCCCGCTGGAACGCGGCGAGATCCTTGCCGGTCAGCTCCTTGCTGGCGGCAAAGCGCACATTCATCGGATTCACCTGAGCCGAATCGCGCAGGATTTCGTAATGCAGATGAGGTCCCGTGGAGCGACCCGTGCTGCCCACAAAACCAATCACCTCGCCCTGGCGGACCCGAAGCCCGGGCTTGACCCCCTTGGCAAAGCGGCTCATATGCCCATAGGCCGTCTGGAATTCCCCGTTGTGCCGCAGGCGGACGTAGTTGCCATAGCCGTTGGTTCGTTCAGCCCGTTCAATAACGCCGTCACCGGCGGCATAGATGGGCGTTCCGGTGGGCGCGGCAAAGTCGATGCCCTTATGCATCTTGGAGTAGCCCAAGATGGGGTGCTGGCGCATGCCAAAGCCCGAGGTCAGGCGGGCGCCGTTGATGGGGGTACGCAGCAGGGCTTTGCGGATGCCCTGACCTTTTTCGTTATAATAGTCCACATTGCCCGAGGAGTCCTGGAAACGGTAAAGACTCACTCGCTTCCCGGACACCGTCATGGACGCATAGAGCAAATCACCGGTCTGGACAGTCCGGCCGTCATTGGTGTCCATCTGCTCGTAGAACATCTCGAAGTGATCGTTTTCTCGCAGGTCACGCTGGAAGTCGATGTCATACGAGAAGACGCGGATCATCTCGGCCAGGACTTTCTGCGGGGCCCCGGCCTTCAGGCCGGCCTCGAAAAAGCTGGAATGGATGGTACCGTCGTAGCGAACCACGCGACGAACGAGAGGGGCCTGCTGCTTTTCGACGCTAAAGCTGTCGTCGTTGCCCCGGTTCAGCGTAATGGTGGTGCCGACCGAGGGCTCGAAGCTGAGGCTCTGGAGGGTCAGATCGTCGTTATTGGCCGAGGTGTAGGTCAGGGTGACGTCTTGTCCGGCCCGGAAGTCGCGCGGATCAAAGGTTTCGCGCAGAGCTTCGATGGCGGCGTGGGCGACGGGGGAGGGGACATCCTCGTCGAGCAGGAGGCCCATCAGGGTTTCCCCGGGGCCAACGGTGAGGGTGACCTCAATCGGACCAGGGGTGGTGTCACTTTCAGGCGAGGCGTCAGCGGTTTCTGTTGTGGTCTGTTCGCCGGCCGGAAGGTCGCCGGGATCCGCGGCCGAGAGATCATCCCCGCTGGCCTCCACCGGGGGGGTCGCGGAGGCGGTGGTTCCAGGAGGCGCCTCGGGAGGGTTGCCCCAATCTGCGCCGGCGATCGAAGGGGTGTTTTCCTCCGCCTCGCTCTGGGGCTCACGCGCCAAGTGGTCTTCTTCCCGCAAGGCTGTGGGAAGGCTGCCGGTTTGGTCTTCTGGCATCGGCTTGAAGGCCGAGGGCAGGGAAGGGGAAGCCGACGGATCGGCCGTCGTCGCGACGACGGTCGTGTCAGGCTGGGTGAGAAAGACCAGGGCGCCGCACGTCGCGCCCACGACAGACCCCAGCAGAGTATACAGGACCGGCCTCGCGGTCGGTGTCATCGTGGTACTCCCAAGGCAGTTTGAAGTCAGGTCTTTCGCACCGAAAGCCGGGGCCCTGGTGTGGGTGCGCCATCAAGATGCCTTCCTTCTGAAGGGAGCGACCCAAGCGACCTGTCCGCGCGAGAATGCGGAAGGGCTGCCCCCCTGTCAAACCCTAAACGGCCCTTTAATGGAAGCGCCGCTGTTGTCTTGGTGGGGAAAGATCCCGCGAGACCTATTCATTTGTCTATGAGGAGGTGTTGCAGTGGATCCTTCCTTATGGCGAAAAGAACGAGGGGATATTATGCGCAGCATTTTTCTGAAGTTTTGAATTTATTCGGGACGAGGGCCGCAGAGGCAAGGGGAGTTTTCCGCTTGCATCCTGGTCCCGGCCCTTCTATAACCCGCCCTCCCGACGCGCTGGCAACGGCGCCGAGGGGTTTCGGGGGCAGGCTCCTCGGGTGGTGTAGCGGCTTTTTTCCTTTTGGAAACAACAGCTAAACGGATCCGGGAAAAAGGCCTTGACGCTGGAACGGGGCGGGGAGTAGTTTCCTTGCCTTCCGGGTTGACCGCCCGGGTCGCTTCGTTGGCTTCAGCCGGTGTGGCAGTCCTGAAAAAAAGCGGTTGACACGGTGGGGCGGTGCTAGTAAAAACCGCCGCCTTGGTGACGACGAACGAAGCATCGGACGATGTGACGGTAGTCGAAACTAAGTGCTTAGTCAATATTGCCGGTTCGCCGGTCTGCTGTTTGACATTGTAAAAGAAAACGCGATCGAAAGAGATGGGCGGACGGCTCTCGGGGAACCGGGGCTGTCGGAAGAGAGATCTTCCTCAACCGCTCATCTTGAGTAAGACGAAAAGAATATCGACTCGTTCGATACCTTTGAAGTTCTTATGGCCAAGTATAAGTGATTGAGAAAAGGCTCGGCTTTCGAGGTTAACTTGAGAGTTTGATCCTGGCTCAGGACGAACGCTGGCGGCAGGCCTAACACATGCAAGTCGAACGCATCCTTCGGGATGAGTGGCGCACGGGTGAGTAACACGTGGGAACGTACCTTGGAGTACGGAATAATCCTTGGAAACGAGGACTAATACCGTATACGCCCTTCGGGGGAAAGAATTTCGCTCCAAAGCAGCTTGCGGAACATTTCAACGCCGGTGCAGGTCGTCTTGACGGTCGGACGAATGCCGACGATCTCGACTTCCTCACCCACCTTCACCACGCCGCGCTCCACGCGACCGGTCACCACGGTGCCACGACCCGAGATCGAGAACACGTCTTCGATCGGCATCAGGAAGGGCTTGTCCTTGGGACGGTCCGGCTGCGGAATGTAGGCATCCACGGCGGCCATCAAAGCGTTGATCGCCTCGCGACCCAGCTTCTCGTCGGTGCCTTCCAGGGCGCACAGGGCCGAGCCCTTGACGATGGGAATATCGTCGCCCGGGAAGTCGTAGGAGGACAGCAGCTCGCGAACTTCCAGTTCCACCAGCTCCAGCAGCTCCTCGTCATCGACCATGTCGCACTTGTTGAGGAACACCACCAGGGCCGGCACGCCGACCTGACGGGCCAGCAAGATGTGCTCGCGGGTCTGGGGCATCGGGCCGTCCGCGGCCGACACCACCAAGATCGCGCCGTCCATCTGGGCCGCGCCGGTGATCATGTTCTTCACGTAGTCGGCGTGACCCGGGCAGTCCACGTGGGCGTAGTGACGGTTGGCCGTCTCGTACTCAACGTGGGCGGTCGAGATCGTGATGCCACGAGCGCGCTCTTCGGGGGCCTTGTCGATCTGGTCGTAAGCCTGGAACTTAGCGCCGCCCGACTCGGCCAGCACCTTGGTGATGGCGGCGGTCAGGGTCGTCTTTCCATGGTCAACGTGACCGATCGTGCCCACGTTGCAGTGCGGCTTACTGCGCTCAAACTTTTCCTTCGACATGGTCGGTCCCGTCTTATCCCAATTGCGTGCTGCCCACCCGGTGGGGGCGCGACAGGCGATCAGAGGCCCAAGTCACAGACTGGAGCGGGTGATGGGAATCGAACCCACACAACCAGCTTGGAAGGCTGGGGCTCTACCATTGAGCTACACCCGCATGTCATTCTCGCCACCGACGAACGAACGGTGATTGGTGGAGGGGGCTGGATTCGAACCAGCGTAGGGTCTCCCCGCCGGATTTACAGTCCGGTGCCATTAACCACTCGACCACCCCTCCGTCTGCCGGACCGTTTCGGTCGTCAGCGGCGAGGGCCACGGTTTATGAAAAAACCCCGGGGGGTGTCAACGGAAAAAAAATGGGCTCTCGAAAAAAATCATCCGATATCCTGCCCCCCTTTAATTCCCCTCCCGCGAGGTTCCCATGCCCCCCCGCCCCCCCAAGGCCCGCGATCCCCAGGCGCCGACCGGCCCGATGTCCGACAAGCCGCGCCGCGGCGAGCGTCCCGCCGGACGGTCCCCGGCCGGGCGTCCCACGGGGGCGCGCCCGAGCGGCCGCCCCTGCGAAGACGCGCCCCGCCCCTCCGGTCTGTGGCTCCATGGCCGCCATGCCATCGAGGCGGCCCTCGCCAACCCGGCCCGGCGAATCAAGCGCCTTCTGGCCCTGCCCGGCGCCGTCGGCCTGTTGCCCTCCCCCCTGCCCCCAGGGGCACCGGCGCCCGAGATCGTCGAGCGCGACACCCTGGAGGCTCTCCTGCCGCCCGGCGCCGTCCATCAGGGCTTGGCGGCCAGCGTCGCCCCCCTGCCCGCCCCCGATCTCGACGCCCTGGCCGCCGCCCCTGGCCCCGGCGTGATTGCCGTTCTAGATCAAGTTTCTGACCCGCATAACGTGGGCGCCGTCTTGCGCTCGGCCGCCGCGTTTGGCCTGCGCGCCGTGGTCGTCCAGGACCGTCACAGCCCCGAGGAAACCGGCACCCTCGCCAAAGCCGCGTGCGGCGCCCTGGAGCGCGTGCCCTTGGTGCGGGTTGCCAACCTGTCGCGCTGCTTGGAGGACTTGAAGCAACACGGCTATTGGGTGGCGGGCCTTGAGGCTGGCGCCCCCCAGGCCCTAGGCGACGCCGCCTTGGATCCCCGCACCGTCTTGGTGTTGGGCAGCGAGGGCAGCGGGCTGCGCCGGCTGGTGCGCGATCATTGTGACTTGCTGGTCTGCCTGCCCATGGCCGGCCCCATGGAGAGCCTCAACGTTTCCAATGCGGCCGCCATCGCCTTTTATGATCTCGCGATCCGCCGACAAGGCGACCTCGGCTCATGATCACAATCCGGCCCGCCCTCCTCGACGATGCCCCCTGTCTGCCCGAGATCGAGCGAAGTTCGGGGGAGATCTTCCGCCAGTGGCCCGGGTTGGAATGGATCGCCGACGACGAGGTTCAATCCGAGCAACGCCATCGCGCGCTCATCGCCAGCGGGATTGCCCTCGTCGCCGAGGTGCCGGGGGCGGGCCTCGCCGGGTTCCTCAACGCGGAAAGGACCGCCGACGCCCTGCACATTTGGCAGTTTTCGGTTCATCGCGACCAGCAGCGACGGGGAATCGGACGGCAACTGATCGACGCCCTACTCCCCCGGGCCCTCGCTCTGGGGGCCACCGCCTTGACGCTGACCACGTTTCGGGAGGTTCCCTGGAACGCGCCTTATTATCAGCGGCTTGGTTTTGTCATGCTCGACGACGCGGCCCTGACGCCTCGGCTGCGGGGGATTCTGGAGGACGAGGGGCGGGCCGCCATCCCTACGGCCTTGCGCTGCGCTATGTGCAAGGTGCTGCCTGTCGCCTCTCCTTGACCGTCGCGTCTGTCGAGGCCTTTAAAGGGGAAGGCTGGGGAGGCGGGCCTCCCCAGACCCCTCGTTCCTTATAGTGGGGGGACCCTTGAACTGGGTCGGTCAGCAGCGTCTTGGGACCTTGCTTCTCGAAATGGCTCTTGCCCTGGCGGTTCTGGGGCTCCTGACCTGGGGGGCGGGGCAAGGGGTGCGGGCACTTGCCGAGCCTTTGGCCCGGTTGCGCACCGCGGCGGCGCTTCAGCGCGTTGAGTTGGCCCTGGCGCGGGCGGTGGCCAGCGATGGCGCCCTGCCGTGTCCCGATGCCCGTGAGGCCCCGGACGGCTGGCCCGACGACGCGTGGTGCCCGCGCCTGGGCTTGGTGCCGTACCGGGCGCTGGGTTTGGCGGCCCAAGATGTCGTCGATGGCTGGGGGGCACGCCTCTCCTACCGGCCAGCCCCCAATCTGGTGGCCCTGGACAAAGGGGGCACCGCCTGGGTTCCGGGCTGGGGGCCATTGGCCTGTGAGCCGACTGGGCGGCTGTTTAGCCGGATTCACCCGGCCCTCGCTCTTCTGCCTGGACCGCAACCGCCCGCCGCGCTGCTCCCCGCTTATGTCGTGATCAGCCATGGTCCCGACCGGCGCGGCGCGGTTCTGGCCGGAGGACAGGTCTTTCCCGCCGATGGCGCCAGCCCCGCCGAATTGGCCAACCTCGGCAACGCCGAGGCCCGGCTCGACGCGGCGGGCGACATCGTTCGCGCCCGGCCGCCGGGGGTGGTGCTCTTAAACGCGGGATGCGCCATGGGAGGAATGGGGCATTGACGCCGGCGCCCCCCTCCAGAGTCCGGCCGTCCCCCGACCAAGGACCTAGATCGGTGGAATGCCCGTGCATTTTTTAGGGAGATCGCTACGAAAATCCCTTGCCGTGGCCCCGGCTCTCCGTTGAATCCGTTGTTTTGTGAGCCATATTGGGGTGACTTCTGAGCCGTTCCATCGCCGATGGACCGCCAGGCAGTCAGAAACGACGGTGGAAGAGGATACCGATGGTCAACGACATCAAGCACATCACGCTTACCAAGACGCGCGAGGGCGTCGGCGTTGATGCCCGGCTGGATGCCGGACTGCGCCGCTACATGCTGCGGATCTACAACTATCTGGCTTCCGGCCTGATTCTGTCGGGCCTGGTGGCCATGGGCGTGGTGTACACCCCGCTCAGTGCGGTCTTTTATAATGTCAACGAGCTGGGCCAGCTCCAGGGCCTCAACATCCTGGGCATGATCGCGGTCTTCTCGCCGCTGGTCTTGCTGTTCATCGCTATGTTCGCCGCCCAGCGCATGAGCGCCGCCGCCACCCAGGGCTTCTACTGGCTGTTCGTGACCTTGCAGGGCGTCAGCCTCTCGACCCTGCTGCTGGCCTACACCGGCGAAAGCGTGGTGCGGGTGTTCTTCATCACCGCCGCCGCCTTTGCCGCCCTCTCCCTCTATGGCTACACCACGCGCCGCGACCTGTCGGCCATGGGCAAGTTCCTGTTCATGGGGATGATCGGCATCGTCATTGCGGCGGTGGTCAACATTTTCCTGGGCAGCAGTTTGTTGCAGTTCGTCATTTCCGGCGCTGGCGTGCTGGTGTTCTCGGGCCTGATTGCCTACGACACCCAGTCCATCAAGGAGCGTTATAACGACGCTCTCGGCTCGGACGACGAAACCAAGCTGGCGGTGTTCTCCGCGCTGTCCTTGTACCTGAACTTCATCAACCTGATGCAGTTCCTGCTGGCCTTCTTGGGCGAGCGTGAGTAAGCGGCCTTTTTAAGCCGGTTTCAGCCCGGGGGATTTCCCCCGGGTTTTTTTTTGAAGGCTGGGGAGGCGCGGCCTCCCCAGSCCCCTCGGTCTCGGGGGATCGCATCACGGTGGGGTCTAGGCCGACGTCTTATCCAAAGCCTCGGCAATCCCCGCCAAAAACGCCTCGCCATAGCGCGCCAGTTTGCTCGCCCCCACCCCGTGAATCCCCTCCAGATCCTCGCGCCGACGCGGCCGTAAGGTCGCCATCTCCACCAAGGTCCGGTCGGGAAACACCACATACGGCGGGACACCCTCCTGGCTGGCCAAGGTCTTGCGCAGGGCCCGCAGGGCATCGAAGATAACGCGATCGGCCGGCGCCAAACTGAGGGCGGGTTGGGCCGCCGCCTTGCTGGCCTTGCCCTTGGGATCCCGGCTGGCCGCCGCCTTCATCACATCGGCGCGTACCATAAAGCGCTCGCCGCCGCGCAACACCGCGTTGCCGCGGGCCGTCATCCGCCAAGCGCCATGGGCGGTGAGGTCCTGGGTGATGAGGCCGGCGGCGTAAAGCTGGCGAACCAGCGCCCGCCACACCCCCCGCGTCTGATCGCGCCCCACGCCAAAGGTCGGCAGGCGGTCGTGGCCGTAGTTGAGAACGTTGTCGGTGGCGGTGCCGGTCAGGATGTTGATCAGGTGCTCGGTGGCGAAGCGCTGGCCGGTGCGCAGCATGGCCGACATGAGCTTTTGCGCCTCGATGGTCCCATCGCGGGTTTCCACGCCATCGCGGCAGAGGTCGCAATTGCCGCACGGCGCCGCCTCCTCGCCGAAATAGGCCAGCAGGCTTTGGCGCCGACAGCGCGGCGCCTCGCACAAGGCGAGCAAGGCGTTGAGGCGCTGGGTCTCCACCCGCTTCTGGTCGTCGCTCGCTTGGCTTTCCTCGATGCGGCGGCGATGGAGCAAGATGTCGTCGAGGCCATAGAAGGTCAGGGTGTCAGCGGGCAGACCGTCGCGGCCGGCGCGGCCGATCTCCTGGTAATAAGCCTCGATACTGCGCGGCAGGTCGGCATGGCAGACAAAGCGCACGTCGGGTTTGTCGATGCCCATGCCAAAGGCCACCGTGGCCGCCATCACCAGCCCATCCTCGGCCACGAACGCATCCTGGTTGGCGGCCCGAACCGCCGGCTCCAGACCGGCATGGTAGGGAAGCGCGCGGTGACCGGCATCGGTGAGGATCTCGGCCCAGGTTTCGGTAGCGGCGCGAGTGGCACAATACAAAATGCCGTTTTCGCCCTGATGCCCGCGGATAAACTCCAAAATGCGCTTGCGGGTGTTGCCCTTGGGCGTCATCGCCAGATGCAGGTTGGGGCGATCGAAGCCGCCGATAAAGATCTCGGGCGTCTCGGGGAACAGCCGGGCTTGAATGTCGGCCCGGGTCGCCGCGTCCGCCGTGGCGGTAAACGCCAGGGTCTGCACCCCGCCCAGGGCGTGGCGCACCTCGCCCAGCACCAGATACTCGGGGCGGAAGTCATGCCCCCACTGACTGACACAGTGGGCTTCGTCGATCACCAAAGCCACAACGCGGGCCCGCTCCAACAGGCCCAGGGTGTCGGAACGGGCCAAACGCTCCGGCGCTATATAAAGGAGAAGCGGCGCGTCCTCCTCCAAGGCGGCGATCAAGCGCCGCGCCTCGGCAACGGGTGTGGCCGAATTCAAGGTGCCGGCATTAAGCCCCAGGGCCTGAAGCTGGGCCACCTGATCGCGCATCAAGGCGATGAGCGGCGACACCACCAAGGTCACCCCCGGGCGCATGAGGGCCGGCAGTTGGTAGCACAGCGACTTGCCCGCGCCGGTCGGCATGATGGCCAGCACGTCGCGCCCGGCCAGCACCGCGGAGACAATCGCTTCCTGGCCGGGGCGGAACTGGGAAAAGCCAAACACGCGTGCCAGCAGGCCGTGGGGGTCGTTGGACGGGGAAAACGACATTCGGGGGGGCTCTGAGTGCACGGGAGAAGGGCGTTCCATCAAACGAGGAGACAAGGAAAGGCTGGGGAGGCAGGGCCTCCCCAAGCCCCTCCGATCCTTGGGGTCAGGCGTGCTGGTCGGCGAAAGCTCGCGTGGCCTGGACCAGGGCAGCCCGCACCCCCGGCTCCAAGGCCGAATGGCCGGCATCGGGGACCATCACCAAGCGGCTGCCCGGCCAGGCGCGATGCAGGTCCCACGCCGACACAGGCGGGCAGACCACGTCGTAGCGGCCCTGGACGATGGTGCACGGCAGTCCCTTCACCCGATCGATGTCCTCCAGCAACTGGCCTTCGCGCAGAAAGCCCGCGTGGCGCATGTAGTGGCATTCGAGGCGAGCGAGCGCAAGGGCGGCACGGCCATCGCCCTCGTCACAAGGCCGCGGCCGCAAGCGGGCGCAGGCATCCTCGTAGCCGCTCCACACCCGGGCGGCCGGCAGGTGGACCAACGGATCAGGATCGGTCAGGCGGCGATAGTAGGCGCTCAGGGGATCATGGCGTTCGTCTTCGGGCAAAAAGCCAAAAAAGACATGGGCCGCCTCGGGAAAGAAGCGGCCCATACCGTTCAAGAACCAGTCCACCTCAAACGCCCGGAACAAAAACACCCCGCGCAGGATAAAGCCGAGACAACGCTCAGGATGCGCCTCGCCATAGGCCAACGCCAAGGTGCTCCCCCACGATCCGCCAAAGATCATCCAGCGTTCGACATCCAGGTAGTCCCGCAACAGCTCCATGTCGGCCACGAGGTCGGCCGTGGTGTTATCGGCAAGCTCGGCAAAAGGACGCGAGCGCCCGGCCCCGCGTTGATCCAGCAAAATGACCCGGTAACGCTGGGGATCAAAATAGCGGCGGCAAAAAGGGGCTGTCCCCGCCCCGGGTCCCCCATGCACAAACAACACCGGGATGCCGTCCGGGGCGCCGCTTTCTTCCCAATGCAGGACATGAGCGCCCCCCACCCGCAACCGCCCGGTGCGACGGGCCTCAATGGCGGGATACAGATCGGCCAGGGCATCCGGGATCACTGGGGAGTCGCCGGAATCGCCGTGCCGCTCAATGGAATGCTGTCTGTCGCCGCCTCTTGCCTCAGCCATGGAGTCCCCCGTGGTGGTCGTGCCAGATCCCGGAACCGGGGACACGGAATCGCTTCGTGACATCATGAGACCATTGGGCCTGACAATCCAGCCCCCGCCCCTAGGGAAACCGCGTCATCCGCGCCTCGGGGCACGCGCTGCCGCGAAACCCAAGTCGCGCGAAATAAGGGAGGTCGCGTCGCACAATCGCCTTCGAAGATTACAGGTCAGTGTTCCGCTTTTTATCAGTTAAAAACTTTGCCCCCTCTCCGCTTGCACTTTCCTTCTCTTGGTCCCAAATACCCAAGCAGAACACTCTTGCCCACGAAAGAAGCAGGTTGTGCCGAGGATGATGATGATTTAGTCTGGTTTATAGGAAAAAAAGGGCGACCTTAACGGGGATAATGCCCTTGGAACGGGGGGTTCCATGAATAAAATCGCATGGGTTGGGGCGGCGGAGGCCTTCCCCGCATCGTCACGAAGGACGATCGAGATGACTGCCTCAAGAGAGGACGGGGGCGCCAAGCCAGAGGACATTATTGTTCTGACGGCAGATGTTCGGGAAATGACACAGGATAAAATTGCCGAAATCCAGGCCGTCACAGGACGGACCCGCATCCTTGCCCTCAATGCCTTGATTGAAAGCGCCCGCGCCGGCGACAGTGGGCGGGGGTTCGCCGTGGTCGCCAACGAAGTCAAGGAAGTCTCCCGCGAGATCGCCGACATCGCCGGCGCTCTTGAGAGCGAACTCACCGCCAAAGTCGAAACCTTGGAGCGAATCGGCCGGCGCATCGTGGATCACGTGCGAGGCCAGCGCCTTGTCGATCTGGCACTAAACGCCGTCGAGCTGATCGACCGAAACTTGTATGAACGAACCTGCGATGTGCGCTGGTGGGCCACCGACTCCGCCGTCGTGGAGTGCCTCAGCAGCTCCTCCCCCGAAACCAGCCGCCACGCCAGCCGGCGCCTGGGCGTGATTCTGTCGGCCTATACCGTTTATCTCGACTTGTGGATCTGTGACCTGGAGGGGCGCATCGTGGCCTCGGGCCGCCCCGACCGCTACCCGGTGAGCGGACGCTCGGTGGCCGGCGAACGCTGGTTTCGCGAGGCCCTGCGCACCCCCTCGGGAAATGACTACGCGCTGGCCGATATCATTCCGGCACCCCTTCTGGACAACCAGCCCGTCGCCACCTATGCCGCGGCCATCCGCGAGGGGGGCGACGCCCGGGGCAGGGTCTTAGGGGTGCTGGGGATTCACTTCGACTGGGGTCCCCAGGCCCGCGCCATCGTCGAAGGCGTGCGCTTTGATCCGCGCGAACAGCGCTCGTCCCAGGCCCTTTTGCTCGATGCCAACGGCCGGATCCTCGCCGCCTCCAACGGCCAGGGCGTCTTGCAAGAGCGCTTTCCCCTCCAAACCCAAAACAAGCCCTTTGGTCACTATGTCCAAGACGACGGGACCGTGGTCGGCTTCCACCTCACCCCGGGCTACGAGACCTACAAGGGGCTCGGGTGGTACGGCTGCGTCGTGCAACGGCCGTTTTGAGGCGTGAAAGGCGGGGAGGGCCGAGCCTCCCCGGACCCCTCCCTGTTCCTGGCAGGGCGACGGCTCCTTTCCCCCCTTTTTCCTACGGTACCTTGTGACGTCGAACCCGGTTGCGGGACGTCGGGGCGTTGGACTACGGTTTGGTGAAAGTCACCGAATAGGGGCGGTGATCTCTCGTTTCTCCACCAAAACGATTGCGCCTGGGCCACTGGGCAAGGGGAAGTCTTAAGAGATGAAGCAGGTTGCATGGGTCGGACATGAAGAGACGGCGCTCTCCCTTGCCAAAGACGTGTCCGGCGCCAAAAGCCACGGCAGGTGAGACCGACGAGTCGGCAAACCATGCACAACCATCGCATCAATGCCCGCCGGCGCGGGCCGGGACGCCTCGCTGGCCCCTGTCGTTGCGACGGCAACGCCGCCCGGCGCCGCAGGGCGAGGACCAGGGGCTCCCGGGGCCAGGGGGGCCCCTGCCCCGCTCCCCGGTCGAGACGCAAGAAGCGTCCCCGGGGTCGGTGCCGGAGCCAAGCGCACCAAAGCCTGCCCGCCTTGAACACTGACCAAGGTCAAGGTCAAGGGCGTTCCCTGCGAAAGGGGAGAAGAGGTTTTCACCACCACCTCGCCCAACGAGGTGCCCAGCCGAACCTCCCCGCGAGTGGGTGAGGTGAGCACGCTCGCCTCGAGAACCGTGCCCGGCGGCACTCCTTGCAGCGCCGACGGCAGGGCGGGCACGCTGGCCAGGGTGGACGCCGGTGTGCTGGTGGTCCACGAGGTGAGACCCGGCGGGAGGAGGATGGGAGTGCTCATGCGGGTCCTGCCCTCCGGCGCCGGCCTATCCCTGGAGCAAGCGCTCGGCGATGGCCTCCACATCCATGGCGGCCTCGGCATTGGGATACCGGGTCAAAATGGGGGTCTGGTTGCGGATGGACTCCCGGACCCGGGTGTCGCGCCGCACGATGCCGGCCAGCGGTGGGCTGATCTTGAGAAAGCCCTGGCAGGCCTTGAGAAGAGTCTGATAGGTCCGCTCGCCTTCACGGGTGGAATTGCAGGCGTTGACCACGACGCGGATATCCACGTCCCGGCGCTCCATCGCGGTGATCTTGATGAAGGCGTAAGCATCGGCCAGCGAGGTCGGTTCGTCGCTGGTGACCACGAGCATGGCCCCAGCGGCACGCGAGAGCAGGCGAATGGACTTGCCGACCCCGGCGCCCAGATCCAAAATCACCCGATCATAGCTCTGGCTCATGAGTAACAGATCCTCGGTCAGGATCTGGAGCCGCCCCGGCGGAATGTTGGCAAGACTGCCCGACCCGGAGCGCCCGGCAATGACATCAAAGCCCCCGGCCGGATAGGGAGTGGTCGCCTGATGCAGGGTTTTCTTGCCGGCGATCACACTGCCCAGGTCGTGGGCGGGCATCAGGCCCAACTGAATATCGACGTTGGCCAGTCCCAGATCGCCATCAAACAGCAAGGTGCGGCACCCACGCTTGGACAGCGCGTGTGACAAAGTGACGGCGAACCACGTCTTGCCAACACCGCCCTTGCCCGAGGCAATGGCGAGGATATTGCGCATGCGGACCTTGGTCCCGGCGGAGCGCGGCGCCATGGACGGGAACGGGGTCCCGAGGGTGGGTGCTTCGCTGCTCATGCCGGTCACAGGGCCTCCGAATAGGGCGAGACGTCGTCGTCCTCGGCATAGGCACCCACCCCGTCCTCCGGTGGGATGTCCTCCTCCAGGGGAAGGATAAGGCGGGCGAGGGAAACCGGATTGATGGGGCACAACCCGTTGGCGACACGCGGATTGATCGACACGTCGCCGAAGGCCAGGGCGCCGGCTTCCGCCGCTGCCAGTATACCGCCAAGACGACGGGCCATGTCCAGGCGGGTCGCAAGAATTCGCGAGGCCCCGGCCTCGGCGAAAGCCTCGGCGATTTCGATGGCTTCCATGGGATCGGTTCCGGCGTTCAGCACCAGGGCCACATCCATGGGCACCGCCGCCACCAGCGACCGCAGATAATCCATATCGTCCTGGGAAAAAGGATTAAGCCCGGGGCTGTCGATGAAAATGACCCCATACTGCTGCTGCATGTTGGGAACAAGGGTCGCTAAGCCCTCAGGGCCGCGCGCCTTTTTGAGATCGACCTCCAAAATGCGCGTGAAAGCGGCCAATTGCTCCTGGGCGCCGGCCCGCACGGTGTCGGCGGTGATTACCCCCACCGCGCCGCCAGTGAGACGCGCCCGCGCCGCCAGCTTGGCCACGGCGATGGTCTTGCCCGTCCCCGGCGGCCCGGCCAGCAACACCGGGCGCGACGCCGCCCCCTGTGGCATGGGGAGAAAATGAAAAACCTGATCCAAGGCCCCGGCGCAGGCCCCAATGGCATCGTGGGCCGGAGTGGCGGAGGCGAGATTAACCAAAAGCTCGGTCAGGCGCGCTGGCGCCCCATGGAACTCCAAAGCCTCGCGCACGGCATCGCCGTGGGGGGCGCGTCGTGCGCCGGTCAAGGCTTGATAAATGTCATCCTCAACCGGGTCGTGTTCCAGGGCAGCGGTGATGCGCACACCGTTCCCGTCCGACGCCCGCTGGGTCGAAACGATGATCGCATCGTCGCCCAGTTCGGCCCGGATGGCGGCCATGGCCTCGGCCATGCTGTCAGCGGTGTAGCACTTAAGCCGCATGAAACCTGTCGTGTGTCCAGGGTGATCCCACAAGCGCCGGACTGCGACGCCGGGGCCGATTTTAGCCGGGGCGTGTTAAGCTCCTCTTACCGAAGGTTTGCCGTGAAAGCGAGCAAAACACTTTAATTTTCCGAAGGGGAGCTTTTCCGAAGGCTTCCTTCCCGAAGGAGGGGGGGGGCTCACGTCTCCCCTTCCCCTACCCAGCGAAGCGGCTTCGACTATATGGGTCAGGAGTTGCGCGTTTAGCAAGGCCGGAGGCCGGCTTCGCCGGAAAAGACCATGCTTTCCCTTTCCCTGGAACAGTATCCAGAGTATCCTAAACGTTATAGATCCTCTGTCCCCTAAACACTCCCCCAAACGGCTGCCGGAATGATCCAGGGCAGAAGCCCCCCACGGAATAAACGCTTCCCTGCCGCCCTCGGGATCTATGGAATCATGTTTGCGGCCCTGGCCGGGGCTGGTTTGTGGCTGACTGTGGATTTGCGCGACAGCCGCACCCGCCTCCTCCAGGAACGCTCCGATCTTGCGCTGCAAAAAAGCCAGTTCATGAGCCAATGGTTCGGCACCACCTTGGTGGCCGTGGACTATGTGTTACGCGATATCCAGGAAAAACTCGGCCCCGACGACCTGCCCGCCCCCTCCCCCGACCGCCAGCGTGCCCTGGGCGTCTGGCTCCAGGAAAAGGCGGCCAGCGTTCCCGGAGTGGTCGGCATCTCGGTATATGGGGCCGACTGCGTTTTTGTCGCCGCCGCCGACCCCCATCTGATCGGTTTCAAAAGCCACCAAAAAATCTGTGACACCCCCGACCCGGCCCTCGACCAGCACTCCTCGATCCAGTACATCCCGGCCGAAAAATCAGCGTCGCGGCGCCCCTCAATCCTGATCTCGCGCAATAACATCACCGCGGATGGAACCCTCCAAGGGGGCGTCCTCGCAGCCATCGACCTTTCGTTTACCCAAAGCTGGATCTCGTCGATCGTCATCGACCCCAGCGAGGTGGTCGCCCTGGTTGATGGCGAGGGAACCTTGCTTGCACGCAACCCCCCTTTGCCCACCGCCATCGGCCGACGCGCCCCCCTACCTCCCCAGCCCGCCTTCGGCCGACAGCGCTCCAGCATCACGTTCGAGGCCACCTCGCCTTGGGACAACCGTCGGCGAACTTATGCCCTCAGCAAAATCGAAAACATCCCTATGGTCCTGATCGTTGGCTTCGATCTCGAGGGCAGCCTGGGGGAGTGGGAGCGCCGGGCGTGGCAGCTCGCCGGCGGGTTGCTGGCCCTGGTCATCCTCGCCGCCCTTGCCCTGCACGCCCATCTGGTGGCCGTGCGCCAACGTGAGGATTTGCGCATCCTCGCCACGACCGATGCCCTCACGGGGGTGGCCAACCGACGCCAGTTCATGACCATCGGCAGTCATGAGGTGGCCCGAGCTCGACGCTACACCGCCACCTTGGCCGTCTTCATGGTCGATATCGACCACTTCAAGACCATCAATGACACCTGGGGCCACCCAACGGGCGATCGCGCCATCCAGGCCCTGGCCTCGACCATGGCCGCCGTAACGCGCGATCTTGATGTGGTCGGCCGCCTGGGAGGCGAGGAGTTCGCGATCATTTTGCCCGAAACCGACGCCCAGGGAGCCTTGATCCTGGCCGACCGCCTGCGCTCCACCGTGGAGCAGCAAACAACCGTGCTCTCAACCACCGCCCACCCGGTCCGCCTGACCGTCAGTATCGGCGTGACCACCTTGCAACCGGCCGATACCGGGTTTGAAGATCTGTTAGGCCGAGCCGACAAAGCGCTCTATGCCGCCAAAGCCGCTGGGCGCAATCGGGTCGTGAGCCTGTCGGACCCAGGACCGGTCCTCGATCCCGCGCAGGACGGATATCAGACGAGGTGACGCGGGGCTGCCGCCCCAGCGGCAAGCCCCGCGTCGCCAGACTTAACCCACGTTAATGCCGTACTGGGTGCACATCGCGGCGAGACCGCCGGCGTAGCCTTGGCCCACGGCCCGGAACTTCCATTCGGCGCCGTGACGATAGACCTCGCCAAACACCATGGCCGTTTCGGTGCTGGAATCCTCGCTGAGATCGAAGCGGGCGATCTCGACGCCGGTTTCGTCGTTGACGACCCGAATGAAAGCGTTACGCACCTGCCCAAAGCTCTGGTGGCGCGCCTGGGCTTCGTGAATGGTGACGGTAATCGCAATGGTCTGGATCTCGGCCGAGACCTGATCGAGATTGACCTTGATCGCCTCGTCGTCGCCGTCACCCACGCCTGTGCGGTTGTCCCCCGTATGCTCGACCGAGCCATCGGCAGACTTCAGGTTGTTGTAAAAAATAAAAGCCGAGTCATTGGGCACCTTACCGGTAGCACCCAGCAGGAAAGCCGAGGCATCCAGGTCGAAATCGGCGCCGTCGGTGGCGCGGACGTCCCAGCCCAGACCGATCAGGATCCGCTTCAAGCTGGGATCGCTCTTGGACAGGCTGACATTACCGCCCTTGCTCAACGAAATCGCCATCATCTCCTCCTCTTGATAAAAACACTGCTCATGCGCGGCGACAGGGCCCCAACCCCACCGGGCTACCCCGCGCCCCGTCCGCCGGCCACCCGATGGACCGCCACCAATAGATCCACCAGATCGAAAACCCGCGCGACATAGTGATCGCGCAACACCAGTGGTCGATCGCCGTCGCCTCGGAGATCGGCCTCCAGGGTATCGACCAGCCGGTGCAAGCGCCGTTGATGCAGCCCCAGGGCGCGCTGGAGCGGATCGGCCACCACGCCGGCGAAAGCGCCGACCACGGCTGCCGCACTCATCACGGTGGCCGCCGAGGCCGCCAGCACCGCCCCCGAGGCAGCTGCCGGCATCACCCCATGCCACAAGGCCCCAACCCCGGGCCCCAAGGGAAAGCTCGCCACCGCCAGCTTCTGCGCCACCATCCCGGCCAAGGCCGTGGACAAGCCCCAGGTCCCCGGCGTCAGATGGTGGGTCACGGCCATCCCGGCCCCCAGACAGGCCAGCGTGCTCACCATGTCGGCAGCAGCGGCGCGCCCCCCGACATAAGCCTTGAGCGCGGCGGTCAGCCGGGCCCGAAAGACCGGATCGTCGCCCCGGGCGGCCACGGCCCGCGCCGCGCTCAAAGCCAGCTCGGCCAGCAGCGGTTCGCTCAAAACGGCCTCGGCCAGCGCGTCCCGGGTCGTCACCCGCCCGCCCCCGGCCTCAAAGGGCAGTTCAAGAAAATCGCGGTACAGCCGAAAGCTGATCTCGCGCCCGACGTCGGTGGGCAGCATCAAGGTCAGACGCCCCAGGCGCGTCCCCAGCCGCCCGGCCGGACGCCAGTGCCGCCCCACGGCCTCCAGCCCCCGGGCCGACGCCATCAAAGAGACCTGCGGCACGGCCAGCAAGGCATTGAGGGGGGCGCGGGCCACATCCCAGCCAAGAGCGTGGCGATGGAGATCCAAGCTCGGCCCCCAGGAGTAGGTGGCGTCCACAAAGGACTCCACCCGCTCTCGACGCGCCGCCACGTAGCGGACCGCCGCGCAATCAACGGCGGCTTCTACCGCGGCCGCACTAACAGACAAGGCGGGCAGCGGGCTCACCTTACCACGCGCTCACTGGGCCCAAGGACTGGTCGTTGACCACCAGCCCCCACTCGTTGGCCGAGACCCGCACCGTATCGCCATCGACCAAGCGGCCGTCGAGCACCATGGTCGCCAAAGGGTTCTCCAAGGCACGCTGCAACACCCGCTTGAGCGGGCGCGCGCCGTAGGCCGGATCGTAGCCGTGCTCGGCCAGCCAGTCCCGCGCCTGAGGGTCGATCTCCAGGGCCATTTTGCGCTCCTTGAGCCGCTCGGCCAACCGTTTGGTCTGGATCTCGACAATGCCGGCCATGTTTTCCCGGAACAGGCGATGGAAGAGCAGGATTTCGTCCAAACGATTGAGAAACTCGGGCCGAAAAGCCAGCCGCACCTCGGCCATGACCGCGTCGCGGACCATGGCGGAGTCCTCGCCCTCGGGCTGACCGGCCAGCACCTCGGCCCCCAGATTGGAGGTCAAGACGATCAAGGTATTGCGAAAGTCCACGGTCCGGCCCTGGCCATCGGTCAGGCGGCCGTCGTCGAGGACCTGCAACAAGACATTGAACACGTCGGGATGAGCTTTTTCCACCTCGTCGAACAAAATCACCTGATAGGGCCGACGGCGTACCGCCTCGGTCAAGGCGCCGCCTTCGTCATAGCCCACGTAGCCCGGCGGCGCGCCGATCAGCCGCGAGACCGCGTGCTTTTCCATGTATTCCGACATGTCGATGCGGACCATGGCCTGCTCGTCGTCGAACAAGAAGGCGGCCAACGCCCGGGTCAGTTCGGTCTTGCCGACGCCGGTCGGCCCCAGGAACAAGAAGGAGCCGATGGGCCGGTTGGGATCGCCCAGACCGGCGCGCGCCCGGCGCACGGCGTTGGATACGGCAACCACCGCCTCGCGCTGCCCCACCACTCGGGCCGCCAGTGCCTCCTCCATGGCCAACAACTTCTCCCGCTCGCCGGCCAGCATGCGGTCCACCGGAATGCCAGTCCAGCGCGAGACGACCTGAGCGATGGTCTCCTCGCTCACCACCTCGTTGACCAAGCGCCCCCCCTTGTCGGTGGATTCGGCCTCGGCGAGATCGCGGGTCAGGGACGGAATAATCCCGTATTCCAGTTCGCCGGCCCGCGCCCAGTCGGCCTGACGGCGGGCGGTGTCGAGATCGAGCCGGGCCTGTTCCAGGCGTTCCTTGAGCCGGGTGGCATCGGCCAAGCCGCCCTTTTCCCGCTCCCAGGCGTCAAGCAGGACCTGGGCCTGGGACTCCAGATCAGCCAATTCGCCTTCCAGATCGTTCAAGCGCTGGCGCGACGGCGCGTCGGTTTCCTTGCGCAGGGCCTCGCGCTCGATCTTGAGCTGGATCACCCGGCGGTCGAGTTCATCCAAGGCCTCGGGCTTGCTGTCCACCTGCATGCGCAAGCGGCTTGCCGCCTCGTCCATCAGATCGATGGCCTTATCGGGCAAGAAACGATCGGCAATATAGCGGTCTGATAAGGTGGCCGCCGCCACCAAGGCGGAATCGCTGATGCGGATCCCGTGGTGGAGTTCGTATTTTTCCTTGAGGCCGCGCAAAATGGAAATGGTATCGGTCACCGTGGGCTCGGCCACGAACACCGGCTGGAAGCGCCGAGCCAGGGCCGCGTCCTTTTCGATGTGCTTGCGATACTCATCCAGGGTCGTGGCCCCCACGCAATGCAGTTCGCCCCGCGCCAGGGCGGGCTTGAGCAGATTGGAGGCATCCATCGCCCCCTCGGCCGCACCTGCGCCGACCAGGGTGTGCAGTTCGTCGATGAACAAGATGATCTCGCCCTCGCGCGCGCTCACCTCGGTCAAGATCGCCTTGAGCCGCTCCTCGAACTCGCCGCGATACTTGGCGCCGGCCACCAGGGCGCCCAGGTCGAGGGCCATCAGGCGCTTGTGGCGCAGGCTTTCGGGAATGTCGCCGTTGACGATGCGCAGGGCCAAGCCTTCAATGATCGCGGTCTTGCCCACGCCGGGTTCGCCGATCAGCACCGGATTGTTTTTGGTGCGCCGCGAGAGAACCTGAATGGTGCGCCGGATTTCCTCGTCGCGACCAATCACCGGATCGAGCTTGCCGTCGTGCGCCGCCTGGGTCAGGTCACGGGCGTAGCGCTTGAGGGCGTCATACTGGTTTTCCGCGCCGGCCGAGGTGGCGGTGCGGCCCTTGCGCAGGGTTTCGATCGCGCGGTTCAGGCCTTGCGGGGTCACGCCGGCGTCGGCCAGCACCCGCTGGGCCGGGGTCCCCTGGGCCAAGGCCAAGGCGAGCAACAGGCGTTCGACGGTGACAACACTGTCGCCGGCTTTCTCGGCCAGTTGCCCGGCCTGATCCAGGACCCGGGCCAGGGGCTGGCCCCAATACATTTGGGTAGCGCCTTCCACCTTGGGCAGGCGCAGAACTTCCTGGTCGATGGCCTTGCCGGCGCGCTCGGCATCACCGCCAGCGGCGGTGATCAAGCCGGCCGCCATGCCTTCTTTGTCGTCGAGCAGGGCCTTCAGGAGGTGCTCCGGGGTGACCTGCTGGTGGGTTTCGCGCAACGCAATGGTCTGCGCAGCCTGAAGGAACCCTTTGGAGCGATCCGTCAGTTTTTCGAGATCCATGATCCGCCTCGGTGGTCTTTTGGACCGATGCCCCCGGGCCCCGTCGTGGGCACCCTTTGGGCAGCGTCCTTGTTGGCGTTGATATGGGGGGGTTTTCTGGCGTCGCAACACCTAAGACACGGCCAGCAAAAAAGGGAAGGCTGGGGAGGCGCGGCCTCCCCAAACCCCTCGGCTTGTTGGGGCCGGGTTAGAAGTGGGGGCCCAGGAACGGATTGCTCGCCCTCTCCTCGCCCAGGGTGGAGCCTGGGCCGTGGCCGGGGATGAAGGCGACATCATCGCCCAGCGGCATCAGGCGGTCACGGATGGAGGCCAAAAGTTGGGCGTGGTTGCTGCGCGGAAAATCGGTGCGGCCGACCGAGCCGCGAAAGAGCACATCCCCGACCAGGGCTAGGCGACGGGAGGGGGAGAAGTACACCACATGCCCCGGGGTATGGCCGGGACAGTGCAAGACATCCAAGGTCTCCTCGCCGACCGTCACCGTGTCCCCGTGGACAAGCCAGCGGGTGGGGGTGAAGGGCTCGCCCTCGTCGAGACCGAAATGCCGGGCCTGATCGGCCACCGCCTCGATCCAGAAGGCATCGTCTTGATGCGGCCCCTCAACGGGGAGGCCCAGGCGCCGCTGCAAGGTGGCAACGGCCCCCACGTGATCGACGTGGCCATGGGTGACCAGCAGACGCTCCAAAGTAGCCCCCTACGGCCCGCTGATTAAGAGTCAGCTGCTCTACCAACTGAGCTATGCGCCCTCAGAGGAGGGAAGGGGGGGAGTGGTGGGCGCAGTAGGACTCGAACCTACGGCCCGCTGATTAAGAGTCAGCTGCTCTACCAACTGAGCTATGCGCCCCAATCCCCAAGATCGGTTTCACGATGGTGGGCGCAGTAGGACTCGAACCTACGGCCCGCTGATTAAGAGTCAGCTGCTCTACCAACTGAGCTATGCGCCCTGAAACCAACCGTTTCTCGAAGCCCCCACCGACGAAGTCGTTGTTTTCGTTGGTGGCCAGCGCCGAGGGACGGGTATTTACCAAGTTCAGCCCCTCCCGTAAAGCCCTTTTTTGCCCGAGAGCCGATTTTCCCCCCAAAAAGGAGAGGAGGGGTCTGGGGAGGCCCGCCTCCCCAGCCTTCCTTTCTATCCTTCCCCCTTAATCATCAAACGCCGCATGCCGCCCAATCTGCACATCGCGATGGACAAACACGCACAACAGCAAGCCAAAGCCCATCAGCAGATTGATCAAGGCGGTGCCGCCGTAGCTGATGAGGGGCAGGGGCACCCCAACCACCGGGATGAGCCCCATGACCATGGCGGTGTTGATGAACACATAGAGAAAGAACGTGGTGGTGACGCCTAGCGCGGTCAGGCGGCCGAACTGGTGACGACAGCGAAAGGCGATGGCAAAGCCGTAAACCAGCAAGACCACGTACAGCGAAAGCAGCAAAACCCCGCCGACCATGCCAAACTCCTCGGCCAGCATGGTGAAGATAAAGTCGGTCTGCTTTTCCGGTAAAAAGTTGAGGTGGGCCTGGGTGCCGCTCATGTAGCCCTTGCCGAACAGGCCCCCCGATCCAAGAGCAATCTTTGATTGTAAAATGTGGTACCCAGCCCCCAGCGGGTCGCGCTCGGGATTGAGGAAGGTCAGCACCCGCTGGCGCTGGTAATCGTGGAGAAACTCCCAGGCCACCGGAATCGCCGCCAGCGCCCCTAGGCCGGCCACGATGAACAACCACAAGCGAACCCCGGCCATCCACAGCATGCCGGCGGTGCCGGCGACGAGCATCAAGCCGGTCCCCAGGTCGGGTTGCTTGAGGACCAGGGCGAAGGGGACCAGAGCCATGAGGAGCGGGGGGATCAGGAAAGGCAGGCGGCGCACGTCGTCGAGGTGGGCGCCGTGGAAATAGCGGGCCAGCGACAGCACCAGGGCGATTTTCATCAGTTCGGAAGGCTGGAGCTGGAAAAAGCCCAGGTCGATCCAGCGCTGGGCCCCCATGCCGATGGTGCCCTTGACCTCCACCGCCACCAGCAAGACCAGCACCACCACGTAGAACGTGTAGGCATAGCGCATCCAAAAGCGGATATCGACCAGGGCGATGCCGATCATGCCGATCAGGCCGACAACAAGGCGTACCGCCTGGCGGTCGGCCCAGGGGTCCCAGTCGCCGCCGGCCGCCGAGTAGAGCATGCCCAAGCCGACGCACGAGGTCAGGGCCACCAGCAAGACCAGGGACCAGCTAATTTGCCAGAATTTTTCACTGAGCGAGAGGTCGCCGCGCCGCAGCCGGGCGCCGGCCACTTCATGGCCTAATTTCATCGCACGATGATCTCCCCGGTATCGCCGGTTTCGTCGGCGCTGTCGTCGCCATCGGCGGCTCCATCGGCATCGGGCAGGGCGACCTGGGCAGCCGCGTAGGCCCGTTCCAAAAGGGCGCGTGCCTCGGGGGGGAGCGCGGCGACGGGGGTTTCCTCGCCGGGGCGGCGCCGGGCCGGATCGAGCCGCAAGGTTTCAAGCATGATGTCGCGGGCGATGGGGGCCGCCGCGCTGGAGCCGCCGCCGCCGTGTTCAACGCACAGGGCAAGGGCGTATTTGGGGGCGTTCTCCGGGGCGAAGCACACGAAAAGGGCGTGGTTGCGCAGTTCCCAGGGCAGGCTTTCTTCCTTGCGCACGCCGGTTTCGCGCTCGCGCATGGTGATGCGGCGCACCTGGGTGGTCCCGGTTTTGCCGCTCATTTCCCAGCCCGGAACCGGGATGGCCGCGGCGCGGGCCGTGCCGCGGGGGCCGTTGACCACCGCCGACATGCCGGCGCACACGACATCGAGGTGCATTTTGGCCAGCCCCATGGAGGCTGGGGGCGGGGGCTCGGGGGCGGCGTTGGCGGCCATGAAGCCGCCGGGCGGCGGCTTGGTGGGCATGCGCGACAAAATCGGATTGACCCGCAGGCCGCCGTTGGCAAGGCGGGCTGTCATCACGGCCAGTTGCAGCGGGGTGGTCAGGACATAGCCCTGACCGATACCGGCGTTGAGGGTTTCGCCCTGGTGCCAGGGTTCGCCCATGGTGGCGGTCTTCCAAGCGCGGCTGGGCATCAGGCCCAGGCGTTCACCGGGCAGGCCCAGGTTTTGCATCTCGCCGATGCCGAAGCGTTTGGCCATGTCGGCGATGCGGTCGATGCCGCAGCGCCGGGCCACCTCGTAGAAGTAGACGTCGCAGGACTGGGCCAGGGCATCCACCAGATTGACCGAGCCGTGGCCACCGCGTTTCCAGCAGTGGAAGCGGTGCGAGCCCAACTGCATATGGCCGGGGCAAAACACCGTTTGCTGCGGTTTGATCACCCCGGCTTCCAGGCCGGCCAGGGCCACCACCATCTTGAAGGTTGATCCCGGCGAGTATTGCCCGGCAATAGCCTTGTTGGTCAGGGGCGAGCGCGGGTTTTTGACCAGCTCCTGCCATTCCTGGCTCGACAGGCCGCGGGTGAAGGCGTTGGGATCATAGGCCGGGGTCGAGGCCAGGGCCAGCACCTCGCCGGTATGGACATCCATCACCACCACCGAGGCGCTTTCCTCGCCCAGGCGGTGCGAGGCGAATTCCTGTAAGCGCATGTCGATGGTCAAGACGACCTCGGCGCCCGAGCGCGCCTCCTCGGTCATCTGCTCGTCCATGACCCGGCCAAAGGCGTTGACCTCGACGCGGGTGGTGCCGCTTTGGCCGCGCAGGGCGAGGTCGTAGACCTTTTCAATGCCCTGCTTGCCGATGCGAAAGCCCGGCAGTTCCAGCAGGGGATCGCCGGTCAGTTCCTCTTCCGACACGCTGGAGACATAGCCCAGCAGGTGGGAGGCCAGCGCGCCTTGGGGGTAAAAGCGGGTCAGGCCTTCCTCAATGATGATGCCGGGGAGGCCGGGCTTGTTGACCTGGATGCTTGCCATCTCCTCCCAGGCCAGAGTCTCGCGGATGGTCACCGGCACAAAGGCCCGGCGCCGTTTGAGGTCGCGCTGGACCCGGGCCCGGTCGTAGTCGGAGAGGGGCACGATCTGGCCCAACGCGTCCAAGATGGCCGCCACCGCCGCCTCGCGCTGGGCCGAGGTGCGGGCCCGGCGGTAAATGTCCTCGCCGATCAGGCTCACCCGGTAGTTCTGGCGGTTGATGGCCAGCGGCTCGCCAAAGCGATCGGTGATGTGACCGCGCGGCGGGGGAATCAGGCGCAGATTAAAGCGATTGTCCTCGGCCAGGGTCTTGTAGCGATCGGATTCGACCACCTGAAGATAATAAAGGCGGCCCACCAGGGTGGCGATCAGGGCACTCTGGATGCCGCCCAGCATGGCGGCCCGCCGCGTGAACAGCTTCGTTCGATCGCCGTCGCGCTGCATAACCCTCAGGACTCCCGAAACACGATATGGCTGACCCGGCCAAACAGCCAGGCAAAGGCTGGGAACATGGTGACGGTCAGCAAGACGCTGAACATCAAGGCCGTGCCATCCACGAATTGGGCATGAAAAGCCGAAACGGCAAGCCACTTGACGGACGCGGCCCCAAGAGCCATCAGCAGAAAGGCCCACCAGCCCACGGGAAACGGCTTGCCCAGGAAATAGCGAACCTGAGAGGCCACGGCCGCTTGCACCACCAGCAAGGTCAAGGCTCCCACCCCAAGCGGCGCCCCGGTCAGGCAATCCTCCACCAAGCCCAGGAGAAAGGCCGTGCCATAGCCCATGGCGCCGGGCCGCGTGACCGCCCAGTAATAGACGCTGATCAAGGCCACCATGGGGGCCACGTGGACAAAGCCTGGCAGCCGCGAGGGTGAAACGCTCATCAGCAGCAAAATCAAGGTCAGGCCGCCCGGAACCAGCTTCCGCGCCAACCAGTCCAGGCGTTGCCACAGCGTCGGGCGTCCGAGGTCGCCACCTGGCAGGGCCATCACATCCCGCCCTGGTCAGGGAGGATCCCCGACAGGCCAAAGTCGGCAATGCGCACCACGTCAAGCCGCCCTTGCTCGACGAACAGATCGACCCGGATGCCGTTTTTTTCGTCCACGCTGGCCACCACGCCGATGGGAATGCCGGGCGGGAACACCCGGGCGTCGCCGCTGGTCACCACCCGGTCGCCGGGCCGCACCAAGGCGCGCTCCTTGAGGAAGCGCAACTGCGGCATGTCCTCGTTGTCGCCCACCAAGATGGCCCGCACCCGGCTTTCTTCCAGCAACACCGGAATGCGGCTGTTGATGTCTGAGAGCAGCAGCACGCGGGCCGAGCGTTGGCCCGAGTCCACAATGGTCCCCACCAGCCCCTCGCCCGAGAGGACCGCCTGTCCCTTACGCACGCCGTTGCGCTGGCCGGCCAGCACCACCAGGGAGCGGGCAAAGGATCCCCCGGTATCGGCCACCACCCGGGTGGTGATGTACTGGGCCTTGGGGTCGGGGACATAGTTCAAGAGGGCGCGCAGGGCTTCGTTTTCCGCCTCAAGCTGGCGTGCTGCGGCTTGCCAGCGCATCAGGCGCTCGTTTTCCATGAGGAGGCGTTCGTTTTCAGCCCGGAGCACGGTAAGCTGGCGTAGGTTGGCGAACACGGCCGCGACGTTTTCCGCCGGCTTGGACATGATGTCCAGCAAGGGCGCGGCGGCGTCGATCACGGTCGAGCGCATGCGTTCCACCAAGATGGTGTCGGCTTTGCCCAACAGCATGACGGCAAAGGCTAGGGCCGCCAGAGCGACAAACGCCGATTTATGCAAAAGGGCGCGCAGCGCGGTCAGGCGTGGGGATTGGGCCGTGGGGGGCTTCACGCAATCCTCGCGGGGATGGGCGGAGAAAAGAAGGATCGCTATTGGATCATGTCGGGGGCTGCTTGAAAAGGGCCGGTCTTCCGACAGCAGGCAGAGAGAAAAGGGAAGGCTGGGGAGGCGCGGCCTCCCCAAACCCCTCCTTTCCCGAAAGAATGAGGGTTTGGGGAGGCCGCGCCTCCCCAGCCTTCCCTTTTTTCCTGAAGCCCCGCAGCGCCGAGGGCTGGCTGCTCCAGGGCTTGGCGTGCCGGGAGCAAGGCGATTTGGCGGGCGCGACCCAGGCGTTTCGCAAGGTTCTGCGCCTCGATAAGGACCACGCCGACGCCCACCTCAACCTCGGCAGTTGCCTGGGGCTGCTGGGCGAAACCGACGAGGCCCTGCGCCATTTCGCCCGGGCCGCTGCCTTGGCCCCCCGGTCGCCGGTCGTTCTGCTCAGTCAGGCCCAGGCCTTCTTGGATGCCGGCTTGCCCCACCGTGCCTTGGCGGCGGCCGACAAGGCCCTGGCCCTGGCGCCGGGCTTGGTTCCGGCCCTGGTCCTGCGGGCCCATGCCCTGGCCCGGCTTGACCACTACACGGCCGCCCGTGCCGCATGGCGGGCGGCGGTGGCCCAGGCGCCCGAGGCGCCGCGCGTTCTCAACGATGCCGCCACCTTCTTGATGCAGGACAACCGCTTGTCCGAGGCGGTCGCGCTGCAACAAAAAGCCCGGGCCCTGGCTCCCGACGATCGCCTGATCCGGCGCAACCTGATCACCGTGCTGATGACCGAGGGGCAGGTCGAGGCCGCCGAGGCCGAGGTGCGGGCTTGGATCGCCGACATCCCCGACGATGCCTGGGCGTGGCGCCTGCTGGGGGACGTGCTGGTGCGCGCCGGGCGCTTCGAGGCCGGGCGCGCGGCGTTGGAAAAGGCCTGGGATCTGGCGCCGGCCGACGATTCCATTGCCGTGGCCCTGACCACCACCGGCCGCATGGGGCCCGATGTGCCCGCTGCCGACCGCATCTTGGCCCGCGAGGCCGAGGCGCGGGCCCAGGGGGGCTTGAGCGTCGATCTCGCCTACGCCGCCGGCAAGGTTCACGACGACCGCAAGGAATGGGACGCCGCCTTTGCCGCCTACAGCGTGGCCAACCAGACCAAGGGCCGGCTCCAGCCCTTCGATGCCGACGCCCATGACGACGAGGTCGCGGCGCTGATCGACACCTTTACGCCGGCCCTGTTCGAGCGCCTGCGCGGGGTGGGCTCGCCGTCCGAGGTGCCGGTGTTCGTGGTCGGCCTGCCGCGCTCCGGTACCACCTTGGTCGAGCAGATCATCGCCAGCCATCCCGAGGCCGGTGGCGCCGGCGAGCTGACCCACTTTCCCCGTCTGGAG
Organism: Pararhodospirillum photometricum DSM 122; assembly: GCF_000284415.1. NCBI lineage: Bacteria > Pseudomonadati > Pseudomonadota > Alphaproteobacteria > Rhodospirillales > Rhodospirillaceae > Pararhodospirillum > Pararhodospirillum photometricum. Next base: position 1,840,039 of record NC_017059.1, read on the forward strand.
GCCGAACTGCCCTGGCTGACCGGCGACGGCACCCAGGCTTATCCCGCCTGTGTGGCGGGGCTGCGGCCCGAGACCCTGGCTCCGTTCACTGCGGCCTATCTGGAGACCCTGGCCCACTTCGGCGGGGCAGGGGCCCGGCGGGTGGTGGACAAGCTGCCCAACAATTTTCTGCGGCTGGGCTTGATCGCCCTGGCCTTTCCCCGGGCTCGGGTGGTGTTTTGCCAGCGCGATCTCGCTGACACCTGCTTGTCCTTGCATTTTCAGAATTTTATGGGCGCGCATGCCTACCGCCACGACCTGCGGACCCTGGGGCGCTATGCCCGGGCCTCGTTGCGGCTCAAGGCTCACTGGGAGACGGTGCTGCCGCTGCCGCTGCTGACCCTCGACTATGCTGCCCTGGTTGCCGATCCCGAGACCGAGAGCCGGCGCTTGCTTGATTTTGTCGGGCTGTCGTGGGATCCGGCCGTGTTGGCCTTTCATCAGCGCCGGGTGCAACCCGTGGCCACGGCCAGCCGCTGGCAGGTACGCCAGCCCATCACCACCCGGTCGGTGGCGCGCTGGCGGGCGTATGAGAGCCACCTGGGGCCCTTGCTGGAGACGTTGGCGGACTAAAAAAAGCCGGGGAGGCGTGGCCTCCCCGGACCCCTCGGTGCGAAGAGCGAAGGTCTACAGGGTGTTGAAGGTCAGGAAGGCGTCCACGTCCATGACCACCATCAGTTCGCCGTCCAGCCGGACCACGCCATTGGAGACGGCGCGCCAGCGCGGGTCCATGGTGGTGGGGTTGGGTTCAATGCGCGAGAGGGGCAAGGTGAGGACGTTGCCGACGGAATCGACCATCATGCTGTAGAGCTCGTTGCCCTGCTCGATGGTGACGCACATCACGCTGCCCTTCTCCTTCTTGGTGCGCAGGCCGAGGCGCTTGCGGACTTCGATGACGGTGACGATGCGGCCGCGCAGATTGATGGCACCGGCGACTTCGGGGGGGGCGAGGGGGATGCGGGCGATTTTTTCCGGGATCAGGATATCCTGGACTCGCTCGACCTGGATGCCGAACAGCTGCTTTTCGACGTAGATGGTCACGAACACCTGCTCGTCCACCGTCGAAAGCGCGCCAGTCCCGGAGACAGGGGTGAGAGCGCGGCTCTCTCTGGTCTGTGTGAGCTGGTTCATGGGCGCCCTTCTCCCTGGAGACGGTCCCTCCCCGGGACCTTAGGGGAGGCGCTGGAAAGCGAGCGCCGAAGGTCACACGCGAGAACGGGACTTTGGAGTCCTTTATAGACATAGGGGGGGCTCTTATCAAGAGAATCCTTGCAAAACGCCCGGACGGTCGGGAAGCGAGGGGTCTGGGGAGGCCGCGCCTTTCCAGCCTTCTCTTTTTCCCTTTCTCGCCGTGACACTGGATTTTAAGGCGCGTTCATGGGATCAAAAGACACGGTCCTATTTTCCCTCGCGGCACGAGTTCCCGACATGAAACTCTCGGATACCGATATCCGGCGCGCCCTGGCCGAGGGGCGTATTCTCATCGAGCCTCCGCCCGATCCCGCGCGCCTGGGCGCCATGTCGGTGGACTTACAGTTAGGCAGCGCCTTTCGGGTGTTTCAGCCGGGCAAGGCCAGCCATATCGATCTCGCCCCGCCCGAAGGCCAAGCCTGCCAGAACATCGAGGACATCATGGGCTCGGTCGAGGTGGCGCAGGGTGAAGCCTTCTATCTTCATCCGGGCGAGTTCGCCCTGGGCATCACCGTCCAGCGCGTGGGTCTGCCGGCTGATATTGCCGGGCGCCTGGATGGCCGCTCCAGTCTGGCCCGCCTCGGCCTGATGGTCCATGCCACGGCCCACACCATTGATCCCGGTTGGGACGGCAAGATCACCTTGGAGTTCTATAACTGCGGGCCGTTGCCGCTGGCCTTGCGCCCGGGCATGCGGATTTGCGCCCTGTCCTTCGAGATGCTGCTCTCACCGACCTCCAAGCCCTATGCCTCCAGCCCGACCGCCAAATACAAGGGGCAGGACCTTCCCCTCCCCAGCCGGATTGCCCGGGAGCCTGGCGGGGAGGAGGGCTGAAAAAAGCAGGCTGGGGAGGCGGGGCTCCCCAGGACCCTCAGGTGCTGGGGGGGTGGCGGCCGGGGGGAATGCCGGCGCCACGGTCGCGCTCGGGCGCGTAAAGGTGGCTGTCGGCAAAGCAGGTTTGGGCCATCGACGGGCCAACAAACACCAAGGCGGTGCGGATCAGACCGGCCTTGTGGATTTTTCCTCGATATCGGCAAGGCAGCCCCGGATCACCAGTTCATCGGGCCACGTGGCGCGAAACACCACGGCCACGGGGCAGGTGGGCCCGTACAAGGGGCTGAGGCTGGCCACCACGCTCGCCATGTTGCTGATCGACAGGTGCAACACCAAGGTGGCGCCGCTCTGGCCCAGAATTTCCAGGCTCTCGCGCGCCGGCATGGGCGAGGAGCGCACCGAGGTGCGGGTGAGCACCAGGGTTTGCGACACCTCGGGCAGCGTCAGTTCTTGACCCAAAACAGCGGCGGCCGCCGCAAACGACGGCACGCCGGGGCAAATGTCATAGGGAATGCCCAGGGCCTTGAGGCGGCGGATCTGCTCGGCCATGGCGCTGTACACGCTGGTGTCGCCCGAGTGCAGGCGGGCCACGTCCAGGCCCTGGGCGTGGGCCTCGGCGATCAGGGCGATGATCTCGTCAAGGGTCAGGGGGGCGGTGTCGGTGAGGCGCGCGTCGGGGGGCGCCTCGTCGATCACGGCGCGCGGGATCAGGCTGCCGGCATAAAGCAGCACCGGGCAGCGCTGGATCAGGCGCAGCCCGCGCACGGTGATCAGGTCCGGGGCGCCGGGGCCGGCGCCGATGAAATGCACGGTCATGAAACCTCCAGGAGCGCCAGGGCGCAGGTGGCAAGGCCGGCGCTGCGCCGGGGAACGAGAAGGCGGGCGCCCGGCCCGGCCCCAGCCAAGGCCGCCCCTTCGGCCACCGCGCGGCAGCCGATCTGAGCCTGTACCCGAGCTGAGGGCGTTTGAATGGGCTGGGCGTCCAAGATCTCGGGCGCAAAGCCAAGAAGGGGCCGGTCCCAGGCGAGGGCCAGGGCGCGGATGGCCGGATGGGCGCCCTTGGCTGCTAGGGTGGCCAGGGCGCTGAGGGCTGTGGGGTCCAGGCCGGCTTCTGCCAGGGTTGTTTGGGCCAGGATCGCTAGGTGTTCCGCCGGGCAGGCGGTGGCGACCCCGACGCCCAGCACGGCGCGCGGGCTCGGGGTGTGCGGGGGGGGCGCGGATTGATCATTGGCGGATCATACGGCGGGTGTGGGGGCTGGGGCAACGACGCATCAGGCGGAAATACCAGCCCGAGCGGTCGCTGGTTTGCAGGTCGTAGACCCTGTCATAGACCGGGGCACGCAACCGCCGGCGCAACGCTAGCCAAGCGTGCGGGCGCAGGAGCGAGGGCCGATCGTCGATTTCCACGGCGTCGAAATACGGGCTCTGCCCCAGCAGCCCGGCATAAGGCCGGGTGGTCAGGACCGTGATGTGATCGCCGGCATGATGGCGCCGCACCACGGCACAGGCCGCCAGGGCCTGCACCACATCGCCCAGGGCCGAGAGCTTGATGACCAGGATTCGGCCGGGGGGGGCGGGCCGGAACGGGGGGAATCACCATGAGGCACCGCAGCCGAAGAAAGAGGAACTCACGCGCCGAGCGGACGCGGTGCCAGATCGGGCCGAGGCGGCTCGCCCAGGAGCACCTCACGGTAAACGGCCAAGGTCCGCTCGGTCATCAGCGTCTTGGAGAACAACTGGCGGGCCTGGGCCTGGGCCAAGGCGGCGCCTTGGCGCCGGGCCGTAGGATCCATCGCCAGGGCTTGGGCCAAGGCCTCGGCCAGGGCAGCCGGATCGCCGGGCGGTACCAGCCAGCGGGCCGGGCCGGGCTCCAAGATCTCGGGGGCGGCGCCATGAGCGGGAGCGATGACCGGCCGGCCCATGGCCTGGGCCTCGGCGACCACGCGGCCAAAGGCTTCCGGGTCGGTGGAGGCCGAGACCACGACGTCGGTAACCATGTAGGCGGCGGCCATGTCGTCGCACTCGTCCACCAAGTGGACCTGATCGGCAACCCCCAGGGCCTGGGCCTGATTTTCGAGGGCGGCGCGGTAGCCGTCGCGCCCTTGGTCCGAGCCGACCAGCAAGCAGCGCACGTTTGGATTGCCCAGGCGGGCCAGGGCCTCAATGAGCACGGATTGACCCTTCCAGCGGGTCAGACGACCGGGCAGCATGACCACCGGGAGACCATCGGGCAAACGCCAGCGCTGGGCCAGACGGATCATGCGCTCGGCACTGACCCGCTCGGGATCGAACACCTGGGTGTCGATCCCCCGCGGGATCACCCGCAGCCGCGCGTCCTCGACGCCATAAACGGCCCGAACGTGATCGGCAATGAAGTGGGAAATGGCGATCACCCGATCGCCCTGGGTCATGATGCGGTTATACTCTTTTTTGATGTCGAACGGCCCCAGGGTATAGGTGCCATGAAACGTGGTGATAAAGGGCAGTCCCGCCGCGCGGGCTGCGCGCAGGGCGCTCCAAGCCGGGGCGCGGCTGCGGGCATGCACCAAGCTGACCTCGTGCTCCTTGATCACCCGGGCGAGACGCCGGGCATTAAGGGCAAGGCGGGCCGGGTTCTTGGTGGCCACGGGCAAGGTCACGTGGGGCACGCCGGCGCGGTCCAGGTCGCGGGTCATGGGCCCGCCCTGCGAGACCACCACGGCCCGCCAGCCCGCGTCCACCAGGGCGAGGGCCATGTCGATGGTGCCGCGTTCCACCCCGCCGGTGACGAGCGCCGGCAGAACTTGCAACACAACGGGGGATGTGCCCGGTGCTGGTTGGAGCACGGAAGCGGGAGTGATACCTTCGCTGTTCACTGTCAACTGCCGACCGGAAAAGAGGACGTCTATGCCCACTGATCAGGCACAAATCCCGCCCAGCATACTAACCTTGCCGGACGGCGCAACCCTTGCCTATCACCTGACCCCGGGCCGGGGGCCGGGCGTGGTTTTCTTGCATGGGTTTCACTCCGACATGGGCGGCGACAAGGCCCTGGCGGTCGAGGCGTGGTGCCAAGCCACGGGGCGGGCGTGCCTGCGTTTTGACCAGCGAGGCCATGGTCAGTCCTCGGGACGCTTTGAGGAGGGCACCATCGGCCTGTGGGCCTCTGACACCGCCCGCGTCCTCGACATTCTGACCGAGGGGCCGCAGGTTCTCGTGGGCTCCTCAATGGGGGGCTGGTTGATGCTGCTGACCGCGCTTGCCCGCCCCGGACGGGTGGCGGGGCTTCTGGGGATCAACGCCGCGCCCGATTTTACCGAGGATCTGATCTGGCCCGCCCTCACGGCCGAATCGCGCCAGCGGATCGAGTGCGAGGGCGTCAGTCTGGAACGAGAGGATCCCGACACGCCACCCCTCCCCCTGACCCGCCTCCTGTTCGAGGATGGACGCCGAAACCTTGTGCTGCGCTCACCGATTGATTTCAAGGGATCCGTGCACTTGCTGCAAGGGATGCGCGACGCCTCCGTGCCCTGGCAAACCGCGTTGCGGGTGCAGGAGAGACTCACCTCGGAGGACGTGCGCGTGACCCTAGTCAAAGACGGGACCCACCGCCTGTCGCGCCCCGCCGACCTTGCCTTGCTGACCCATACCCTCGCCGGTCTGATTGAGGATCTGGCGACTTATTGACCGAACAGGTATATCCTGCTCAGAGGAAAGGCGTTTCCCTGCGCTTTTTTGTCTTTTCTTGGCCTGAGGGCTCGGGGGCAGCCGCGCTTCCCCCGCCACTCTTGCGACCAACCCGGCAAGCGCCTTTCTCCCAAAACACCTGCGTCTGGGCACGCTCGCCTCCCCCGTGGTGCGCAGACAGGCTCCCTGGGAAGAGGAGTGGCCCGATGAACCGGGGACAAAGAAAACGGGCGTCCCCTGCCCTGGACGGGGCCCCTGGAGCGGGCGCCGGCAGCCCCGAGCCGTTCGAGACGATCTTTCGCACCAGCGACACCTTGATGCTGCTCACCGATCCTGGAACGGGACGCATCCTTGATATCAATACCGCCGCCCTGAAAGCCCTGGGACAGACGCGCGACGCGGTGATCGGTCGCACGTCGGTCGAGATCGGTCTGTTCGCCTCCCCCGAGGCGCGCGACAGCTTCGTGCGCGATCTCCTGGGGGGTGAGGACATCCGGCACAAGGAAGTCGTCTTGTCCAGCCCCGGCGGCGGCGTCTTGATGGGCGAAATGACCAAAGAGGTCCTGCACGAAAGGGGGCGGACCTTCCTTCTCGTGGCCATCCACGACATCTCCCGCCAACGCTCCTTGGTCGAGGCGCTGGAAGCCGAGCGCCGCCGCCTGGAAAACATCATCGAGGGCACCCAGGTCGCGACGTGGGAATGGGAGATCGACAGCGGCGCCTGTGCCTTCAACTCCCTGTGGGCGGCCATGGTGGGCGAGACCTTGCTGGATCTCAAGCCCATCACCCTCGCCACCTGGGAGGAGCGGGTGCACCCCGAAGACCGGCCCCGCGTCCTTGACGTTCTCAACCAGCACCTCAAAGGGCAAACCCCCCGCTACGAATGCGAATACCGCCTGCGCCATCGCGCCGGGGGCTGGGTGTGGGTGCTGGACCGGGGCAAGGTGATCGAACAAACCGCCGAGGGCCGCCCCTTGCGCATGGCCGGCACCCATCTTGATATCACCGAGCGCAAGCAGGCCGAAGAAGCCGCTCAGCGCAGCCGGGTCGAGCTCCTGCGTTCCAACGCCGACCTGGAGCAATTCGCCCTCGCCATCTCCCATGACCTGCGCCAGCCCCTGCGCATGATCGCCAGCTACGCCGGCCTTCTGGAGCGCCGGTTGACCGGGCGGATGAACGGCGAGGAGGAGGAGTTTCTCGGCTATATCCTGGACGGTGCCGTGCGCATGGACCAGATGCTCCTGTCCTTGCTCGATTATTCCCGCGTGGGGCGCGGCGGGGCCGCCTGCCTCGTGGTGGATACCCGGGCCTTGGTGGACGAGGCCCAGCATTTCCTGCGCCCCGTGATCGAGGAAACCCGGGCCAGCGTCACCACCATCGGCCCCTGGCCGAGGACCTGTGTGCGCCGCGACGAACTGGTGCGGGTGTTCCAAAACCTGATCGGCAACGCCTTGAAATACCGTTGCCCCAACACGGCCCCCGTCCTTACCCTGACCAGCACCGTTGGCGAGGGGAGGTGGAGCGTGAGCCTCCAAGACAACGGCCTTGGTTTCGCACCCGAGGAAAAGGACACGTTGTTTCGGGTGTTCGGCCGCCTTAACCCTGGAACCGGGGGGCTGGGGGACGGCCCCGAGGGCTTTGGCATCGGCCTTGCCGTATGCCGCCGCATCCTGGAAGGCCACAGCGGCACCTTGGAGGCCGCCTCCGACGGGCCCGGACGGGGCTCGACCTTTACCTTCACCCTGCCCTTGCGCCACACCCCGTGCGGCACTGCCCCCCGGGCTGTCGGGTGAAGGAGAGCGTGACCATCGGCTCAAAAAAAGGCTGGGCCGGCTCGGCCTCCCCAGTCCCCTTGGTTTCATGAGAAGCCAAGCCGTCCCGGCCTTTTTTTGAGCGTCTTCGGCCTTAGACGACTCGTTCCCCCGATTGCCCTGGGAACGCGCCCGAAAAAACTTGTTCCCAGCCCCGGCTTTCCCGTTCAATGCCGCCCCGGTCCCCGCGACGGTTGGAAAGGCCCCCATGCCCCGCTTGAGCTTTCCCTCGATCCTGCTGCCCGGCCCCCTGCCCCTGCCGGATGACCGACACGATATCTTGGTGTTGGGCGGCGGCATGGCCGGGGTGTGCGCCGCCATCGCCGCCCGGCGGGCCGGGGCTTCGGTTCTGGTCGTCGATCCGGCCCCGCGCTGGATGCGCGGCGGCAATGCCCGCCACGCCCGCAACATCCGGGTGCCCCACAGCGTGCCAACCCCCCTCAGCCCCGGCCGCTACGACGAAGCCGCCCTGCGCACCGACTTGGAGCGGGTCTCGGGCGGGGCGGGCGACCCCATTCTCATCGACATCCTGGCCCACCACGCCGCCGACCTGCCGGAGTGGCTGGCACAACAAGGCGTGGTGTTCCAAAAACCCCGAGGATGGCACCTTGCCGTGGTCGCGCAAGACCGTCTTCTTACTGGGCGGCGGGACCGCCATGATGCTGGCGCTTTACACCACCGCCGAGCGCCTGGGCGTGCGCTTTTTGTACGAGGCCGAGGGGGTGGCCGTGGACCTGAGCGGCGCGGCGCGCGTGCGCGTTTTGGGTCGGGTCATGGAGTTGTCGCCCCTTGCCACCATCCTATGCACCGGCGGCTATCAGGCCAACCGCGCCTGGATGCGTGAAAGCTGGGGCGCCACCGCCGAGCGCCTGATCGTGCGCGGCACCCCCTTTGCCCGCGGCACCTTGCTGCGCTCGTTGTTCGAGCAGGGCGCGGCCCAGGCCGGCGAGCCGGGGAGCGGCCATTTGGTGGCGGTGGACGCCCGCTCGCCCGAGGCCGATGGCGGCATTGTCACCCGCTTGGATGGCCTGCACCTAGGCATTGCCGTGACCCCGGGCGGGCGGCGGTTTTTCGACGAGGGCGAAGATCTGGCCTCGACCCGCTATGGCACCTGGGGCCATCGGGTCGCCGCCCTGCCGGGGCAGCGGGCCTATGTCATTCTTGATGCCCGCGGCAAGGCGGCGCTGCTGCCCCCGGTGTTTCCCCCGGTAGAGGCGCCGACCCTGCCGGCCCTGGCCGGGCGCTTTGGCATAGAGGCCGGTACCTTGGTGGAAACGGTGCGGCAGTATAATCAAGCCTTGAGCGAGGGGACGGGGGTATCCTGGCGCCGGCTCACCCCGCCGCGCACCGCCCCGGCCCTGCCGTTGACCCAACCGCCGTTTTTACGCCATTCCCTTTGGCCCCGGCATCACCTTCACCGGCCACGGCCTCGTGGTGGACGAGCGGGCCCGGGTGCTGCGCGCCGATGGTTTTTCCTGCCAAACCCTTTATGCCGCTGGCATGAGCATGGGGCCGGCCCTGCTGGGCAGTGGCTATGTCTCGGGGGTGGCCCTGACCATCGCGGCCGTGTTTGGTCGCATTGCCGGACGGGAGGCCGCAAGTCATGTCCCCCTCTTCTGATCCCCACCGTAGCGCGTCTTCCGTATCGCGCCGCCACGACCGCCGCGCCGCCGCGCCGCCGCCGCCCCGGCCCGAGGACCCCCTGCTGACCGAGGCCCGGCGCGCCCTGACCTTGTGTAACGTGTGCGCGTATTGCACCGGCTATTGCGAGACCTTTCGCTCGGCCCGGCGCTGCCCGTCCTTGCACGACGTGGACCTCTATTATCTGGCGGTGCTCTGCCATAACTGCCGCTCGTGCTGGTATGCCTGCCAGTATGCGCCCCCGCATGTCTTTGCCATCAACATCCCGGCCCTGATGGCCCGGGTGCGCCAGCGGGCCTACCGGGTTTATGCCTTTCCGCCCGGAGCCTGCGGCACGCGCGACGGTCAAGGCGGCGTCATGGCCGTGCTGATCGCCTTGCTGTGCGTGGTGGGGGTGCCGCTGATGACCTGGATCAGCGTGCCGCCCGAAATTTTGTATGAGACCCACCAGGGCCCCGGGGCCTTTTACCGCATTATCCCCCTCGACAAGATGACCGCCCTTGGCGTGACCGCTCTTGCGTTCGGGACCTTGCCGCTGCTGGCCTCGGCGCTGCGGTTCTGGCGGGCCATTGGGGGGCGGGTCCGGGGCCCCCGGCTCAAGGCGCTGCCGGTGGCCGTGGTCGAGGCCTTCACCTTGCCCAGCCTCAAGGGCGGCGGCCCGGGCTGCCCCGATCACGACGCCACCGCCTCAGGCAGCCGTCGGCGCTTGCACCAGATCCTGGTCGCCGGCGTCGGGCTGTGCCTGCTCTCCACCGCCTCGGCCAGCGCCTTCCACCACCTGTTCGGCTGGGTGGCGCCCTATCACTGGTTCAGTCTGCCGGTTGTGTCGGGCACGGCCGGCGGGGTTTTGATCCTGGTCGGGGCGCTAGGGCTGCTGTGGCGCAAAAAAGGGGCGGATCCCCGGCCCACAGCGCTCGAGACCCTGCGCGACGACACGGCCTTCCTGGGATTGCTGATCGCTGTGGCAGGAAGCGGGCTGGCCTTGCTGCTGGCCCGCGAAACCGGGGCGATGGGCTTGTTGCTGGCCTTTCACCTGGGCAGCGTGGTCGGCCTGTTCCTGACCCTGGCACTGGGCAAGTTCCGCCACGCCCCCTTCCGTCTCGCGGCCTTGCTCCGCTCGGTTTTGGAACGACGTCATGAACGATAGATCCCCCGGCCCTTCGACCCGACGGCCGCCTGTTCTGATCCTGGGGGGGACCACCGAGGCCTACGCCCTGGCCGACGCCCTGGTCGCCGAGGGCGGGCGGGTCATTTCCTCGCTGGCCGGCCGCACCACCTCGCCCCGGCAACCGGCCGGGGAATGGCGTGTCGGTGGCTTCGGCGGACCGGCCGGCCTGGAGGCCTATCTGCGGGCCGAGGGCATTGGCGCGGTTATTGATGCCACCCACCCCTTTGCCCGGCGCATGGGCTGGAACGCCGCCGCTGCCTGTCAAGCGGCCGGGGTTCCCCTGCTGCGCCTCGACCGACCGGCCTGGACGCCCGGCCCCGGCGACCGCTGGGATCAGGTGGACGACTGGGACGAGGCGGTGCGCCGGCTCGACGAGGGCGGCGCCCAGCGGGTGCTGCTCGCCCTGGGGCGCCAGGAGCTTTTTGGCGTTTGCCCGCCTGGAGCGGCCCTGGTTCCTGATCCGCTCGGTGGACTCCCCCCGACCCGCTGCCGCCCTTTGCCCGCTGCGAGGTGCTGTTGGCCCGGGGGCCCTTCACCCTGGAGGGCGAAACCGCCCTGTTGCGCGAGCGGGCGATTGACACCCTCGTGTGCAAGAACAGCGGCGGCAGCGCCACCGATGCCAAGCTGGCGGCGGCACGGGCGCTGGGGGTGCGGGTGATCTTGCAGCGTCGGCCGCCGCGTCCCGCCGTGCCGGTGGTGGCGACCGAGGCCGAGGCCCGGGTTTGGCTCGCCGGGCTGGGGCGCGACCGGTAAAAAACCGGGTCCGCATTGTCGCCATCCCGACAATTGTGCGACACCCGACAGGGCGGTGGGGGGGCGGGGCGGGAGGTGGTGGGATAAAAAAACAAAAAATGCGGGGGCAGGCGTGGTGTTTGCAGCGTGGGCGCTGGGCTGGGAGTCCTTGGTTCCGTTCAACGCCGCCTTGTCGGTGTGGGTTTTGCTGCTGGCGCCCCTGCTGGCCGGCTTGTTGCAGCAGGGCCAGCCGCGTCTGACCCTGGCCGTCGCCGGGGGGGTGACGGCGGCGGTCATGCTGGGCGATTCCGAGGCCTCCAAACTGGCCCTGATCCTTGGGGCCGGGGGGGCTGGCCTCGCTTGGGCCCTGGCCCGACCGGCCTTGGTGCTGCGCGCGGTTTTGTGGGGCTTCGTCCCGGTGGTTGTCGCGATGCCCTGGGCGATCCAGGCTGTTCTGAGCGATGCCACCTTCCGCGCCCTGGCGCCGATGATGGGGTTTTCCCTGCAACACCGGATGGTCATCTGGCAGTTTGTTGCGGCCCGCATTGCCGAGCATCCGGTTTTTGGCTGGGGGCTGGGGGCGGCGCGCGCCTTTCGCGGGGCGAAGGAGACGGTGGCCGTGGTGCTGCCCGGCGTGGGCTGGCAGGAGGTGACCCTTGAGCGTCTCCCCATCCATCCCCACAACATGCCCTTGCAGCTTTGGCTTGAAACCGGGGGCGTGGGCGTGGCCTTGGTGTGCGCGGGGCTGCTGGTCCTCGGCGCCCGGGCCAAGACCGGATCCCGCGAGCGCTCCTGGAGCACGGCCGTGCGGGTTGGTGGCGTGGTCGCCGGTCTGTCCCTGACCTTGGCCAGTTACGAGGCTTGGCAGGCGTGGATCCTTCTGAGTGCGGCCTTGGCCGTGGGCGTGGATCGCCGGGGCTTTGGATGGAGGGGGTGAGCCCGGCTCACAGAGGACAGAAAAAGTCTGGGGAGGCGCACCTCCCCAGACCCCTCGTTCGGGGGGGGCAGGACTTTAACGAGGAACCATGCTCGCCCCGGAGGGCAAGACCACAAGGCAGGAGCGGTTGGCGCGAGACATGGCCTTGCAGGCGGCTTTGGCCTCGTTTTGCGTGCTCAAGCCCATCACGCGGGCGCGATAGACGGGGCCGGAGGCGGCGGTGTGGGGAAGCACGGCGGGGGTCAGGGTTCGTTTGAGGCTGCCCTTGAGGAAAGCCCGGGCGTCGTTGGCCGAGGCGCTCGCGGCATCGGAGGAGCCGTAGGCCCCGACCTGGATTCCCCAAGTTCCGCTGCCGGGGGTGGGGCCGGTTTGGGAACGGGGGGGCGCCGGCGGAGTGACCATGGCCACCTGTTGGCCCTTGGCCGAGGGGGGCGGGGCGGTGAAGGGCGGCGGCGGAGCTGCGGCGATTTCGGCCGCCGACGGGCGCTTGTCAGTCTTTTGCGGCTTGGCGGCGGGTTTGAGTGCCTTGGGGGCTTTTTTGTCGGCCTTTTGTGGCTTGGTGCCGGGGGCGGGGGCGTCGTCGGCGGAGCCCATCGGGACAGCGCCGGCCCGCTTGGGGGAGACCATGGCGACCACCGGGGCCTCGGCCCGGCCCGGGCGGTTCAACTCGGCGAAACCCTGGTCGAGCAGGGAGATCATGTGGGTGTCACGTTCCAAGGCGGTGCGGCCGCCGAAGACGGCGGCCATCAGGCGATTGCCGTTGCGCACGGCCGAGGAGACCACGTTAAAACCAGAGGCCGCGATATAGCCGGTCTTGAGGCCATCGGCCCCGGGATAGCGCTGCAAGACGTGGTTATGGGTGGTGATGGTGCGCTCGCCGAACCGAAACGAGGTGATCCCAAAATAGTGATAATACTTGGGGTGGTGACGCAGCAGGGCGAGGCCGAGCATGACCATGTCGCGGGCCGAGGAGGTCTGGCCCGGGTTGGGCAGGCCGGAAGCATTGCGAAACGTGGTGTTCGTCATGCCCAGGGCTCGGGCCTTGGCGGTCATGCGCGCGGCAAAGGCCGACTCGGAGCCGGCCAGGGCTTCGGCGACCACCACGGCCACATCATTGGCCGAGCGCGTGACCAGGGCGCGGATGCACTGGTCGGCGGTCAAGGTGGTGCCTACGCCCATGCCGAGCTTGGACGGCGGCTGGGCAGCGGCGCGCGGCGAGACAGGGAACCTGGACGACAAGGACATCTTGCCCTGATCAATGGCCTCGAACAAAAGATACAAGGTCATCATCTTGGTCAGGGAGGCCGGGTAGTTCCGGGTGTCCGGGTTGCGGGCGTAGAGGACCCGTCCCGAGGCGGCGTCCACCACCAGGGCCGAATAACCGGCCCGGGCTTCGGGAATAGCCAGGAGGGTGAGCAAGGTCAGGGCCGCCGCCAGAACCAGTCGGCGGGCGTGTTTCAAACGCCCAAGCGACAGGGAAGGGATCGACGAAAGGGGACGGGAGAGGTAAGACATCGCGACCCCATAAGGCTGCGGGGGGAAAGCGGCACATGGCCAGAGGCGAGGGTAGGGCGTGCCCTGGGGGCTTGTCCACGGAAAATCCAGGTGGGCAGTGCGGAAAAAATCATTTTAGTCAACCCTGTTCAACGTTTTGTTCCATAATTTGATGAACATTCCAGGCTCTGCTCGTACTGGGCAAAGAGGAAAGGAAAAGCACTGATGCGGCGATCTGGTCGGTCCTGGGCGCTTGCTCTGGTCGCGGTGGCGCTGGGACTCGGGGGCTGCGCCGCCGGGGGCGACATTGGCAATCCTCTGGTGCGTAAGGCGACGTGGTTCTCGTATCTGAATGGAGACGATCTGCGTGCCGCCTGCCGCCCCGGCGCCCCCGAGACCCTGCGCCTTGTGTTCAATGGTGTTTATAGCGAACATGTTCGCATCTACGAAGCTCGCAATGGAGCTGAGGGGCGCTGGTTGGCCATCCGGATCATTCCTGGGGAGGCCGATCTGTCCGCCGTGCCCGTCGAGGGCCTGGGATCGTTGCTCGATCCCTGGCGCGGGGCGGCGACCACGGTTGCCCTGGCGCCCGAGGCGTGGGAGGCGCTGACCAAGGCGTTGGCTCGCGATGGCCTGGACCAACCGCCGCCGGCTGGTCTTGAGCTCGATTCCGCCGACCATTATTGGGGGGTCTCGGGGTGTCTGGCCGGGCGGGTGGTGTTCAATGCCTGGGCGCGGGGCGAGGCACGCTATGCCGCGCTGACCTTCCCCACGGTCTTGCTGGAGGCCTATCCCCCGGCCGGGCCGTGGCCGGTGTATAGTCGGGCCGAGCGTCGGAGTTTTGAGGAAGAACGCCGCCGCCAGTTCCAGTTCCGTTTGCGGGTGGGCCCCACCGGGATCCGCGATCTGCCAGCCCTGGGCAATCCCGGTTGACACCCGCTTGGGGGCGCCGCATAGTTCCTTTGCTGCAATGCAATATGAGCGGAAGGGGCGCCTGAGCCGGGGCCCCTGTCCGGTCCTTGGTCAGACCGGGGCGCCACCGGGGCGTCCCTGTGGATCCCTTGAGGAGCTTCGCCCATGTCCACCCCCCGCAAGGCGGCCCCCAAGGCCGCGTCTCGTTCCCGGCCGCACGCCGCTCAGGCTCCCGAAGCCGCGGTGAGCGCCGCTCCCGCTACTCCTGCGCCGCAGGAAGAGCCTGTGGAGGTCTTGGAGGATCACGCCGTCGCCGTGCCCGTGGAGGGATCCGTCGCCGTGTCCGTCGAGGTGGAGGCGCCTGACCTTGAGGAGCCGCCCGTCGTGGAAGACCTGCCCCCGTCTGGTGGTGCGCTGGAAGCCGTCCCCGAGGCGGTATGGGTCGCCCCGGAGCCTGCCCCGGAGCCGGTTGTGACGGTCTTCACGGCCGAGGTGGTGGAAGAGGAGCCGGCGTTCCCCGAGGCGCATGAGGTCATTGAGGCATTTTCGGCCTCGGCCATCGTGCTGGTGCAAGGCGGACACGGGGTGTCGGCCCGCACCGTGGCCTATTTCGGTGATCTGGCCGACGTGGCCCTGACCTACAATAAGGATCTGCTGGCCTGCACGACGCCCGAGGCCGCGCTTGACGTTCATCTGGCGTCGCTGACCTCGATGGTCGATCGCACCTTTGAAACAGGGGCCGCCGTCTGGGACCTTGTCGGCGCCACCGTGAAGGAAGTCTGGAGCCCTTTCCACGCCGGGCGCGTTTGAACGCCCGCCAGGACCTGGGCCTCTGTCCAGAGGGACCGAGAGGTCTGGGGAGGCAAGCCTCCCCAGTCTTCTCTGAAGCGAGGGCCCTCTGGAGCCCGGGCGCGTGATTGGCCCTTTATTGCGAGCGGAATTTACCAATATGATGGCAAAGCCAACCCTGGCACAGCAGGAAGCCGAGCCAACAATGATCCAGACGACAAACAGCACGGCTCCCCATCTTGGACCGGAGGGGGACGACGACAACGACAACGGACGTCAGCCGGGAACGGGCGTCGTGGTCAAGGTCAAGCCCAAGACCCGAAAGCCGTCCATGTACAAGGTCCTCATGCTCAACGACGACTATACTCCCATGGAGTTCGTCGTGCATGTCCTTGAGCGCTTTTTTGGGAAAAGCAACGAGGAAGCCACCACCATCATGCTTAACGTCCACCACAAGGGCGTTGGTTTGTGTGGGGTTTACACCTATGAAGTTGCGGAGACCAAGGTCGGTCAGGTTATGGACTTGGCACGGCGCTCCCAACATCCTTTGCAGTGCACGCTTGAAAAGGAGTGAGCGCGGCCAAAGATCAAGTCATCAAGACCCAGGCGACCGACCGAGAGCTTCCAGGCCATGCGGTGGGGCGGCGTAAGCCCCACGCACTGGATGACGGGCCGAAAGGAAAGGAGCGGGCATGCTGTCTCGCAATCTTGAACAGACACTCCACCGGGCCCTCGCCCTTGCTTCGCAGCGTCGGCACGAATACGCCACACTGGAGCATCTGTTGCTGGCTCTGGTCGATGATCAGGAGGCTACCACCGTCCTCAAGGCGTGCTCGGTCGATACCGAGCGCCTGCGCGGTCAGTTGGAGGACTTCCTCAACAACGAACTGACCGGCCTGATTAGTCCCTCCATTGAGGGCGACCCCAAGCCAACGGCAGGCTTCCAGCGTGTCGTCCAGCGCGCCGCCATCCATGTTCAATCCTCGGGGCGCGATCAGGTGACGGGGGCGAACATCCTGGTGGCGCTGTTCAGCGAACGCGAAAGTCACGCGGTTTATTATCTTCAGATGCAAGATATGACCCGTCTCGACGCGGTCAACTTCATCAGCCATGGCATCGCCAAGGCGCCGGGCCAGGGGCAACCCCGGATTCCGCGCGGCGCCGACGACGAAATCAAAGTCGAGGCCGCCGCCAAAAAGGGCGCCGAAGCCCTCTCCAGCTACTGCGTCAACCTCAATGACAAGGCCCGCGAAGGCCGCATCGACCCGTTGATCGGGCGCGACGCCGAGGTCGAGCGCACCATCCAGATCCTGTGCCGGCGCAACAAGAACAACCCCCTGTTGGTCGGTGATCCCGGCGTGGGCAAGACGGCCATCGTCGAGGGCTTGGCCCGGCGCATCGTGCACAAGGAAGTGCCCGAGGTCTTGTTCGATGCCGTGATCTTCTCCCTCGACATGGGCTCCTTGCTGGCCGGGACCCGCTATCGCGGCGACTTCGAGGAGCGCTTGAAGGCCGTCATCGGCGAGTTGGAAGCCACCCCCGGTGCCGTCTTGTTCATCGACGAGATCCACACGGTGATCGGGGCCGGTGCCACCTCGGGCGGATCCATGGACGCCTCCAACCTGCTCAAGCCGGTTCTGGCCCAGGGCACCTTGCGTTGCGTGGGCTCCACCACCTACAAGGAGTTCCGCTCGCACTTCGAGAAGGACCGCGCCCTGGTCCGCCGCTTCCAGAAGATCGACGTCTACGAGCCCAGCGTCGAGGATGCGGTGCGCATCCTGCGCGGCATCAAGTCCTACTACGAAGATCACCACAAGGTTCGCTACACCGCCGGCGCGGTGCGGGCGGCGGTTGAACTGGCGGCCAAGCATATCCACGACCGCAAGTTGCCCGATAAGGCCATTGATGTGATCGACGAAGTGGGCGCGGCCCGCATGCTCCTGCCCGAAAACCGTCGGCGCAAGACCGTGACGGTGCGTGACATTGAGGAGGTTGTGGCCAAGATCGCCCGCATCCCCGCCAAGTCGGTGTCGCGCGACGATCAGATGGTCCTGAAGTCGCTGGAGCGCGACCTGAAAACCCTGGTCTTCGGCCAGGACAAGGCCATTGAGGCCCTGGCCACCGCCATCAAGTTGGCCCGCGCCGGCTTGCGTGAGCCCGACAAGCCGATTGGCAACTACCTGTTCAGCGGTCCCACCGGCGTTGGCAAGACCGAGGTTGCGCGCCAGTTGGCCAAGATCTTGGGCATCGATCTGATCCGCTTCGACATGAGCGAGTACATGGAGCGTCACTCCATCTCCCGTCTCATTGGCGCGCCCCCGGGCTATGTGGGCTTCGATCAAGGCGGCCTGCTCACCGATGCCGTGGACCAGCAGCCCCATTGCGTGTTGCTGCTCGACGAGATCGAGAAGGCCCACCCGGACCTGTTCAACATTTTGTTGCAGGTCATGGATCACGGCAAGCTGACCGACCACAACGGCAAGACCATCGACTTCCGTAACGTCATCTTGATCATGACCACCAACGCCGGCGCCCAGGCCTTGGCCCGCAATGTCATGGGCTTTGCCCGCGACGTGCGCGAGGGTGACGATCTGGAGGAAATCGAGCGTTCGTTCTCGCCCGAGTTCCGCAACCGCCTGGATGCCGTCATCCCCTTCTCCAGCCTCTCGACCGAGGTGGTCGGCCGGGTGGTGGACAAGTTCGTCATGGAGTTGGAGGCCTTGCTGGCCGATCGCAACGTGACCATCGAGCTCACCGACAAGGCTCGCCAGTGGTTGGCCGAAAAGGGCTACGATCGTCGCATGGGCGCCCGTCCCCTGGCCCGTCTGATCCAAGAAACCCTGAAGAAGCCTCTGGCCGAGGAGCTTCTGTTCGGCCGTCTGGTCAAGGGCGGCCGGGTCAAGGTGGGCATCGAGGAGGGCAAGCCTCAGTTCGCCTTCTTCGATCTGCCTGCCCATGACCTGCCGCCCAGCGAGGATGAGGAGGCCGCAGACGAGGTGTTGGAGGATCTAGAGGACGCCGACAGCGATGACGCCAAGCCGGAAGCGCCGTCTGACGATCCGGGGACACGGACTCTGCCCTAGAACAGGAAAAGAGGTGTGGTGGGGAGGCGCGCCCTCCCCACCACACCCCTCGATAAAGGGTGGACGGGGGTGAGCGCGACCGTCTGGAGGGCGCCAGGGTGAGGGACGACCGGCCGGACAAGGACAGAAAAACCGATCCGGCGGCCAGGGTCGTGGTCTTGTCCGCCCTGGCCCTGGCCCTGGTCATCCTGGGGCTGACCGGCGCTTGGGTCTTCGACATGCGCGATGATGCCCTCTCGCGGGCCCGCGCGTTGACCGAGGGCTTCTCCCTGACCTACGCCACCTTGACCAGCAAGGTCATGGATGAGTTGGGCGGGGGGGTGGCCGACTTGATCGACATCATGGCGCCCGTTGTCGATCCGGTGACCGATGTCAGCCTGCGCCACGCCATGCGCCATTTGCGCGAAAATCACCCGCTGATCTCCGATGTTGTGATGGTGGATACCCGGGGCCGAGTGGTCGCCTGGACCGGCCTTGCCCCGGTCGAGGCCCTGCCGCCCCTGCCGGAGATCGAGCGTCTGCTGGGCGCGCGCGATTTGCCCCGGGCCACCGTGACCCCGCTTTTCGTTTGGGAACCCTACGGCCAGCAATGGATGTTTGCCGTGGGGCAGGCCATCCTTGATGCCCGAGGCGTGGTGCGCGGCGCCATGGTGGTGCTGGTTGATCAGGCCCGCGTGTCCGCCTTGGTGCAAACCGTTCTCGAAACGCCGTTGGCCACCGCCGTGTTGCTGCACGCCGACGGGATGGTCATGGTCCGCCAGCCCCCGTTTCCCTCGGTGATCGGCGAGTTTTCGTCCGAAGTCACCCGGCGGTTTGGGGTGGTCGTGACCAAGATGACCCAGCTGCGTGCCTCTCCCCTCGACGGCGTCTCGCGCATCGTGACCGAGCGTCGGGTGCCCGCCTATCCCCTGATTGTGATCGTCACGGTCGATACCCGCGAGGCCCTGGCCGGGTGGCTGCACACCACCGTCGTGACCGGGGGCATTTTGGTGCTGCTCTTGGGGGGAGGCACGTGGCTGACCGTGCAGATGCTGCGTCAGCTCCGTCACCGGCGCGAGGCCGAAAACCGCCTGACCTTGCAAAATGCCCTGCTCACCGTGCAGCAGGACAACTCCCCCGATGGCGTCATGGTCACCGATGACGAGGGGCGCGTGCTGTCGTGGAACCGGCGGTTTATGGAGATGTGGCGCCTGTCCGAAGGGGCGCGGGCCGGGGCCACCCTCGAGAGTGTGTGCGCCGCCATGACCCCCTTGCTGGTCGATCCCGAGGCGTTTCGCGCCGAGGCCGTCGTTTTTCTCTCGGCCAGCACGCCCCTGGACGACGGCAGCGAGATCAGGCTGCGCGACACCCGCGTGCTTGAACGGGTCGTGCGTCGCCTGACCGACGAGGCGGGCGACATCTGGGGCTACGCCTGGTTCTTTCGCGATGTGACCGGCCGCAAGCGGGCCGAGCAGGCCCTGCGGCGCAGCGAACGCCGCTACCGTGCCATTTTCGAAAGCGTCGGCGATGGCTTGTTCGTGCTCGATCCCCAGGGCCGGATCATCGATGCCAACAAGGCCGCCTTCGCCTTGTATGGCGTCGATCCCTCCGACATGTTGGGACAGCCCCTGGTCAACTGGCTCGACCAGAAAGGGCGCGGCGATCTGGCCTCATTCCTGGAGGCGATCATCGATATCGGCGAACTGGCCACCGAATCCGTCCATCGCAACCATGCCACCCAGGCGCCTTTTCAGGCCGAGTTGCGCGGCATGCCCTTCGACTTCGGCGGGCGGCCGGGCGTGTTGATCATGGTGCGCGACGTCACCCGCCGTCGCGCCGCCGAGGAGGCCTTGCGTCGTTCGGAACTGCGCCTGCGTGATGTGACCGATTCGGTGGGCGAGCTGATTTACGAGGTCGATGCCTTCTTTCGCTTCACCTTTATCACCGGCCGCGCTCCCGACCAGTTGGGCTTGGCCGTCGAGGAGGTGCTGGGGCGCTCCTTGTTCAGCCTGATTCATCCCGAAGACCGGCTGCGCGTCGAGCCCTTGCTGCGCGATTTGGCCGACAAGAGTGTGCGCTTCGCCGACGTGGCCTTTCGCGTTCCCTTGCCCGAAGGCGGGGATTCCTGGCAACTCCTCTCCGGGGTGCCGGTGCTTGATACCCATGGTCACTGGGTGGGCTATCGCGGCGCTTGCATGGACATCACCCAGTCCCGCCAGCGCGAGCAGGCCTTGCGCGATGCCAACGAAAAGCTCGCCCTGCAAGCCCGCGAAATGGCCGATCTCGCCACCAGCTTGGAAACCTCGCGCCAGGAAATCCTCCGGGTCCAGGAGCGCTTCGACCTCGCCATGCGCGGCACCAATGATGGCATTTGGGATTGGGACCTGCGCCTGGACCGCCTCTACCTCTCCCCCCGCTCGCGCGAGATCCTGGGGCTGGACGAGGACACCTTGGGCGAGGATCCAGCCCGCTGGGCGGCGCGCATCCATCCCGACGACCGCGCCCGGGTGCGCAAGGCCCGGCGCGACCATCTGGAGGGCCTGACCCTCCAGTATCGCACGGTGGTGCGCCTGCGCCATGCCCAGGGGCACTATGTCTGGATCCTCGATCGCGGCATGGCCCTGCGCGATGCCGATGACCGCCCGGTGCGCATGGTCGGCACCCATTCCGACATCACCGAAATGCGCCGCTACGAAGAGGCCCTCCAGGCCGCCAAGGCTCAGGCCGAGGCCGCCAACCTCGCCAAGTCCCAGTTCCTGGCCATGATGAGCCACGAAATCCGCACCCCCATGACCGGGATCCTCGGCATGGGCGACCTGTTGCTGGCTTCCGATCTCACCGAGGAACAGCGCCGCTTCCTGCGCACCCTCAAACGCTCGGCCCGCACTTTGCTGGGCGTACTCGACGATGTGCTGGACTTTTCCAAGATCGAGGCCGGGCAGATGGTGCTGGAGTGCGTCGAGTTCCGGCCGGCTGATGTGATTGAGGATGTGGTCGGCGTGTTCCTGGCCCGCGCCGTCGAGGGGGGGCTCACCTTGTCGGCTCACCTGTCCCCCGACCTGCCCGAGGCCCTGTGCGGCGATCCGGCCCGCCTGCGCCAGATCTTGTTCAATCTGGTCGGCAATGCCGTCAAGTTTACCGAGGCCGGCGAGGTCTCGGTCGTCGTCGAGTGCGACCGCCGCGCCGACGGCCGCATCGGCTTGACCATCGCCGTCAGCGACACCGGAGTCGGCATGGACGCCGTCCAGCGCGCCCGCCTGTTCAATCCCTTCACCCAAGCCGACATCTCCACCACCCGGCGCTTCGGCGGCACCGGCCTCGGGCTTACCATCTGCAAGCGCTTGCTCGACATGATGGGCGGCTCCATCACCGTGGAAAGCGATCCCGGGCGCGGCTCCCGGTTTACCGTCCATGTCGCCCTGCGCGAAGGCGACCCGGCCCGGGTCATTACCCTGGAGCCCCGCGGGGGTCCCGACCTTCCCGGCGCGGTCGGGCCAGGGCGGCGTATTTTGCTGGTTGAGGATAATGAAATCAATCGGCAGTTGATAATTACCGTGCTGGAACGCGGCGGCCACCACGTCGTCGGCGCCGGCAACGGCTACGAAGGTGTCGCCCTCGCCACCGCCGCCGAGCCGCCCTTCGACCTCGTGCTCATGGACCTGCAAATGCCGGAAATGGACGGCATGGAAGCCGCCCGCGTTCTGCGCCGCCTGCCTGAGCCTCGCTGAACACCGTGATCGAGCGCCTGACCACCCGCGAGGCCGCGCCGCCACCACCCGCCGCGCCCGTGACGCCCGAGGATCCGGTCTTCGACCCCAGCCGCCTTCAGGCCCTGGCCAACCGCCTTGATGCCACGGCCCTGGCTTCCCTCGTCCACCAAGCCCAGGCCGGGATGACCACCCATCGCGACGCCTTGGCCCAGGCCGTGGCCGCCGCCGATCCCCTGGATATCCGCCGCCGCGCCCACGCCCTGCGCGGCCTCGCCGGCCAGTTCGGCGCGGCCCGCGTTTGCACCCTGACCCACGCTATCGAAGCTGCCGCCGACACCCCCGACGCCTTGCCCGCCCTCTTGGACAGCCTGACCCAGGCGGTTGTGGATGCGTCGGAGGCAGMTGGAGGGGTGGGGGAGGGGCTGTTCTTCGCTAGGGAGGTGCCAGCGTCGGCGACGCGATAGACCGAGGGGTCTGGGGAGGCCGCGCCTCCCCAGCCTTTTTTCTTGCAACCTCACCCCCACACAAACGCCGGAATCACCGCCACCGGCCCCGGCCGAACCCCGGCCAACAACGCCGTAATCTTCTCGACCGGGGCCAGAGCGCCATGCTGAACCCCCAAGGCGTCGGCGTTGAGCCCCCCGGCCACGAACACGGCATCAATCCCCGCAGCCGCAGCCCCGGGCAAATCGGTGTGCAGGCCATCGCCGACCATGGCCACCCGGGCCGCGCCGCCCAGGCGGTCCCGCGCCGCCCAGAACACGGCGGGGTCGGGCTTGCCACGATAGATCACCGACTGGCCCAAGCCCTCGTAGACCCGGGCCAGGGCGCCGGCGCACATGACCCGCCGGCCGGCGCGCATCACGGCAAGGTCGGGGTTGGCGCAGACCATGGGCAGGCCGCGCGCCGCACAGGCCTCCAGCACGGCGCGGTAGGCGTCCTCGGTTTCGTCGAGGGCCACCGGACCGGTGCAGACCACAAAGCTGGCCTCGGCCGGATCGTCGCGGCGGGTAACCCCGGTGCCGGTCAGGATGTCGTGATCGCGCTCGGGGCCGATAAAGACGCAAGCGTCGCCCAGCGCGGCAAAGGCCGGGTCGCGGCGTTCCAGGAGGGCGGCCTGCACCGCATCCCCCGAGGTCAGCACGTTGGTATAGAGGGCGCGGGCGATGCCCATGCCCTCCATGGTCCGCACCACCGACGCCCCCAGGCGAGGGGCGTTGCTTAACAGCACCGTGGGCCGTCCCAAGGCGCGCAGGTGTTCCAGGGTCTCAATGGCGCCGGCGTAGGGCCGTTCGCCATCGTGGACCACCCCCCAGAGGTCGAGCAAAAACCCATCGTACTCCTCTGCCAAGGCGGCCACGCCCGGCAGCACGCGCAAGGCTGTCATCGGTGGTCGGCCCCCACGGCCTCGGCGACCGAGGTAAAGCCGTCTTTTTTCAAGCAGTCGATCAGGTCCTCCTTGATCCGGCGCACGAGGCCCGGTCCCTCGTAGATCAGGGCCGAGTAGACCTGAACCAAGCTGGCTCCGGCCCGCAGGCGGGCATAGGCATCGGCGCCGGTCGTGATGCCGCCCACACCGATCAGGGGCACGCGGCCCTCGGTCAGGGAGTAGACCCGGCGCAGCACGTCCAGGGCCGAGCGTTGGAGCGGGGCCCCGGACAGGCCGCCCGCCTCACCCTTGAGGGGGCTTTTGAGAAACTCGGGCCGGGCCAAGGTGGTGTTGGTGCAGATCAGGCCGTCGAGGGGGGCGGGCTCCGTCCCATCGCCCCGGGCCACGGCGGCGATGTCGGCCAGATCGTCGTCGGTCAGGTCGGGCGCGATCTTGAGCAGCAAGGGCGGCCGCTTGGCCGGATCGGGGCAGGCCAGATCCAGGGCCCGCCGCGCCCGCCCCACCAGAGCCTGCAAGGGCTCGCGCCCCTGGAGGGCCCGCAGTCCCGGGGTGTTGGGCGAGGACACGTTGATGACGACATAGCCGGCCACGGGCGCGAGGCAGGCCATGCCCCGCTCATAATCGGCTGCCGCGTCCTCGGTGTCCTTGTTCTTGCCCAGGTTGACACCGACCATCCCAGGCCGGCGCGGCTGGGACAAGCGGGCCCTCAGGCGCTCGATGCCCTGGTTGTTGAAGCCCATCCGGTTGATGAGGGCCTTGTCCTCGGCGAGGCGAAACAGCCGAGGCGCCGGGTTGCCGGGCTGGGGCCGGGGCGTAACCGTCCCGACCTCGACGAAGCCAAAGCCCAGGCCAAACAGCGGCCCCACGGCCACGCCATCCTTATCGAAACCGGCAGCCAGCCCGACCGGGTTGGGGAAGGAGCGCCCCCACACCGTGCTGGCCAGGATCGGGGGATCGCGCCGCGTGTCGCCATTGAGCACGCCGCTTTTCAGCACGGACAAGGCCAGCCCGTGCGCCTTTTCGGGATCAAGGCGGGAAATCACCGGCCAAGCCAAGCGGTACCACGACGGAAGCCAGGAAGGCATGGAACATCTCCAAACAGATAGGCTCTCAAAAGAACGAGGGGCCTGGGGAGGCCGCGCCTCCCCAGCCTTCCCCTGCTTCCCTCAGCGAGGCGCTCAGGCCGCCACCGACGCGTTATAGAGGCTGTCGATCAGATCGCCATACGTCTCGCGGATGATATGCCGGCGCGCCTTCATGGTCGGCGTCATCTGGGCGTTGTCGATGCTGGGCGGCTCGGGAAGCAAGGCAAAGCGCCGCACCCGCTCGATGGGGCTGAGGCGGGCGTTGGCCCGGTCCACGGCGCGAGCCAGGGCGAGGCGCAACACCGGATCGTTGGCCGCCAGCGACAGGTCGTCCGAGCGCCCGGTCTCGCGCGACCAGCGCAGCAAGAACTCGCGATCGGGCACGATCAGGGCGACCAGATGGGGCATGCGATCGCCAAACACCACCACTTGGCCGATCTCCGGCTCCAGCGACAAGATGCCCTCAACGCGCTGCGGGCTGATGTTGTCGCCGCCCGAGTTGACGATGATATCCTTCTTGCGGTCGGTGATGCGGATGTCGCCATCGGCATCGATCTCGCCCACGTCGCCGGTATGGAGCCAGCCCTCGCCGTCCAGGGCATGGGCGGTGGCGTCGGGATCGTTCCAGTAGCCGTCCATGACCAGGGGGCCGCGCACCAGAAGCTCGCCATCGAGACCAATGCGGACCTCAACATCCTTGAGCGCCGGCCCCACCGACCCGATCTTGACGCGGCACGGCAGGTTGCACGACACCACCGGCGCCGCCTCGGTCAGGCCATAGCCCTGAAGCACCGGCACGCCAAGCGCCCGGAAGAACAGGCCAACCTCGGGGCTCAGCGGGCCGCCGCCCGAGACCATGGCCTTGAGCCGGCCGCCAAAGCGCTGGGACACCTTGCGTCGAACCAGATAATCCAAGGCGCCATCGGTGATCCGCTCGCGCCAGGACAGGCCGGCCGGATCTTGCAAGCGCCGGGAGCCCAGCTCGACCGCCTGATAAAACAACTTTGATTTAAAACCGTCTTCTTTTTCGATCTGGCGCAGCAGCCGGGCGCGCATCATCTCATAGAGACGCGGCACGGCGGTCATGATGGTGGGCCGGGCCTCCAGCATGTTGGCGCTCAGGGTTTCCACGCCTTCGGCAAAATACACCTCGGCCCCCAGGCAGATCGGGAAAAACAGCCCCGTGGTGTGCTCGTAGGAGTGGGACAGCGGCAAGAACGACAGGAAAATTTCGTGCGACAAACCGATGGTCGCCAGAAGATCATGGGCCCCCATGCAGTTATGCAAAATGGCCCGATGGCTCAACATCACCCCCTTGGGCGCGCCACCGGTGCCCGAGGTGTGGATGATCACCGCGAGATCATTGGCCCGGATGCGGTGGGCGGTCGAGGGCACCTCGCGCCCTTCACCCTGGGCCAGCAGGGCATTCCACGACTCAACGGGCACGTGGGCCGGGCGCGGCACGTCGTCGGCCGGATCCATCAGCACGACCAGCGGCGTGCGCCGAGCCCGCGCCGCCGCCGGCAAGAAGCGCCGGGCGAGCGGGGTCGAGACGATGGCCATGGCGGCCTCGACGTTGTCGAGAATATGCAGGTGATCCGCTTCGGTATTGGTCGCGTAGGCCGGGGTGGGAATCCCACCGGCGGCCAGGATGGCCAGATCGGCAATGGTCCAGTCCGGCCGGTTCTCCGACGCCAAGACCACCCGATCGCCGGGCTTAAGGCCGTGGTCGATCAGGGCATTGGCCAGGGCCGCCACCTGGTCGTGCACCGACGCCCAGCTCCATGGCCGGTAAACACCGCCTCGTTTCGACCACAAAAACGGCTTCTCCTTGAATCGGGCCGCCTGGGCCAGAAACAGGGCGACGAGACTGGTATGGCTTTCCTGGCGGACCACCGCAGTGCATTCCTTGGGCACGGTTTTTTTCCCCCCTTACGAACCTCTTTAAGCATGGACGATAAACCGACTCTTTGCCGTTTCCAAATGCCGCCCCATATTGCAGGGCACCCTTAAACGCCAGAAGAGAGGCTGTTCATGACGCACGGGACCTTGACGGCGCCCGATCCTGCCGCCCTCCCCGCTTGGGATCTCTCGGATCTCTACGACGGACCCGACTCGCCGCGGCTGCGTGCCGACCTCGACGCGATCGAGCACGACGCCGAGGCCTTCCGCACGCGCTACCTCGGAAAGGTCGGGACCTTGGACGGCGCGGCGCTGGGCGAAGCCGTGCAGGCCTTTGAAGCCCTTTCGGAACGCCTCTACCGCGTCTTGAGCTACGCCCAACTGCTGCACGCCGGCGACATGACCGATGTCGCCATCGGCCAGTTCCATCAGGCGATGAGCGAGCGCGGCACGCGGATTTCCAGCTTGATGCTGTTCTTTACCCTGGATCTCAATCTGATCGACGAGGACACCCTGGCCCAGCGCCTCCAGGACCCAGCCCTGGGACGCTACGCGCCGTGGATTCGGGATCTGCGTTTGTTTCGCGACCATCAGCTCTCCGACGACATGGAGCGCCTGCTGAACGAGAAGGACGTCGCCGGGCGGTCCGCCTGGATGCGGCTTTTTGACGAAACCATCGCGCACCTTTCCTTTGCCGTGGACGGCGAAACCCTCACCTCGCCTCAGGCGTTCGACCGCCTGTCCGACCCCGACCGGGAGCGGCGGCGCTCGGCCGCCAAGGCCATCGGGGAAACCCTGGAGGCCCAGCTTCGCCTGTTTTCGCGCATCACCAACACGCTTGCCCTCGACAAGCGGGTCGAGGACACGTGGCGTCGGTACCCCCATCCTCTGGCCTCTCGCAACCTCTCCAACAAGGTGGAGGATACGGTTGTTGACGCTTTAGTGACAGCGGTTCGTGAAAGTTATCCCGTTCTCTCCCATCGCTACTACCGCTTGAAGGCGAAGTGGTTCGGCGTGGACACCCTGGACTACTGGGATCGCAACGCCCCGCTCCCCGACAGCGACCAAACACGCTACACCTGGGACGCGGCGCGCGATACCGTCCTGGGCGCCTATGCCGCTTTTTCGCCCGAATTGGCGGCGCTGGGCCAGCGGTTTTTTGACAACGCCTGGATCGACGCCGGCGTGCGTCCGGGCAAGGCTCCCGGCGCCTTCGCCCATCCCACCGTGCCCTCGGCCCATCCTTACTTGCTGGTCAACTTCATGGGCAGCACTCGCGATGTCATGACCCTGGCCCATGAACTGGGCCACGGCGTGCATCAGCTGCTGGCCGCCAAGCAAGGCACCTTGCTGTCCGACACCCCCTTGACCCTGGCCGAGACGGCCTCGGTGTTCGGCGAAATGCTGACCTTCCGCGCTCTGCTCGACGGCACCACCGACCCGCGTCGTCGGCGCATCATGCTCGCCTCCAAGGTCGAGGACATGATCAACACCGTGGTGCGGCAAATCGCCTTTCACACCTTTGAAGAAAAAGTGCACCACGAACGCCAGGACGGCGAATTGTCGCCCGAGCGGTTGTGCGAAATCTGGCTCGACGTGCAAAAGGAAAGCCTCGGCCCCGCCTTCCGCTTCGACCCAGAGTACCGTGTTTATTGGTCGTATATCCCCCACTTCATCCATTCGCCGTTCTACGTCTACGCGTATGCGTTTGGGGATTGCTTGGTCAACGCCCTGTACGCCACCTATCAAAAGGGCGACGTGCCGGACTTCCAGGCTAAGTACCTCGACATGCTCTCGGCCGGCGGCACCTTGCGCCACCGCGAGCTGCTCGCCCCCTTCGGGCTCGACGCCAGCGACCCCGCGTTCTGGCGCCGCGGCCTTGGCGTGCTCCAGGGCTTTATCGACGAGCTCGAACAGGAGGGATAAGACCGCGAGGGGGGCGCTTCGCTTCGGCGATGCGGGGCTGCCGCCCCGGGCCCCGCCTGGAGGCTGACGCCTCCAGACCTCCGCTTTCTTTTTATTAATTGGCCCCCTTCCCCTCCCCTCTCTGAAAAGCGTGCTTTTCAGAGAGGGGGAGGGGAAGGGGGCCAGTGAACAGAAGAAAAAGGGGTCTGGGCATCGCCCCAGGTGGGGCCCGGGCGACAGCCCCGCGTTACCCCGGGCCGACGCGCCTCCCCAGCCTTCCTTAAGCACAAGGGGCAACCCGGCCACGCATAAGATCACCCGCCCCGCCCGCTGGGCGAGGCGCTGGTTGACGAGGCCCAGGCCATCGCGAAACGCACGACTGAGCGGCGCCATAGGCACAATGCCCAGGCCCACCTCGCCCGAGACCAGAACGACCGGCGCCTGGGCAGCGGCCAGCGCGGCATCAAGGGCCGCCAGGGCCGGGGCGACGACCGCCTCGGCCCGCCGTGCGCCCTCGGCTTCCTCGCGGGGGGAGGGCGGCTGGTCGCGCTGGGCCCAGTCGGGGTCGGCGGCGGCCATCATCAGGGAACTGAGCCACAAGATCAGGCAATCGACGAGCACGGGCCGCGTTGGATCCTGGGCATGGGTGCGCAGGGCCTCGGCCAGTCCGGCGCCGGCTTCCACCGTGGTCCACGCCGGACCGCGCCGGGCGCGATGGGTGGCGATGCGCGCCGCCATTTCGGGATCGGATCCGTCAGGGGCCGGGGCGGTGGCCAGATACAGGGGCTGAGGGCCGGCGGCCAGGGTCAGGCGTTCGGCCAAGGCGCTCTTGCCCGAGCGCGCCCCGCCCAGGACCAGGGAAAGGCGCGGCCCCGGGCGATCGGGGTCGAAAGACGTCATGGAATAGTCTCGTTCACGCACTGGACGCTCCAGCCGCGCGGCGGGCCGGCGTGGCGGTCGATGCGGGTCAGCGACAGGGGATCGATGCCCAGGCGCAAGGCGGCGGCGGGGCTGAGATCCAGGGCCTGGGCCACGGCGGCGCGGATGGGGCCGGCATGGCCGACCACGACCACGTCGCCGCCATCCATGCGCTCGCTCCAGGTTTCGACGACGTGGGCGACCCGAGCCATGACCTGGGCGAAGCTCTCGCCTTCCGGGGGCGCCTCGCGGGCTGGGTCGGACCAGAAGGTGGTGACCGCCGGGTCGGGGGGCTCGCGGGTCATCAGCTCGGTCCAGGCGTGGCCCTCCCAGGTACCGAAGTCTTGTTCGCGCAGGTCGTCTTCCTCTTCGGCCGGCTGGAGCAAGGCGCCGGCGTTTTCCAGGGCCTGGGCGGTCTGGCGGGCGCGCAGGAGCGGGCTGACCAGCAAGGTGGCGCCCGGCGGCAGGCGATCGGCCAGGATGATCAAGGCATCAAGGTCCGAGGTATCGCACGCCACATCCGAGCGCCCGAGGATGCGTCCCTTGAGGCCCGGCACCGGACCATGGCGGACCCACCACCAGCGGGTGATCCCGGGGGGCGCCGGGGCCTGGGCCGAGCCCGGCGCCTCGGCGGCCTTGGCGGGCCGCAAGGGGAGCACCCCTTTGGGGGTCACGATACGCTCCCCACCCAGGCCGCCAGAACCACAAGGGCGGTGATTTCGGCCCCCAGGGCGCCGGCGCCGATAATGTCACCGGTATGGCCCCCCACCTTGCGCTGGGCAAGCCGAGCCACGGCCAGCACCGGCAGGACGGCCAGGGCCAGGGCGGCCACGGCGGGCAGCACGGGCAGCGTGACCAGGGCCAGGAGTACGGTCAGGGCCAAGCCGGCCCCGAGGACGCGGCGATCGGGGGTGCCAGCGCCGGCACCCAGGCCATCGGGGCGGGCCGGGCCCAAAAGCCCCAGCATGAGGGCGCCGCCGGCGCGACCAATGGCGCCCCCGACCACCGGGGCCAGGAGGGCCACAGGGGTGGCGGCGAGGGCGGCGAGGGCGGCGGCGCGCAGCCCCAGGGCCACGATCAAGGTGGCCGCACCGTAGGCGCCGATGCGGCTGTCACGCATGATGGTGAGGGCATGCTCGCGGTCGCGGCCGCCGCCCAGGCCATCGGCGGTATCGCTCAAGCCATCTTCATGAAGGGCACCGCTGGCCAGCACCATAGCGCCCAGGGCCAGGAAGCCGGCGACCAAGGGGGGGGCGCCCAGGGCATGGGAGCCTGCTAGAACCACGCCGCCGATCAGGCCGACCAGGGCTCCGGCGACGGGGAAGGCCCAGACGCACGCGGCCAGCGCCGGACGCTCCGCCTTGAGGGCGGGGGGCAGGCGGGTCAGGAAACTGACGGCACAGGCGAGTTCGTTCTTGCGCTGGGTGAGCCAGGGCGTCCGGGCGGAAGAAGGCTGGCTGTTCACGGATGCAATCCTCGACAGGTTTGTCTATGTCTGGGCGGTCGCGCCCGCATCCACGGTGATACCGGATCAAAGGCGGTGTGGCCAGCGTCTCGCATCCCGTTTCAGGGGAGGGGGGGCGCTGATTTTGTCGAATTTTCCCAGGTCCAGGACCCGTCCATGTCTCACAAAGTCCAGCCCCTTTCCTCCCTTGATGACCTTCGGGCCGTGCTGCGCGCCCTGCCCGGTCCCGATGACACCGCCCGGGCCGCCGTGATTGCGCGCGAACCGACCCTGACCAAGCCGCCGCGCTCGCTGGGGCGGCTGGAAGACTTGGCGCTCTGGCTTGCGGGCTGGCAGGGCCGCCATCCGCCGACCATGAAGACGCCGCGCGCCCACGTGTTCGCGGGCAATCACGGCGTGGCCTTGTGGGGGGTGTCGGCCTATCCGCCCGAGGTCACGGTGCAGATGGTCAAGAACTTCCAAAATGGTGGCGCGGCCATAAACCAACTGTGCATCGCGAGCGGGGTCGCCTTGGAGGTGACGCCGATCGAGTTGGAGCGTCCGACCCGGCCGTTCCACCAAGACGCCGCCATGGACGAAGACGAGGTCATCGCCGCGTTCAACGCCGGCTTCACCGAGCCCCTCGACGGCGTGGATTGCCTGTGCCCGGGCGAGATGGGCATTGCCAACACCACCAGCGCCGCCGCCTTGTCCATGGCCCTTTACGGCGGCCCGGCCGAAACCTGGACCGGACCCGGCACCGGGGTGGCTGGCCATGCTCTAGATACCAAGATCCGCGTGGTGGCTGAGGGTGTGGCCCTGCATGCCGGGGCGGCGACCGACAGTCTGGACCTGCTGCGGCGCCTCGGCGGGCGTGAACTGGCGGCCATGGCCGGCTCCGTGGTGGCGGCGCGTCTGGCCCGTGTGCCGGTGGTTCTGGATGGCTTCATTTGCTGCGCCGCCGCCGCTTGCCTCAAGGCCTTTGCTCCCGATGCCCTGGACCACTGTGTCCTCGGCCATGTCTCGCGCGAGCCCGGGCATCAGGCTTTGGTCGCCAAGCTGGGCTTCGAGCCTTTGGTGCGCATGGACATGGCGCTGGGCGAAGCGAGCGGGAGCACCTTGGCGGTGCCGATCCTGCGCGCGGCCTGCCAGTGTCACGCCGGCATGGCGACCTTTGCCGAGGCGGGGGTGACCGACCGCGTGTGAGGGTGGCGACTCGGGAGGGGAGTGTTCCTTCGGGAGAAGGAAAGGCAGAAGGCTGGGGAGGCGCGGCCTCCCCAGACCCCTCGGTTCGTTAAAGGGAAAGATTATTATTTAAGCAAGAAGCTGATTTAATCATCAGTAGTCTTGGTTAATCATCGTTCTCTCATGATCCTGCTAGGTGTGAGGACCTCCCTTCGGAGGGTCAGGCGGGCATACTCCTGGTCTTTTTTGTATAAGCCTTAAGAAATCCCAGGTTTTTATTGACGCCTTCCCAGCCCCCTCCCCACAATGCCCCACGGTTGAAGACTGGACTGTTCCAGTTGTTTCTTGATCGTTACAAAGGCTCGGTGGTCCCCCATGGGCTGGATGAGAAATCTCCGTATTCGGACCAAGGCGATGGCCCTGGTCGTGGCGTCCGTTTTTACAGCAATTCTGATGTGTGGGATCGTTGCCCTGGGGTTGCAGGGCATCGGGGCCAAACTGGATCTCCTGACCCTGGTCACCGACGTTGAGCGCCAAGCCTATGAAACCATTTTGCAGGAAAAAACCTACCTGATCGGGGCTAAGGCCTCCAATCTGGCGGCGGCCCAGGGGGCGTTGACGGCAGCCCGGGCCGGGATTACCGGGGTTCTCGCCACCTTAGACCGCCTGGACCAAAGCGGGGATGCCAGTGTCCGGGCGCCGGTGCAAGGAGCGCGCGACGCAACGACCGCTTACGCCAGTCTTTATGATCAGGGGGTGGCCGCCCTCGACAAGCTGGCCGGTCTGACCGCCACCTTGGACCAGGAGGGCGAGGCGACGACCTCTTTGGTTAAAGCTTTCCTCAAGGAAACAACGGATCCCGGCACCGCAGCCAAGGCAACGGTTTTACTTGAGTATTCCTATCGCATTCGCGCTACCGAAAAGACCTACATGCTGACCCAGAACCCCGACACCTTAAAACGGGTTCGGGTCGATTTTGCCTCGATGATGAGCAAACTCTCGGTTCTCAAGCAGACGGCGCGGGGCGAGCAGGAGCAGGCCCTCATGAAGAGCCTGGAGGACGCCGCCCGGCGCTACGAGCGGGCCTCCCAGGAGTGGGGCACCCATAACACCGCCTTGTTCGGCACCCTCCTCCCCGCCATGGCGGAACAAGGCACCCAGGTCCTGGGCCAGTCGCGCGCCGCCGCTGCCCAGGCCTCGGCCGCCATGACCGCCCTGCGCGGCGCCATTTTGCGCGACCTCATCGGGGTGGGGCTTTTGATCATGACCGTCACCGTGGCCCTGGGGCTGGTCGTGACCCGGGCCCTGGCCCAGCCGGTCGCCGCCCTCACCACCGCCATGACCGCCCTTGCCAACGCCGACGTCGAGACCCCGATCCCCTGCACCGGGCAAAAGGACGAACTGGGGATGATGGCGCGCGCGGTTCAGGTGTTCAAGGACAACGCCATCGCCCGCGCCGCCCTGGAAGCCCGGGAAAAACAAGCCCAAACCGCGCGCGAGGCCCGGCGCGAGCGGCTGGAGGGCCTGACCCACGACTTCGAGCACACCATCGGCGCCGTGATCACCACCGTGACCCAGGCCGTGACCACCCTCACCACCAACGCCGAGACCCTCACCGCCGCCGCCGAGGCCAGTTCGGGCCAGAGCCAAAGCGTGGCCGCCGCCGCCGAACAGGCCCGCGCCAATGTCGAGACCATCTCGGCCGCCGCCACCGAACTCACCGCCTCCATTCGCGAGATCGCTCGGCAGGTGGCCGAAACCGCCGGCATGGCCCGCCAAGCCGTCGAGAACGCCACGCAAACCAACGCCAAGATCGCCGCTCTGGCCGGCTCGGCCGACCGCATCGGCGAAATCGTGACCCTGATCCACGACATCGCTAGCCAGACCAACCTGCTGGCCCTTAACGCGACCATCGAGGCGGCGCGGGCCGGCGACGCCGGCAAGGGCTTCGCCGTGGTGGCGGGCGAGGTCAAAAATCTGGCCACCCAAACCGGGCGGGCCACCGACGAGATCTCGACCCAGATCGCCGCCATTCAGCAAGAAACCCGCGACGCCGTGGCGGCCATCGCCCTGATCACCGACACCATCACCCGGGTCGATGAACTGTCCATGCTGGTGGCCGGCGGCATCGAGCAGCAAGGCGCGGCCACCGCCGAGATTGCCCGCAACGTCGATCAGGCCGCGACCGGCATCACCGACGTGGCCTCGACCATCGCCGAGGTATCCCGGGCGGCCCAGGAGACCGGGCGCGCGGCGCGCGGCGTGTTCCAGGCGACGGGCTGTCTGACTCACGAAAACCAGGGGCTTAAAGAGTCGGTCGAAGGGTTCTTGGCCGGGGTTCACCGGGCATAAAAAAAGGAAGGCTGGGGAGGCTTGCCTCCCCAGACCCCTCCAATCCTTACGTCTCCCGCCCCATGACCATCCGTCGCAGCAGGCGGCCCAGGTCATCGACAAACAAGAAGATCACCGGCACGACCAACAAGCTGAGGAAGGTCGAGGTGATGATGCCGCCAATCACGACAATCGCCATGGGCTGACGAAACGACGGGTCAGCCCCCCAGCCCAAGGCAATGGGCAGCATGCCGGCGCCCATGGCGATGGTCGTCATGACAATGGGCCGGGCCCGCTTGTGGCAGGCGTCCATCAAGGCCTCCAGGCGGGGCATCTTGTGTTCCCGCCGGGCCATGACGGCGTATTCCACCAGCAAGATCGAGTTCTTGGTGACAATGCCCATCAGCATCAGGAGGCCGATGACCGAGGGCATGGAAAACTCGAAGCGGGTGATCAGCAACGCCAAGATGGCACCGCCCACCGCCAGCGGCAGGGCCGCCAAAATGGTGAAGGGCTGCAAGAAGTCGTGAAACAACAGCACCAGCACGGCATAAATGCAGAAGACACCCACCCCCATGGCCACACCAAAACTGGCAAACAGTTCACTCATGCGCTGAAGCTCGCCTTGCTCGACCAAGCGCACCGAGGGCGGCAGCGTCTTGAGGGAGGGCAACTGCCGGGCCTCGCGGATGACCTCGCCCAAGGCCCGGCCGTTCAGTTCCACCGACAAGGTGATGTTGCGCGCCCGGTCCAGGCGGTTGATTTGCGATGGACCGCTGCCAAAGCCAATGTCGGCCACCGACGAGAGGGCGACTTGGCCGTTGGTGCCGGCCACCCGCAACTGGCCCAAGGCCTCCAGGGAGTCGCGCACCGATGGCGCCAGCCGGACCCGGATGGGCACCTGACGCTGCGGCAGGTTCAGCTTGGACAGCGACGAGGCATAGTCACCATACGAGGCCATGCGCACCGTGGCCGCGAGGTCGGCGGAGGTGATGCCCAACTGGGCGGCCCGGGCCACATCGGGGCGGATCTGGATTTCCGGGCGCTGCAAGGCGGCATCCGAGATGACGGCGCCGATGCCGGGCAAGGTGCGCAGGTCGGCTTCGACGGCGGCCGCTGCGGCGTCAAGGGCCACCGGGTCGTCGCTGGTTAGGGTGATGGGCAGGGTCTCGCCGTTGCCGCCCCGTCCGACCTCAATGCGGGCTCCGGGGATCTGGCGCAGCATGGCGCGGATATCGGCCTCAATCGCGCTTTGCGGCCGCTCGCGCTGGTCGCGTGGCACCAGATCAACGATCATGGTGGCGCTGCGCGGGTCGGTGAGGGTGGACACCGGGCTCATGTTGCCGCCTTGCGTGGCCGTGCCCACCGACACGAACACATGGCGCACGTCGGGCCGGGTTCGCAGCACGTCGGCGGCGCGCACGGCCAGGGCATTGGTTTCGGCGAGTGTGCTGCCCGGGGGCAGAGTCAGGGAAACTTGGGTAATGGCGTCGTCGCGGGCCGGGAAAAAGCCGGTGGGCACCAGGGGAATGAGCGCCAGCGAGCCCACAAAGAAGAGCGTCGCCACCCCCAAGGTGCGCCAGGGATGAGAGAGGCAGGCCTGGGCCAGCCAGAGATAGCGGCGCATCAGCCAGCCATCGCCCGGGGTGTGGGCGGCCGGGCGCATGAAGGTCGCGGCCAGCATGGGGGTGAGCAGGCGGGCGACCAGCAAGGAGGCCAGCACCGCCACCGAGGCGGTCACGCCGAATTGCAAGAAGATCAGCCCGGGAATCCCCCCCATGAAGGCGGTGGGCAGAAACACCGCGACCAGGGTGAAGGTGGTGGCGATCACGGCAAGGCCGATTTCGGTGGCGGCCTCCATGGCGCTTTCGCGGGCCGGCTTGCCCATGTTCATGTGCCGGGCGATGTTTTCCACCTCGACGATGGCGTCGTCCACCAGCACGCCGACCACCAGGGCCAGGGCCAGCAAGGAGATGGTGTTCAAGCTGAAACCGGCTAGGTGCATGATCCCAAAGGCCGGCAGAATGGACAGCGGCAGGGCCACCGCCGAGAGCAAGGTGGCGCGCCAGTCGCGCAGGAAGCCCCAGACCACCAGCACGGTCAACAAGGCCCCTTCCAGCAGAAGGTGCATGGAGCCGTGATAGTTGTCGAGGATGGGATCAATGATGTTGCTGGCCTCGACGATTTTGACCTCGGGATGGGCGGCGGCAAAGGTCGCAAGCGCCTTGCGGGCGGCCTGGGCCACGGCCACGTCGGAGAAGCCCCGGGTGCGCTTGATTTGGATGCCGATCACCTCCTGGCCATCGAAATAGGCCCGCGAGGCGCGCTCGGCGTGGGTATCGGTGATGTGGGCCACCTGATCGAGGCGCAGGCGCCGGCCGTCGTTGAGGGGCAAGGTCAGCGCGGCGATTTCCTCGGCCGTGCGCACGGCGCCTAGGGTACGCAAGGATTGGCGCCCGCCGCCGACCTCGCCCAGTCCCCCGGAGTCATCCTCTTGCATGCTCTTAAGGGCGCTGGAGAGTTCGGTGGCACTGACGCCAAGGCCGGCCATCAGCACCGGGTCGAGATCGATGTGGACCTCGCGGGTGATGCCGCCAATGCGTGCAACCTCGGCCACCCCGGGCACTGCCATCAAGGCCCGGGTCATGTCGTTGTCTACGAACCACGAGAGTTCGGTTTCGTCGAGAACCCCCGAGGCGATGGTGAAGGTCACGAGCGGGCTCGACATTTTCGTGACCTTGGACACCGTCGGCGGATTGAGCGCGGCCGGCAGGTCGGCCCGGATACTGTCCACGGCGCTGCGCACTTCGTTGAGCGCGACCTCGCTGTCCTTCTCGATTTCAAACATCACGCTGATCGACACCGAGCCATCGGTGACGGTGGTCAGGATGTGGTCGAGCAGGGGGAGCGAGGTCAGGGAATCCTCGATCTTGCGTGCGACCTCGGTTTCCAACTGCTGCGGCGCCGTGCCTTCCAGGGCCGCACTCACGGTGATGGTCGGCAGGTCCATGTCCGGGAAGCGCTGCACCCCCAGCTTGAAAAAGCCAACAGTGCCAAACAAGGTCAGCAAGGCAAACAGCAGCAAGGAGGGAACGGGCTGGCGGATCGACCACGTGGCGAAGTTCATGACCCTTGCTCCCGGCGGCTCTCGGTCTGGGGGGGCGAGGGGGCGGGATCGGCCACCACGTGCACCCGGGCCCCCTCGGACAAGAAGGCGCCGCCCGCCACCACCACCCGGGCCTCGGCCTCCAGGCCGCCCAGGATCTCCACCCGCCCTTCGCGCCGCTGCCCGGTGATCAGAAGCCGCCGGCTCACCCGGTTTTCCCCATCCACCACAAAGGCATACGGTCGGCCATCGCGCAGGACCACCGCCGTTTGCGGCAGGGTCGGGGTTTCGCGCGAGGTAATGAGCAGGTCGCCGGTGGCATAGCTGCCAGGGCGTGCCCCGCTGTCGGGCGGCAGGGCCACGTACACCAGGGCCCGGCTCGTCTTGCTGTCGAGGGTCGGCGCCACCAGCCGCACCGTGCCGGTGACCGCGCGGCCCCCGGGCAGGGTCAGGCGCGCCTCTTGCCCGGGGGCAATCCGCGGCAAGGTCGTCGCATCGACTTCGGCCTGCCACTCCACCCGACCCTGGCGCAGCAGTCGGAACAGTTCGGTGCCCACCGTGACCACCGCGCCCAACTCGGCCGAGCGTTTGGTGATGATCCCGTCGTCCACGGCCCGGATCACGGTTCGGTTGAGATCAATCCGGGCGGTTTCCAGCTCGGCCTGGGCGGCGGCGAGGCTGGCGCGCGCCGTGCGTTCTTTGATCAGATAGTCGGAAATCTGTTGGTCTGACAGCGCGCCACTGTTCTTGATCGCCCGCGCCCGCTTGGCCTCGGCCTCGGCCTGGGCCAAGGCGGCGTCGGCCTGGGCTACCTGGGCTTCTTGCTTGTGCACGGTGGCTCGGGGCGCGTCGTCGGCCAGACGCGCCAGTTCCTGGCCCTTGCGCACCACCGCGCCGACATCGACCAGGATCTCGGTCAGGCGCAAGGACCCGACCTCGACACCGATCACCGCCTCGTGCCAAGGCGCCAGCGCGCCGGTGGCGGTCACACTGACCGGCCACACGCGCGGTTCCAGCCGGGTCAGACTGACCGAAAGCACGCTCTGGGCTGCCCCCGCAGACGGGGCCGCCGCCGGAGGGGAGGCCTCGGGGGAGGGAGGGGCCGGGAGCAAGGCATACACCGCCACCCCCAGGCCCAGGCCGACAACGACAATGATTCCCAAACGCAGCCAGCGGTTCACGGAGACTCTCCCGTCGCGGGGGACCAGCCGCCCCCCAGGGCCTTATATAAAGCGATCCACTGTTGGATCTGGTCACGCTGGACCGTCACCAAGGTGGTCTCGGCGCCCAGGGCATTGCGCCGTGCCTCCTCGCGGTCGAGGACGCTGGCCCCGCCGGCTCGCCAATTGCGGTCGGTGGCCTCGAAATAGGTGCGGTAGCCGGCGGCCGCCGCCTGGGCATCACCCGTGCGCCGGGTGGCGCCATCAAGGCGGACCAGGGCCTGCTCGGCCTCCTTGATGGCGGTGCGCAGGGCCTCCAGATACTTGGCGCGCTGCTGCTCGAAGGTGGCGCGGGCGCTTTCCACGGCGGCTTGGCGTTTGCCCCAGTCGAAAATCGGCAGGCTCACCGCCGGGCCAACAATCCACGAGAGCTTCAGGCCCTCCAGCGAGGTCCCCGACTTGGTGATGGACCCCGTGAGCGACACGCTAGGCAGGCGGTCGGCCTGGGCCTGACCGATCTCGGCCGAGGCGGCGGCCATCTCGCGTTCCAGCGCCGCCAGATCGGGGCGTTGGGTCAAGGTGCGCGTCGGCACCGCCGCCACGTCGAACGCCGCCGGTTGGGGCAGGACATCGGGCCCCTGGGTCAGCATTGCCCGCACCGTGGGATCGTCGAGGCCGGTCAGGGCGGCAAGGCTTTTGACCAGCACGTCGCACTCCGCTTCCTGTTGGGTCAGGGTCGCGGTGGCCGAGGCGGCTCCGGCGGCCACCAAGGCGCCGTCGGCCGGGGTGGTGAAACCGGCTGTAACGGCCACACGGGTGATGCGCGCCGTTTCGTTTTGCGAGGCGGCCTCGTCGGCATAGAGGCGGGCGAGGACCTTGCAGGCCCGGTACTGCACATAGGTATCGGCCACTTCGGCGGCCAGAGACACCCGGGCATCGTGCCAGTCGCTGACCCGGGCCTCCAGGCGGGCGCGGGCCGCTTCGGTGCCCCGGCGGACCTTGCCCCAAAGGTCAAGCTCCCACGAGGCATCCAGGCCGCCGCTGTAGGTGGTGCTAAACACCGTCTGGCCCATGGTGTCCTGGCGAGCGCGCTTGAGGGAGGCATCCCCGGTGAGGGCGGGCAGACCCTCGGCCCGATCGCTGGTCACGGTGGCCCGGGCCTTGTCGATGGCGGCCCAGGCCTGGCCCAGCGACGGGCTGTCCGCCTCGGCCTTCTCCAACAACTGCGTCAGCACCGGATCCTTGAACTGGGCCCACCAGCCGACCAAACTGACCGTGGTGCCGCCGTGGGGCAGGGGGGCCGTCCAGGTGGGCGGGACCGGGGCTTCGGGGCCGGCATAGTCCGGGCCCAGGGTGCACGCACTCACCAGTCCCAGGGCCAACAGTCCGACAAGGCGCGACGCTGCGGGCATGATCTCCGTTTCCTCTCAGCCGATGCCGGCGATGAGCCTTAATGGTAGGGTTCCCACTGTCAAGAGAGGTCAGGGCGGTGTAAAGTTGTGTAAAGATTGTCCTCCTCTTGTCCCCAACCGCCGTCAGGCCTTGACGGACGGCCAGATCTCCATTGACAGGGCAGAACGAACTCTCACACTCCCTCCCATGCAGCACGTTCTTCTCGTCGATGATGACACCGAACTCACCGCCATGCTCGCTGAGTATCTGGCTCAGGAAAACTTCACGGTGCGCGCCGTCGCCTCGGGCGAGGAGGGCGTGGCCGAGGCCCTGAGCGGCCTTTATGCCATCGTCGTTCTCGATGTCATGCTGCCGCGCCTGAGCGGCATTGAAACCTTGCGGCGAATTCGCAAGGAAAGCCGTATCCCGGTGCTCATGCTCACGGCGCGCGGCGATCCCATCGACCGCATCGTGGGCCTCGACCTGGGGGCCGACGACTACGTGCCCAAGCCCTGCACCCCGGGCGAACTGGTGGCGCGCCTGCGGGCCATCTTGCGCCGCAGCGGCGCCGCCGAAACGCCGGCCGGCGTGGTGGTGCAAGCCGGCAGCCTCGTGCTGTGGCCGGCCAGCCGCCGGGCCGAATGGCAGGGCCAGCCTCTGGACCTGACCGGCACCGAGTTCAGCCTGCTTGAGGTCCTAACCCGCCAAGCCGGGCGCTTGGTCAGCAAGCAAGATCTCTCCAAGCGGGCGCTCGGGCGTCCCTTGACCCCGTATGACCGCCGCATCGACGTGCACAT
This sequence comes from Pararhodospirillum photometricum DSM 122, assembly GCF_000284415.1. Taxonomy (NCBI): domain Bacteria; kingdom Pseudomonadati; phylum Pseudomonadota; class Alphaproteobacteria; order Rhodospirillales; family Rhodospirillaceae; genus Pararhodospirillum; species Pararhodospirillum photometricum. The sequence continues at coordinate 1,880,640 of NC_017059.1, forward strand.
CAGCGCCATCCGGCAAAAGCTCGGCCAGCGCGAGGATGGGCGCTCGTGGATCCAAACAGTGCGCGGCGCCGGCTATCAACTGGTGTGCGATACCGCCCGCCCTCTCAAGTGATCGAGGGGTCTGGGGAGGCCGCGCCTCCCCAGCCTTTCTTTTTTTTAAGGCTGGGGAGGCGCGGCCTCCCCAGACCCCTCGGTTCCTTTTGAGGCTGCCTCTTGCCTCGGTGTGTGCCCCCCGTATGCTGGAGCACTTTTTTTTGATCAAAGGAGGGGGTTGGATGAAGCGGCGTGATTTTTCTGGCGGCGGCCTCGGCCGGTACCGCCGTTGGAAGGCTGGGGAGGCGGGCCGTCCCCAGTTACCCGTCCGCCCTTTCGTGGGACGGAACGCCGGGAAACGAGGGGTCTGGGGAGGCCCGCCTCCCCAGCCTTCTCTTCATCGGGAAAAACTCGAGAAACAGACGCCCTTTATCCTTGGAAGAATTATCCCCAAGGCATTTCTGGAGAGCCTCGGAAGTATTCCGCTTGCTCAATCCTTCCTATTCATGTATCCAGAAACAGTCTGGAAACACAAATTCTCGGTGCTGCCTAAAAAAACACCAAGAGAGAGGCAACTTTAAGTTATTGTCTTCTTTAATTTTTTAATGATAGGGAGGCTGCATTTGTTTAACCCAATGATTGTTTTGGTGTAATTTTTTGCAGTGCGCACTCCCCACCTGAACATGGAAGTGGCATCTATCGCGCAAGGAAAAGGTCGGGCGGCCGGGCTTTTTGGAAAATTCTTTGTGATTCAAGGGGCGGGGTTCTTTGGCCCGCGTCTTGCTATCCCCCTGGCATCGTCAATGTCTCACGGGGGATGTTCCATGAAGTTCATTCGGTCGCTGGGGGCGGGTCTGCTGGCCGCCGCTTCGTTGCTGCCCTTCACCCTTGCCCACGCCGACGACGGGGTGATCAAGGTTGGCGTCTTGCATTCGCTGTCCGGCACCATGGCGATTTCCGAGACCACGCTGAAGGACACCGTCCTGATGATGGTCGATGACCTCAACAAGAAGGGCGGTCTGCTCGGCAAGAAGGTCGAGGCCGTGGTGGTCGATCCGGCCTCCAACTGGCCGCTGTTCGCCGAAAAAGCCCGCGAGCTTCTGGAAAAAGACAAGGTAGCCGCTGTGTTCGGCTGCTGGACCTCGGTGTCGCGCAAGTCGGTGCTGCCAGTGTTCGAGCAGATGAACGGCTTGCTGTTCTACCCTGTGCAGTACGAGGGCGAGGAAAGCTCGCGCAATGTGTTCTATACCGGCGCTGCCCCCAACCAGCAGGCCATCCCGGCCGTCGATTACCTGATGAGCGAGGACGGCGGCGCGGTGAAGCGCTGGGTCCTGGCCGGCACCGACTACGTCTATCCCCGCACCACCAACAAGATCCTGGAAGCCTACCTGAAGGCCAAGGGCGTGGCGCCGGAAGATATCATGGTCAACTACACGCCGTTCGGTCACAGCGACTGGCAGACCATTGTTGGCAACATCAAGAAGTTCGCCGCCGAGGGCAAGAAGACCGCCGTGGTCTCGACCATCAACGGCGACGCCAACGTGCCTTTCTATAAGGAACTGGCCAACCAGGGCATCAAGGCTGACGATATCCCGGTGGTTGCCTTCTCGGTCGGCGAGGAAGAACTGGCCGGTATCGACACCAAGAATCTGGTCGGCCACCTCGCCGCCTGGAACTACTTCGAGTCGGTCAAGACCCCCGAAAACGACGCCTTCATCGCCCAGTGGCACGACTTCACCAAGAACCCGAAGCGCGTGACCAATGACCCGATGGAAGCCACCTACATCGGCTTCAAGATGTGGACCCAGGCCGTGCGTCAGGCCGGCACAGTGGACGTGGACGCGGTGCGTCAGGCCATGTACGGCCAGCAGGTCAAGAACCTGACCGGCGGCGTGGCGGTGATGAACACCAACCATCACCTCTCCAAGCCGGTGTTCATCGGCGAGATCCAGGCCGATGGCCAGATCCAGACCGTGTGGAAGACCAAGGGCGTCATCAAGGCCGACGCCTGGAGCCCCTACATCCCCGAAAGCGCCAAGCTGAAGGCCGATTGGACCTACCCCTGGGTCTGCGGCAACTGCGCGGAAGCCAAGTTCAAGGACTAAACCGCCGTCGTGCCGGGTCCCTGCGCGCGGGGACCCGGTGTCCTGCCGTTTTCCCCGAGCAAGGGGGGTGTCATGCTCAAGCTGGTCCTGGTCGTGCTGGCCCTGCTGGTTGGATCTCCGGCCTTTGCCGACGACTATGCCGACGCCGTGCGCGCGCTCAATGCCGACGGCTTCTCCCAAAAAATCAACGCCGTCGAGGCTCTGGCCGCCCTTGGGGATGGCCGGGCCGCCGTTGTGCTCGATGCCATGGCCGAGGGCCGCCTGCGTGCCACGCCCGACGGTGCCTTGATCGTGGACCAGGGCGGCCAAACCCTGGACGCCCTGACCCTGAGCCCGACCGCCCCGGTCGAGGCCCAGCCGCTGACCGTCAATAACCGGCTGCGCGGGGTTCTGCGCGCCGCCTCGGCCCGCCTGGGCCTGATGAGCCCCGACCCCGAGATCCGCCGCCGCGCCGCCCAGGCAGCCCAAGCCACCCCCGATCCAACCGCCACCGACCTCCTGCGCCGCGCTCTCGCCGCCGAGACCGAACCCGCCATCCGCGCCCTCTTGCAAGAAGCCGTGGCCTTTGCCGATCTAGCGGCGCCCGCTCCCGAACAGCGGCTGGCCGCCATCAAGGCGCTCGAAGACTCCTCCGATCCCAAGGCGCGGGGCGCTTTGCGCCGTGTGCTGGACACCGAGACCGATGCCAGCGTCAAGGCCGCCGCCGAGGAAGCGGTACGGGCCATGGACCTGCGCCTGACCCTGATCTCGATCGGCGCCAACGTGTTCCAGGGCTTGAGCCTGGGCAGTGTCCTGCTGCTGGCCGCCATTGGCCTCGCCGTGACCTTCGGGGTGATGGGCGTCATCAACATGGCGCACGGCGAGATGATCATGCTGGGCGCCTATACCACCTTCGTCGTTCAGGAGGTCTTTCGTGCTCTGCTGCCGCCGGCCTTCGAGGGCTTTTATCTGGTGGTCGCCGTGCCCGTGGCCTTTGTCGTCACCTTCCTGGTCGGCGTGGTGCTGGAGCGCTCGGTCATTCGCTTTCTCTACGGCCGGCCGCTCGAAACCATGCTGGCGACCTGGGGCTTGTCCCTGATCTTGCAGCAGGTGGTCCGCACCTTGTTCGGGGCGAGCAACCGCGAAGTCTCCAACCCGGCCTGGATGACCGGAGGCCTGGACCTGGCCGGGGGCTTTACCTTGACCTACAACCGCCTCGTCATCATCGTGTTTTGCTTTGCCGTGCTGGCCGCCCTGGCCGCCCTCCTGCGCTGGTCGCGCTTTGGCCTGTTCATGCGCGCTGTCACCCAAAACCGCTCGATGGCCTCGGCCATGGGCATTCCCACCGGCCGGGTTGATGCCGCAACCTTTGGCTTGGGCTCGGGCATTGCCGGCATTGCCGGGGTCGCGCTCAGTCAGATCGGCAACGTCAGCCCCAACCTTGGCCAGGGCTATATCGTCGATTCCTTCATGGTCGTGGTGTTCGGCGGGGTCGGTTCCCTGTGGGGCACCTTGGTCGGCGCCTTGTCGCTGGGCCTCGTCAACAAGCTCCTGGAACCCTATGCCGGCGCCATGCTGGGCAAGATCCTGGTGCTCGTCTTCATCATCTTGTTCATCCAAAAACGTCCACGCGGTCTCTTCGCCCTGAAGGGCCGCATGGTGGATCAGTGACGGGGGCCGCCATGATCTCTTCAACCGTTGGCGCGCGTCCCGTGCTGCTGGGCCTGGGGCTGGGGGCCCTGGTGTTCCTGGTTCTGGTGCCCGCCCTCAATCTCCTGGTGCCCGAAACCTCGGTGTTTCACGTGCCCAACTACGTGATCACCGTGCTCGGCAAGTACCTGTGCTATGCTATCCTGGCCCTCGCCATGGATCTGGTGTGGGGCTATTGCGGCGTGCTCTCCTTAGGCCACGGCGCCTTTTTTGCCCTGGGCGGCTATGCCATCGGCATGACCATGATGCGGGCCATCGGCGCGCGCGGGGTCTATGGCAACCCTGATCTCCCCGACTTTATGGTCTTCCTCAATTGGTCCGAACTGCCCTGGTACTGGCTGGGCTTCGATCACTTTTGGTTTGCCGCCCTCATGGCCCTGGTGGTGCCGGGGGTTCTGGCCTTTGTCTTCGGTGGTTTGGCTTTTCGCTCGCGCATTACCGGGGTGTATCTGTCGATCATCACCCAGGCCATGACCTTTGCCCTGATGCTGGCCTTTTTCCGCAACGAGATGGGCTTTGGCGGCAACAACGGGCTCACCGACTTCAAGGACATCCTGGGCTTTGATCTCGCCCGCCCGGAAACCAAGATGGGCCTTTACCTCGTCTCGGCCGTGGCCTTGGGGCTGGCTTTCCTGGTGGCGCGGTTGGTGGTGCGCTCCAAACTGGGCCGGGTCATGGTCGCGGTGCGCGACGCCGAAAGCCGGGTGCGTTTTCTCGGCTACTCACCGGCCCGCGTGAAGCTGTTTGTCTTCGTGCTCTCGGCGGTGATGGCCGGGCTGGCCGGGGCGCTCTATGTGCCGCAGGTCGGCATCATCAACCCTTCCGAGTTCTCGCCGGCCAACTCCATCGAAATCGCCATCTGGGTCGCGGTCGGCGGGCGCGGCACCCTGGTCGGGGCCTTGGTTGGCGCGTTTGCCGTCAACGGTGCCAAGACCTGGCTGACCGGTGCCGCCCCCGATCTTTGGTTGTTCTTCCTCGGCGCCTTGTTCATCGCCGTCACCTTGGGCATGCCGCGCGGCATCGTCGGGGTGTGGAGCGATGTCCGCCGCCGCTTTGGGGTGAAGGAGTCCGGCCATGGCGCCTAATAACCTGTCTTATCCCATGCAGGAAAAGCCGGGCGGCCCGGGAGGCTTCGCCGCTGGGACCATGCTCTACCTCGACGGGGTCACCGTGAGCTTCGATGGCTTTCGTGCCCTCAACGAGCTGTCCCTAGTCATCGCGCCGGGCGAACTGCGCACCATCATCGGTCCCAACGGCGCCGGCAAGACCACCATGATGGACGTGATCACCGGCAAGACCCGGCCCGACAAGGGCGATGTCCTGTTCGATGAAAACATCGACCTGACCCGGCTCGATGAATCGGCCATTGCTACCTTGGGTGTCGGGCGCAAGTTCCAGAAGCCCACGGTGTTCGAGCCCCTCAGCGTATTCGAGAACCTGGAACTGGCCCTCAAGGCGCCGCGCGGCACCTGGGCCACTTTGCGCGCCCGCCTCAGTGGGGCGCAGCGGGATAAGATCGCCGCCGTGATGCGCCGCATCGGCCTCGCCGACAAGGCCACCCAGCCGGCCGGCGCCCTTTCGCACGGGCAAAAGCAGTGGCTGGAGATCGGTATGCTCCTGCTTCAGGAGCCGCGCGTGCTGCTGCTCGACGAGCCGGTGGCCGGCATGACCGACGCCGAGACCGAGGCCACCGCCGCCTTGATCTTGGAACTGGCTGAGGACCATCAGCATTCCCTGATCGTCGTCGAGCACGACATGACCTTTGTGCGTGCGCTTGGTGCCAAGGTCACGGTGTTGCACGAGGGCTCGGTGCTGGCTGATGGTTCGCTCGATTTCGTGCAGAGCCATCCGAAGGTGATCGAGGTGTATTTGGGGCGGTAACGCGGGGCTGCCACTGGTTTGGTAACGCGGGGCTGCCGCCCCGGGCCCCGCCTGGGGCGATGCCCCAGACCCCCTTTTTTTCTTTCATGGTCCAAAAATCAAAGGGGGTCCTGGGGCATCGCCCCAGAAAAATCGGGCGCCAGCCCGCCCCCTTCCCAAGCACAGCCAACACCGGAGACCGGCACCCGCCATGCTCGAGATCAAGGACATCACCCTGTTCTACGGCGCGAGCCAAGCCCTGCGCGGCGTCTCGTTGAGCGCGCCTCCCGCTGGCGTCACCTGCGTCTTGGGACGCAACGGGGTCGGCAAGACCAGCCTGATGCGGGCCATCCTCGGCCTTCAGACGGTACGCGATGGCGCGATCGTGTGGGAGGGCGAGGACATCACCCGCCTTTCGCCTTACGAGCGGGCGCGGCGCGGCCTGGGCTTCGTGCCTCAGGGTCGCGAGATCTTCACCCGTCTCAGCGTGCGCGAAAACCTGGAGACCGGCTTTGCTCCCCTGCCCAGGGCCAAGCGCACCATTCCCGAGGAGATCTTCACCCTCTTTCCGGTACTCAAGACCATGCTCGGGCGTCGGGGCGGCGATCTCTCGGGCGGCCAACAGCAACAGTTGGCCATCGCCCGCGCCTTGGTGACCCGCCCGCGCCTCCTGATCCTTGATGAACCAACCGAAGGCATCCAGCCCTCGATCATCAAGGACATCGGTCGAGTCATCCGCCTGCTGGCCGAGGGTCAGCTCACCGAGTGGGGGCCGCTAACGGTGGTGTTGGTCGAGCAATACTTTGACTTCGCTCGGGACCTGGCCGACCATTTCGCGGTGATGGACCGGGGCGAGGTGGTCCTGGCCGGGGCCGCCGCCGCCATGGTGGAGGACCAAGTGCGGCCGTATCTGACCGTTTAGAGGCCGGATAAAAAAGTAAGGCTGGGGAGGCTTGCCTCCCCAGACCCCTCATTCCTTTAGGACAGAGACGCGGGTGTCGTGAAATCAGTTTCCCTCCCACGGAACGAGGGGTCTGGGGAGGCAAGCCTCCCCAGCCTTCTCTTTACCCCGCATGCACGGCCGGGCCGCTCTGGGCTTTGGCCCCCGGGGTCTCACGCATTTAGCGCAGCAAGCGCCCTTGCGGGTTCTCTTTCCCGACCCCCCGACCGGCGAGCCGCCGCTAGCCGCGCTGGTCACGACGTCGGGCGGTCTCACTGGGGGCGATCGCCTGGATCTGCGGGCCACGGTGACGGAGGGCGCCGCCCAGATCGTCGCCAGCGCCGCCGAAAAGATCTACCGCTCGACCGGGGCCGATGTCCGCGTCAGCGTGGACTTGGCGGTGCGCGAAGGCGGCTGGCTGGAGTTTTTGCCCCAGGAAACCATCGTGTTCGACGGGGCCCGCCTGCGCCGCCAGACCGTTCTTGATGTCGAGGCCGGCGCCTCGGCCCTGGCCGGCGAGATCCTGATTTTTGGCCGTACCGCGCGCGGCGAGCGCTTTACCCAAGGCTTGGTGCGCGACGCCTGGGAGGTCCGGCGCGATGGTCGGCTGGTGTGGACCGAGGCCCTGCACGTGGATGACCCGGCGGTGCTCCTCCATCCGGCCGGCTTCAACGGCGCGGTGGCGGCGGCGACCCTGGTGCTGGTGGCCCCCGACCCCGGCGAGGCCCTGGCCTGGGCCCGCGCCAGTCTCGCCGGGTATGGCGGTCGGGCCGGGGCCACCGTGGTCAATTCCTTGTTGGTTGCGCGCTGGCTTGACGACGATGCCGCCCGCCTGCGCGCCAGTTTTGGCCGGCTCTGGGCCGACCTGCGCCACAGGCTCCACGGGCTGGCCGCGTGCCTGCCTCGCCTGTGGGATATCTGACGGAGAGCGGACATGAACCTGAGTCCCAGGGAAAAAGACAAGTTGCTGGTGGCCATGGCGGCCCTGGTCGCCCGGCGGCGGCTGGAGCGCGGCGTCAAGCTCAACTACCCCGAGGCGGTGGCCCTGATCACCGAGGCGGTGGTCGAGGGAGCCCGCGATGGCCGCTCGGTCGCCGATCTCATGCAGGCCGGCGCCGAGGTCCTGACCCGCGATCAGGTCATGGAGGGCATCGCCGAAATGATCCACGACATTCAGGTCGAGGCCACCTTCCCCGACGGCACCAAACTGGTCACCGTCCATCACCCCATCCGCTAGGGCACGCCGCCATGATCCCCGGAGAAATCCTGACCGCCGAGGGACGGCTGGAAATGAACGCCGGCCGTCCCACCCTGACCCTCACCGTCGCCAACACCGGCGACCGGCCCATCCAGGTGGGCAGCCACTACCATTTTGCCGAAACCAACACCGCCCTCTCCTTCGACCGCGCCGCCGCCCGGGGCTACCGGCTCGACATTCCGGCCGGCACGGCGATCCGCTTCGAGCCCGGGCAAAGCCGTAGCGTCACGCTGGTGGCCTACGCAGGAGAGCGCACGGTGTGGGGCTTCAATGCCCTGGTCAACGGTCGGCTGGAGAACTGATCCATGGCGCATTTTCTCGAGCGCAAAGCCTACGCCGCCATGTTCGGCCCCACCACCGGCGACAAGGTGCGCTTGGCCGACACCGATCTGATCATTGAGGTGGAGCGGGACTTCACCACCTACGGCGAGGAAGTGAAGTTCGGCGGCGGCAAGGTGATCCGTGACGGCATGGGCCAGTCGCAACGCTCCCGCGCCGAAGGGGCCCTCGATACGGTCATCACCAATGCCCTAATCCTCGACCACTGGGGCATCGTCAAGGCCGATGTCGGCCTGCGCGATGGCCGTATCGCCGGGATCGGCAAGGCCGGCAACCCCGACATCCAGCCCGACGTGACCCTGGTGATTGGCCCCGGCACCGAGGTGATTGCCGGCGAGGGACGGATTTTGACGGCCGGCGGCATCGACAGCCACATTCACTTCATCTGCCCGCAGCAGATCGAAGAGGCCCTGTCCTCTGGCGTCACCACCTTGCTCGGCGGTGGCACCGGCCCGGCCGAGGGCACCAACGCCACCACCTGCACCCCCGGTCCCTGGCACCTGGGGCGCATGCTGCAAGCCGCCGAGGGCCTGCCGATTAATCTCGGGTTTTTCGGCAAGGGCAACGCCGCCCGGCCCCACGCCCTGGAAGAGATGATCCGGGCCGGCGCTTGTGGCCTCAAGCTGCATGAGGACTGGGGCACCACCCCGGCCGCCATCGACACCTGCTTGGACGTGGCCGAGCGCTTCGACATTCAGGTGGCGATCCACACCGATACCCTGAACGAGTCCGGCTTTTGCGAAGACACCGTGGCCGCCTTCAAGGGCCGCACCATCCACGCCTTCCACACCGAGGGCGCGGGCGGCGGCCATGCCCCCGACATCATCCGTCTGTGCGGCGTCGCCAACGTGTTGCCGTCCTCGACCAACCCGACCCGGCCTTTTACGGTCAACACGCTGGATGAGCATCTGGACATGCTCATGGTCTGCCACCACCTCGATCCGCGCATTCCCGAGGATGTGGCCTTCGCCGAAAGCCGGATCCGCCGCGAGACCATCGCCGCCGAGGACATCCTTCACGACCTCGGCGCCATGAGCATGATGTCCTCCGACAGTCAGGCCATGGGCCGCATCGGCGAAGTGATTTTGCGCACGTGGCAGACCGCCCACAAGATGAAGACCCAGCGCGGCCGCCTGCCCGGTGAAGGCGACAACGACAATGCGCGCGCCAAGCGCTACATCGCCAAGTACACCATTAACCCGGCCGTGACCCATGGCATCGCCCGCCATGTTGGCTCGGTCGAGGTCGGCAAGCTCGCCGATCTGGTGCTGTGGAAGCCGGCCTTTTTCGCGGTCAAGCCCGACATGGTGCTTAAGAGCGGGTCGATCGCCATGGCCGCCATGGGGGATCCCAACGCCTCGATCCCCACGCCTCAGCCTGTCCACTCCCGCCCGATGTTCGGCGCCTTTGGCCGAGCCCGTGAGGCCTCGTGCGTGACCTTTGTCAGTCAGGCTGGGCTGGAGGCCGACCTTGCCACCTCCTTGGGCTTGCGCCGGCCGTTGCTGGCGGTGCAGGGCACCCGGGGTCTGACCAAGGCGGCGATGGTGCACAACGATGCCTGTCCGGTGATCGAGGTCGATCCTGAGACTTATGAGGTGCGTGCCGATGGGGTGTTGTTGACGTGTGAGCCGGCGCGGGAGTTGCCCTTGGCGCAGAGGTATTTTTTGTTTGACGAAAAAGGAAGGCTGGGGAGGCGAGCCTCCCCGGCCTTCCCTTAACGATGAAAGGACCAAACAATGCGCCGGGCTCATCATGTTCATCCAGCCGGCGGATGGCCGCTGGCCGAAGCGACGGCCACCTTGACCCTCCCCTACGCCGAGCGCCACCGCCGCCGCCTGCGGCTCGACGATGACGCGGGCCACGATTTCCTCCTCGACCTGCCCCATGCCGCGCAGTTGCAAGACGGCGACGGTCTCGCCCTCGACGGTGGCGGCTATATCCGGGTAATCGCCGCCGCCGAAGACGTCGCCGAGGTTTACTGTCCCACCCCCGAGATGCTGGCGCGCATCGCTTGGCATATCGGCAATCGCCATATGGCCGTGCAGGTCCTGGAAGGGGGACGGCTACGCTTGCCCTGGGACCACGTGCTGGTCGAGATGCTGGCGGGGCTGGGCGCTCCGGTGAACCGGGTGCAGGCGCCGTTCCAGCCGGAAAGCGGCGCCTATGCCGGGCCGACCCCTTCACACGCCCATGCCCATGACTAACCCGCAGGCTCTCCTGCGGCTGGTCACATGGCTGTCCCCGGCGTTCCCGGTCGGGAGCTTCAGCTACTCCCACGGCATCGAGCAGGCGGTAGAGGCTGGCTTGCTCACCGGGCGGGCCGACACCGAGGCGTGGATTGGCCACATCCTGCGCCACGGGGCCGGCTGGGTCGATGCCGGCTTGTTCTTGGCGGCGCACCGGGCCTGTGTCGGTGGGGCGGATCTGGGGCCGGTCCTCGCCCAGGCTCGCGCCCAGCGGGGCAGCGCCGAGATGGCCCTGGAGGCCTCGGCGCAGGGGCGGGCCTTCGTTGCCACGCTGCGGGCGGTGGACCCGGCCTGTGTCGCCTGGGCTGCCGACCCGGAGGAGGCGCCCTCCCACGCGGTGGCGGTGGGCGCCGCCAGCGCCCAGGCCGGGGTGGATGAGGAAACCGCCTTGATCTTGTTCCTGGCCGCCCTGGGCGCCGCCCTGGTCTCGGCAGCGGTGCGGCTGGTGCCCTTGGGCCAGACCGATGGTCAGCGCATCACAGCGGCCCTCAACGCCCGCATCCCCTCCTGGGCGGCGGCCGCGCGCGCCTTGCCGCCCGAGGACCTGGGCAGCGCCGCCCCCATGGTGGACTGGACCAGCATGACCCATGAAACCCAATACACGAGGTTGTTCCGATCATGACGTCGCCTTTTCGCGTGGGCATCGGCGGGCCGGTGGGCTCGGGCAAGACGGCCCTGATGGACCGGCTGTGCAAAGCCCTGCGCACCGACTACAACATCGCCGCCATTACCAATGACATCTACACCCGCGAGGACGCCGAGTTTCTGACCCGCTCCGGCGCGCTCAGTCCCGACCGCATTGTGGGGGTGGAAACCGGCGGCTGCCCGCATACGGCGATCCGCGAGGACGCCTCGATCAATCTGGCCGCCGTCGCCGACATGTCGGAACGCCACCCCGGCCTCGACTTGATCTTGATTGAATCGGGTGGCGATAACCTGTCAGCGACCTTCAGCCCCGAACTGGCCGACATCACCATCTACGTGATCGACGTGGCGGCCGGCGACAAGATCCCGCGCAAGGGCGGCCCGGGCATCACCCGCTCCGACCTACTGGTCATCAACAAAACCGACCTAGCGCCTTTGGTAGGGGCCAGCCTGGACGTCATGGACCGCGACGCCCGGCGCATGCGCGGCACCCGCCCCTTTGTCTTCACCAACCTCAAAAACGGTGACGGCCTGCCCCCCGTCATCGCCTTCATCCTGCACGCCAGCGGCCTAACCCCCTAAGTGACGAGGGGTCTGGGGAGGCCCCCCTCCCCAGCCTTCCTTTCTATTAAACCCGCCGGGCCAAGGCCAACACCCCTCCCGCCCCAATCAATAACCCCCCCGTCACCCGATTAACCAACCGGGCAGTGCCCGCATTGGCGAGCCGGCTGGCCAGCAMCCCCCCGCCCACCGCGTAGAGCATGATGGAGGCAAACTCCAAAACCATCATCACCAGCACCAAGGCGGTCAACTGCGGCGCCAGGGGACGGCCGGGATCCAGAAACTGGGGAAACAACGCGGTCAAGAACACCAACGCCTTGGGATTGCTAAACGTGACGAACATCCCCCGCACGAACAGCGCCCCCGGCCGGCCATCGTCATGACGATGGCGATCTTGCATCCCCTCGCCCACAGGCGCGCGCCACGCGCTCACCCCAAGCCACACCAGATAGGCCACCCCCAGCCACTTCAACACCTCGAACGCCACAACCGAGGTACTGACCAAGGCACCCAGCCCCAAGGCCGAAACCAACGCCATCAGGCCCAGAGCCAGCGCCAACCCGGCGCCCCCCGCCATGGCCCGACGCGGACCGAACCGCAAGCCAAGACTCATGGCATAAAGCATGTTGGGCCCGGGAATCAGCGAGGTAATGGCACTGGTCAAAGCAAAAAGCAAAAATATTTCCAAAGCCATGGGCAAGACCTCCCGTGCAAAAGGCGGGGGCGCTCGTCTCGGTGATACGGGGCTGCCGCCCCGAGCCCCGCCTGGGGCGATGCCCCAGCCCCCCTTTTTCTTCTGTTCATGCCCCCCTCCTCCCCCCTTTTTGAAAAGCGTGCTTTTCAAAAAGGGGGGAGGAGGGGGGGCAATTAATAAAAGAAAGCGGAGGTCTGGAGGCGTCAGCCTCCAGGCGGGGTCCGGGGCGGCAGCCCCGCGTTACCCGAGACCAGCGCCCCCGCCCCCCTTACGACGCCTCGACCCGCACCAGAGCGTGGCGCTTTTTGCCGGCCGAAACCTTGACGGCGCCCGCGACCAGATCGGCCGGGGTCAGAACCCGGCCGGCGTCGGCGACCGGCTGGTCATTGACGCGCACACCGCCCTCGGCGATCAGGCGCTTGACCTCTTTCCCACTGGAGGCAAGGCCGGTGACGCGCATCATCTCGACCAGGGCCACCCCGGCCTCGAGAGCGGCGGGGCTCACGGTCATGGTCGGCAGATCGCCGCCGGCACCCCCTTCCTCAAAAACCTTGCGGGCGGTCTCGGCGGCGGCCTGGGCCGCGTCCTCGCCGTGGGCCAGGGCGGTGGCATGATGGGCCAGGATCTTTTTGGCCTCGTTGATCTCGCTGCCGCCCAGGGCTTCCAGACGGGCGATCTCGTCGAGGGAGAGTTCGGTAAACAGGCGCAGGAAGCGGCCGACATCGGCGTCCTCGGTGTTGCGCCAGAACTGCCAGTAATCGTAGGGCGACAAACGCTCGGCATTGAGCCAGACCGCGCCCTGGGCGGTCTTGCCCATCTTGGCGCCCGAGGCGGTGGTGATGAGCGGGCTGGTCAGACCATACAACTCGGCTCCGGCCACCCGGCGGCCCAGGTCCACGCCGCTTACAATGTTGCCCCACTGGTCCGAGCCGCCCATCTGCAAGCGCAGACCCAATCGCTTATACAGCTCCGCAAAGTCATAGGCCTGGAGGATCATGTAGTTGAATTCCAGGAAGGACAGGGGCTGTTCGCGGTCAAGACGCAGGCGCACCGATTCCATAGTCAGCATGCGGTTGACCGAGAAATGCCGGCCACAGTCGCGCAGGAAGTCGATGTAGGCCAACTGGTCGAGCCACTCGGCGTTGTTAACCATCAAGGCATCGGTGCCGCTGTCGCCGAAGGTCAGGAAGCGGTCGAACACCTTGCGGATGCCCGCCATGTTGAGCGCAATCTGCTCGTCGGTCAGCAGCGGCCGGGCTTCGTCGCGAAACGAGGGATCCCCGATGCGCGTGGTCCCGCCGCCCATCAACACGATGGGACGGTGCCCGGTCTTTTGCAGCCAGCGCAGCATCATGATCTGCAACAAGCCGCCCACATGGAGGCTGTCGGCGGTGCAATCGAAGCCGATATACGCTGAAACCGACTCCTTCGCCATCAGGGTGTCCAGGGCCTCCAGGTCGGTGCACTGGTGGATGAAGCCGCGCTCGCGCACGACGGCAAGGAAATCGGAAGTCAGGGCGGTCATGACACCATATCCGGTTGGGGGACGAGGAACGCTTGCAAAACAGCGGACCTGCCTAGCACATTAGCGGCCTTGCGACAAACAATGCCTGTGAAGGACGCGGCCATGAGCGACGCGGTATGGGCCCTGGGCCTGATGAGCGGAACCAGCCTGGATGGCATCGACGTGGCGATGATCCTGAGCGATGGCGAGCGCGCCTTGGACATCGGCCCGGCCCTCACCGTGCCCTACGAGCCCGCCTTGCGAGAACGCTTGCGGGACTTGCTGGGCACCCGACCCGGCGAACGCCAAGGCGCCGTGGCCGAGGTCGAGCGCTTGCTGACCGACGCCCACGCCGAGGCAGTCCACCGCTTGCTGGCCCTGACCCGCCCGCGCCCAGCGCTGATCGGCTTTCATGGCCAAACCCTGTTTCATGCCCCGGACCAGGGGATCACGGTTCAGATTGGCGATGGCGCCCGTTTGGCCGCCCTGACCAATACCGCGGTAATCAACGATTTTCGCTCGGCCGACGTGGCGGCGGGGGGGGAAGGCGCGCCGCTGGCCCCGGCGTGGCACGCCGCTCTGGCCTGCGACCTCCCCAGGCCGCTCGCGGTCTTGAACCTAGGCGGCGTCGGGAATGTCACTTGGCTTTCCGACGATCGTTCGGAACCGCCGTTGGCTTTCGACACGGGCCCCGGCAACGCCCTGCTCGATGACTGGATGCGCACCCGCCAGGGCCTGCCCCACGATGACGGGGGCCGGCTGGCGGCGCAAGGCCGGGTGGATCAAGAAGCCCTGGCGGCCTTGCTCCAGCACGCCCATTTCACCCGCCCGCCGCCCAAATCGCTCGATCGCAATGCCTTTTCAGCGCAGGCCGTCGCACGCCTTTGCGATGCGGATGGCGCGGCCACCCTTGCGGCCTTCACGGTGGCGGCCGTGGCGCAGGCCCTCTCCTGGATGCCCAGGCCTCCGGCGCTCTGGCTGGTGTGTGGGGGCGGCCGGCATAACCCGGTGCTGATGGCCGGACTGGCCGAGGCGCTTGGCTGTCCGGTGCGGCCGGTCGAGTCCGAGGGCTGGAACGGCGACGCCCTGGAGGCCCAGGCCTTTGCCTTTTTGGCGGTGCGCGCTCATCGGCGCCTGCCCTTGTCGTGGCCCACGACCACCGGTGTCCCGCACCCGGTCTGCGGCGGCGCCCCTCACGCCCCCCCGATGGCATGAGGGTCTGGGGAGGCCCACCTCCCCAGCTTTTCCCAAGACTTGCCCCCTTTAGTCTCCCGACGACGCCCCCAAGCGCCCCTGGGAGCGCGCCAGATACCCGTCCACTTCCTGGGACAGAACCGGCAGATGCTCGGCGAAAAAGTGGTTGGCACCGGGAATGATGGTGTACTCTACCGAAATATTCTTCTGCTGCGAGAGCTTGTGAGCCAACTTGGCCACTGCGGGCTCTGGGACCAAGGTGTCCTTGTCCCCGTGCACGATCATGCCCGATGACGGGCACGGCGCCAAAAAGGTGAAATCATGGCTGCCAGCCGGAGGCGCCACCGAGATAAAGCCTGAAATCTCGGGGCGGCGCATGAGAAGCTGCATGGCGATCCAGGCGCCAAAGGAAAAGCCGGCCACCCAGCATTCCTGGGAATTGGCGTTGAGGGCCTGCATCCAGTCGAGGGCGCTGGCCGCGTCGGAAAGCTCGCCCTGGCCGTTGTCGAACGTCCCCTGGGAGCGCCCGACCCCCCGGAAATTGAAACGCATGACCGAGAAACCGCGCTTCGCAAACGTGTGATACAAGGTGTACACCACCTTGTTGTTCATGGTGCCGCCTTGCTTGGGGTGGGGATGCAAGATCAAGGCAATGGGGGCATTGGGCTGGGAGGAATGGGTATACCGCCCTTCCAGGCGACCTTCGGGACCGTTGAAAATGATTTCCGGCATCGTGGCGCTTTTTCCGATTCCATTCGTTGAGCGGGCCGGCAAGGGAGAGCCGGACCGCAGGTCCGACTCCCGGAGTGCCGCCGCCCCCGGGGGCGAAACCCGGAGTGGCACACTGGGACTTGGCGGGCCGAAGCCCGACGAAAGGTGGCGGGCCATGGCCCGACAGGGCGTCCGGCTATTCTTGACCGATTTTCTCGGACACACTATAGTCTGACACCAAAGCCGCTCTTCCCGGCATGCCTGCGCCCTGGGGGCGGGGGCAGGCTTCGGGGGGAAGCGGGCGTTACTATCACGAGATGGCCGATGGTTTTCAAGCGATTGAAGGAAGATGTGGACACGATCATGCACCGGGATCCAGCGGCGCATTCCGTTTGGGAGGTGTTGCTGTGTTATCCTGGTCTCCACGCGGTCTTGGTCCACCGCCTGTCCCACCCGCTTTGGGCGCGCGGTTGGCGAACCTTCGCGCGTTTTCTGAGCCATGTGGCCAAGGTCTTCACCGGGGTCGAGATTCACCCAGGCGCCCGCCTGGGCCGACGTCTGTTTATTGACCACGGGACCGGCGTTGTCATCGGCGAAACGGCCGAAATCGGCGATGACGTCACCTTGTATCAAGGCGTGACCCTGGGCGGCACCTCCTTGCTGCCCGGCAAGCGCCACCCTACCGTGGGACATGGCGTGATCATCGGCGCCGGCGCTCATGTTCTTGGCCCGCACACGGTCGGCGATGGAGCGCGCATCGGCGCCAATGCCGTTGTTTTGAGCGACGTGCCGGCCGGGGCGACCATGGTGGGCATCCCCGCCCGTCTGGCCGGGCGCGCCCGGCCGGCGGAACGCGACGCCTTTTGTAGTTACGGTACGCCGGAAGGGATACCGGATCCCGTGGCGGGCACCTTAGCCAGCCTGATGGACGAAGTGCGGCGCCTCAACGCACGCTTGGTGGCCCTGGAAATCCGCGGGCTGCCGGAAAACGAGCGCTTGGGTGCCGAGATTGTTCCGGTTCCGACAAGAAAAACAGAACAAGCCCCCCTCGCCCCGGTCACGGTCCCCCGGGACGTTGCCGGGCGCAAAGGCTAAAGAGGAAACACGCGCGATGAGGCTGAGCACGAAGGGTCGCTACGCGGTCATGGCCATGGCGGATTTGGCCGCCCACTCGGCGGGAAAGCCGGTGGCACTCGCCGACATCGCCGAGCGCCAGGAAATTTCCCTATCCTATTTGGAACAACTCTTTGGTCGCCTGCGCAAAGGCGGTCTGGTCAAGAGCGTGCGGGGTCCCGGCGGTGGCTACTTGCTGTCACGCGACCCCCACGACATGCGCATCTCCGACATTATCCTGGCCGTGGACGAACCCATCCAGACCACCCGCTGCTCCCCGGGCTCGCCCGCCGGCTGCCATAACAACAAGGGCCGCTGCCTCACCCATGATCTTTGGGAAGAACTGGCCAACCAGATTTATCTGTACCTGAGCAGCGTCTCCCTAGAGGACGTGACCCAACGTCGAGTTTTGGGCACCAGCGGCCTGATCGCCGATTTGCCCTTGGTAGCGGCGGCGCCCACGACGGTGCAATGAGACGGCAAAACTGGGGAGACGAGCCTCCCCAGACCCTCTTTTCCTGGGGGAGACGGGCTCTTAGTCGGGTGCGTTGCGAATCCTCAATGAGATCAAGCCCAAGAGGCTTGTACAACCGATCTCGGCCATGGAAACCTGCCCCGCGTGGGAGGTTTCGTCGCTTGGCTTGATCACGCCTGTGCCATTATTTCGCCTTACCCCGGACATTCAATACGATGTCCGGGGTCTTTTTTTGTTGGGAGATCGGCCGGGCGACCCTCTTTTGACTGATAAAACCGGAGCTTTCGACGCATGGCGCCCGTCCTGCCCGACGCCCTGTTGGCCCGTTTGGCCGAGCTGGGGCTGGCCGCGACCACCACGACCCACGAGGCCGTGTTTACCGTCGCCGCCAGCGAGTCCCTTTATGCCCGCATTCCCGGCGTGCATTGCAAAAACCTCTTCCTCAAGGATGCCAAGGGAAAGGTCTGGCTGGTGTCGTGCCCCCACGACCGGGCGGTGGACCTCAAAACCCTGCCCCGGCGCATCGGCTCGGGCCGCTTGTCCTTTGGCCGGGCCGAGTTGCTCGACCAACTGCTGGGGGTCATTCCGGGTTCGGTCACTCCGTTCGGCGTGATCAACGACACCACCAATGCGGTCACAGTGGTGCTCGACGCCTGGATGGTGGCCCAGCCCCAGGTGAATTTTCACCCCTTGATCAACACGGCCACCACCACCGTGGCGGGGGCCGATCTGGTAACCTTCTTGCGGGCCTGCGACCACGACCCGCTGATCGTTGATCTGGAAAGCCCCCTGCCCGACGCCTAACCCCCGATCGCGCGTTTCGCTCTCTTTCCTGAAGGTGGTGCCCATGTCTGTTGCCTCCCCCGGACTCCCCGCCGATCTCCTGCCTGCCGACCTCCTGAGCGAGTTGAGCGCCCTGCTGGGCGAGCGCCTCTCCCTCAACGAGGCGGTGCGCGACCAGCATGGACGCGACGAGAGCTATCACGCCCCCGCGCCCCCCGACGCGGTCGCCTTCGTCCGCTCCACCGAGGAGGTGGTGGCGGTGGTGCGGGCCTGCGCGACACGGCGCGTGCCGATCATTCCCTTTGGCGCCGGGACCTCTCTCGAAGGCCACGTGGCGGCGTTGCGCGGCGGCGTGTGCCTGGACCTCTCGGGCATGAACGCCATCTTGGCCGTGCGCGCCGAGGACATGGATGCGACGGTGCAAGCCGGGGTCACGCGCAAGCAGCTCAACAACGACCTGCGGGCCACCGGCCTGTTTTTCCCCATCGACCCCGGCGCCGACGCCACCTTGGGCGGCATGGCCTCGACCCGAGCCTCGGGCACCAATGCGGTGCGCTACGGCACTATGCGCGAGGCGGTGGTAGCCCTGACCGTGGTCACCCCCCAAGGCGAAGTGATTCGCACCGGCAGCCGGGCCCGCAAGTCCGCGGCCGGCTATGATCTGACCCGGCTTTATGTCGGCTCGGAAGGGACCCTGGGCATCATCACCGAGGTCACGGTGCGCCTGCACGGCATCCCGGAAAAGGTGATGTCAGCGGTCTGCCCCTTCCCCACGGTGGCCGACGCGGTCAACACGGTGATCGAGACCATCCAGGCCGGGGTGCCGATCGCCCGAGTCGAGTTCCTGAATGCCCGACAGATGGAGGCGGTCAACCGCTATTCCAAGCTCGACCACGCCGTGACCCCCACCTTGTTCTTCGAGTTCCACGGCTCTCCCGCCCATGTGGACGAGCAAGTCGAGATGGTCAAGGCCTGCGCCGAAGGCCATGGTGGCCTCGACTTCCAGTGGACAGCAACCCCCGAGGAACGCGATCGCCTGTGGGCGGCCCGCCACACGGCCTACTACGCAGCCCTGGCCCTGCGCCCGGGCGCCAAGGGCTTCAGCTCCGACGTGTGCGTGCCCATCTCCCGCCTCGCCGACTGCCTGGTCGAAACCCAGGCCGACCTCGACCAAAGCCCGGTGCTGACCACGGTGGTCGGCCACGTGGGCGACGGCAACTTTCATGTGCTGTTCGTGGTCGATCCCGACAATCCCGACGAGATGGCCGAGGCCAAGCGCCTCAACAGCCGCATTGTGGCGCGCGCCCTGGCCATGGAGGGAACCTGTACCGGCGAGCACGGTATTGGACATGGCAAAATGTCCTCCTTGGAAGACGAGCACGGCGAGGCCCTGGCGGTGATGCGCCGCCTCAAGCAGGCCCTGGATCCCGATGACGTGCTCAACCCGGGCAAGATCGTGCGCCTTTAAGGCCGGCTCCTTGCTGCAAAGCTGGGGAGGCTGCCTCCCCAGTCTCCTCCTTTCCTGAGTCGCCTCTTGCTTCTTGCCCGATCCGCCCTTTACCCTTTGCGTCCTCGGAGCGGCCGCGCGCGCCCCGTGTTTGCGACTGTGTGCGACCAGAGCGAGGGCTCATGACAGTAAATAAGGTCCTGATCGGGAGATCATCGCGCATGCCTGTCCCCCTTAATGCGTCCATCCTGGGCACGGCCCTGGAACGATGGCTGGTTCGGGGCCTCTGGGTCTTTAATGGCCTCCTCCATATCGTTCTTGCCGTCGCTTTGGTGCTGGCCAGCGCCATGGTCGTGTTGGAGTTTTTCCATGAAGCCGTGCTCGCCTACCAGCAAGACAAACTCGCCCAGGGCTTTCTCCATGCCCTGGGGGTCTTGTTCATCGTGTGGACCTTGTCGTCCCTGATTTCCGCCGAAATCGAATATGTGCGCACCGGCCGCTTCCATTTGCGGGTGTTTCTCGAAGTGGCCATGATCACCTTGCTGCGCCAGTTGATCGTGCGCCCGGTCCAGGCGGTGGCCGGCGACGTCAAGGTGGGGGATTGGTCCGGTTTTTGGGAATACCTCCCTGGTCCTGGCCGCTCTCCTGGCCGTGGCCATCGCCCACCGCTTGGTCGGCGACCGCGAACCCCCGTCCGACAAGCCGACGCCCGTCGAAGAAAAGGCGCCCTAACCGAGCCGAAGGGCCTGGGGAGGCCCGCCTCCCCAGTCTTGCGCCTCAGCCTTGCAACTCGGCCAACACCCGGCGCAGCAAGGGAATGGTAATGGCCTTACCCTCGCGCAACGCCAGGGCATCGGCGCGGCGCACCAAATCCTGAATGGCGGCAAAGCGCCGCTCCAGACGCGGCAGCAAAAAGCTGATCGCCCCCGGGCCCACATCAAGCCCGCGATCGGCAAACTGCTTGAGCAACACCGCCATCAACACCGCATCGTCGGGCTCGCCCAAGCCGGCCTCGGGCACGGCGGCGAGGCGCGAGCGCAAGTCGGGCAGGCCAACCGGCCAGCGCGAGGGCATCTGGGAGGCGGTGAACAGCACGCTCGCCTGGGTCTGGCGGGCCGCGTTGATCAGGTGAAACAAGTCGGTTTCGACGGCACGGGTCAGGCCGGGCTGGTCCACGTCCTCCAGCACCAGGGCCACGCCGGGGTGGGGAAAGGGAGCCAGGGGATCGGCCCCGGCCAGCTCCTCGCGGCGCAGGGTGCGGGCCTGGGCGCGGGCGGCAAAGACATGGGCCAAATGGGTTTTCCCCGCGCCCACCGGCCCATGCAGGCACACGACGGGCCCGGGCCACGCCGGCCACGCGTCGATCAGGGCGACGGCGGCCACGTTGCACGGCGCCACCATGAAGTCGTCCCGCCCCAAGGCCGGACGCCAGGGCAGATCGAGGGATAGCTGTTCGGGCACGCTCATGGGGATTATGCGCTCTCCTTGTCCCCGCCGCTATAGAGCGGGCTGGCGAGATACTGCGCCAGGAAGAAGCGCACCACAACGCCGATTACCGCCGCCACCGGCACGGCGAGCAGCACGCCGACAAAGCCAAACAGGCCGGCGCCGGCCAGCAAGGCGAAAATAATCCAAACCGGATGCAAGCCAACGCGATCGCCGACCAGCTTGGGGGTCAGAACATTGCCCTCGATCATCTGGCCCATCAAAAAGATCCCCACCACCACCGCGATGCGGGTCCAGTCATCGAACTGGGCCAACGCCAAGCCCAGTGACGCGAAAAACCCAAACAGCGTGCCGACATAGGGGATGAACGACAGTAAGCCCGAGGCCAACCCGACCACCAAGCCCAGATCGAGGCCGGCCAGGGTCAGGCCCACGGCATAAAAGGTGCCCAGACACAGACAGACCGCCGACTGCCCTCGCACGAACCCGGCAATGGTCCGGTCGATCAAGCACATCTGGGTGCGGATGGTGTCGGCATAGGGCAAGGGCAGACAGGCGTTGAGGGAGGCGACCATCCGGTCCCAGTCCCGCAGCATATAGAAGGTGATGACCGGGGTAATGAACAAGACCGAGAGCAGGCTGACCAGAGCCGCGCCTTGGGTGATGACCCTGGATACCACCGAAACCACCCACTTGGTGACTTCGCCGGCGGTCGATTCCAGGCCCTCGGTAACCCGGGCCATGCGCTCGTCGCCCAGGGCCTCGCGCAGCACACTCAAGAGGTCCTGGCCCTTGTCCACCAGCACCGCCGTATAACTGGGAACATTGGTCAGAAAAGCCACGATCTGGCCATGGACCAACGGCAGCAAAAACAACAGGGCCAGCACCAGGACAAAAATAAACCCAAGAGTAATGGTCAAGGTCGCCCAGAGCCGCGACAATCCCAGAGCCTCCAAACGGTCGGCTAAGGGATCCAGGATATAGGCCACGGCCATCCCCGCGACAAACGGAGCCAGCACGGAGCGCAGCAGGTACAACAGAACGGCAAAGATCCCAATGCCGATCAACCAGAAGCGGATCTGAGAAGCCCGTGTCACCCTGACCTCCTGTGGCGAAACCTCAGCGTCCCGTAAAGACCGGCTTGCGCTTGGCCTTGAAGGCGGCAATCCCTTCCCGGTAGTCCTCGGTCTCAAGGAAACGGTAGCACTCCTCCATCTCGCCGGCGTCGAGGGGCCGGGGATCGG
This sequence comes from Pararhodospirillum photometricum DSM 122, assembly GCF_000284415.1. NCBI lineage: Bacteria > Pseudomonadati > Pseudomonadota > Alphaproteobacteria > Rhodospirillales > Rhodospirillaceae > Pararhodospirillum > Pararhodospirillum photometricum. The sequence continues at coordinate 1,902,927 of NC_017059.1, forward strand.
CCAGCCGGCGCACAAAAGCCTTGTGCCACGCATTGACCCCGGGGGCGCCCTGGGTCACGGCCTTGATCGTCTCGGCCAGATGACCGGCAAAGGTGTCGTCGGCCACCACCCGGTTGACCAGCCCCAGGCGCAAGGCTTCCTCGGCGGCGACGATACGCCCCTCCAGCAGCAAGGACAACACGTTGGCCGGGCCGGCCAAGCGCAAAATCCCCTGAATTTCGGGATAGGCCATGACCACGCCGATGCGAGTGATGGGCACGCCAAAGCGGGCCGAAGCATTGGCGAGGCGCAGGTCGCACAAGCAGGCCAGTTCCAGCCCGCCGCCCACACACGCCCCCTCAATGGCGGCAATCACCGGGGCCGGACAGTCGGCGACGGCGCTCAAGGCCCGGCGCATCACCTCATCGTAAGCCTGGGCCTGGGCCGGGGTGGCGCGCACGGTGTCAAACTCGCCGATATCGGCTCCGGCAGCAAAGGCCTTGCCCCCGGCGCCGCGCAGCACCACAGCGCGCACCGGGCCGGCCGGCGCGGCTTGGTGGGCCAGATCCAAGAACACGTCGCCCAGCGCCGACCACATGGGCAGGTCAAGCGCATTCAAGCGCTCGGGCCGATTGAGGGTGACCGTGGCCACCGCACCGTCAAGGGCGCAGAGGATCGGCGGGGCGGACGCTTCCAGATCGGCGGGGGTCATGCGGGGACACTCCAGGCTGGGACGGCGAGAGCGATGGGGTAAGTCTTGTGACACGACGCTTTTACCGGTAAATAACCGCAGCCGGAAGGGTAAGACGCCCCTCCCCCGTCCCTTGTGACCCTTTCCCCTCTGAAGAAGGCCGCCGTTCCATGGATACCCGCGCCCTTGCCGATGCCGAGGCCGCGCGCACCGTTGCCAGCATCTTGCTGGAAATCGGTGCCGTGAACTTCCGCCCGCAGGAACCCTATATGCTGACCGCCGGCTGGGCCAGCCCCGTGTACATCGACTGCCGCCGCGTCATCGGGTTCCCGCGCGCGCGTCGGCGCATCACTGAACTGGCGGCGGCCAAGATCGAACGCGCGGTGGGCTGCGAAAGCCTGGATGCCGTGGCGGGCGGTGAAACGGCCGGCATCCCCTATGCCGCGTGGCTGGCCGACAAGATGGCCCTGCCCATGACCTATGTGCGCAAGAAGCCCAAGGGCTTTGGCCGCATGGCCCAGATCGAGGGCGCCCTGACCGAAGGCCAGCGCGTGCTGCTGGTTGAGGACCTAACCACCGATGGCGGCTCCAAGCTGGCCTTCGCCGAGGCCCTGCGCAAGGCCGGCGCCCGTGTCGATCATGCCTTTGTGCTGTTCTTCTACGGGGTGTTCCCGGGCGCCCTGAAGAGCTTGGCCGATCGCGGCATCGCCTTGCACTGGCTGGCCACGTGGCATGATGTCTTGATGGTCGCCGAGGAGACCCGCGCCTTCCCCGCCGAGAGCATTGCCGGGGTGCGCTCCTTCCTTTCCGACCCTGTGGGCTGGTCGTCGTCCCACGGCGGGCGCGGCGCCGAGCCGAAGGAATAAAAAAATAAGGCTGGGGAGGCTCGCCTCCCCAGACCCCTCCCTTCCTTAAAGAGACGAGGGACCTGGGGAGGCGAGCCTCCCCAGCCTTCCTTTTCTTTTACTCCCCATCGGGCACCGTAACCGTCGTCTCGTCCTTAACGTTTTCCATGACCACAAAGGTATGAGTCTGGAGGACAGCAGGCAGACTCGAGATCTTGTCGCCGAGCACATGGCGATAGTGCCCGATATCGCGGGTGCGAACTTTGAGCAGGTAGTCAAAGCCACCGGCGATCATGTGGCAAGACTGCACCTCGGGCAGGGCCCGCACGGCGGCGTTGAAGCGTTCCAGCTCCGCTTCCGTGGTACTTTTCAGCGAAACCTGAACAAAGGCGATGTGACCGGCTCCGAGCACCTCGGAGGCCAGACGCGCCTGATAGCCCTCGATCACGCCTTCACGCTCCAGGCGGCGCACCCGCTCGGCGCAGGGGGTTTTGGTCAGGTTGACGCGGCGCGCCAGTTCGACGATCGACAAACGGCCGTCGGCCTGAAGCTCGCGCAAGATACGCCGGTCGATGCGATCGAGATCGGTCATGGGGTGGAAGTCCTTTTGCCTTTTTTCCAGCACCCCCTCAGGCAAGGCGCCTGTTTATGGGGCAAAATTGGAGACACTTCCTCCGGTATTTCGGGGAAACTGCCCGACAACAGCGCCCCAAATCAAGGACGACCGCAATGAGCGATCTCTCTGCCCTGCGCCACAGCGTGCGCGAGGAACCCTTCCGCGAGGAAGCGGCCGTGGTGGCCGACCGGCTGGCCCAACTCCCGCTCGATGCGACCGGCCGGGCCGAGGTCAGCGCCGCTGGGGCGCGCATGGTCGAGCGGATGCGCGGCTCGGGCCAAGCCACCATGATGGACACCATGCTGGCCGAGTATGGCCTCTCGACCGACGAGGGCGTGGCCCTGATGTGTCTGGCCGAGGCTTATTTACGCGTTCCCGACGCCCCCACCCTCGACGCCCTGATCCGCGACAAGATCGGCGGGCGCGACTGGGCCCGCCATGCCGGCGAAAGCGGCTCCTTGCTGGTCAACGCCTCGACCTGGGGCCTGATGCTCACCGGCCAGCTTTACGACGAGGGCTGGGCCGAGGACGCCTTGCTGGGCTCGGTCCGCAAGATGATCCGCCGAGTCGGCGAGCCCGTGGTGCGCACGGCGGTGGCCCAGTGCATGAAAATCATGGGCGCCCAGTTCGTGCTGGGCCGCACCCTCGACGAAGCCTGGAGCAACGGCGCCGCCTTGCGAGCCAAGGGCTATGTCTACTCCTTCGACATGCTGGGCGAGGCGGCCCGCACCGCCGACGACGCCCGCCACTACTTCAAGGCCTACACCGCCGCTATTGCCGCCGTGGGCGCCCACGCCCGGCCCGGCGATGTCCATGCCAACTCGGGGGTGTCGGTCAAGCTCTCGGCCCTGCACCCCCGCTACGAGGAGGTTAAACGCGAGCGGGTGATGGCCGAACTGGTGCCGCGCCTCTCGGCCCTGGCCGAAATGGCCGCCGCCGCCAACATCGGCCTGACCGTGGACGCCGAGGAGGCCGATCGCCTCGATCTCTCGTTGTCGGTCATGGAAGCGGCGCTGCGCAACCCCAACCTCGCGCGCTGGGGCGGCTTTGGCATCGTTGTCCAGGCCTATCTCAAAACGGCGCTGCCGACCATCGACTGGGTGATCGCCCTGGCTCGCGCCCTGGGCCGCCCGCTGGCGGTGCGCTTGGTCAAGGGCGCCTACTGGGACGCCGAGGTCAAGGCCGCCCAAGCCCTGGGCCTGCCGGCCTACCCGGTGTTCACCCGCAAGGCGGCGACCGATGTCTCGTACATGGCCTGTGCCGGTCGGCTGATGGCGGCGCGCGATGTGATTTACCCCATGTTCGCCGGGCACAACGCCCACACCACGGCCGCCGTGCTGGCGCTGGGGGGCGAGGCTGGCCGCTTCGAGTTCCAGCGGCTGCATGGCATGGGCGAAACCCTGCATGAATTCTTGCGCCAGGACCACGGCCACCGCTGCCGGATTTATGCGCCGGTCGGCGTACACAAAGACCTGCTGGCCTATCTGGTGCGCCGGCTCCTGGAAAACGGGGCCAACAGCAGCTTTGTCAATCAGGCCCTGGACCCCAGCGTGCCACCGGCCCAGTTGGCGCGCGACCCAGCCCAGGTGCTGCAAACCGCCAGCAGCGTGACCCATGCCCGCCTGCCCCTGCCCCCGGCCCTGTTCGCCCCCGAGCGGCGTAACTCCCGGGGCTGGAACCTCAACGCTCCAGTGATGGCTCAGGCCCTCGACGCGGCGTTGGCGCCATGGCGCGCCATTCAGTGGCACGCCGCGCCCCTGGTGGGAGAGCGAGACATCACCGGCACCCCCAAGGCGGTGATCAACCCGGCGCGGCCCGACGACACGGTAGGCACGGTGATCGAGGCCGACGCCACCCTGGCCGCCCAGGCCCTGGACGAGGCGGCCCGGGCCTTTCCGGCGTGGCGGGACCGAGCCCCCGGCGAGCGCGCCGCCTTGCTCGACGCCATCGCCGACGCCTACGAGGCCCACAGCGCCGAACTGATGGCCCTGGTCATCCGCGAGGCCGGCAAGACCCGGGCCGACGCGGTGGCCGAACTGCGCGAGGCCGTGGACTTCTGCCGTTATTACGCCGCCCGGGCCCGCCTGGACACCGAGCCCGGTGGCCCCTTGGCCGGACGCCAGGGCCGGGGCGTCATCGTGTGCATTTCGCCGTGGAACTTCCCGCTCGCCATCTTCACCGGTCAGGTGACGGCGGCGCTGGCGGCGGGCAACACCGTGGTGGCCAAGCCGGCCGAGCAAACGCCCCTGATCGCGGCGCGCGCCGTGGCCTTGATGCGCGCCGCCGGCCTGCCGCCCGCCGTGCTCTCCTTACTGCCCGGCGACGGCCCCGGGGTAGGCGCCGCCCTCACCCGAGCGCCCGGAGTGGCTGGGGTATGCTTCACCGGCTCGACCGAGACGGCGATCCTGATCGACCGCGCCCAGGCGGCGGCTGGGGCCGGAGCGGCGCCCCTGGTGGCCGAGACCGGCGGCCTCAACGCCATGATCGTTGATTCCACCGCCCTGCCCGAGCACGCCGTGCGCGATATCGTGGCGGGGGCTTTCCAAAGCGCCGGTCAGCGCTGCTCCGCCTTGCGGGTGCTGTTGGTGCAAGAAGACATCGCCGACGGTCTGCTGCGCATGCTGGAGGGCGCGGTGCGCGAGCTGCGGGTCGGCGACCCCTGGGACCCGGCGACCGATGTCGGCCCGGTCATCGACGCCGAGGCCCACGCCACCCTCGACGCTCATGCCACGGTCCTGACAGCGGCGGGACGGCGCTTGTTCGTCCACGAGGCCACGCCGGACGGCCTGTTCATCGCCCCGCAAGCCTTTGCCCTCGACCGGCTGGCCGACCTGGAGCGCGAGGTGTTCGGGCCGATCTTGCACGTGGTGCGCTTCAAGGCCGAAGCCCTGGAAAGCCTCATTGACGATCTCAACGCACGGGGCTACGGCCTGACCCTGGGCATTCACAGCCGCATCGACTCCCAGGTCGAACGCCTGTGCCGGCGGGCCCGGGTGGGCAACATCTATGTCAACCGCAACCAGATTGGCGCGGTGGTCGGGGTCGCAGCCCTTCGGCGGCGAGGGCCTGTCGGGCACGGGGCCCAAGGCCGGCGGCCCCGGCACCTTGGAGCGCCTGACCACTGGACCCGGCCCCGAGAAGCTGTTCGCGGTGTTCGACGCCAAGCTGAAGGAAGGCGGCTATCTGGCGATGTCGGGGCAGATCATCGACGCCACCATTGTGGCGGCGCCGCGTCAGCGCAACGACGACGACGAGAAGCAGGCGATCCGCGAAGGGCGCATCCCTGACGGCTGGGAAGAGACCCCGCACAAGCTGGCCCAGAAGGACAGGGATGCTCGCTGGACCCTGAAAAGGGCCAGAGCGAAGACGCCGAAGGCGGAAGGCGCCAAGGGCGTCGAGATCGCCATCCCGATATTCGGTTACAAGAACCACATCTCGACCGACCGGCGCCACGGCTTCATCCGGCGCTGGGCGGTGTCCTCGGCCGCCGAGCACGACAGCCGCCGCTTCCGCGAGGTGCTCGACAGCGGCAACACTGGTGCCGACGTCTGGGCAGATACCGCCTATCGCTCGCGCAAGAACGAGGAGTTCATGGCGAAACGGGGCCTGCGCTCGAAGGTCCATTTTCGCCGGGCACCGGGCAAACCACTGTCACAGGCCCACGCTAAGGCCAACGCCGCCCGCTCCAAGGTGCGCTCGGCCGTCGAGCATGTCTTCGCGTGCCAGAAAGGGCCGATGGCCCTCTTCGTCCGCACCATCGGCATCGCCAGGGCCAAAACCAAGATCGGCATGGCCAATCTCGTCTACAACATGCGCCGCCTAGTCTGGTGGGACGGGAGAACTGCGCCCGCATGACGGCCGAAAGGCCGAAGAGGGGGCCGTAACGGCCCAAATACCACGGAATTCAGACCGAAATAGCCCCCAGTCTCAGCTCGGGCGCCCCGTTTTCCTATCCAAACCGTCCAAAAACTCGGTTCTTCGAGGTGTCCAGGAAACACGCCCCAAATCGTCGTATTGGTCAGCCGCGCGAGCTCATCGCCCAGATCGTACACATAAACGAGGCCTTCGATCTCCGCACATTCGACAAACTCTTTGTACTGCGAAGGCGCGCCGACCTTGAAATCATAGGTTACGAGATAGTCCGCCAAAGTATTTCCCTCCCCATATCGTCGCCTTGCATGTGGGTATGCGCGTGCCCAAAGCCAACCCGCCGCCTGTCAGGCGATACGGCGATCAGGATGGGCGGTTTTCAGGTTCTACGGCCTTGCACATCCCGATCGGATTTCCGTGCCCGGCGCCCCGCTGGTGCTCATGCCGGGGTAGGTCTGGCTAGGGGCGCTGCCCCCGCGCGGCGCAAGGGATCGCTGCCGCTCGTCCGGGCCGGTGTCCCCGGCCTTCCTCCACGTCGTTCCTCCGTTCCGTGCAGGCCGGGTGATTCCCCCTCCGGCCCGGCCGCCCTTGCACCTTGCTACCCCGGTCTCGGCGACGGCCAGGGTTGCAGCGCAGCGCTGCGCTCCAACCCAGACCCACGGAGACAGATCATGTATCATCGACTCGCCACCCGGTTCGGCCGCAACAGCCACCAGATCAGCGGGCGCGAAGCCCTCGACAACGAAGCCCTTTACCGACACGTCCCGTCCGTGTTCGCCCGCGAGGCGCATGACAGCCGGTCGGACCGTTACGTCTACGTCCCCACCATCGAGATCGTGGAAGGACTGCGCAAGGAAGGATGGTTTCCGTTCTTCGCCGTGCAGTCCGTGCCACGCGACGGCAGCCGCCACGGCCACGCCAAGCATATGCTGCGCCTGCGCCGGGATGACGGCATCGGCAAGCCCGAGGCGGCGGAAGTCATCATCGTCAATTCCCATGACGGAACGTCGGCCTATCAGATGTTCGCCGGGATGCTGCGCTTCGTCTGCACCAACAGCATGATCGCGGGCGAGCGCTTCGAGGAAGTCCGCGTGCCCCACAAGGGCGGCATACAGGATCGGATCATCGAGGGCGTCTATACGGTCGCCGAAGACTTCCCCCGGCTGATCGACGCGACCGAGACCATGAAGGACACGCGCCTGTCGTCGGACGAACAGCGGGTATTGGCGGAGGCCAGCCTTGTCGCCCGCTACGGCGAGGACGAAAGCCCCGTCCGCCCCGATCAGATCATCGCCCCGCGGCGCCGCGAGGATGTCGGGCAAAGCCTCTGGAGCACGTTCAACGTCATTCAGGAGAACTTGATACGCGGCGGGCTGGACGGTCGCCGCACCAATGCCGAGGGTCGTATCCGCCGCAGCCAGACGCGTGCCATCAACGGCATCGACCAGAATGTCGGGCTGAACCGTGCGCTCTGGACGCTGGCCGAAGGGATGCAGCGCCTGAAGCGCGGATGATCGTAAAGCCGTGCAGCCGGGTTTCCGGTTGCACGGCTTTGCTTTTGTGCGGCTGTCCGATTTTCCGCCGATCCGTGAACCCGGATCGTCGGCGCGGCCGTGTCGTCGCCACGGCCCCTGCTCGCCGGGCTGCGCCCGGCTCGCCAAAACACTTCTGCAATGTTAAGTCATGATTCACCAATATTGATCGCATTGCGCGATCTACATATCCAGTAACTGCGACTTCAAAGTATATCGCAAGTTGTGGACACTTCATCTTTCCAGCGCAGATCCCATGCTGGAAGAAAGAGGTGACGCCATGCCAGGTTTCGATTGGCGCGCGCCGGCCGCCTATGGATATGCTCGGAGCATTCCCGCCGCCGGCTTCGCTTGGGAATATCTCCGCCGCGACGACGCGTATCGCCGCGACTTCCAGCGCATGACGCGAACGCCGCGTCATGACACCGAGGCGCGGACCGCCTTCACGAACCGATGGGGGTTGCGATTTCGCGGCGGACCCGGACATGCCCGCCGATCGCGCATCGCTCTTCTGGACGCCCGCGCTTCAACCTGACGCCTTCCAGCTTCGCACGTCAGGCGATCCGCCCGGCGATTTCGTCATGCCGATCGTGCTGCCGGGACTTCCCGGCCTCGCGGCACGATCGGCCATCGACGGCGACTGGCACGGTCTCTGGCGCGTATCGGGTGGGGAGCATCGCTTTTGGCTCACGAACCCGCCGCCAAACGGTCCGACGCGCTTCGTCGTCATCCTGCCGCTCGACGCCCTGTTTGAGCTGCGCGCCAAAGCCGCATTGCGCTTCTGGCTGGCGCTGGCCGGACGCCCACCTGGCGACCGGCGGCATGACCTTCCGCAACAGACGCGCGACCGGCACATCCTGATCCTGCGCGCACTCGACGCGAAACTGGCTGGCGCCAGCTACCGCGTCATCGCCGAAGCGCTGCTCGGCTTTCGCGGTCGGTCGAAGAGCGATTGGGAAGTCAGCTCGTTAAAGAATAAGGTGCGCCGCCTCGTCGACGATGGCCTGTTCTACGTGCGCGGCGGTTATCGCCAGCTTCTCCATTATCCCGTCCGCGTGCCACGCCGCCGCTGAGGAGCGGCGTGGCATTGGCTTGAGCCGACACCTCCGGGGTGCCGGAATCGCACCCCGCTGAATCCGGCACGCTGCAAGCCGCCGATCCTCCGCCACGGTTCGCCATAGCCGCTGTCATCCGCCGACAGCCGCCGAACCCGACCCGGAGGCATTTCGATGATCGACCCGAAGACGGGGCTGCCGCCCCGATTCCTGCGCACGCCCGACGCGGCGCGATTTCTCGGCATCTCGTTGCGGACGCTGGAAAAGCACCGCACCTATGGCACCGGCCCGACCTATCGCAAGATCGGCGGGCGTGTCGTCTACGCGCTGGAGGATCTGCAAGCCTGGACCGCGGTCGCCGCCCGCAAATCCACCACCGACAAGGATGCCGGCCGGGTCTATCCCGCCCGTCCGCTGACGCCTGCCGAACGGGGCGCACGCTGAATGTCGGGCGGACCATCCCCTGAGGCCGGACGGCGCGCGCAGCGCCTTGCCGGCAGCGAGCGGGCGCGGCTCGCCCCCTTCGTCGTCGCGACGGGTGACGCCAGCCCGCGCGACCAGCGCGACCTGATGGAGCGCCCGTTCTTCTCGCTGTCAAAGACACCGCGCACCAAACCCATTCTCTACAAGGCCGCCGACATCGAGGTGCAGGTGCTCGGTATGCCCGAGCACGGCATGGCGACCATCTGGGACGCCGACGTGCTGATCTGGGCGGCCAGCCAGATCGTCGAGGCCGAGAACCACGGCCTGCGCACCTCGCGCTTCTTCCGCTTCACGCCGTATCAGCTCCTGCGCGGCATCGGCCGCGATACCGGCAATCGCCAGTACCAGTTGCTGAAGGCGTCACTGGCGCGGCTCCAGTCCACCGTCGTCGCCACCACCATCCGCAACGGCGTCCATTGGCGGCGGCGGCAATTCTCCTGGATCAACGAATGGGAGGAGATGACCACCCATGACGGCCGCGTCGAGGGCATGGAGTTCGTCCTGCCCGAATGGTTCTACAACGGCGTCGTCGATCGCTCGCTGGTTCTGACCATCGACCCGGACTATTTCCGCCTGACCGGCGGTATCGAACGCTGGCTCTATCGCGTCGCTCGCAAGCACGCCGGTCGCCAGCCACATGGTTGGCTCTTCGAGGTCGCCCATCTCCACGAGAAGTCCGGCAGCCTGGCACGGATTTCCGACTTCGCACTGGATCTCCGGCGCATCGCCGCCCGCCGGCCGCTGCCGGGCTACCGGCTCGACATCTGGCGTGAAGGACGGCGCGAACTCCTGCAAATCCGGCCCGTCGAACAAATCACAGTGCCTGTGGACAAGGCTGTGGAAGCCATCGGTACATTAGGCGCAAACGGTATCGGTACATCAGGCGCAGCCCTATCGGCACATCAGGCGCACGGACCGCAGTTAAGCCTTTGGCCCGAAACGCGGAATCCGACTGCTAACTTAGAGTCTAATAAAGAATCTAACTCTTTATCTTTGACGCGCACGGGCGCGAGCCATGGTGCCGGTGCCACCGATGGTGCCTTGAATCGTGGACTGGCCACGAATTCCACCAACTTGCGAAACGTCACCCGCCCGAACCGGGGGCGGCCATGATCGTCGCCCTGCTCAATCAGAAGGGCGGCGTCGGCAAGACGACGCTGGCCCTGCATCTCGCCGGGGAATGGGCGAGGACCGGCAGCCGCGTCACCCTGATCGACGCAGACCCGCAAGGCTCGGCGCTCGACTGGTCGCAGCAGCGGGCACGCGAGGGCTGCCCACGGCTGTTCGGCGTCGTCGGCCTGGCCCGCGACACCCTGCACCGTGAAGCACCCGAGCTGGCGCGCGACGTCGATCACGTCGTCATCGACGGACCGCCACGTGTCGCCGGTCTGATGCGCTCGGCGCTGCTCGCTGCCGACCTGGTGCTGATCCCCGTGCAGCCATCGCCGTTCGACGGCTGGGCCTCGGCCGAGATGCTGGCGCTCCTGACGGAGGCGCGCATCTACCGGCCTGAGCTGGCCGCGCGCTTCGTACTGAACCGCTGTGGCGCGCGCACCGTCATCGCCCGCGAGACGGCCGAGACGCTGGCCGACCATGATCCGCCGTTGCTCGCCGCCACCATAGGCCAGCGCGTCGTTTTCGCCGATGCCGCGCAGTCTGGGCGGCTGGCCTGGGAGATCGATGCCGACAGTCCGGCCGCGCGCGAGATCGCCGCGCTGACCGCAGAGATCGGGAGGCTTGCGCCATGAGCGAGCGATCCCCCAAACGCGGCTTCGCGGCGCGTCCCGTCGATCCCGAAAGCTGGATCAAGGCGAGCGAACCGCCAGCGGCCCGCACCGGCGACGGCGCGGCGTTCACCGCCCGGCTGACGATCGACATCACACCGGAGCTGCGCGGACGGATCAAGATCGTCGCCTTCCAGCGCGGCGTCACCGTCGCGGACATGCTGCGCGAGTTGCTCGCGCGCGAATTCCCATCCACCGAAGGAGACACCCCATGACCGGCAACGCGGCTCCCCGCGTGCGCGGCGGCCCCGTGCCGTCGGCGCTTCCCTCCGACAACCTGACCCATGTCGAGCTGACGTTCGTCGAGAAGAAGATTGAGCACTGGATCAGGTTCGGCCGTGAGGCGCATGAACAGATCCTCGACCGTCGTCGGCGCATCTTTTCGTTCCGGCCGGACGCCATCTTTGCCTTCGTGCGCTGGGCCTCGAACGACTTCGGCACGATCATCTCGCGCATCGACATCTTGCGTGCTGTGTGCCCAAGCGAACCCTATCAGACGCTGCCCTTCGTGCGGCCCGGCGGCGATATCCTGTTGAAGATTGACGGCTGGCCGAAGGTCGAACAGGTGCTCCGGCACATCGACGCCATCCAGGCGATCGGCATCGATCCGGAGGATGTTTCGCCCGATCACTGGCGGCACGTCCACAATCGGTTGACCGCCAATCACGAGCCGCGCGCCTACACCGGCGACCAGCACCGGGCGTTCCTGTTGCGCCGGAGGGCCGAGCCATGACCCGCTTCGGCTACGTGATGGTGACGTATGTCTCGGTCATGGGCGTCGTCATCGCGTCCTTCATCCCGACGCCGACCCGGCTGGTGTGGAACGTCTCCGCCAGCGCGCCGATCGGTCTCTACGACGTCGATCCGCCCGGCGATCTCACCGTCACCGATCTGGTCGCGGTCGATCCTCCAAAACCGCTCGCCGACCTCATGGTCGAGCGTGGCTATATCGGCCGCGGCGTGCCGCTGCTCAAGCGCGTCATGGCACTGCCGGGGCAGGAAGTCTGCCGGGTCCGCCGCACCATCACGGTCGATGGGATCGAGCTTGGCGCGGCGCTCGACCGCGACCGGACGGGCCGCGACCTGCCGGTCTGGCAGGGCTGCCGCCGCATCGCCGGTGATGAGATTTTCCTGATGAACGCGGATGTCCGGGACAGCCTGGACGGCCGTTATTTCGGTCCGATTCCGATCAGCACCGTCATCGGCCGCGCCACGCCGATCTACACCGACGAGGCCGGCGATGGCCGCTTCGTCTGGCACGCCGCGACACGCTGACCGCCCGAATCCGGCGGGCATGGCGCGCGCCGGTTTTCACCCAACCCCAAGGATCGAGGAGTTTTCCCATGCCGCAGATCGGCCAGTTTACCCGTGAGACGACAGGCTTCGTCGGGCGCGTTCATACGCTCACGCTCTACCGCGAACTCACCATCGTTCCGGCCGAGCCCTCCGATGCCGAGAACGCGCCGGACTATCGCATCCATCACGGTGCCGATGACGGGCCGGAAATCGGTGCGGGCTGGAAACGCACCGGCGAGCGCGCCGGCGAATACATCTCGCTGCTGATCGACGATCCGGCCTTGCCGCAACCGATCCGCGCCAATCTGTTCCGCGACGACGACGGCGGGGGCGCCTGGTCGCTGCACTGGACGCGCCCGGTCAAGCGTGGCGAGCGGAAGTGATCTCATGCGCTATGCCCTCAGAACTGCGCGCCTGATTTCCCGTCAAAGCCCCATCCCTTTGTTCGCGAACAGGCCGTCTCATCCCTTCGTCCCGCTCGACGAGCCGTCGGCCGGCGCGCGCAGCGAAGGTCAAGGGCGATCGAAGCTCGGCGCTTCGCGCGAACCCTTGACCGCAGCGAGCACGCCGGCAGGCTGGCGTCGTTGCAGAGACAGGATGCCCGTCCGATCGGCTTTCCTTTTCCTTTCGATCGTGCTCGCCGTTGCGATACCGCTGCCCTGTCAAGCGCAGCCCGAGCCGGTCCAGCGTCCGTCCCGGACCGATCCCTATGCCGCGCATATCGCCGAGGCGGCGCAGCGGTTTGGCATTCCGGCGGCGTGGATCAGGGCCGTGATGCGCGTCGAAAGCGCCAATGAGGTGCGCGCGATCTCGCCCAAGGGCGCGATGGGCCTGATGCAGATCATGCCGCCGACCTGGGCGGATTTACGCACCCGCCATCGGCTCGGCGGCGATCCCTACGATCCGCGCGACAACATTCTGGCGGGCGCGGCCTATCTGCGCGAGTTGCATGACCGCTACGGATCGCCGGGGTTTCTGGCCGCCTACAATGCCGGTCCCGGTCGATACGAAGAGCATCTCGCAGGCCGTCCGTTGCCAGCGGAAACGCGCGCCTATGTCGCCACGCTCGCACCCCTGATTAGCGGCGGCTCGATCACCGCGCCGGTCGCCGTTGTGTCGGTCGATCTCCGATTCTGGACCCGGGCGCCGCTGTTCGTCGTGCAGGCCGACCGCACATCCGCCGCCGATCCCGTACAGTCCGATGAGCAATCCGACGACGCTCCTAAACCATCGCCGGTGCGCGATCTCTCCGCGATCGTGCCGCAGTCCGGCGGTCTGTTCGTCGCCCGTGCGGAAACGGGAGGGCCGCGATGAGCATGGCGGTTGGGAGTGCCCGGCGGTCCTTTCCAGTGTGCAGCGTGTATGGATCGGATCAGGCTGGATCAGCGTCAGGACGGGCAAAAGGGGTAGGAAGGCGGGAGGGCAAGATTAAAGCGGACGGCACCCCATGGGTCCGATCCGGGGGCCAAGCCCTTGTCTGCACACTGTTTGGGGCGGCACCGTCGCCGGGCCTGCATGGTGCCGCGAGGCGCGGCAAAGCCAGTCTCTGCCACGTTATTCGCGGCACTCTTCCCCGAAATCGGCGTTTTCGGGCGGATCGGCGGCCATGAGCGCCGACGACGACAACCGCTTCCGTCCTAAGCACGGCCGCATCCGCTCGGATGCGTCGAAGGCCGGCCAGGGCAAGAGCTTCCTCACCAAGGTCCGGAAGATCGCCCGCCAGCAGGGCGCGGCCTCTGGTCGGACCTCGCGCGGCAACGCCGGAGTATCCGGCAAGCCGGGCCGCAACGGCACGGTTGCGTCCGGCTGGGGCGTCAAGCGCGGGCGCGGCGCGGCCTTCGTCCGCTCCCGCAACCTGTCGAACGGCTGGAGCCATCGCCAGCCCGGCAGCCGCCGTGTCATCGTCAAGTCGCGTTCCGTCCGCGCCGCCGGCAAGAGCGGCAAGGCCGCCGCCCATCTGCGCTATATCCAGCGCGACGGCACCTCGCGCGATGGCGAGCGCGGCCGGCTCTATTCGGCGACCGAAGATCGCGCCGATGGCAACGCGTTCCTCGATCGCGGAAAGGACGATCGTCATCAGTTCCGCTTCATCGTCTCGCCGGAAGACGCCGCCGATATCGAAGACCTGACCGGCCATACCCGCGACCTGATGCGCCAGCTCGAAGCCGATCTCGCCACCAAGCTCGACTGGGTGGCAGTCAATCACTTCAACACCGGCCATCCGCATGTTCATGTCATCGTTAACGGCCGTGACGATCTCGGTGAGGATCTAGTCATAAACGGCGATTATCTCGCCAACGGCGTCCGCGAACGCGCGAGCGAACTGGCGACGCTGGAACTCGGTCCTGTCACGGAGATCGAGCAGCGCCGTAAGCTAACGGCCGAGATCGACCAGGACCGTTTCACCCGCATCGACCGGGCAATGCTAAACGAGGTGGCCGAGGATGGACGGCTCGACCTGCGCTATGCGCCGGATGATCTGCACGGCCAGGAGGACCGGACACTTCGCATCCGCCGTCTCGGCAAGCTGGAGAAGATGGGCCTCGCCACCGAGCCGTCGCCCGGCGTCTGGGAACTCAGCGACCGGCTGGAGCCGACGCTGCGCGAGATGGGCGAGCGCGGCGACATCGTGCGCACCCTGCAGAAGGTGATGCGTGCCGAGGGCCATGACCGCGATCCGCTGAGCTTTCAGATTCACGACGTGGTGCCCGCGACGCCGATCGTCGGCCGCGTGGTGGACAAGCATCTTTCCGACGAGTTGGGCGAGAACCTGACGATGGTGATCGACGGCATCGACGGCCGGACGCACTACATCTCGGGCGTCGATCAGGCGAAGGTCGCCGACGCCCGGATCGGCAGCGTCATCGAGATTGGCGCGACAGACGCCGGGCCACGCCCGGCCGACCGCGCCATCGCCGGCATAGCCGAGGACGGCATCTACCGGCCGAGCCGCCATCTGGAGCAGGCTCGCTTCGATGGCCGTGTGCCCGGCGGCGACTATGAGGGGTTCGTCGATGCCCATGTGCGCCGGCTGGAGGCGCTGCGCCGTACTGGCATCGTCGAGCGGATCGACGCCGACCAGTGGCGCATCCCGCAGGACTTCGAGACCCGCGCTGCCGCACATGATGCGGGCCAGGGACGGCAGCTCAATATCCGCGTCCTCTCGACCTTCGATCTGGAGACGCAGATCACGGCGGATGGCTCGACCTGGCTCGACCGGAAACTGGTCGGGCGCGGACCGTCTGATGTTGCACCGGCGGGGTTCGGACAGGACGTGAGTCAGGCCATGGACCGTCGCCGCGAGCGGCTGATCGAGCAGAGTGACGCCACCCGTCAGCAGAACGGCCGCGTCCTTTATCGCAGCGATCTTCTATCGACGTTGGAAGCGCGCGAGGTCGCCCGCGCCGGGGCGGAGCTGGCGGCCACCAGGCCCATGCCGTTCCGCGCGGCCGGCGACGGCGAGACCGTCAGCGGCACCTTCACCGGAACCGTCCAGCTCACCAGCGGCAAGTTCGCCATCGTCGAAGAGAGACACGAGTTCACGCTGGTTCCGTGGCGGCCGGTCATCGATCGGCAGCTTGGGCGGGAGGTGACAGGCATCGTTCAGGGCGGATCGGTGTCGTGGCAATTGGGCCGGCAGAAGGGGCTTGGATTGTGACGGATTCGGAGGTCGCCTTCAAAGCGTTGGATTTGACGATCGCGCCTCCTCGAGGAGCCAGTTCGCGAATACCTGTATCGGACCTTCACTCAACCGGATCGGCTCCGGCAGGATGAGGCAGAAGGTCTTGGAGATCGACTCCCCATCAGGCCAAGGCGCGACCAAGCGACCTTCCGCCAGTACGCTTTCGATATAGAGGCGTGGCACGAGCGCAACGCCGAGACCGGCCAGCGCGGCTTCGATCTGCATGGAGTGAAGATCGTAACGGGCACCGACCGCAGGATGGGTCAGCACGACGCCGGCCTCTTCGGCATAACGATGCCAGGCGTCCGGGTTCTGCCGGCGATGGAGCCGCGGCAGCGCATCGAGGGCTGTGGCAGGGTCTCGGCCCCTGATCAGCGCCGGATGGCAGACCGGAACTAGCACCTCATGCAGCAAGCGGTGCGTCCGCATTCCCGTCCAGGCAGGATGCTCGAAATGGATGGCGGCGTCGAAACCGCTGCCGGTGAGAACGAATGGCTCCATCCGTTCCGCAAGATGCAGGGTGATATGCGGATGCCGCTCCTGGAACGGCTTCAGACGCGGGATGAGCCAACGCGTGGCGAACGTCGGCAAGATCGCGATGTCGAGGCTCGCGCCGTCGCTGGGCTGSCCCATCAGATATTGACTGTCACGCTCCAGCCGGTCGAGTGTTTCGCGAACCTGAGCCGCATAACGCTCTCCATTCGGCAAAAGCCGGACGCGATTGCCGACTCGCTCGAACAGCGTGACGCCGAGGAACGCTTCCAGCCGACCGATCTGCCGACTGATCGCGCCTTCGGTCAGGGCCAGTTCGTCGGCCGCGCGCGCGAAGCTGCCATGACGCGCCGACGCCTCGAAGGCCATAAGCGCGGAATTGCTGGGAATCTTGCGGCGCATGACGGTTCCTGACGGGACGGTTCGGCCTTCGATCCGCCGCCACCTTGATATTAGATCACTGAAGCATGATCCATTGTCGATATATAGGCAAACATTGGCGGTCTATCATGAGCAAATATCAACGATAGACAAGACCTGAAGCTCGGCGCTTCCGGTCAAAGGTGGTGCAATGATCTATACGGTGGAATGCAGCTTTGCCGACCCGGTCAGCGAAGCGGAATGGAACGACTTTTACAGCCTGGACAAGCTGCCAGCCCTCATTTCGGTGAGCGGCTTCCACACCTCGCAGCGTTTCAAGGCGCTGAGCGGTGGCTGCCCGGTCTATCTCGCCCTACACTCGATCGACGGCCTCAACATTCTGACGGGCGAGGAATACCGCAAGAAGGGCGGCGGCAATTTCGCACGCTGGCAACAGCACATCACCGACTGGCACCGGAACCTCTATGGCGGGATCGACCGGGCACCGTGCATTGGTGAGGGCGAATATCTGGCGTTGAGCGCAACAGGCCCCGAACCTCTAATCGGGCTTGGTCTCACCCCCTATGCGATGCAGGCGGTCGCTATGGAGAAGTTCCCGGAACACCGCTGGCTCGCTAAGGTGGAGCGCGGCAACGTGCCTGACATCGAGCATCTTCCGGAAGGCGTCCATGTCTATGTGCAGATGACGGCGCAGTTGACAAGCGACGGTGACGCTGCTGCCGGGAAGGCACGGTAGATCCCGATGCCGAATGTCACGATCTATATTCCCGCGGACAGGATGCCGCCGGACGAAGCCCTTGCAGACCTCACGGAGCAATGCACAGAACTTTGCACCGGCGTTCTCCGGGCCGCATTGGCGAACGTGCATATTGTCTACGTCGCTGTCCGTCATGGCCGGGGGCACCCGGCCTTCGCGGAAATCCAATATCGCCTTGAGCCCTTTCGGACGCCGCCGGTCATGGAGCGGTTCATGGAGGGGTTGGACAACGCCTTAACGCGCAACGCTGGCCTCACCGCGCGCATTCGTTGCTTTGGCTATGAAGCGTCGAGCATTCACGCGCGAAATTGAGCGGATGCCTGGAGAAAACCAATGTCTAGTCTCGCCTTTCCCAGCCAACAAATCGGTGACTTCACCATCACCGCCGTCAGCGATGGCTATCTCCACGCCAGTTTCGATTTCCTCGCGAATATCGACCCGGCCGATGCCGCCCGTATGCAGGAGAATGCGGGGATGACGGATCATACCTCGATCCATATCAACTGCTACCTGGTGCGCAGCGGCGGTCGCACGATCCTGATCGACGCAGGAGCAGGCGGTTTCAAGCAGTGGGGCGGTCGATTAACCGCCAATCTGCTGCTCGCGGGCATCGATCCTTCGGAGATCGACGCGATCCTGTTGACGCATGCCCATCCCGATCATGTCGGGGGGCTGATGGACGCTTCAGGCGAAGCCGTCTTCCCGAACGCCGAGCTTGTCGCCCACCATCGGGAGGTCGAGTTCTGGCAGGATGACGGCAATCTGAGCCGCGCGCCCGAACGCGCCCGTGGCAACTTCCTCGTGGCGCGTCAGGCCTTCGACGGCTATGGCGACCGGCTGCGCACCTTCAATGCCGGTGAGGTGCTTCCCAGCATCACAGCAATGCCGCTTCCGGGGCATACCGCCGGACACACCGGCTATCGGCTCGATTCAGGGGACAAGAGCCTGCTGGTCTGGGGCGACATCGTTCATTTCCCGCAAATCCAGGTTCCGCGCCCGGAGGTGTCGATCGCGTTCGATCAGGATGCGCACCTCGCCGCCGACAAGCGGTCGAGGCTTCTGGATTTGGTCGCTTCGGAGCGAATAAGGATCGCCGGGATGCATCTTGGAGAGCTAGGTTTCGCGCGCATTGAGCGAAAAACGTCAGCTTACAGTGTCGTATATCAGGAATGAGTGCGCGCCGCCGTCCGCCGGGGCCATGGCAGCTTTGCAAGAACACGCGCGAACGTGCGGCTATCGAGCGGCAAATTCACGATCGTCGAAGAGTTCCAGAAGTTCACGCTTGTCCCGTGGAGGCCGGTCATCGACCGTCAGCCGGGCGCGAGGCCGCGGGCATCATGCAGGGCGTATCGGTGTCGTGGCATATGGGGCGGCAGCGGGGATTGGGCATTTAAGCTTATGCCTTCGAACCGACCGCCATATGCTCGGCGAGGAAATCGACGAACGCACGGATACGTGCAGCAAGATGCTCATGGCCGACATAGACAGCGCTAACGGGCTCGATGTCGCCGGGATTGAAGTCCTCAAGCACCGTCACTAGCGAACCCGCCTCGATATCCGGCTCGATATGATATCGGGCCAACCGGGCCAGCCCCATGCCTGCGAGAGCAAGCCTTCGGACGGTTTCGCCATTGTTGACCCGCATCCGCCCGCGAAGCGGGGCGTAGATCATTGTATCGTCTTCACGTTGGCGGAACGGCCATTCGTGCATCGAGCGCCGGAAGTTGAAGCCGATACACTGATGCTGGGCGATGTCGGCCGGCGTTCGCAGTGGCGGAGCGCTTTCCAGATAAGACGGAGCGGCGACGACGGCATAACGGCTTTCCAATAGCTTTCGGGCTTTGAGACCGGAATCTTGTAGCGGGCCGACGCGGATCGCCACATCGGTGCGGTTCTCGATCAGATCGACCATGCCGTCATCGAGCGAAAGGTCGATTTCGATCTCCGGGAAGCGGGCGAGGAAAGCTGGCAGGAGCGGTGTTATCGCGCAGTGCGCAATCGGCACTGAGGCGTTGACCCTAAGCAGGCCGCGCGGTGTGGAGCACGATCCCGAGGTGATGCTGCGCTCCGTATCGTCAATCTCGGCCAGCACATTGCGGGCGCGCCGCAGGTAGATCTCGCCTTCCTGGGTCAAACTGAGCGAGCGGGTTGAACGGATTAGCAGGTTCGTCCCAAGTCGGGCTTCAATGCGGCCAACGACTTTGCTGACAGCCGAGGGCGACAGGCCGAGCGCTCGACTTGCGCCGGCAAAGCTGCCGCGATCCACGGCCTCGACGAACACCTCCATCTCTCCGGCGCGGTTGTTCATGTCCGTTCATCCTTACTCGAGAATTGATTTCACTAGTGACGTTCCATAATAGCGGATTATCGAGTGAATCGCGAGCAGTTATGGTGC
Source organism: Pararhodospirillum photometricum DSM 122 (assembly GCF_000284415.1). Classification (NCBI taxonomy): domain Bacteria; kingdom Pseudomonadati; phylum Pseudomonadota; class Alphaproteobacteria; order Rhodospirillales; family Rhodospirillaceae; genus Pararhodospirillum; species Pararhodospirillum photometricum. Next base: position 1,922,785 of record NC_017059.1, read on the forward strand.
GGGAATGGATACGCACTCCCGCTCTGCAACCGCACTCGATCTGATTAATCGTCCCGGCCAACTGACGCTGGGCATCGAACTGCCGCTCGATAACGATTGGTCGCCGGAAGGCGAAGCGCGCCGCGTCGCGGACGGACGTCCGCACGGCGTGCCTGATCTCTCCCGTTACCCGGAGTTGGTCCGGCAGATCGACGCCTCAGGATTTGCCGCCATCTGGATGCGCGACGTTCCGGTGTTCGATCCGCGGAACTTCGGCGACGCGGGTTCCATCTACGATCCCTTCGTCAATCTCGGCTTCCTCGCCGGGATCACGAAGCATGTCGCGCTCGGCACGGCAGGCATCGTCCTGCCGCTTCGCCATCCCATGATGGTGGCGAAGGCGGCCGCGTCGGTCGATCGCCTGTCGTGCGGCAGGCTGATCCTAGGCCTCGCCTCAGGCGACCGTCCGGTGGAGTATCCGCTGCTCGGTCTCGACTTCGAGGGACGTGGCGAGACCTTTCGCCAGAGCCTCGCCTATATGCGCGACGCCTGGAAGGACGGCGGCTTGCCTCTTGGCGACGGACGCAAAGCCGCCGAACTCGACCTGCTGCCCAAGCCCAGCCAGCAAACCATTCCGACGATCATCGCCGGCAACGGCCAGCAATCCGACGAGTGGATCGCGTCCAATATGGATGGACGTTTTGTCTATCCGGGCGGCGTGGATCGAACGGCCGGGCAGGCCGCAGATTTCCGGCGGCTTCGGCACGCGGCTGACCTCGATCGTGGCGTATTCATCAGCGCCTTCCATCTGGATCTTGCCGATGATCCCGGCGAGTTGCCGACACCCCGCAGGTTCGGCGCGCGCATCGGCCGAAAGCCCCTCGTCGACCACCTTGAACAGCTTCGCGGTGCGGGCGTCGATCATCTGGCCGTGCTGCTGCGACCCTCCCGCCGGCCACTGCCGGAAGTGATCGACGAGCTTGCCCGAGAGGTTCTTTCCGACCTCGCCCATGGCGCGCTCCCCGCACCGTCACTCGAAAACACGACACCGGAGCGCGATGCGGCCGGCCCGAAAGGAACCTGACTTGAGCACGAACAGACTGCCCGCCCTGTTGGCGATGATGGTCGGTGGATTCGCCATCGGCACCACCGAATATGCGAGTGTAGGCGTCCTGCCACAGATCGCTGATGATTTCGGGATCAATCTGGCGCGGGCCGGGCTGGTGGTCAGCGGCTATGCGCTCGGCGTTAGCTTCGGTTCGCCGATCCTCGCGGCGCTGACCGGAAGCCTGTCGAGAAAAACGCTCATGCTGGCGGTGATGGCGCTGTTCGTCGTCGCCAATGCGGCAGCGGCGTTGAGCAAGAGTTACGAGGTTCTCATCATCGCGCGTGTCCTTTCAGCCCTGCCGCACGGCATCTTCTTCGGAGTTGGGGCAGCAATCGCCGCGAGCTTCGTTTCGGAGGAGCGGAGGGCCTCGGCGGTCGCAATGGTGTTCGCAGGTCTGTCGATCGCGGTCGCGGCCGGCGTGCCGCTAGCAACCGTCATCGGCCAACGCCTGGGCTGGCCGATGTCCTATTGGTTTGTCGCGGTGGTCGGCATTGTGTCGCTTGTTGCCCTGGCAGCGACCCTCCCTCGCAAGATAGACATCGCGCCGGCAGGAAGCCTCATCGACCAGATCAAGGTGCTGGGCAGTGGGCGGCTGCTGATCGCGTTTGGCATGAACTTCTGCGCCTGGGGCGGCACGTTCGTCGCCTTCGCCTATCTCCCCAGCATCCTCGCGGACATCACGGGCTTCAGCCCGAATGGCGTGGCCTGGATGCTGGCGCTCTACGGGGTGTCGGTGATCGCCGGCAACTTTCTCGGCGGGCGAGTATCCGACAAGGCATTGGTGCCGACGCTGGCGCTGATGCTTGGCGCGCAGGCGGCGGTTCTTCTCATTTTCACCTTCACGGCTCCGTCCATGATCGGTTCGATCCTCACGCTCGGCCTGCTCGGCGCACTCATGTTCTGCAATATTCCGGGCTTGGCGCTCTATGTCGTGCAGCTCGCCACGCGCTATCGACCCGGAAATGTAGACATCGCCTCCACCATCAACGTATCGGCCGCGAATGCCGGGATCGCGCTCGGAGCCCTCATCGGTGGAACAGTGGCCGATTCCAGCCTGGGGCTAGGCGCGACGCCGTGGGTCGGCGCCATCATGGTAAGCGTCGGCCTGCTGCTGACCTTGTGGAGTGGCTATCTCGACAAGCGCGAAGCGCACCGCAGTCGAAGTGAGGCTAGGCCAGCGGCGAACGGGGCTTAAGCCGATGCCTAGCAGGCAGGTTCCTGCTCAGATTGACGAGGGACGACCTCCGCGCGATGCGGCGTTACTCTGCGCACGCCAGCGACAAGAGGCCGTCTAGTTATGCGGCGGCTTTCCTCACTCAAAGTCGATGACGAAAGGAAGCTGCGGTTGATTGAGGCGCGCTCGCCTCTGGGTTCGCGGATTCCGTTGGCGTCATTGATGCAGATGCTGGCCGTGGCGGAGCACCTAAACTTTCGTCACGCCGCTAATGCTCTCGGCGTAAGCCAGTCCAGCATCAGCACCCGTATCAAGCTGCTGGAGCAGAATCTTGGCATCCTGCTGTTCGAACGACTGCCACGCGGCGTGCGGCTGACTGAGGCCGGCCGGCATTTCGTCGATCAGGTGGCGGTCGGCATCGATCACCTCGACCACGCGGTAAAGACCGCTGGCTTGCTCGCGCGCGGCGAACAGGGGCATCTCCGCATCAGCGCATATGCCCTGATCTCCAACGGCTTCCTCGCCGGCCTCCTGAACCGCTATCGCGAGCAACATCCTGACGTCGATATCGAGATAGCGGAGTGTCGGGTCGGTGACGCGGTGAAACAGGTGCGTGACGGACATCTGGATGTCGCCTTCGTGCTGGGCACGCCGGATATTCCGGATTGTCATTCCAGACCAATATGGACCGAACAACTTATGATCGCCTTGCCGGCGTCCCATCCACTTGCCGATTGCGATGGCGTCACTTGGGGCGACCTTTCGGCCGAGACCTTTCTGATCCGACACAGTGGGACCGGCCCACAGCTCCATGACCTTGTTCTGCTGCGGCTTGCCGAACGTTGGCCACGACCGTCTGTCCAGCGTTTCGACGTGGATCGGCTGACGCTGATATCGATGGTCGAGCAGGGCTACGGCGTGACCTTAGCTACAAAGGCAACTTCGCAAATCCGGTTTCCGGGCGTGGTGTTTCTGCCCGTCCTTGACGAGCCGGGACCCGTCGTCTTCTCCGCTGTGTGGTCTCCAAACAACCGCGCGCCCGCACTCCGTCACTTCCTTGACCTCGCCAAGAAAGCCGGTCGCTCAACCTCGCCCGTCTGATGCCTTCAGCAAATCTCCTGGCTCCACACTTAAGGCTTCGGCGATCTGGCCGAGAACGGTGACGCTGGCCGACACATCGGCGCGCTCTATCGCCCCGACATAACGGGCGCTCAGGCCCGAACGATCCGCCAAGTCCTCCTGCGTCAGTTGCTTGTCATGACGTATCCGACGCAGATTGATCGCCATGACCTCCTTGAGATCCATGACGGGAGCGGAGCCTGAATAGGAATGATCATTCCAGGAACGATAGTTCCGATTCGTCGAGTGATGTGATATTCATGGGGTCGCTTCGAGTATTGGTGACGAGGAAATGCTGACGCAACTGTATCGCCAGACACCACGCCTCTCCTACGGAAGCAAAAGTGAGGTAATCATCAGCCCGAGCCGCGGTGCCGGAAGGAGGCCGCAAATGCGCGTCAGACCAGAACTCGATCCCGACGTAGACGACCTGGCTCCCGTGGAGCCGGATGTGACCCATTATGACGAGGCGCATTTCGTCACCTATCTGCGCCTGCTGGACGCCGAAACGGACGATGCGGACTGGACCGAGGTAGCGCGGATCGTCCTGCATCGCGATCCGCTGGCAGACCAAGACCGGACCAAGGCGTGCTGGGAAAGCCATCTCGCCCGCGCGCAGTGGATGACGAAGATCGGCTATCGTCGCATCCTGGAACAGGCGGTCGAAGAGGCGCGCCTGACTCCACGCGACCGTCCGTAATGGGTGCGCCGGGACGAGAAGTCCGTCCTGTTCGCGATGAGCAATATCTCGCCTACGCCGAAGCCTACACGAAAGCAGCCAAGCTGTTGGCGGATCGAGCGGATGATGTGGATGCGGTGCGCACCCCGTTCTTTCATCTCGTCGCCCACGCCATGGAGCTGATGCTGAAAGCGGTGCTCAGCCGGCAAGGGCTTGACGAGGAAAAGCTGATGATGATGGGGCATGGCATCGAGCGCTGCCATGCCTGGGCGATCGAGGGTGGCGCAAACCGTCTGCATGACGACGAGCTCGTCGCGTTCGTGGAAGCGCTGGATCGGCCTCACGAGATGCAGGCGCTCCGTTACCCGCAACGGTTCCGCTGGACGATGCCCGAACCGACTCAGGCCGTGCGCCTGTTGAACCGACAACTTGATATCGTGAGAGCTTACCTGGCAACCGACCGCTGAACGCAGCAACGATCACTTCCGCAGACCATCCGATTTCTACCCCATGGTATCCGGCAGCGCGCTGGCTGTTCTTTTCTGTTGCCTATCTCCAAACCGCCTATTCTCTGATCGGCTCCGTCTCTTTTGCCGATTGGAGCTTTAATGTCGGGAAGCCGTGTCCTCTGGGGTCAGATCGCCATCGTCGTCGTCATCGTGCTGGCTGCGATCTGGGGCGCGACCGAGTGGACGGCGTGGCGACTCGGCTTTCAGGGGCAGCTCGGAAGCCCGTGGTTCGAAGTGGGTGGCTGGCCCGTCTACTATCCACCGCTGTTCTTCTGGTGGTGGTATTCCTACGACGCCTATGCACCCGGTATCTTCGTCGAAGGGGCGATCATCGCGGCGTCGGGCGGGTTCCTCTCCACCGCCGTCGCCATCGGCCTTTCGGTCATCCGGGCGCGCGAGGCCAAGAACGTCGCCACCTACGGTTCGGCGCGCTGGGCCTCGCCCGAGGAGGTCAAGGCGGCTGGACTGCTCGGTCCCGATGGCGTCGTGCTCGGCCGACTTGAGCGCGACTATCTCCGCCACGACGGCCCCGAGCATGTGCTGTGCTTCGCCCCGACCAGATCGGGCAAGGGCGTCGGCCTCGTCGTTCCGACGTTGCTGACCTGGCCCGGCAGCGTCATCGTCCACGACATCAAGGGTGAGAACTGGGGACTGACAGCGGGTTTTCGCGCACCCCACGGCCGCGTTCTGCTGTTCGACCCGACCGATGCGAAATCCTCCGCCTACAATCCGCTGCTGGAGGTGCGGCGCGGCGATTGGGAGGTGCGCGACGTTCAGAACATCGCCGACATCCTCGTCGATCCCGAAGGCGCGCTCGACAAGCGGAACCACTGGGAAAAGACCAGCCATTCATTGCTGGTCGGCGTGATCCTGCACGTCCTCTATGCCGAGCCCGACAAGACGCTGGCTGGCGTCGCCAATTTTCTCTCAGATCCGAAGCGACCAGTGGAGGCGACGCTGCGCGCCATGATGTCCACGCCGCATCTGGGCGAAGCCGGCGTCCATCCCGTCATCGCCTCATCGGCGCGCGAGCTGCTGAACAAATCCGACAACGAACGCTCCGGCGTGCTCTCCACCGCAATGTCCTTCCTCGGCCTCTACCGCGATCCCGTCGTGGCGAAGGTGACGGCGCGCTGCGACTGGCGCATCGCCGATCTCGTCTCAGGCAAGCGGCCGGTCAGTCTCTACCTCGTCGTGCCGCCCTCCGACATCGCTCGCACCAAGCCGCTGATCCGCCTGATCCTCAATCAGGTTGGGCGGCGACTGACCGAGGAATTGAACGCCACCAACCGCCATCGGCTGCTGCTCATGCTCGACGAGTTTCCGGCGCTGGGCCGGCTCGACTTCTTCGAGTCCGCGCTGGCCTTCATGGCCGGCTACGGCATCAAGAGTTTCCTGATCGCGCAGAGCCTCAATCAGATCGAGAAGGCCTATGGCGCGAACAATTCGGTCCTCGACAACTGCCATGTCCGTGTCGCCTTCGCCACCAATGACGAGCGCACCGCCAAGCGCGTGTCGGACTCGCTCGGCACCGCGACCGAGATGCGCGATTCCACCAACTATGCCGGCCATCGGCTGTCGCCCTGGCTCGGCCATCTCATGGTGTCGCGGCAGGAGACGGCCCGACCGCTGCTCACCCCCGGCGAAGTGATGCAGCTTCCGCCGACCGACGAACTATTGCTGGTCGCGGGCGTGCCGCCGATCCGGGCGAAGAAGGCGCGCTACTACGAGGATGCCCGCTTCAAGGAGCGGTTGCTGCCACCGCCCGACCTGTCCGCCCAGCCCAAGGCGCCGAAAGCGCCATCGAGCGACGACTGGTCTGCGCTGACGATCCTGACGCCCATTGCACCATCAGCACCGCCGACACCTGACGCCACTGCCACCGACCCCGCCAATGCCGGCATCCGCCGCGAGCCGGAATTGCCCGAACACGAGGAGATCGTCCCCGACGCCCGTCCGGTGGCCGGCGAGTTCGACGTGCTCGACGACGAACCGGACGTGGACGCCGCCAAATCCCGCACCATGCGCCAGCAGGTTACGTCCGTCGCGCGTCAGGCGACGATGGACCCGGCCGACGGCATCGACCTGTAAGGAGCCGCCGCCATGCAGACCAAGGCCCGCATGAATGTCTATTTCGAGCCGGACCTGTTGAAGAAGGTCGAGGCGCTGGCGCTCCGCCGCAACGTGTCCAAGTCGGCGGTGATCGAAGCCGCCGTGGCGTCCTTCCTGTCGGCCGATGCCTCCGAACGGCTGGAGGCGGTTTTCGCCCGCCGCATGGACAAGCTGGGGCGACAGCTCGACGGCCTGGACGAGGATCTCGACATCCTCGGCGAGACGCTGTCGCTGTTCATCCGCTTCTGGCTGACGGTGACCCCGCCGCTGCCCGACAGCGCCCAGGCATCGGCGCGAGCGAAGGGTGTGGAGCGCTTCGACGGATTTATTCAATCGCTCGGGCGGCGGTTGGCGACGGGCGATCGGTTCCTGAAGGAACTGTCGAGAGATATGCCGGGTGAGCCGATACCTGACGGGACAACTGGTCGGAGCAACGACTAGACGGGCAATTGCGAGCTTAAATCTGCCACTAGTATTTAGTCCCACCTCAGATGAACTCATGGAGCGTCATAGCAAACAAAGGCGAGCTTGTTTCCGTCTGGATCGCGTACATACGCGCCATAGAAGCCATCACCATACTGTGGGCGTCGTCCCGGAGCACCTTCGCACACTCCCCCATTTTTCAGAGCCAGCCCATGAAGTTGGTCAATGATTTCCGCTGCACACAAGAATGCCGTCATGGTGCCATTTCCAACGTTGGCCTCACCGCCATCGTATGGATATCCAACAAAAAAACGAGGAAACGTCTCGTTGTCGGACTTGCCCCACGACGCGGAACGTTCGTCGCGCCAGCATTGATCTAATCCCATTTCCGTGAATATCGGATCATAGAATGTCAATGCGCGCGATAGATCGGTCGTGCCGACCATCGTGTAGCCAATTCCGTTCATTCGATACTCTCCATCAGGCTCAATATATACGATTGAAATTTACGGAAACCTGTTCCGAACCTCAACGTCTGGTTTTTCGCTTGTAGCCGGCGGACGACTCGCTTCACGGCACAGCCTATGCACATCTCTCAATGACTACCTGCCGCTCTCAACAGTCCATCCTATTTGCCGCCGTTCGCCGCCGATCACCGCACGCACTTAGATACTTGTTGAATCAGCCAAACTTCCGGCTCTTTTAATCATCCCCGTCGGGGAAACGTCTGTGTCGTCCCCGGCGAGATCGGGGATGGAATGGCGGGATCGCACCAGAATTCGGAGAGTTTGACGCGAGGCGCGCGGATGCTGCGCACCGCGCTCGGCCCCGCCATCGCGCGCTTTCTGGAAGACCCCGCCGTCGTCGAGGTGATGCTCAACCCGGACGGGCGGCTTTGGATCGATCGGCTGTCGGAGGGGCTGTCCGACACCGGCGAGCGTCTGTCGCCTGCCGATGGCGAACGGATCGTCCGCCTAGTCGCGCATCATGTCGGTGCAGAAATCCATGCCGGTTCGCCGCGCGTCTCCGCCGAACTGCCCGAGACCGGCGAACGGTTCGAAGGCCTGTTGCCCCCGGTCGTGGCCGCACCGACCTTCGCGATCCGCAAGCCCGCCGTCGCCGTCTTCACGCTCGACGATTACGTGTCCGCCGGGATCATGTCGGCGCAACAGGCCGAAGCGTTGCGCGCGGCCGTGGAGTCCCGTGCCAACATCCTCGTCGCGGGCGGCACGTCCACCGGCAAGACCACGCTGACCAATGCGCTGCTGGCGGAGGTCGCCAAGGGTTCGGATCGCGTCGTCATCATCGAAGACACGCGCGAGCTGCAATGCGCGGCGCCCAATCTTGTCGCGATGCGCACCAAGGATGGCGTCGCCTCGCTCTCCGATCTTGTCCGCTCCAGTTTGCGCCTGCGCCCCGATCGCATCCCGATCGGCGAGGTGCGCGGACCCGAGGCGCTCGACCTCCTGAAGGCTTGGGGGACCGGCCATCCCGGCGGCGTGGGCACCATCCATGCCGGCAGCGCCATCGGCGCGATCCGCCGCCTCGAACAGCTCATTCAGGAAGCCGTTGTCAACGTGCCGCGCGCGCTGATCACCGAGACCATCGATCTCGTCGCGGTGCTCGCCGGGCGCGGCGCGCAGCGCCGGCTTGTCGAACTCGCCCGCGTCGAAGGCCTCGGCCCTGACGGCGAGTACCGCGTCGCGCCGGCCGTCAACGACGGCGGCGACATCCAGCCCGTCCTCAATCTTGAACCCAAAGGATATCTCCGATGATCCGCATCCTCTCGCGCGGTTGCCACACCATGGCGAGCGCGGCCCTTGCCGTTTCCGTCAGCATGATGCTGGCGCCCGCCGCCCATGCCTCCGGCTCGTCGATGCCGTGGGAAGCGCCGCTGCAATCCATCCTCCAGTCGATCGAAGGGCCGGTCGCCAAGATCATCGCCGTCATCGTCATCATCTCGACCGGCTTGGCGCTGGCCTTCGGCGACACGTCGGGCGGCTTCCGCCGTCTGATCCAGATCGTCTTCGGCCTGTCGATCGCGTTCGCCGCATCGAGCTTCTTCCTGTCGTTCTTCTCGTTCGGCGGCGGGGCGCTCGTCTGATGGCGGGTATGGCCGACCATGCCGGAGACGTGCCGGGCTATGCCGTGCCGGTCCACCGGGCGCTGACCGAGCATATCCTGCTCGGCGGCGCGCCGCGTGGCCTCGCCATCCTCAACGGCACGCTGGCGGCGGCGCTGGGCCTTGGCCTGCGCCTCTGGCTGGTCGGCCTCGTGATCTGGGCCATCGGCCACCTCGCGGCCGTTTGGGCGGCAAAGCGCGATCCGATGTTCGTCGATGTGGTGCGCCGCCATCTGCGCATCCCCGGCCATCTCGGCGTGTGAGGAGGCCGATCCCATGATGAACCTCGCAGAATATCGCCGCACCGCCACCCGTCTCGCCGACTTCCTGCCCTGGGTAGCGCTGGGCGGCTCCGGCGTCGTCCTCAACAAGGATGGTAGCTTCCAGCGCACCGCGCGCTTCCGTGGCCCCGATCTCGACAGCGCCGTGCCCGCCGAACTGGTCGCCGTCGCCGGGCGATTGAACAACGCCTTCCGCCGCCTCGGATCGGGCTGGGCGATCTTCGTGGAAGCGCAGCGCCATGAGGCCGCGTCCTATCCGGCAAGCCTGTTTCCCGATGCGGCGTCCGCGCTGGTCGATGCCGAGCGCAAGGCCGATTTCGAGGAAGCGGCCTCGCACTACGAGTCCAGCTATTTCCTGACCTTGACCTATCTCCCACCGGCCGAGGACGCGGCACGCGCCGAGACCTGGCTCTATGAGGGCCGCGATCGGTCCGGCGTCGATGGGCGCGAGACGCTCAACGTCTTCGTCGATCGCACCGACCGCGTCCTGCAACTGGTCGAAGGCTTCATGCCGGAATGCGTCTGGCTCGATGACGCCGAAACGCTGACCTATCTGCATTCGACTGTCTCGACCCAGCGGCACCGCGTCCGCGTGCCGGAGACGCCGATATATCTCGATGCGCTCGTCGCCGATCAGCCGCTGACCGGCGGGCTGGAGCCGCGCCTCGGATCGGCGCATCTTCGCGTGCTGACCATCGTCGGCTTCCCGACCGCGACCACGCCCGGCCTGCTCGACGAGCTGAACCGGCTGGCGTTCTCGTATCGCTGGTCCACCCGCGCCATCCTGCTCGACAAGACCGACGCCACCAGGCTGCTGACCAAGATCCGGCGGCAATGGTTCGCCAAGCGGAAGAGCATCGCCGCCATCCTCAAGGAGGTGATGACCAACGAGGCGTCCGCCCTCGTGGACACGGACGCATCGAACAAGGCGGCCGACGCCGACATGGCGCTTCAGGAACTCGGCGCGGACTATGCCGGTCTCGCCTACGTCACCGCGACGGTGACGGTGTGGGACGACGATCCCCGTATCGCCGAGGAGAAGCTGCGGCTGGTCGAGAAGGTTATCCAGGGCCGCGACTTCACCGCGATGGCCGAGACCATCAACGCGGCGGACGCATGGCTCGGCAGCTTGCCGGGCCACGTCTACGCCAATGTCCGGCAGCCGCCGATTTCGACTTTGAACCTCGCCCACATGATCCCGCTTTCGGCGGTGTGGGCGGGTCCGGAACGGGACGAGCATTTTGCAGCGCCCCCACTGCTCTTCGGCAAGACCGAAGGCTCGACCCCGTTCCGGTTATCCCTTCACGTCGGCGACGTCGGGCATACGCTCGTCGTCGGCCCGACCGGCGCCGGCAAATCCGTGCTGCTGGCGCTCATGGCGCTCCAGTTTCGGCGCTACCGCGATGCCCAAGTCTTCGCCTTCGACTTCGGCGGCAGTATTCGTGCCGCCGCATTGGCGATGGGCGGCGACTGGCACGATCTCGGCGGCGGCCTGTCTGACGGGTCGGAAGAGAGCGTGTCGCTCCAGCCGCTCGCCCGCATCGACGACGTGCCAGAGCGCGCCTGGGCCGCCGACTGGGTCGTGGCGATCCTGACCCGTGAAGGCGTCGCCATCACGCCCGAGGTCAAGGAATACATCTGGACGGCGCTGACCTCGCTCGCCAGCGCGCCGGTCGGCGAACGTACCATCACGGGCCTCGCGGTCCTGCTCCAGTCCAACGACCTGAAGCAGGCGCTCCGGCCTTATTGCGTCGGCGGCGCGCATGGCCGGCTGCTCGACGCCGAGGCCGAATATCTCGGCTCCGCCAGCGTTCAGGCCTTCGAGACCGAGGGGCTGATCGGCACCGAGGCCGCGCCGGCTGTGCTGGCCTATCTGTTCCACCGCATCGGCGACCGGCTCGACGGCTCGCCGACGCTCATCATCATCGACGAAGGCTGGCTGGCGCTCGACGACGAGGGGTTCGCCGGCCAGCTCCGCGAATGGCTGAAGACCCTGCGCAAGAAGAATGCCTCCGTCATCTTCGCCACCCAAAGCCTGTCGGACATCGACGGCAGTTCAATCGCGCCCGCCATTATCGAGAGCTGCCAGACCCGGCTTCTGCTCCCCAACGAACGGGCGATCGAGCCGCAGATCACCGCCATCTATCGCCGCTTCGGCCTCAACGACCGCCAGATCGAGATCCTCGCGCGGGCCACGCCCAAGCGCGACTATTACTGCCAGTCGCGACGCGGCAACCGGCTGTTCGAGCTGGGCCTGTCCGACGTGGCGCTGGCGCTCTGCGCCGCCTCGTCGAAGACCGACCAGACCACCATCGCCCGGATCGTCACTGACAATGGCCGTGACGGCTTCCTCGCCGCCTGGCTGCGCCATCGCGGCGTCGCCTGGGCCGCCGATCTCATCCCCGACCTCACCAACCTGGAGATTCCGTCATGACTTCTCGTCGTTCCGTCGGCCGCCGCTTCGCTGCGGTCCTGCTCGTCGCGCCCATTGCCCTATCGCCGATCGCGGTGACGACACCCGCCCACGCCCAGTTCGGCCGCATCGTGTTCGATCCATCCAACTACGCCCAGAACATCCTGACGGCGGCGCGCACGCTCCAGTCGGTCAACCAACAGATCACCCAGCTTCAGAACGAAGCCCAGATGCTGATGAACCAGGCGCGCAATCTGGCGAGCCTGCCATATTCGTCGCTCCAGCAATTGCAGCAGTCGGTGCAGCGCACCCAGCAACTGCTCAATCAGGCGCAGAACATCGCCTTCGACGTCCAGCAGATCGACCGCGCCTTCCAGCAGCAATACGGCAATGTCTCGATGTCCGCCTCCGACCAGCAACTGGTCACGGACGCCCGCTTACGCTGGCAGAACACCGTCGGCGGCTTGCAGGACGCGATGAAGGTGCAGGCCGGCGTCGTCGGCAACATCGACACCAATCGCGCGCAGATGTCGGCGTTGGTCGGATCGAGCCAGTCCGCGACCGGCGCGCTTCAGGCGACCCAGGCCGGCAACCAGCTTCTGGCGCTTCAGGCCCAGCAACTAGCCGATCTGACCGCCGTCGTCGCCGCCAACGGCCGGGCGCAGGCGCTGACCGAAGCCGAGCGCGCCGCGGCGGCCGAACAGGGCCGCGAGCAGCGCCGCCGCTTCCTGACGCCGGGCACGGGCTACCAGCCCGGCAACGCGCAGATGTTCAACAACGGCAACAACTGACCGGGGGAGACGCGCCATGGACGGCAAGCCCCTCGCGCGCCTCGGCGCGGTCATCTTCGTCGCGATCGCCGTGACCGCCACGGCGATCGAGATGACCCGCCAGGACGAGCCGCCGGCGAACTCGGCTACGTCTATGGTCGCGCCGTCCGCTCCCGATCCGCTGCGCGTGGGACAGCGCCGGTGCCAGCGCCTCGGAGAGGCCGGCGCGCGTGACGCCGAGTGCCTGCGCGTGTGGGCCGAGAGCCGCGACCGCTTCCTCGGTCTCGATCGGAAACAGCCGCCGACGGCCCCGCAGGCCGCGTCGCCCGCAACCCCGAATGACGATCCCATCACCAAACAGACCGCGCCGGTAGAGCCGAGCATGGCCGGGGAGCGCTGACGATGGGCGGCACCGGCGTCATCGACCAGTTCCTGGCCGTCTTCACCCGCTACATCGATAGCGGCTTCGGCCTGCTCTCGGGCGAGGTCGCCTTCATCGCCACCACGCTGATCGTCATCGATGTGACGCTGGCCGCGCTGTTCTGGTCGATGGGCGGCGACGAAGACATCATCGGCCGCCTCATCAAGAAGACCCTGTTCGTCGGGGTGTTCGCCTACATCATCGGCAACTGGAACAACCTCGCCCGGATCGTCTTCGAGAGCTTCGCCGGTCTCGGCCTGAAGGCCAGCGGCACGGGGTTCACGACCGCCGATCTCCTTCGTCCCGGCAAGGTGGCGCAGGTCGGCCTCGATGCCGGGCGACCGCTGCTCGAATCGATCTCAGGCCTGATGGGCTGGATCTCGTTCTTCGAGAACTTCATCCAGATCGCCTGCCTATTGTTTGCCTAGGCGCTGGTGCTGCTCGCCTTCTTCATCCTCGCCATCCAGCTCTTCGTCACCCTGATCGAGTTCAAGCTGACGACGCTCGCCGGCTTCGTGCTCATCCCGTTCGGCCTGTTCGGCAAGTCCGCCTTCATGGCTGAACGGGTGCTGGGCAACGTCATCTCGTCCGGCATCAAGGTGCTGGTGCTCGCGGTCATCATCGGCATTGGCTCGACGCTGTTAAGCCAGTTCACCGCCGGATTCGGCGGCACGGCGCCGACGATCGACGACGCCATGGCGATCGTGCTCGCCGCGCTGTCGCTGCTGGGCCTCGGCATCTTCGGTCCCGGCATCGCCAACGGCCTCGTCTCCGGCGGGCCGCAGCTCGGCGCGGGCGCGGCGATCGGCACGGGTCTGGCGGCAGGCGGCATGGTCGCCGCCGGAGGTGCTGCGATCGGCGCCGTCGCGTCCGGCGGTGTGGCTCTCGCCGGCGGCGCTGCCGCTGCCGCCCGAGGCGGGGCGACGCTGGCAGGCGGTGCGACCGCCGCCTATCGCGCGGGCGGCGCATCGGGCGTCGCCAGCACCGGCGCGTCCAAGGCCGGGGCCGCCATCGCCAGCCCGTTCAAGCGCGCCGCAGCGTCCATGAAGGACAGCTTTCAGGCCGGGGAACGGTCCGTCAGCGGCGAGACCGCATCGGCCGCGCCGAACGAGAGCGCCGACGCGCCGTCCGCTTCGTCGTCGTCCGCCAGCGCTGACGGGCCGCCCGCATGGGCCAAGCGCATGAAGCGCGGCCAGCAGGCCTCCCACGGCATCCAGGCCGCCGCCCACGCCGTCAAATCCGGCGACAGCCATGGCGGCGGCTCCTCCATCAACCTCTCCGAAAGCGACCGCTGATGTTCAAACGACCTTCCACCCATTACGGCAAGGCGCCGCAACCCGAGACCCCATACCAACGCGCCGCCCAGGTCTGGGACGACCGCATCGGCTCGGCCCGCGTTCAGGCGAAGAATTGGCGGCTGATGGCCTTCGGCTCGCTGATCCTGTCGGCCGGGCTCTCCGGCGCGCTGGTCTGGCAATCGGCTAACGGCTCGATCGTGCCGTGGGTGGTGCAGGTCGACAGACTCGGCCAGGCGCAGGCGATTGCGCCAGCCGTCGCCGATTATCGCCCGACCGATCCGCAGATCGCTTGGCATCTGGCGCGCTTCATCGAACAGGTCCGCTCGATCCCGGCCGACGCCATCATCGTCCGGCAGAACTGGCTGCGCGCCTATGAGTTCACGACGGATCGCGGGGCGATGGCGCTCAACGACTATGCCCGCGTCAACGACCCCTTCACCAAGGTCGGCAAGCAACAGATCGCCGTCGATGTCTCGTCTGTCATCCGGGCGTCCCCCGATAGCTTCCGCGTCGCCTGGGTCGAGCGCCGCTATCAGGATGGCAGCCTCGCAGAGACCTCGCGCTGGACCGCCATCCTCACCATCGCCGTCGCGCCACCTCGCGACGCCGAAAAGCTCCGGGCCAATCCGCTCGGAATCTACGTCAACGCCATCAACTGGTCGAAGGAGCTTGGACAATGATCCGGCCGTCTCAACTGACCGCCGGACATCCGGCGAACCGTATTCCCGCCATGCCGCCGATGCGCAAAGCCGGAAAGGCGTCTCTCCGTAAAGTCGGACTTGCGGTTCTGCTGCTCTCCGCAACGGCGCTCGCCGGTTGCGCCACAACGCAAAAGCCGCCCGAGATTTCTTACGACGATGCCGCGCCCGCCGTGCAGACGGTCGATCCGCCTTCGCCCGTCACCGTCGTCGAGCTTCCGCGCCCACTGCCGTTGCCCGGCCAGATGAAGCCGGTGGAAGAGTCCCGTCGCGCGCCGGAGCCGACCGATCCCGCCGCCCGCGTCAATCAAGCCAATGCCGCCGCGCGCATCCAGCCTGTCCGCGACGGCTTCATCAACGCCATGCAGGTCTATCCCTACACCGGCGGCGCGCTCTATCAGGTCTACACCGCCGTTGGCCAGATCACCGACATCGCGCTTCAGCCGGGCGAAACCCTCGTCGGCTCCGGCCCGGTCGCCGCCGGCGACACGGTGCGCTGGATCATCGGCGACACGCTGAGCGGCTCCGGCGCGACCCAGCAGGTGCATATCCTGGTGAAGCCGACGCGGCCCGAGCTGATGACCAATCTCGTCATCAACACCAACCTGCGCACCTATCACATGGAGCTGCGTTCGACCGAACGCACCTACATGGCGTCCGTCTCCTGGCAGTATCCGCAGGACCAGCTCATCGCGCTACGCCGGCAGAACCAGCAGGCGGAGGCCGCGCAGCCGGTCGCCTCCGGCGTCGATCTCGCCAACGTCAACTTCCGCTATGCGATCGAGGGCGACCACGCGCCGTGGCGGCCGTTGCGCGCTTTCGACGACGGGCGGCAGGTGTTCATCGAATTCCCGCGTGGCATCGCGCAGGGCGAGATGCCCCCGCTGTTCGTCGTCGGTCCCGAGGGCAACACGTCCGAACTGGTGAACTACCGGGTTCGCGGCCGTCACATGATCGTCGATCGGCTGCTCGCCGCCGCCGAACTGCGTTTCGGCACGGGCGACAACCAGCGCCGGGTCCGCATCACCCGCACGGACGGGAGGCCGGCATCGTGAGCGACATCGATCCCGACAAGAAGCCGATGCCGGAGCCGGATGACGATGACGCCAAACCGCTGACCGGCGAACCCGTCGCTCCGATGCGGCTGCGCGCCGAACCGCCGCGTGTTACCCGGCTATCGCGCAAGGTGCTGATCGGTCTCGGCCTAGTCGCCAGCACCGGGATTGGCGGCGCGCTGATCTATGCGCTCCAGACCCGTGATGGCGGCGGCGGAAATGCCGAACTCTATTCGACGGAGAACCGCGCGACCGCCGATGGGCTCAATGGTCTGCCGCGCGACTATACCGGCCCGATCCTCGGACCCGCTTTGCCCGGGGATCTCGGCCGCCCGATCCTCGACGCCCAGAACCGCGGCCAGCCCGTGCCCACGCCGGGCATTGCCACACCCGCCGCGACTTCGCCGGGTCTCAGCGCCGAAGAGCAGCGCCGGCTTCAGGAGATCGAAGCAGCGCGAACCGGCAAGCTGTTCGCTTCGACCGAGACGCGGACTACCGCGCCGTCCGCCACCACGACCGCCAACGCCACGCCGCCAATGCCGGATCTGACCAGCCTGGGCCTCGCGCCACAACCGGCAACGCCCACCGCGCAGGACCGCCAGCTCGCCTTCCTCAATCAGGCAGCCGACAGGCGCACCGTCGCGACGGATCGCGTCGCCGCGCCGGCATCGCCGAACATTCTTCAGGCCGGCGCGGTCATTCCGGCCGCGCTCATCACTGGCATCCGCTCCGATCTGCCCGGACAGATCACCGCTCAGGTCACGGAGAATATTCACGACAGCCCGACCGGTCGCATCCTGCTCGTGCCGCAGGGCACCCGGCTGATCGGCCAATACGACAACGGCGTCGGCTTCGGGCAGCGCCGGGTGCTGCTGGTCTGGAACCGGCTCATCCTGCCCAACGGCCGCTCGATCGTGCTGGAGCGCCAGCCGGGTGCGGACGCCGAAGGCTATGCGGGGCTGGAGGATGGCGTCGATTATCATTGGGGAGAACTGTTCAAGGCGGCAGCCCTTTCGACGCTGCTCAGCATCGGCGCCAACACCGGATCGTCCAGCGATGAGAGCGATCTGCTCAGCGCCATCCGCGACGGCGCTTCCGACAGCATCGGCCAGACCGGCCGGCAGATCGTCCAGCGCCAGCTCAACATCGCCCCGACGCTGACCATCCGGCCGGGATTCCCCGTCCGCGTCATCGTCACCCGCGATCTCGTGCTCGAACCCTATGGAGCCACGCCATGACCAAGCTGAAGCTCGGCCCGATCATCGACGACAAGCCGGTAAAGGTGACAGTGGAGCTGCCCGCCGATCTGCATCGCGATCTCGCCGCCTATGCCGAGGTTCTCGGCCGGGAGAACGGCCATCCGCCGACCGATCCCGTCCGCCTCATCGTACCAATGCTGGAGCGGTTCATCGCCACCGATCGGGCGTTCGCCAAAGCGAAGCGCGGCACGGCGGCGAGCGGGGGCAGGTCATCATGATGACGACGCCTTCCGATCTTCGCCGGACCGATCGCGGAATACGATCGACATATCGCAACGCGCCGTCTTCACAGTTCGCGCAATCCGCCGATGCTGGAAGAATTGCGCGGCGTCAGGGCGAAGGCCAGCATCAGGATAAAGGGACAGGTGTCGTTACGGTTGGTCATCTCACAGACTGCGATTCCCATGTCTCGGCGCGCCGCTGATCGCCCGCAACGTCGGCTCCATGTCGTGTCCGGCGCTTTGCCCGACGACCTCTACGACTATATCCCGCAGGAAGACATCGAGACGCAGGCCCCACGCATCGGCCGACCGCCGAAGCACGATGTCGAGACCTGGACCGTCACCGACGATTGGCCCGACCGCGTGCCGGTGACGGAGGCCGAGATAGACCTGTTCGAGGCGTGGTTCGGCGACATCTTCGACGAGTTGTTCGGGCCATCCAAGTGAGCCGTGATCGGCCTAGGCGATGCCTGTGCAGACGCATTTTTACTTGATTTAGTTACTCTATGATGATAACTATAGGCGGTGATTTTCGATCTGCCGCGTGAGGCTTCCGTCCGGCCCGGCGGGCGCCAGACGGAGGCAATACGCCATGACGACGCTGAAGGTCGGCATCGCCGATCCCGAGGAGATGAAAGCCCGCACACTGCGCATTGCACGGGGTGAGGAGAAGCCGTCGCCGGGCGATCCAACCGTCTGGTTCGCCTCGACCGAATCCTTCGCCCGCATCCTTTCGGCTCCCAATCGCGAGATGCTGCGCATCATCGCAGAGCAGGCCCCGGACTCGCTTGACGAACTGGCGGCTCTGACAGACCGGGCCAAGTCCAACCTGTCGCGCACGCTGAAGACGATGATCGGCTACGGCCTGATCCGTATGGAGCGAAGTGGCCGCAAGCTTGCGCCGAAGCTCATTCACGATCGCGTCGTGCTGGACTTGCCGCTGAAAGAATCTCGAAAGCGAACCGCCACGGCAGAGGGAGATCGATCATGAACGCTGAAACACCCAGCGTCGCCACGCGCGCTGCCCTGTATCTCCGCGTCTCGACCGCGCGGCAGGCCGAGCATGATGTCTCTATCCCGGACCAGAAGCGCCAGGGTGAGGCCTACTGCCTGTCGCGCGGCTATCAGCTTATCGACACCTACGTTGAGCCGGGCGCGACCGCTACCAACGATCGCCGTCCCGAGTTCCAGCGCATGATCGAGGCGGGCACCACCAAACCCGCGCCCTTCGATATCGTCGTCGTCCACTCGTTCAGCCGCTTCTTCCGCGATCACTTCGAGCTGGAATTCTATGTGCGCAAGCTGGCGAAGAACGGCGTCAAGCTGGTTTCGATCACGCAGGAGATGGGCGACGACCCGATGCACGTCATGATGCGCCAGATCATGGCGCTGTTCGACGAGTATCAGTCCAAGGAAAACGGCAAGCACGTCATGCGCGCCCTGAAGGAGAACGCCCGGCAGGGCTTCTGGAACGGCGCGCTGCCGCCGATCGGCTACCGCATCGTCGCGGCCGAGCAGCGCGGGGCCAAGACCAAGAAGAAGCTGGAGATCGATCCACTGCACGCCGACACCGTGCGGCTGATCTACCGGCTGGCGCTGGAAGGAAACGGCACGTCCGGCCCGATGGGCGTCAAGGCGATCGTCAGCCATCTCAACGCCCGTCGCATCTTCACCCGCGACGGCGGGCGCTGGGGCATCGGCCAGCTTCACCGCATCCTGACGCGGCGCACCTATATCGGCGAGCACGAGTTCAACAAGCGCTCCAAGACCAAGGAACTGAAGCCGATCAGCGAGATTGTCACAGTCCCGGTGCCACCGCTGATCGACCTTGAGACCTTCAACGCCGTGCAGGCGCATCTGAAAGCCCGCAATCCCAAGGTCACGCCGCCGCGCGTGGTCAGCGGGCCGACCTTGCTGACCGGCATCTGCTTCTGCGCCAAGTGCGGTGGAGCCATGACCATCCGCACCGGCAAGGGCGGGCGCTATCGCTACTACACCTGCTCGATCAAGGCGCGGCAGGGCGAAACCGGCTGCTCGGGCCGCTCGATCCCGATGGAGAAGCTCGACAGCATCGTCGCCAGCCATATCGAGGATCGGCTGCTCCAGCCCGACCGGCTGGAGGAGGTTCTGGCTTCGGTCCTCGACCGCCGGCACGAGCGGGCTGAGCGTCGGCAGGAGCATATCGGCGAGTTGAACCGACGGGCGGCCGAGACCGACCTTCGCCTGAAGCGCCTCTACGACGCGATCGAATCAGGCGTGGCCGATCTGTCCGATCCGGCGCTGAAGGACCGCATCACCGGATTGAAGGCGCTCCGCGACCAGGCGCAGGTCGATGCCGAACGGGCGCAGGCCATGCTCGAAAGCTCCGGCAATCGGGCGGTGACACCCGCCACCGTGCGCCGTTTCGCGGACGTGGCGCGGCAGCGCATCCGTCTCGACGGGGGCGGTTATCGGCGGGATCACCTGCGCGCCTTCGCTCAGCGGGTTGAAGTCGGAGAGGCCGAAGTTCGCATCATGGGATCGAAAGGAGAGCTGCTTCGCACGCTCACCGCCGTTTACAGCGGGAAATCGGCGGCAATCGGCGTGCCCAGCTTGGGACTGAAATGGCGGAGCGGGAGGGATTCGAACCCTCGATACCGGTTTCCCAGTATGACGGTTTAGCAAACCGTTGGTTTCAGCCACTCACCCACCGCTCCGCAGTCTGCCGCGTGATTGGCTGGTGTCACGCGGGAGGCCTAGGTACCAATTCCACCGACCCCGGTCAAGCCCTTGTTCAAGATTTTTTCTGCCCCCCAGGAACCGGAGGGGTCTTGGGGAGGCCCGCCTCCCCAGACTTCCCTTTTTTACCCCTCCCCCTCAAACCTTACGATGCCCGGTACGCACACTCTCGAAGCCGTCCTCGTCCTCAACCACCTCGATGTCGGCAAACACCAAAGACGCCACGTCCTTGAGGCGGCGCGCCAGCAGACAGGCGAGGCGGCGGATCTCTAGGTCAGCGTCGCGGTGGCCGCGCAAGGTGACCACGTGGCGGGCGGCGCGCAGGTTCATGGTCCACACCAGCCGGGTCTCGGCGGCATTGGGCAGCAGGGCGCGGGCCGCCTCGTTGGCGCGTTTGCGGGTCAGCGTGGGGTCTTCGCCGGGGCGGGCCTGGGCACGGAACGTGTTTTGCCACGCACAATAACGGGCGCGGGCGTGGCGACAGTCGGCGCGGAACTCTTCCAGCAGGGCATCGGCGGCGGCGCTATCGCCGGTGGCGCGCAGGCGGTCCACGGTGGCCAGCAGCAGGGGCGGCACCACGAAGCGCTGGGCGCTGGCATCGACGTAGCGCTGGCTTTCCTGGCTGATGGCGGTGCCGGCCCGGTGGCGGATTAGTTCGTGGGTCAGGGCGCGCGACACCCCGACCAGGGCGAACGACACATTGACGTGCTCCAGAACCGACCCGTGCCCGCTCTCAAGAATATGGGCAATGTACTCCTCGGCCGGCCGGCCCTTGCGGAACGAGCGGTAGCAAAAGCGCCCGGCGAATTCCGGCAGGGCATCGGCGTCGCCGCCGCGGCCGGCGCCGGCCATGACCTGGGCCAGCGGGGTTTCGGGGTCGTCGAGGAGGGCCAGGGCCCCCACGTCCTGCGCCCACGCCGTTAGGCCCTCGGGGCTGAGGGTGGGGGCGGCAATCACGGTGGCGGACGGGGCAAAGACAAGCTCGGGCATAGGATCCTCTCAGGCATCATGGTCTGCCTGCTTATACCCCGGCCGTCGTGGCGCGCCTACACGCCAACGCCTGTGGATCCGAAGCCCCCGGCGCCGCGTGCCGTGTCTGGGAGGGTCTCCACTTCCTCGAAGGGCATGTGGGCGACGGCGGCCAGCACGCCCTGGGCGATGCGATCGCCGGGATTGATCGTGCGCGGCTCGCGGCTGATGTTGGTGAGGATGACCTTGACCTCGCCGCGGTAGCCGGCATCAACGGTGCCCGGGGCGTTGGCCACCACCAGTCCCTTGAGCGACAGACCGGAGCGCGAGCGGACCTGAAGCTCGTAGCCCTCGGGCACGGCGAGGGAGACCCCGGTGGGGATCAGCTCGATATCGSCSGGGGCGAGGGTGAGCGGCGCCGGGAGGGCAGCGCGCAGATCAAAGCCGGCGTCTCCGGGATGGGCATAGCCCAGCGGGCCGAAGGCCTCGCGATCGTAATGCGGCAAAAGGCGAACCAGCAAGCGCGGCACCGATGTTCTCCTGAACCTTGGGGAAAGGGGATACCTGACCATGGGTCCTTCCCTGGCGCAACCCCCCTTGCGCGCTGACCTGCCTTGCCGCTTTCTGAACGCCAACCGACACAAACAGACATAAAACACTCTGGACGGGGACCGCCCCACCCCGTACTGTCACGCCGCTGACATGTCGGGCTGACCGGACAAAGGATGCAAAAGTGGAGCTTGAGCAGCTGCTAGAAAACAACCGGGAATGGGCCTCCCGGGTGGAGACCGACAACCCCGGATTTTTTCAGCGCCTCAGCGCCCTTCAGGCACCCAAGTTTCTCTGGATCGGCTGTTCGGACAGCCGGGTTCCGGCGAACGAGATCGTGGGGCTGGCGCCGGGCGAGCTGTTTGTTCACCGCAACATCGCCAATGTGGTGCCGCACGCCGATGCCAACTGCCTCACCGTGATTGAGTATGCGATCACGGTGATCAAGGTGGAGCACATCATGGTCACGGGGCACTATGGGTGTGGGGGCGTCCGAGCGGCCCTCTCGCAGCAGACCTTTGGGACGATTGATCACTGGTTGGCCCACATAAAGGATATTGCCCGGATCCATGATGCCGAGTTAAGTGCGCTTAAGGATGAGGAGGCGCGGGTTGACCGCTTGTGCGAACTGAACGTCGTGCATCAGGTGATCAACGTGGCCCGCACTTCCCAGGTCCAGGCGGCATGGCACCGGGGACAGAAGCTGCATGTTCATGGCTGGATTTACTCACTGCGTGATGGACTGGTTCGAGACCTTAACGTCTCGATGGCCGGCCCCGAGGCGCTGCCGGACGCGCTGCGTCTCACCTTCCCCGACCCCGCCTGACCTTGGCTGTCGCCGATGAGCGCCCCCGCCGAGGGGGCCAGTTTCGGCTGGATGACGCGGCGCTATATCCTGGCCCTGTCGGTGGTCGGGATCCTGGCGAGCGCGTCTTTTGTGGTGTTCGACCGCCTGAGTGCGCGTAACGAACAGACCCTGGCGGTGATCGAGGCGGGAGACACCCTCTATGTGCTCTCCCAGCGGGCGGCCTTGTATGCGGCATGGATCGACCAAAGCCAATGTCCGCCCGAGATCCGGCAAAATAGCGACTGCCGCCAGGACCTGATCGAGCTGATCGAGCAGATGGAGCAAGCCATGGCCCTCCTGGAGGGCCTGCCCCCCCTGCTGGAAAGCCCCCAACGGGTCCCCTTCCCGCCCCTGGAAGACCTGAGCGAGCGCCTCAACCAGTATGTGGCCGCCCTGCGCACCTTGCTCTCCACCACGGCCGAGGGCGGCAGCGACGACCCCAACCCCGATCGCTTGCGCCAAGCAGCCCGAACCGTGATCTTGCACGAGGCCGCCGCCCCCCTGCCCCACGCCCTGCACCACCTCATCCGCGAGGTCCAGGCCCAGACCCGCGCCAATCACCAGCGCTTGCGAGTGGCCCAGTTCGCGGCCTTGGCGATGATCTTGCTCACCTTGGGCCTGGAAGCACTGCTGATTTTCCGCCCCATGGTCGCGCGCACCCGCCACCATTTCGGCGCCTTGGAGCGCTCGCGCGATGACCTGGAAGGGATTGTACGAACCCGCACCCAGGCCATTGACGACGCCCGCGACAAGGCGGTGCGCGCGACCCAGGCCAAGTCTCGTTTCCTTGCCGCCGTGGGCCACGACCTGATGCAACCCCTGCGGGCCGCCACCATGCTGACCGGCATCATTGCCCGCCACGCCGAGACCGAGGCGGTGCGCCGGGCCATTCCCGAACTGCGGGCCGCCCATTCGGCCATGGGCCGGCTGGTTCGGGCGGTCATCGACTTGTCGCGCCTCGACGCCGGGGTGGTCACGCCGCACCGCGAGGCGGTGGACCTTGGGGCTTTGCTAGAGGGGGTGGGCGCCGCCTTCGCCCGCGAGGCGACGGTCAAGGGCTTGCGCCTGCGGGTGGTGCCCACGTCGTTATGGATCAACACCGACCCCGGCCTGATGGAGCGCATTGTCTCGAACCTTGTGGCGAATGCCGTGCGCTACACCCACGCGGGCGGCATTGTCCTTGGCGTGCGGCGCTTGGCGCACGGCCCCGCCATTGTGATTGCCGACACGGGGCCGGGCATCGACCGGCGTGACCGGGCCCGGATTTTCGAGGAGTTTACCCGCCTTAACCCGACCGAGACCGAGACCGGCGAGGGCCTGGGGTTGTCGATCGTGGATCGGCTGTGCCGGCTTTTGGAGTGCGATGTCTCTCTTAAGTCGAATGTCGGACATGGCACATCTTTTTATGTTCATCTTCCTGCTGACGTCGTTCTCCCGCCCACCGCAAGGGGGAGACAAATGTCCTCTGACACGCTACCTTAAGACCTGGGCCTCACTGGACGAGACCAAGGGTGGGCGAAGAAAAGCCCGAAAAACATTCAAAAGATGTTCCGCTCGTCCCTGGATCGTCACGACAACAAAACGGTCGGAGCATGGACACCCTGGATCTCCTGCGCGCGCGCTGCGAGGGACGGAATATCAACCCGGAAACTCTGCTCGCGACGGATTATCTCAACCACTTTAATGAAATCATCAT
The DNA here is from genome assembly GCF_000284415.1 of Pararhodospirillum photometricum DSM 122. Classification (NCBI taxonomy): domain Bacteria; kingdom Pseudomonadati; phylum Pseudomonadota; class Alphaproteobacteria; order Rhodospirillales; family Rhodospirillaceae; genus Pararhodospirillum; species Pararhodospirillum photometricum. The sequence continues at coordinate 1,947,205 of NC_017059.1, forward strand.
GTTGCTCGACATGGTGCCGGACATGCCAGAAATCTTGGAGGACTGCCGAGGATGGCAGCCCAAGACCTATGCCGAGCATTTCCGGGATAGTGTTTTTTCTGACAAAGACTTGGCTATTGAGGCCTATGACCACGCCCCCCCTCGCTATCGCGACCCGTTCAACGAAACGATCGAGCAGATGAACACCTTGGCCCTGCAATCGGTGGCGCGGGTCGATCAGGCCCTGGCCGACGGCGCCCAGGACATGGCCGGCGAATGGGCCCGCAGCGCCAGCCGCACCTTGCAAAAGCTCATCGACGTGGCTAGCGCCATCATCCACGGCTCCAGCACGACCTTGGATCAGGCCGAAATCGACGCGATGATTGGGTTTTAGGAAGAAAAAAGGCTGGGGAGGCTCGCCTCCCCAGACCCCTCATCCCTTAGGGCCTGTCCGGGAAAAGTGGGCGGTGCGGGCCTTCCGAGAGCGAGAGAGGCGCCTTGGGGGGGCGGGGGCGTTGGCAAATGCCATTCCTTGTTCTCAATCAGAAGATCACCCCCAGACTTCAGACGCACTTGATACGCGCATCTTCGAGCGAAGCGCATTCAACGCGACCTGATGGACTATCTCGCTCGGGGCTGCGCAAAGATCGCCGATGATCTCAGCCTGAAACCCATCGGCCAAGCGAGACATGGCGGTGAAAACGACGCAGTTCTGCGTCATCATCCCGCAAATCAGCACTTCCGTGGTGCCGACGAGGTGTTTGGAAAGATCCGTGTCTTGATAGGCGTCGGCATTGCGCTTGGTCACGATGGGCGCATCGCCGGCGACCTCCAGGAGGGCCGGACGGATGGCGGTGCCGGGACTATCGGCGGCGAACAGGCCGGTCGCTGCTGCGGACACATGGCGTACCAGCACAATCTTGTCGCCATGCGCGCGCGCCTTACCGATCGCGGTGACAATCCGCGCCTCGGTTTCCTCAGCCTGCCAGAGAGGCAGCATCCCGCCGGGAAAGTAGTCCTCCTGGATATCGATCACGAGAAGAGTACGTGTCATCGGAAGATCCTTGGGTTGCTTGTCGATTCATAGAAGGCGACGTTTATCTTTGTCAGCAGTGGCTCTCATTTTGGCCGTACCATTTCTTGGGCTTTCACCTCACCCCAACCGGGGTATCACCCCAGGTAGGCGCGGCCGACAGCCCGCCGGAAAAAGCTAAAAGAAGGACCGCCGTTTTGTTAGTGGCCCGATAGACATTCTTCGTATAAATTGGGCCAATGCGTCTCGCCGTTCTCGCCTACCAGGGCATCAGCCCCTTCATGCTGTCCACGCCGCTCGCCGTGTTCGGGGAACCGTTTGTGGCGAGCGGACACCAGATTGAGGTCTGCGCTGGCACGTCCCGATTGATGGCAAGCGCTGGATTAACTATTGAAGTCTCTCGCCCCCTTGACGCCGCGCGCGAGGCCGATGTTGTCATTCTTCCCGGATGGCGGGACGCCGACGAACCCGTCTCAGCCGACATCGTAGACGCGTTGAGGGCCGCGCATGTCCGCGGTGCGATCGTTGTCGGCCTCTGCCTGGGCGCGTTCGGTCTGGCGGAAGCTGGCCTCCTCGACGGTCGGCGCGCGACAACACATTGGGCGCACTCCGAGACGTTCGCGGCACGCTATCCCGGCGTCACGGTCGATGCCGGCGCGCTGTTCGTCGATGAAGGATCGATCCTGACCTCCGCCGGGATTGCCTCTGGACTGGATTGCTGTTTGCATCTGCTTGCGCGGCTCTCCGGTATCGGTGAAGCCAACCGCATCGCCCGCTCTCTCGTCGTGGCACCGCAGCGCGCGGGGGCACAGCCACAACTCATCGAACGCCCCGCACTTGGCTCGTCGGCAGACCGTCGCGTGACCGAGATTTTGGAGATGCTCCGGGCAAATCCATGGGCGGTCTCGGCGTTGGATGATCTGGCCGCGCGTGCTGGTATGAGCCGCCGCAGCCTCACCCGCCATATCCGCGCGCGAACCGGGGGCAGCCTCGGTGAATGGCTGAAGCGTGTCCGCGTGGCGCGAGCGCAGGATATGCTTGCCGCCGGTGCGCGCGGCCTGGAGGATGTGGCTCTCCGGTGCGGGTTCCCGGATGCCCCTGCGCTGCGCAGGGCGTTTCGTGCCGAACTTGGCCTGACGCCGAGCCAATGGCTGGCAAGGCAAAGAACGAGTTAAGAGCCGGTGCCTGCCGGCCGGGCGTGTTTTAAGGGCAGGCTGGGGAGGCTCGCCTCCCCAGACCCCTCCGATCCTTGGGGATTCCTCACGGCGAAGGGCCAGCGGGAACGAGGGGGCTGGGGAGGCAAGCCTCCCCAGCCTGTCCTTTAGCCCCGCGACAGCCCTACCTAGGCGGCAGCAACAATCGCGACGAGTTCGCCAAAACCCCCAAGGTATGCACGATGTGCAACAGGCCCGCCGCCACCGGGGACATGACCCCCAAGGCCCCAGCCAAGGCGCCGCCGAGGTTGGTGGAGGTGGCAATCCAGAAGTTTTGTCGGGCCACCCGGAGCGTGCGCTGGCTAAGGTCGCGCACATAGAGGATGTCGCTCAGGTCATCGCGGACCAAGGCGATGTCGGCGGCCTCCACCGCCACGTCGGCGCCCCCTACCCCCATGGCGATGCCGATATCGGCTTCAGCCAGGGCCAGGGCATCGTTGATGCCGTCGCCGACCATAATCACCCGATGGCCGCCGGCGCGCAGATTCTTGACGATCTCGCCTTTATGGTCGGGCAAGATGGAGTGGTGGCATTCGGCCAAGCCCAGCCGTCGCGCCAGATCCACGGCAGTTTTCTCGCTGTCGCCGGTGACGAGGCACAGGCGCGTCACGCCCGAGCGGGTCAGGGCGGCCACGGTGGCGGCGGCCTCGGGCCGGGGCTCGTTGGCAAAGGCCAGGGCGGCCAGAACCTCGTGGTTTTTGGCCAGGAAAATAACCGTGAGACCGCGCTCGACCAAGGGGAGCACGGCGGCTCTCGCGCTTTGGATGTCGAGACCGGCTTCTTCCAGATAGCCGGGGCTGCCCAGGCGGATTTCATCCGAGCCAATGACCGAGCGGACCCCTTTGCCCAAGGTAAAGTCGCAGACCATGTGGGAGATCGGGTCGATCGCGCGGGCCTGGGCTTCGTGGCAAATCGCCTGGGCCAGGGGGTGGTGGTTGTGCATCTCGGCCGAGTAGGCCCAACACAGCAGCTCGTCTTCGCCGAGGGAGGAGAAGTTGAGGATCCGCTCGATCCGCGGCTGGGTGCTGGTCAGGGTGCCGGTCTTATCAAAGCACACCACATCGGCCTTCCCCACCTCCTCCAGATAGCGCCCGCCCTTGATCAGCACCCCGCGCTTGGCGGCGGCGGCAATGGCGGCCGACACGGCGGTTTGGGCCGACAGCACCGTGGCGCACGGGCAGGCCATGACCAGCAGCACGGTAAACGCCCGCCAGGGGCTCGCGGTGGCGATCAAGGTGAGGACGGTGGCGACCCCACCCAGACGCACCATGGTGCGGGCCAGGGAATCCGCCACTGATTCGATGGGAGCCTTGGTCTCCAGGGAGTCCTCAACCTGGCGCATGATGCGCGCCAGATAGGTTCGGTCCCCGACGCTTTCGACCCGCACCCGGATCAAGCCCTGGCGCACATAGGCGCCAGCGAACACGCGATCGCCCGAGGTCACCGTGGCCAGTTCGGCCCGTCCGGTGATGGGGGCGTCATCCACTAAGGCGGTCCCGGCGATCACGACGCCATCGACGGAGATCTTTTCGCCCGTGTGCAAGACAACGATGTCGTGGGGCTTAACGGCGGACACCGGGACTTCTACCTCGACGTCGCCGACGAGGATGAAGGTGTTCTTGGCCGTGAGATCCAAAATAGCCGAGATCGAGGCCCGCGAGCGTTCGGACACCCAGGCTTTGAGGCTTTCCGCCCCGCTTTGCACCCAGAGAATTTCCAGGGCGGTCAGCGCCTGCCCCGAGGCCACGGCGGCCACGCAGCCCGCTGCCAGGAAGCCCTCCAGGCTGAAGCGCTTGTCCTGGGCATGGCGCAGCGCCTCGCGCGCAACCGGGGCGGCCGCGAGCAAGGCGACAAGGCCCAGCGGGGACAGGGCGGTCTCGGCCAGCAAAACCCCGCCCAACACCTTGCGCACAAAGACAAAGGCCATCACCCCGGTCAAGGCCAGGAAGCGCAGCAGGTGGGGATTGCCCTGGGAAGGGGAAGAGGGGCGCAGGCAGCCACAGGCTGGCGTCGAGGCCACCGGCCGCAGGAGCGGCGTTTGGGCCTCGGCCACCACGGCCGCGCGCGCGGCGGTGAGAAGACGGCGAGCGGTGGTGTGGCGTGGCTCGTAGACCACAATAATCGCCGCGCACGCCGGGTTGACCCGCACCTGACGCACCCCGGGAAAGGTCTGGCAGACGGCCCCCAGCCAGGACGCGGACGCCTTGGGATGCACACGAAAACGAATCCGCCCGGGAACACTGTGCCGCACGGCCACATGCCCCCCGGGGCCCCCTGTTGCGGTCATGGACGTCGGCCCTCCTTGGGTCCCCGCTGGCCATTTCTGTCTTCTGCGAGACTACACTACATGGGAGTGAGTCGCAAAGTCATTTTCACCTTGGCCGGAGGCCGTCTCCATAAAAGCAAGGCCGGGGAGGCGAGCCTCCCCAGACCCCTCCCTTCCCTTTAAGCAGGGCACACGGCGGCGGTGAGGCGGGCGACAAAGACGGGTTTGTCATCCGAGGCGCGGCGGCCCTGAATCACCAAGGCGGTGTCGTCGGCCAAGGGAGAAGTTTCGAGGATCACCGTATCGCCGAGCAGGCTCTCGGCCAGGAAGTTGACCTCATACGACGACAAGCGAAAGCACTCGAAGGCCGAGGGCGGCAGGGTATCGAGGATCCACTGGGCATAGTGGGTGTTGTTGACATGCCCGTTGAGATCCAGGTCGCTGTTGCGCACCACGGCGGCGCCGACCTCGGACAGACCATTTTGCCAGCGCAGCTTGGCCGGCTCCAAGCTCAAGGCGCCCTCGCGGCGGCCGGCCTGGAGGGCCTCGTCGTTCAGGCTGGTTTTGAGGGGCCGGCGGGTCTGGGCATCCAAGGTGAGCCAACTGGCCGTCGCCTCGGCGATCTTCTCGCCCCCGACCAGGACCTCGTAGTCGCGCAGCACAACGGCGGCGGCGGGCGGACGGGCCCAGGTGTTGACGGTGACGCTCTCGCCCCAAGCCGGCCAGGGCCCGGTCAGCCGCAAGGTGAAGCGGGTCAGGACCCAAAGGGTGCCCGCCGCGATCATGTCGTCGTAGCCATGCCCCAAATGCTGGGCGTGGCGCCACGCCATGTCCTGGAGAATCTGCAAAAGCCCCACCAGCCCCAAACGCTTTTGGGGAGTCAGAACCAGCGTGTTGACCTCGTAGGAGGCTGTCCAGATCATTTGTTTCATGATGCAAGGATAGGCTGCATTTTTCCCAGCGTCAAGGTGAGGAAAAGAGAAGGCCGGGGAGGCGGGGCCTCCCCAGACCCCTCCAATCCTTGGGGGATTCTTCAAGGCAAAGGGGCAGCCTTCTTCCCCATTGTCCCGGCTGGCGAGACGGCGTAAAAGCGAGAGTTCTGTTCGCCTTGCGAACCGAGTCTCAAAACGGGGGGGGCAAGGGTAAAAAGGAAGGTTGGGGAGGCGCGGCCTCCCCAAGCCCCTCGGTCGTTTCGGGGGTTAGACGGCGCGGGAGTGGCGCTGTTCGCCCATCTTGAGGTAGGTGTCGAACTTGGCGCACACGGCGCGCACCAGGGGGCGGCCCAGTTCGGTCATGCGCACCACCTGTCCCTCGCGCACCAGCACGCCATCGGCCTCCAGGTCGTCCATCGAGGCGATTTGGGCGGCGAAGGCGTCGTCGGCCAAACCATGGGCGCGGGCCACCTCGGCGACATCAACCCACAGGTCGCACATCAGGCGCTCGATGATGGCGCGGCGCACCCGGTCATCGTCGTTGATGGCGATGCCGCGCTTGGTGGCGAGGTGGCCGGCCTTGATGGCGGCCTTGTATTCGTTGATGTCGAGCTCGTTGACCACATAGCCCTGGGGCAGGTAGCCAATGCCCGAGGCGCCGAGGCCGATCAGGGTGGGAGCGGTGTCGGTGGTGTAGCCCTGGAAGTTGCGGTGCAAGGTGCCGTCGCGCAGGGCCAGGGCCATCTCGTCGTCCGGGGCCGCGAAGTGGTCGAGGCCGATCGGCACGTAGCCCAGCTCGACAAAGCGATCGGTGGCGCTCAAGTACTGGTCCCAGCGGGCGTCCACGTCCGGCAAGGTGGACTCGTCGATCAGGCGCATGGCCCGCTTCATCCAGGGCACGTGGGCATAGCCAAACAACGAAACGCGGCGCGGCTTGAGGGCCAGGGCGCGCTCGACGGTATGCAGCACCGTTTCCGTGGTCTGATGCGGCAGGCCGTAGATCAGGTCCATGTTGATGTCGGTGATGCCGTTGGCCCGCAGCCACGAGAACACGTTCTCGACCAAGCTCATCGGCTGGACGCGGTTGATAGCCTTTTGGACCTTTTCCTCGAAGTCCTGCACACCGATGCTGGCGCGGGTCACGCCGGCCTTGACCATGGCCTTGACGTACTCCTCGGTCGCCGTGCGCGGATCCATTTCCAGGGCCACTTCCGCGGTCTCGGACACGCCAAAGCGGGCGCGCAGGAAGTCCATGGTGCGCTGGAGGTCATCGCCGGTCAAAATGGTGGGCGAGCCGCCGCCAAAGTGCACGTGGGTGACGTTGAGCGGCCCCGGGAGCTTGCTGGCGACCAGTTCGGCCTCGGCCAGCACGGCTTCCAGGTACTCGGCCACGGGCTCGTAGCGCTTGGTCACGCGGGTATGGCAGCCGCAGAACCAGCACATGTCGGCGCAATAGGCGATGTGGATGTAGAGCGAGGCGGGGGAGCCGGCCTCCAGCTCCGACAGCCACGTGGCATATTGGTCGGGACCGACCCCGGCATGAAAATGGGGGGCCGTGGGATAGGAGGTATAGCGCGGCACCCGCAGGTCGTACTTCGCCGACAGTTGCTGCACCCGCGCGCTGGTCGTCAGAGGAATCAAAGTCGCCGTCTCGCCACCCATCGGAGCCGCTCTCCCGCATCATAAGGATCTTGCCCCGCCTGTTTGGGGCACCGGACCCCCCTCGTCAACGGCCCGGTCCCGGTCTAGGATGGGTCAGGAAGGAAGGTCGTGCGGGCCGACCCCATCGTCCCGTTTACACCCGGCGGGAGAGAAAGGGCGGCCCCTGGCTCGTGCTTACCCCCTCGTTTAACGTTTGTCCAGGATATCCCCATGCCGCGTTTCGCCGCGAATCTTTCGACCCTGTTCACCGACCGCCCCTTGGAGGAGCGCTTCAAGGCGGCGGCCGCCTGTGGGTTCATTCAGTTCCCCTACGCCCTCTTGCCCGAGCGCGTGGGCGACCTCGTGGCGATGAATGGCCTGGAACTCGCCGTCTTCAACGCCCCCCCGGGCGACTGGGCCGCCGGCGAGCGCGGACTGGCCGCCCTGCCCGGCCGCGAGGAGGAATTTCGCGACAGCATCGAGTTGGCCCTGACCTACACCGATCTCACCGATTGCTTTCGCCTGCACGTCATGGCCGGTGTCGTCGAGGATGAGGATCTCTGGCCCGAGGCCCTCGACACCTACACCGCCAACCTCGCCTGGGCCGCCGAGCGCTGCGCCGAGGAAGACGTCAAGGTGGTAATCGAAGCCATCAATACCGGGGACATGCCGGGCTATTTCCTCCAGCGCCCCGACGACGCCGTGCAGGTCCTGGAGGCCGTGGACCACGACAACTTGGCCCTCCTCTACGACCTCTATCACGCCCAGATCATCCAAGGCGGCCTGACCGACTTTATCGAAACCCACCTGGAAAACATTGCCCACATCCAGGTGGCCCAGGTCCCGGGGCGTCACGAACCCGACCAGGGCGGCGAAATCAACTGGCCCTATCTCTTCACCTTGCTCGATGCCCATGGCTACTCGGGCTGGATCGGCTGCGAATACCTCCCGCGCACCACCACCGAGGCCGGCTTGCGCTGGGCCCGCGACTTTGGCCTGTCAGCCCCCTAATCGGAACGGAGGGGCTTGGGGAGGCCCCCGCCTCCCCAACCTTTCCTTTTTTATGTGTCCCCGTCACTTCCCCTTGAGCACATCGGCCGGCCCGACCACCACGGTGCTCAGGCGCTCGGGATCCATCAAGCGCCGGGCCACCCGGGCGAGGTCGTCACGGGTCAGGGCCTCGATCTTGGCGTTGCGCGTCTGGATATAGTCGGCCCCCAACTCATAAAGCCGCATCGAGGCCAGCATGCCCGCCACCGACTGGGTGGAGGTCAAACGCAAGGGCCACGCCCCGGTCAGGGCGGTCTTGGCGTCCTGGACTTCCTCCTCGGTCGGGCCTTCCTGGGCCAGACGCGCCCACTCGGCCTTAATGACCGCGAGGGACTCGGGCAGGCGGCTGCTTTCGGTCGCGGTGGTGGCCATCCACACCCCGGCTTTTTCGAGGGGGTACAGAAAACTCGCCACCGAATACGCAAGGCCGCGCTTTTCCCGCACCTCGTCCATCAGCCGGCTGGAGAACCCGCCGCCGCCCAAAATGTGGTTGAGCACATAGGCCGCATGCCAGTCTGGATCCGAGCGCAAGAGGCCGGGCTGGCCCAAGATCGCCGTGCTTTGCGGGATGTCGAGGACCACCCCCTCGGTCTCCCCTTTGAAACGCGGAGCGGCCGGCGGCAGAGCGGGACCCTTGGGATGCAAGGGCAGGGCCCCGAAAATGCGGTCGATCACGGTCGCGGCCTTGCGCGCATCAATGGCCCCGGCGATGCCAACGGCGAGTCCCTTGCGCGCAAGACGGGCGCGGGCAAAGTCCCTGATGTCGTCGATGGTCAAGGCGCGGACACTGGCCTCGGTGCCCTCCTCATCGTGGGCATAGGGATGGTCGTCGAAGACCGCCTTGAACCATGCTTGGTTGGCCAGGGCCTGGGGGTCGCCGCCTTGATGGCGCACCGTGGCCAGTTGCCCCGCCCGCATGCGTTCGACCGCCTCGGGATCGAAGCGGGGCTGGGTTAAGGCCAGCGCCAGCAAGTGCACGGCCTCGTCCAGGGTCTCGGTGGTGGTGCGCAGCGAAATGGAGAGGTAGTCGCGCCCGGGATCGAAGCTCAGGTCGATGGCCAGATCCTCCAGGCGCTGCTGGAAGGCCTGGGCGTCCAGGTCACCGGCCCCTTCGTCGAGAAGGCGGGCCACCAAGGTGGCAAGCCCCTCTTTGCCCGGCGGATCATAGGCCGAACCAGCCGGCACCAGGACTTGAAGCGACACCACGGGCAAGGTGTCGTCGGAAACCAGATAGGCCCCGACCCCCCTCGGGCTCATGAGGGTTTCCACCTGAAGGGCCGAAGCCGGACAAGGCGCCATCCCCAGGGCCGCAATCAGCCCCACCAGACCCAGGGCGCGGGCCAGATGTATGGGTTTCATCCCTGACCTCCAGGCGTCTCTTCGGGCAAAAGATAACCGGTGACCGCACGGTCCTTGTGCCCCAAAACGGTGCGGGCGGCGGCCAGGACCTGCTCGGGCGTCACCGCCTTGATGCGTTGGGGCCAGGTTTCCACCTGCTCGATGCTGCCCCCGGTGGTCAACGCCGTGCCAAAGACCTGGGCGCCCTCCGACAGAGAATCGCGGGCATAGACCAACCCGGCGGTCAGGCGATGGCGGGCGCGGGCGACCTCTTCCTCACCGACCCCGTCTTGAAGCAAGCGGGCCAGTTCGGCATCCAACGCGTGCTCCAGGGTCTCCAGCGTCACCCCCTCGGCCGGCACCGCCGAGAGCGAGACGCTGCCGTAATCCAGGGCGTCGCCGTGGTAGCCGGCGCCCGCCGACACCGCAAGCTTCTGCTCGACGACCAAGGAGCGGTACAGGCGGCTGGTCGCGCCCTCGCCCAACAAGGTACTGAGCACGCTCAACGCCGCCGAGAGATGCTCGGGATCGGCCGACTCCGACGGGGCCACGTACTGACGCAACAGCAGGCTCTGGTGCACCTGGGCGTGGCGCACCGTCACCCTGGCCTCGGCTGGGGGGGGCAGGGATCCCGGACGCCCCCGAGGCGGCGTCGGGCGGGCCGACACCTGACCATAGGTTTGCTCGGCCAAGGGCTTGAGCTCGGCCGCCGTGATGTCGCCGGCCACCACCAAGATGGCGTTGTTGGGGGCGTAGTGGCGCTCGTAAAAGGCCAGGGCGTCGGCCCGGGTGAGGGCCATCAGTTCCTCTTCCCAGCCAATGATCGGATTGCGGTAGGGGTGGGTCCCCCACAGCGCCTGGCCCATGCGCTCGAACAACAGAGCCGACGGTTCGGTGTCGGTGCGCTGGCGCCGCTCTTCGCGCACCACGGTGCGTTCGGTCTGGAAATCCTCTTCCGACAAGCGCAGATGCGCCATCCGGTCGGCCTCCAGCCCCATGACGAGGGCCAAGCGATCGCGGGCAATCGACTGATGGTAGGCGGTGTAGTCATCGCCGGTGAAGGCGTTGTCCTGGCCGCCATTGCGGGCCACACGACGGGAGAACTCGCCCGGCGGCACGCTGTCGGTGCCCTTGAACATCAGGTGTTCCAGCAAGTGAGCCAGCCCCGACTTGCCCTGGGGCTCGTCGGCCGCGCCCACCTTGTACCAGACCATGTGATGAACCACGGGCATCCGGTGGTCAGGCAGGACCACCACCCTCATGCCGTTGGCCAGAGTGAAGGTCTCGGGATTAAACACCTGGGCCTGGGCCCTGGGGGCATCACTGAGCCCCAAGACCGCAATCATCGACAGCACGGCCCACAAGCGTCCAGACCAAAAGCGCCCGGGCCGCATACGGCCAGGGAAGCGCAAGGAAGAAATAACGGACATCGCTGGACGGATCCTCACAGCAGGGTTCCGGCGTGGCCAGTTCTCCTTGGAAGGCAGAAGAAACCAACCGAGGATCCTACCTAGGGTCTTCCCGCGCAAACGGCAAGCGCCTCTGCCCCGCCCCCGGACACGCAAGACAGCCCGCCAGACGGCTGGCGGGCTGCAAACGAAGGCCGAGGATCGGGCACGCACAAGGAGGGCGGGTTAGCCCTGCGCCTGAAGCTTGACCAAGCGACGCTTGACGCGGCGCAGATCCGGGGTCAGTTCGGCGGTCGGGGTCGCCAGCAAGAAGGCATCAATGCCGCCACGGTGCTCGACGGTGCGCAGGCCGTGGGTGGACAGACGCACGCGCACCGGCTCGCCCAGCTTGTCACTCATCAGCGAGTTGACCTGAAGGTTGGGCAGGAAGCGGCGGCGGGTCTTGATGTTGGAGTGGCTGACGTTGTTGCCGGTCTGAACGCCTTTTCCGGTAACAGGGCAACGACGGGACATGAACCGATCCTTTCGCGACGTTATCTAATCTTAAGGAATTTCGCGGAAGGCAGGGGTCTACGCGACCCACGGGGCAGCGTCAAGGGAAAAGAGCCCTTCCGCCCCCTGGTCCGGCACCACCAGACTGCCCAACACGCCGATTCCAAAGAGAATCAGGGCCCAGCCCGACAGTCGGTTGAGCCAAACCAGCCAAAGCGGGGTGAAATGACTGCGCACCGCGCCCGCCGCCGCCGAGAGAATCGCCCACCAGAGCGTGGAGCCGGCAAACACCCCAAGAATCAGCTCGCCAGCCCGCACCGCGTCGCCATCAAGCGACACCACGCTAAACGAGGCAAACACCGCCATGAACGCCAACACGGTGGCGGGATTGGTCAGGGTGATCATGAACGTCGAGAGGAAATCGCGCAGCAGGCCCACGTGGGTCGTGCCCTCGGGAATCAGGACCGCCGGCTTGCGCAGCGTGTGCCAGCCCAGCACCACCAAGAAAATCCCGCCGCCCAGCGACAGCGCGACCTTGTGGACCATCAAAAAATTACTGACCAAGCCGATGCCCAGGGCCGCCACCGCGCCATAAAAGGTGTCCGCCACCGCCGCGCCCAGCCCGGCGATAAAAGCCGCCAGCCTGCCATCGGCGAGGGCCTTGCGAATGCACAGGATTCCCACCGGCCCCACGGGAGCGGCGATCAGGAAGCCGACGATCAGGCCTTTGAAAAACGGATAAAAGCTCATGCGGGGGGACATCCACCGTGGGGACCGCGCTAGAGATAGCGTTCCAAGGCGCCGTCTCAAAGGCCTATCTCGTCCTCCATGAAACGATCATCCGCCCGCCACAGACGCCCTCCCCCCCGGACTGTGCCCTGGGGAGTTATTTTGCGCTGCGGGAGACTTGTCACAAGGCGCAACAATGCCTAAGGTTTTGCCAGCCGGGGCGCAACATCCTTTCTTTTTGTCGCGCCCCCCATGGTCTTCGGGACACGACCCGGCCCATGGTCCCTGTCACCGCCGGGGCCCTGCCCCCCTTTCAAGGGTATCGACGATGGTTCCCACCGTGCGCCCGCGCCGCAGTGTTCTCTACATGCCCGGCTCCAATCCCCGGGCCCTGGAGAAGGCCCGGACCCTGGCCGCTGACGGCCTGATCCTTGACCTGGAGGATGCCACGGCGCCCGACGCCAAGGAAACCGCCCGGGACGCTGTGTGCGCCATGGCCGGCCGCTACGGCAAACGCGAGGTCCTGATCCGCGTCAACGGCCTGGACACCCGCTGGGGCCACGATGACATCCAAGCGGCGGCGCGCTCTGCGTGCGACGGCATCTTGCTGCCCAAGGTCGAGAGCGCCGACATGGTGCGCCGGGCCGAGGCCATCATGACCGCCGCCGGCGCCCCCGCGACCATGGGCCTTTGGTGCATGATGGAAACGCCGCGCGGCATCTTGGAGGCTGCCGCCATCGCCGGCGCCACGGCGCGCCTGCACGGGCTGGTGCTGGGCACCTCGGATCTGGCCAAGGACCTGCACTGCGCCCACACCCGCGAGCGCCAGCCCATGATCACCGCGCTTGGCCTGTGCTTGCTGGCGGCCCGGGCCAACGGCCTTGCGATTTTGGATGGCGTGTATCTCGACCTCAACGACGACGAGGGCTTTGCTTACGCCTGCCGGCAGGGCGCTGATCTGGGCTTTGATGGCAAGACCCTGATCCATCCCAAGACCATTGCCGCCGCCAACGCCGCCTTCGCGCCCTCCGAGGCCGAGGTGGACTGGTCGCGGCGCATTATCGCGGCCCACACCGAGGCCCTGGCCGAGGGCAAGGCCGTGGTGGTGGTCGAGGGCAAGTTGGTCGAAAACCTGCACGTCGAGAACGCCCGGCGCCTCGTCGCGCTGGCCGAGCGCATCACCGAGTTGAGCGACGCCCTCAAGACCCAGGAGAGCAACGGATGAGCAAGACCAATTCCGGCCACTTTTTCGAGGACTTTGCCCTGGGCCAGGAGTTGGTCCACGCCACGCCACGCACCGTGAGCACGGGCGACGTCGCCTTGCACACCGCCCTTTATGGGCCGCGCCTTGCCCTGCACGCCTCCACCCCGTTCGCCCAAGCCCTGGGCTACCGCGAGGCGCCGCTCGATGACTTCATGGTGTTTCATGTGGTCTTCGGCAAAACGGTGCCCGACATCAGCCTGAACGCGGTGGCCAACCTGGGCTATGCCCGGGGTCGCTTCGGGGTGCCGGTCTATCCCGGCGATACCCTGAGCGCCACCAGCACGGTCATCGGCCGCAAGGAAACCTCCAGCGGCAAGACCGGCGTGGTGTATGTCAACACCGTGGGCAGCAATCAGCACGGCGCGATGGTGTGCGACTACGTGCGCTGGGTGATGGTCAATAAGCGCGACCCCGCCTCCCCGGCCCCCGAGGCCGTGGTCCCCGAGTTGCCCGAGCGCGTCGCCCCCGAGAGCTTCGTTGTCCCCGAGGGCGTGTCCTTCGCCGGCTACGACACCACCCGCAGCGGCTCGCCCCACCTGTGGGACGACTATACCGTGGGCGAGCGCATCGACCATGTGGACGGCATGACCATTGAAGAAGCCGAGCACATGATGGCAACGCGCCTGTGGCAAAACACCGCTAAGGTCCACTTCAACCAATATGAACAGGCCAGCGGCCGCTTTGGCCGGCGCTTAGTCTATGGCGGCCATGTCATCAGCTTGGCCCGGTCCTTGTCGTTCAACGGGCTGGAGAACGCCGTGCGGGTGGCCGGGCTCAATGGCGGCCTGCATTGCAACCCAACCTTCGCCGGCGACACCATTCATGCCTGGTCGGAAGTCCTGGAAAGCGTGCCCTTGCCCGGCCGCGACGACGTGGGCGCCTTGCGCCTGCGCACCGTGGCCACCAAGGACCGGCCGTGCGGTTCTTTCCCCTACCGCGACAAGGAAGGACGCATCCTGCCCGAGGTGGTGTTGGACCTGGATTACTGGATCCTGCTGCCGCGCCGCCGCTAAAAAACCCAACAAACCGAGGGGTCTGGGGAGGCCGCGCCTCCCCAGCCTTCCCTCTTTTTACTCAGCCGCCTGCCCCGCCCCCCTTCCCCCGGCCCCCTGTGGGATGAACCAGATTCCCTTGAGAAATACAGACTAATGGTGTAGCCTCCCCCCCTGAAAGAACCTACAAAAAGATGCCCTGCACCGGGATCTCTCCGCTGCGGCCGCGCTGTCAGGGGGTACCATGGGGATGATCAGGCGTTTTTCCCCCTCGTCCTCGCTCTTCGTCCGGATTTTCCTACTGGCTGGCCTGGGGCTTGCCGCTCTCGTCGGGCTGGAAGGGGTGCAACTGATCAGCGACAGCCGGATCAGTCGAGTAGAAGCCGAGGTTGAGGCCCATACCCTGTTGTTTTCCCGCAGCCGGGAGGTACGCCTTCTCACCCTCGACATGCGCCGGGCCGCAACCAGTTTTGTCCTCACCAAACAGGAGGTCGAGGGCGAGGAAGCTGCGACCAGCGGGCGCCGAGCCGAAGCGCTGTTGATCGCTCTGCGCGACGACCCCCTGAACCAGGATCGCCACGACATGCTGGCGGCCGTGGTGACGAGCCTGGGTTTTTACCGGGAAACCCTGGGCAAACTCATCGCGAGCACCACCCGGCTCGGTCTCAACGAAGACAGCGGCCTGGAAGGGGATCTGCGCGCCGACGCCCACGCCTTGGAAAAGGCCCTAGCTCCCGGCGCCGACGACGCCTTGCGGGTCGACCTGCTGACCGTGCGCCGCCACGAAAAAGACTACCTTCTGCGCCACCGCCCCGAGTACCTGGACAAACTGGTCACGGCCGCCACCGCCTTGCGCCAGCATCTGGCAGACGATCCCAGCGGCTCCCAGGGAGAAACCCTGCGTTCCACCCTTGATGCGTATGTCGAGACGTTCCGGCAGTACGTGGCCGAGGACCAAACCTTGCGGCAACTGCTGGCGCAACTGGGGGAGGATTACGCCGCACTCGGCGCCGTGACCGACGCTTTGGGGCAGGAAATCACCGCCGATCAAAGCGCGGTGCTGGCCCAGCGCGATGCCGTGCGCGCCAGCGCCAAGGCGTGGACCTTGGGGCTCGGCATCACCGTGACCGTGGTCTTCTTGCTGTTGGCCACCAAGGTGGCACGCAGCGTGACCGTGCCGCTCGCCGGCCTGACCGGGGTGATGGAGCGGATGGCCCAGGGGGAGCGAGGCTTGGAGGTCGGCTTCCAGCGGGCGCGCGACGAGATCGGCACCATGGCCCGCGCCCTGGAAGTCTTCCGCTGTGCCCTGATCGAGGCCCAGCGCCTGGAGGAAGAAGCGGCCCGGGGCCAGCAGCGCGACTTGGAACGGGGCCAGCGCCTCGTCGTCCTCACTGAAGGCTTCGACAACATCGCCCGCAACGTGCTGGCCGACGTCGGACGCGTGGTGGAGCGGGTGCGCCAAGCCGCCAGCGCCCTGTCCGGCGCCGTGGAAGAAGCCGTGCCCCAAGGCCGCGCCGTGGCCAGCGCCGCCGTGGAGGCCACGGTCACCTTGGAAGCGGTGGCCGCCGCCACCGATGAACTGAGCGCGGCCAACGTCGAAATCAGCCGCCAGATTCACGAGGGCAGTCAGCTTTCACGCCACGCCGTCGAGGGCGCCGAAAGCACGGCCGAACGCGTGCGGCTGTTGCGCGAGGCCGGCGAGCGGATCGGCGCCGTCGTCGTGTTGATCGAGGAGATCGCCAGCCGGACCAATCTCCTGGCCCTTAATGCCACCATCGAGGCGGCACGGGCCGGCGACGCCGGCAAGGGGTTCGCCGTGGTCGCCGGCGAGGTCAAGGCGCTGTCGCTCCAAACGACACGCGCCACCGCCGACATTCAAACCCAGATCTCCAGCGTTCAAAGCGAAACCCGCGACGCCGCCCAGGCCATTCTCGGGGTGCGCGACCAAGTCGTGGCCATCGATTCCGTGGTGACTTCCATCGCCTCGGCCACCGAAGAGCAGGCCGCCGCCACCGGAGAAATCGCCCGCGGCATGACCGAGGCCACCATTGGCACCGGCGCCGTGACCAGCGCCATCACCGAGGTCTCCCGCCTTCTCGGCGATACCGGCGACCTCGCCCACGCCATGCGCGCCGTCGCCGACGACCTCGCCCGCGACACCGGTGTGCTGACCCGCGAGGTGGACCGCTTCCTGGGAGACGTGCGAACCCTCTAACCTCAAGGAGGGGTCGTGGGGACGGCCCGCCTCCCCAGCCTTGTTTTTTTAACGATGTCTCGCCTTAGTTGTGCCCGCCGTGCCCCATCCCTTCCATGGCCCCCGCCCAAGCCAAGGACGGATCAAGCATGCCAAAAATCATGGCGACATGGGCCACCACCAGGAACACGGCCACCAGTCCCGCATGGATCTTCATGCGTTCCCACGGCGAGCGCTCGCGCGCCACAACACCCAGTTCCAGCAAAGCCAGCCCGCCCAGCGGCACGACCCCCAGCAGATAAAAGCCCACGGCGATCACATCAATCGGGCCCCGCCAGCCGCCCGAGGCGCTCAACGGCCCCACCGCCGTGACCAACAGCGTTACCGTGATGCCGGAAAAGTAGATCCCCACTAAAATCCCGGCCCAGCGGTTGATCTGGCGCACCCAGCCGTCAAGGGCGCGGGTGTAAAGCAGATACAACTCCGAGACGGCGATGGTTTCGGCGAGAATCACCGGGATCGCCATGTACAGAATCAAATTCCACGGCTGGTTGACAGCCAGCAGTTCCATATAGTGCGTCATGACCATGACAAAGCACTCTCTCAGCACGACAAAACCGACCGGATCCCAAGGTCCGGCATCGGAAAAACAAAGCGGTTTTGTCTAAACGCGGGGAGGCTTGCGCAACGGCGGCCACGACGGCCCCTCGGGAACCTTCCCTCGGGGCGGCGCCAGCCGGTCGGTCAGGATATCGCGTCGGTGCAGGCTGGGAAAAGCCGGGGCCGAACTCACCGTCATCGCCGGGCAACAAAACACCCCGCTCCCCGGCATCGCCTTCAGGGGGGTCGGCGTCTGAGGCCGCTCCCCGCCACAATGCGCCTTTTCAACACCCCCCATCGGACCCATGGCCATGGCTGCTTCGGATCGCGCAGGACCCAGAGCCATCACGACGGTCACGATCAAGATGAGAAGTGTTCGCATGAATAAAGACTATTCTGGATGCTCTTCGGTGTCGAGGGGGAAAAAAGGAAGGCCGGGGAGGCGCGCCTCCCCAGACCCCTCCGATCCTTTGGAACAGCGCTGGACGAGGGCCGACGAAGCCGGTACCTCGGACTAAGCGACACCGAACAAACGGTGATCGACGCTGTCCCGGGTACAACAGGAGCGCTGATCATGACCGACCGTGCAACGGCCCTCTCTCTCCTGCGTCGGGCTCTCAATAACGACGCCGCCCAATTCCGCCCGGGGCAGTGGGAGGCTATTGATGCCCTGGTCAACGAGCGCAGACGCCTGTTCGTCGTCCAGCAAACCGGCTGGGGGAAAAGCTCGGTTTATTTCATCGCGACCCGTCTGCTGCGCGACCGTGGCCGCGGCCTCACCCTCATCGTTTCTCCCCTGCTGGCCTTGATGCGCAACCAGATCGAGGCGGCAAAGCGCCTGGGCCTGCGGGCTTTGACCATCAATTCGACGAACCACAGCGACTGGCAGGCTCTGCATCAGGAGGTGCGGGGCAATCAAGCCGACGCGCTGCTGATCTCGCCCGAGCGCTTGGCCAACGACGATTTTGTCACCAACGTCTTGCTTCCCATCGCTGGAACGATCGGGCTTTTGGTTGTTGACGAGGCCCATTGCATCTCGGATTGGGGGCACGATTTCCGCCCGGATTACCGGCGCCTCGTCAACGTGTTGCAAAGAATCCCAAGGAACGTCCCGATCCTGGGGACGACGGCCACCGCCAATCATCGCGTGATTGCCGATGTGAAACAGCAGTTAGGGGCGATCGACATCCAGCGCGGTGCCCTGACCCGCGAGACGCTGGCCCTCCAGACCCTGTCCCTTCCCAGTCAAGCCGCGCGCTTGGCTTGGCTGGTGGACCATGTCCCCGATCTTCCCGGCACGGGCATCATTTATACCCTGACAAAGCGTGATGCCACCCAAGTGGCCGACTGGCTCACCCTGCACGGCATCGCGGCGAAGGCTTACCATAGCGAGGTAATGGGGGAAGGCTTTGAAAGCTCGGATGCGTATCGCCAGCACCTTGAAGACCAGCTCTTAAACAATAAAATCAAGGCGCTGGTCGCGACAACGGCGCTTGGCATGGGGTATGACAAGCCAGATCTCGGGTTCGTTGTTCATTATCAAGCCCCCGGATCAATCGTGGCCTATTATCAACAAGTCGGTCGGGCCGGCCGGGGCATTGATCATGCGCTGGGCATTTTGATGTCAGGCGAGGAAGACAGCAAGATCCACGACTATTTCCGGCGCAGCGCCTTTCCCCGCGAGTCGTGGGTTCGAGCCATTCTCGAGGCCCTGGACAACAGCGATGGCTTGAGCGCCCGGGAACTCGAAGGACTCGTGAATCTCCGACAAAGCCAAATCGAACAGGTTCTTAAAATCCTCAGTGTCGATAGCCCCGCCCCGGTCCTCAAGGACGGCTCGACATGGCGCAGAACGCCGGTGCCCTTCCGACTGGACCACAAGCGCATTCAGCGTCTCACCGAACAGCGCGAGGAAGAATGGGCCGAGGTGCAAGACTACCTAAAGGAAACCGGGTGCTTGATGGAGTTTTTGGCCCGCGCCCTTGACGATGCGGACCCTCATCCCTGTGGAAAATGTGCCAATTGCCTGGGGCGGCCGGTCGCCGACCCGGGGTTTACACACCACTCCATCCTTAAGGCTAACCGTTTTCTGCGTCACTCCGAGATTGTCTTGGAGTGTAAGAAGCAAGTCGCCAAGGATGCTTTTGTCGCCTATGGCTTTAAAGGCAACCTCCCGGGAGGTCTGCGCGCGCAAGAGGGGCGCATCCTCTCCCAGTGGGGCGACGATGGCTGGGGCCGCATGGTCGCGGAGGATAAACACCACGGTCACTTCCGCGACGATCTGGTGGGGGCCATGGTGGAGATGGTGCGCGAACGCTGGAAGCCCCAGCCGTCGCCAACCTGGGTCACCTGCGTCCCCTCCAGGAACCACCCGACCCTTGTCCCCGACTTCGCCCAGCGTTTTGCCGACGCTCTCGATCTCCCCTTTGTCCCCGCCGTCCACAAGGTCAAGGATAATGGCCCCCAGAAAGCCCAACAAAATCGGTTTCACCAGTGCCGCAATTTGGATGGTGTGTTCGCCCTTCAGGGAACAATCCCCCGGGGGCCCGTGCTCCTGGTGGATGACGTTGTGGACTCGGCGTGGACGATGACCATCATCGCGGCGTTGCTCCGGCAAGCCGGCAGTGGCCCGGTCTGGCCGGTGGCGTTGACCACCTCCAATGTCGGAGGCTGACATGGATCTGACCCCGCAAGCCCAAGCGGTGATGCTGCTCACCGTCTCGTTCGGCAAACCACAGACCCAGGAGGCCAAGCCCCTCTCCAACAGCGAATGGGCGCGCTTTGCCCTTTGGTTGAAAGACCATGGGCTAGAGCCGGGCTCGCTGCTGCACGGGGAGTCTGGAGACCTTGCTCGCCGGCTTCTTGGACCGGACCATCTCGGTCGCGCGCCTTCGGGCCCTCCTTGGCCGGGGGGCCGCCCTCGGGCTCGCGCTCGAAAAGTGGCAGCGCGCCGGCTTGTGGGTGATGACACGCTCCGACCCGGACTACCCAGAGCGACTCAAGCGACGGCTCCGCGCGGAGTCCCCCGCCGTCCTCTTTGGCTGCGGCAGCAAAGCCCTGCTGAACACCGGGGGCATCGCCGTGGTTGGCGCGCGCGATGCCCAGGACGAAGACCTCGCTGCGGCCGAAACCCTCGGCGCCCAAGCCGCCGCCCAGGGATACACCCTCGTCTCCGGCGGGGCGCGCGGCGTCGATCAACGCGCCATGCTGGGCGCCTTGGAGCGGCGTGGCACGGCGGTGGGGGTTCTCGCCGACAGCTTGTTGCGATCGGCGACATCCTCCCTGTATCGCAACGCCCTCCTGGCGGGCGCCCTGGTGCTCGTCAGCCCCTTCAATCCCGAGGCCGGCTTTCATGTCGGCACGGCAATGGCGCGCAACCGATACATCTATTGCCTCGCCGACGCCGCCGTGGTCATCAGCAGTACCCGCGAGAAGGGGGGGACCTGGAGCGGCGCGATCGAAAACATCCAAGCCAAGTGGGTTCCACTGTGGGTTCGACCCAGCACCGACCCCCAGTCCGGGAATGTCGATTTGGCCGAGCGCGGTGCCCCCTGGCTGCCCGACCCCCTGCCGGCGCTCTCCAGCCTGCTGGAAAAGCCCGCTGTCCCCCTGGTGCCGGCCGCCTTTCCGCAGCCGGCACCACGCGACGAGCCGCAAGGAGAAGCCGAGGCGACTCGGCAAGGTCCTCCCTCGACAGTCCCGGCCCCGGTGTCCCCCGCGCCCCCAGCGCCCTCTGATCTCGAGTTCTATCCCCTGTTCCTGAGGCGCTTGCTTGACCTGACGGCCGCCGCCCCACTGACCCTGGAGGATCTCGCCGCCCGCCTTGATCTGGAAAGGGCGCAGGTGGCCGCGTGGCTGAAGCGTGCCGAAGGGGAGGGGAAAGTCGCAAGGCGGATCAGGCCGGTGCGCTATCAGGCCAGCGTACCGGGGCAGGGACAGGCGTCTCTCTTTTGAGAGGCACCGGAACACCGCCCACAGAAAGAAGAAAGGCCGGGGGAAGCCAGCCCTCGGCAGCCTTTTACCTTGGTATCCTGCCCTCTCCCGCGCTCGACTCCCCCTCGGGCAGGCGGCGCAAGACCAGCAAGGTGGCGTCGTCATCGGGACGGCCGGAGCCGCAAAAACGGTGTAGATCCGCCATCACCCCCGCCGCCACGGATGCCGCATCATCTTGAGCCGCCGAGCGTCCCAAGGCTTCGCGCAGCCGTCGTTCGCCATACAAGGTGCCGGTCGCGTCGATGGCCCCGGTCAGGCCCGGGCTCCAGGCGACCAGGCAATGCTGTCGTTTACCTGTGGACGACAGAGCCCCACGCCGAACTGGCCGACGCCTGCCTTGTCGCCTGGGGCCTTGCGCGCAAGTCGGCGCGCGTCTGGGTCAAGGAAGGGCGCCTCGGCCCCGGGTATTGGGCGCGTGGTCAGCATGAGCGCTTGGTCGAGGCGGTGCAGGACCCCGAGTTGCTGGTGATTGGTGCCCGGGGCATCAAGGTGTGCCCGCCCCCCGGTGCGCGGCCCGGAAGCCTTATTCGAGGGCCCGTGCGAGAGCATTCCCGCAAGCCCGATCAGGCGATCCTCGACATCCTCAAAGCTCACCCAGGCAAAGGGATTTTCGAGGCTTTTGCCCGAACCCCGGTCCCGGGTGTTGTGGGTTGGGGCGATGAGTATGGCCGCTTCCCGACGCTGGATGTCGCCCAATGACTACACCCTTGACCAACGACCTTGTTGGGGCGATGTTGCTCCTTGGAGCCCCCGAAGCCGTGGAAAGCGACGGGGATGGATGCTCCGGTACGAGCGGCGGCCGCCCCGTAAGCCACGCGGTCTTTTTTGTGCCCGGAGTCTGTCCGGCGCACATCGCCCCTATGGCGGGGCGCCCCCGGATACAAAACCCGCAAGGGGAAGAAGGGGGGTCCGACTCGTACCGGATTTCCAACGCTCCCGCCACCAGGGCGGCCGTGGAAAGCCTCTCTGATGGCGCTCATCAACGCCTGTACGAGGGCTGCGACATGGCCGATTCTCACGACGCCACCCGTGCGTCTGCACTTTCCCTTTCCGATCTCGACACCACCGCTGATGAGCCGCGCGTCAAGGACGTGCGCATTGGTGAACGCTTGGGCATGGCCCAGCCGCTCGATATTCGGCGGACCATCGAGAAGAACAGCGATGAACTGAAGCGGTACGGATTGGTTCGCGCGGTGTGCGAGCCAATCCGCAGCGGCAAAGGTCGCATTCAGGAAGTGACCACCTACTACCTGAACGAAGCCCAGACGCTCTTGCTGTGCATGCTGTCGCGCACCGAGCGCGCCGCCGATGTCCGCCAGGAGGTGATCGAGGTCTTTATGGCCTACCGGCGCGGCACGTTGGCCACATCGTCCCCCTCGAAACCTTCCCGCCCCTTGTCCGTCCGCGAAAAGCGGCTCCAGGTCGAGGCATGCCGGAAGACCCTGGGTGCCAGCGCGGCCCAAGCCCTCGCCAAGCGGATCGGGCTTTGGGATGACCTGGGCATTGCCGACCTCGCCGCCTCCGGCCCCGCCCAAGCCGAACTTCCCCTCCCTCCGAACGCCCCGGCCCTGACCGGCGCCCAGGTGCGCCCCGGGATGGGGTTGCTGGTGCTGGAAGATGGGGTGGTGATCTTCGATGCCACGGACGACGCGCTTAAGGACGATGACGTCCTGCTGGCCGTGCGCCCCGGCAAGAATGGCTCGTTCACTTCGGTTGATCGGCTCATGGCTCACGCCTGGAGTGGCGCCCGCACCTCGTGCGTTGCCGTGGGCCGGGTGGTTGATGTGCGGAGGCACGCTATCTGATGGCCCGCGCCCCCTCCACCCTCTTCGCCTTCTTCCCCGGGAGCGGGCCAGCAGGTCGGCTTTGCCGGCAGTGCTGCCACTGGGCTCCCGAGGACAAGGCCGGCCCGCTCCGATCTGGGCCGCGCTGCACGAAGGCCATGGCCATGAAGTCTGGCGCGACGGGCGGCTGCCCTGGGGGCACGCCGGCTTGCAAGTACTTTGGTGAGAGGGGGCGCGTCTGATGCAGGAAATGCATTGGTTCAGGTGGCATCACGGCGCCACCTCCGATCCCAAATTCCGGGTCGTCGCCAAGCGGTGCGGACAGCCGGTCCATGTCGTGATCGCCATCTGGGCCTGCATTCTTGAGCACGCATCGGCCGCTGATGAGCGCGGGTCGATCGCCAGCTTCGACGCCGAAGAGGTCGCCGTTACGCTCGACCTTGAAACGGAAACGGTCGTTACATGCGTTACAGCCATGCAAGGCAAAGTCCTGGATGGCGACGCGGTGCGGTCGTGGGAGCGGCGCCAGGGCGGCACCAAAGCGGCCCCGGCCGGATCGACCGAGCGGGTGCGCCGGTACCGGGAGCGGAAGCGCGCTGCGGGTGCAAACCAAGAAGATAAAGGGAAAACAGATACTTACACAAATGTTACACCGGACGACGAAACGCGTTACCGGGCAGATGAAACGCCGTGTAACGCGATGGAACGCAATGTAACGCATGTAACGCCTCCTAGAGAAGAGGAGAGAAGAGAAGAGGAGATAAGAGAAGGGTGTAAGCAGCAGCAGGAATCCCACAACACCGCGTGCGCGCGCGAGGCGGCCTCGGGTGCTGCTGCTGCTGGGGCGCCGGCTCCTGGAGACGTCCCCCTGGAGGCCCCGAAGTCCCCGAAGTCCTGGCTCGGCCGCCCCGCCGACGCCGACCGGGCCACACCAGACCCCGCTGAAACCAAGCAAGCCGTCGCCCTGATCAAGGCGGCCCTGGAAGGGGCTCGCCGATGGGGGGTGCCCGACAGCCACCCCCCSAGGACGGGGATGAACTTCGGGAGGCGCGCGGCTGGCTCGCGGCCGGAGCCGATCTCTTTGTCAGCAGTCACCCGGAACGTGCGGCGGCAACCGCACCCGGCGAGGAGATCGAGAGATGAAACCGGTTCGGATCATCGGCATGGCGTGGTTCCGTCGAGAAGATTGGCCCCGCGTTCGGGACATCATGGAGGACGCCGACGCCCTCCCGGCGACCTACGAAAAGTGGCTATACCGCGCCGAAAAGGGCGAGAAGCTCATGGGCAAGAGCGGGGTAGTCGTGAAGCGCGCTTACATCGACCCCGAGACCTTCCCCGATTGGTGTGCCGCCCACAGCCTGAACATCGACGCCCAGGGCCGCACACGGTTCGCCGCTGATTGGGTCCGGAAAGAAGAGAGGCTCGCCGAAGACTAGGGTGGTGAACATCGGGAAGGCTCCTTGAGTTAGGCGGCTTTGTCGGGGGAAGACCTGCCTTCCCCCGGAGGGTTCTCGCGGAAGTAGGTCATGAAGCGTTCGTAAGTGCGGACGGTGCAGCTTCCACCTGCCTGAATTCTTCGGAAAAACTTTCCGTTGTTAACGACAAGCGTAGCGAGGCGAGCATGGGAGATTCCCTGCGCCGAGCAGTAGCTTGTGGCTTCAGACATGAGTTTGGCTGTGAGGTCCATGGGAGGCCCGCTTGCTAGAACAGACCGCATTTTGCGGGCAAATGCCCGTAATCGTCAAGGGCAATTGCCCGAATGACGACACATCCCTGGCGAGGGATAATGCCCGCATGTACTCTGATGCGGAAATCCTGGAGCGAATCGTGCGCAGGCTCACGGCCTTAGGCATGAGCGAGAGGAAGGCTTGCCAAGAAGCTGGCATTGGCGTTGACGCCATTCGCGACATCAGGCGTGGGCGCACCCCTCGTGTTGAGGTAATTGTTAAGCTCTCAAAGGTCCTTGAATGCCGCTTGGAATGGCTATTAACAGGTGAGGGCCCTGAGACGGACGAGGCTCCCGCCATGACCCCACGCCAACGCGCCCTTCTCGATTTGTTCTCTGCGCTGCCGCCGGAGGACCAAGACCGGGCGCTTCGGCTCGCTCGTGCGCTGGCGGAACCTGCCGATCCTGCTATTGACGATAGGAAGTGCGGGTAAGGGGCGCGCGCTGGCATTTGTAATATAATACGATTTTATGGTGAGGGCGCTTTTCTGCGTGCGGCATAGCTTGGGAGGAGCAAGTGACCGAAGAGGGAGGCCCACAAGAAGAAGGTATCGGCCGAGCACGCTCTTGGCTGGCAGGCCTTTTTGTGAGGTCCATATCCTCGCTACGGCCAAGCAGTAAGCAAGATATCGCCGACTGGCTTTATCACTCCAAAGAAATCCTTGAGGGCGACGGGAGCAAGGCCGAAAAGGCCAAAGAGCTATCCAGGTCTATAGACGGCAGGGAGTCCGCTTCGCTTTTTGTTCGAGGCATCGTTGAGGCAATCAAATCCTACAAGGACGCCCCCATACCGATGTCCCTCAAGGTTGCCATCCCAATAACTGCTGTTGCCACGCCGGTTTTCTGGGGTCAAGGCGTCGGGGTTGCGGCGTTTGGCGGGGCTGTTGGGCTCCCTGCCTTGCTGCTGGTGTTTCTTGGGTCGGCGGGGATCGGCGCTATCCTGGACGACATTTCCCGCACCCCCGCTGGCGCTGTGCCTCTGAGCGTGATGATCCTTGAGAGCTACGCCGCCAGCCTGATCGGCCACCCGGCGCCATGGCGCGAGCCGGCCCCTTTGCCGGTGGCGGGCCTGTGGGGGGGAGAGCCGACCCCGGACGACCCGCGCCCGCGCGCCGCCGTGGTCTTTTACCGCGCCTTGGTCCAGGCCGGCGATCTGGCCCCGGTCAGCGCCTTGGCCGACGCCCTGCGCCACAGCGGCCTGTCGCCGGTGGCGGTGTATGCCACCAGCCTCAAGGACCCCCTGGCCGCCGCCCTGGTCGAAACCCTGCTGGAGCGTCACCGCCCGGCCGTGGTCATCAACCTCACCGGCTTTGCCCTGGCCGCCCCCGGTCGTCCCCGGAGCTCCCCCTTGCGCGTTGGCGGCGGCCCGGTGTTTCAAGGCGTGCTGGCCGCCAGCACCGAGGCCCAATGGCGCGCCTCGGTCAATGGCTTGCCGGCCCGCGACATCGCCATGGCCGTGGCCTTGCCCGAGGTCGATGGCCACATCCTGGGCCGCGCCCTGTCCTTTAAAGGGGCTTTGGGCACCGACAACGCCTTGCAAGCCGTGCTCGCCCGCCATTGCCCGGTGCCCGACCGCGTGCTGTTCATGGCCCAACTGGCCGCCGCCTGGGCCACCTTGCGCACCACCCCCGCCGCCCAACGCAAGGTTGCCCTGATCTTGGCCAGCTATCCCAGCCGCGAAGGCCGGTTGGGCAATGGGGTCGGCCTCGACACCCCGGCCGCCACCGTCGAGGTCCTGGCCGCTCTGGCCGGGGCCGGCTACACCCTGGCCCCCGAGATTCCGGCCGATAGCGCCGCCCTGATGACCCGCCTCAAGGCCGGCCCCTTGCCCGGCCTGCACCCGGCCGCTGACACCCGGGCGCGGGCCCGCCTGGGCGAGATCTTGCCGCGCGCCACCTACCTCGCCTTCCTGGTCGAGCAGGCGCCGGCCCTGGGCGAGGCGATCACCGCCCGCTGGGGCCGTCCTGAGGAAGACCCGGCCTTTGTCCCCGAGGAAGACGGCTTCGCGCTGGGCATTTTGCGGCTGGGTCACGTGGTGGTCGGTGTGCAACCAGCCCGCGCCCCCGGTCTCGATCCCCAGGCCACCTATCACGATCCCCAGATTGCGCCGCCCCACGGCTATCTGGCGTTTTATGTTTGGCTGCGCCGGGTGTTCGGGGTCCATGCCGTGGTCCACCTCGGCAAGCACGGAACCTTGGAGTGGCTGCCCGGCAAGGCCGTCGCCTTGTCCGACACCTGCTTTCCCGAGGCGGTGTTGGGCCCCTTACCCCACCTCTACCCGTTTATCGTCAACGATCCCGGCGAGGGCACCCAGGCCAAGCGCCGAACCCAAGCGGTGATCCTCGACCACCTGACCCCGCCCCTGACCCGCGCCGAGACCTATGGCGTGCTGGCCGATCTCGAATGTCTGGTGGACGAGTTTTACGATGCCGCCAACGTCGATCCCCGCCGCCTGAGCGTGCTCAAGCGCGAGATCCTTGGGCTCGCCGGGCGCACCGGCCTGCTCGCCGACCTCGGCCTTGATGCCGGCATCGACGAAGAAACGGCACTGAGTGCCCTCGACAACCACCTGTGCGACCTCAAGGACATGCAGATCCGCGACGGCCTGCACGTCTTCGGCTGCTCGCCGACCGGCGACCAGCGTCTCGACCTCCTGCTCGCCCTGGTCCGCGTGCCGCGTGGCGCCCAGCCCGCCGACGCCGGCCTGACCCGCGCCCTGGCCCACGATCTCGCCTTGGCCTTCGACCCCCTTGATGCCGTGCTTGGCACGCCGTGGACCGGCCCCCGGCCCGCTGTTCTGGCCAGCCTCGACCCCCAGCCCTGGCGCACCACCGGCGATACGGTCGAGCGTCTAGAGCAACTAGCCCGCGCCCTGATCGCCGGCACCACCTTGCCCGATCCCGAGTGGTCGGCCACAGCGCCGGTCCTCGCCTGGATCCACGACCGCCTGGGGCCCCAGGTGGACGCCTGCGGCCCGGCGGAAATGGCCGGCTTGCTGCGCGGCCTCGACGGCCAGTTCGTCGAACCCGGCCCGGCCGGCGCCCCCACCCGGGGACGCCCCGACGTGCTGCCCACCGGGCGCAACTTCTATGCCGTCGATCCCCGCGTGGTCCCCACCCCCGCCGCCTGGACCCTGGGCTGGAAAACCGCCAACCTGCTGTTGGAGCGTCACCTCCAGGACCATGGCGAGTGGCCACGCGCCCTCGTCCTCTCGGCCTGGGGCACCGCCACCATGCGCACCGGCGGCGACGACGTGGCCCAGGCCCTTGCCTTGATGGGCGTGCAACCCGTGTGGGATAGCGCGTCGCGCCGCGTCACCGGCTTCGAGGTCATGCCGCTGTCCGTTCTCGACCGGCCGCGCGTGGATGTCACCTTGCGCATCAGCGGCTTCTTTCGCGACGCCTTCCCCGGTCTGATCGACCTCATGGATTCCGCCGTGCGCGCCGTCGCCGCCCAGGGCGACGAGCCGGCCAGCCTCAACCCCCTGGCCCAGCGCGTGCGCGAGGACACCGGCCGCCTGATCGCCACCGGCCTCGACGCCCCCACCGCCCGGCGCCGCGCCGGCTTTCGCGTGTTCGGCGCCCAGCCCGGCGCCTACGGCACCGGCCTGCAAGCCTTGCTCGACGAACACGGCTGGGACAGCGACGCCGATCTGGCCCGCGCCTACATCGCCTGGGGCGGCCACGCCTACGGCGCCGGCGCCGAGGGCGAAGCGGCCCACGCCCTGTTTGAAACCCGCCTGGGACAGGCCGAGGCCGTGGTTCAAGCCCAGGACAACCGCGAACACGACCTTCTCGACTCCGACGCCTACTACCAGTTCGAGGGCGGGGCCGCCGCCGCCGTCCGCTGGCTCTCGGGCCGCCAAGCCGCCCTCTACCACGCCGACACCAGCCGCCCCGATGCGCCTCGCCTGCGCACCCTAGAGGAAGAAATCGCCCGCGTCGTACGCGCCCGCGTCGTCAATCCCCAGTGGATTAAAGGCGTCATGCGCCACGGCTACAAAGGCGCCTTCGAAATGGCCGCCACCGTCGATTACCTCTTCGCCTTCGCCGCCACCGCCCGCACCGTCAAAAACCACCACTTCGATCTTGTCGCCGAAGCCTACCTTCTCGACGACACCGTGCGCACCTTCCTCGCCGACGCCAACCCCGAAGCCCTCGCCGACATGGCCCAACGCCTCCTCGACGCCATCGACCGCGGCCTCTGGCGCCCGGCCCGCAACGACATGGGGCCCTTTCTGGGGGAAATGGCCGGGCGTCGGTGAGGGTGGGGATGGGGTCTGGAAAGGCTGCGCCTTTTTGGGGGCTGCCGCCCCCAAGCCCCGGCCTGGGGAAGCACGCTTCCCCAGACCCCTCGTGATGGTGTCGCCCGTTATTTAAGGGCGCTTACCTTAGCTCCTTCCCTATTTAAGCCAAACCGACATTGCTTAAATAACGATTCAGCCGCATAATGGGGTATGGCAGAATCAGTCCCAAATCCTCGGCGAGGCCGCTTCGTTGATACCCCTGTTGCGGGCGAAATCGTGCGCGCCTTTGTGCCGCCGYCCCTGCCGCCGGAACCACCGATTGATGTGCTGGGCCTTCTCGAGCGGCTCAGTTTAGCCGAACGCGCCTTGGGGCGTCTGGACGGCATCACGATGCTGCTGCCGCGCCAGGAGTTGTTCCTCTACATGTATGTGAAAAAGGAAGCGGTCCTTTCATCCCAGATTGAGGGCACGCAATCGACTCTTTCGGATCTGCTCCGCTTCGAGACCGAGGCGCAGGCCGGCCACCCCATCGACGATATCCGCGAAGTCTCGAACTACGTCGATGCGATGATGTATGGGCTGGAACGGGTGAACGATTTGCCGCTGTCGCTACGCCTGATCCGCGAGATGCACGCACGCCTGTTGCAAAGTGGGCGCGGTGGCACGAAAAGCCCCGGCGAATTTCGGCGATCGCAGAACTGGATCGGCGGCACGCGTCCCGGCAATGCGCTTTTCGTTCCACCGCCGTCCCCCGAGATGGATGCCTGTCTTGATGCGCTTGAGCACTTTATGCATGAGCAAAAATCCCGTCTGCCTGCTCTCATCAAGGCTGGCCTGCTGCATGTTCAGTTCGAGACCATCCACCCGTTCCTCGACGGCAACGGCAGGATGGGCCGCTTACTGGTCACGCTGTACCTGTGCGTCAACGGCGTGCTGCGCAAGCCGTTACTCTATTTGAGCCTCTACCTGAAAACGCATCGCGCCGACTATTACCGCCTACTTCAGGAAGTCCGCGAGCACGGAGCCTGGGAAGCTTGGCTCGATTTCTTTCTTACCGGTGTGGCGGATACGGCGAATCAGGCGTTCGACGCCGTCACCCGGATCGTCGATCTGTTTAAGGAAGACCGCGAGCGAATTACCGCAAAGAGCGACCGGGCCGGCTCGGCGCTGCGCATCCACGATCTGTTTCAACAGAATCCCTACATGACCGCCAATCAGCTCGCTGATCAAACGGGCTTGTCGGCCCCCACGGTCAATGCGGCGCTCGCTGATCTAAAAGAGCGGCTTGGCATCGTCGAAGAAGTCACTGGCCGTAAACGGGGGCGCGTATTCAGTTACCAGGGATATCTCGCCATCCTGAACGAGGGCACCGACCCGCTCCCCACGACGGCATGAGGGAAGAACACCTGTGATCAAAGGCTGCGCCTTTTTGGGGGCTGCCACCCCCAAACCCCCGCCTGGGGAAGCACGCTTCCCCAGACCCCTTTTTGCGAAAAGATAAGGATCTTTGGAATGGAACGGTCTCTTTATGATGATTTTGAAGAATACGCAACTTTCAGACTGAGCTATCAAGAAAGTGAGGAAGAGCTGAGATGCACAACAAGGTATTCTTCTGAAGACGGCATTGTTTCAGAGTTCTGCTCTGAGAAAATAATAACAACAAGTAATATACTTTTTTTAAATGGATGCACTTATAAAGGAAAATTTGTTAGCCTTTTATTTAGCAAATTAATATACAATCAATTGCCTAAATTAAGTAATGCGAAAAAATATTATCGTGGCAATGTTTATAGCGAATATTTTGTTCTAGGCGCCCATTTAAATGAGACAACTCTATTTGATAGAGCTGTTTTTTTTCTTCCAAAAATGGATTATTTTCTTTTTGAACTCACTAAAGAAAGCAATGGAAAAATAAAAAAACACCCAATTCTAAATGAAATTAAAACACCTTATGGAATTATAAATTTTTCTGAGCTTAATTTAGAAAAAAWTCACAAAGACTACGCGCAGATTCAATTCAACAAACCTTGCGACATAAAAGACGCGGTTAGATTTGTTTCTTACTGCGTTGATTGTTTAGCCATATTGCGTCTTGAACCGTGGCACCCAATAAAAATTTCTCTTCATCAAGATAAAAATGAAAATCAAAACTTAATTGACGTTTTTCCAAGTTTTATTATTGATAGAAAAACGTTAAAACTTTCAAATAGATCAGTAAATCAGTCCTCTATCTACGCCTACATCAAACCGCTAGCTAGCTTTATCCTGACAGAAAATTTTTTCTCTCGGCCCAAAGAGTTTCCTTTGCTTTTCGGGATTATTCAAAACGAAACGTCAATTTGCATTAGACATCAAGAATGCGGGAACATTGCTCTTTTATTTGAAATCCTTTCGCGCATTGCTAAAAAAAACAAAGTACATAGAAATGAAAAATATCAATATTTTATGAAAGATGAATATTGTAGCGATAATTTGCGCAATAAAATTTTTTATTTACTAGAACCAGTGAGTGAGCCTGACGACAGGACAGAGTTTAAAAAAGAATGGAGTGAATTGAAAGAATACGAAAATAAATTGCTTCAATTATTTGGGGCAAGCCTATCAAGGTTTAGGTCAGCTATACTTCATACAGAGGAAGAAGTAAGTTTAGACGAATATTCAACGATTCGTTTGTTTTGTATAAAGAAGATGCTTATTCTTGTTGTAATAGGCTATTTATTTTCGGAAGAAAGTATGGCTAATGACTTAATCCATAAGTACCAAGATTTTCATCTCTCATATTTACAATTGCTACAGAATGAAAAAAAGATTGAGCCATTGAAGCAGATTTAATAACGACTTTTTGGCATATAATAAAGCCATGAGCGCCTTTATGGAGAGCCAGGTGTCGGAGAAGGACCATTCGTGAAATGCAGTCGGTAGACTTATTACTTAGAGTTTAGATAGCTCATCCCTCCGGCTCTGCTGTCAGTCGTTTTTAAGCGGGGAAACCAGCACCTTGTCGATGCGGCGCCCGTCCATATCGACCACCTCGAAACACCAGCCGTCCCAGATCACCTGAGCACCAACCTTGGGCAGCACCGTGGAAGAGCGCCACAAGATGAACCCGGCCACTGTGGAAAAGTCCGCCTCGGCCCCCGGGGGCAGACGACAGCCCAAGCGCTCGGCGGCGAGGTCCATGGCCACGTCGCCGTCAAGCAACCACGAGCCATCCTCCCGGGCGAACAAGGCCCCTTCGTACTCTTCCCCATGCTCGGCCAGACTGCCGACGATGGCCGCCAGAACGTCGGTGGCGGTGACGATCCCCTCAATGCTGCCGTACTCATCGACGACCAAGGCCATGTGAATAGTGGACTGGCGCAACAAGGTCAGCACCTGCAAGGCCGGCGCGTTTTCGTGCACCACCTCCAGCGGACGCACGACGGAGGCGATGGCAAAAGGACGCTCGTCCAAAAAGGCGTCCAGCATATCCTTGGACTGAACGACCCCAATAACCTCATCGGGATCCCCCTGGCAGACCAGGAACCGGGAATGATGGGACTCCCGCACCGTGCGGCGGATGCGCTCGTCGTCCCAACTGAGGTCGATCAGCACCAACTCGGTGCGCGGCGTCATCAGGGCTCGGATCTTGCGCTCGCCCAGGCGCAGAACGCCGGAGAGCATTTCCTTTTCCTGGGTTCCGAACAGACCATTTTGGGTCCCCTCGGCGATCAGGGCCTTGACCTCCTCCTGAGTGACCTCGCGCGGGCCGTTGGTCAGGCCCAAAAGGCGCAAGATGAGGCGGGTCGATGCCTCCAAAATCCACACCAAAGGCAACGCAAGCCGCGCCACCCCCACCATGGGCCGGGCCACCAGGGCCGCCACCCGCTCGGGAGCGGCAAGGGCGATCTGCTTGGGCACCAGCTCGCCCAGGATCAGCGAGGCAAAGGTGATCGCGCCCACCACCAAGGCGATGGCCAGGGCATCCGCCGCCGCTGCCAGCGTGGGCCACGTCGCGATGATCCACACGGCGAGCTTGTCGGCTAAGGTCGCGCCCGAATAGGCGCCGGCCAGGATTCCCACCAACGTAATGCCGATCTGCACCGAGGACAGGAAGCGGCCCGGGTTGTCCGCCAACTGCAAGGCCACGCGCGCCCCCCGGCTTCCTTGGGAGGCCTGAGTCGAGAGGACAGCGCGCCGCGCCGACAAGATGGCCAATTCGGACATGGCGAACCACCCATTGAGGATCACCAAAAACGCGATGACCGCGAGTTCCAGGGCGAGGGACATGACGACGCGGTCACTCCTTTAGTGAAAAAAACTCTCAAGAAACAGGGGAAGAACGGCAAGAAAGGCCGCCGCCACACCGACGACGATGCCCAGGGCCAGAAGGCCCACCAACAGGCCGATCAAAATGGTAAGACCATCGTGCTCAATCAGGCCCAAGGCAATGAGCGAGACCGAGAGCCCGGGCGGCATGTTGCCCAGGGGGATCGGCAAAATCAGGACCACCGCCAAGACCGCACAAAAAGCGGCCAGGAGTCGCTCGGCCAGCGGAAACGTAAGCCAGCGCAGACGCGGCTTGAACAACCTTTCCAACCGCCTGAGCCAAGGCACGATCACGGCAATCATGCGCGCTAGATCCTTGGTGGCCAAGGACCGCTCCCCCAGGACCCGGGGAAACCAAGGGGCTGGCGACCCCATCATCAGTTGCCCCGCCACCAGGATCAGAGGAATCCCCAAAACGGCGGAAATACCCGGCACCGGACTAGGCAAGACATTCGGAAACGCAAAGATCAGGAGGAAAAACCCATATCCCCGGTCTCCCAGGGCCTCTACCAAATCCTGGAGGCAAACGCGCTCACCCTCCCAGTGGGTGATGAACTGCTCCAAAAGCTGAGAGGTGGGTGTTCGCGGTCGGGGGTCGGCGTCGGTCGGAGGATCGGCTGGCACGCGCGCGCTCATGAATTGTTGTCACCTGTGGCAGTATGTCGGATTTGGAGCAGGGCGAAAAGGGCCCTTTCAGATTGGGCGCGCGCGGTCCCGACGCAAGGCGTCGCGTGGTCGTTTGCGCCACGACCGGTCTTTGCTAAAACATCCGGGCATAACCGTCTGGACCTTTTCCAAAAGGGCGCAAGCGCGAAAATGATGAGCACAAGGAGGCACACAATTCGCAGGGGCGCACGGGTTCTTCTGCTCGTTATCCTTTGGACCTCTCAAGCCCAGGCGTTCGAAGCCGGTGAGGCCCAACGCTTCCTCGCCGAGAATGGTCCTGTTCGCGTGTGCGTGGATCCCGACTGGGTTCCCTTTGAGCGCCTAAACGAGCGCAATGAACACGAGGGAATTGCAGCGGATCTTCTGGCTTTGGCGGTTCAGCGTGCGGGCTTGACCCTTCAAGTGATTCCCACGCGCGACTGGGCAGAGAGCCTGCAAGCCTCGCGCGAGGGGCGCTGCCAGATCCTTAGTTTTCTCAACCAGACGCCCGAGCGGGAGCGCTGGTTGATTTTCACCCGTCCTTTGCTCGAAGACCCCAACGTCCTGATCACCCGGGAGGAGCACGCTCTCATTGAGGATCCGGGTTCTCTCAACGAGAGCATCGTCTTTCCCGAAGGAACGGCGATGGAGGAAAGGATTCGCGCCCAGTACCCCAACCTTCGGGTGATCGTCACAAAAACCGAAGAGCAAACCCTGGCCATGGTTTCCGATCGGTTGGCCGACATGACGTTGCGCTCTTTGATTGTAGCCGCGCACACCATCAAGGAAAAAGGATTCTTCAATCTCAAGATCGCCGCGATTTTACCGGGGTATCGGAACCAGCTTCGCGTTGGAGTCCGCCAAGACTTGCCCGTTCTGCGCGATCTCCTCGACCACGGCATTGCCACCATCACCCGAGAGGAACGCGATCGCATCGTCAACACCCATGTTCCCCTTAAGGTTGAAGCACCGCCTTCGCATGGTCTTTTGCTGGGGGTAACGGCGGTTCTTGTGCTAACCTTGGGCGGTACCGCAGTGGGGGTCTATCAGTTACGCCAGCGCAACCGGATGCTGGAGCGCCTCGCACGCACCGACAGCTTGACCAACCTTCCCAACCGAATCGCCCTGAACCATGCGCTGGAACACGAAATCGCCCGCGCTCGGCGCCAGGGCCAGCCCCTTTCCGTCTTGATGATCGACATCGATCATTTCAAACGAGTCAATGACCAGCACGGCCATCTGATGGGCGATGATGTTCTGGTAGCCACCGCCCGCGCCATCGCCGCCACCTTGCGCAGCAGTGACCTGTTGGGACGCTGGGGCGGGGAAGAGTTTCTGGTTCTGTGCCCTGGAACCGATGGCGAGGGGGCACGCCACGGCGCGGAACGGATTTGTGACGCCCAGCGCCGGACCCTGTTTGCCACCGGAGAGCGCCACACCCTGAGCGTTGGTATCGCAACCCTGGGCCCCGATGATACCTCGCAAACCTTGTTCCGCCGGGCCGACCAAGCGCTTTATGCCGCCAAGACCGGCGGGCGCGATCGCGTTGGACCGCTTCTCCCGTCCTGACCCCTTCGCCCCATCTTGGCCGGATCCCTTCTTTGGCGGGGATTACGGTATTCAGATCCAAGGGGTGGCATTTTTAGGCCGGGTATCATATCCTTTAGGGTATCACATCCCCACAGGGGAACCGTGAAAACTATCGACGTGGGGGGAACCGGTCAGCCGGCGTGCCATGGGCCTCGGGGAGACGAGCATGAACCAGGAGACGACGATGGTTTCGTCCTTTATCGGCACCTCCACCGTTCTCGTCGTTGACGATGCGCCGCAAAACTTGACGGTGCTAGGCGAGCTTCTCAATCCCTATTACCGAGTCCGGGTCGCCAATTCCGGGGAGCGGGCCCTGAAGGTTGCCCTCTCCGAGCCCCGGCCAGATCTGATCTTGCTCGATGTGATGATGCCGGACATGGATGGATTGACCGTCCTTGGGCACCTGCGCGACGATCCCCGCACCCGTCATGTCCCCGTCATCTTCATCACCGCCGTGGATGGCGTGGATAACGAGGAACGCGGCCTTGCCTTGGGCGCCGTGGATTACATCACCAAGCCCATCAATCCCTCCATCGTCCTGGCCCGGGTCCGCACCCACCTGGAACTCAAGCACGCCCGCGATCGTCTGGCCGACCGCAACGAAAGCCTGGAGCACGAGGTCTCGCGGCGCATGCGCGAAAACCTCCTGATCCAGGATCTGGGCGTGCGGGCCTTGGCGTGCCTTGCCGAAGCCCGCGACAACGAAACCGGCCACCATATTGTACGCACCCAGTCGTATGTAGAAACCCTGGCTAACACCCTAAGAGACACCGAGGGATTTCGAGACGCCCTGGCTGGCTCCCGCCTGGGCATGGTGGTCAAGGCGGCCCCCCTGCACGATATCGGCAAGGTCGGCATTCCCGACGCCATCTTGCTCAAGCCCGGACGCCTGACGCCCGAAGAATTCGAGGTGATGAAGACCCACCCCCTGATTGGCGCCGAGGCCATTGCCCGGGCCATGGAACAAGCGCTCGCCGGGGCTGGCCCCCAGTCGGAAGACCCCCGTTTTGGCGCCTTTGCTTTCCTGCGCGTGGCTCAGGAAATCGCGCTGTGCCATCACGAGCGCTGGGACGGGACGGGCTATCCCCAGGGCTTGGTGGGGGAAGCCATCCCCGTCTCGGCCCGCTTGATGGCACTGGCCGACGTTTTTGATGCGCTGGTCTGCCGCCGGGTCTACAAGCCGCCGCTCCCCCTCACCGAGGCGACCCGTATTTTGGTGGAAGGACGCGGCACGCATTTTGATCCTCGCGTGGTCGATGTGTTCCTGGCCCAGCCCGAGACCTTCCACGCCATCGCCCAGCGCTTTGCCGATCCCGACAACGAGCCCCCCGTGCGAGGAGAAGAGAAAGGCGGGGCCGGAGCATGAAGGGACGGCGCTTTTACGCCCTGATCCTTTTCCTGCCCGTTGTTGTTATCGCCTTGATTCAGAGCTGCGTTGCGACCTTGTCCCTGACCAGTCTGTGGCAAGGACATGTCCGGGATGTCGCGTCGCAACGAAACAGCACCACAGCGGACAGCGAGGCCCCTCGGTTTTTGCTTCACCTCTCTTCGGTGCAGCGGGAGCTGACCTTGCTTTTGGAACGGGCCGCCGCCCGACGCATCGACCGCGAGGAACTGGGCCGACGTCGGGCCGATCTGGAGCGTGAACTTGACCGTTTGGTGCAGGCCTTGAGTGTCCTCGAACGCTCGGGACCGGCCGAACACTCGGCGCAATCGAGCTTTCTTGCGTATCGTCGCTTTGCCTTGCTCGCGGCGGATCTGGCGCTGGGAGATCCCTCGGCCGCTTTGCACCAAGCCTATCGAGCCGGGGCCAGTTTTGCCGATGTGTCGCGCGAGGTGTTGTCGCTGGCCGAGACCAGGACCCAGGACCGGATCCAAGCCGCCCAGCAGCGCGACGATGCCTTGTTTGACCACCTGATACTGTTGTCGCTGACCGGGGCGCTGGTGTTTTTAGCGGCGGTGATGACGTGGGCGCTGGCCACCTCTTGGGTGACCAAACGGTTTACCCTGTTGTCGCGCACGGTTCAGGCCTTGTTGCACGATGAGCCCGACCCTGACGATCTGGCCGAGGTTCGCAGCCTGGGGGCGGGTCTCTTGTTTCGCGATCTGTCGGCGGCGGTATTGGTGTTTCGCGATGCCGTGCGCGAGCGCCGCCGAGCCCGCCAGGATCTCGCCGAACGCATGAAGGAGTTGAGCTGCCTTTACGATATTTCCCGACTGACCGAACGCGACGACATGGCCGTGGCGGCGATGCTGGAGGCTGTCGCGACCCGCCTGCCCACGGCGGTGCGTTATCCTGAACGGGCCTTGGTGTGTATTGAGCATGGGGGACTTCGCCATGGCCCCCCCTTGCCCGAGGGGACCGTTGCCCAAAACATTCGCTTCACCGGCTACGACAATGTCGCGGCGCGCCTCAGGGTGGCTTACATCGCCTCCCTGCCCTCGGAGGCGGGCGATCCGTTTCTGGTCGAGGAACTCACGCTGTTCGAGACCGTGGCCTCCCGCCTGAGCCAAGCCCTGGAACGCCGGCGTGTGGCCCAGGCCGAGCGCGACGCCCAGGCTCTCATGCACGCGGTCTTTGAAAATGCCCCGTATGCTATCGACTTGGTGGATTCAGAAACCCTTCGCTTTGTCAACATCAATGCGGCCGCCTGCCGCATGCTTGGCTACCGACGCGAAGAGATGCTCGGCCTTCGCCTCCAGGATGTCCGCGGGATGAACTCGACCGTTGATCTGCGCGAGAGCGTCCGTCAGGTTCTCATTCAAGGAAGCCAGAGTTTCGAAGCCCGCCTGCGGCGCAAGGACGGACGCCTGATCGATGTCCGGGTCAGTGCTGGCTCTCTCCAACAAAAGGGGCGCCACTATCTGGTTGGGCTTTGGCACGACATTACCTCGGAGAAGATCTCGGAGGAAAACATCCGAAAACTCTCTTTGGTTGTAGAGCAAAGCCCCAATCCGGTGGTAATCACCAATTTGTCGGCCGAAATCGAGTACGTCAATGATGCCTTCGTCCGCTTGACGGGCTACTCGCGGGAAGAGGTGCTCGGTCGCAACCCACGCCTTTTGAACTCGGGCAAGACCCCGGCCTCGACCTATCGCGGCCTGTGGCAGGCCTTGGGACGGGGCGAAACCTGGGTGGGGGAATTCATCAACCGGGCCCGGGACGGCCGGGAGTTGATCGAGTCTTGCACGATTGTGCCCTTGCGCCGCGAGGACGGCATGGTCACCCATTATGTGGCCATCAAGGAGGACATTACCGAAAAAAAGCGCATGAGCGAGCAGCTCGAATGCTATCGCCTGCATCTGGAATGCTTGGTGAACGAGCGCACCGCCGAAGTGATGGCCGCCAAGGAAGCCGCCGAGGCCATTGGCCGCGATTTCCGCCGCGTCTTGGAGGCCTCTCCCGATTTGATCGTGCTCAAGGACCGCGACCGTCGCTATAAGGCGGTCAGCCGCACCTTCTTGTGGGCCTGCGGCCTGTCCTTGTGGGAGGAAGTGCACAACCGAACCGCCGCTGAAGTACTAACCCCGGTCCTCGCCGCCGAGGTCGAGAGATGGGAGGACGAGCAACTGCGCTCGGGCCAGGACGTGGTGGTGCGCGAGATGACCTTCCCCTTCGGCGAGGAAACCAGAGCCCGGTTGATGTCCATGACCCACAGCGTGCTGCGCGACCGCGACGGCTCGTTCGCCGGTTTTCTCGTTCAGGGCCGTGACATCACCGAACGGGAACGAGCCTCCAAAGCCCTGGCCCGCAAGGAAGAAGAACTGCGCTTGCTGCTGGAATCCACCTCGGAGGGGATTTTCGGGATCGATCCCCAGGGCCGCGTCACCTTTGCCAACGCCGCCGCCGCCGCCATGCTGGGCTACGAGCACGCCTGTGAACTGATCGGCCTGTGCTCCCACGAGGCCATGCACCATTCCCACGCGGATGGCACCTTCTATCCCCACGAGGCCTGCCCGATCAACCGGGCAGTGTTGGCCGGGGAGCGGGTAACCTGCGATACAGAAGTCTTCTGGAGACGCGACGGCCAGTTTTTCCCCGTCGCCTACGCCAGCGSCCCCCTGGTCCGCGATGGGATCGGCATCGGGGCCGTGGTCTCGTTCCAGGATATCCGCGCGCGCAAACAAGCCGAACTAGAACTGCGCGAGGCCAAGGAAGCCGCCGAAGCCGCCAGCCGCTCCAAGAGCCAGTTCCTGGCCAATATGAGCCACGAAATTCGCACGCCGATGAACAGCATCATCGGTCTGACCCATGTCTTGCGTCGCGACATCACCGATGTGCGCCACAGTGAACACCTGACCAAAATCGCCGGAGCCGCCCAACATCTTCTTGGTCTCATCAACGACATTCTCGATCTTTCCAAAATCGAGGCCGGGCGTATGCACCTGGAGAAGGTGGATTTCGATCTCGAGACCGTCTTCGATACGGTGTGCGGCCTTGTCCGCGACCGGGCCGATGCCAAGGGCCTAGAACTGGTGGTCGATCTCGATTCCGTCCCCTTGCGCCTGCGCGGCGACGGCATGCGCTTAGGCCAAATCCTGGTCAATTTCGCGGGCAACGCGGTGAAGTTCACCGAGCATGGCCGGGTGGTGTTGCGCGCCAGCCTCCTCTCTCAGACACGCACCGAGGTTTGGGTGCGCTTCGAGGTCAGCGATAGCGGGATCGGCTTGGCCCCGGAACAACGACTGCGCCTGTTCCTCCCCTTCGAACAGGCCGATCCTTCCATCACCCGCAAATACGGCGGCACCGGCCTGGGCCTTGCCATCTCGCGTCGGTTGACCGAACTGATGGAGGGCCGCATTGGGGTGGACAGCCTCCCCGGTCAAGGAAGCACCTTCTGGGTGGAAATCCCCTTCGAGCCCAGCCGAAGCGCCATCGAGGCCCACATCAAGCGCATTGAGGTGCGCGACCGGCGTATTCTCGTTGTCGATGATCTAGAAGACGCCCGCGACTCCCTTTTGCACATGCTAGCCATGATGGGGGTCCAGGTGATGGCGGTGGACAGTGGTCAGGCCGCCCTGGAAGCCGTCATGGCCGCCACCTTCGAGCAAAAGCCTTTTGACCTGCTGTTGATCGACGCCCGCATGCCCGGCATGAGCGGCATTGAGGTCGGGCGTCATTTATATACCCTCCCCCTGCCTGAACAGCCCATGCGCTTGCTGATCAGTGCCCAAAACGAGGATGTGTCGCGCGAGCGTCTGGCGGCGGCCGGATTTTTCGAGATGTTGGCCAAACCCATCACACCATCGCGCCTGTTCGAAGCCTTGCAAGACGCCTTTTCCGGCCACCACTCCCTGGCGGCCTTGCCGGAAGCCGGCGACGCCGAGCGCCGGTTGCGCCAACGCGGCGGCGCTTCCTTGCTTCTGGTCGAGGACAACGTGGTCAGCCAGGAGGTCGCCCAGGAACTGCTCACCAGTGTCGGCATGCGGGTGGACGTGGCCGACAACGGTGAAATCGCCGCCGACCTGGCCCGCAAGCGGACCTACGATCTGATTTTGATGGACATGCAAATGCCCATGATGGATGGCCTGGCCGCCACGCGCCTGATCCGGGCGGATCCCAACCGGCAAGACGTGCCCATCATCGCCATGACCGCCAATGCCTTCGAAGAGGACCGGGCCGCCTGCCTTGCCGCCGGCATGAATGACCACATCTCCAAGCCGGTGAACCCCGAGATTCTCTATCGCACTGTCTTGCGCTGGCTGCCCGCGGTCGAGGGACTGGCACCGTCGCCTGATCCCCTGGAGGGGGGGGCCGTCCCTGGGGAGCGCTTTGATACCTTGTGGCGGGGGATTGAGGGCATGCCGGGCCTCGACTGGGCGGCGGGCCTCAAAGTGGCGAACGGGCGACGGGAGTTGTATGTCCGCTTGCTCGGGCGCTTCACGAGTTCGACCGAGCAAGAACGGCTGGAAGCGGCCCTTGCCGTTGGCAATCGCGATGAGGCTCGACTTGCCGCCCACACTTTGAAAGGTGTTGCCGCGACCCTTGGGGCTTATGAGGTACGGGCCGCCGCCGCCGCGGTCGAAGCCAGCTTGCGCGACGAGACGCCTCCCCCCTCTCTCAACGACCAAGTCATCCAGTTGGGAGCCGCCTTTGCGGCCCTGCAAGCAAGGCTGTCCGATCTCTTGCCGACATTGACCGAGGAACAGCTCCCTGAGGCAGACCCAGACTGGGAGCAAGCGCGCGTCGCGGCCGCGCGCTTGGAGGATTTGTTGCGGATTGACGACATGTCTGCCCTGGCCGCTTTCCG
This sequence comes from Pararhodospirillum photometricum DSM 122, assembly GCF_000284415.1. Taxonomy (NCBI): domain Bacteria; kingdom Pseudomonadati; phylum Pseudomonadota; class Alphaproteobacteria; order Rhodospirillales; family Rhodospirillaceae; genus Pararhodospirillum; species Pararhodospirillum photometricum. The sequence goes on from NC_017059.1 coordinate 1,988,881, forward strand.
CAGCGATGTCGGGATCTTGACGCCTGCCTTGGGGCTCGCCGTTGTCCAGGAAATAGCCCGGCATCTGGAGGCGTACTCGTTCGACAAAGCCCTGAGCTTGTTGCGCCTTGCCTGTTCCTCGTGGCCGACGCCTGTCGAGGGGGCCTTGGAGTGAGACAGGCAAGGACGGAAAAGGCTGGGGAGGCGCGGCCCCCCCAGACCCCTCGCTCACTTTGGTCCTTCAAACGCTCTCCTCTGGTTTGTCCAGGCGAGGGCGCGTAAGAACAAGGCTCCTCCCCGGGACCAAGGAGAAGACAAGGTGGGTGCGCAGTTCTCCCTCTCGGCCGTGGTGGCCGGTTTTATCGCCGTGGTAGTGTCGTTTGCCGGCCCCTCGGTGCTGATGTTCCAGGCCGGGGCAGCGGCGGGCCTCGATCAGGCGCAGATGTCATCATGGATCTGGGCCGTCTCGCTGGGATCGGGGCTCTCGGCCATTGTCTTGTCCTGGCGCACCCGCGCGCCCATCATCACCGCGTGGTCCACCCCGGGAGCGGCCTTGCTGGTCACGGCCTTGGCGAGCGTCTCGTATCCCGAGGCCGTGGGCGCGTTTCTGGTGGCCTCGCTGCTGCTGACCGCTCTTGGGGCCTCGGGGCTGTTCGACGCCCTGACCAACCGCCTGCCGCGCAGTCTGGCCGCCGCCATGCTGGCCGGTATTTTGTTTCGCTTTGGCGTCGAGGTGTTCAAGGTTTTTCCCGAGGATCCGGTTCTCGTTGGCAGCCTGTTCGCCGCCTATCTGATCTTTCGCCGCCTCGCCCCACGCTACGCCATTGCCCTGGTCCTGGCCCTTGGGGTGGGCCTCAGCGCCGCCTTAGGCGATCTCCATTTGTCCGACGTCAGCCTGACCCCGGCGGTGCCGCACTGGACCACCCCGGCTTTTTCCCTGGAAGCCTTGTTGAGCGTGGGCCTGCCCCTGGCTCTGATCACCCTCACCGGCCAGTTCGTGCCCGGCGTGGCGGTGCTGCGGGCCTTTGGCTACCAAACGCCGGCGGGCCCCCTGGTCTGGGGCACCTCGCTGGTCTCGGCGGCGCTGGCCCCGTTTGGCGCCCATGGGATCAATCTGGCGGCCATCACCGCCGCCTTGTGCTCGGGCTCCGAGGCCCACCCCGACCCCAACCGGCGCTGGATCGCCGGCGTGGCCCTGGGCGTGTTCTATATCCTGGTGGGCGTGTTCGGGGCCACCTTGGCCACCTTGTTCGCCGCCTTCCCCAAGGCCCTGGTCGCCACCATTGCCGGCCTCGGCCTGTTTGGCGCCATCATGAACGGGCTGGCCGACGCCTTGCGCGAGGACAAGGGCCGCGAGCCCGCCCGTCACTCACCTTCCTGGTCACCGCGTCTGGCGTCACCTTCCTCGGCCTGGGCTCGGCCTTTTGGGGCTTGGTGGTCGGTGTCTGCGCCGCCCTCACCCTGCACCGGCGCTAAAGAAAACGAGGGGTCTGGGGAGGCCGCGCCTCCCCAGCCTTCCCTCTCACCTCCCACACCCCTCGCCCTCATGCGGCAGCCGGGTCGTCACCCACACATAGTCATGCTCCCGCGCTTCAAGAGAGCTTTCCGGCCGCTCTCCCTCGGCCCCCTCCTCGACAAACGCCACACTCGCCACCAACACCGGGGCCGCCCCCCCGGCCAGCACCCAGGGCACGCCCCGGTCCCGCCGGGTGTGTGCCAACGGCTACTTCCGCGTCACGGCCAAGGCCTCGGACGGCGCGTCCATCACCGTAGACCCGGCTCCCGCCACCGATGCCGGGGGCGAGGCGGTCACGGTCTCCGGCTCTCTGCTGGTCAACAGCACCGTGGTCAACACGCTGTCGATCCAGGAGCGCTACAGTACCACGCACGGCTTTATTTACTCGGGGTGCATTGCTTCTGGAGGTCAAATCAACGCGGCCCGAGGGCAGTTCTTTTCCGGCACCATTGACCTGATCGCCAAGTCTGAGGAAAAGGCCGCTTCTGCGGTCGGCACCATGGGGGCCGCGCCGACCAACCGCGTGTTCAACACGGTGGGCAACATGCGCGCCATCGCGCTGGGCAGCCTCACCGGCGCCAAGGTGGACAGTCTGACCACGACCATCGCCCGTGAAGGCGCGGCGGCAAACTTCGCCCTTGGGGACCCGGGCGCTATTGGGGTGACCCTGGGAACCTTTACGGTCTCCGGTCAAGTCAAGATCTACTTTTCCGATTATTCGGCCTACGACCTTTACAAGTCTGAGGCGGCAATCCGCACCAGTTACCAAGTCACGGACAAATCCGGCAACAGCTATATCGTGGAATTGCCGGAGATCGTCTTGGGCAAGGTCACGCGCGAGCGTGGCGGCCCCAACCAGCCGGTCATGGCCACTTTCGAGTGGATGGCCGACCCCCACCCGACCCTTGGCTGGACCATGGGCATCAACCGCTTCCCGGCCGCTTGACGCGGCCTTTTCTTTCACGAGGACGATCATGGATTTGAATGACTTTGCCGTTGACGAAGGCCTGTTTGAAGGCGGTTTCGTGCTCATGCTCTCGGCCGACAGCGGCGTGCGCCTGCGCTCGGCGGGCTCCGACAAGGCCCAGGCGGTGCGTGAGCGCCTCTATAAGCCCTACTCCTCGTTCCGCGAGATCCCCGACGACATCCAGGCGCGGTTGACCTGCGACTGGATCGCCCAGGGGCTGGCGGTCGAGTGGATCGGGCCTTGGACGATCGGCGGCGTTCCGCTGGACACCTCCGATCCCAAGGTGGTGTCGCAGGCCCTCCAGCACCCGAAGTTCAAGCCTCTGCGCACCAAGCTGCTGCTCGCGGCCAGCAGCGAGGACAATTTCCGCGCCGCTGCCGAGGCTGGCGCGGAAAAAAACTAAGGGTTTGGGCCGAGTGGCGGTTCGGGTGGGGGGCTGACGCCGAGAATATCGCCCGGATGCACACCGAGGACGGCGAAGAGCCGCCCGAGGTGTGCGTCGCCCCGCCGCTTAGCCCGGCCCTGGCCCGCTATGTCGAGGCCTTCCACTACTTGACTTCGGATCGCCCGGTCGGGATGGACATTGGAGCCATCCCGACGAGCGCCATCCTCGCCTTCGCCCGCGAAATCGACGGGGTGGCGGGGCGGCGCGAGTTGCTGCTGTACCTGCGGATGGTGCGCGCGATCGACGACGAGTTTTTGAGAGCGCGGCGGGCCAGTGCGGAGGCGGATAAGGGTAGCGGTTTGGGCCGGACCTAGCGATGAGGTGGTTTATCGAGAAGCTCCACCCCAGCCTCGGTGAACCGCACGCCCGCGTCTTCAAGGGCGCGCTGGATGGCGGCGAGGGTGGATCGCTGGGGGGCGCGTGCTCCGCGCTCGAAATCGACAATGGTGCGCTTTGACACCGCAGCCGCTTCCGCAAGCTGGTCACGTGACCACTCGACCATTGCCCTGGCGGCCCTGCATTGCGCGGCGCTAATCGTCACGTAAAGACCCCTATTGCCCTTTTTGTGCATATATCTTAGTGTCGATATTGCACTATCCTTGCTAACATCGCAAGCGGATGGTGGCGGGGCTGGCCTAGGAAACTATCCCCGCCACCAAAAAAGCGGCCCCGGTTGCGAGCCGGGGCCTTTCACCACAACCGCCTACACGAGAGGCAGTTATGACGCAGATTCTACCAGCACCGACCGTCCACGTGAAGGACGGAATCGTTTTCGCCAACAGCCGCGACGTTGCGGACTTCTTCGGAAAGCGGCACGACCACGTCCTCCGGGACGTTGACCAAGTCATTGAAAACATTAGCTCCCCAAATCTGGGGGGCCCGTGGTTTCGGCAGATCGTGGCCTTTGACGAAGGTGCGAACCGCGAAATCCGGTCCTTCGACATGACCCGCGACGGCTTCACGCTGTTGGTCATGGGCTACACCGGCCCGAAGGCGATGGAGTTCAAGGTCCGCTATATCCAGCAGTTCAACGACATGGAGGAGTCCCTTCGCAAGCCTGCGCTCCCCGACCTGTCCGACCCGGTTGTTCTGCAAACCCTTATCCTGGAGCAGTGCTCCAAGCGCATCGAGGCCGAGCGCCGGGCCGACATGGCCGAGCGGAAGGTTGAGGCGGCCTCAGCCACCGTTGCGGCCTTCGATCGGATCGCCGGGGCCGACAACTCCATGTGCGTCACCGATGCAGCGAAGACGCTTCAGATCCGGCCCAAGGCGCTCTTCGATTGGATGAGCGGGCATGGGTGGACGTATCGCCGCCCGGGCAAGGCGGGGTGGCTGGCCTACCAGGACAAGATCCAGGCCGGGTTGCTGGAGCATAAGGTCGCGACGGTTTCGCGGCCTGATGGGACGGAGAAAGTGGCGGAATCGGTTCGCGTGACCGGAAAGGGTCTCGCCAAGTTGGCCCGGGCGGTTCCAGGGGCCAAGGTGCCGACGAACGGCGGCTTGAACCTGGACGCGGCGGAGTGATGGCCATGCAAACCAGACGGGTTTCCTCGCGTCCACGGCTGCTGTTGCCACAACCGCCGCCCTGGTCGGCATCCCCATCCTGGCCCACAGCCAGAGCCCGGACGCCGAACTCCTCGCCCTGGGGGCCGAGCATGAGGAACTGCTCGCCACCAGCTACGACCACCCCGGCGAAGACGGCATGCCCGAAGAGATGTGGGAGCGCTTTTACGAGATCGAGGACCGGATTTCCGTCCTGGAGCCCAAGACCTTGGAGGGCGTGGCCGTGCAGTTGCGCTTGGTGTGGCGCTGGCATGCGAACAGCGGTGTCGAACAGCGCTATGGGGCGCAACGCGACAGCGACGACCGCACCAAGATGTTTTGGGGCGTGATCCAGACCGTCCGGGGCATGGGCGCAACGGCTTGATTGAGAGGGGGCCGGGTGATGAGCCCGGCCCTTGGTTTGGGGGCAGTCAGTCTTCGTATGTCCAGGCACATGCTTTTGAAATACTGGAGACCACATCCTTTATTCCGTTCAGATCGAAAACCGCCGTTATGGGCGCCGACCTGTACGGCTCAACCTGGGCCACGAATTTTGTTCTGTTGTAAGACTCCTTCAAAAACCGTATCGGCTGAGGGTGGAACGTGGACGTTGATGATGTCGAAGCCCCCCATTGAGATTTTATTGKGGGGTAGTCATCCAGCCTAGTGGTTACGTCAATCTTATCCCGTCCGAGATACTCACCCCATGACAGGATCACGTCTGTTTCCTTTTTCTTGCATCGAACAACCATGAGGACGGGATCGCCATTCCTGCGGGCTCCTCCCATAGAATCAAGGGCAAAGAAGGTGCTTTCAGAGTCGTCTATTGGATCTCTTTCCGTTTTTGTAATCCACCCGGATTCCCGTAAAGATTTTTCCGGCCTGCTTTCTCTTTCCGTTACTGAATCGTAGCACGCCAATCTTTCATTATTATCCTTTATGCTCTTGCAGGACTGATCTCCAGCCAAAGAAGTAAACGGCATCGATATAAGCAATACGACAATAGTGCAGCTTTTAGACTTCATCCATCGCCTCCGCTCAAGGTTAGAGCGGCAACCCTGAATCAACGCAGAGCCGAAAACAAGCCGTCACGGGAGACCGTGGCGGCTTTTTTGTTGGAGAGTGCCCAATGGTCGATATCAACCGTCTGGTCCACGAAATTGTGATCGACGACGCCGGTGCCGTGGCCGGCGGGCGCCGGGTTGAGAGCGCTTTCGACCGCCTGAACGCTGCGGCCCAGCGTGGATCCGGGGCGCTCTCTCAGTTCGATCGGGTGATCGAGGCCAATTCGCGTACTTCGCTGTCGGCAGCGGCCTCTTTGGAGCGCTGGCGCCGTGAGGCAGACCAGACTTACGCTATCAACCAGCGCCTACGGAACGCGCAGCAGGACTTGACCCGGGCATTTCAGCAAGGGTTGGTCTCGCAGGCCGAGGCAAACCGTATGCTTGCCCAGTTGCGGGGGCGGTATATCAGCACAGCCGAGTCCGTGCGCTCCTTGAGTGCGGCGCATAGCGGCATGCTCGGCCCGCTGGGGCAGGTGGTGGGAGCCTTTGGGCGCGTACAGGGGGCCGATGGGGGCCATAGCGGCCGTTGCGGCGACCGGCCTTGGCTTGGGTAGCATTGTTCGCACCGCCGACGGCATGAATAGCGCACTGGGCAAGCTGTCCGTGGCCACGGGGTCTATTGAAGGTGCCAAGGCAGCTTACGGGGACCTTTACAAGATCGGCCTCCAGACGGGTCAGGCTGTTGTTGATAGCGCCGGGCAATTCACGCGCTTTTCGATCGCGGCCCAGGCGATTGGCAAGACTAGGGGGGAAGTCGCGCAGTTTGTTGAGACTGTGCAAAAATTCGGTGTCGCCTCTGGAATTTCAACGCAAGAGGCCACCAGCGCCGCAATTCAGTTGGGCCAGGGCTTGGCGTCCGATCGGCTCCAGGGCGAAGAACTAAGGTCCCTCCTTGAGAATATGCCGCTCCTGGCCCAGGCACTGGCAAAACAGCTCGGCGTTCCCATGGGGGCTTTGCGCGAGCTTGGAGCCCAAGGCAAGCTCACCGGGCGCGTGGTGTTTGACGCACTCCTCCAGGCGACAGATGCGGCCCGAGCGGCATTTAGCAAGATGCCTATGACCGTGGGGCTGGCCGCCGACATCGCCGGGGTGGCGTGGGACAAGTTCGGCGCGAAAATCGACCATGTTATTGGTCTGTCGGAGGCCCTGAAGGGGACTTTTGCGGGCTTGACCCGACAGATGGTGGATGAGACCTCTGCCCTGAACCGTACGGTGGACGCCCTCGGAGCGAACTTCGATGGGTTCTCGGCCGCCCAGGTCGCCGGGGTCGGGCTGCTGACGGTGGCGCTCGGAAAGTTGGGCGCGTCCACGGCGGCCGCTGCTGCCGCACTGCCTGGGTATGCCAAAGCTGCCATCAGCAACGTTATCGCCTCCAAAAGCCAAGCCGCCGCCGCGCTTGCCCAGGCTCAGGCCGATCAGGTCGCCACCGCTGCGACGTTGGGGCGGATCAACGCCAACGTTTCGTTCACGCAGTCGCAATTGGCTGTTACCCGCGCTGAAATCGCGGCAGAGCAGGTAAGAAAAGCGGCGCAGATCAACAACATCGGCCGGCTGGCCCGTCAAAGAGAGATTATGGACCTGCGGCGGATCGAAGCCGTTCAGCTTCAGACGTTGTCCGCACACACCACGGCCTTGAGCGCGGCGATGAACGCAGATGCTGCCGCTCAGGGTCGAGTCACGGCCGCTATTGATGCCCAGGCCGCCGCCATTGCCCGCACGGGCGTTGCCGCCCGCGTCGCGGCCGGCGCACAGAAGGCTTTTGCATCCACCGTCGCATTTTTCGGCGGGCCATTGGGGGCGGCGCTGACTGTGGCGGCTGGCGCGACCCTCTTGCTCGCCACCCGGCAGACCGAGGCAGAGCAGGCTGCGGAAAGCCTTCGCTTGGCAAGCGACACCCTGTCCAACAGCGTTGCAGGTCAAGCCTCAAGCATTCAGGACCTGATCGAAAAATACAAAAACCTGAGCGTCGAGCAGTCTGCTGTTGAAATTACAAAGCAGCAGTCAATCATTGCCGACGCCACGCGCTCCATCCAAAGCAGCATGGAGAGGTTGACGCTTTCCCTCGTTGAAGGACTTACTCTCGGAATTGGCCCGTATACTGCAGACCTAAACCGCCTTGGGGCGGGGTTTTACACAGGCTCCGACAGTGTCGGCGCCTACACTCTGAAAATCCGCGAGTTTGCAAACGTAATTGGCGGGGAGGGGCGCGACAATATTTTGGCGTGGCTGGCCTCGACAAGTAGCGCGAACCAGAAGATGCAAGAGGCGCGCGACCAGTACGGCATGGCCTCCGACCGGGTGAAGGTGCTTTCTGGGACGATGGACGAGGCAGCCTTCACTGCCAAGTGGCTTGGTCGGAGCGGGCAGGAAGCCGCCGACGGCATCAGGGCGATGGGCGACGCTGCGTCTCCGGCGATGCAGAAGTTTGAGGCGCTGCAAACCGAAGCTATTCGCCTCAGTGCTGCTCAGAGGGCCTTGAAGGCCGAAGGACTGAAGGCCGCTCAAGATACCCTGGCCCGATTTGAGATGTCTGATCTTCCGGGATCTGAAGACCTTGATATCAATGATATCAATGAGTTTTTACGCCTGAAAGGCGTCGTCGAAAGGGCGCAGGCCGATATCAAGGCGGCTCAAGACGCGGCGACAAAGAGCGCTAAGGAGGGGGCGAGGGCCGCCAAGGACTACGCTAAAGACCTCCAGTCGCTCAAAGATGAACTCGACCCCGTCGGCGCCGCCACGCGGAAATACCAGGAAGATCTGGCCGTCCTCACCAAAGCCGGCTTGGCGAACGGCGACATGGCCGAAGTGCTGCGTCGTCGCTACGACGAGGACCTGAAGCGCGCCATGGAAGAAGCGCGCACGCCTGCCGAGAAGCTGGCGGCTTCTTTCGATGAGACCACCAAGGCGCTCGAATTTCAGAACGAGATCCTCTCGCTCGAGATGTCCGGCCGCACCCGCGAGGCCGGCCTTTTGGAGGCGGAAGCCGCACTGCGCGACAAACTGGGCACCGCCATCGACAAAAACAGCGACAAATACCAGCAGTGGCTTGCGGCGTACAACCAACAAGCGGCGCTTAAGGAACAGCAAAAGGCCATCGAACAGCAGCAAAAGCAGTTCGAGGACATGGTTGATAACGTCACCAAGTATGGCGCTGATCGTCTTGTTGATGGTCTGTTCTCGGATACGCGCCAGTCCTGGTCCGACATGCTCAAGGGCATGCTGCGCGATTTTGGCGCCTTCTTGGTTCGCGCCGCCGCCGAAGCTGCCTTGCGCCCGATCGCGGTGCGAATGGTTGCTGCCCTAACCGGCACCGGCGCGGCGGCCACCACAGCGGCCGGGGCTGCGTCTGTTGCTGGCGCATCGTCGGGCGGCTTTGGGATCGGCGACATGCTCGGGGTCGGGTCGTCGCTGTCGTCTGGTATGTCCACCAGCTTGGGCACGCAGTTTGTGACGGGCTCGGTTGGACAGACCTTAGGCTTGTCCAGTGTCACACCCGTTGGTGCGGCAATTGGTGGGGCTAGCGGCCCAACCAACTTGATCGGCCCCGGGCTCGCCGCCGGAACGCCGGCGATGAGCGTGACAGGCCTCGGCTCCGCCCTGGCCGGCGGCATCAACGCCAGTCCCTGGGGTATTGTGGGCAGTCTTGGCGCCTCCCTCCTGGGGTTCAAGGGCTCGGGGAATATGCTGATCGACACCGGGCTGGGGGTCCTGGGCTCGGTCGGCGGCGGCATGGCGGGCACCGCTGTCGGCACCGCACTCGGCGCCACGGCGGGCTCGACTTTAGGGGCGGTGGCCGGCCCGATCGGGGCGGTGGCCGGGGCCTTCTTGGGGTCCGCCCTCTCTGGGCTGTTCAAAAGCAAGACGCCAAACCCCAATGCCGCGGTCCTTTTCACGACATCGGAGGCCGGCGCCACGACTAACGCCTATGGGGCGAAGCACCTTAAAGAAGACGAATACAAAAGTGTGCTTGACCCTATTGTGTCGGCGGCGGATTCTATTGTCAAAATGTCTGGAGGCACGCTGACTGAATTTGCTTCGTCTATTGGCTATGGTCGGAAAAAGAATGTCGGCACTGGCTGGTACAATGGTCAAAATGTTGTGGATATTGAAACCGCCGTCGCGCTTTATATGCGAGATCTTGGAAAAAACCTCCAAGACGTTGACCCGCTCGTCACGAAGGTCTTGAACGCCGCCACAAAAGCAAACATTGGCACCATCGTCGAAGACGTGAAGTATGCGTTGAATTTCAACGATACGCTCTACGCCCTGAAAAACGGGACCACAGATGTGGCAAGCACAATCACGTCTACGGTCAAGACAAGCTTGTCAGAGGCGCGCCAATACCTGGGCGAATTCAACGCCACGGCCGCGCGCCTTGGGTTTGACACGGCCGCCGCGACAGAGGCAAGCCGGGCCTACGTCGAGCAGCTCGTTGGAATTCGCGCCGTAACTCCAGTTGCGGGAGAAGTTACCCAGCAAATGCAAAAACTGGTCGCCACCATGGAAAATGTCGGGCCGCTCTTGGCGGACTACGGCATTGCCCAGGGAGACGCGCAGGCCGCGATGACCAAGCAGGTGGATGTATTGCTCGGGATTACTGATGCGGAGCCGGAGTTGTCGGACCTTGCGAAGACCGTGAAAGACGCGCGCGCCGCCTTTGCCTTACTAGCCGAGAATGCCGCCGATTTTGGGCTGAGCGCCGCCCAGGCGGCAGATAAGGTCGCGATTGCGACAGCAAAAATTGCTGAAAACGTCAACAAAACGCTGACAGCCACGTCTCGTGAACTTAATAACAAAGGATACCTGAACGAAATCGAAAGCATCGCGGCAACAGCAGATCGGTCTATTGCCGAAATTGTCGATGCTGGGGGCGATGGAGCGTTGGCTACTCGCAATATCGCCGACCAGGTCCGTAATGAAGTGGACAGCTTAGGGCTCGACGCCCTGCGCGCTCTCCAAACGCAATACCAAGCCACCGCGACGACGACCGAAGGCGCGCGCTACCTGCTGCTTTTATTGGCCTCCCTTCCCCCTCCTTTTTGAAAAGCGCGCTTTTCAAAAAGGAGGGGGAAGGGAGGCCATGAACAGAAGAAAAAGGGGTCTGGGGCATCGCCCCAGGTGGGGTCCGGGGCGACAGCCCCGAGTCACCCGCTCCGCCCCACCCCTCGCGTTGCGTAACACATCACACACCCGCGGTGGCAGGTATCGTAGGCGCCGATGTCGCGGGCTTCGGCGCATCCGCATCCCGGGCGTTGGGGTTTGGGTTTAGCGGCGATGAGGCGGCCGCCGAGATCGGAGAGGCGTTGGGCGTCGATGCAAGTGGCGGCCTGGCTGCCCGGCACGTCCATTGCCGCCTGGGCGCAGACGCTAAAGCGCAGACCAAGCGCGGTGGCCTCGGCGGCCATGTCGCCCAGCAGGGCCCGTTTTTCCGTCTCGTCGGGGTCACGCCAGGAGAAGCCGCCGCTTCGGGCCAGATGATTGAGGCGGACCTGGGCCTTGCGATAGGGGTGGAACCACGACACCACCACCTCGTCGGCGAGGCCTTGGCGGGCCACGGCGTGGGCGAGTCTGGCAAACTGCTGGCGATGGAAGGCCGGCGGCGTCTCGCTGGTGATCAACACCGGATCGTAGCGCCACACCAAGGCGCGCGGGCCATAGAGCCGCCGGATCTCGGCCATGACGCGCAAGGCCGGGCCAAGACCGATGCGCCGGGGCTCCAAGAGTCCAGGATAGCCGGTAAGGGACATCTGGACGACAAACGGCACGCCCTGACCCCGCACCACGGCCAGCGCCTCGAGAAAGGGCTGGGGGTCGCGGGTCCAGAACACATAGCCCGACACTCGCGAGGGATGGAGCGAAACGAGGCTGGGCGTGCCGCTGTAGGGGTTGGGCACCGCGACGTCGCCCGCCGCCAGCCGTTCGAGAAACCAGCGGCCGTGATAGGCGGGCAGATCGGTGCGGTAGCTGGCCGAAATGATCACGCGCCGGCGTCGTTGCCCGGGGCCCAGTCCGGGACGATCAGGGAAACGGGCTGGGGGGTCATGACGATCTCGACCGGCATGTGGGCGATGGTGTCGCCGTCGGCTTGCAAGGGCTCGGCGTCCTGGAGATGGATCCGCACCCGCGTCGCCTCGATCACCCGCACATCGGGCAAGTGCTCCAGGCGCCCCAGCATCAACCACGCGCCGTAGCGGGCCGCGTTGATCAGGCCGGGTCGGGTCAGGACCACCACCTGGAAGGTCGGCTGGGAGATGTCGGCCCGGGGCGCGGCAACAAAGGGGCCGCCGTAATGGCGCCCGTTGCAGACCACCACGGTGGAGGCTTCGGCCTCGATCTCGCGGCCGTCGGGGGTGGTGACGCTCACCAGACACGAGGGGAAAGTATAGCGAAACGCCCGATGGAACGCGCCCCAGGCATAGGCCAGGGCGCCGGTGCGGCGCTTGAGCCCGAGGTCCACCGTATCGACCACGTGAGCATCGAAACCAGCCCCGGCCATCATGACAAAGCGGCGCGGCCCGCCCAGCGGCGTCTCCGCCGAGCCTCGCACCTCGCCCAGATAGAGGGGGCGCAGCCGCCCGGTGGCGATCACCTGGGCCGCGTGTTCCGGGCGACGCGGCACGCCGGCCTCAATGGCCAGGACATTGGCTGTCCCCAGCGGGATTACCCCGAGTGCAACCGCGCTGCCCACGAGGCCGTTTGCGACTTCGTTGATGGTGCCGTCGCCGCCGGCGGCCACCACCACGTCCACATCGCCCCGGGCCACCGCCTCCCGCGCGAGGCGGGTGGCGTCGCCCGGCCGCTCGGTCAGGGCCCAGCGCACCGGACAGCCCAGGCTTTCCAGGCGTGCCACCGCGCGGCGGACCCGCTGGCCGCGTCCCTGACCCGCCGCCGGGTTGGCGATCAGGCACACCCGCCGAGGCTGGGCTTGGGGCGCAGGAGCCGAGGTCAGGGCCAACACCCCATCGGCGAAACGTTGAAGGGACTTGGCAGGCATGGCGTAATCCTTGGGAAGGCGGGGAGTCCGGGGAGAGGGGGCGTTCACTCGGGCCATGCTGCCTGCCCTCGGGAAGGACGGGAGCTAAAGGCGCTCTGAGTGCGCTTTAAAGATAGGAGTGTTTCAGTTCCGAGGCAAGGGTGTTAAACAATCTTTGCGCTGCGGGAAACGGATGGCCGAGGGGTCTCGCGACACGGTACAACGCCGCCAGCCGCCCGCCCGGAGCCTCGCCCCGCCCCCGGACGAATCTTGGACCACGGATCACGGATGTGCAGCCACGGCCATGAGCGACCCCACCCGCTACCGCGCGATTTTCCTCTCTGATGTTCACCTGGGAACCCGGGGCTGCAAAGCCGAGTTCCTGCTGGATTTCCTGCGACACACCGAGTCCGATACCCTGTATCTGGTTGGGGATATCGTGGACGGCTGGCGCCTGCGCAAGAGCTGGCATTGGCCCCAGGCCCACAACGACGTGATCCAGAAGCTGCTGCGCAAGGCGCGCAAGGGCAGCCAGGTGATCTTCGTGCCCGGCAATCATGACGAGTTCGCGCGCGGCTATTGTGATGCCGAATTCGGCGGCATTACCGTGGTGCGCGAGGCGATCCACGAAGCGGCCGATGGTCGGCGCTATCTGGTGGTGCACGGCGACGAGTTCGACGGCGTGGTCAAATACGCCAAGTGGCTGGCCCACCTGGGGGATTTCGCCTACAACATCCTCCTGGAAATCAATCACTGGTTCAATCGGGCCCGCCGCCGCCTGGGTCTGCCCTACTGGTCCTTGTCCAAGTACCTGAAGCACAAGGTCAAGAACGCCGTCAAATTCATCGACGACTTTGAAACCTCGATGGCCGACCTTGCCCGTCGTCGTAACCTCAACGGCATTGTCTGCGGCCATATCCATCAGGCCGAAATGCGTCTGGTGGGGGATATCCTGTATTGCAACGATGGCGACTGGGTGGAAAGTTGTACCGCCCTCGTGGAACACTTCGACGGTCGCATGGAAATCATCCACTGGTCCGATGTGCGTCACCTCTCGATGTTCGATGCCTACGCCGGCGCCCGCCATGATGCCGACAGCGCCGAAACCCCAGGGGAGGCCCTGGCCCACGCCCGCGAGGACGAGGCGGACCGCTTGGTCAGCGTGCCCTGACCCCCTTTCTCCCAGACTCTCGACGAAGGCCCTCTCATGCGCATCGTGGTTGTGACGGACGCTTGGTTTCCTCAGGTCAATGGCGTGGTGCGAACCCTCGACACCCTGCGCGCCCGCCTTGAACGCCGCGGCCACGACGTGGTGTTCATCACGCCCCAGTCCTTCCGTACCGTGCCGTGCCCGACCTACCGGGAGATCCGCCTCGCGGTGCGCCCCAGTCGCAAGATGGCCCGCTCCATCGAGACCTTTCAGCCGTGCATCGTCCACATTGCCACCGAAGGACCGCTCGGCCTCAGCGCCCGGCGCTACTGCGTGCGCCGCAACATTCCGTTCACCACCGCCTTCCACACCAAGTTTCCCGAATACGTCAACGCCCGCCTCAAGATCCCGGTGAGTTGGGGCTACGCCGCCCTGCGCTGGTTCCACAAACCATCGCGCGCCATCATGGTGGCGACCCAGGGAGTGGAGGACGAACTCCGCCAATGGGGCTTCCAGAACATCCGCCGCTGGACCCGGGGCGTCGATACCGACCTCTTCCGGCCCCAGCCCAAGAACAGCCTTGATGCCGTCATCACCGGCCCCCGGCCCTGGTTTGTGTACGTCGGGCGCGTGGCGGTGGAAAAGAACATTGAGGCCTTTTTGTCCCTGCCGCTGCCCGGCACCAAGATCGTGGTGGGCGACGGTCCGCAACTCGAGACTTTGCGCGCCAAGCACCCCTCGGTCGCCTTCGTCGGAGAAAAACACGGCGAGGAGCTGGCCTTGCATTTCGCCGTGGCCGATGCCTTCGTGTTTCCCAGCCGCACCGACACCTTCGGGCTGGTCCTCCTGGAGGCCCTGGCCTGCGGCGTGCCGGTCGCCGCCTACCCGGTGCCCGGCCCCCTGGATGTCATTGGCGAAGCGCCGGTTGGGGTGCTCAACGACGATCTGGGCCAAGCCGCTCTCCAGGCCCTGACCATGGCCCCCGAGGCCTGCCGCGCCTTCGCCCTCACCCGCTCGTGGGAGACGTCGGTCGATCAGTTCCTCGACAACGTCGTGCCTTTCACGCCGCAGGACTTTTTCCCGGGCGACCCCGACTAAGAGAAGGCTGGGGAGGCGGGGTCTCCCCAGCCTTCCTTCGGGCAGAACCTTGACCCTCGCAAGAGCGGACCGACATAATGGACGAGGCCAACCGGTGCGATGCCTCTTTGGTCAAGGTAAGGAGCGAGAAGATGCAGGAGCGAGAGACAGACGGAGCGCCGTCGCCGTTCGGCTTCTGGGCGGGGTTCTGGCTTGGCCTTGACGCGGTTTCCACGGTGTTCCAAGGCCCTTCTCTGCCGCCTCCCGCCCGTTACCCACACCAAGAAACCCTGGCCAGCGATTGGGCGGCGGTGCGACGCGACTACAAGACGGCGGTCCGACAGATGAAGGAAACCGGCCTCACCAACGGGTAACGTCCCCGTCTGGAGAAGGAAAACAGGAGGGAGACCATGTCGGCCTCCGATCAGCCGGTACCGGTCGCTGTGGGAGGTGATCAGCCGCCGTCGGCCCGGGAGATCCCCCCAATCGAGCCCTCGCAAGCCCTGGAGCGCACGGTCCGCTCGGTAGCAAAGTTGGTTGTAGAGGAATACTCGGGCGAGGTACTCCACCCAAGGATCGCGCAGGGGTGGGAAGAAATTTGCCCTGGAGCTGCGGACCGACTCCTAGCGATGGCCGAAAAGCAGGAGGATCACCGGATCTGGTGGGAACGCCAAACCTTGATCCATGGCGCTGCCTTTCAATACCTCGGCTTGATGAGTGCCCTGTTCATCTCATTGGGCCTCGTTGGCGGTGCCGTTTACTGCGCCACCATTGATCAGCCCTGGGTGAGTGCCGCCTGCCTCGCGGCGGGTGCCGTCAGCATGGTGAAAGCCTTTCTGGAACACGGCGGCAAAAAGCGGACCCCTCCGGTCCGGGGGGAAATCCCTCCTTCCGCCCCGGCTCAGAAGGCCTCTCCTTCGTCCCCCAAGAAGCCGCAAGGCCAGCGCCGCCCCTGAGAGGACGCGGGGCGCCCAGGATCGACGACGGTAGAAGAAGGAAGACTGGGGAGGCACGGCCTTCCCTTGCGTCCTCCTGACCGCGACGCTGCCGCCCCATTGACGATCCCCTCGCGGCCAAGGGCTTCCCAAATTGAGGCCAGCGGGTATCATTCCCCAAGGGGGTCCTCCGAGGACCCGAGCCCCGCACCGTGGCGGGGCAAGCCGCAATCAGGAGGCCTTATGAAACTGTCCTTTGTCCCGCCCGTTGTCCCTGGCACGGGGGCCCTCGCTCTTGGCGTGCTTGAGGGCAGCATCCTCACGCCCCTGGGCGAGCAGCTTGATCAGGCGTCGGGCGGTACGCTGCGTCGCGCCCTGGAGGCCAGTGCCCGGTTCAAGGGCCAGCCCGGCCAGACCTTGGCCCTGCCGGTTCCGGCCGGGCTGGGGCTTCCCCCCCATGCAAGACCCTTCAGCCCCCGGAGGAGCCATGACCCTGACCTATGACGCCCTGGAGAGCCGGTCCTGGGAGGCCCGTGAGCGGGCTTTGATGGCCGCCCTGCCCGGCCTGATTGCCCATGCCCAGAGCCGCAGTCCGTTTTACGCTCGTCTCCTGGAGGGGGTTCGGCCGCGAGAGATCCGCTCGCGCGCGGCGCTGGCCGCCCTGCCCGTCACCCGCAAGTCGGCCCTGTTGGGCTTGCAAGCCGAGACCCCGCCGTTTGGCGGCTTGGTGCCGGTTGATGCCGCGCTGGGCCGGATCTTGCAATCGCCGGGGCCGATTTACGAACCCGAGGGGAGCCGCCCCAACTACTGGCGCATGGCGCGGGCCTTGTTCGCGGCCGGACTGCGCCGGGGCGATCTGGTACACAACGCCTTTTCCTATCACTTCACCCCGGGCGGCTGGATTTTCGATGATGGCGCGCGGGCCCTGGGCTGCCGGGTGTTCCCGGCCGGCATCGGTCAGACCGAGCAGCAGATCCAGGCCCTGCAAGCGCTCAAGCCCAAGGCCTACGTCGGAACGCCGTCCTTCTTGGCGATCTTGCTCGACAAGGCCGAGGCGCTGGGGGTCGAGGTGTCGTCGCTGACTCTCGGTTTGGTCTCGGGCGAGGCCTATCTGCCGGCCCAGCGTCAGGCGTTTCGCGCCCGTGGTCTGACGGTCAGTCAGTGCTATTGCACCGCCGATATTGGCCTGATCGCCTACGAGGCACCAAACGCCGAGGGCGAGGCGGTCGGCATGATTCTGGATGAAGGCCTGATCTTGGAGATCGTGCGGCCGGGGACTGGCGATCCGGTGGCGCCGGGCGAGGTCGGCGAGGTGGTGGTTACCAGCTTTACCCCCGAGTACCCGCTGATCCGCTTTGCCACCGGCGATCTCAGCGCCGAACTGCCGCCCCTGTTTGGCGACATGCGCACCAACACCCGCCTCAAGGGCTGGATGGGCCGGGCCGATCAAACGACCAAGATCAAGGGCATGTTCGTGCACCCCGAGCAGGTGGC
The DNA here is from genome assembly GCF_000284415.1 of Pararhodospirillum photometricum DSM 122. Classification (NCBI taxonomy): domain Bacteria; kingdom Pseudomonadati; phylum Pseudomonadota; class Alphaproteobacteria; order Rhodospirillales; family Rhodospirillaceae; genus Pararhodospirillum; species Pararhodospirillum photometricum. Next base: position 2,006,023 of record NC_017059.1, read on the forward strand.
CGAGGTGGTGCGCCGCCATCCCGAGATCCGGCGGGCCCGGTTGGTGGTGGCGCGGGAGGGCGAGGCCGGTCCCGATCTCATGACCTTGCTGTGCGAAACCGAAGGGGCCCAGGGGCCGGCGGAGGCGATTGCCGAGACCACGCGGGCGCTGACCAAGCTGCGGGCCGAGGTTCGTTTCAGCGCGCCGGGCAGTTTGCCCAATGATGGCAAGGTGATTGACGATACCCGGCCGACGCCCGCGTAAAAAAACAAGGAAGGCTGGGGAGGCGGGCCTCCCCAGACCCCTCCTGACCTACTCCAGGACCGAGTAGCCGCGGTTGCGCATGCAGGTGTTGATGATGTTCTTTTGCGACAGGGCGGCATTGCCGCCGGCCCCAGCGCCGCCGCCAATACCACCGATGGCTGCGCCCAGGGCCGCACCGGTGCCCGCGCTGCCCAAGACGGCGCCGGTAGCCGCCCCCAGGGCCGCGCCGACCGCCGCACCGCCCACGGTGCCCACCACGGTGTCCTGGGCAAAGCCGCGTTCGTCGGCGTAGGCTTGGCACTCGGCCAGATCGCGGTCGTACTCGGCCATGGACTTGCCCGATGTCCGGTAGTCGATGACAGGTTTATGGCCCGCGCAGCCCGACAGAACCAGAGCCGTCGCCGCAGCGAGCAGAAGTAGGGGAGATTTTCGCATCGCGACCCTCGTGATAACCACAAAAGCAGAGGCCAGAGATTGGCTTACCCTACGAGATAGGGTGTTTGACCCGGCGCGGCAACGGTTGTCTGGCCCTGGGCGCCCCGGATCAGGCCGAGGGCAGGGTGGCCAGCCCCAAGGCGAGGGTCACGGCCAGGACGGCCAAGGGCCAGGGCAGGCGGCGAGTCTGGCGCAGCGGGCGCGACGTGGTCCAGGCCTGATGGATCAGCGAGAGCATGAAACCCTCCGTAGAAAAGGGGGAATGCCAGAAGCAAAGGCTCTAATGTGAGAATGATACTTATTAACAATCCTGTCCAGCCGTGTTTTTCCGCTCTTTAAGGTCGAAGCGCTCGATCAAAGCGGGCCCCCCTGGCCTTTTGGAAGGGGGGACGGCGGATTGACGCGCTCTGGTGGCCGGCCGTACTGTGACCCCAGGGCAAGTCTTCCCCACGAGTTCCGGTGACGCAATGACACAGCAAGCGGCGACGGAGCCGGTTCCCCCGGCGTCCCTGACGGCCCCAACGCCGCCAGCCTCTTCCTTTGACCCAGCGCTCCCTGGCGACGGGGTTTCGTCCTCGGCGCTGCTGGCCTATCCCGGGCCCATGGTGGTGCTCGACGGCCAGGGACAAATCCTGGCGTGCAACCGGCGCGGCGAGGTGCTGCGCGATCTGTTCGCGCCCCAGGCGGCGGGAGGGTTGCTGACGGTGGCGCGCGGCGTGCTGCACAGCCAGGTTCCAGCCGTCAAGTCGGTAGAGATCCGGGGGCAAGGGCCGACCCGCAGCGTGGATCTGACCTTTCTTCCCTTGCACAGTGGCCACCGCCTCGCGGTTCTTGGGCGCGACACCACCTTGGAACTGAACCTACGCACCGCGCTGGCCGACAGCCGGCAGCGCTACAAGGAGTTCGTGGATCTTTCCAGCGACTTCGTTTGGGAGACCGGGGCGGACGGCCGCTTTGTGTTTGTCTCGCCCCTGGGCGCTCTGGGCTACGAGGCGCGCGAGTTGGTGGGGGTCGATCCCTCCTCGCTGCTCGATGCCCACGAGTTGCAAAACGCGCCCCGGGTGTTCCAGGCCCGCACCCGGGTCAAGGAGACCGAGCTTTGGGCCCAGCGCAGGGAGGGGGGCCTCGCGTGCCTCATTGTCTCGGCCACCCCGATCATTGGTTCTGATGGCGGATGGATCGGCGCGCGCGGGGTGTGCCAGGACGTGACCGAGCAGCGCGATCGGGAAAAGGCCCTCAACCGCGCCCGCAATCGGGAGCGCATCTTGACCCATGTCGTGCGCACCTTTCGCGACGAAATGGACCCGGCCAACATGCTCAACGTTGCCGCCGAAGCCCTGGCACGCGGCCTGGGCACCGATGCCTGCCATATTTTCCGCGCGGCCGGCGAGCCCGGCGACGGACCGCCGCGGTTTGTCCTGCGCGGCAGCTTTGGCCGGGGCGGCAAACCCGAAATGGCCCTGCCCGTGCTCGATGCCCTAGACGCCGCCGCCTTGCCCCAGGAGGCCGAGATCGGCGACTGGCAAAGCTTGGTCGCCGCCGCCCGCTACCGCCGCCAGATCAATGGCGCCGTGGTACTGTGGCGCGCCCGGGGGCGGGACCCGTGGAGCGACGACGACCGCCTGCTCATCATGGACATCGCCAACCAGATTGGCATCGCCAACGAGCAAATCGGCCAACACGAGCGCATTATCACCATGTCGCGCACCGACAGCCTGACCGGCCTGCTCAATCGTCGCGCGTTTTTCGAAGACATTGAACGTCGCCATCGCCGCTTGGAACGCTCGCCCCGCGCCGCCGCCTTGCTGTATGTTGACCTGGATAACTTCAAGCTCGTCAATGATGCCTACGGCCATCTCAAGGGAGACGAGGCCTTGCTGATGACCAAGGACATTCTCACCAGTCATACGCGCCCAACCGACATGGTTGCGCGGCTGGGGGGCGACGAGTTCGCGGTCTGGCTGGAGGGCGCGGGGGAAGAGGTGGCCCTGACCAAGGCCCAGGAGTTTCTGGCGGCGAGCGATCGCCTCAAGGCCTTGAGCGGCGCCCCCGACCGCCCGTTGACCATGTCGATCGGCCTTGCCGTGTTCGACCCCCAGCGCCCGGAAGACGTGGAGGCCTTTACGGCCCGGGCCGACGCTGCCATGTATGCGGCCAAGCATGGTGGCAAGGGGCGTGTCCGAATTGCTCCCCTCTGCGAGCCCTGCGAGCCGTGCGGAAAGGGAGAACCCGGTGACGCGGCTTCTTGATCATTTGCTGGCCGAGGGCAGGACGCCCCCGCTGAGTTATGAGGAGGCCCGGACCCTCGCCCGCCACGAGGACGCCCAAGTGCGCGCCGCCCTCGCGCGCCGGGCCGACACCATGCCCGAGATCCTCTACTACCTGGCCGAGGATCCCGACCCCGGCGTGCGGCGCGCCATTGCCGACAACGCCGCGACCCCGGTGCAGGCCAACCTGCTTCTGACCGGGGATACCGACCTTGAGGTGCGCCTCGCCCTGGCCCAAAAAATCGCCACCCTTGCACCGGGCCTGACCGAGCACGAACAAGACCGGGTGCGCCATCAAACCTACGAGGCCTTGGCCCGACTAGCGCGCGACCAGATCCCCGTCGTGCGCGCCCTGATCGCCGACGCCCTCAAGGATGTGGCCGACGCCCCGCCCGTCGTGATTGGTCGCCTGGCCCGCGATGCCGAACTGGCGGTGTGCGCCCCGGTGCTGACCTTCAGCCCCGTCCTGACCGACGCCGATCTTCTGGAGATCATTCGGACCCAGCCGTGCACGGGACGGCTTTCGGCCATCGCGCGCCGGGGGGCTCTGGCCGTTGAGGTGACCGATGCCCTGGCCGCCAGCGAGGACGCGGCGGCCATTGCCGACATGCTGGCCAACCAAGGCGCCCAGATCCGCGAGGAAACCCTGGATGCCCTGATCGACCATGCCCCCAGCAGGATGTCGTGGCACGCTCCGCTGGTGCGCCGCCCTCGCCTGCATGCCGGGGCGGCGCAACGCTTGGCCTTGTTCGTGGCCGATACCCTGGTCGAGGCCTTGATGCGGCGCAAGGATCTGGATCCGGCGGCGGCCCAGGCGGTGAGTGATGCGGTGCGCCAGCGCCTCGCCGGCGGCCCGCCCCCTCTGGTCGAGTTTGGCCCCCACTGGCGCCAAGCCGTGCGCGATGCCTATGTCCTGTGCCAGGGGCGGCGCGACAAACCCGAGGCCCGGCTGGCGGACCTGATGGCCGCCCTGGCGGTGGAGGGGGCGTCGCGCCTGCCCACCGTCGTCGCCCTGGTCGCCGTGATGGGCGACGTGTCGCCGTTTGCGGTAGCCGCCACCCTCAATGCGGCCAGCGCCAAGGGGATCTTGTCCATGGCGTGGAAGGCGGGGCTGTCGGCCGAGGTGGCGCAGACCCTGCAACATCGCCTCGCCCACCTGCCCCCCGACGAGATTCTGCGTCCCACGGCTTCGGGCGACTATCCCCTCTCGGCGGAGGAAATGCTCTGGCAGGTCGAGATGTTCTGCGACAGCCAAGGCGACTCTCCCCCCTGCCTCTAGGCAAGAAGGGGGCTGGGAAGGTGGCGCCTCCCCAGCCTTTGGAGCGGGGTTAATCGCCCCCCCCGGCCCGGGCCTGGGTCGTGGCCACATAGTGTCGGCTGCAATACGGGCACACGATCGACCCGACCTCGGGTTTGATGGTCAAAAACACGCGCGGGTGCCCGAGGGGGCCGCCGCCGCCATCACACGCGACGGTCAAGCTGGAGGTTTCGAGGGTCTCGCCCGTGGCCGGGCCGGCGGTCTGAGCCATGATGTCCCCTTGCGTTGAGCCGGTTGGGAGCCCCATGATACCCTTCGCTCCCGGCTTGTCCAAGCCTCGGGGCTCCCTGGCTTTTTCGGAAACGCACCATGACGTCGTCATCTCCCGCCTTGCCCACACATGCCATCCGCATCGAGGGTTTGAGCAAGACCTACAAGGGCGGCAAGGTCGCCCTGTCCGATGTTTCGCTGGCCATCCCGCGCGGGGCGTTTTTCGGCCTGCTGGGGCCCAATGGGGCGGGAAAATCAACCCTGATCAACATCATGGCTGGTCTGGTGCGCAAAACCCGGGGGCGGGTGACGATTTGGGACAACGATATCGACAAGGACGAGCGCAACGCCCGTCTGGCCATCGGCATTGTGCCGCAGGAACTCAACCTCGATCCCTTCTTCACCCCGCGCGAGATGCTGGAGGTCCAGGCTGGCCTCTACGGCGTGCCCGCCGCCGAGCGCCGGACCCTGGCCATTCTCGACGCCGTTGGGCTGGCCGACAAAGCCGACAGCTACGCCCGCTCGCTGTCGGGCGGTATGCGCCGGCGCTTGCTGGTCGCCAAGGCCATGGTCCACCGGCCGCCCATCTTGGTGCTCGACGAACCCACCGCCGGGGTGGACATCGCCTTGCGCCAGCAGCTCTGGGCCATGGTGCGCCGTTTGAACGCCCAGGGCACCACGGTCCTCCTGACCACCCACTACCTCGAGGAGGCCGAGGAGTTGTGCGACCAGATCGCCATCATCAACCACGGCCGGGTGGTGGCCTGCGAGCCAACCTCCACCTTGTTGCGCCGGGTGGACAGCAAGTGCTTGACCCTGACCCTGGCCCGCCCCGTGGACCACGTGCCGCCGGCCCTGGCCGCCCTGGGCGCCGAGGCGCGCGATCCCCTGACCCTGACCGTGACCTATCGGCCCAGCACCTTGCCCATGGCGCGGATTTTGGAGGCGGTCCACGCGAGCGGCCTGGAGGTGGCCGACCTCGCCACCCACGAGGCCGACTTGGAGGATATCTTCCTGCGCCTGACCTCCGGCCTGCCGCCGGCGGCCTGACATGCGGCGGTTGGGAGCGCTGTTGGCCGGCGTTTTGAGCGTGGCCGCCTGTGCCGGTCCCGAGCCGCCGCCCATGATCGAGACCACACCGGGCCGGGTGACGGACGACGCCTTTCTTGCTGGCGATGGGGCAGTGCTGCCCGCCCGGCTGTGGCGGCCGGCCGGGGACCCCGTGGCCGTCGTGGTGGCCTTGCACGGGTTTAACGACCACGCCGGCGCGTTTGAAACCGCCGGGCCGGCCCTGGCGGCGCGTGGCCTGTTGGTCTTTGCCTATGACCAGCGCGGGTTTGGCCGGGCGCCGGGCCGGGGGACGTGGCCCGGCGCGGCACGGCTGGCGGCCGATGCCCGGGCAGCGGTCCAGGCGTGGCGGGCGCGGGCGCCCAACACCCGGCTTTATCTCCTGGGCGAGAGCATGGGAGGCGCCGTGGCCCTGGCCGCCGCGACCGGCCCCGACGCCCCGCCCGATCTGGTCGATGGCCTGATCCTCTCGGCCCCGGCGGTGTGGGCGCGTTCCACCATGCCCTGGGCCCAGCGCGCGGTGTTGTGGCTGGCGGCCCGCCTTGTGCCCGGCCTGACCCTGACCGGGCGGTCCTTGGGGCGCTATCCCAGCGACAACCTGCCCCTGCTGGAACGTCTGGCCGAGGATCCCCTGTGGATCCGTGCCACCCGGGTGGCGGCGATGGCCGGAATTGTTGATGTCATGGATCTGGCCTATGCCCGGGCCGGGACGGTGCGCGGGCCGGTCTTGATGCTTTATGGCCTCAACGACCAAATCATCCCGGCCACCCCAACCCGGGATGTGGCCCGCCGTCTGCCCGAGCCCCCTCCCCACCAACGCCTCGCCGTCTATCCCGAGGGCTGGCACATGCTGTTGCGCGACCTTCAGGCGGCGCGCGTGCTCGACGATATTGCCGCGTGGGTGCGCGATCCCCAGGGGCCCCTGCCCTCGGGAGCCGATGCCCGGGCCCCGGCGTTTTGTGCCGGCACCTTGCGCTCGCGCGAGGAAGAGGGCGAGCGCCTGCACCCGCGCATGGTGTGGGAGGCGTCCCACCCCTCCCCCTAGAGTTTATCCGGGAAAAGTGGGCATCGCTTTTCCTGAAAAGACAAACTCAAACAAAGGGATCAAGAGTCCCTTTGCTTCAGGATGACGCGGATGGACTCTAGGGGGGGCTCCTGGCCCCATGCTCTTGCGGTGGACCGGCTCTAGGCCCCGGCGTGCGGGCGTGGCATGCTTTCCCCAGCCGTTTTGGTCAACAAGGGGTCCGACCCAATGCGCATTTTGGTCCTGCAACACCTCGACGTCGAACATCCCGGGAGCTTTCGCGAGTTCTGGGCCGAGCATGGCCACGACTGGACCGCCGTGGAACTCGATGCCGGGGAGGCGATTCCCGACCTTTCGCCGTTTGATCTGATGGTGGTCATGGGCGGCCCCATGGATGTCTGGCAGGAGGCCGAGCACCCCTGGCTGGTGCCGGAAAAAGCGGCCATCCGCACCTGGGTCCAGGAGATGGGGCGGCCCTATCTGGGGATCTGCCTGGGGCACCAGCTTCTGGCGGTGGCGCTAGGCGGCGAGGTCGGGCTGATGGCCGCGCCGGAAGTGGGCTTTGCCCAGGTCAACCTCACCGAGGCCGGCGCAACCGACCCCCTGCTGGGCGGCTTCGGCCCGACCTACTCCGTGTTTCAATGGCATGGCGCCGAGGTCAAACGCCTGCCCGAGGGCGCCGTGGCCCTGGCCGCCAATGCCGCCTGTCCGGTCCAGGCGATGCGCTGGGGGCGGCACGCCTACGGCTTGCAGTACCATGTGGAGATCACACCGACCACCGTGCCCGAGTGGCAGGCCATCCCCGCCTACGCCGAGAGCCTGAAAACCGCCCTAGGCCCGGTGGCCGCCGCCGCCTTGGAGGGCGAGGTCGCCGCCCGCCTGCCCCACTTCAACGCCATGGCACGCCGCCTGGACGACGGCCTACGCGCCTTGATAACGACAGCCCCCTAACGCTCACGAGGGGTCTGGGGAGGCCAGCCTCCCCAGCCTTCCCTTTTTTACCCTTCCCTCACATGCACCGCCACCCACACGGTTGGCTGATCCGGGTCGGTCCAAGCGACGCGGTGGCGCTGGTGGGCGGGCAGCAGCACATAATCGCCAGGCCCCAGGCGCAGGGGCTCGGGGCTCTCGGCCACCTCCAACACGGCGGCCCCTTGCAGCAGCACCACCCACTCGGCTTCGTCCTGGTCATACCAGAACCCCGGGGGGCTGGCCTGTCCCAAGGAAACGATGCGCTCGATTCGGGTGTGGGGCCCGGTCAGCAGCGGCGTGAAAACCTCGGTGGTGGGATCGGCGCCGAGTGCGGCGAACACGTTGCCCCGGGTCATGAGGTCCTCACAAATACGGCGAGCGGCGGCGGCGGGCGCGGCGCTGCACGGGGCGGGGACGAAACAAGACGGTAAAACCAAAGCCCAAGCCACCGATCACCACCCAGGCCGGCCAGTCGAGCAGGGACAGTACCACGCCGGCGGTGGTGCCGCTGGGGGTACGGCCGGCGAGCAAGGTCCAGATCTCGCGGGTGGACAGTCCCTCCAGCCCGGCCCCTCCCAAGGCCAGGACCGCCTCTCCCGAGGCCATAAGCGCCGCGAGGGCCAGCAAGATCCAGCCAAGAACGCGACCGAGCAGCATGGTGGTTCCAGCGCCAGAGAAAGGGACCGGATGAATAAAAGGTCCACCGGACCCATTCATCCCTTTGTACCCTATCCTGCTTTTGTTAACGGGGCGTTTCAATGGTTGATCCAGGCCCGTAAGTCTGGTCAGTAACGGCAAGAAAGGCAAGGCTGGGGAGGCGCGGCCTCCCCAGACCCCTCCGTCCCTTGTAGACGGAGCGCCCAGGAAACGAGGGGTCTGGGGAGGCCGCGCCTCCCCAGCCTTGCCCTTATTCTTGACGCCCCCGGGCCACCACGCAGCGCCCCACCCCCGCCAAGTCCTGTTTTACGCCGATCTCACGCCACCCCGCCGCCGCCAGCAGGGCGGCCACGTCGGCGTCTTGCCCCTGCCCGACTTCCACGGCCAAGGCGCCGCCCGGCGTCAGACGCGCCGGAGCCTCGCGGGCCAGCAGGCGATAAGGGGCCAGCCCATCGGGGCCGCCGTCCAGGGCTCGCCATGGGTCGAAGCAGCGCACCTCGGGCTCCAGACCGGCGATGTCGGCGCTGGGGATATAGGGCGGGTTGGACACAATCAGGTCGAACGGCCCTCTGAGCGCCGTCAGCCAATCGCCGACCACCACCAACACCCGGTCGGCCAGCCCCAAGGCGCGGGCGTTGGCCTGGGCGGTGGCGGCGGCGCCCGGGGCAATGTCCACCCCCACCCCCAGCGCGTCCGGCCGCTCGCTCAAAAGCGCCAGCAGCACGCAGCCCGAGCCGGTGCCCAGATCAAGAAGGCAGGGCGTCTTGCCGGGGGCCGGGGGCGGCAGCAGATCCAGCCCGGCCTGGACCAGGGTCTCGGTGTCGGGACGCGGGTCGAGGGTGTCGGGCGAGAGGGCCAGTTCCAGGGTCCAAAACCCCCGCCGCCCGACAATACGCGACAGGGGCTCGCGCGCCACCCGTCGGGCCAGCATCGCCGCCAGAGGGGCGGTTTCCTCGGCGCTCAACACCCGCTCGCCCTGGGTCAGCACGGCCCCCGGGGCCAGCCCGAGGCCAACGGCGGCCAGGACCCGCGCCTCGCGCCGGGCGTCGTCCAGCCCGGCCTCGGCCAGCCGCCGGGCGGCGCCGGCGACCCAGTCGGCCAGGGTCACGCGCCCAGCTCCGCCAACTTGGCGGCCTGATCCTCGGCGATCAGAGGATCGATCACCTCGTCGAGGGCGGTGCCGGCCAGCACCTCGGGTAGGCGGTGCAAGGTCAGGCCGATGCGGTGATCGGTCACCCGGCCTTGCGGGAAGTTGTAGGTGCGGATGCGCTCCGAGCGGTCGCCCGAGCCCACTTGGGTTTTGCGCGCGGCGGCGCGGGCGTCGTCGGCCACTTGGCGGGCGTGGTCGTAGAGCTTGGCCCGCAGCATGCGCATGGCCTTGGCCCGGTTCTTGTGCTGCGACTTTTCGTCCTGGCACTGCACCACCACCCCGGAGGGCAGGTGGGTGATGCGCACGGCGGAATCGGTGGTGTTGACGTGCTGGCCACCGGCGCCTTGCGAGCGGTAGGTGTCAACACGCAGGTCCTTGTCGTCGATCTGGACATCGACCTCCTCGGCCTCGGGCAGCACGGCCACGGTGGCGGCCGAGGTGTGGATGCGCCCGCCCGCCTCGGTCACCGGCACGCGCTGCACCCGGTGCACGCCGGATTCGTACTTGAGCCGCGCATAAACGCCGCGCCCGGCGATGGAGGCGCTGGCCTCCTTGACGCCGCCGATGTCGGTGTCCGAGGCATCAAGCACCTCGAAGCGCCAGCCGCGCTCCTGGGCATAGCGGCCGTACATGCGCAACAGGTCACCGGCGAACAGGGCCGCCTCGTCGCCGCCGGTGCCGGCCCGCACTTCCAAGATAACGCCGCGCTCGTCGGCCTCGTCCTTGGGCAGCAACATTAGCCACACGTCTTTTTCCAGACGGGGCAAGGTGTCGTCGAGCCGGTCGAGTTCCTCGCGAGCCAGGGCGCGCAGGTCGGGATCGTCGAGCATGGCCTGGGCTTCGGCCCGTTCGGTCCGCGCGCGTTCCAAGGCGGTGATGGCTTCCACCACCGGGGTTAGGTCGGCCAGTTCCCGCGATAGGCGCACGAAGGTCTCGCCGCCGCCCGTGCTCTGGGCCAGCAGGGCATGGAGTTCGTCGTGCCGGGCCACCACCCGGGATAGGTTTTCGTCCAGGCTCATGGCGAGAGGGTTCCACGATCAGGTTGGGGCACTTCGCGGGCTGCGAAGAAACGTAGGAGGTCGGAAGGGAAGGCTGGGGAGGCTCGCCTCCCCAGACCCCTCCATTCCTGGGGTCCTAAGGGAACGAGGGGTCTGGGGAGGCAAGCCTCCCCAGCCTTCCTTATTTTCTCTAGGGCTCGGGGCCGTCCTCCTCCCCCGGCAAGGCGAAGAGACGGCGCAGCATGGCCTCGGCCTGATCCTTGGCATCTTCGCTTTCGGCGGCCATAGCGCGTAGCGCGGCGCTTGGCGCATGCAGTAGGCGCCCGACCAGCAAGCGAGTCGCCTTTTCGGCATCGTCGGGAGCCTCGTCAAGCGCGCGGCGCCGCTCGACATCGAACAAGGCGCGCAAGGCCATGATCGCCGGCACGGCGCGCCGCTCGGCCCGATGGCGCACGAAAACCCGCACCGCCTCATCAACCAGCAAGCTGGCGGCCCGGGCGGCCTCGTCGCGGTTGGCCCGGCCGCGCTCGGCCACCCCTTCAAGGTCGGCCAAGTCATAGAGGAAGGCGGCTTCCAGGCGCTCGACGGCGGGTTCGATGGTGGCGGGCACGGCGACATCGACCAGGAAAATGGGCCGGTTGCGCCGTCGCCGCAAGGACAGCCGCACGGCCTCCTCAGACAGGGCATGGGCGCTGCCCCCCATGCCAGCCACCACGATATCGGCCTCGACCAGCAGATCCATCAGGCGGTCGTGGGTTGCCACCAAACCGCCCAGGCGCTCGGCCACCGCTTGGGCCCGCAGCCGGCGCGGGCTGCACACCACAAGGCGGCCGACCCCGGCGGCCAGGAGTTGCTCGGCGATCAACTCGCCCATTTCCTGGGTGCCCAGCAGCAGCAAGCGGCACGAGCCCAGATCGCCGTGCAGGTCGCGTGCCACCTGAACGGCGGCGGCGGCCAAACTGACCGGGCCTTCGGCCAAGGGGGTTTCGGCCCGGGCGCGTTTGGCGGTGGTGTAGGCGGCTTGCAGCAGGGCTTCCAGGGCCGAGCCGGCGATCCCGGCATCGCGGGCCAGCCGGTGGGCGGCCTTGACCTGCCCCAGAACGTGGGGCTCGCCGATAACCTGGCTTTCCAGGGAAGCGGCCACCCGGAACAGGTGGGAGACGGCGCTCGCCCCGCGCACATCCAGGAGATGGCCCTCCAGGCACTCCGGGCACAAGCCGCCGGCCGCGCACAACTCCTCCAGCACGATCTGGCGGACCACCGCCGGCTCGGTGCTGTGGGCGCAGATCTCGACCCGGTCGCAGGTGGACAGGGCCATGACATCGGTCAGGCCGCGCTGGCGCAAGCGGGTCAGCAGGGTCAAAACGCTGGGGTCGTCGAGGGACAGCCGATCACGCAAGGCGAGCGGGGTGACCTTTTGGTTCACCCCGACCATGAGATACCCCTCGACGCCGATGCCCGGCCCCTCGCTCACGGTGCCCTGTCTCCTCGGGATCAGACCAGCCGGGCCAGGGCGGCTTCGAGCGCGTCGAGCGCGACGGCCTGCTGGTCGCCCGTCTCAAGGTCGCGCAGCCCGACCTCACCCTTGGCGATTTCGTCGGGACCGACAATGATCGCGGCCCGGGCCTTCAGACGATCGGCACGCTTCATGCGCTTGCCCAAGGTCCCGCTATAGCCCAGATCAATGACAAACCCGGCCCGGCGCAAGCGGTCGGCCAGCTCCAGGGCGATATTTTCGGTTTCGGGGCCGGTGGGGACCAGGGCGAAGGGCCGCACCACGGGACGGGCGGCCTCGCCCATCAGCATGGCCAAACGCTCGACCCCGGCAGCCCAGCCGATGCCCGGGGTGGGCGGTCCGCCCATCTGGCGCACCAAGCCATCGTAACGCCCACCGGCCAACACGGTGCCCTGGCTACCGAGATCGGTGGTCACGAATTCAAAGGCAGTATGGCCGTAGTAGTCGAGGCCACGCACCAGCAGCGGATCGAGCTTAAACGGGATGTTCAAGCGGGTCAGGCCATCGGTGACGCGGGCCAGGAAGTCGCGGCTGGCCTGATTGAGATGCTCGCTCAGGCGCGGCGCGTTGGCCACCACGGCGCGGTCGCCCTCGTCCTTGGAGTCGAGCACGCGCAAGGGATTGCGCTCCAGGCGGGTCAGGCTGTCTTGGGACAGGCGCTCGCGGTGGCTTTGCAGGTAGGCGACCAGGATCTCGCGGTAGGCGGCACGGCTTTCCAGATCACCCAGGCTGTTGAGGTGCAAGACAACGCGCCCGGCCAGCCCCAGGGCCTCCAGCAGGTGGTACCCCAAGGTGATGACCTCGATGTCGCCCAGCGGGTTTTCCACGCCCAACAGCTCGACACCCACTTGATGGAACTGGCGCAGCCGGCCCTTTTGCGGGCGCTCGTGCCGGAACATCGGGCCGCGATAGAACACCTTGATCGGCGCGTTCTGGGCCAAGCCATTGGAGATGAAGGCTCGGGCGATGCCGGCGGTGCCTTCGGGCCGCAGCGTCAGGCTGTCGCCCGAACGGTCGGTGAAGGTGTACATCTCCTTGGTCACGACATCGGAGGTTTCGCCCAGGGTGCGGGCGAAGACGTCGGTGAACTCAAAGATCGGCGTGATGATTTCGCCATAGCCGAAGCGCCCGGCGACGGCCCGGGCGGTGTCCTCGACCAAGCGGTGCAGGCCCGACTCTTCGGGCAGGCTGTCATGGGTGCCGCGAACGGGCTGCAAGGCGGCCACGGTGTTATCCTCTTTGGCATGTTCTGCAAAATGCAGGGCCGAGTGGCGCCTGCCGGGCTTGATCATCAGCCCAAGAGGGACCCGATACCATTCGGACCCGCTGCTGTCCAGAAAAGCGCGCCTTTGGAAGAAAGAGAGAAGGCGGGGAGGCGGGCCACCGCCTCCGCCGCTTGACCGGCCTGGAGCAGCAGCCGAGCCAGTTGCAAGCGTGGTTCCGGGTCCTCGGGTGTGGCGGCGATGGCAGCCTTCAGGCTGGCCATGCGGTCCACACTCTCTGGTGCGCTGGGTGGGGGACTGGCCGGAGCCTCGGGGCCGGCGGCGGTGAGGCGGCTGGCTTCGTCCAGACGTTGGGCAAAGGGCAGGTCGCGCTGGCCGGGCATGCCGACCACGGTGTAGAGGGCCAAGGCCGCCGCCGGCAGGCCGATGATCAGCGCTGCTGCCGCCGCGCGGCTGCGGTTGCCGGCGGGCACGGTGGTGACCTGCGGCGGGGGGATCTCCGGCGCAGGGATCCCCCCCTCGGGAGCCGGGCCGACGGGGGCCACCGGCACGGCCAGCAGGCGACGCTGCACTTCCAGGCGGGCCGCCTCGGCCTGATCGGGTGGCAACAGGCCGGAGGCTAGGTCGCGCTCGATCTCGGAGAGTTGATCGCGATAGACGGCCAAGTCATAGGCGGCGCGGGTCGGAACATCGGCATCCACCCGGCGCGGGCGCACCAGGGGCCAAGCCAGGGTTCCCGCCGCGCCCAGGCCCACGCCCGCCGCCACGGTCCAAAACAACACGGTCACGCGGGGGTCTCCTTGTCGGCGGCCGGGGAGGGGGCCGGAGGGGGAGGAGCAGCGGGAGAGGGAGAGGGAGAGGGAGGCGAGGCCTCAGCCAGCAGGGCCTTGAGGCGGCGCTCCTCTTCCTCGTTCAAGCCCGTGACCAGAGCCGGATCGACCCCGTCGCGGCGGCGAAAGAAGGTCCACAGCCCAAACGCCCCGGCCCCCAGCGCCAAGAAGGGACCCAGCCACAAGAACACGGTGGTGGTCTTGAAGGGCGGTTTCATCAGCACATAGTCGCCGTAGCGCTCGACCATGTAGCCGACCACCTCGTCGTTGCTGCGTCCCTCGGTCAACAAGGAGCGGACCCTCAGGCGCATGTCGCGGGCGAGGTCGGCGTTGGATTCGTCGATGTTCTCGCTTTGGCAGACCACGCAGCGCAGGCCCTGGCTGATCTCGCGGGCCCGGCTTTCCAAGGTGGGGTCGGGCAGGATCTCGTCGGGCTGGACCGCCAACGCCGGCAGGCTGACGAGCCCCAGTCCGAAGACGAGCACGGCGGGACGGAGGAAAAAACCGGTGAGGTGGGTCATGGCTGGCCCTCCCGCAAGGACAAGATCAGGGGCTTGAGGGTCTGGCTCCACACCTCGGGGGTGATCGGTCCGGTATGCTTGTAGCGGACCACGCCCTGGGCATCGACCACAAAGGTTTCGGGCGCGCCGGTCACACCGAGGTCAATGACCACGTGGCTGTCCGGGTCGAGGCCGACCCGGTCGTAGGGGTCGCCGTGGCGGTTAAGCCACGCCAGCCCGTCGGCTGGATCCTTCTCCCGCCAGTCCACCCCGTGGATGCGCACCAAGCCTTCACGCTGGATGGCCAGCAGCATGGGGTGTTCCTGCTGGCAGGCCACGCACCACGAGCCGAACACGTTGACCAGACTGACATCTCCCTTGAGGGCGGCGCTGTCAAGGGGCCGGCCTCGGCCGGGCAGGGGCTCCAGCGAAAACGCGGGCAGGGGCCGGTTGATCAACTGCGAGGGCAACAAGCGAGGATCTCGATCCAGCCCCACCAGGAACAACACCACCAACAGGGCGACCACCCCCAGGGGCAGGAAATAAACCCAGCGCTTGGGGCGCTTGGCTGCGACGAAGGGCAGGGGGGCGGTCTCCTCGGGGTCGGGAGAGGGCGAGGGGGTCATGACGCCAAACTCCTTGCTTCACGCGGGGCCCGGCGCGGCGCGCCCACCCGGTGACGGCGGTCGCTGACCGACATCAGGCCGCCCAGGCTCATCAGCAGCGCGCCGTACCACAAGAAGGGCACCGCCGGCTCGTAATAGAAACGGGTAACAAAGCCACCATCGCCGGTCGGCTCGCCGATGACGGCGTGGGTGTCGGACAGGCCGTTGGTGTGAATCGCCGATTCGGTGGTCGGCATCGGCGGGGTGCGGTAGGCGCGGCGCTCGGGATGCAGCACGGCGATCTCCTGACCGTCGCGCGTCAGGCGCACGGTGCCGGTGATCGAGGTGTAGTTGGGGCCTTCCTCCAGGGCGACATCGACCAAGGTGAAGGTGGTCCCGGCCAAGTCCTTGCTTTCGCCGGGCTTGAGGGCCTGGACCGCCTCTTGCTTCCAGGCGGTGTTGCCGGCGATGCCCACCACCACCAGCGCGGTGCCCAGGTGGCCCAGCACCAGACCCCAGGTGGCGCGCGGTTGCAACCGCAGGCGGCGCTGGACCTCGGTCCAGGGCTCACGGCCCAAGCGCAGGCGTTCCGAGAGGTCCACCAAGGTGCCGACCGCCAGCCACGCCGCCAGCCCAAAGCCAAAGGCCGCTCCCACCTCGGCCAAGCCGCCCCCCGCCAACCCATAGGTCAGCAGGGCAATCCCCACGGCGGCGCCGAACGCCACCTTGAGGCGGCCCAAGGCCCCAGCCAAGTCGGCCCGTTTCCAACTCAACATCGGGCCCACCGCCATCAGAGCGACCATGGGCACCATCAGGGGCACGAACACGCTGTTGAAGAACGGCGCGCCCACCGTGACCTTGCCCCACTGGAAGGCATCGGCGATCAGCGGGTAGAGAGTGCCCAGCAACACGGTCAAGGAGGCCGTGCTCATCAACAGGTTGTTAACGAGCAAGCTGCCCTCGCGCGACACCGGCGCAAACAGCCCCCCCGCCTTGAGCACCGGCGCGCGCACGGCAAACAAGGTGAGCGAGCCGCCGATGGTGACAGCCAGCAAGATCAGGATGAACAGGCCGCGCGTCGGGTCGGTGGCAAAGGCGTGCACCGAGGTGATGACGCCCGAGCGCACCAAAAAGGTGCCGACCAGGGACAGCGAAAAGGTGACAATGGCCAAAAACACCGTCCAGGCCTTCAGGCTGTCGCGTTTTTCCACCACGATGGCCGAATGGAGCAAGGCGGTGCCGGCCAGCCAGGGAATGAAACTGGCGTTTTCCACCGGATCCCAGTACCACCAGCCGCCCCAACCCAGTTCATAGTAAGCCCACCAACTGCCCAGGGCGATGCCAAGGGTCAGGAAGACCCAGGCGATCAGGGTCCACGGGCGCACCCAGCGCGCCCAAGCCGCGTCCACCCGGCCCTCGATCAAGGCGGCGATGGCCAGGGAAAAGGCCATGGAAAAGCCCACGTACCCGGCATACAGCATGGGCGGATGGAAGGCGAGGCCGGGATCTTGCAGCATCGGGTTGAGACCCTGGCCGTTGATCGGCGCCATTCCTTCCGGCACGCGCAAAAACGGATTGGACGTGAACAGGATAAACAGCAAAAACCCGGTGATGATCAGCGCCTGAATCGCCAGAGCCCGCGCCCGCAAGGCCGGCGGCAGGCTGCCCCCCAGAAGGCTCATGGCAAACGAAAACGCCGCCAAGATCACGATCCACAGGAGCAACGACCCCTCGTGATTGCCCCACACGCCCGAGACCTTGTACAGCAAGGGTTTGTCGGTGTGGCTGTTCTCAATCACGTTTACCAGGGAAAAATCGCTGACCACATAGGCATAGGTCAGGGCGCCAAACGCCGCGGCGATCAGGGGGAACAAGGCAAACGAGGCACGGCGCCCCGCCTCCATCCAGGCCACGTTGCCATGGCGCGCGCCCAACAGGGGCAGCAGGGATTGGGCGGCGGCCACGCACAGAGCCAGGACAAGGCAGAAGTGTCCGAACTCGGCGATCATGGACATCATCTCCAAAGCCGGAGAAAAAGACGCGACGTCCCCCGGCCCGCAAGCGCGGGGGACGCGGTTTATTGGCCCGGGGACGGGGGGCCATGCTCCCACTTGCCCGAGGCCTTGAGCGATTCCGCCACCTCGGGGGGCATGTAGTTCTCATCGTGCTTGGCCAGCACGGTTTCGGCGATAAAGCCCTTGTCGTCGCCCAGCCGGCCCTCGGCCACCACGCCCTGACCCTCGCGGAACAGGTCGGGCAGCAAGCCGGTGTAGGTGACGGGCAGACGGTTGACGAGATCGGTGACGACAAAGCGCACCACCTCGCCCTCCTTGACCACGCTCCCTTGTTCCACGAGGCCGCCCACCCGGAAGCGGCGCCCTTCCTCGATGTGCTTTTCCTTGACGTCCGTGGGACTGTAAAAAAACACCAAGTTGTCCTTCAAGGCCGCCAGGGTCAAACCAACCGCCGTGAACAAGACCAGAAGGCCCAGCAGCACGAACATCAAGCGGCGTTTTTTGCGGGTCACGGGTCGCGTTCTCCCTCGTTATGACAGGCGCCCGGCCCTCAGGACGGCTCACGGTCCCGGCTCAGGGTCCGCATCCGGTCCAGAAGGGCCAGGGTGCGTCGGCGCTCGGTCCAGGCGTGCACCGCGAGGCCACCCACCACGACCGCGCACAACACATAGGCTGGCCACACATAAAGCGCGTAGCCTCCCATGGCAAAATAGGTCATCAGGCTGTCCATCTGCGCTCTTCCCTTAGCCGGCCAGGGCCCGCTGGCCCAGGGCGCGGATCTTGGCGGCGGCAATGCCGCTTTCCATGCGCACCAGAACCAGGGTCACGAACAAAAGCTGAAAGCCCAGCACCATCACCAGCAAGGGCCCCAAAATCGAGGCATCAAGCGCCGGGCCCCCCGCCTTGATCACGCTGGCCGGCTGGTGCAGCGTGTTCCACCAGTCCACCGAGAACTTGATGATGGGAATGTTGACCACCCCGACCAAACACAAAATGGCGGCGGCGCGGTTGCCGCGCGTCACGTCGTCAAAGGCGTTGGCCAGCGCCATGTAGCCCAGGTACAAAAACAGCAAGACCAGCATCGAGGTCAGGCGCGCGTCCCACACCCACCAAGCCCCCCACATCGGCTTGCCCCACAGGGCGCCCGAGACGAGGCACAAAAAGGTGAAGGCCGCGCCCAGCGGCGCCGCCGCCCGCGCCGCCAGATCGGCCAGCGGGTGCTTCCAGATTAGGGCCACCGCCGAGCCCACCGCCATGAAAACATAGGCAAACAGGGCCATCCAGGCCGAGGGAACGTGCACATACATGATGCGCACGCTCTCGCCTTGCTGGTAGTCCGGTGGGGAGTACACCAAAGACCACGCCAGCCCCACCAGCAAGGACAGCCCGGTCAGGGCGGCGCTCCACGGCAGGACCACGCGACTGATCTTGAGAAAGCGAGTCGGATTGGCAAATTTGTGCATGGGGCGATCTCGGTTTCGGGTCGCTACACCTTAGCGAAGGAACCGGGCGGTTTCCAGTCCGCCCAGGACGCTCATTCCAGGGCCTGACGCAGCGCCAGGGCCGTGGCAAGAGGGCACAAGACCAGCGCGGCCAGCAACATGGCCCCCAAGATCTTCAACTGCGCCCCATAGGCAAACCCCATCACGGCCGCATCCACGGCCGACACCCCGAAAATGAGAACGGGGACGTACAAGGGCAAAATCAGCAAGGAGACCAAAACACCGCCCCGCCGCGCCCCTAACACCAAGGCCGCGCCCACCGCGCCCACCAAGCTCAGGGTCGGCGTGCCCAGCGCCATCGCCGCCAGCATCAGCCCAAAGCCCTCAGGGCGCATTTGCAAGAGCACCGCCAGCAGGGGGGCCGCAGCCAACAGGGGCAAGGCGGTGGTCAGCCAGTGGGCGGCGATCTTGGCGGTGACAATGAGCGTCAGCGATGCCGGGGCCCGGGTCAGCAGGTCCAGGCTGCCGTCTTCGTATTCCTGCTGAAACAGGCGGTCCAGGGACAGCATGGACGCAAGAAGCGCCGTTACCCACAACACGCCGGCGCTGATCCGCTCCAAGACCGCCGTTTCCGGCCCCACGCCAAAGGGGAACAGCACCACCGTCACCACAAAAAAGGCAACCACCATCAAGCTGTCGGTGCCCTGGCGCAGCGCCAAGCGCAGGTCGCGCGCCAGAACCGTTCCAAAAACCCCCATCACGGCGCGTCTCCCCAAAACAGAGCGCCGGATCGCTCAAGATCGGGCATAAAACGATCCACCGCCAAGATCTCCGCCCCCGGGAGGGCAATATCCTGGTGGGTCGAGAGCACGACCATGCCACCTTGGGCCCGATGACGCGCCAGAGCCCCCTCTAGGAGGCCAATCGAGGCCCGGTCCAAGGCGGTCGTTGGTTCATCCAGCAGCCACAACGGCGCGGGGGCGGCAATCAGCCGGGCCAGATTGGTGCGGCGCTTCTGGCCCGCCGAGAGCATGCGGCCGGGCAGGTGGGCCAAGTGGCTGAGATTGAAGGTCGCCAGGGCCTCGTCGAGGTAGGTTTCGCCCGCCCCGGCCAGTCGGGCCCAAAAGGCGACGTTTTCCCGCAGGTCCAAGACCGGTTTGATGGCGTCGAGGTGACCAACATAGCGGACGCGCTCGCCGTGGGCCTCGGGATCCTCGGCTACGTCGGTTCCGTCCCAGGTCAGCGTCCCGGCCGTCGGGCGCAGCAACAGTGCCATCAGCCGCAGCAAGGACGACTTGCCGGCGCCGTTGGGGCCCACCAGCATCAAGGCGCCTCCGGGCTCCAGGCGAAACTCCAGGGCCGCGAACACGGCGCGCTCACCGCGCACGCAAAGCAGGCCATGCCCGGCGAAGGGGGCGGGCGCGGCGAAACGGGGGGTGTCGATCGTGGCTGCCATGATCCGCCCCGTTTAGAGCATTTCTTTCTGAAAGGGAAGGAAGGGATCGAGGGGCCGTCGGCCTTCAGGGCAGAAGGAAGGCTGGGGAGGCGTGGCCTCCCCAGACCCCTCGATTCCTTAGAGGTGTTACGAGGGCATCAGCCGTGACCACCAGCCGACCCGGCGCGGCGGGGGGGGGCCTTCGGGCGCGGCGGCCGGAACCGGGGCCGGGGCGGCTTCGGCCCAGGGGTGATCCAGCGCCGGGGCCGTAGAGGCAGGTTCGCTGGGTGTTGGTGCGCTTGCCACCGGGGGGGGCTTCCTCGGGGGCGGCAGGGAGGAAAGCGTCCTGCCCCTCCGGGAGGAAAGCGTCCTGCCCCTCCGGGAGGAAAGCGTCCTGCCCCTTCGGGAGCAAGGGCTCCGGCTCTTCCAGCGGCGGGGAGGGCGGCGCCTCCGGGGGAGGCGGCGCGCTGTCCTCGATCGCCGAGGCCTGGGCGTCCACCGTTTCGATCACAATGGTGCGGATCTCCGCGGGGCGCTCCGGCTCGTCCTGGTCGGGCGGCAAGGTGCCGATGATTTCGTCGGCCATCTCGGGATCCACCAGGGCCGCCGCCGGCAGGTCATCGCGCATCGGCCGCTCGCGCCGCCGAGCCCGCCGCCGCCGAGAGCGCCGCCGCTCCGACGTGCTGTCCTCTTCGGCCGTTTCCGGCGTCGGGGCGGTTTCCTCAGGGCCAGTCGGCTCTTCCTCGGCGGTCTCGTCGGCGTCCTCGTCAGTGTCCTCTTCGGTCACGACGGGGGCCTCGGCGCTCAGGGACTCGCCGTCTTGTTCCTTCCGCCGCCGCCGCCGCCGCCGCCGGCGCTTGCGCGAGCCGTTTTCGTCGGTGTCGGCGTCGGTCTCGGTGTCGGTCTCGACCAAGGGCTCGCCGCCGGCGGCCTCCAGGCTCTCGTCGTCCTCTTCCTCTTCGGGGATCTCGTCCTCGGGCTCCTCGACCGGCGCCGGAAGGTCCAGCGCAGGCGTCTCGCGGCGCGGCGTCTCGGCCTTGACCCGCTCCATCCGGTGATCGGGGATGATCAAGCTGTCGTCGCCTTGCAGCAGCACCGTAAAGTCGTGGCGCTGCTCCATCGCCGCCAGCGTGGAGCGCTTGTAGTTCAGGATATACAATGCCACGGCGGTGGGCACGAACACCGTGACCTCGCAGGAGCGCCGGCGCACCCCCTCCTCCTCAATGATGCGCAGGATGTGGATGGCCGTCGATTCCACCGAGCGCACCACCCCGGCGCCCCGGCAATGGGGGCAGGGCTGGAAGCTGGTTTCCATCAAACTGGGCCGCAGGCGCTGGCGCGACATTTCCAGAAGGCCAAACGCACTGATGCGGCCAATCTGGATGCGCGCTCGGTCGTGGCGCAGCGCTTCCTTGAGGCGGCGCTCGACGGCGGCGTTGTACTTGGGATCGTCCATGTCGATAAAATCGATGACGATCAGGCCGGCAAGGTCTCGCAACCGAAGTTGCCGGGCGATTTCGTCGGCCGCCTCCAAGTTGGTCTTGTACGCCGTTTCCTCAATGTTGCGCTCACGGGTCGAGCGCCCCGAGTTCACGTCAATGGCCACCAGAGCTTCGGTCTGGTTGATGACGAGGTAGCCGCCCGACTTCAACTGGGCGATCGGCTGGAGCATGGCGTCCATCTGGCTTTCCACCTGGAACCGGTGGAACAGCGGCATGGAAGCGTCCGTGTACGGCTGAACCCGCTTGGCATGCGAGGGGGTCAGCATGCGCATGAAGTCCTTGGCCATGCGGTAGCCGGCCTCACCCTCAACCAGGACCTCCTCGATGTCCCGGCTATAAATGTCGCGGATGGCCCGCTTGATCAGGCTGCCTTCCTCGTGGATCAGGCAGGGCGCCCGCGACGTTAAGGTGGTCTGGCGGATGGTCTCCCAGGTGCGCAGGAGGTAATCGTGATCGCGCTTGATCTCGGCCTTGGAGCGCTCGGAGCCGGCCGTGCGCAAGATGATCGCGCTGCCCTTGGGGCCGGTCAGCTCGCTCATGATCGACTTGAGGCGCTTGCGGTCGGCCGCGCTGGTGATCTTGCGCGACACACCACCGCCCCGGGTTGTGTTGGGCATGAAGACGCAATAGCGGCCAGCCAGCGACAGATAGGTGGTCAGCGCCGCGCCCTTGTTGCCGCGCTCTTCCTTCACGACCTGAACCAGGACGATCTGTCGGCGCTTGATGACGTCTTGAATCTTGTAGGAACGGGAAGGACGCGGACGGGAGCGGCGCTGGGGCGTTGCTTCTTCAACGCTGCTGGCATCGGTCTCCCCGGAGAGGCCGTTCTCGGCGGTGTCGCCGTCTTCCGCGTCGGCGCCGTCCTCGTCGTCGTCGTCCTCGCTTTCGGCGAGCGCGACCTGTTCAGCGATCAGGCGCTCCCGGTCGGCCAGAGGAATTTGGTAATAGTCGGGGTGGATTTCATTAAAGGCCAAAAAGCCATGCCGATTGCCGCCGTAATCCACGAAGGCAGCTTGCAAGGAAGGTTCGACCCTGACAATTTTAGCGAGGTAGATGTTGCCTTTTAGCTGCYTTTTAGTCGAGGTCTCGACATCGAATTCATCGAGTCGAGTCCCATCCAAGACAACCACCCGCGTTTCCTCGGGGTGGTTGGCATCGATCAACATACGTTTGGTCATTAGGAAGCCGTCTCCGCGGGACCGGATCCGGGCGTGCCGGGCGGTCGATCTGTCGGGATCGGCGGGTCTGGGGCGGGCAGGAGGCGGGAGGCGCCTGGGGTTCCCCTCTCTTCCACGGTCCTCGCGTCCCCCCTCGGGGCGCGACGGCCTTCCTCCCGGGCGGGGACAAAGGCACGCTCTGGCGATGTGGAAGGGAAAGACACGGGGCATGACCGGGAGAGAACAAAGAACCCGCGCATGGCGCCTGGGAAAGAACAAACGCGTCCCTCCAAGCCTCTGCGGGTCTATTCCTCACCATCTGCTCCATCGCATCCTTGATGCAGGGGCACCTTGCGCGGGGCGCCTTAACTCCTTGGGCCCGGGCGACCCGGCCGAAAGGAAACTGTTGTCGGTCAAAACCGCTTGACGGATCCGGGCTCGACGCCTGTCCTGTCCTGCCCTCGGACAAAGCCATGGGCAAAAGACGCTGGCAGGCCACTCTTCCCGCTGTTCGCAACACCTCCGGCTTGCGCCGCCGGGAGTCTCGAACAAGACCCATCAACGGAATCTCGCCCTTAGGATACTGCCCAGGCGCCCGGACCACAACCATCTTATTTTCCCTTTGGGGGCGGGCGGTGATATTTTAAGGGCAGAGGCCCCCGTGACGTGGCAGCAAGAAAATTTTCAGATTCATGGGATAGGAAGAGTGTGTTGCGTTGGAATCTTGCAACCAAAGGCGCCGGTCCCTACAAGAGGCGCGCGGGGATGGGGATGGTATCCCAGGCAGGATCGGGTATACGGCGATGACCGAAAGAAGGCTGACAAGATTGAGCCGCCGTGCGCTCCTTGCGGGAGCGTCGGGTCTCGTGGTCGGCGTGTTCGCGGCCCGTCCCGGCTGGGCCCAAGCACGGGCGACCCGACTGCGTCTCGGTCTCCAGGAAAAGACCACCCGGCTGGTGGTCGATCTCTCCGAGCGGGTGACGTGGCGGACCTTTGCCCTCGACGCCCCGCCGCGCTTGATTCTTGATCTTCCCCAGGTGGAGTTTGATGGCGCGAGCGCGCCCGCCGCCCTGGGCACCGTGCGCGCGGTGCGCACCGGTCCTGGCGACCCCGGGGTCTCGCGCGTCGTGATCGACCTCACCGGGCCCGCCATCGTCGATAAGGATTTTCTGCTCGAACCCCAGGGTGGCTTTGGCTGGCGCTTGGTGGTGGATCTGGTCAGTGTCGATCGCAGCGCCTTTCTCGCCACCGTGGGCAAGGTCCCGGTGCCCGTCGCGCCGAAGTCCGTGACTCCCGAACCCTCGACCCGCGCTGCGGGCCTAGCCCCCGCCCAGGGCGCTTTTCCCACCCCGCCCGCACCGACGGCCCCCGCGCCCACGTCGGGGGGCGTCCATGCCGAGGCTGTCCCGGTGGGCGGGCCCGTCGATCTGCGTCCCGGGACCCTTCCGGCTGGTGGTGGGTCACCAGCGGGGCGATTTGGGTGCCGGCGTTTTCCAAAACGGCGCCGACCGCCACGTCCTCGGGCACCGGCCAGGAAGCCCCCGACACGCTCTTCCACGGCGCGCAGGCGAAGCCGGTGACCATTTCGGCATGGACCGCGAGGGGCTTGCCGATCTTGCCGCTGTTGAGGCTGCGTGCCAGGGTCTGGACGCCCTCGGACAGGTGGGTCGCCGGGCCGACGCCCAGGTGCAGGCCCTTGGACTGGGCCAACTCGATCAGGGCGCGGGCTTCGTCGAGCGAAAGGGCCAGCAGCTTGTCGCAGTAGACGTGCTTACCCGCTTCCAAAACGGTACGGGTCACGTCGGCATGGAAGCGCGACGGGGTCAGATTGACGACCACGTCGAGCACAGGATCGGCCAGAAGCTCGTCCAAGGTGGCGTAGGCCTTCACCTGATGGGCGGTGGCAAAGGCCGTCAACCGCTCTGCGTCAAGATCGAAGGCCCCCAACAGACGCAGGTCGAGGTGGCTGCCCAGGGTCTGCTTGTAAAGGTCGGCGACATACCCACAGCCGACGAACGCGATGTTCATGCGGAGGATCCTTCCCGGTTTCCATCAACACCAAAGTGGGGTGTCCTGCCCCAAGGGGCAAGACGGTCCAAAAGGAGGACACGCCGACGTGGTCGGAAGGCACGTCACCTGGGGGCCAGCGATACCCCCGAGCGCGTCGGCGGGGCCTTATGCCTAAAATGTGCGACGCGTCAGCCCTTCCGCCTTGGCCCAGGCGGCGGCGCTCTCCACGGCGTCCTTAACACCGTGGACCGCCGTCCATCCCAGGGCGCGCTGGGCCTTGTCGGTGGGGTAGGTGGCGACAAGGCGGTAGAGGTCCAGTTCGCCGAAGTCCGGGGCGGACAGCAAGGTGTTCTCCACCTTCTTGGACTTCAAGGTGGGCAGGTGCCGCGAAATCAGTTTGGCCGGGCCGGCCTGGAGCACGCGCACGCCCAGCGACTCCGGCTGGATCTCGCGCACGTCGGGCAGGGCCAGGGCATCGTTGTATTTCGCGAAAAAGGCATTCCAGGACAAGGTGTCAGGGCCGGCCAGATTGAAGGCCGTACCCGGCGCCACGTCGGCGTCCAAAGCGGCGGCCACCGCGGTGGCGACATCGCGCGGATCAATCGGAGAGCAGGTGCCGTTGCCCACCTTGCCGATGGTTCCCCACACCCGGTTGGCCAGCCGCTGGGCGAGGGTTCCGGCCCAGAAGGGGCTGCCCGGGCCCATGACCACGGTGGGGCGCAAGATGACGACCGACAGGCCCTCGGCGGCGGCGGCCCGGCACAGGGCCTCGGCCTCGGCCTTGAGCACGGCGGCGCCCACTTCATCGCCCAGGCCGGTGACCAGGGGCGTTTCTTCGCTGACCGCCCCCTTCGCCGAGCCATAAACAGTGCTGCATGAGAGATGAATGACCCGGCGCACGCCCTTGGACCGCGCGGCGTTGAGAACAGCCTGGGTTCCGTTGACCAGGACCTGACGGTCGCCGGCGGCGCAATGGACAATCGCGTCAACGCCGGTGCACGCCGCTTCCAGGGTGCGGGCATCCTTCACATCGGCCACGACGGCGCTCAGGCCCTCGCCCGTGGGGGCCGGCCGCCCGTCCACGCGGGTGCCCGCGCGCACCTGAGACTCGGGCAGGCTCGCGAGATGCGTGCTCACGTGCCGGCCCAGACAGCCCGCGGCGCCAGTGACCAGGATTGTACGCATGTCCGTTTCCCCTCTCGTCACGTTCTTTGCTTGAGCCCTTCAGGCCAGGGGTCCCGGTCGGGGGGGCCGGCCTGCATGATCTCCAGTCCCCTCAGACTGGAGGATGATCTGGCGTGCCTTTCCGTCTCGAGGACCGGCGACGTTGGCGTTCTTATATACGATCTTAAACACGCCCGGAAAGAGATCACGCACAAGGCGACAGGGGGGAATCGGAGGACGGCGAAAAATAGGGAAGGCTGGGGAGGCAGGCCTCCCCAGGTCCCTCTGGTCCGGGGGCTTACTTGGGCAACTCGCCTTGGACGCCCTTCACATACCAGTCCATGGACAGGATCTTGGCGTCGTCCAGGGCCTGACCGGCTGGCAACACTTCTTCCCCAGCCTGATTAACCAGGGGGCCCTTGAAGGGGTGTAGTGTGCCGTCCATGATCGCCTTACGCGCCGCCTCGGCCTTTTCGACAATCTCGGGGGTCAGGGAGGGGTTGTAGGGGCTCATGTGCACCATGTCGGTGGCAAGGCCGCCCCAGGTGTCTTCAGACTTCCAGGTGCCGTCCAGAACCGCCTGGACGCGCGCCTTGTAGTAATCGCGCCAGTTGTCCACGATTGCCGTCAGGTGCGCCTTCGGGGCGAAGCGCGACATCTCGGTGGCTTGACCAAAGGCAACGATGCCCTTTTCCTCGGCCACCTGGACCGGGGCCGGGCTGTCGGTGTGCTGGGTCAGCACGTCGGCGCCCTGGGCGACCAGGGTCTCGGCGGCTTCGCGCTCGCGCGGCGGATCGTACCAGGAGTTGACCCAGATCACCTTGACTTCGGCGTCCGGGTTGACGCTGCGCAGACCTTGGGTGAACGCGTTGATGCCGCTCACCACCTCGGGAATCGGGAAGGAGCCGATATAGCCAATGGTCTTGGACTTGGTCAGCAGGCCGGCCATCACGCCGATGACATAACGGCCCTCATAAAACCGCGCGGCGTAGGTCGCCACGTTGTCGGCGCGCTTGTAGCCGGTGGCGTGCTCGAACTTCACCTTGGGGAACTGCTGCGCCACCTTCAAGGTTGGGTTCATGAACCCGAACGACGTGGTGAAGATCAGGTCGAAGCCATTGGCGGCGAACTGGCGGATGACGCGCTCGGCATCGGCGCCTTCTTGGACGTTCTCAACGAACGCCGTTTGAACGCGGCTACCAAAGGCTTCCTCAACCGCCTTGCGGCCCTGGTCGTGCTGGTAGGACCAGCCGTGGTCACTGACCGGGCCAACGTACACAAAGCCCACCTTCAACGGGTCGGCGGCCTCGACCGGGGCGGTGAGCCCCACAGCCACCGCCGCCGCAGCGACCAACCGGACGATATTCTTTTTCAAAGGGGTGTCTCCCTTTCCTCTGGACCGGGCGCGACGCTTACCGGTCGGGATAAAACTCCTTGCCCAGGCAGGCCGGCGCGTTGAGCCGGACCCGGGTCGCGTCCCGCGAGATCAGGACCAGGACAAGGATGGTGGCAAGATACGGCAACATTGACATGATTTGGCTGGGAACCTGGACCCCCAGGCCCTGCGCGTGGAGTTGAAGGATGGTCACCCCGCCAAACAGCCACGCTCCGGCCAGCACCCGCCAGGGCTTCCAGGTGGCAAAGACCACCAACGCCAGGGCGATCCAGCCGCGCCCAGCCGTCATGTTTTCCACCCACATCGGGGTATAGACCAGCGACAGGTAAGCCCCCGCCAGTCCGCCCAGCACCCCGCCAAACAGCACCGCGCCATAGCGGATCCCCAGCACCGAGTGGCCCAGCACATGGGCGGCATCGTGATTTTCGCCCACGGCGCGCACGATCAGGCCGGTGCGGGTGCGCGACAAGCCCCAGGCCACCAAGGCGATCACCGTCACCGAGACGTAGACCAGCGGATCTTGGCCAAAGAGCACCGGGCCAATGACGGGCAGGTCACTCAATCCGGGCACGGAGAGGCCGGGCAGGGCGGTCAGGGGCGTGCCAACAAAGCTCCGCCCGACAAACGCCGAGAGCCCAATGCCAAACAAGGTCAGGGCCAAGCCGGTGGCTACCTGATTGGTCCTGAGACTCAAGGTCAGCACCCCAAACAACAAGGCCATGAGCATCCCGGCCGCCATCGCCGCCAGGATCCCCAGCACCGGATTGCCGGTGGCCACCGTGACCCCGAAGGCACTGACCGCGCCCATCAGCATCATGCCCTCGACCCCCAGATTGAGCACGCCGGCCTTTTCCGTGACCAGTTCGCCCAGGGCGGCCAAAGCCAGCGGCGTGGCGGCGCGGGCCATGGCACTGACCACGGCGCTCAGGGTATCGGCATCCATCTCAGGCGTCCTCGGGCAGACGGGCACGAAAGCGCACCCGGTATTTGATCAAAACGTCGGCGGCCAGCAGGAAAAACAAGATCAGGCCTTGGAAGACCCCGGTGACGGCCAGCGGCAGGCCCATCATCAGTTGGACGGTCTCGCCGCCCAGGTAGGTGAGCGCCATGAACAGGGCGGCGACCAGGATGCCGACTGGGTGCAGCCGGCCCAAAAAGGCCACGATGATCGCCGTGAAGCCGTAGCCGGGCGAGATGCTGGGGGTCAACTGACCGATTGGGCCCGCCACCTCGGCCAATCCGGCAAACCCCGCCAAGCCGCCCGAGAGCAGCAAGGCAAACCAGATCAGGCGGTTTTGGCGAAAGCCGGCATAGGCCCCGGCGCGCGGCGCCAGACCCATGACCTTGATTTGAAAGCCGAGAAAGCCCCGTCCCAGCAGCAGCCATACGGCCCCCACCACCAGCACCGCCACCCCAACCCCCAGGTGCAACCGGGTACCCTCGATCAGCAGAGGAAAGGTGGCCGAGGCGCTAAACATGGCTGTTTGCGGAAAGTTGAAGCCGCTCGGGTCGCGCCAGGGGCCATGCACCAGCCAGCTCAAGAGCAACTGGGCCACGTAGGTGAGCATCAGACTGGTCAAAATTTCGCTGGCATGAAAGCGGGTGCGCAGCAGGGCGGGGAGGGCGGCCCAGGCCATGCCCCCCACGATCCCGGCGACGATCACCGCCGGCAACACAAAAATGCTGTCACTGTGGCCCAGGGCCAGGGCGACGCCGCCGCCGGTGATGGCGCCCAGGGTCAACTGGCCCTCGGCGCCGATGTTCCACACCCCGCCGCGAAAGCCGACGGCGAGGCCAGCGGCGATCAGGGCCAGCGGCGCCGCCTTCACCCCCAATTCGGTGAGGCTGTAAACGCTGCTAAGGGGCGTCAGGAAAAAGGCCGACAGCGCTGCCACCGGATCCTTGCCCAGCAGGCTGAACAGCAGCCCGCCCACAAGAAAGGTCAGGGCCACGGCGGCCAGCGGTGCCGCCCATACCCACACGGGCGAGGGCTCGGGCCGGGCTTCAAGGTGGGGCAGGCGAATCACGACAGGGCCTCCTGAGCGGGGGCGAGGGGCGGGGGCGGGTCAAACAGGCCGCCCATCATCAGGCCCACCTGTTCCAGGCTGACCTCGTGGCACGGACGCGTCGGCGACAGGCGCCCGGCGCACAGGACGGCAATGCGGTCGGCAATGGCAAACAACTCGTCGAGATCCTGGCTAATGATCAACAAGCCCGCCCCCGTGTCCCGCAGGTCGAGCAGCGCACGGTGAATGGCCGCCGCCGCGCCGGCATCCACGCCCCAGGTCGGCTGACTGGCGACCAGAAGACGCGGCTTTTGCATCAGCTCGCGGCCAATGATGAATTTTTGAAGGTTGCCCCCCGACAGGCTGCCTGCCGAAGCCCGCGACCCTCCAGCCCGCACCCCGAAATGCTCGATGATGGTGCGTGCCAGCCCGTGGGTCCGGCGGCGGTCGATCACACCCCGGCGCACCAGGGCTCCGGCGCGATAGCTCGACAGCAAGGCATTCTCGGCCAGCGACAACTCAGGCACCGCGCCCCGGCCCAAGCGTTCCTCGGGCACCACGGCCAGCCCCAAGTCGCGCCGCGCCGCCGGGCCCAGGTGGCCGACTGGGGTGCCGGCGACCTGCAACGCCTCGGGACGCGCCGCCGGCCGCTCGCCGGACAGCGCCGCCAGCAAGGTGGCCTGACCGTTGCCCGCCACCCCGGCAATGCCCACAATTTCGCCCGGATAGACCCGCAAATTCACGTCCTCAAGGGGAACTCCAAACGGCGAATCGGCGGCCAGCGACAGGTGATCAATCTCCAGGCAGGCGGGATGCCCGGCGCGGGCGGCGGGCAGGGCGGTGGGGTCGCGGCGCTCGGGCAGGCCCACGTCCTCGCCAATCATCATCCGCGCCAGCTCACGGGCCGACTTGTCCCGGGGGTCGCAGGTGTCCACCACCCGGCCGGCCCGCAGCACCGTCGCTCGGTGGCATAAGGCGCGGATTTCGTCGAGCTTGTGCGAGATGTAGAGAATCGTCACCCCCTCCTCGGCGAGGCGCCGCAAGGTGACGAACAAGGCATCGGCCTCCAGCGGGGTCAGTACGCTGGTCGGCTCGTCCATAATCAACAGCCGGGGCTCCTGGAGCAGGCAGCGCACGATTTCCACCCGCTGGCGCTCGCCGACCGACAGGTCACAAATCCGCGCCTGAGGATCCAGGGCCAAGCCGTAGCGCTCGCCCACCTCCGCCACCCGGCGCGCCAGCCCCACCGGGTCGCGCTCGCCGTCCAGCGCTAGTTGGACGTTCTCGGTGACCGTCATGGACTCGAACAGGGAAAAGTGCTGGAAGACCATGCCAATGCCCAGGGCCCGCGCCTGGGCCGGCGAGGCAATACGCACCGGTTGGCCCTCCCACAGCACGGTGCCGGCGTCGGCACGCACCACGCCATAGATGATCTTCACCAGAGTGCTCTTGCCCGCCCCGTTCTCGCCCAGCAGGGCGTGGATCTCCCCCGGGGCCAGCGCCAAACTGACGTGGTCGTTGGCCACAAGACCAGCGTAGCGTTTCACGATGCCTTGCAACTGCAAGCGCGGAGGGGAGGAGGCAAGGTCCATGCGACGACTCTGGTGCGGGGAAAACGGGCACCGGCGCGGCAGGCGCTCCGGCGGATGGCGAATTCATAATCTTGCCCGGCCGCCCTGACCAGATGGCATGCAAGCCTCGCCCCTTGGAGAGCCCCCCATTTCTCCCCACATCAAAAAAACCGACGCGTTTGTCGGGAAGAATCATCAGGGACTTTCGTCTTTTGCGCGATATCCCTGACTATCACGGGGTTTTCATTGATGAGCAACTGTGGATGCGGCGGGGGGAACCGGGCGTCGTGCGGCACCCTCTCCCCCGAACAGGTGGAAATCCTCCATCACCACGGCACCGAGCGGGCCTTCACCAGCCCGTTGAATGACGAAAAACGCCCGGGCACCTATTCTTGTGCCGGGTGCGGCGCCACCTTGTTTCGCTCGGACGACAAATACGATAGCGGCTCCGGCTGGCCCAGCTTCACCCGTCCCGCCAACCCCGAGGCCGTCGCTACCTCCAGCGACCATACCTTGATGATGGTGCGCACCGAGGTCCATTGCGCCGCCTGCGACGGTCATCTCGGCCACGTCTTCGACGACGGCCCCGCCCCCACCGGCCTGCGCTATTGCATCAACGGCGCCGTGCTGCGCTTCGACCTTCAGGGCAGCTAACGTTTTGAGGGGTCTGGGGAGGCCCGCCTCCCCAGCCTTTCCTTCCTGTCACTTCTGAACCCCCTCCAAAAGCTGATACGTCCGCCCCTCCTCCTCCCACGTGTCCCCCACCTGCCGCGCCGTCAACCGGCCGCATTCAGGGTTGGAGCGAAACGGCGGCGTCTCATCGAAATGCAGACAAATCGTCCCCTCCTTGACCGACCACGTGCCACCAACATCCATCAGCCAATTCGACCCCCGAAAAGTGTGGTCCGGTTGAAACCATAGGCGCGACGTGGCCAGGGTGTCCTGAACCACCACCGTGTTGCCAAACCGCGTCGCCATCGCCTCTTCCCCAACCGCAAAGGCCAGGGAGGGCAGGAACAGTCCGGTGGCGAGAGCAAGCAGTCGATACATGGGCGCGATCTCCTGGGGGTGTCATTCCACCCCAGGATGTCGGTTTAAATCGGCATGTCAAGGCGCATTAGGTGGCGTAATTATGTTCTAGAATAAAGTTTTAAAAGATCCTCTCAGCATTCTTTCCGCCCCGAGGGGTCTGGGGAGGCCGCGCCTCCCCGGCCTTTTCCTCTTTTTTCTTAGCCTTACGTCTCCCGAACCCCGCGTAAAAACTGCTGCATCTGCACATTCAGATCGCGCGACTGCCGCGCTACCTGCCCGGCCGCCGCGAGAACGGTGCTTGCCGCTCCTTCGGTCGCGCCCGCCCCCTCGCGGATCTCGCCGGCTCGGCTGGCTGTCTCGCGGGCGCCGTCGGCGGCTTGGTGGATGTTGAGGGAGATCTCCTGAGTGGCGCAGCGTTGTTGCTCGACCGAGGCGGCGATGGCGGCGGCGATGGCGTGCATGCCTTCGATGGTCCTGCCAATCTCCTGGATCGACTGCACCGAGCGGGCGGCGATGGCGCGGATTTCCTCGATTTGGCCGACGATTTCCTCGGTGGCGCGGGCCGTCTGGTTGGCCAAGGACTTGACCTCGCCGGCGACCACGGAGAAGCCCTTGCCCGCCTCGCCGGCTCGTGCCGCCTCGATGGTCGCGTTGAGCGCCAGCAGGTTGGTTTGCTCGGCGATGGTGCGGATCATGCTCACCACGTCGCCGATACGCTGGGCGCTGCCGGCCAGGGCATCGACAGTGGCATCGGTGCGTCGCGCGTCGTGGAGAGCCGCTTGGGCCACCTCGGTGGCTTGCGCTGCCTGGGCGCGGATCTCTTCAATCGACATGCTGAGTTCAGCCGTGGCCGCCGCCACCGTCTCGACGTTGCCGGTGGACTGCTCGGCCGAGGCCGCCACCGCCACTGATTGCTGGGTGGTCTGGTCGGCAATGCCGTGCAGGCCGCGCGCGGTTCGCTCCAGGTCGGTGGCAGCGCTTTCGAGGGCGGCGATCAGGGTGCCACCCTGGTGCTCGAACTCGTGTTGCAGGGCTTCCAGGGCGCGGGCCCGCGCTTCCTTTTGCGCCCAGTCGCGGCGCTGGGCTTCGTCGAGGGCCTGGGTGCGGATCATGGCTTGTTTGAATACATCGACGGCCCGCGCCATCTCGCCCACTTCGTCTTGCTGGGCCATGGCCGGGATGGTGATGCTGGTATCGCCCCCGGCCAGCGCGCTCATCGACACGGTCATGCCCTTCACCGGCTTGGCAATGCCGCGCCCCACCACCAAGGCGCCGAGGCTGGCCAGAAAAACCCCGACCAAGCCGATTGCCAGGGTGATTTCGGTCAGGCGGTTGGCCTCGGCCATGATCGCGGCTCGTGGCACCACCACCAACACCGCCCACGGCCGGTTGGAGGTGCCAAAGCGCATGGGAAACAGGTGGACATAATGGTCCTTGCCGTCGAGGGCCATCATGCGCCCGTAGGTTTGGCCCTGCATGGCGGCGCGGCGCACATCGTCGGGAAGATCGTCGGCCGGCTTGGCGAGTTTGTCGGCCTGCGGGTGGGCCACATACAACCCGCCCGCCGAGATCACCGCCAGATACCCGGCCCCCAACGGGTGCTGGGCCGCCACCATGTCGGTCAGGCCGCTCAGGGAAAAGTCGATGCCGGCCACGCCGACCACCTGGGCGTCGCGCAACACCGGCACCGCCGCGCTGGCCATCAGCAGGCGGGTTTGATCATCAAGGTAGGGTTCGGTCACCACGTCGGAGCGGGTGGAGGCGGCCGCCTTGTAGTATTCCTTTTCCTTGACCTCCTCGAACTCAATGCCCGCGCTGTCGTCCGCGCTGACCCGGTCGCCCTCGGGCAGCCACAGCAGGCTCATGCGGCCGTTTTCCGGCAGGCCCAGGATCTCGGGGCCCGAGCGGGTGGCAAACGCGGCGTCACGGCCATCGAAGGCGTTGGGGGCCATGTCCAGCCACGTGCCGGCGTAGTGTCGGTTCTGATCCGCGATCTGCTGAATGACCCGGTTCACCACCGCGCGGCGTGGGTCCGGTTCGGCCATTTCCGCCTGGGTCACGGTGGCGATGGCGCGGGCCCGCTCCAGGGCGGACGAGAGGTCGAGGCGGATCCGTCCTCCCTGATTTTCGGCAATCTCGTTGACCAATACCATCGCCGTGCGTTCCGCTGCATGGCGCGAGAGCCATAAGGTCACGCCCGTGATGGCCATGGCGCAGAGCACAACGGCCAGGGTTGCGCAGGCGATGATTTTGCCTTCAAGTTTCAAAGATACTCCGACGCTCACAGCGTTGCTCCCTCCCGAGAGTCATGGTGTATCATTATTGTTTTTCTTTGAAAGACAACGGGTTAGGTCATGGGCCGAAACGAACGGGGGCGGCGACCAGCCTTGTTTCAAAAGAGGAACAAGTATGCCGGATGAGGTGGAAACTGCAATCGTTTCGACAAGGGGGAGGTGGGGATTTCCGCACAAAAAAGAAAGGCCGGGGAGGCTTGCCTCCCCAGACCCCTCTGATGATTAAAGGATTCGCTGTTAAAGGGAAGGATAGGCGAGGGCGATGGTTTGGCCCATGTTGTAATGAACGTTGGGTTGGGCCACGATGGTGACGTTGCTTTTGGCCTCGAACAAAATAACGTGGTCCGAGCCGCCGAACTGGAAGTAAGAGAACTCTTCGCCCTTGTGCAAGGTGCGGCCGACTTCCGCTGTCATGACCACCGACGACACCTGCGCCATGCCAATGGGCAGGACCGCCACCAGCCCGATCGGGCTGTCCATCACCAGAAGACCGCGCGCTTGGGCAAACTGGTAGCCGGTTCCGTCCTGCGCGTCAAACGTGCGCACGGCCGCAACCCGGAATTCTCCGGCGGTGTTTCCCGTGATGGGGACGGCCTGGACGTCGAGATAGGCCTGCCCCAGCACCACCCTGGATTCCAGAACCGTTCCCGGTACCGGCACGTGCAGCCGGTGGTAGTCGGTGGTGTTGAGGAAGCTGTGCATGAACACCCCGCCCTTGAACCGCTCCTTGTAGGGGCTGCCGTCCAGGAGTTCCATGATCGACCACTCCAGCGCCTTGACCCGGATCTTGGAGTGTTCGTTGATCTGCCACCAGCCGACCAAGGTGGAATCCGCCGCTGCGGTGATCACCTTGGGGTCGCCAATGGCGGCAATCGGGCGCATGCCCGGCTTCACATGGCGGGCGAACATCTGGTTGAAGGTGCGGTAGCCGCTGGGGGGCGGCATATACTCGTCCATGTTGAACGGCGGCGAGGCGTAAAACGTCAGGATCGACGCATCGCTAATGGACTCTGGGGTGTCCAGGTACTCACCCCAGGCATCGGCAAAGGCCACAATCCACTGCGAGAGCGGGGTCAGGGGGGCCGATTGTTGCGCCGGGATCACTCTGTTTTGCAAACCGCGCACCGGTTCCTGATTCAGGATGAAGTAAAATTCACAGATTCTATTGTAAATTTCTCGCCCAAGATAGTTTTCAATCGGCTGCCACTGGAGAAGATTGTCCATCCAGGTCAAGTAATCTTCCAGAGTTTTGATGTGGCGCAATTGGGGGATGTTGTAGCTTCCCGCTTTACGAATCGCGACATCAAACTTATCTTCCCAATTGTTTTCGGCAATCAGGCTTCGCAGTTCTTCTACGACTTTGTGCATGATGATGACCTCGCGGAGTTCCTGTCCCGTCTCCCAAGGGGGAGTCAGGCATCCATCAACGGGAAATCCACCTCGGCCGAGAGGAGAAAGAATCAGGAAATTCCTGAAACGCGGTTAAAATACTACTAATAATCTTTTGATGCAACAATTCATCTTAAAGACACAAAGAGGGCCTGCTTGGTTCTTCGGATGGGGAAAGTGCCCATGTGATGAGGGTCGTGAGAGTGCCTTCCCAACCTTTTTTCTGTGGGGTTTTTTAAGGCGGGGGGATCGCTCACCCCTTTTGCAGGTCGTGGACAAGGCGATCAACCGATTGGTTCAGGCCTTCCGAGCCGTCGGCGACAAGGCGAGCGCGATCCAGGACGTTGCCAGCAATTTTCTCAACCTCAACAACAAGATGCGACACGGACTTCACGCTCCCCGAGACCTGTCCGGTTGCCGCCGAGACCGACGATGTGGTCCGGGCGATCTCCAGAGCCACGGCACTTTGCTGCTGAATGTTGGCCGACGTCGAGGTGGCGATGCCGTTCACCTCTTCCACACGATCGGTGATCGCCTGCATGGCGTGCACCACATCATCCGTGGTGCCTTGGATCGCGGCGATCTGCCGGGCAATCTCTGCCGTTGCCGAAATGGTCTGGGTGGCGAGGCTCTTGACTTCGGTTGCCACGACGGCAAAGCCCTTGCCGGCCTCGCCCGCCCGCGCTGCCTCAATCGTGGCGTTGAGGGCCAGTAGATTGGTTTGAGCGGCGATGTTGTTGATAATGTCGGTGATCGTGCCGATTTCGACGGCCACACTCGCCAAGCCCCGCACTGTTTCGCCAGCGCTCAGGGTTTGTTGGCGGATATCGCCAATGATTTCGGCGCTGCGTGCGATGGACTGGCTCATCTCGCCGATGGACAGCGACAGTTCCTCCACCGCCGAGGCCACGCTCGCCACGTTGCCCGTGGCATCCTCGGCCGCCAGGAGCACCGAGCGCGATTCATCAGCCGAGCGGGCCGTGGCCGCCTGCATCTGCGTTGCGCCAGCGGTCAGGTCGTCGGCCGCGACCTGAAGGTCACCAATCAACTTAACGACCGTGGCGTTGAAGCGATCCACCAAGCCGGAGACGAAAACCGCCCGGTCCTTTTCCCGCTGCGCGGCTTGGCTTTCGGCTTGGCGTGCCAATCGGTCGCGCACGTCCTCCAGGTTGTCGCGGAAGGTGGCCACGGCCCGGAGCATGGCGCCCAGTTCATCGCGGCGACTGCTGGGGGGGACTTGAGCCGTCAAGTCGCCATCGGCCAGCCGACCCATGGTGTCCGTGACCAAGCGCACCGGCACCAAGATGGAACGCCCCACGATGACGGTCGCCAGCAAGGCGATCGCCACCGCGCCCACGAACACGCCAACAAAGGTCAACTGCGCCGTTTTGACGCCGACCACCGCCTCTTCCACCGTGCTGTTGAACAGGTCTTGCTGGCGCTGGCTGAACTGGCCCATCCGGGCCACGAAGGCATCGAAGTCAATCCCGGCAGCCCGAACCACCGCCGCCCCGAACGAAGGGTTGCTTCGTGCGGTCTTTAAGGCGTTGCCGGCATTTTGACTGAAGCGCTGCAACAAAGGGGCCATCTGCTCCAGATCAAGGCGATCCGTATCGCTCATGTCTGTTTGCTGCAAGCGGGCGAAGGCGGTGTCGATCCGTGTTCGATCCTGATCAATGGCGGTAAAAATCGGCTCCATCTGCTCGGGCGGCGCCTTCATCAGGCCAAAGGAGGTCAGTCGGAACAAGTTGCCCTGCATCCGATAGCCCGTGGCGGTCAGGTCGTTGGCCAGGGCCACCTTGTTGAGAGCGATGTCACGCAGGTTTTCCGCCCCGGTCAGATTGGAGTGGTATCCCCGCAAGGCCGTCAGGGTGAGAACGATCAAAAAGACAATCAAAAGGCCGGGAACCAGGAAGATTTTGAACGAGACGGACGTTCTTTCGAACAAGCTCATGGGACGCTTCCTGCCAGCCGGGGCCTCAGGGGCAGAGGCCGCCGGCTCCGCCCCCCCTGCGAACACGCAATGCGCTTACTGATTGGGCCAAGCCATCGCGCAGATCGCCACATCGCGCTGGGTGGTGGGCGTTTTGCACGACACATAGGCCGTTCCCATCGCCCCCGTTACCGGATGCGGCCAGGATTGATCGTCGTAGCCGCCGCCTTCCGGTTTGTCGGCATAGGAGAAGGTTTTGGTGGTGACGTTTTGTCCGTCCACGGTTGTGAGATTGGAAATGTCCATGTCCGGCTGGGTTTGACCGGAGTGGTCAAAAGCAATGGTGCCCTTCCGGGTCACCGCCCACGTGTGCAGGCCCGGTCCCTTGAGGTCGAGGAAACCGTTGGCCGGGTCTCCCAGATAAGCCGCTCCGTCTTTTAGGCCCTTTTCATCAATCACTTTAACCGCCTTGTCACGCACAGCGTCCACGTCAACGCGGTCAAACGCCAGAGCCGGTCCGGCCAAGCCCATCGTCAACACGCCAAAGGCGAGAGAGGCCCACACTTTCATCATAGTGCTTCCTTGACCTAAACAACCTCCAACCATGCCATGGTGGCGATGATGGAGAGCATCCAATGAGTGGTATATTTATAATCGAACCCACGTCACGGCCCTAGTGAAATTTAAACATGTGCGACCATGTGGTCGTCGTGTTCATAGGTCCAACTTTTAAGGGGGTTCGGTGCTTCCCGGTTGCCTTATGTCCTTGAGGGAAAGGCGTTAAGCGTTGGTATTGTGTCTTTAAGTTCAATTTTTAATTGATTTGGCGCGACGCCCCTGGGGTTGCCTAATCGCCCGGGATGCCTTACCCCCAAAAGGCTCGAATCCCGGGGGGCGGCGGAACCACCATGACCTGCGTGCTGATTGTCGATGACGATTCCGATATTCGCGACCTTGTGGCCTTTGAAGCGCGCCGCCAGGGATGGGAGGTATGCGAGGCCGCGAGTGTCCGCGCCTTGGAAGAGGTTCTCGCGCGTCATGTCCCTGATTTGATTTTGCTCGACATTCGCTTGCCCGATGGGGACGGTCTCGCGCTGGCCCAGCGCCTGCGGGCAAGCTCCGAGATCCCCATCATCATGCTGACCGGTCTGGGGTCGGACATCGACCGGGTGGTCGGGCTGGAGATCGGGGCCGATGACTATGTGGTGAAGCCATTTAACCCCCGTGAGTTGATCGCGCGGATTAAGGCTGTCTTGCGCCGCTCTGGCGGGCTTCGGTCCATTGTGGCCGACGACCACGACCGGCGCCGGTTTGCCGGGTGGGTCTTGGATCTGAGCGCGCGGACCTTGCAAGCTCCCGATGGCCGGCCGGTTCATCTCACCTGTGCCGAATTTCAATTGCTGGAGGTTTTTGCCGCGTCTCCCCGACGGGTGTTGAGCCGCGACCAGCTTCTGGAACGCACCCGCTCCGATGAAGCCGATGTGTTTGACCGGACCATTGATGTCCTGATTTTGCGCTTGCGTCGCAAAATTGAATCAAACCCGCAGGCCCCCACCCTGATTCGAACCGAGCGTGGCGTGGGCTATGTGTTCGACGTGGAGGTGACGCGCGGCTGAAGGCCCGTGTCTGGAGGGGGTGGGGCAGGGTCCCCTGCCTTCTTTGTTGCGACGGCCCACCGTGCCCTAAGGCGTCAGGGCTTGCGCCAGGGCCCGGGCCAAGCGGGCCGGTGCAACCGGCTTGGCCAGGACCTCGGCCCCCGGGGGGGCGAGACCCGCGGGATGGGCCGAGGTGAAGACAATCGCCACATCGGGGCGCACCGCCCGCACCCGCTGGGCCAGGGCCGGGCCATCCAGAGGGGGAGGCATGGCCAGATCGCTGACCATCAACCGCACCTCCGGGGTTGTCTGGAGGATGGCCAGGGCGCTCGGCCCATCGGGGGCCGCGATCACGGGATAGCCCAGGTCGCGCAACTGTCTTGCCGTGATTTCCAAAACTTCCAGGTCATCATCCACGACCAGAACAAGGGCCTCGGGGTCGGCACGGGGGACCTCTTCGGCGGCCTCGTCCGGCAGATCCTCGGCGGGGAGAAGCAAGGTGACGGAGGTCCCTTGACCGGGTCGGCTGTCCAGGAGCAGGCGCCMCCCGGATTGGGTGACGAAGCCATAGACCATACAGAGTCCCAACCCCGTGCCCTTCCCCGGGGGCTTGGTGGTGAAGAACGGCTCCAAGGCGCGTTCCAGGACCTCTGGGGTCATGCCGGGGCCGGTGTCACTCACGATCAGCGCCACACCGGTGGGGTCGGGGCGGGTGGCAAGTCGGATCCTGCCGCTTTCGGTCCCAGTGGGCTGCTGTCCTTGGGGGCCGTGAGCCAGGGCATCGCGCGCGTTGACAATCAAGTTGACCAGGGCGTTTTCCAACTGCCCCGGATCCACCCAGATCTGGGGCAAATCGGCGGCCAGATCCGTGTCGAGGACAAGGCCCGGCCCCAGCCCCTCGCCCAGAAGCTCGTGAACGGCGGCCACCAGGGTGTTGACCGCCACGCTCTCGGGCACCAGGGTCTGGCGCCGGGCAAAACCCATCAGCCGCTCCACTTGCCGGGCCGCCCGCTGCGCCGCGCCCCGGGCCTTGAGGGCGCGCTCGCGCAAGGGGCCGTCCAGGGCGTGTTCCAGGATATCGAGGTTGCCCAGGATCACGGTCAGAATGTTGTTGAAGTCGTGGGCGATGCCGCCGGTCAACTGGCCGACCAGCTCCATTTTCTGGGCTTGGCGCAAACTGCGCTCGGTAGCGCGTTGTTCGGTCACGTCGGTATGGATGGTGACAAAGCCGCCCCGGGGCATGGGATTGGACCGCAACTCGACCACGGCACCGCTTGCTAAGTGCAGTTCGCAGCGCCGGCTCACGGTGGTCCGCCCCTGGGCTAGGCTGGGCATCTCAAGAGGGCGGCCATCGGGGGTCCGGGCCTGGGCGCCCCGCGTTTCCAGGTCTGCCAGGATATCGGCGAGCGGCAGGCCCACCTTGAGCGTTTCCCGCTCCAGGCCATACAGGTCGGGATAACGCGGATTCCAGGCCACCAGCCGTCCCTCGGCATCGCACACCGAAAAGCCGTCGTTCATGGTATCGAAGGTGGCGACCAGCAGGTGGGATTTCTCGGTCAGTTCCCGGTCCATGACCTCCAGGCGAAATACTTGGTCCTTGAAGACCTGGAACGCCCGGGCGAGATCGCCGATTTCGTCGGCGCGCTCCAGGGCTGGCACCCGGGCGTCGCGGTTGCCGGCCGCAAGGCGCGACATGGCGTCGGTTACCCCAGCCAAGCCCCGTCCCACCGGCCGCACCACCGCGAAAAAGGAAACCACGGTTGCCAGCAGCAACAGCGCGAGGCAGGCCAGCATCAGGGCCAGGGCGTTGGTGCGGATCGTCTCCCCCAAATGCGTCGTGACGCTGCCCATGGTGTCGGTCGTTTCCAGGGCTAGGCGGTCGCCCAGGTTCTTGAGGGCTTGGGACAAGGTTTGGGTCTGCTGCACCAGGGCGCGGCGGTGGGCGGCGGCGTCGAGGGCTTGGCGGCGTAAGAGAAACATCAAGGGGTCCCGGCCGAGGGCCTCCAACACCCCGGGGCGCAAGCCCGCGGGCAAGGTGGCGACCAGGGCGGGCAGGGCGCCCCAGGCCCGGGCGTGGGCCTCCTGGGCGCGGGTCAGGGCTTGCGGGGTTTCGGCGTCGGCCGCCAGCAAAATCTGGGCTACCGCCGCGTCGATCAGGCGCTCGGCCGAGAGCAGCGGGGCCTGGGCCTGGACGGCGGCGCGGTAGACCGCGAGATCCCCAGGCGTGGGGCGGTTGGTAATCGCAGACACCGCCAAGATCGAGGGCCCCAGAATCTGGCGCAACCGGTCCTGGGTGGCCAGCACCCGTTGACGTTCCTGATCCAGCGCGTTGGCCAGGGCGCCCTCCTGGTCCAAGACGAGGCCTAATTCGCAAAGCACCGTGTCGAGCGCTGCCGCCAGGGGGTCCAACTGGTCGGCGCCGGGCGGGGCGGGCTGCGCTTGGAGGGGGTCGCGAGCGCGGCGCAGGGCAAGGGCATCGGCCTTGATGCGCTGTTGCTGCGCCGCCCGGTCCTGCGGGGTGCCGGCGGCCATCAGGGAGGCCCCTTGCGTTTGCAGGCGCTGGACCACCCGGGCCAGGTCGAGAGCCGCCGTTGCTGCCGGCAAGTCGCGCTGGGTCAGGGTTTGCACCTCGTCTTGGATATCGTCCAACGCCAGCAGGGCCACCGCGCCGGCACTGATCACGGCCAGGGCCGCCAAACCCTGGATCAAGAGCAGACGGGCTTGAATGCCAAAGCGCGGACGGGCGGTCATGGGGGCGGATTCCCGGACGGGGAAGAGGACATTTCCCGAAGAAGGTGGGTGCGTTGACTGGCTCGCCCCAGTCGGTCACTCAACGCTTCCCACGTCCGGCTGGCTTCTTGGAGGGCATCCTCGGAGGAGGCGCTGCCCTCCAGTGCCCGGTGATATGCGCGGTCGAGAGCCGCAAGGTAGGCGCGCAGGCCGGGCAGCCGCAGGTCGTGGATCACTTCGGGGGCGTCGAGGCCCTCCTTGAGCAGGCTCAGGAGGGCTCGGACGTCGGCCGGGTCTCTGGACGGCCAGGAGGCGGCGGGGTCCAACTGGTCGAAGCGGTGAGGGTTGAAACCCGAGCGTCCCTCTTGCACGTCGGCGGCGCTGGCCTCGGGCCGGCCCAGCCACGCCACGTAGGCCCACGCCGCCTCTGGATCTGCGGCGCTGGCCGGGACTGCGGCAATCCAGCCCCCGAACCCCAAGAACGGCACGCGGCGCGGGGAGGCTAGGTCTTGCCACCCGTGGGAGGTCCACACCCTCCGGCTGCCAGGCAGGGGAAAAAAGCCAACCGAGCCATGGATCCGTGAGGTCTGGGGGTCGGTGGCCAGGACGCCGATATCGCTCCAGTCCAGGGCCATGGCCGCCTCGCCCTGGGCGAACCGGGTGCGCACGTCATGGCTGGTGATGTGGTCGGCGTCCGCGGGTCCCGCCGCGCGGGCCGCTTTGGCGTCCTCCAGGGCCTGATGCCACCCCGGGGTGGTCAGGGCCGGGGTCAGGGTGAGAGGATCGAAAAAAAGTCCTTCGGGCAGAAAGGCCGCCGCGTGGGCAAACAGACTCCACACACGTTGCCCTCCAGGGGCGAAGGCCTCCAAGGTGCCAGCCAGGGGGCGGCCCTCCGGGCCCGGGCGTCCCTGAAAAAAGCGGGCGATCTCCAGATACTCGTCCCACGTCGTGGGCGGGGCCAGAGGGTGGCCGTGGCGTGCCTGGAACGCGGCTTGCGTCTTTGGATCCTCGAACAGGTCGCGGCGATAGACTCCGATCATCATGTCGCCATCCAGCCCCAGGGCCAGCCAACGGTCCTCCCAGCGCATGAGGCCGCGATAGGCCGGGTGGATCCCGGTGACGGTGTCACTGGCCCTCAAGGAGGCCGGGAGCGGGCTGAGATAGGGGGCGAAGTCCGGCAGCCATCCCGATGGAATCACAAGAACATCGGCGCGCAGTGTGTTGGTGACGAAGCCGATCATGATCGCGTCGTAAAGATCGTCGAAGGGGCGTTGTTCAACCGTGACGGCAATGCCTGTCCGGGTTGTGAAACTCGCCGCGTGGCGCCGGGTCGGGGAGGCCACAGGCTCGCCGTCGCGGGTCAAAACATGCAGCGTCGAGGCTGCCCCACCGGAAGCCAGCGCGACCTGGAAGATCATTACAAATATTACAAACGCTCGTCCAACCCGTGACATCATCGGTTCATGGAGCCGGTGTTTCCTGGAGACCTCGTCCGAGCCTGACACGAACACGACCGGGAGGAAACCATGGCTTTGCTGACCCCCGCACTGGTCAAGACCGGTGCTTGCGCCGCCACCAAGGCTGAGGCGATCGAGGCCGTTGTCGCGTTGCTGGTCGCTGCGGGAAAAGTTGATCCCCGTTACGCCCAGAGCATGCTGGGCCGCGAAAAGGTGGCCAATACCTTCCTGGGCAACGGCATCGCCATTCCCCATGGCCTGCCCCGCGACCGCGCGCTGATTCATGCAACGGCGCTGGCCGTCCTTCAGGTGCCCGAGGGTGTGGACTGGGGGGCGGGCGAGCGGGTTCACCTCGTGGTGGGGATTGCCGCGTCCAACGACGAGCATTTAGCGATCTTGTCGGCCCTGACTGATGTTCTGGGCGACCCGGCCGAGGCCCTTCGACTGGCCACCACCCCCGACCCCAACGACATCGTGGCCCGCTTGACCGGTGAGCGGCCGCAAGCGTCGGTTTCTGCCGTCACCCCCGCCCCCGAAGATCTCGCCCAGGGCTTCGACATCACGGTNCCCGGGGCCCATGGCCTGCACGCCCGTCCTGCCACCGCGCTGGTCGGCGTGGCCAAGCGGTTCCAGGCCCAGGTCCGTGTGCGCCACGGCGACAAGGTGGCCGACGCCCGCAGTCTGGGGGGCCTGCTGCGCCTGGGGGCCGGCCCTGGGGCCGTCTTGCGGGTATCGGCCGAGGGCCCCGATGCCCAGCAGGCCCTGACGG
Source organism: Pararhodospirillum photometricum DSM 122 (assembly GCF_000284415.1). Classification (NCBI taxonomy): domain Bacteria; kingdom Pseudomonadati; phylum Pseudomonadota; class Alphaproteobacteria; order Rhodospirillales; family Rhodospirillaceae; genus Pararhodospirillum; species Pararhodospirillum photometricum. The sequence continues at coordinate 2,049,937 of NC_017059.1, forward strand.
CCGTGCAAGACGCCTTCGCAAGCGGTCTTGATGACGAGCCCGAGGCCGTCGCGACCCCGGCCGGCGTTGTCAGCGCCGTGGCCTACGAGGGGCGGGTGTTTTCGGGTGTGGCGGCGTCGCCCGGCTGCGCCCTGGGGCCGGTGTTTCGCTTTGCCCGCGAGCGTCTGGTTTATGCCGCCACCGCCCGCGACCCGGCCCTGGAGCTTGAGAAGCTTGACCGGGCCCTTGCCACGGCGCGCCGCCAGCTCAACGACTTGTATACCGACGTTTGGAAAAAAACCGGGGCCGCCCGCGCCGGGATCTTCCGGGCTCACCAGGAGTTCTTGGAAGACCCGGAAATGATTGATGCCGCCTTGGTCATGATCCGCAAGGGCCGCAGTGCGGCTTTTGCCTGGGAGCACACCTATGTCGAGCGGGCCGGAATGCTGGCTGGCATGAAGGATCCTGTCTTGGCCCAACGCGCCGTCGATCTGGCCGATGTCGGGCGCCGTGTGTTGCGCTTGCTGGCCGATCGCCTTGAAGACGAAAGCCCCCTGCCCACCGTGCCGTGCATTTTGGTTGCCGAGGATCTGACTCCCTCCGATACCGCGCACCTCGACCCGGCCCTGGTGCTGGGGCTGTGCACGGCCAGCGGCGGCCCAACGTCGCATACCGCTATTCTCGCCCGGTCGCTGGATATTCCGGCGGTGGTGGGCATGGGCGAGGCCATTTTGGAGTTGGCGTCCGGCAAGCCGGTGCTGATCGACGGCGCCCAGGGTGTTTTGGTGGTCGAGCCCACCGGGGCCGATCGCGCCTGGGCCGAGCGGCAGCGTCGGGAAGTCCAGGCCCGCCGCGCCCTTGAGCGCCGCGACTGTTACAAGCCGGCCCTGACCACCGATGGCCAGCGCATTGAGGTGGTGGCCAACATCAGCGATGGCGACGAGGCGGCCCGCGCCGTGGCCGCCGGGGGCGAGGGGGTTGGCCTATTGCGCACCGAATTCCTGTTCGTCAATCGCGATGCCGCTCCGAGCGAGGACGAGCAGGTGGCCATCTACGGCGGCATGGTCCAGGCCCTCAACGGTCTTCCCCTGATCATCCGCACCTTGGATGTTGGCGGCGACAAGACCATTCCCTATCTCAGCCAGCCGGCCGAGGCTAACCCCTTCCTGGGCGAGCGGGGCATCCGGTTTTGTCTCGCCCATGAGGACGTGTTTCGCACCCAGTTGCGCGCCATTTATCGCGCCGCGTCGCAGGGGCCGGTGCGCCTTATGTTTCCCATGATTGCCCTGGTCGAGGAGTTGGAGGCGGCCCGTGCCCTGGCCGAGAGCGTGCGCCAGGAGCTGGGGGCCGCGCCTGTCGAGATTGGCATCATGATCGAGGTGCCCTCGGCCGTGGCAATGGCTCCCGAACTGGCGCGCCGGGTGGACTTCTTTTCCATCGGCACCAATGACCTGACCCAATACACCCTGGCCATGGACCGCATGCATCCGACCTTGGCACGCAAGGCCGACGGCCTGCACCCGGCGGTTTTGCGTCTGATCGACCAGACTGTGCGTGCGGCCGACGCGGCCGGCATTTGGGTTGGGGCCTGTGGCGGCATTGCCGGCGATCCCCTGGGGGTGAGCGTGCTGACCGGCCTGGGGGTGCGCGAACTCAGTGTTTCCATTCCCAGTATTGCCGCCGTGAAGGCGCAGATCCGCACCCAGGCCCTGGCCGACAACCGGGCTTTGGCCCAGCGTGCCCTGGCCTGTCTTGATGCCGCCGCCGTGCGGGCCCTGGTCTGAAGGAGAGTGTCATGTCTCGCCTTGTCGTCGTCTCCCTGAACGCCGCGGTCGATCAGACGGTGCAGGTGGCCGATTTTCGTCTGGAGGCTGTCAACCGGGTTGTGTCCAGTCGGGACGATGCGGGGGGCAAGGGAGTCAATGTGGCCTCCTTCCTCGCCCATGTCGGCCATGAGGTGGTGCTGACCGGCCTTCTTGGCGACGCCAACGCCGCGCTTTTTGCCCGCCATTTCGCCGCCGCCGGGATCACGGATGCCTGCGTTCGGGTGCCCGGGGCGACCCGCACCAATCTCAAGATCATCGACACCCTAAGCGGCGCGGTCACTGACCTGAACTATCCCGGCCTCAGCGTGGGCCCCGATGCCCTGGACGCCGTCAAGGCCCGCTTGGAGGAGAGGGCCTCGGGTCTGGAAATCCTGGTTCTCTCGGGCAGCTTGCCCCGGGGGCTGCCTGAGACCACCTACGCCGAGTTGACCGCCTGGGGGCATCATCGCGGAGCCCTGGTGGTGCTGGATGCCAGCGGCGCTGCCCTGGCCGCCGCCCTCGACGCTGGTCCCGACCTCATCAAGCCCAACCGTGCCGAACTGGAAGAGTTGCTGGGGGTGCCTCTGCCCACGGCTCAGGCCGTGGCGGCCGCTGCCCAGCGGTTGCGCGCGCGGGGAGTGGGGCGGGTGGTGGTCTCGATGGGGGCCGAAGGCGCGGTGGTGTGTGACCCGGAGGGCGTGTTTCTGGTCGAGCCCCCGTCGGTTGCCGTGGTCAGCACCGTGGGCGCCGGGGATGCCATGGTCGCCGGCTTTGTTCATGCCCAAGGTCTGGGGATGGGGGGGGAAGCAGCGGCGCGCTTGGCGACCGGGTTTTCCCTGGGGGCCTTGGGCGAAATTGGTCCGCGCCTGCCGGCTCTGGCGCGGATCGAGGCCTTGGCCGCGCAGGTGAGCGTTGGCGTGCTTGCGGTGTAAGGGGCGGCCTGTCCTGAGAGGTTTAGAAAAAAGAGAGAAGGCTGGGGAGGCGGGCCTCCCCAGACCCCTCCTTCCTGGTTTGCTAGTCCAGTCCCGGAGGAAACCATGACATTCATCGTTGCCGTGACGGCCTGTCCCACGGGAATTGCCCACACCCATCTGGCCGCCGAGGCGCTGGAAGCGACGGCGCGGCGGCGAGGCCACACCGTGCGTGTCGAGCGCCAGAGTGCCCAGGGCATTGAGCATCCTTTGAGTGAGGCCGAGATTGCCAAAGCCGAGGTCGTTCTGATCGCGGCGGATATTCGGGTGGATGAAAGCCGCTTTGCCGGCAAGCGGATGGGGATGTGTTCGACCAGCGAGGCCATCCGTCATCCCGAACTTGTTTTGGCTCGTTTGTTGGGGGCGGCCTGGGAGGATGTTGCCGCTCCCGCTTTGGTGCAGCAAGGCTTGACCATCGTCGCCGTGACCGCTTGTCCCACCGGCATCGCCCACACCTTCATGGCCGCCGATGCCCTCAAGAAAGCGGCGGCCGCCGCCGGTCACACCCTCCACGTCGAAACGCAAGGGTCGGTGGGGGCCAAAACCCCGTTAAGCGAGGCGGACATTGCCAGCGCCGACCTCGTGATCATTGCCGCCGATACCCACGTGGACGACACACGCTTTCAGGGGCGCCGGGTCTACAAGGCGGCGGTGGGGGAGGCGGTGAAGCATCCCCAGGACGTCCTGTCCCGAGCCATGGCCGAGGCCACGGTTCTTGGGGCCGCCAAACCGGCCTACCGCGAGGCGGTCCAGGCGGCGAAGGCCTCCCATGCGGCGCGCAGCGGTCCCTACAAGCATCTACTGACGGGCGTGTCCTACATGCTGCCCATCGTGGTGGCGGGGGGCTTGCTGATTGCCTTGTCCTTTGTGTTCGGGATCAAGGCCTTCGAGCAAGAGGGCACGTTGGCGGCGGCCTTGATGAGCATTGGCGGCGGGGCGGCCTTCAAGATTATGGTCCCGGTGCTGGCCGGCTTTATCGCCTACTCCATCGCCGACCGTCCGGGCTTGGCCCCGGGGCTGATTGGCGGCATGCTGGCTGTCAATCTCAACGCGGGCTTTTTGGGGGGGATCGTCGCCGGTTTCCTGGCCGGCTATGTCGCGCGCTGGCTGCGTGACAAGATCACCCTGCCGGCCGCTCTGGAGACGCTCAAGCCGGTGTTGATCATTCCCTTGCTGTCCACCTTGGTGGTCGGTTTGGGCATGGTCTACGTCATCGGCACCCCTGTTGCTTATCTCATGACCAGTCTGACCGGCTTTCTCTCCGGCCTTGGCACCACCAACGCCGTGATGCTCGGCTTGTTGCTGGGCGGCATGATGGCCGTGGACATGGGCGGGCCGGTCAACAAGGCGGCCTATGCCTTTGGCGTCAGCCTGTTGACCACCGGCACCACCGCCCCCATGGCCGCCGTGATGGCCGCTGGCATGACCCCGCCGCTGGGCCTTGCCCTCGCCACCCTGATCGCCCGCAACCGCTTCACGCCCGACGAGCGCGAAGCCGGCAAGGCTGCGGCCATGCTGGGGCTGTCGTTTATCACCGAAGGGGCTATCCCCTTCGCCGCCAAAGACCCCGCCCGGGTGATCCCGTCGCTCATCCTGGGCTCGGCGGTGACCGGTGCGCTGTCCATGGCCCTTGGCTGTACCTTGATGGCTCCCCACGGCGGTATCTTCGTTTTGGCGATTCCCAATGCGGTCGGCAACTTGGCCCAGTATGCCCTGGCCATCCTCGCCGGCACCTTGGTGACCACCGCGTCGCTGGTCATTTTAAAGAAACCCCTGCCACAAACCCCTTAACGCCGTTCGGACAAACCAGAAGACCGAGGGGCTTGGGGGGCGCGCCTCCCCAAGCTTCCCTTTCTTGTTTCCCGTCACGTCTGGCGTCCCACGGCTTCATGCGCGCAAATGTATAGTCAGCAGGGCTCGCCTTTTCTGGATAAGCGTTATGCACCGCAACAGTATAGCGCTTGTTAACTCTATGAAATTATGGAAAATTATGGTCTTCTTACATAAAGTGTCCAAAAAAATAGACAAAGAAGTCTTGCGAGTTGCAGCGATCGCGTTATCTTTGACCAAACAAAGAGGGAGGCCCTTTGATGGCAGATACGATAACGGCGCTCGAAACCTTGTTGATGCAGGGCTCCTTGAGCGATCCCGAGCTGCTCGCCGCCGCCGAGCAAGCGCCGGATTACCGCATTCTCCCCGAGGCCACGGTGATCAAGATTGGGGGGCAAAGCGTCATTGATCGCGGTCGCACCGCCGTCTATCCCCTGGTGGACGAGATCGTTGCCGCGCGCAGCGCTCACAAAATGCTGATCGGCACCGGGGCGGGCACCCGCGCCCGCCACCTGTATTCGATTGCTGCCGGGCTTGACCTGCCCGCAGGCGTCCTCTCCCAACTCGGCGCGTCCGTCGCCGACCAAAATGCCGCCATGCTGGGGCAACTGCTGGCCAAGCATGGGATTTCCTCGGTGAGTAATGCCGGCTTGTCCTCGGTCCCGCTGTTTCTCACCCAGGTCAACGCCGTGGTGTTCAGCGGCATGCCGCCCTACAATCTATGGATCCGTCCGCCGGCCGAGGGGGTGATCCCGCCCTACCGCACCGATGCCGGCTGTTATTTGTTGGCCGAACAGTTCGGCTGCAAGGCGATGATCTACGTTAAGGATGAGAACGGCCTTTATACCGGCAATCCCAAGACCGACAAGAAAGCCACCTTTATTCCCCGCATCACGGTGGACGAAATGAAGGCTCGGGGGTTGCAGGACTCCATCTTGGAGTTTCCGGTGCTTGATCTGCTCAAAGCCGCCCGCCACGTGCGCGAGGTCCAGATCGTGAACGGTCTCGTGCCTGGGAACCTGACCCGCGCGCTCGCCGGCGAGCATGTCGGGACCATCATCACCGCGGCCTAAGAGGGGTCTTGCCATGACCAACCCGACCAGCAGCATCAAGCATGTCACCTCGGCGCTTGCGCGCCAGACCCTCCTTGACGGTTCGCTCACCAGCCCGGTGGCCGGCGGTCAGCCCATTCCCCTGCTGCCCTGGCTCCGGGTGGTGAAAATCGGGGGGCGGGCCATCATGGACCGGGGCCGCGAGGCTATTTTGCCCCTTGTTGACGAACTTCGCCGGCTCTTGCCTGAATATCGTCTTCTCATCTTGACTGGCGCCGGCGTGCGCGCCCGTCATGTGTACAGCGTGGGGCTTGATTTGGGTCTGCCCGTGGGCTCGCTTGCTCCATTGGCGGCCAGCGAAGCCGGGCAAAACGGGACCATCCTTGCCTCCTTGCTTGCCCCCGAGGGGGTGTCCTATGTCGATCGTCCCACCGTGGCCAATCAACTGGGCATCCACTTGATGGCGGCTCGGGCCGTCGTCTCCAGCGCCTTTCCTCCCTACCATACCCACGAATTCCCGGATTCGCGCCTGCCGATCCATCGAGGCGATACCGGCGCTTTCCTGGTGGCCGATGCCCTCGGCGCCGCGGGGCTGGTTATTGTTGAAGACGTGGACGGGATCTATACCGAGGATCCGCAGGGGCCTAAGGCGGGCGAGGCCCGTCTGATCGCCGAGACGACCGCCAGCGAGTTGGCCAAGGCTCCGGGCCCTCTGCCGGTGGACCGGGCCTTGCTCGACATCATGCCCCGGGCGCGGCACGTCAAAAGCGTCCAGGTCATCAACGGCCTTGTGCCGGGCCGCTTGACCGCTGCCTTGCGCGGGCAGCACGTGGGGACGGTCCTGCACGCCCACTAGGGCCCTCGGAAAGGGAAGGCTGGGGAGGCTTGCCTCCCCAGACCCCTCCGAACCTGGGGCTTCCCTCAACGCGACCGGGCCTGCGTGAACGTGGGATCTGGGGAGGCTCCCTTATGGCCAAGGAGGGAAACGCGCATGCGCCAGCTTTTTGTTATCGCAGCCATGATCGCGGGCTGGGCGATGCCCGCCCTGGCCAGCGATCCGGTGGGCACGGTGGTGGCGGTGCGGCCGCAGGCAACGGCTCAGGTCGATCTCGCGGCGCCGCGCCCCCTTGCCCTGGCGTCGCCGGTGTTCAAGGACGAGATGCTGGAAACGGGCACGGCGGGCCGTCTGGCCGTGCAGATGGACGATGGCGCCACCTTGATCCTGGGGGAGGCGGCGCGGCTGCGGGTCGATGATCTGGTGATGACGCCCGATCAGACTGCGGGCGTGGTTTCCGTGCTGGCCGGGGCGTTTCAGTGGCGCGGCGGGCGGAAGCTCGATGACGGCGTGGAGATCCGAACGCCCCTGGCGACCATTGGCATTCGCGGCACCGTCGTCTGGGGAGGCACCCTTGATGATGTGTTCGAGGTCATGGTGCAAGAGGGGCGGGTGACAGTGAGTACCGACGCCGGATCGGTGGTACTGGACACCCCGGGGCAAGGCACGGCGGTGCGCTCGCGTGATCAACCGCCCAGTGCGCCGGTTGTGTGGCCGCAGGGGAAGCGGGAGCGGGCTTATCAGGCCGTGGCGTTTTAGGTATGCGGTCCCGGAATGAGGGAGTGTGGGTTGATTCTGAAGATTGACGGGTCTTTTGTCCAGGTATTGCAGATGCTCTGAAAGGGCGTTCTCCAGCGCAATGCCTTGAGGTGCTTGGCAAAGTTGTATGCAGTCACGAAGGCGAGGATATGGGCCTTCAGGCTCTCCAGGTCTTCGTATCGGCATGGCGAAATTCGCAGGAATCGATGGAACTCGACCACCATGGCCTCTTCGGCTGGCGTGAGCACTCTGCTGCGCGGCATGTGCGGCCCCATCGGCGTATCTGCGGCGTTGTGCGGGCGCTACCGTGAAGTGCTCCTGCCATATCCTTCTCCTGAAGGGTCAAGAATGCACCATCACACTCCGGGGCTAACCCTAGACAAAACGGCCTAAGATACGATATGGTAGCAATAGGTATTACCTTTTGGTTCGGGGGCTCACATGGCATCTGCAACGTCCATCAAGCTCGATGACGATATGAAAGGCCGCGTCCGGCATCTTGCCGAAGCGCGGCAACGCACGTCGCATTGGATCATGCGGGAAGCGATCTTGCAGTATGTCGAACGTGAGGAGAAGCGTGAGGCATTGCGGCGTGACACAGTGCGGGCTTGGGAAGAGTTTCAGGAAACCGGCCTTCACGCGACTGCTGAAGAGGTGGACCGCTGGCTGGAGAGCTGGGGAAATGACAAAGAGTTGCCCGCGCCCGAATGTCACAAGTAAGATTTGCTCCGGCAGCAATCCGGGATCTGCAACGGTTGCGGGATTTTTTGCGACCGAAGAACCCTGACGCTGCACGTCGCGCCGGTGAAGCCATCCGCCAGGGCGTAAAGATCCTTAGCATACATCCTCATCTTGGCCGGATGATCGATGACTTGCCAGAACAGTTTAGAGAATGGCTCATCGACTTCGGCGAGAGCGGCTATGTCGCGCGATATCGGATTGACGAGGATGCGGTGATCATTCTCGTGATCCGCCATCAGCGGGAATCTGGATGCCATTGAAGGTTCGCTTTGAACCGATGAACATGAGACGCACGCCTTTATAATTACATACGAAATTTTGATTGTGCCTGAACTGACTATGGCAGAGCGATTAACGTTAACCACAACACGAATTTCTGCGCCGAAAGGACGTCCCGTCGCCCTCCGCCGGAAAGCGTGGGCCAACATTCCTCCTAAAGCCAATCGGAAGGGCTCCTTCGTCTTCTGCTGCTGGGTCTATCGACAGCGCAACGTCGTGGAGCGGTTCTTCAATCCCATCAAACAGTTCCGAGGGATCGCAACCCGTTACGACAAACGATCCGACAATTTTCTCGCCGCCCTCAAGTTTATCTCGGCACGGCTGTGGTGCCAGAGCTTATGAGGCTACGGCCTAAGAAAAAAAGAAGGCTGGGGCGGGAGGACCTCCCCAGGCCTCTGCGTTCCTTTTTTACAAGGCGGCCAGGAGGGCCTTGAGGAGAGCCCAGGCGTTTGTCACGCTGGCAATCTCGACCCGTTCCCCCGGGGCATGGGGCCCCACAATGGTCGGTCCAAAGGACACGATGTCGAGGCCCGGGTATTTGGCCCCGATCAGCCCGCACTCCAGACCGGCGTGGATGACCTGTACGCCGGCTGGTGTTCCGAACTCCTGGGCGAAGACTTCGCGGCACAAGGCCAGCAGCGCCGAGGTGGCCTGGGGTTCCCAGCCGGGATAAAACCCCGATACCTCGCTGTGGAATCCCGCCTGGGTAAAGAGGGTTTTGATTTCCTCCCCCAAGCGCTCGGTTTCGGCATCGACCAGGGAGCGGACCATCAGGTTGGCCGAGAAAGAGCCGTTTTCCAGGCGCATAACGCCCAGGTTGTTGGAGGTTTCCACGACGCCCGGAAACGAGGTGCTGAAGCGTCGCACGCCATAAGGGGCCGCGGTCATCGAGGCCAGCAAGCGCGCTAGGGCGGGGCCGCTGACCCCCGGTCCCACCGGCGCGGCGCTGGCCACTAGGCTGAAGCCCGGGTCGGTGGCGCCCAACTCGGTCTGGATCCGACGTCGCTGGTCGTCCAAAAAGGCATCAAGCTCACTGCCCACCCCGGCTGGCAGGGCCACGTCGGCCCAGGCGTCGCGCGGAATGGCGTTGCGGGCGTTGCCCCCGGCCAGGGCCCGCAGATGGAGCGGGAAGCGTTGGGCCAGGGCGTGCAGCACGCGGGCCAGGATCTTGTTGGCATTGCCTCGGCCAAGCGCGATATCACAGCCCGAGTGCCCGCCAGCCAAGCCGCCCACGCTCAGGCGCCAGCCCTGCGCCGCCACCGGACCGGGCCCGGTGGGAAGCTCGCCGCTGACCGCGACGTCGCAGCCGCCGGCACAGCCGACAAAGAACYTCCCCCACGCTTCCGTATCGAGGTTGAGCAGAACCCGGCCCCGGAGCCAGCCCGGCGCCAAGGCGCGCGCCCCCCCACCAGTGTTGCCGCTGTCGAGCACCTCGCGGAAGCGGCGGCTGTCGTGCTCGGCGGCCGAGGACACCGCCCAGCGCCGGATGAAGCCGTGGCGCCGGTCGGTCGAGATGTGGTTCTTGTAACCGAATATCGGGATGGCGATCTCGACGCCCTTGGCGCCTTCCGCCTTCGGCGTCTTCGCTCTGGCCCTTTTCAGGGTCCAGCGAGCATCCCTGTCCTTCTGGGCCAGCTTGTGCGGGGTCTCTTCCCAGCCGTCAGGGATGCGCCCTTCGCGGATCGCCTGCTTCTCGTCGTCGTCGTTGCGCTGACGCGGCGCCGCCACAATGGTGGCGTCGATGATCTGCCCCGACATCGCCAGATAGCCGCCTTCCTTCAGCTTGGCGTCGAACACCGCGAACAGCTTCTCGATCGCGTTGGCCTCGGTCAGCGTCTCGCGGAACAGCCAGATCGTCTTGGCGTCCGGCGCCTTGTCCGCCAGCCCCAGGCCGAGAAAGCGTTTGAACGTCAGGCGGTCGTTGATCATGAACTCCGCCTGATCGTCGGACAGGTTGTACAGCGCCTGAAGCACCAGGATCTTAAACATCAAAACCGCGTCATGGGGCGGACGGCCGCCCCGGGCTCGGTCGCTGCGGTTCAACGCCTTGTCCAGCCGGTAGCGGAACGCCTCGAAGCTCACCACCCTCAGCAGCTTCTCCAGCGGGTCGCCCGCCTTCGACAACTCCGCATACCGCTCTTCAAGATCGAAGAACCCAGGCTGCCGACCCATCGTTCCCTCCAACACGGCCTGGGGCTTATTGAATCAGCAGACACCGCTCAGAGCCAGGGTTTTTCGAGGTGTCCGGCGGCTTGACGCTGGCCGAGCGGGAGAGTTTGCGGCGCTCGGCCAACGCGCAGCATCGCCGGGCATCGGGAGGACCATCCCGTTCGGCGCCGGTAACGCTTGACCTGCGGACTTATCGGCGATGGCGTTGTCCTGTGATGAGGATCTCTACCAAGGCCTCATTCTGAAGAGGCGGCCATCGTCACCTTCGTCGTGAAGGAGGAGGACGATCTCGGACGGATCAAAGGTCGGGACATCATCGTCGAGTGGCGGCAGGTCCGAATCGATGAGGGTGATGATCGATTGCAGCCCGAGCGTGGAGTAGCGCCGGATCACTCCAAGCAGATTCACCTTCTTTCGATCGTCCAAGGATTCGAGCACGCCATCATGAAAGGCGAAGCGCGGAAACGCATCGTCCAGATGGGCGCGCAACACCGCGAGGTCGAAGGCGATGCATAGGAGTTTCTTATAGCTGAACCCACGGTCGGCACTGGTGGCAATGCCCGTGTCATCAAGCAACTCCGCGCGGAAGTCCAGGTGGCCTTGTTGATTGACCACGACACTGAGCAGGGCCTTCTGATCGATGACCTCTTCGACGATCTCGTTGAAAAACAGGCGGACGCGTGAGAACAGGCTGTCCTCATCCGCATTCCTGGCCTCGACATCGGCCTCGATCAGCGCCTCCAGGTGTGTCTTTTCCTCGGTCAGGCTGCGGATATCGCTCCGAAGCTGCTGAAGACGGTGGACGAATTCACGCTGTCGTTCGAGCCCCTCGATGTCGGCCCGCAGGGTCACCAGTTCGTTGGACAGATGCTTGTATTTGGCGAATGAGTCGGTGCTGCTGAGGAAGGCCAGCATGTCGGATCGGCGTTTGCCGAGTGCGTTCAACTCCGCATTGACCGTCTTGAGTTCCGCCTCGATCTCGGCGCGTTCCTCGATCAGATAGCAGCGCCGCTCGTCGGTGATCGCCTTGTTGAAAGCGATCAACTGCTGGAAATCGCGCTTGATCTGGCCCGCGAAGAGCACACCCGCTTCGCGGAATAATTCGCTCGCTGCCTCCGGATCGAAGAGGATCTGGTCCTCCTCAAGCGAAGCGATCACCTTCTTACGGTTTTGGGTCAGCGAGTAGCGACGCTGGTTGAGGACGGCGATCCGCTCATCGATCTGGTCGACGAGCTGTTTGGTGTCCGCTTTGTCCTGACTCCGAAAATCGAATGCGTCGAGGAGCTGCTGCTTTTTCTGAACCTCTTGGCGTTTGAGCAGGAGAAGCCCGTCGATCTTGCCGGCGTCTTCGATCTCACCACCCAGTTCCTGGCGGACCGTGGTCGCCTTCTGCTCGGCCTCCTTGAGCTTGTCTTCCTTGTCGTAATGCCGGGTGATCAGATCGGCGTCGAAACCAAGGATATGGGCAAGGAAGGGTTTCCAATCGGCGTGCGCGTTCGCAAACCGCCGAAGCTGGAAGACATCGCGGAAATCTTCTTGGGACCGGAGAAAATACCCCAATCCTTTCCGGTAATGCCAAGGTTTCAGCACCCGCCAGTCGAGCAAGCTGTCGAGCAAGTCCTTGGCGCGGTCGAAGGGGACATCGACATGATCCCATTCGAGGTCGGGCAGCGTCGAGAAATCCTGATGCCGGGCTCTGTGCTTCTTGAAGGAGATCTTCGATGCTTCAGCGACACTGCGGCGAACCGTGACGTAGGTTCCGTCGAGCAATTCGATCTCAAGGAAGAAGACAAATTCCCCAAAACGGTCGAGATGCTTGAACAGAAAGAACTTGGCGTCCCGGCCGGCGAGGAAGCCGAAATCGATCAGGCGGCCAAGCGTCGTCTTCCCCAGGTTATGGGTGTCAAGGTCACGATTCTCCGGTCGCCGGATTTCCGCGAGGACGACGTTGAGTTCGGGTTTGAACTCGACCGGTGCAAACATCGCCGGCCGGTTGGAATAAAGCTTAGAGGGCTTCATTCTGACCTACATATTCGATGGCGTCGGTCTTGGGATGATACTCGATCAGCCCAAGCAGATAGAGGAAGTTGAGCGATGGCAAGAACAGCACATCACCTCCGACCACGGCTTTGCGCACATAGGTGCGCAGAGCGCCATACTCGCACAGACGATGGGCGCGCAGCCGGGTGAGCAGCAGCAACGCCACGTTGACGACGGTGCGGTCAGGATGAGCATGCTTGCTAGGCCTCAGCATCGGCAACCTCCCCGATGTCGCAGTTCCAGTACATATAAAACAAGATAGCGCGGGTCAGGCGCTTGTGCTGACGTTGGCGCAGAATGGGGTCACGCTGGAACAGAAGGTCGAGCAAATATTCCATCACCGCGTCAAAATTCTGGAATCCCTTGCGTTTCGAGATGATCTTCATCTGGAACTCCTCGGTTGTCGCTTCATACGATTTGAGAATTTCCAGATTTTCAGGTGCGGCCAGGAACGCCCGTATCTGCGCGGTATCCTTCAAATAACGTTTGCGGAGCTCTCTCGCATATTCGGGAGTCATGTTATTGAGGACGTTCTTCTGTTCGTAAGAGGTCCGCTCGCCGGGCGGCGTATCGAGGACCGACGACAGATCAGCCTCGTGGCTGGCAATCGCCTGGACGACGATTGCCAACTCGTCGGGTGACACGATGAGCGGAGAGTCGACCGGATCAAGGTCGGCCAGTGCGGCAACTTCTGGGAATTGCCGCAAATAAAGTTCAAGCTGCTCGACTCCGCAAAGGTAGATCGAGCCTTCCGGAAGACCGCATTCCTTCGCAATGTGGCTGGTGATGTTCTGATCGGCATTCCCGGCCAAACGGCGGTTGGCGAACAGCATGTAGTGATCGAGTTGGTTTCCCTTGCGGAGCTTTGCGATCCGCGGCACTTCCTTGCCGATCACCGTGTCGTTCGAATTCGGGCTGTGGAAGTCCGCTTCACCGAAATGCCGATTATAGCCGTTGGTGTGCTTGGCCTGGATGATGATCGTTCCGCTCCAGGGCGCGGCTTTGCTTGGGTGGAGTTCCGCCGTGCCGACGAATTTCGCGTCTCGGCCACCATCCGGTCCCTTGGCGAAGCCCTTTACCGACAGGCCGAGCAACCGCTGGCACAGCAGCACGATCAGCGTCTCGAACTGATCTTCGCTCAGGTCCTCATAGGCGAATTTCATACCGGGCGTCCATAGGGTTTGATGTCGATGATCGGAGACCGTCACAACCGCGTCATTTTGCAGGTAACATATGGGCTCGCCAGCAGGGAACTAGCCTGAAAAAATCCAGGTCTGCTGGCGGATGTGGCACAAGCCGTTAAACGGGAGCTATGCGTGAATCTGGGTGACGGGCCGGATCAGGCGGCGGTTTGAGAAACGGCCTCGGCACTCTGAACCCCGTCGATAAATTTGACGCCGCTGATGAGCTTGGGCAACTGATTTTCGCCCTTGAGACGGCGCCATGTCTTGGCGGCGGCCATGATCAGCTTGAAGACCATCAATTTGGCGGTCTTCGGCGACAAGGCGCCCTTGGTCCGGACGGTGCGATGCCGGACGGCGGCAAAGACGCTTTCGATGGGATTGGTCGTGCGCAGATGCACCCAATGCTCGGCGGGGAAATCGTAGAAGGCCAGCAGGGGGATCCGGTCCGTTTCGAGGCATTCGGTCGCTTTGGGGTATTTGGTGCCGTATTTGGCGGCGAAGACGTTGATGGCTTTCTCCGCCGCCGCCCGGTCAGGTGACATCCAGATCTCGGCAAGGTCCTTTTTCATGCCGGGTTGGACGGATTTGGCCGCCTTGTTCAGAACGTTGCCGGTCTTGTGCAGCCAGCAGCGCTGGTGGCAGGTCGAGGGAAACACCTCCTCCATCGCCTTCCAGAAGCCCAGCGCGCCATCCCCGACGGCCAACTCTGGAGCGATGGCCAGCCGCCCATGAGCCTTCAGATCGACCAGCAGTTCACGCCAACTCTGTGCGCTCTCGCGAACGCCGATATGGAACCCCACCAGTTCCTTGCGGCCCTCCGGGGTGGCGCCGATCAGCACCAGCATGCATTCGGCGCTCTCTTCCATCCGGGCCTGGAGAGAGACCCCGTCCGCCCAGACATACACATAGCGTCGTGCCGACAGGTCATGCTTTTGCCAGCGTTCGTATTCGCCCGACCACTCCGCCGTCAGTCGGGAAATCACCGATGGGGACAGGCACGGCGCCTCCTTGCCGAGCAGGGCCGACAGCACTTCTTAGAAGTCGCCGGTCGAAATCCCGCGCAGATACAAGGCGGGCAACAGTGCGTCCAGGCTGCGCGTCCGACGCGCCCGCAGCGGCAGGGTCGCCGAGGTGAAACGGATCCGATCCGTCCCACTGGGCGCCCCGGTCGCGGATCTTCACCCGCGACACCGCCACCGGCCCGATCCCGGTCTGGAGCTGCCTGGCCGGTCCGTGACCGTGCCGCACCACCCGGTCGCGGCCATCGGCCAGCTTGCAGACCTTCATTCCGGCCAGAAAAGCCTCGGCCTCTTGTTCCACCGCCTGAGCCAACAGGCGCCGTGCCCCTTGGCGCAGAATCTCGGTCAACGGGTCGTCAACCTCATCGGGCTGACGAAGGCGAACCAAAGTGCTGTCTTCCTTCATGGCGTATCGCTCCTTTCAGGAGGTTCTGACAGGCTGGTTACCCGTCTCGATACGCCGCCTTCTTTAGACCGTCATCACCCATTTTCCCCCATAGCTCGTTAAACGGCCATAGGATTTGGGTGTCGAAGCGTTGTCCTGGTGTTTTCTGAGCCCATACCCGCCATGATTGATCGTGCCCTGCTGTTACCCGGTCTGTCACCCGCAGGTGAGAAACCGGTTGTCGCCCGGTTTGACGGGGGTTTGTTGTCGTCTGACGCTGGTGTCCTGGCTTTGCGCGAAATTGAGTCCCGGTTGGGGGTGGCGGAGCGACTGGCGGGGTGCATCGTCGATCCTCGCCGCCCCTGCTAGACAGTGCATCCGCTCGCCGAGATCATTCGCTTCCGGCTGCTGATGATTGCCGCCGGATACGAGGATGGTAACGACGCCACCGCACTTCGCGATGACCCGGTATTCCGGATGGCGCTCGATTAGGCCCCGTCGTCGGGGCGAGCGCTATGCTCGCAACCGACCATCTCGCGTTTCGAAAAACTGCCGGACCAACGGGCGCTGTTGCGGATGGGGCGGGCGATGGTCAATCTGTATTGCGCCTCGTTCCGACAGGTGCCGAAGCGGATCACGCTGGACATTGACGACACCTTCGACACCGTCCACGGCGGACAGCAATTGCGTCTGTTCAATGCCCATTACGACGAATACGGCTTCCAGCCGATCGTGGTGTTTGATGGCGAGGGCCGTTTCGTCGCAGCGATGCTCCGCCCGGCGAAACGACCCAAGGGGACGGAAATCCGCGCCTTTCTGCGTCGCCTGCTCCGCGCGATCCGCGCCAACTGGCCGGGCACCGGCATTCTGCTGCGTAGCGAGAGCCATTACTGCACCCCGGAGGTGCTGGACTGGTGCCGGGCCGAGCGGGTCGATTTCATCCTGGGTCTGGCGCCAACCTCCCGACTGCGCGCCCATGTGGCGGCCCTGGAAACCAGCACGCAAAAGCGGTTCGATGATGCTCCGGGCGACGACAAGGTCCGCCGCTTCAAGGAATTCTTCGATGCCGCCGCCAGTTGGAGCCGGGTCGAGCGGATCGTCGCCCGCGTCGAGGCCGGACCCGACGGCACCGACACCCGCTTCATCGTCACAAATCTGACCGGCGGCGATGGCCGCTCGCTGTATCAGGGCCTCTATTGCCAGCGCGGATAGGCCGAGAACCATATCAAATCCTGGAAGACCCACCTCGCCGCCGACCGCACCTCGTGCCACGAGGCCACCGCCAATCAGCTCCGCCTGTTCCTTCATGCTGGGGCCTACTGGCTGCTGTGGAGCCTGCGCGGGATGATGCCGAAACGCTCAGTCTGGCGCGTCGCCCAGTTCGACACCGTGCGACTCCGCCTGATCAAGATGGCCGCCAGGGTGGTCGAGATGAAGACCGTCATCAAGGTCCATCTGCCCTCCGCCACCCCATACCAGGATATCCTGCGCCTCGTCCTCGGACGGCTCCCCCGTCTGGTCACCTGACCAACGGGGCGATGTGCCCCAGACTCCCGCCCGTCGTCCTCAACCTCCCAGACCGAACCACACCGCGCCAGATCCCTTCGATCGGCGACGGCGGCCTGTTTGCGCTCAATCAAAAGGAAAGGGGAAGGCCCATCGGTAGGGAGGGGCCAGGGGAGAGATGAATAAAGGCGGCTAGGATCATAGTGGTGCAGATCGCCGTTGGCGAGGAGGCCGTTGCGCTGATCGGAGCGCCGGAATCTGTGCAGTCCCGGGGTGTGATGGTGCATTCTTGACCCGTCAGGGGGAGGATGCACTATGGCAGGAATACTTCACAGCAGCGCCCGCACGACGCCGCGTGTTCGAGCCGAGCTCCAAGCGTCGAAAGAAAGTACCCGGTCCCTTGCTGAGCAATATGGGCTGAATCCGAAGACCGTCGCCAAGTGGCGCAAGCGCGGCACGACCGAGGATGCGCGCCCCGCTATCCATCACGCCCGGGCGCAAGGTCTGAGCGTGCGTCCCGCCGCAGCGAATTCGGTATGCTTGGCGCTCTGCTATTTCGGTATGCTTGGCGCTCTGCTATGATGTACTTATAACTACGGAGTTCACCAAAACAACAATTTGCATTGGCCGCGAAGCAGGAATCCGGGGTGCACCCCAATGTGACTATCTTCGGGTCCACCCACCAATCTCCCCTTTGACGATCCACAGTACAAAATAAACGGCAAATCTTGGTCGTAGACAATGCAATAAATATCACTTTTGATTGCGGGCGGCGCGTGGGGGGATGTCGGCTCCAGGGTCGCAGATGAATGCGCTGAATGACGTACCTGAGGCGCAATCCGGTTGTAGACGAAGAGCCTCCATGGAGGAAAATCATGGAGATGCGTCCATAAATATGATGACGTCCGCGCGTGAAAGCCCCGCGCGCCGGGCTTTCATAAACCGAGCCGCCTTGGTGCGTCTCGGCCCTTCGGGCTTCAATCCCTGACGCAAAAACAGTCTCCTGGCGGCCAAGCTGGACGGTATTTCCGGCTCCGAACCCGGCCGTGATTTCGATCGCGCATATCGAGTCCAGACCGGTCCGCCATGCCGATTTCCAGGGGATGATGGGGGGCTTATCGGCGCGGGTTTCTCTCCTGGCTTCGAAGGGGTTGCTCCTCATCTGGCGTTCGTTTCTGATGCCCGGGTCGCCGTTACCACGGTTCGATTCTCGGCGCGCCGACAGCACGGATCAGACTGGTCGCTCGGACACCTCGAAAAACCCTGGCTCTGAGCGGTGTCTGCTGATTCAATAAGCCCCAGGCCGTGTTGGAGGGAACGATGGGTCGGCAGCCTGGGTTCTTCGATCTTGAAGAGCGGTATGCGGAGTTGTCGAAGGCGGGCGACCCGCTGGAGAAGCTGCTGAGGGTGGTGAGCTTCGAGGCGTTCCGCTACCGGCTGGACAAGGCGTTGAACCGCAGCGACCGAGCCCGGGGCGGCCGTCCGCCCCATGACGCGGTTTTGATGTTTAAGATCCTGGTGCTTCAGGCGCTGTACAACCTGTCCGACGATCAGGCGGAGTTCATGATCAACGACCGCCTGACGTTCAAACGCTTTCTCGGCCTAGGGCTGGCGGACAAGGCGCCGGACGCCAAGACGATCTGGCTGTTCCGCGAGACGCTGACCGAGAGCACGACAGCCGCCGCTTCCGCGAGGTGCTCGACAGCGGCAACACTGGTGCCGACGTCTGGGCAGATACCGCCTATCGCTCGCGCAAGAACGAGGAGTTCATGGCGAAACGGGGCCTGCGCTCGAAGGTCCATTTTCGCCGGGCACCGGGCAAACCACTGTCACAGGCCCACGCTAAGGCCAACGCCGCCCGCTCCAAGGTGCGCTCGGCCGTCGAGCATGTCTTCGCGTGCCAGAAAGGGCCGATGGCCCTCTTCGTCCGCACCATCGGCATCGCCAGGGCCAAAACCAAGATCGGCATGGCCAATCTCGTCTACAACATGCGCCGCCTAGTCTGGTGGGACGGGAGAACTGCGCCCGCATGACGGCCGAAAGGCCGAAGAGGGGGCCGTAACGGCCCAAATACCACGGAATTCAGACCGAAATAGCCCCCAGTCTCAGCTCGGGCGCCCCGTTTTCCTATCCAAACCGTCCAAAAACTCGGTTCTTCGAGGTGTCCGCTCGCCTCTCAGGGGCTTCCGATTACGACGCCGTCTGCGACCTCGTCAGCGGAAAATTCGCCCTCCCTTGATCGCCAAACAGCCAACCCCGTGAGCAGTTACGCGGAAGCGGGATGTCAAGGCGCAATGCGCTATATACTCAAGCAGATGAGGAGAGAAACATGCATATCGTCGCAGTAACCCGCTGTAAAGATGAAGGTGATATTATCGAGTCATTCGTTCGACATACATTGCACTTTGTTGATGAAATGGTTGTTCTTGACAATGGGTCCGTTGATCGGAGCCTTGAAATTCTACGATCATTGCGGGCTGAAGGCCTCCCACTACATCTTTTTCAGCACATTGACGAGGTGTTGGCCCTAGACCTGCATTCCAATTGGCTATTCGAAATTGCGGTCGGGCACCTCAAGGCTGACTGGGTTCTTTTCCTCGATACCGACGAGTTCATCCGCATCCGCACCCCGAACCTTGCGTTTCGCGACTGGCTCAACGCTACGCCAGACAATGAGCAGGGGATTAACGTCCTGTTGGAAAACTACCACCCACTAGCAGAGCAGTTAGCGTCGGGGCAGGCTAATGTTGTGAAACGGATCACACACCGATGGCCGTCCATGCCTCTCATCCCAAAGGTGTTTTACCGCCATTGCGGTGGGGTGCGGCCAACGATTTCAGCCGGACAGCATTACCTCAAGGCTGAGGGCGGTGTATTGCCGTGCCGCAATCAAGCGGATGTGGTTCTCTCGCACTTCAATGCCCGAAGCCCTTGGCAGTTGGCGCGCAAGGCCATGATAGGCTGGTTGCGGATGGAGGCAAGCGGCACAGACGCCAAAAACACAGGGATTGGGGCAAGCTACCGACATATGTTCGAACTGCTCAAGGACAGTCCTGATGTTTTCATGGTTCAGGTCATCGATCAGCGCGACGACTTGGTCTTCGATCCGTTACCCTACATGGGAGGGGATCTGCAATACACCGAATCCGCTAACGAAATGGCTCTGTTCATTCAGGCTACCAGCGAGTTTGCTCTGCGGATTGCCAACCAGCATGGCCAGCGTGTTGACAGCGATCCCACGGTGCTACAGCGCCTGCGGGCGCGTATCGCAGACGTGAGTCCTCTACTCTGACCTTGGTATCGGTGGATCACAGAACGGATTTTAGAGCAGCGGTAATCAAAGCTGGACACCTCCGGAAACTGGCGTCTGGGTCTGGTTCGTGATTCCATAGGCGATCGGCTATTGGGGGGCGACAATGGCGGTTCAGATTGGGTTCTGGGATGTCGAGCGTCGTCTGGCGGAACTTTCGGCGGAGGGCGATCCGCTGGAGACGCTGTCGAAGACGGTGGATTTCGAACTGTTCCGGCCGGTTCTGGAGCGTGCGGTCCGGCGACGGAGCGCGCCCTCGAAGGGCGGTCGGCCCGGCTTCGACGCGGTTTTGAAATTCAAAATGCTGGTCTTGCAGTCGCTGCACGGTCTGGCGCTGGGTCGGACGACGTATCTGGTGCGCGACCGGCTGAGCTGGATGCGGTTCTGCGGCCTGGGGCCGGGCGATGCGGTGCCGGATGCCAACACTCTGTGGGACTTCCGCGAAGCGCTGATCACGGCCGGTGCGTTTGACGATCTGTTCCAGCGGCTCGACCGGGCGATCAGCGAGGCGGGCTATCTGCCGATGTCGGGGCAGATCGTCGACGCGACGCTGGTGTCGGCGCCGCGCCAACGCAATACCGAGGTCGAACAGAGGTCGTGTCCCATTGCGTGGTGTAATAGGGTGGTCGCCGTTTTCTTTCCGGGAGGTTTGGCCGGAGTGATCAGGCCGCCGTGACGGACGGCAAGCATGAGAGGGGATCATCGCCCAAGGGGGCGACGGATTCCAGTGTCATATAGCGGGCACGCTGGACGGCCCATTCGTCATTTTGCTCCATCAAGATGGCCCCGATCAGACGGGTGATGGCGGCTTCGTTGGGAAAGATCCCCACGACGTCCGTGCGGCGCTTGATCTCCCCGTTGAGGCGTTCGATGGGATTGGTGCTGTGGATTTTGGCCCGATGCTCCTTGGGGAAGGTCATGTACGCCAAGACATCGCTTTCGGCCTCGTCAAGCAAGGCGGCAAGCTTGGGGACCTTGGGGCGCAGTTGGTCTGCCACCTGACGCCACTGCGCCCGGGCCGAAGCGACATCGTTTTGGGCGAAAGCCGTTCCGATAAAGGCGGCCACGACGCGCCGAGCGTTTTTGCCAGCATAAGAAAGAATAGTCCGCATGAAATGGACGCGACAGCGCTGCCAAGTGGCACAAAATACCTTGGAAACGGCGGATTTGATGCCTTCATGGGCGTCTGAAATGACCAATTTGACGCCTTTCAGGCCCCTTCGGTTCAGTTTGCGCAGGAAATCTGTCCAGAAGGGTTCCGCTTCCGACCGGCCGGACACCTCGAAAAACCCTGGCTCTGAGCGGTGTCTGCTGATTCAATAAGCCCCAGGCCGTGTTGGAGGGAACGATGGGTCGGCAGCCTGGGTTCTTCGATCTTGAAGAGCGGTATGCGGAGTTGTCGAAGGCGGGCGACCCGCTGGAGAAGCTGCTGAGGGTGGTGAGCTTCGAGGCGTTCCGCTACCGGCTGGACAAGGCGTTGAACCGCAGCGACCGAGCCCGGGGCGGCCGTCCGCCCCATGACGCGGTTTTGATGTTTAAGATCCTGGTGCTTCAGGCGCTGTACAACCTGTCCGACGATCAGGCGGAGTTCATGATCAACGACCGCCTGACGTTCAAACGCTTTCTCGGCCTAGGGCTGGCGGACAAGGCGCCGGACGCCAAGACGATCTGGCTGTTCCGCGAGACGCTGACCGAGGCCAACGCGATCGAGAAGCTGTTCGCGGTGTTCGACGGAGGGGAGGGACGAGGACGAGGGGAGGGACGAGGACGACGTGTCGTCGGCGGGCGGCAGTACCCGGGTTTGATCGGCCAGGGCTTGTCCCAGGGTATGGGCTGGCCGGCGCGCCGGCGGATCGCGGCGTGCTGGGCCGCGACTGGGGGAACGCGGCGCGTCGTCGGGGCTCCCTCCCGCTAACGGCGCTTCGGGTGGTGCCTCGGTCCAATCGTCGGCGGGGGGCGGCGGCCCGGGGTGCAGCATCGACGCCAGGGTGCGTCGTCGTGCCTCGCTCGACAAAGGGTCGTCACGGCCACCGGGGCGTCGGGGAGGGGCGCCGTCCGCCATGCCTTGGTCCTTTCCTGCGCGTCAATGGGGCGGGAGGGGGGCACCGCTCCCTGATGTCGGTCTGCTTTCTCCAGCAGAAGCCCACAGACTTTAGACCTTTTAGGGGCGGTTTGTCTTTTCGGGAAAAGCGGTGTCCCTGGCCTTTGGACAAAGTCCCACCCTTTCGCCTCTGGCATGAGGCGATCAAGCCGACTCTTTGTCGCCCCCTCGTGCGGGGGCGTCGGGTCAGCGAAGGGGGTGGGGGGGCTGTGCCTCCCCAGCCTGTGTCCGCGAGGGCTGCGCCGAGGATCAGCGTCAGGTCAAAAGGTCGATTTCCTCGTCGGTAAGGCAGCCCGGGACCAAGGTCAGGGGAATGCGCAGGCGATTGACGTGGCGCCCGGTCAGGGCTCGGACCAACGGGCCCGGGTCGTCGCTTGCGGGGGCGGTGGCGAGCACCAGAATGGAAATGCTGGGATCTTCGTCAATGAGGCGCAGAACCTCGGTCAAGATCTCCCCTTCCCGGATGTGCACCGTGGGGGTTTCGCCGCGCTCGATCCGCACCACGGAAGCGGCGCGGTGGACGAGCTGTTCGGCTTTCTCTCGTGCCTCCTCGCGCATGAGCGAGCCCACGAACATCCACGGTCCGAGATCGGGGGGCGAGACGACGCTGACCAGCGCGACGCGACCATTGGTGCCCTGGGCGCGGCGCGCGGCAAAATGCAGCGCGGCGCGCATTTCGACGGAGTCATCGACCACAACCAAAAAAGTCCGCTCATCGGCCTGGGTTTCGGCGTGGTAGCGGGGATCGGGACCATCGGGAAGGATAAGCATGGGGGACCTCCCTTGAGTCTCCGGCGGGTAAGCCGCTCTTCTCAACGTTCAGGATGGCGGTGCTTGAGGAGGCTGACAACCCCCTGCGGTTGCCGCGCCGCACCAAATCGCCATCAGTGTTCGAGCGAGCTGTTTTCGAGGGGGCCTCCCTCTTGGCGCCATGCCACCAGCCCTCCTTGCAGTCGGTGCAAGGATCCCGTGTATCCGGCGCGCTCCAACAGCTGAGCTGCCACCCCGCACCGCGCCCCCGAGAGGCAATTCAGCACGATATGGCGTGACGGATCGTGCGGGACCTTGCGGGGATCAAACTGGCTCAGGGGATTGGAGACCGCCCCGGGAATGTGTCCGGCGGCATATTCGTGCGGCTCGCGCACGTCAAAAACCATAGCGGATCCGTTCTCAACCCACGTCTGCACTTCGTGCGGAGCGGCCATGCTGACTTTGACGCTGGACATCGTTGTTCCTTCCTTCGCCACCTTGCCCAACAGTCTCGGGGCTTCCATACCATGGAGGAACAGAACTTTACGGGATCCGGGGCTGGATGGAAAGCCCTAAATTTCTATGGAATAAGTGAGCTTAGAAAGGACGGTATGATGAGTGACCCCAATCCCGTTTGCGACATCCTGGATGCTCGCGGTCTGACGTGCCCTCTTCCCGTGCTGCGCGCGCGAAAAAAGCTCCAGGGGTTGCCGGTGGGGGCGATTTTGGACATCCTGGCCACCGATCCAAGTTCGGTCGCCGATTTTCGCAATTTCTGCCGCCAAACCGGCGACACGTTGCTTGAGAGCGTCCAGGACGCCGAGGGCGTCTGGCATCACCGGGTGCGCAAGACTGGATGAGGCGCCGCCGCCGGGGCTCCCGGATCCCGCTCAAGAGACAGCAGGGGCGGCCGCGCTCATTGCAGAAAAAACACCGGGGTACATACCTGGGCCGCCCCGCTGGCATAGGTGCCATCGGCGTTTTTACACGCATCGGCGATGCCCACGCCGCTGCCCGGAAAACTGCTCATCACGATAAACCCCGAATCGGCATTGCCATCGTCGTAGCGGCTGTCGATTTCCATCGCCTGGGTCCCCGACAACACGTTGCGGGTGGGCGCCCCGCTGGGCGTGTCTTGCAACCGCAGCCAATGCCCGGTGCCTGCGGTGGTGCCAAAGCGGCCGTGGATGATGACAAAGGACAGCCCCGACAAGCGGGCCGGCAGGCTTGATGTTTCGACCGTATTGCCCGCGTCCAGGCGCACCCCGCTCAGGTAGCCGGCCGCGGCCAAGTGCTCCCAGGCGCGGGAGGACTCGTCACCGGCCGCGCCACTGACGCCAAGCCCCGCCGGGCCGATGATCCCGTTGCCGTTGCCGTTGGTCACGTGCGCCCCTCCGATGTAGACCGTGGCCTCTGGCGCATCGCCCGGCAGGGCCCCGTAGCGATCCTCAAAGGCCATGAAGGCGGCGCGCACCGCCTCCCACTGGCTCACGGTCATCTTGAGGCGGGTGCTGTCGATGAGCGTTTGCCCCTTGAGCACGCCGCCGATGAGCAGGCCCACCAGCACCAGCACGACCGACATCTCGATCAGGGTGAAACCGTCGCGGGCGGCAGGAGGGCGCGGAAGGCACATGCGAGGGGAGGTCCTGCTGGGGTCAGAACGAGAGCGGGCGGGGATCGGGGGCGAAGGTCTCATAGAGGGTGCGATCGGCCGGGGCGGCGTGGTTGCCGCCAATGACGCTGGCCCGCAACAGCACGACCAACTCGACCACTTCGGTGGTTGAAAGGTCGGTGCGAAACAGTGACCCCAAGACCGGGACATCCTGGAGCCAGGGCAGCCCACGGCGCGTGCTGTCTTGGCGTTCTTGCATCAGGCCGCCCATGACGACCACGGCCCCATTGTCGATGCTGACCACCGAGTCGAGCTCGCGCACCTCAACCACCGGCACCAGGGACTCGACGTCGAGATTTTGCAAGGACACCGCCGGGTCGGCGACCTGCGAGGCAATGCGCGAGATGGTGGGGCGTAATCCAAGGGTGATCCGGCCCAGATCTGGATCCACACTGGGCTGCACCGTCATGACAAGGCCAATGGGCACGGTGTTGATTTGGCTGGAGTAGGTGTTGAAGGTGCCCTTGTCGTTGATGGTCGTGTTGGTGTCGATGGCGAAATAGACTT
The DNA here is from genome assembly GCF_000284415.1 of Pararhodospirillum photometricum DSM 122. NCBI lineage: Bacteria > Pseudomonadati > Pseudomonadota > Alphaproteobacteria > Rhodospirillales > Rhodospirillaceae > Pararhodospirillum > Pararhodospirillum photometricum. Next base: position 2,074,831 of record NC_017059.1, read on the forward strand.
CGTTTTGCGCCACCTTGAGCACGCCGGTCTGGTTATTGGTCACCGTCATGCGCGGGCTCGACAAGGTGCGCACCGCTCCGAAGCGACTGATGACCTGGGCCAGCGCCGACAGCTCCACCCCGCCCACACTGGCCGCCCCCCCCAGGGTCAGGGTCGCCAGCGTGTCGGTCAGGGGGGCCGAGACCACGCCATCGGCCCCGGGCAACACCACAGTGAGGTGTTGGTTGTCACCCAGCGCCGCCCAGTCGATGCCGCCCCGATACTGATCGGAGAGCGAGACCTCCAAGACCTTGGCCTCAATCAACACCTGAGTGGCCAGAGAGTGCCGAATGCTCTCGAGATAGGCCTTGACCTGCCGATGCTGGGCCCGGGTCGCGATCACGCTCAACACCCCCGCTTGACGGTTGATGTTGAAGCTGCCGCGCGCCCGTTTTGTCTTGTCGTCCGAACCGGTTTCGCTCACAGGGTCCGCCGGGGAGAGGGCGCCGTTGGCGCGGGTGCCCTCCTTGGGGTCGGGGGATGCGGCATCCGACGCCGACGCCCGGGCCGCCCGCTCGGCCCGGGACCGGGTTTCCTGCACGCCCAGGATCTGGCTCAAGCTATCGGCGATATCGGCCCAGGGGTCGGCGCTGGCGTGCGAGGCCACCCGGCTTTCCGAGGCGTTGTTGCCGCTGTTTGCGGTTTGGCTCTTGTTGGACACGCGGGCGAACACATCGGTCGAGGTCGAGACGCTGCTTTCCGCCGAGCGCGCCAAGTTGAGAACGTCCAGACGGTAGGTCGCGGGGGTCGGGCGGTCGGGGGCCGCGTGCAAGACCCCATTGTCCAAGGTGAGCGAAAGGTTGCCAAGGTCGGCCAGCCGCTCGATCACCTGGGGCAGCGGACGCTCGCGGGCGGCCATGACCACCCGGCCGGTGATGCCGGACTCCATGTCCAGGTCCAAGTCGGCGACTCGCGCTAGATCTACCAACAGCGTGGTCAGCGCCGTGGGCTTTTCGGCGATCAGGGTGACGCGTCGGCTGTCTTCCGGGGGCGGCAAGGGAGGCGCGACGGGAACGATCAGGGAGGGGATCGGCGGTTCGCTGTCCGGCACCGGGGTTTTGCGACCGGCCAGAGCGCGATAGTCTTCCTTTTCCAGCCCGGTGGCCGGATCGAAGGGCGCGCACGCCCCAAGGGTGCCCAGCGCCATCACCATCCCCCAGACGATCCTGGCCCCATGCCGTGTCACCATGCCGTTTGCGTTCCTCCTGGCTGGGGCGAGGGGGGGCTCGCCTTGCCGCTGTACCTTTGGGATGTCTACCCCATCAGGCGCCAAAAAACACGCGAAACGAAAGCATGTGACCACGAGTAATAAGCTCAAGACTCAAGAGAACCGAGAGTGTTGCCAGAAGGGAGGGGGCTAGGGGGCACGTGACGGGACCGCTTTCGCCTCGAACGCGAGACACCGCGGCGCGCAAGGCGATGTGGCCCAGGGCCAGCCCCCCGGTCCCACTGAGCAAAAGCGGCAGAGAGTCCCACGACACGGCCAGGGCCGCCGCCGCGATCACCGCCGGATCCCCGCCCCCCAGGCCTTCGCGCCCCCGAACGCGGCGATAAAGCCAGCGCATCGCCTGGGCGGCGAGAAACACCAGGAGGCCCCGGACCAGCGGGTCAGGGGTCAGGCCCTCCAGGGACCAGCGCCAAGCCACCGCCTGCAACACCAGGGCCAGGGCCAGGGAATCGTGGACCACCGCGTGATCCAGGTCGATCAAGGCCACGGCCAGGATCACACTGACCAGCCCCACCCCGGCCAGCCCACCGGGAAAGCCGAGGGTGGCGCCGGCCGCGCCGGCACCCAGCCCCAGCCCCAGCCCCACCATCCAGCGCAAGCCCTGCCCAACCCAGGACCCCGGGGCCCGGCGCCCAGGAACCCAGCGCGCAAGGAGTACGCTGGACGGGGCGGGAGGATGGCATTCATCGAAGAGACCCTTCCAGGACAGGGGGCGCGTGGGGAGACCCTTCGGGGGTTGCCACCCCGAAGCCCCGCCTGGGGGCGATGCCCCAGACCCCATTTTTGTTTTGTAAATCAAATACGAAAGGGGGGCAGGGTCTGGCGCTCAGGCCGCCTGTCGTCCCTGCGGTGCGCGTTTGTTCAACCGCTGGGCCAAGCGGTCGCCGGCCGTTTGCACCAAGCTGACCAGAGCGATCAGCACCACCACCACGGCGATCATGACCTCGGGTTGGAAGCGCTGGTAGCCGTAGCGGATGCCGAGGTCACCCAGGCCGCCCCCGCCCACGGCACCGGCCATGGCCGAATAGCCGATCAGGCTGACCACGGTGATGGTGAGGCCGGCGATGATGCCGGGCAGGGCCTCGGGGATCAGGACCTTGCAAATGATCTGTTGCGGCGTGGCGCCCATGGCCTGGGCCGCTTCAATCAGTCCCGCGTCCACCTCGCGCAACGAGGCTTCCACCAGCCGGGCGACAAAGGGGGTGGCGGCGATGACCAGCGGCACGGTCGCGGCGGCGGTGCCAATGGAGGTTCCCACGATCAGGCGGGTGAGAGGGATGATCGCCACCATCAAGATGATGAACGGCGTCGAGCGCGTGGCGTTGACGATCATCCCCAGAACTTGGTTGAACAGCGGGCGTGCCAGAATTTGCCCCCGGTTTGTTACCAGCAGCAGCACACCCAGGGGGATCCCCAAAAGGGCGGAAAGGGCGCTGGAAGCCCCCACCATGACGAGGGTCTCCCATAGGGAGTCAAGCAGCAGCGGCAGCAGTGTCGGCGACATGACCAAGGACCTCCGCGGTCAGATTTTTTTGGGCAAGGGTGGCGAGCGCTGCGTCTCGCGCGGCCACCGGTCCATGGGCTTCCACCACCAAGGTGCCGAAGGGTAAGCCCTGGATGTAGTCGATGTGGCCATGCAAGATGTTGAACGACAGGTCGAAATGGCGCACGAGGTCGGAGAGGATCGGCTCGTTGGCGGACGGGCCGGTGAAGGTGATGCGCCAGATCACCGGGGTGCTGGGCTCGCGGGTTCCGGGCGGGGCGAGGCGAGGCAGCAAGATCTCGGGCAGATCCCGGTTCAAGACCTCCTGCACAAAGGCCCGGCTCACCGCGTGGCGCGGCTGGGTGAACACATCGAAGATGCGGCCCTGTTCCACCACCTCGCCGCGATCAAGGACCGCCACCCGGTCGGCGATCTCCTTCACCACCGGCATTTCGTGGGTGATCAAAACGATGGTCAGGCCCAGCGACCGGTTGATGTCCTTAAGCAGGCTCAAGATGGATTTGGTGGTCTCGGGATCCAGGGCCGAGGTTGCCTCGTCGCACAGCAACACCGAAGGCTTGGAGGCCAGGGCCCGGGCAATGCCCACCCGCTGCTTCTGTCCCCCGGACAGGGCGGCCGGATAAGCGCCGGCCCGCTCGCGCAAGCCCACCAGATCCAGAAGCTCGCTGACCCGCGCCTGGATTTCAGGGCGTGGCATGCCGATCAACTCCAGCGGCAAGGCGATATTTTCGGCCGCCGTGCGCGACGAGAGCAGGTTGAAATGCTGAAAAATCATGCCGATGGAATGGCGTGCGCGGCGAAGCTCGGCCTCGGTGAGCGCGGTCATCTCCTGGTCGCCAATCCACACTTTGCCGCTGGTGGGTCTCTCCAACAAATTGAGGCAGCGCACCAGGGTGCTCTTGCCCGCGCCCGAGCGCCCGATGATCCCGAAGACCTCTCCCTTGCCGATGTTCAAGGAGATGCCCCGCAAGACCTCGCTGGGGCCCTGGGGGCCGGGAAAAATCTTGGTCAGGCTCTCGGTAACGATCACGGTTGTGTCCTCCAGCAACATCAGACACCGGAGGGTAGGGGGGTGCTGAAGGGGGGTCAAGGGGTAAATTTATCTGTCGATGGATTAAGTAGGCTTTTTCGGGTTTCGCGGAGGGGTGCATGAATTTTTTTAGGGGTGAGGGAGGGAAGGGGAAAGAGGAAGGCTGGGGAGGCGCGGCCTCCCCAGACCCCTCGGGGAGGAGGGGGAGGGGTGGGTTTTGCTTGCAGGGGGTGGGGGCAGGGGGGCACACCAGCGGGAAGGTTCACCTGCGGGGTTGGTATGATGATTTTGGCGCGTTTTGAGGACACTCTCACGGTGGAGCGACTGGGAAAGATCCTTGCTCTGCGTCTTTTGGTCCCGCATCGGGTCCTTTCGACCGGGGCGGTGAAGGGAGGGCTGGAGGACGGGGTGGGGCTGGTGTTCAATCATCAGGGCTGCGAACCCGTGGGGCATTTTGTGCCCGGTCTGGAAACCCTGGGCACGGCGCCCGAGGCCTATCAGGAAGGGCTGCTGGCCCGCCATGGCCTCGCCGACGCCGGTCCCGCCACCGGCATGGTGACGGCGGCCAACATGAACGCCTTTGGCATGGCCTGCCACCGCGAGGGGGCGCTGGCCGTTTTGGCTCTCGCCACCGGCGGCGTTGATGGCAATGCGGCGCGGGCCGGCGATCCGGCCTCCCTGGTTGAGGACGAGACCGGCTTTCATCCCCGCACTGGCAGCGGTGACGCGTCGCCTCGGCCCGGCACCATCAATCTGATGCTGGCCGTCAACCGACCGCTCACCCCGGGTGCCCTGGTGCGCGCCGTCATGATGGCCACCGAGGCCAAGGTGGCGGCACTCCAGGAACTGTCCATCCCCTCGCGCCTGTCCGCCACCCTCGCCACCGGCACCGGCACCGACCAGATGGTCGTCGTCGCCCCCGAGCGGCCCGGGTATGCCCTCAGCGCCGCCGGCCATGGCATGGTCTTGGGCGAACTGATCGCCCGGGCCACCGCCGAGGCCCTGCGCGAGACCCTGGCGCGCCAAAACCACCTGACCCCGGTGCGTCAGGGGGCGGTCGGCCGGCTGCTCGAACGCTTTGGCCTCGCGCCGGGCACCTTGGCGCTTCGCGTCGGCCAGCATCTGACGGCGGAGCAGGCCGAGGTTTTTCGGGCCAACAGCGAGGTCCTTGAACGCGACCCGCCAACCGTCGCTGCCGTCCTGGCTCTGATCCATGCCCACGATCAGGGGCAGTGGGGCGTGGTGGCCTCCACCGCGTGGCCCGTGATCGCGCTTGCCCTTGGCGCTTCGGTGGCGTGTGCCCTGTCCGGTCGGATTGAGCGCTGGCCGGCGTATCATAGCGCCTTGGCGGCGGGGGAGGCCCTTGATCTCGTGGGCGTGATCGGGCGCGCCATGGCGCTGGGGTTTGCTGACAAGTGGTCATCATGACGGCCGTTTTGCCTGTGGACTTTTTTGGGCTCGCCCTGCGAGCCGCCCCGACGCCCCGTTGGCCGCGCACCCCCGCTTAGCCATTTGCCCCTCCCCGTTGTGCGAACAGGGCTCTTTGCCACAAGAAACAAGCCGCTCGAAACACGCTCCCCGCCCGAGGGAGAGTGTGGACAGCCGGCCTTTTGGGACCGTATAACGGGGCCATGATCACACCCGGCACGCCATTTCTGAAGATGCACGGGCTGGGCAACGATTTTGTGATCGTTGACACCCGGCATACTTCTTTCACTCCAACGTCAGCTTTGGTGCGGGCGTTGTCCGATCGTCGCACCGGGATTGGCTGCGACCAGTTCATCACCATCGAGCCGCCCCGGGCCGAGGGCTGGGCCTTCATGGGCATTCGCAACGCGGATGGCGAGGTCGTCGAAAGCTGCGGCAACGCGGCGCGCTGTGTCGGGGCCGTGCTGCTGGCCGAAACCAAGGGCGCGCCCGTGTGTCTGGACACCTTGGCCGGGCCCATCGTGGCCGAAGCGGCCTCCGAAGAGCGGGTGGCCGTGGACATGGGGCCGGCCCGTCTCGCCTGGGATCAGATACCTCTGGCCGGTCCGGCCGACACGCTGTCTCTCGATCTTGCGGTAGGGCCGTTGAGCGCGCCGGTCGCCGTATCGGTGGGCAATCCCCATGCCGTGTTCTTTGTGCCCGAGGCCGAGGCGGTGGATCTGGACCGTTGGGGGCCCCTGGTCGAGCACCATCCCCTGTTCCCCCGGCGCGTCAACGTCGAGGTGGTACACCAGCGGCCCGATGGATCCTTGCGCATGCGGGTGTGGGAGCGCGGTGTTGGGATCACCCGGGCTTGTGGCACCGGTGCCTGCGCGGTCCTTATCGCGGCGCGGCGCCGGGGGCTGGTTCCCGGCGAAACCGCCGATGTCGTGCTTGATGGCGGGACCTTGACCATTACGTGGCGCGAGAGCGATTCGCACGTTGTCATGGCCGGCACGGCCACCCGGGTGTATTCCGGCGTTCTGGATCCCGGGTTCACCCCATGACCGTGCCCACCCCGCCCCCCGCACCGCGCGTGGTGACCTTCGGCTGTCGCCTGAACACCAGCGAATCCCAAATGATGCGCGAACAGGCGGCCCAGGCCGGGCTGTCGCAGGCCATCATCATCAATACCTGTGCCGTAACCCGGGAAGCGGAACGGCAGGCGCGCCAGACCATCCGCCGCGTGCGCCGCGAAAACCCCGACGCCCTGGTCATCGTGACGGGCTGCGGCGCCCAAATCAACGCCCGCGCTTGGGCCGACATGCCTGAGGTGGATCACGTTCTCGGTAACCAGGAAAAGCTGAAGGCCGAGAGCTACCGCGCCCTCGCGGGTGGTCCCGCCAGCCCCGGCGATCGGGTCCAGGTAGAGGACATCGCCCAGGCCGCCGGCGCTGACCTGCCCCGTCTGGGCGATCTCGACGGGCGAACCCGCGCCTTCGTTCAGGTGCAACAGGGCTGCGATCACGCCTGCACCTTCTGTGTCATTCCCCTGGCCCGGGGCCCCAGCCGCTCGGTGCCGGTCGCGGCGGTGATTGATCAGGTGGCGCGTCTCGTCGATATCGGCGTGCGCGAGGTGGTGCTGACTGGGGTGGATCTCGCCGCCTGGGGCTGTGACCTCGGGGACGGGGAGGGGCTGGGGCTCCTGGTGCGGCGTCTGCTGGCCGCCCAGCCCGGCTTGGCCCGGTTGCGCCTCTCCAGCCTCGATCCCACCGCGTTTGATGCCACGCTCCTTGATGTGGTGGCCAACGAGCCGCGCCTGATGCCCCACCTGCACCTGTCGGTTCAGGCCGGGGCTGATCTTGTCCTCAAGCGCATGCGTCGGCGCCATTTGCGCGGCGATGTCATTGCGTTGGCGCGGCGCCTGCGCGCGCTGCGGCCCGATCTGGCGCTGGGCGCCGATCTCATCGCGGGGTTTCCTACCGAGACCGAGGCACATCAGGCCGAGACGCTGGCGCTCATCGACGAGGCCGGCCTCACCCACTTGCATGTCTTTCCCTACAGCCCGCGTCCGGAAACGCCGGCGGCTCGCATGCCGCCGGTGGCCCCTGCGACGGTCAAGGCCCGGGCCCAGGCCCTGCGCCAGGCCGGCGAGCGGGCCTTTGCCGCGCTCCTGGCTGGGCGCGTTGGGACCGAGGACCAGGTGTTGGTCGAGCGGTCCGGGTTCGGCCATGGCGAGGCCTATATCCCCGTCCATCTGGATCCCTCGATCGCGGCGGGCACCCTTGTTCGGGTGCGGTTGGCTGCCGGGGATGGTTCCCACCTGATTGGAGAGACGGTTTCGTGAGCGACCAGAACGCCAAGCGCGAGCGGCGCGGCTTTTGGGCCCGGATTCTGGGGCCCCAGACCTTTGACGAGGCCGGCGGGGCCGGCCGGCGACAGGCCTCGTCCTCGCTGCCGATGCGGCGTACCGCCCCTTCCGAACCCGCCGAGCGCGAGCGTTGGCAGCGCGACAAGGGCGTGCTGGGCAACCTGTTGGGGCCCGTTGCCTTTGGGTTTGCCGCCCGGCAGGGGCGCCCTCTGCCTCCCGTAAAGCGCTCCGCCACGGTGCGCCGTCCTGTCGTGCGTCCCGAGCGCTGGGACCCGGCTAAGGGCTTCTGGGGCAATATCTTCGGCCCAACGGTTTTCGATGGTGTTGAGACCCCGGCCCCCGAAATACGGCCAGCCCTGGGGCGGGTACACCCCGTCGTTCCGCCGGTCCTGACCCGCGCGCCCCAGGCCGAGCCGGCGGCGCCGATCTCCGCCGAGCCCGTCGTCCCGACCCCGCTTCCCTCCCAGCCGCTTCCGCCCCTGGTCTTGGACATCGAGACGAGGGATCTGGCGCCGTTGGTGGAGGAGGTCCCGGCCGTCGAGACCCCGGCCGTCGAGGAGCCCACCGGCTTTTTCGCCCGGCTGCGTGACGGTCTGTCTCGGTCGTCGAGCCGCCTCGCCGGGGGGATCACCAGCCTGTTTACCCAGCGCAAGCTGGATGCGGCGGCCTTGGAGGATCTGGAGGATCTGCTCATCACCGGCGACTTGGGCGCCGAGACCGCCTCGCGCCTTGTCCAGAACTTGTCGCGCAATCGCTTTGGCAAGGAGATTTCCGGCGACGAGATCCGCGAGTTTCTGGCCGCCGAAATCGCGACCATTCTCGAGCCGGTCGCCCAACCCCTGGTCTTCGACCCCAGCCTCAAGCCGCACGTCGTGCTGGTGGTCGGAGTCAACGGCTCGGGCAAGACCACGACCATCGGCAAGATCGCCAACCAACTGGTACGCGATGGGCACAAGATCATGCTCGCCGCCGGCGATACCTTCCGCGCGGCGGCGGTGGAGCAGCTCAAGGTCTGGGGCGAGCGCACCGGCTGTCCGGTCATCGCCCGCGATACCGGCGCCGACGCGGCGGGCCTAGCTTACGATGCCCTGGAACGGGCCCGGGCCGAGGGCGTGGACGTGCTGTTGATCGATACCGCCGGACGCTTGCACAACAAGATGGAGCTGATGGAGGAGCTGAAGAAGGTCGTGCGCGTCTTGCGCAAAATCGATCCCCAGGTTCCCCACACCGTCCTTCAGGTGCTTGACGCCACCGTCGGGCAGAACGCTCATCAGCAAGTCAAGGTCTTCCAGGAGATGGTTGATGTCTCCGGCCTCGTCATGACCAAGCTCGACGGCACGGCCAAGGGGGCGTGGTTGTGGCGCTGGCCGATCGCTTCAAGCTGCCGGTCCATTATGTCGGGGTGGGCGAGGGGGCCGAGGATCTCCGGCCCTTCACCGCCACCGATTTCGCGCGCAGCCTGATGGGGTTGGAGCGCTTGCACTAAAGCCTGGGGAGGCGGGGCCTCCCCAAGTCCCTCGGGGCGTTGCCCTAGGGGGTGGTCTGGACCTGGGTCGGCTTGGTCTCCCCTTCGACCAGATCAAAGACCACGAGGCGAACCGGCGTGGTCCCGGTGTTGGTCCCACGGTGCCACTCATCCACGATCTCGACGACGATATCCCCGGGCTTATAGTCGAAAACGTGCCCGTCAGCGGTGCGTTCCACCCGTAGCGTCCCTTCCTCCACCAGAGCAAAGCGGGAGAAGGGGTGCTTGTGCACTGCCAAGGTCGCGCCCGGAGCAATGGTGTAGTCGGTGACAATCAACCGGGCATCCTTGGTGGGTAAAACCAGGGGCTGGCCGGCGGCCGTGACCCGTGTCGAGAGGCGCTCGACAACCGAGACTGATCCCTCAGCCCAGGCTTGGGAGGCGCTCAGGGCCAGCGCCCCTCCCGCAATCATCAGGGTACGCCATGGACGCATCAACGCTCTCCCCCTTCGGGCTTCCCGCCGTGGGAGGCCACACGACGAGGGTACGGGAGGGAAGAGGGAGGGGCCAATTAATAAAAGAAGGGGGGCTCCCACACTGGCGGCAAGCCCCGCGGACCCCATAGGCAGAAGGCGGGGCCTGATGTATCCTTCCTCAGGGATACGAGATTTCACCGCAGGAGGTCCCCATGGCCCCCGCTTTACCCGAGGTGACCTACGTGTTTCACCTCGCCTCGGGGCAGGTGGAGCGTATTTCGCTGACCTTTGATCCCGAGACCTTCCTACTCCACCCCCTGGATCCGGCGGGGTCCCCGTCCCCCTGGACCCGCTTGACGGTCCATCCCTGTCCCCAGTGTCCGTTACTGGGAACCCAGACGCCGTGGTGTCCTTTCGCCCGCGCTTTGGATGGGTTTGTCCATCGCTTCGACGCGTTCTATTCCTATGAACGCTCCATTGTGGAAGTGGTGACCGAACAGCGCACGGTGGTCGCCCAGGTCTCCCTTCAGCAGGCGATGGCCTCGATCGTTGGCTTGATCGGCGCCACCTCGGGGTGCCCGACCCTGGCGTTTTTCCGCCCCATGGCGCGCTTCCATCTGCCGTTTGCCAGCGAAGAGGAGACCCTGGTGCGGGCCTTCTCCCTCCACCTGCTGGAAAACTATCTGCGGGCCGGCGGCGCTGGGGAGCAACGGGTGTCGGTGGACGACCTGGAGGCCCGCTATGCCGAGGTCGCCACCGTCAACCGGGGCATGGCCGAGCGGGTGCGCAGTGCCTTTCACAAGGATGCCCTGGTCAATGCCATTATTATTCTCGATACCTTCGCCCAGGCCGTGCCCTTTGTGGTGCAAGAAGCTTTGGCCGAGCTGCGGGTCATTTTCGCCCCGGTGGAGCGGCCTTCTGGCTGAGGCGGGCGAAGGCCCGTCTGGGGAAGCGCGCCTCCCCAGGCCCTGCCCCTAAATGCGGACCTTAATGGGCTCGATAAACGAGAAGATCTTTCTTAGATTGCGAAGGCGCTCGATCTGGGCCGGCGAAAGCTGGGTGTTGGCCGCCAAAATCAGGTGTCCGTTGCTCAACCGAATATCGGACAACACCATTTGTCCCGGTTGCAGGGCGGCCAGTGCCACCTCGATCGACGCCGAGGGAGCTGCCTCGCCGAGCGCCTGAAGGCAGGCCCGGACCTTGGGTAATAAGGTCGGGTCGTATTGGTCGCGTCGCTTGTCCAGGCTTTTCAGGATATCAACGGTCAGCGGTCCCCCCTCGGCCGCCTCGGCGATATCCTTCAAGATCTTGAGCAGCCGCGCATCAAGCGGGATGTCCTTGCCTTGCGGACCGTCCGGCGGAAATCCCGAGCCATCGAAGCCTTTGTCCTGGAGGTAGAGAATTTCTGCCACCGGCGCGAGTCTGGGGATGTTGGCCACCAGATTACGTGCCACCTCGGGAACGTGTTCGAACATGGAGCGCTCCAGGTCGGTCAACGGTTCTCCCTGGCGTCTTTTGGTCAACAACTCGGGGGGCAAGGCGACCAAGCCAATCGGGAGAAGGGATGCCGCAATATCCAGTTGCCAGCGATGGGGCATTTTGAACTCGCTGGTCAACAAGCGGAGCCATTCGCGTAGGCGGGTCGCGGTGCCGGCCGCCACCGGGTCGTTGAGCGAGGCCACATCGACCAACACCCGCACGCTGCCCGCCAGCGTCTTTTCCAGGAGGTCGCGTTCGGCGGTGATCAGCCGGTACTGCTTGACCCCGGCCAACAATCCCTCGCGTAGGCGATCGGGCGGGCAGGGCTTGGTGAAAAAACGAAAAATCGCCCCCTGATTGATCGCTTCAATGGAGGTTTGTTGATCGGCATTGCCGGTGAGCATCATGCGCACCGTCTCGGGGGCGAGATCACGCAGCCGCTTCAAGGTCTCGATCCCATCAAGCCCTGGCATGCGCATGTCGCACAGCGCCACGGCAAAGGGCTTTTGGGTCTTGGCCGCCTCTTGGACGACCGCGAGGGCCTCCTCGCCACCTTGTGCCGTGGTGATCTCGAAAGTGTCGCTGAGCTGACGGCGCAGGGCCGATAGCAGGTGGTGATCGTCGTCGATCACCAAAATCCGGTCGTCCATTACACCACCTCGTCAGCAGAGCGTGCGACCAACGTGGTCCAGGTAGGGATTTTGTCGTCAAGGCCCAAACGCGCCAAGCTCTCGCGGTCGAGGGGAGGGCGGGCCTCCACGGGAGGCGCTACCAGCGGAAACACCGGCCCCAAGGCCCGAGCGGCGTGCAAGGCCACCAGCAAGGGTCCCGGATCGCCGCCCACCTCGCCCGGCCAGCCGGAATAGGCCACAGCCTCGACCACTGGCGGCGCAAAGCCCCAAAGCCCCAGAAGGTAGGCGCCGATCAGGGCGTGGTCGGCATGAAAAACCTTGCGTTCGGCGGCTTCCAGCGATTCCCCTGGTCTCAGGCTCTGGGTCACGGTGCGGTAGGCGTCGGCATGGGCCTCCAGCAATACCACAGTGCCAATGTGCGAGAGCATGGCGGCGCAGTGGGCCACCTTGCTCAGGGCACCATCGGCCCCATTCGCCAGGGCGATTCGTTCCGCCGCTCCGGCCAGGGCCAAGCTGTAGGTGGTCAAGGCCTCCAGCGCTGGGGCAATGTCTTGCCGGCCGCTATTGAGTTGGCGGAAAATCCCGATGTTGAGCACCAGGGTTTGGACGGTTTCCAGCCCCAAGGCGCGAATGGCCTGCAAGGGCGTTGCGGCCGGGGCGCCGAGAGAAAAATACGCCGAGTTGGTCAAACGCAGCAACTCAGCGGTCATGGCCATGTCCCGACCAATGATTGCCGCCACCGAGCGGGCCGACGCCTGTGGTGAGCGGAGTTCGGCATCGATTTCCAGAAAAACCTGGGGAAGACTGGGCAGATGCGACAATCCGGCCAACACGGCCCGCAAGCTGGGATCCGTCATGCGCTCGCGCAAGGCGACCGGCCGGACAATGGCCTGTTCGAGGAGGGCGGGGCTGCAGGGCTTGGCCAGATAAAGATGGGCCGGGCCCACGGTGCGCAGAACCGCCTCGCTTTCGGCATACCCGGAAAGAATGACCCTCAGCGTCTCGGGGCTGCGGGCCCGTACGCGCTCCAGAAGGTCGGCTCCATCCATCTCGGGCATGCGCATGTCCGAAACAACCACATCCAGAGAACCGTTCTCGTCCATCCAAGCCAGGGCTTCGGCTCCCGAGGCACATAAGACCACATCCCAGCGATCCTCCATGCGCGCCATGGAGCGTTGCAGGCCGCGCAGGATGTGGGGTTCGTCATCGACGAACATGACGCGCAGTCGGTCGGTCATTCCCAAGATCCATTCTCATCGTTACCCTCAATGGGCAGCCGGACGACAAACGTCGCCCCTTCTCCCACCGGGCCGCTCGCCTCCATCGTGCCGCCATGCTTGCCCACCACAACGTCACGACAAATCGCGAGCCCTTGGCCCGTGCCTTTTCCTACTCCCTTGGTCGTGAAAAACGGGTCGAACAGGCGATCCTTGATGGCCTCGGGGATCCCGGTACCCGTGTCAGAGACACGAATCAGGGCCATGGGGCCGTCACGCCGGGTGGTAATGGTAATGGTTCCCGGCAGAGGCTTGCCCGAGGCCTCAATGGCGTGCACGGCGTTGACGACAAGGTTCAAAAAAACCTGATTGATCTCCCCCGCATGACAAAGGACAGGGGGCAGTGCGGGATCGAAGTCCCGCACGACCTCAGCCCCGTGTTTCCAGACATTACGACTGACCGTCAGCGTGCTTTCCAAGGCCCGGTTCAGGTCTGTCATGGTTTTGGTACTCGTCCCTGGATGAGAAAAATCCTTCATCGACAAGACGATGCGGCTGATCTGCTCAACGCCGTCCAGGGACTCCGAGACCGCTACGGGAACCTCGGCACTCAGAAACGGCAACTTGGCTCGGGTCGCGCTGGTCTGGAAGGTGGCAATCGCCCGCTGTAAGCCATCGGGATCCGCCGTGCCCATGGTGGTGCGGGCGATCAGGTCTTGGGCGGTTTCAATAAGTCCAAAAAGTTTGACGATTGCTTCCTCGATAAACCTTAGATTGTCCCCAATGTACTGAATGGGCGTATTGATTTCATGCGCCACCCCGGCCGCCAGTTGGCCAACACTGGATAGGCGGGAGGCCTGAAATAATTCACGCTGGGCTTTTTTGAGCGATTGAATATCGCGGAAAGAAATGACCGCAGCCTCCGGGGGGGCCTCCTCTCCTAGCGGTGAACAGGCATAGGCAACGTCCAGGCGCTTGTTTTCAGAAACCTGAAACACAGCATCATCGTCGCGAACCGTCGTTCCTTCGCTTAACACGGTGTGAAAAGGAGACAGGGCGAAGGGCAGGGGCCCCAAGGGGCTTCGTACCTGCAAAACACTGTCGAGGGGGTGGCCCTCGATCTCCCCGCACTCCAGGAACTGTCGCGCCGAGGGATTGGCAAACACCACTTGTCCCTGGGCATCCACCACAACAACGCCCTCGAACAAGCTGTCGGTGATGCCCTTCAGGCGTTCTCTTGACTCGCGTAAGGCAGACTCGACCCGGGTACGCACCGTGATTTCGCGCTTCAGATCAGCCGTCCGGGCCGAAACCTGTTGCTCCAAGGCGTGTTGCTGCTGTTCGCGGAAGGCCTCGAACTTGAGGCGCTCGGTGGCGTCGCGAAAGACCAAAACAACCCCAGCCGGAGCATCGTCCTCGATTAAAGGGGCGACAAAAAAATCTATCGGCACCGTTTGCCCATTGTCGCCGCGCCGGATTTCATCACTCACTTGTCCCGCAAGGCCAGCGCGAAACGCCACCATGACCGGGGAAGGGGGCAGGGCCGTCTCCGGCAAGCACGGGTTAGAGACGGCAACGCCCGTGATCAGGCGTTGGAAGCAACAGCCAATCATGGCGTTAGGGACCTGGCCGAAAATACTGCCGGCCATGCCATTGGCGAAATGGACCCGGCCCGATGCATCCAGACCAACGATCCCCTCTCCGGTGGAGTCCAAGATCAGCGCATAGCGCCGCCGTAAGCGGTCCAGGTCCTGCTCGCGGCTTTTGAGTTCGGTAATATCGGTTCTGATGGAAACGACTCCTCCTTCCTGGGTCGCGCATTCCCGGCTCAACATCCAGCGGCCATCGGCCAGCTTGACGACAAGCCCTTCGCCGTTGGCGTGCCGATGGCGCTCCAGGCGACGAGCGATCCATTGGTCAAAGTCAATGTCGGTCAGGTCAAAGATTCCCCGGCTATAGCACTCCCTCAAAATTGTCTCAAAATTCTGGCCGGGATAAACAAACTCGTGGCTAGGGTCAAAGCTGTCACTGTAAGCGGGGTTGCAAATAATCAGTCGGTCTTGAGCATCGTATACAGCGATAGCGCCAGAAAAACTTTCAATCGCATCGGTCAGTTGTTGCTGTGCCCGTTCGGCTCGTCGCTCGGCCCGCACCTCGCGGGTAATGTCCGTTCCCACGCCGCGATATCCGCAATAGAACCCATCCGGGGTGAAAAGAGGCTGGCCGCTCAATCGGATGGTCCGTCGGTCATGCCCGCCCTCAGGTCCCACGGAAAAGACGAGATCGGCAAATCCCACCCGGGCTTCCAGGCACGTTCGCAGCACAAGAGCAAAACCCGGCTCATCGTCAAGGCCGATCTCGAACCAGGAGTGACCAATCAAAGCAGAAGGCTTGACTCCAAGAACACGGCCAATTTGTTCAGAGGAAAACGTCAAATGGTCTTGAGCGTCTGTTTCCCAAAACCAGTCCAGAACAACGTCAGGCGAGGCCAAAGTGTCCCGTAACGGATCCTGCTCGTGGAGAGCGTTCGTGCCCACAAGGAGAAAACTTTCCTCTTCGTTCACCACAACTGATGTTATGGTGCCCACAAAAGGAAAAGTGGTGCCGTCCAAGCGGCGTGCTGTCAGGCCGACAGGCGTTTTCGCCGCTCCGCAGGGGTAGGGGGAGAGCTTTCTGGCCCGGGCCTCGGGAAAAAGATCGCCCAGGGAGCGTTCTTTTAAGCTGTGCGCCGGGACGTGAAACTGCCGCGCCATCTCCCCATTAGCCCAGGCGATCACTCCCGAAGCCTGGACCACTAGCATTCCCTCACGCGACACCGTGCCGTTTTTTACGTCGTGCTCCGCCCGCATCCAGGTGGAAATATCCTGCCAGATGCCATTCCAGTGGACGGTCCCGTCAGGAAGGAGGAGGGGATTGGCGGATCCTCGGAGCCAGCGGGTTTCACCGGTGGCGGTCACGACGCGAAACTGCTCATGGCATCGAGACAAAGTTTGTGATGACACGGCCAGCGCGGCTTTCAGGGCCGGGCCGTCGCTGGGCAGCACGATATCCCGACCGTCCTGCCCCCCAAAGCTGATGTCCTCTGGAGCAAATCCCAGCAATGCCTCGGTGTTGCGTGACAAAAAG
The DNA here is from genome assembly GCF_000284415.1 of Pararhodospirillum photometricum DSM 122. Taxonomy (NCBI): domain Bacteria; kingdom Pseudomonadati; phylum Pseudomonadota; class Alphaproteobacteria; order Rhodospirillales; family Rhodospirillaceae; genus Pararhodospirillum; species Pararhodospirillum photometricum. The sequence continues at coordinate 2,090,805 of NC_017059.1, forward strand.
GGGTAGGACAGGCGCCCCTCCGGGCTGAGGGTGCGTCGGAACAAGATGCAGGACAATTCCTCCAGGACATCGCCGAGCCCTTCCAGGGGGACTGGAGATGTCGAAGTCGGGGGAAAGCGTTCAGGGTTTGTCATGGCCGCACCACGCGCCCTTGGGGATCCGTTGTCACCAACTAAGGTAGGGATGACACAAAGCCTTTTGGAGATCTACTTTTCCCTTCACAGGGAAACGTTGTGCCGATGAGGGCGATGGGAAGGTTTGGCCGGGAGAGCCTCCCCCAGCCCCTCGTTCTTTTTCGCTTGCGCCCCAGGCGCCACCCCCGTATAAACAGCCCTCCCGACGCACTGGCAACGGCGCCGAGGGGGTTCGGGGGCAGGCTCCTCGGGTTTTGTAGCGGCTTTTTTCCTTTTGGAAACAACAGCTAAACGGATCCGGGAAAAAGGGCTTGACGCTGGAACGGGGCGGGGAGTAGTTTCCTTGCCTTCCGGGTTGACCGCCCGGGGCGCCTTGCTGGTTTTGGCCGGTGTGGCAGTCCTGAAAAAAAGCGGTTGACACGGTGGGGCGGTGCTAGTAAAAACCGCCGCCTTGGTGACGACGAACGAAGCATCGGACGATGTGACGGTAGTCGAAACTAAGTGGTTAGTCAATATTGCCGGTTCGCCGGTCTGCTGTTTGACATTGTAAAAGAAAACGCGATCGAAAGAGATGGGCGGGCGGCTCTCGGGGGACCGGGGCTGTCGGAAGAGAGATCTTCCTCAACCGCTCATCTTGAGTAAGACGAAAAGAATATCGACTCGTTCGATACCTTTGAAGTTCTTATGGCCAAGTATAAGTGATTGAGAAAAGGCTCGGCTTTCGAGGTTAACTTGAGAGTTTGATCCTGGCTCAGGACGAACGCTGGCGGCAGGCCTAACACATGCAAGTCGAACGCATCCTTCGGGATGAGTGGCGCACGGGTGAGTAACACGTGGGAACGTACCTTGGAGTACGGAATAATCCTTGGAAACGAGGACTAATACCGTGGGCGGAATGGAAGCCGATTTTATGGATGCTTCTGGGCGGCATATGGACGATGCAGAGCGTTTATTCGATGCGGGACGCTGGGCGAATGCGGACCATCTCTATGGGGTGGCGGTCGAGTGCGGGCTCAAGCGGCTAATGGTGGCCTTCGGGATGCAGACGGACGCGAAGGGAAGCCCGCAAAATAAGTCAGACAGGCACCATGCGAACGGACTCTGGGCGCGCTTTGAAAGCTACCGTGAGGGGTACGGTCAAGGGGCGAAGTACGCCCTGCCCACCCCGATTTCCTTTGACGACTGGGATATCTCCCAACGCTATGCTCATCAGGAAAATTTTGCGGAAGAAAGGGTGGTGCGTCATCAAGAAGGGGCGCGCGCTGTTCGCACGTTGCTTAAAGAAGCGCAGTTGGACGGGCTGATATGACGACCTTTGACCAAATCCTCCCCATCACGACTGAGGTGCTCMAAAACCATCACGACGTGATGGCTCGGGTGGACTGGCTGAGGGTCAACCGCGACCTCAATGGGCGGGTGCGTTTCATCGTGCCAGAACGCGTTGAGACAGAGCCGGAACTCCAACAGGCCCTTTTTACGGTGTACCAAGAGGTGGCGGATCGGATCGCCCCACATGCTTATCCTGTTAAGTCAGGCCTCCTCTATGAGGCCTCCCCCGAACAGGCCGGCCTGGGAACCGCCGCGTTTCCGCTCGACGAGACCTTAAGCAACATAAGGGTGATCGACCGGCTCGCCACCGATAGCCGTTGGGAAAGCATTGCCGAGGTCGCTTCTGGAGCACCGCGCCTTGTGTTCTTTTCCATCAAGGGAGGGGTGGGGCGCTCGACGGCGCTCGCGGCCAGCGCGTGGTCCCTGGCCCGACAGGGGCGCCGGGTACTGGTTCTAGACCTGGACCTGGAATCTCCGGGCCTTTCCAGCACCTTGCTGCCGGAGGATCGCCTCCCCGAATACGGGATTACCGATTGGCTGGTCGAAGATTTGGTCGATAACGGGGAGGTGCTCCTAGAGGATATGGTTGCGACCAGCCCCCTCCAGACGCCAGGGTCCATCTCTCTCGTTCCGGCGCATGGTCGGGTTTTCGGGGAGTATGTCTCCAAGCTCGGGCGCGTCTGGATGCCCAAGGCCAGCGGTGAGGCACCGGAGTCCTGGCCCAAGCGCCTCAATCGCCTTGTCAAGCGCTTGGAAGAGCGGCTTCAACCCGATGTCATCTTGATTGATTCTCGGGCCGGGATCGACGAGGTGGCGGCGGCGTGCGTGACCGATCTCGGCGCACACACCGTCTTACTGTTCGCCATCCAGGGACAGCAAACCTGGACCGGGTACAACGCCTTGTTCTCCCACTGGCACCAGCGTGGGGTCATCACCAAGATCAGGGAGCGGTTGCAAATGGTTGCCGGGTTGGTCCCGGACGATGAGCGCCGCTTGGAGTATCTTGCGGCGTTCCGCGAAGATTCCTATGCCTTGTTCGAGAAGACCTATGATCAAGTCGCGCCTGGAGCCGTCGGCGAGTGGAGCTATGACCAAGACGACGACAACGCTCCCCATTCTCCTTTACAAATTCGCTGGAATCGCGGCTGGTATGGTCTCCTCAGCCTCCAGAACCGGATGACTCAGATTGAGGAGAAAGAGGTCAAGGCGGTTTTCGAGATGGTTCTGGACTTCGTGGAGCGCGCAATCGGTCAGGAGAGCCGGCCATGATCTCCCCGGAAAGCATTCGGCAGGCTATTCAGGCCGCCCCGTTCGAGTTGGACAATACCGGAGAAACCCCTCTCCCGGGGACCCTCTACATCCCGCAGGCGCATCGCAAGGCGCTTGCACGGGACGCTGTGCTGGTCATCGGCGGGCGTGGGGTCGGCAAGTCATTCTGGACGGCCGCCCTGAGCGATGCCTCGTTGCGCCAACTCATCGGCGCCCAGCTTCCCGAACTGACCCAAACCACAATCCACGTCGGCCATGCGGCCAAATCGAGCATCCAGACCTATCCAGACCGAGACACGTTTAAAGCCCTGCTGGGCCTGGGGCATAATCCCTCTGCGGTCTGGCGGGCCGTCGTGGTGCGATGGCTCGCGGGCTTAACCCACGCCCCTGTTCCTGAGGGGTCGTGGAACGAAACCGTGGACTGGGCGGAACAAAACCCCGAGAAGGTTGCCCACCTTGCCGAAACAGCTAACCAAAAGCTGGCCGCTGACAATCAGTTCGGTCTCATCCTCTTCGACGCCTTGGACAGGACGAGCCACGACTGGGATACCATGAACCGTATTGTTCGCGACCTGCTGCAACTTTCCTTATGGCTGCGTGGCTTCAGCCAGATCCGGGCTAAGGTGTTCTTGCGCCCGGATCAGATGGAACGCACTGTGACGTCGTTTGTCGATGCCTCCAAGATCACGGCAACCAGTGTTGACTTGACCTGGGAAGAGCAGGATTTGCACGCCATGCTGTGGCAACGCCTGATCAATGCGCCGGGAAAACACGGTGAGTGCCTGCGCTCAATACTACCAGAATGGATCTTGATTCCTACAGTTACGCCGAAAAAACAAGGTAGAACTTGGTTTTTTTCGCATAATCTGGCATCGAATGATTTTCTCCTGCGAGACTGGTTCGAGGCATTAGCAGGCGACAAGATGGGGAAAGACGCTCGCCGAGGTGTCCCTTATGTTTGGAGTGTTAGTCACTTGGCAGACGGCCACGGCAGGACCTCGCCGCGCTCATTTCTAGCGGCCATTCTGGGCGCGGCTGAGGATAGCTCACGTTACAGCGATTACCCCCTAGCCCTTCACTACGAAAGCCTGAAACGAGGCATTCAGAAAGCATCGAAAATCAGGGTGGAGCAAGTCGCCGAAGATGACCCTTGGGTCCCCGCCGCCATGCAGCCGCTACGCGGCATGAATGTTCCTTGCGAAGAGGAGGCGGTGATCAGGACGTGGCAGGCGGCGTTCCCACAAGGCCCCGGCAGCATCCCCTCCGATCATCTGCCGCCCCAGCATGCGGAAAGCTGGGACGGCGTTCGCAAGGACCTGGAGCGTCTTGGCATCTTTGTCACCCGCAAAGACCAGCGCCTGGACATGCCGGATCTCTACCGGGTGGGATTTGGCCTAGGCCGCAAGGGAGGGGTTAAGCCCCGCACCTAACTCGCCCAGAGCACTTGAAGGAAGGCTGGGGAGGCGCGGCCTCCCCAGCCTTCTCTTCAGCGAGATATCATCGAGCCTTATTGTTTATAAAAAAGGGAAACATCCGCTCTGGCCCGACAGATGACAAGCTTGATATCGGATTGAATAATCCCCTCTTCCACCAAGATACTCTCGAACTCAATGACGATCTCAGCAATCGACCTGTCACCAACATTATTCATATCAAACAAACTGGCGTTATAAGCAAACATCGGATGACCGAGCGTAGAACCCATATTTATTTCTTCGACAACTTCAAAAATAGATTTAGCAATCTCCAGAACATTACCACCAGAGACACCTTCCGATGGATCGCACCGCAAAAATTCATAAATCCCCGTTCTTTGAACTTCGGGAAGCTTCTCTCTTAATGACAGGGGAATTCGCCTCATGAGAGAATTTGCGATATCAATGACACGATGATCCCACTGCATTCTGACCGGACCAAAATAGTCATACATGATAAAGATGGCATCATCCGTCATTGACTTGAGAAAATTTATAAGAAGCTCCTCAACATTCTTGATATGATGGAAGGCGTATACGGTATTAGTCCTCGTTTCCAAGGATTATTCCGTACTCCAACGGTACGTTCCCACGTGTTACTCACCCGTCGCGCCACTCATCCCGAAGGATGCGTTCGACTTGCATGTGTTAGGCCTGCCGCCAGCGTTCGTCCTGAGCCAGGATCAAACTCTCAAGTTAACCTCGAAAGCCGAGCCTTTTCTCAATCACTTATACTTGGCCATAAGAACTTCAAAGGTATCGAACGAGTCGATATTCTTTTCGTCTTACTCAAGATGAGCGGTTGAGGAAGATCTCTCTTCCGACAGCCCCGGTTCCCCGAGAGCCGCCCGCCCATCTCTTTCGATCGCGTTTTCTTTTACAATGTCAAACAGCAGACCGGCGAACCGGCAATATTGACTAAGCACTTAGTTTCGACTACCGTCACATCGTCCGATGCTTCGTTCGTCGTCACCAAGGCGGCGGTTTTTACTAGCACCGCCCCACCGTGTCAACCACTTTTTTCAGGGCCGCCACAGCGACCCGGTCGGTCAACCCGGAAGGGACAGAACCTACTCCCCACCGCGTTTCAGCGTCAAGCCCTTTTTCCCGGATCCGCTTAGCCGTTGTTCCCAAAAGGAAAAAAGCCGCTGCAAAACCCGGAGAACTCTCCTCCGAAACCCCTCGGCGCCGTTGTCGGTGCGTCGGGAGGGCGGGTTATAAGGACCTCGCTCAGGGAGCGCAAGCCCAAAAATCGAGGGGTCTGGGGAGGCCGCGCCTCCCCAGCCTTGCCTTTCCCGAAAAATAAGGCCGGGGAGGCGCGGCCTCCCCAGACCCCTCACTTTATTTCCCGACTTCCCGCCGGCGGTGCCGTCCCAGACAACAAGGTGGCGAACTCCTCCCGGCTTAATCCCTCCTGCGTCCGCGCACTGCCAATGGCCCGGCGGAACCCGGCGGTGGTGTCATACCCGAGCTTGCCCAACATGACGGCGGCCAAGCCCTGATCGACAGCGGCCGAGCCTGACCCAGGCGCCAGAGCCGTGGGATCAAGACGATCCACCGGAACAGCAACGCCCAAGCTGTCCCCGCCTTGGGTGCGTACCGTCCCCACGTGCAAGGCGACCACGCGCGGCCCCTCGGGAGTCCACAAGAACAAGGGGGAGCCTGAGTCCCCGTTGACCGTATCGCAATTATGCAGCATCGCCCCGCTCTGCTGCTGCCCGAGCAAGCGGCATCCGATATCGGCGGTTTGCACATGGCGCCGGTCGAAGCTGTAGCCCACCTGGGTCAACCGCGCGCCGCGCAGAGCACCGGGTTGGGTGCCAAAAAAGCCGAGGGTCGCCCCGAGAGGCTCGGCCAAGTCGAGGATGGCCCAATCCGCGGCCGGATCACTCCCCTGCCCGGTGGCGGGACGATAGGTGGGAGACGGCCGGGTGGCCCGAACCTTGGCGTGGGCGACCCAGGCGCCGCGTTGATAGCCCGCGACAAAGGTCAGACCCGAGGGGGGCATCCAAGCCTGGGTGTGCTTGTTCCACAGGCAATGCGCCGCGGTGAACACCCGAGACGGCCCCACCAGAACCCCGGAGCAAAACGCGCCATCGGAGCGGTTGACGCGCCCCACCGCCACCCAGGGCCACGTGGTGGCATCGACCGCGACCCGATTATCCTCGCCTTTGATGCCAGGCTTGAGCCGCTGGCGCATCTGGGCGTCGGTTTCTTCGGGCAACGCGCCCGCGACCTGGGCCTCGGCGCGAGCGGCGATCAGGGCAAGGAGGACGGCAAGGCCGACACTCCCTGGCCGGCAGCCCCTCCTTGCCCCGGGCCTCATTGGGCCGGTGCCGCTTCAGCCGGACGCCACGAGGCGGCCGTTTCCGGGGGAGGCAGCAGGTCGGTACCATCGACGTAGGTCCAATCGACCATCACGCCTTTGCCGTTGCGCACGGCGGTCCGGCCGACCCAGGTCCCCATGGTGGACTGGTGGTCGGCAGCGCGGAAGGTAATATCCCCGATCGGGGCGCTGAAGGTCAGCCCCTTGAAGGCTTTGACCAGGGCCTCGGGGTCGGTGCTCCCGGCGGCCTGGAAGGCAACCGCCAAGGCGCTGAAGGTGTTGTAGCCCACCAGGGAGCCCAACACGGGATCCTCGTTCCAACGTTTTTTGTAGGCGTCCACGTAGGCGCGGTGGGCTGGGGTGTCGATGTCGTACCAAGGATAGCCGGTGACGATCCACCCTTCCGGGGCCTCGGCGCCCAGGGGATTGAGGTATTCGGGTTCGCCGGTCAGCAGACTGACCACTGTCCTGTTCTCGAACAGCCCGCGCAGCGATCCTTCCCGCACAAACTTGGGCAGGTCGGCCCCGAACAGCACGTTGAAGACGGCATCGGGCTTGGCCTCTTCCAAGGCCTGGACGGTGGCGCCGGCATCCAGCTTGAACAGAGCCGGCCACTGCTCGCCGACAAAGGTGACATCCGGGCGCAGCTCTTGCAGCAAAGACTTGAAGCGCGCCACCGCGGCTTGGCCGTACTCGTAGTTGGGAGCGACCGTGGCCCAACGCTTGGCCGGCAGGCGGGCCGCCTCGCGGGCGAGGACGGTGGCTTGCATCCAGGTGCTGGGGCGCAGGCGGAAGGTGTAGCGGTTGCCCTTTTCCCAGGTCATGGCGTCGGCCAAGGGCTCGGCGGCCAGGAAGAGGGTCTTGCGCTGCGCGGCAAAGTCGGCCACCGCAAGGCCGACGTTGGAGAGGAAGGTGCCGGCCAGGGCGTGCACGCCATTGCCCGCCACCAGTTCCTGGGCCGCCGTCACGGCTTGCCCGGGATCCCCGCCGTCGTCGCGGCTGATGACCTCCAGCATGCGCCCCCCCAGCACACCGCCGGCCGCGTTGACCTGCTCCACGGCCAAGGTCCAGCCGTTGCGATACGGCAGGGTGAAGGCTGGGATCCGGCTATAGCTGTTGATCTCGCCAATCCGCACCGGCTCGGCCGCTCGCGCCCGGCCGATAAAGGGAGCCGCAAGCGTGGCGGCGCCCGCCAGGGTGAGAAAGTCGCGCCGATTCAGGCGCGGCGAGGACATGGACATGGTCAGGTGTCTCCCCCGTGTGGTCGGGGCCGGCCCCTCGCGCTGGCCCCTGAAGCGCAGAGTTTCGACTGGGGCGGCCCCTGTCAAGCAAGGGATCGGCGCAAGGCCGCGAGAAGGCCGGGGAGACGGAGCCCCCCCCCAACTCCCTCGGCCCCTCCACTCACCCGCGGGCGGCCCGACGCAGGCGGTCATTGATGGCCTCTCCCACGCCGGCCTCCGGGATGGGCGACACGGCGATGCCCGAGGCCCCCAGGGTATCGAGGGCGCGCAGCATGGCAAACAAGTGGGCCGCCGCCTCGACCAGATCGGCGCGGGGGCTGAGGTTCAAGGCCGCCCCCGCCACCGGCCCGAAGCCCAGCAGAACCTCGCCCGGGGTCACAGAGGTGGCATTGAGACGCACGGGGGTTGCCGGGGCATAGTGGCGCAGAAGGCGGCCTGGGGATTTGGGCGCGGTGTCGTCGTGATCCGAGGTGTCGGCGCTCTCGACGGACTCGCCCAAGACCTGGGCCAAGGTGGCCCGGTCGATGCCGCCCGGGCGCAACAAAACGGGCCGACCGGTCGAAAGGTCGAGCACCGTGCTTTCCAGACCGACCGCACATGGGCCGCCGTCCAAAATGAGATCAACCAGGGACCCCAGGCCCTCCTCGACGTGGCGGGCCGTCGTCGGACTGACCCGCCCCGAGGGGTTGGCACTGGGCGCCGCCACCGGCACGTGGCAGGCCCGCAGCAGGTCGCGGGCCAGCGGGTGGGCCGGCACCCGCACCGCTGCCGTGGGCAGGCCGGCCGAGACCAGCAAGGACAAGGCGCTCTCGGGACGGCGCGGTAGAACCAGGGTCAAGGGACCGGGCCAGAAGCGCTCGGCCAGTCGCAAGGCCCGCGCCTCGGGCACCACGTCGGCCCAGGCGGCCTCGGCGTCGGGATAATGCACGATGAGAGGATTGAAGCGCGGGCGTCCCTTGGCCGCAAAAATCCGGGCAACCGCATGATCGTCGCGGGCGTTGGCGCCCAGGCCGTACACGGTTTCCGTGGGGAAAGCGACGAGCCCGCCCTGGGCCAGCCGCGCCGCCGCTTCGGCCAGACGCTGGGAGGCCTCGCTCACGCCTCCAGGCCCCGGGCCACGAAATGGGGGTTCAAGAACCCGTCCCGTTGACCATAAGTCAGGTCCTGTCCGTTCAGGGTGCGCACCGAGCCGCCGGCGGCCCGCAGCACGGCGTGGGCGGCACAGGTATCCCACTCCGAGGTGGGGCCCAAGCGGGGATACAGGTCGGCCAGACCCTCGGCGATGCGGCAGAACTTGAGACTGCTGCCCGCCAGCAGCCGCCCGGCCACCGGCAGATCACGCAAAAAGAGTTCCATCGCATCGTCGTTGCCGTGGCTGCGGCTGGCGATCACCGTGGCACCGGCGGCGGGCACGCTGCGACAATGCAGGGGACGAGTAGCGTGACGACCGCGTAGAAAGGCCGCTCCGGGCTTGCTGTTGTCGGCGGGACGATAGCCCCAAAAGGTCATTTCCAGCGCCGGGCAGTGGACAATGCCGAACACTGGGCACCCTTTGTGGACCAGACCCAGGTTGACGGTGAACTCGCCATTGCGTTTTATGAACTCTCGCGTGCCATCGAGAGGGTCCACCAGCCAGAAGGGCCCGCCGGTCAGGGTCGGCACCCGGCCGGCGGCGACCGACTCCTCGGCGACCACGGGCAGGTCCGGGGTGAGACGAGCCAAGCCTTCCAGGATGACCGCCTCGGCCCGGGTGTCGGCCTCGGTCACCGGACTGCGATCGGCCTTGGTTCCCACGTCGAACGCGGTGGTGTAGACGGCCAAAATGGCCTCGCCGGCGTCGTGGGCGAGGGCCAGCAGGCGTTGGAGGAGGGCCGGGTCGGGCGCGCCCGCTATCAGGGAATCAGTCGCATGAACCATGGAAGTCTTCATAACCATGAGGGGAAAAGGAGTTTTGGCGGGCGGGAGCGCCCTGTCAAGAGCACTTCCCCGCCTATTTTGCACCGCGAAAGGCCGGGGTCATGAGCGCCCTGGCCACCGGCCTGACCCTGAGCGCCGGGGTGGTGGCGGGTCTTGGGGGGCTGCGCGCCTGGTTGATCCGCGCCTTTCGCATCCGCGACCGGGCGCCGGTTGCCACCCCCGAGGCCCTGGGCCTGACAGCGGAGCGGGTCCGTGTGCGCGGTGTTCGCGGCAAGAGCTTGGACACCTTGCTGTTTTTGCCCCACCCCGGACGGCCGGTGGTGGTGGTGGTGCATGGCTGGGGGGCCAGCGCCTCGCACATGCTGGTCCTGGTGCCGCCGGTTCTCAAGGCGGGGTTCAACGCCGTCTTGTTCGATGCGCGGGGGCACGGCGGCAGCGACGACGACACGTTTGCCTCCCTGCCGCGCTTTGCCGAGGACGCCGAGGCCGTCTTGGCTTTTTTGCGCCGGCGGGGCCTGGGGCCTTTGGTCTTGCTTGGGCACTCGGTGGGAGCGGGCGCTGTTCTCCTGTGCGCGTCCCGCGATGCCGAGGTGGCGGCGGTCGTGTCGCTTGCGGCGTTCTCCCATCCCCGACCGATCATGGAAGCGTGGATGGCGGCCTATCGGATCCCGCGCTGGCCCTTTTGGCCGGTGATCTTGGCGGTAGTGCAGGCGTCCATCGGCTTTCGCTTTGACACCATCGCTCCCGTCACCACCGCCCCCCGGGTGCGGGCCCCCTTGCTGTTGGTGCACGGCGACTCCGACACCACGGTCCCCCCGTGGCATGCCGAGGTTCTGGCCCGGGTGGTTCCGCACGCCCGGGTCCTGCGCCTGCCCGAGGTGGGACACGATGATCCCGAGGGTTTCTCCCGCCATGAAGACGAAATTCTGGCCTGGATCCACGAGGCCCTTGGCGGCCCCCCGGGAAACGAGGTGCCTGGGGAAGCCGCGCCGGCCCAACCCGCCTTGCACCCGGATAGACCTCCGCTACACTAGGTCTTCCGAATGGGCTGGGGGAGACAGGGCGGATGCGCACCCTTTTGGCAGGACTCGTGCTGGGCCTGATCTTGCTCGTTGGCACGATCTTGGTTCTGCCGTCACTGATCGACTGGAACCAGTATCGCGGCCGTCTTGCCGACGAAGTCCGCAACATCACCGGCCGCACGTTGACGGTGCATGGGGACCTGTCTTTGCGCCTCTTCCCCCAGCCAGCTCTGGCGGCGGAAAACGTCACGCTGTCCAACCTTCCCGATGCCCGTGACCCGGTGATGGCCTCGATGGAGGCCTTGCGGGTCCGCCTGTCGCTGCCGGCTCTGCTGCACGGCCGGGTCGAGGCCAGCGCCGTTGAGATTATCCGCCCGACCCTGCTTCTGGAACAACTCCCCAACGGACAGCGCAACTGGATCTTGAAGACGGGGGTGGGAGGGGGCGGCTCGGCCGGAGGCCCCTTACCCCCCCTCGGGCGAAGCCCGCCCCGCCCCGCCCCTGGGTGGGCTGGCCCTGGGCGGGCTGGCGGTGGCTTTTCACAGCGTCCGGGTGGTTGATGGCACCGTGCGCCTGCGCCTACCCGCCTCCGACATTGATGAAATGATCACCGGCCTCGCCCTGACCTTTCGCGCGCAAGCCGAGGACGGGTCTTTTAGCGTACAAGGCGGCCTGACCACCCGGGGCCTGGACCTGACCTTGAAAGGCACGCTGGGCGCCCCGACCGCTGACCCGTCGCGCGCCTTGTCCCTGAGCGTGGATTTTCCTGCCGGCGGCGTTCGCGCGGAGTACACGGGCAGCGTCGGCGTTGCGCCGCTTGCCCTGAGCGGAACCCTGGGCCTGGGCATCGACAATGCCTCCCGGCTGGCGCAAACCCTGGCCCAACGCCTGAACGCCACGCTGCCGGCCCTGCCCCTGCCCCTGGACGGCAAGGCCGGCCTCAACGCCCGGCTGAGTGCGGCGCCAGACGGCTTGGCCCTGGACGACTTGGTGATTCGGGTGGGCCCCACCGAGGCGCGGGGCTCCCTCGGGGTCAGTCTGGGGGCCGTTCCCCGCCTGAGCTCGGCGCTGCGCCTGACCCGCCTTGACCTTGACGCCTGGACCCGCCTGGGTCCGGGCCACGAGACAACCAGCGCCCCGCCCCCTCCCCCGGAAGCCCCGGACGGCCTCTCCGTCCCCCTGCCCGCCCCCGAAGCGACCCCCGCCTTTACCCTGCCCACAGCCTTGGAAGCCTCCCTGGACCTGAGCGCCGATGCCGTGTTGCTTAAGGGCAGTGCCCTGCGCGACGTGGCAGTGACGGCGCAACTGGCTAAGGGGACGCTGTCCCTGCCCCGCCTCAAAGCCCGCCTCCCCGGGGCCTCCGACCTGGAGGCGCAGGGCCGGCTTGTCGCGCGGGACGGTAAGCCGGTTTTGGAGGCCGGCCTCACGGCCACCTCCAACGACTTGCGGGCCTTGCTGGCCTGGGCCGGCTTTGACGCACGCACCGTGCCAGGAGAGCGGCTGCGCGCCTTGGACCTGCAAGCCAGCCTCACCGGATCCCCGGACCTGATCCGTCTCACCAGCCTGACCCTGACCCTTGACACGACCACGGTGCGCGGGGCGGCGGTGCTGCGGCCGGGGGAGCGGCCCGGGCTGGGCCTGACCCTGATCGCCGACACCCTCAACCTCGACGCCTACCGCCCGTCCCCCCCGCCCCGGGCGCCGGGCCTATGGCTCGCAGGCCTCGACGGCCTCAACGCCCTTGACGCCAACCTGGACCTCCGGGTGGGACGGCTGATCGTGGGGGAGGAGACCCTGGAGGGCGTCAGCCTGCAAGGCTCCCTCATCCAGGGGCGGCTTAACCTAACCCAAGGGGGCGTGGCCCGGGCCCTGGGAGGAGCCGCCCTGACCCTGACAGGCGGACTTTCGGGCTTCGGGGGGCAGCCCACTTTCCACGGTTTTGGGGTTGGCGTGACGGTGCCCACCCCGGCTCGGACCCTCCACGCCTTGCGCCTTGCGTCGCCGGCATTTCTCACCGAGGGGCCGCTGGCGGTTTCCGCTGTGCTTGACGGCCCCCTGGGCGCCCTGTCTCTGGACAGCACCACCCACCTCGCGGACCTTGATCTTCAGGTCAGTGGCACCCTTAACAACCTTGTCTCCGGCCTGCCGACCATTGATCTTGGCCTGGATCTGGCCCATCCCGACACCCAGGCCCTGGTGCGGACCCTTGCGCCCGAGACCTCGCTGCGCGGTCCCTTGGGGCCCCTGCGCTTCCAAGGCCAACTCAGCGGTGGCGTGCTCTCTGGCCTGTCCTTGAAAAACATTGAGGCTTCGGTGGGACCGACCCAGGTCACGGGCACCCTCGACCTGACCGTGCTCGCCCTGCGACCGCGCCTGTCCGGGCAGTTGCAAAGCCCGGACCTTGACCTGACGCCATTCCTGCCCGTGCAACGGGCGGCCGCCCTGCTCCCCTCCGGGCGCCTGCCTCCCCGGGCTTTCACCGTCATACCGGTGGCCCTGACCAGCAGCGGCCCCGCCACGCCGTGGCCGGACACGCCGCTCGCCCTGGACGCCCTTGGCTTGGTCAACGCCACCGTGACCCTGGACGCCGGGCGGGTGCGCTGGGACACCCTGGTCTTTGAAACCCCCAGCCTTGACCTCCAGCTTGAGGATGGCGTTTTGACCCTGACCGACGGCAAGGCCAGGATCGGAGGGGGCTCCCTGCTCGGCAAGGGACGTCTGAGCGTGGCGCCAGTACCGGGCTGGACCCTCGACCTTGAGGGCCGGGATATCGCCCTGGATCAAGCCGGCCCTTCTGCCCTGGCGCGGGGCCGCCTGGGCTTTGACCTAGCCCTGACCGCCCAGGGCGCCTCGGTACGGGCCGTGGTGGGCTCCCTGGCCGGAACGGGCCGGCTCGACCTCAAACAGGCCGATTGGCGGGGCGAGCCCGGTACCGGACGGGGTCTAAGCGTTATTCTGGAGGCCTTGGGGCTGATCAATCGCGTCACCGGCGCACCGGGAACCGATGTGAGCGGCCCGCTCACCATCGAACGGGGCGTGGTGGCGTTCGATCCCCTGACCCTGGGCCCGCATGGCCGCCTGACCGGCGCCCTGGATCTGGCGACCTGGAGCATCACGGCGGCGGGACACCTGCCCCTGGAGGGCAAAACACCCCTCAAGGGCGTTAAACTCCCCGACCCCCTGCCCGTGACCGTGAGCGGCTCCCTGGATCGCCCCGTGATCCGCGTCGCCTCCCTCCCGGCAACACCCCGACCGCAGGACGACGACCCGGTCCCCGCCGCCGCCCCCGTCGCCCCCCGCCCCGTCCTGGAAACCTTGCCACCGCCCCCCCGCTAACCAAGAGCGTCAAGGAACGCAGGGGTCTGGGGAGGCCGGCCTCCCCAGCCTTCTCCCTTTACTCCCGCTCCCCCCCCCGAGCGGCGTCCTCGTCGTCCTCAAACAACTCCCGCCACAACTCGCGCACCTTGGCCCGCGCCTCGCCCAAGGCCTGGGCCCCCTCGGGGGTCAGGGTGTACAGGCGGCGCGCGCGCTTGCCGGTCCCTTCGGCGCTGACGCTAAGATAGCCCTTGGCGGCCAAGCCATGCAGCATGGGATAGAGCGTTCCCGGGCTTATGTCGTATTGATGGTGGCGCAGCTCCTCAATAATCCAGGCGCCATAGACCGGCGCCTTGGCAGCGTGCAGCAAGATATGCAGCCGGATCAGGCCCGCAAAGAGATCCTTGTCCACGAGCGTCCTCCTTTGTGTCTGGTTTGGGTCTCGCTCCCGGCATCGGGGGTCGCAACAAAAAAGCGGGGAGAGGGGAGAAGGGGAGAGGGGAGAAGGGGAGAAGGGGAGTGGGGAACGCGGCCCCCACCTGAGGCGATGCCCCAGCCCCTTTTTTCTGTCGGGTTGGGAGGGGCTTTAGACGTTTTTCGTTATCGAATTTCGATATACGAGGGTACTCTGGGCAGCGCCCCTTCTTAACTTTGGGAGAGCTGTGGGATGGACATTCTTCTGGTTAGCCTCGCGGCCATGATCGCCTCTAGCGTGTCTTTGGTGTCAGGCTTTGGCCTGGGAACCGTTCTCCTGCCCGCCTTTGCCTTGATGATGCCGCTGCCCACGGCGATCGCGGCGGCGGCGCTGGTTCATTTGCTTCAGAGCGGCTTTAAGCTTCTGGCCACGGGTCGCGCGGCGCAGTGGGGGATCGTGGTGCGCTTTGGCCTGCCGGCGGTGGCGGGATCCCTGGCTGGAGCCTCGGCGTTGGTGGTTTTGGGAACCGGCCCCGAGCTTGCCGTGCCCTGGGGAGCCGACGTCTTGATGACCGTCAAGCCCCTCAACGTCGCAGTGGGCCTGATCCTCATTGCGTTTGCTCTGGGCGATCGGCCCATCGCCCGTACTGGTCAAAGCCTGCCCGTGGCGGTGGGGGGGCTGTTCTCTGGTTTCCTCGGGGGGGTGTCGGGCATTCAAGGGGCGCTGCGTTCGGCGGTTTTATCGCGCGTTGGGCTCGACAAAACCGCTTTCATCGCTACCGGCGCCGTCACCGCCGCCCTGGTCGATACCAGCCGAGTCCTGGTCTATGGCCTGAGCGCCGCCGATGCCCTGGCCGGTGCTCCCCCTGCCCTGCTCGCCAGTGCCATTATCGCCGCCGCCCTTGGGGTGGCGGTGGGAACCCGGGTGGTGGGGAAAATGACGGACCAAGCGGTCCATACGGTGACCCGGGGGCTTTTGGTGGTTTTTGGCGGGCTTTTGTGTGTTGGAGTCCTTTAGAGATCAGAAGAGAGGCTGGGGAGGCGGGCCTCCCAAGCCCCCTCGCTCCTGGAAAAGGATGGTTGGTTATTCGTAGACTTCGATGGTGCCGCTGGGCCCGTGCATCAGGACCGGGGCGCGGCGGACTTCCTGGAGAAGAATTTGATCGGCGCGCACTTCATCGAGCACACTCACCCGGGCCCGGCCGGTGACCGGGGAAAACTGGACGCGACGAACGTTCAATCCGCCGGTGTCTTGTTCACTGATAACAATTCCCCATTCTTCCAAAACGCGCTCAATCAGGGCCACGGTGCGCGGGCCAGCGCTCAGGTCGGCCGGGTCACGCTCGGCCCCGCCGTAGAGCCGGGCCTCTAGCCGGGTCCGGCGCCCGCCGGCGCGTTCCAGATCAATAAAGAGGCGCTCCAGGACATGGACGCCGTAGCGCTCGCAGGCGGCGCTGACCATGGCATCTTGCGAGCGGGCCGGCAGCAAGACCGACATCATGCCCCCCAAGGAGCGCTGGCCATCGTGCACACACAGCGCCACGCAAGCAGCGATCTCGCAGGACAAAACCTCACTGAGCACCCGCGAGACATGATGTTCGCTGCGCTGGAGGCGGATCAACGTGGAGCCGGTGCGGGGATCGACCACCCGCCGACGGGAGATCGTAGGATCATTGGTCATGGGGATCACGCTTCCTCCGCTGCCGGGGAGGTCGCAGGCAGACCTTGAGCGTCGGAGAAATCCGTCGTCACCACCTGCCCCGTGGGTCGTCCCTGATAATCGCGCAACGGCGCCTTCCCCGTCCGGGCCCCGCTGAGGCGAGCATCGGTCAAATCAGTTTGCTTGAGGCTGGCGCCTCGCAGATCGGTATCACGCAGGTCCGCCCCATTCAAGACGGCACCCGACAGGTCGGCCAGCACCAAGGAGGCACCGCGCAAGGTGGTGCGGGCCAAAAAGGCCCCGGCCAGATTGGCCCCGGCCAAGTTGGCGCCCGAGAGGTCGAGGCCCGAAAGATCCATGCCCGACAGGTCGGCGGCGGTACCGGCCCCGTTGGCCAGCCACTGGAGGTGGCGTTCCAGGGTCTTTTGGATCAACCCCAACTCGATCTCGCCCTTTTGCGGCAACAAGACCTCTTCCAGCCGCGCCCCGCACAAGTCGGCCCCGGCCAGGGTCGAGGAGGTCAGGTCAACCCCCGACAGGTCGGCGTCGGTCAGGCGGGCGCCGCCAAAGTCGGTCTGGTCAAGCTGGGCGCCGGTCAAGCGGGCGTGGCTGAGGTTGGCGTTCGACAAGGTGGTGCCCGACAGGCGGGCGCCCGACAGATCGGCGCGCTGGCAATCGGCCTGGGACAAGTTGGCGTGGTCAAGCAAGGCGTTGACAAAAATCGCCCCCGAGAGATCGGCCCCCGTGGCGTCCACCCCAACCAGCACGGCCCCGGTGAAATCGGCCCCCGACAGGTTTTGGGCGATCGCCTCGGGGGCACCATCGCCTTCAAAGCGCAAGCCTCGCCGGAACGACTGGCCCGTGAGATCGCACCCCGCCAACTTGGCCCGCGCAAACGACGCCCCGCGCAGTTCGGCCATGGCCAGCTTCGTGCCGCGCAGGTCGGCGCCATCGAGCCGCGCCTGAAACAGATCGGCCCCCGTCAGGTCGGTTTGGGCGAGATTCGCTTCGGTGAGATCCGCGCCGCGCAAGATAATCTGACGCAGATCGGATCCCCATAAGGAAGCCCCGCGCAAATCCTGCCCCGACAGGTCGGCCCGGGCCCCGCCCGTTTCCCCCATCAACCAATGCCGGTGTGCGTCGAGGGCGCGTTGTAACGCCGTTTTATCCATGGAAGCGCCGCCTTCTTCATGACTTCCGTTTGAGTATAACGAATCCTGCGCCGCCCGCCACTGGCACGCGGTACCAAACACAGGGCAATCGGGTCAAGAAAGAGGAAGGCCGGGGAGGCGGGGCCTCCCCAGACCCCTCCAATCCTGGGGTGAAGGGCCAGCGGGAACGAGGGGTCTGAGGAGGCCCCGCCTCCCCGGCCTTCCCTTCTTCTCCCCCCCTAACTGGATCACTTAATCATGACGAGTTTTAACGTGATTCCAACCAAACAATGATATAACGTCATCAAATCGCCCTTGAGCGTGACCAGCCACGAAGGATCCATGCCATGCGATCAGCCCCTCCCCTTCCACCCGCCCTGCGCCAGGACGCCTCGCAGCAAGAAGGAATCCTGGGCCACCTCGAACGAGGCGGCGCCCTCAGTCAGGCCGAAGCCCGACGCCTGTATGGGTGCTCGCGGCTGGCGGCCCGGGTGTGGGATTTGAAACAGGCGGGGTATCCCGTGCGCTCTCGCATGGTGCGCGACCCAGACGGGCGGTTGGTCGCGGAGTACTTTATTGAGCCGGGGGAGAGGGGCGGCGGATGACACCAAGGAAGGCTGGGGAGGTGGGGCCTTCCCCAGACCCCTCCGATCCTTAAGGGGCTTATTCCACGGTCACCGACTTGGCCAAGTTGCGCGGTTGGTCCACGTCGGTGCCCTTGAGCACCGCCACATGGTAGGCCAGCAACTGAACGGGAATGGCGTACAGAATCGGGGCAACGAAGGGATCGACTTCGGGCAAGGTCACGGTGAACACCGCCTGTTGCGCCATGCGCTCGACACCCCGGGCATCGGACAGGAACACCACCCGCCCACCGCGCGCCACCACCTCCTGGACGTTGGACGCGGTCTTGTCGAACAAAGCATCCGAGGGCGCCAGCACCACCACCGGCAGGTTATGGTCGATCAGGGCGATGGGGCCGTGCTTCATCTCGCCGGCGGCGTAGCCCTCGGCATGGATGTAGCTGATTTCCTTGAGCTTCAGGGCCCCTTCCAGGGCGACCGGAAACTGCGACCCCCGCCCCAGGTACAACACATCGCGGGCGTGCATGATGTCGGCGGCAATGGCGCGGATGCGCCCGTCATGGTTCAGCACGTCGGCGGCCCGGGCCGGCACCTCGGCCAAGGCATGGGACAAGACGGCCTCGCGCTCGCGGCTCAAGGTGCCGCGCGCCCGGCCCAACGCCAGGGCCAGACAGGCGAGGACCGTCAATTGAGTGGTGAAGGCCTTGGTCGAGGCCACCCCGATCTCGGGACCGGCCAAGGTCGGCAACACCGCGTCGGATTCCCGCGCCATGCTGCTTTCCGGCACATTGACCAAAGAGAGCACGCGCTGCCCCTGGTCCTTGCAATAGCGCAGAGCGGCCAAGGTATCGGCGGTTTCCCCCGACTGCGAAATGAACAGCGCCAGCCCCCCGGSCTGCAATACCGGCGAGCGGTAGCGGAACTCGGAGGCCACGTCCATGTCCACCGGCACCCGGGCAATCTGCTCGATCCAGTAGCGCGCCACCATGCCAGCATAATAAGAAGTGCCGCAAGCGACCAGGGTCACTCGCTCGACGTCCGCCAGATCAAACGGCAAGGCGGGGAGGCTGACACTGCCATCGGCCGGGTTGAGAAAGGCGTTGAGGGTGTCGCCAATGACCTGGGGCTGTTCGAAGATCTCCTTGGCCATGAAATGGCGGTGGCCATCCTTGCCCAGAACCGCGCCGGACAGACCGGTGACATGCACCGGCCGCTCGACCGGCTTGCCCTCCAGATCGTAAAGGTCCACCCGATCGGGGTGCAGCACGGCCCAATCGCCGTCTTCCAGATAGATCAGGCGGTCGGTGAGGTGGGCCAGGGCCAGGGCGTCCGAGCCCAGGTACATTTCCCCCTCGCCCAGGCCCACGGCCAGGGGGCTCCCGCGCCGCGCCGCGATCAACAGATCATTGTGGCCCGCGAACAAGATGCCCAGCGCGAACGCCCCCTCCAGCCGTTGCAAGGCGGCATGGGTGGCGGCCTGGGGATCCAGACCCTGGCGCAGCCCGGCGCTGATTAGATGAACGATGGTCTCGCTGTCGGTATCGGACGAAAACACGCAGCCCGCCGCGCGCAGCTCGCGTTGCAGCTCCTGGTAATTTTCGATAATGCCGTTGTGCACCACCGCCACCTGGCCATCCGAGTGGGGGTGGGCGTTGCGCTCAACCGGCACGCCGTGGGTCGCCCAGCGGGTATGACCAATGCCGGTCGTGCCCCCCAGGGGGTCTTGGGTCAGGCGCGCGTGCAGATTGGCAATTTTGCCCTCGGCCCGACGACGCTCGATCTTGCCTTCAACCAGCGTGGCAATGCCGGCGCTGTCGTAGCCGCGATATTCCAGGCGTTGCAGCCCTTCCATCAGCCGCGGCACTGCGTCAGTACGGCCGATAAGACCGACGATCCCGCACATGGTATCCCTTGATCCGCTTGAATAAAGAGGGGGGCTCGGGCGTCTTGTCCCGGAGCACGTCGCCTTGGGGCGCTGGGGGATGCTACCCCCGTTGCCGGGGGCCTTCAACCATCGCCTTTGGCGCCAGGGGAGCGGGAGCAAAGGCTGAAAGGAAGCGCGAACGCCCTCGGTCCCTCAAAGAGGATCGGTGCGATAGAGCCGAACCGGAACGCCGCCGTGGGAAATCACCGGCCCGGGGGGCAGGAACGGCAGGCCGGTCGCCTGAGCCAAGGTCGCCTCGCTGGTGATCAGGCCGACCCGCCAGCCCTGAAAGTAAGAGCGCAGCCGTCGCCCCAGGGTTTGATAAAGGCCCTTCAGCTCTCGCTTATCGCCCAGGCGGGTACCATACGGCGGATTGACCATGACCAACCCCGGCGCCAGCCCAGCGGGAGGCCACAGGTCACTGACCGGGCGCTCCTGAAAGCGAATGACGTCGGCCACCTGGGCCCGCTCGGCATTGGCCCGGCTCATGCGAATGGCCCCGGGATCGCGATCGCTGCCAAAGAATCGCACGCCCGATAGCGGCTCACTCGCCCGCTGGCGCAAGGCGCTCCAGGCCTCGGGATCAAAGGTCGCCATCTGCTCGAAGGCAAAGGTCCGCGAGCGCCCGGGCGGCAGCCCCGCCGCCATTTCCGCCGCCTCAATCACAAAGGTGCCCGAGCCGCACATCGGGTCCACCACCGCCTCCTGCCCGTCATAGCCGCAGGCCCGCAGGAACAAGGCGGCCAAAGTCTCGCGCAACGGAGCCTTGTTGACGGCTTCCTTGTGCTGGCGCCGGTGCAACAGTTCCCCCGAGGTGTCCACGCTGAGGGTGCACCAATCGTCGTCGAGCCGCGCCATGACCCGGATCGGCGCCTCGGGACTGACCGGCACCCCCAGCGTTTCGGCCACGGCTTGCTCCAGGCGCTGGGCCGCCGCCTTGGCGTGATAAATCCGCGAGCCCGAACAGGTGGCCTCGACACTCACCGCCACATCGGCACGCAGGACCTTCCCCCACGCCACCTTGCGCGCCCGCTTGTCGAGCTGGGCCAAGTGCATGGCGCGAAAAGCCGCCACCCGGGCCACCACCCGGCTCGCCCCGCGCACCTCCAGGTTGGCCCGCCACACCTCGGGCCAGCCCCCTTGGATTACCACGCCGCCCTTGACCACCTGGGGATCACCAAACCCCAACGCCGCCACCTCGGCCCGCAGCACGTCCTCAAGACCAGGGGGCGTGACCAAAAAAATCTCAAAGCTCGTGTCTGTCATGGTGCCTGTCTGTGGGGGAAAGGGCGGTTGCCTCCCGGAGCTTATCCCGCGCCCCGCGGTGTTCCAACCCCTGGCACGGGCGAGAGGCGAAGGAAGGCTGGGGAGGCGGGCCTCCCCAGACCCCACATTCCCATGGGCCCTGCGAGCGAGACCAGTCCCCCGGAACGGAGGGGTCTGGGGAGGCCCGCCTCCCCAGCCTTCCCTTTTTCCCGTATGCTGTCCCCAGCACGACTCGACCATAATAGAGGCAGACCATGCACTGGGTTTATCTCGCCGTCGCCATCGGCGCCGAAATCATCGCCACGTCGGCCCTCAAAGCCTGCGACGGCTTTACCCGCCTCGCCCCCTCGGCCTTAGTCGTGGTGGGCTATCTGGTCTCCTTTTACGCCTTGTCCCACGCCTTAAAAACCCTTCCCGTGGGCATCGCCTACGCCATCTGGTCCGGCCTCGGGATCGTCATCATCACCGCCGTCGGCTGGGTTCTCTACGGCCAGAAACTGGAAGCACCGGCCCTGATCGGTATGGCCCTGATCGTCGCCGGCGTCGTCCTCATGAACGCCTTCCCCTCCTCGACCGACTCCTGATCCACCTTCCACATGGAACACAAAACCGGTTGCCAGACCCAAGCGGGATCGGCTGACCGGTCTTCCCGCTGAGGGAGCCCGATAACGACGTGTTCCGGGCCAACAAGGGGAAAGGCCCGCTGGATCGTGCCAAGCCCTGGACCAGGAACCGAGGGAGGCTCGACAAGCCCCCCTTGCATCTCGCCCCCTACCGGATTATGTTTCATGAAACGGTATAAGGAAGGAAAACGCCCATGTCATCGAGCGTGACGAGGCGGGTGAGCAAGCATCGAGCAGGCCTGCGGGCTGCCGGGATGCGCCCGATTCAGATTTGGGTACCCGACACCCGGCGCCCCGGCTTTGCCGAGGAATGCCGCCGGCAATCGGCCCTGACTGCCGAAAGCGATGCCGCCGACAAAGACCTGCAAGACTTCATGGAGGCCGCACTTGCGAAGATGGAGGGCTGGACAGAGTGAAGCGCGGGGATCTGGTCACGATTGCCCTGCAAGGGGACTTCGGAAAGCCACGCCCCGCTCTGATTATCCAGTCCGACCAATTCCACCAGAGCGCCACCCGCGCGGTCCTTTTGCTGACCGGCACCCTGGTTGACGCACCTCTGATCCGGCTGATGCTCGACCCGACACCGGAAAACGGGCTGTTGAAGCCTTCTCAAATCATGATCGACAAGCCGATGACGGTCCCCGTGACAAAGATCGGCCCGGGGTTCGGACGGGTCGATGACGGGACCTTGCTCGCTGTCAACCGAGCTCTGGCGGTATTCCTGGGGTTTGCCTAGCAGGCTATTGAAAAACCCTATGCCTTTCCCCGAAGCCGGAGAGGTCAACCTGAAACATCAAATCCCTACAAAAATATTATGATTGCCCTTACTTTCATCTGGCCCTTGATATGCCCTCAGTCTTTCGGCAATTTCAATAAGAGATACTCTCGCCACTTTTACAGAACAACTTCTAATCTCAAAAAGCTGCCTCAGTCTATCGTTGTTCGCTCCATGCAACGTTTTTGATCTACATTCATTATAAATCAGTTGAATAAGGTTGTTTAAGGTGCGCGAAGGGAATCGCGTTACTTCTTCATCTCGGTTGGTGCCTGTTAAGTGCGCAACCATGCTTGTTATACCAGGACACTGTCCTCCACCGGATAGTACATCTAGGCAGGTTGCTAACTTTGCTACCGCAATGGCATCATTTGATTCGCGACACCCCTCACCAAACCAATCCAGTGCGGTAACCCAGCGATTGGCGAGCTTGGGGTGTTTGTAATTTGATGGATCGAGAACCCCCCCAATAATTTCGCCAAAACCACTGATAATATTATTATTTTCTTTTAATAGCGCATCAATTTGATTTGGCGACAGAATGCAAAAGATCCTCCCCTTGGATATTACACGAGACCATCGGCGATCGTTTTTTTCTATTAGAGTATACACCATTCTCGGATAAAATCGTTCCCCATGAATTAACTGCTGGCAGAAACAATCTTCTCGACCAACAGCAAGCGATATGGCGTCAAGAGAAGATTTTGCGATTATTCTAGCAAATTTTTCAGAAATTTTTTCTTCGTAGCCGCGAGTAATAACCTTAATTATAGCAGATCCCTCTAAAAGAAAATTGTAAATTTCCTCAGAATCTCTGCATAACTCGATATTTTCATGGTTTTCATTAATTTTTTTATTAATAAATTCTTTCCATTGGCTGTTTTCTTTTGAGCTTATTGGGATATCAACGGAATCCAACCAATGAAGACGATTAAATACTGTCACTGGGCCGATTGAGAACGGAGCCCTCTCCTCTACACCAATGGTATGCGCAGGAAAATAGTGGGTGTACTCTTGCGACATAAGAATGAGTCTCTCATGAACAAGAGATCTAAATCTTGGTATAATCTTTCCTTGATCACCTTCATCGAAACCTAAAAAATCGCCAGCAGCGTGCATATTTGCGATGATTTGGCGAATAATATTTGCGTATTCTTTAATTTCAATCTTAGGAGATTCGGGAGGAAGATTGTTATAGAGGATCTTTGATATGCTCCATATCGCGTTAAGTGACGACTGATTAAAGTATCGTACAGATCCATTTTCTGCGTGGGTAAAATTTGGAAGACCATTTTCTTTCCACCGAGGTTTATCGCCTCTATGGACACGATCCAACTCATCAACAAGAGATTTAAGATCAGATGCTAGTGTCATCTCATCCCTCTCAAAATCGCATCTCTCGAAGTCAAATAAGAGGCCGATAGCAGGCTGTTAAAAAAGTCTCTCGGATCGTCGGCGGTCTCGAATTCCAAAAGAGATCGTGACCCTTGGACGCTGATCCGGGCCGGGGAAAACGCTTCGCCCGCTGGCTACATTGTGGCTACATAAAAAACGAAAGACCCCACCAAGGGGGCCATGCGTGCTTTGAGAGAGTGGCGCGCCCTACAGGATTCGAACCTGTGACCTACGGCTTAGAAGGCCGTTGCTCTATCCAGCTGAGCTAAGGGCGCTTACGGAACGGCGGTGGAAGTTTTCTGATTCCGGGCCGCACGTCCAGCAAAATTTTTAGGAAATCTTCTGAAAAGCGAAATTGTCGGCATACGACTTGGGCTGCGGGGACCGGACCTGGGGATCACGCACCTGGGCCACGTACCCTTTGCGCTTGGCATAGGCCAGGGCCTCGGCCTTGGAGGCGAAGCTCAGGCGAATCTGACGGTTGACGTCTCCCGAACCGACCCACCCCATCAAGGCATCGTTGAGCGGGCGCTCGGTCGGCTCGAACTCCAGAACCCACTGACGCGTGTTGCCTTTGCCCGACTGCATGGCGGTTTTGGCCGGCTGGTAAATGCGCACGCGAACCATGGTCCCTTCCCCTTATCGTGTCACGCCACCCGATTGTCGCCGCCTCCCTTTCACACCGGTGGGGGCCCGAGTGGTCGGGGCGAGAGGATTCGAACCTCCGGCATCCAGCTCCCAAAGCTGGCGCTCTACCTGGCTGAGCTACGCCCCGGCGACGACGGCACCCCTGAGAGCTAACGGTTTTCTCCGAGAAAGGCAAGCGCCCCAACGTGAACAAACGCGGCTTTTTCTGAGGGAATCCGAGGGTTTTGGGATTTTGTCCCGAAAAATTCCCGAAGACGCGTTCCTCAAACGTTCCAAGAGGTACTGACGTGGCTGTCCACACCAAGCCGCTTGACATACGGACAAAATGCCCGGCGAACCGACCGGAATCACCGGACAGTTCGCCGGAAGGGTACAAACTCTGCGTAGATCAGTGGCGCCCCGCCTTGCGCCGACGGTTCCATTCGGCGATGGCGCCATCCGGCATTGGCTCCGGGCTGCTCATTGCAAATCGAAAATCCCCGTCGCCCATCGACGCAGCTTCCGGTGGGGGCGTCGGGGCGCCCATGGCTTTGAGCGCGGCCACGTCGGCCATCACCTGGGCCACTTCGGCGGGCGCAACGCTCTTCGCGTCCAGGCGCTTCTCGAGGTGCCGCGCCGCGAAGTAAAAGGCAGCCACACCCCCAAGAAGGCCGGTCAACCACTCGGGCACCAGGGCGTAGACCCGCATGGCCTCCGCGAAGCCGATCGGGTCCAAGGGCGCCCAGGCCATCACCGCCAGCACCCCGAAAGCCATAAAGGGGCGCGGCAAGCGGTTCAGCGCAAGCCCGCCCGCGCCCGCCCGGCGCCGGCCGCGGCGCCACAAGCCCCGCAGACCTCACCGGCCCCGGCAACCGAAAACACCGGACCCGCCGCCCCCGGCCCCTCGGGTCCCACGGGCGAGGGGCCGCCAGCCCCCGGGGAACGCCCCGGCCCCGGCCCCGACCCCGCCCCCGACCCCGGCGGTGATCGAGTGCCGCAAACCCAGCTATCCCGCCGCCGCTCGTCGGGCGGGGGAGAGTGGGGTGGTGGTCCTGGCCTTGCTGATCGACACGGCGGGGGCGGTCATTGACCAGCGCGTCGAGCGCTCCAGTGGTTTCCCGCGCCTTGATGCCGCGGCCCTGGAGGCTCTGGGGCGCTGCCGCTTTCAGCCGGCCACCCTGGACGGCCGGCGCGAACCGACGTGGGCACGCCTGCGTTATGTGTGGAAACTGGAGGATTAGACATGTGTCGCGTCTCGTGGCGGAGGCTCCTTCGCGGGGGAGGAGCCTTGGGGATCGCGCTGATCGGGGGGGGGAGTCCGGCCTGGGCCGAGCCGCTCGTGCCCCTGGCGGACCCACTCCCTCCCGCCCCTCCGGCCGAACGCTTGGCCGCGCTTTGGGTCCAGGGCGACGGGGTGGCCCTGGGCACCTTGATCGTGCTGCTGGCGATGTCGGTGGCGAGTTGGTCCGTCATCGTTGTGCGCACACTGGGCGGAATCCAGCAGGCCCGGCAGGCAGGGCGGGTCGCCCGCTTCTGGGCAGGGGGCGGGCTTGCGGCCCTGGTGCCAGGCTCCCCCCAGGCCGCCTTGGTCGAAGCCGCCCAGGAGGCCGACGCCTTGTTCCGCGCGGGCCAGGTCACGGGGGTCGATCGCCACACCTGGCTGGGCCTCGCGCTTCATCGCGTGATCGCCGAAACCCAAAGCCGGGTGCAAGAAGGGCAGACCCTCCTCGCCACCGTGGGGGCCACGGCGCCTTTTGTCGGGCTGTTTGGCACGGTGTGGAGCATTCATCGGGCCCTGACCGCCTTGGGAGGCACCGTCCCGGCCTCCCTGGAGACGGTGGCGGGGCCGGTGGGCGAGGCCTTGATCATGACGGCCCTTGGCCTCCTGGTCGCGGTCCCGGCGGTGCTGGCCTACAATGCCCTGATCCGCTCGGGCAAAAACACGATCGACCCCTTGCGTCTGTTCGCCGCCGATATCGAGAGCGCTCTTTTGTCCGGGCGATGGCCCGGGGCGGGCAGGCCATGATCGACGAGCCGGTCCATGACGCCCCCGAGCCCATCGCCACCTTAAACACCACGCCCCTGGTGGACGTGATGCTGGTCTTGCTCATCATCTTCCTGATCACCGTACCGGTGGTCGCGACCCAGGCCCCCGTGCGTCTGCCCCACGCGACCGCAAGCCCGGTCGAGGAGGCCAGGGACAGCGTTAGCGTGGTGGTGCATCGGGACGGGCGGGTCAGCGTGGCGGGAGCCGAGGTGGCGGGGCCGGCCCTGAGTGCCGCCCTCCAGGAGGTGGCGGGGCGCCAACCGGTGCCCCCGGTTCATGTGCGCGCCGACGCCGAGGTCCCCTATGCGGCGGTGGGCCGGGTGCTGGCCGCCTGCCGACGCGCCGGCCTCAGCCGGATTGGCTTCATCACCCAGCCCGCGGAGCCCGGCGCATGACTCCTGACCTGTTCGAGGGCGACCCCGACCCCAGGCCCCTCGGCGAGATGAACACCACGCCGCTGATCGACGTCTTGCTGGTGTTGCTGATCATGATCATCGTCACCCTCCCGGTCCTGCCGCACCTGACCCCACTGGGGCTTCGGGCCGCGCCCGGCGCCAGCGCGTCCGATGCGGTCCGGGTGTGGGTGGATGAGACGGGCACGGTGTTCTGGCAGGGGGAGGCCCTCCCCGACCGGGCCAGTTTGGACGCCCACCTCGCCGCCCTGGTGGCCCAGCCCCATCCGCCCCCGCTTCATTTTGATGCCGATGGCCGGGGAGCGTTTGCGCCGGTCATGGCGGTTCTGGCCGCCGTCCAGCGCCACGGCGTGCCGTCTTTTGCCGTGACCGGCACCGAGCGGTTTCTGGACCGGGGAGGGAGACGCCCGGCCCCCCCCCAGGAGCCAGGGGCGATCACCCCTGGGAGGTCTCCCGCGGCTCTTCGGTCAAGCTCCGGGCCTCGGGCCGACCGTGACGGAGTTCCTTGACGATGCCATGCAAGGTGCGGATCTCCTGCTCGGTCAGGGCGGCGCGCTCGAACAGGCCCCGGATATTGCGCACCATGCCCGGGCGTTTCTCGGCATTGCGCAAAAAGCCACAGGCATCAAGTTCGCGCTCCAGGTGGGCAAAGAAGCCCAAGAGATCGGCCCGCGTCGCCGGGCGGGTGGCATTGACCACCAACTGCTCGGGGGGGGCGTCGCTGGCGGCCTGGAACCACTCGTAGCCCAAGAGGAGCACCGCCTGGGCCAGATTGAGCGAACAATAGGCCGGGTTGAGCGGCACCTCGATGACGGCATCGGCCAGGGCCACGTCGTCGTTGTTAAGACCGGTACGCTCGGGACCAAACAAGACACCCGCCGGCTCGGCCACGTCGGCAAAGGCCCGCAGGTGGGCCGCCGCCGTGCGCGGGGTTAGCACGCGCTTGATCATATCGCGCCGCCGCGCCGTGGTGGCGTAGACCCGGCGCAAGTCGGCAATCGCCGCCTCGACGGTCTCGAAAGGCTGGGCGTCGCGCAGCAAGGCATCGGCGCCCGAGGCGGCCGCCACGGCCTTTTCCGCCATCCAGTCCTCGCGCGGGGCGACAAGGCGCAGGCGGGTCAGGCCGCAGTTGAGCATGGCGCGGGCCACCATCCCGACGTTTTCCGCCAGTTGGGGCCGCACCAGCACGATGACGGGCGCGCGCTCAGGGTCGGCCATCACAGCCGCCCGGGTGTGGTCAGTTCCTGCCACGGGGTCCTCGTCTTACAAACTCAGCCGGGATGGGGGACCTGACCGCTTTTGAACAAGCGGTAGGTCAGCGCATCTTGCAAGGCGTTGAAGCTGGCGTCGATGACGTTGGACGACACCCCCACGGTGGTCCAGCGGGTTCCCTCGGCATCGGCGCTTTCGATCATGACCCGGGTCAGGGCCGCCGTGGCCGCGTCGGGGGTCAGGATCCGCACCTTGTAATCCACCAAACGCAGGTCGGCCAGCACCGGATAGACCGGCACCAACACCTTGCGCAAGGCGGCGTCCAGGGCATTGACCGGGCCGTTGCCCTCGGCCACCACCATGTGGCGCTCGCCTTGGATGTCCATTTTGACCGTGGCTTCCGAGAGGGTGATCAACTCGCCGCGCGCGTTCCAGCGCCGTTCGTCGATGACCCGAAAGCTGGTCAGGCGAAAGTACTCGGGCACCTCGGCCAACTCGCGCCGGGCCAGCAACTCGAAGCTAGCCTCGGCGCCATCGAAGGCGAAGCCCTGCGCCTCCAGGCGTTTGATGGTCTCCAGCAGGCTGCCGATCCGGGGATCGCTGGCCTCCATGTCGAGGCCAATCTCGCGAAAGCGCGCCATCACGTTGGAGCGGCCGGCCTGATTAGAGACCAGGATCTGGCGCGTGTTCCCCACCGACTCGGGGGTGACGTGTTCGTAACAGCGCGGATCGCGCTCCACCGCCGACACGTGCAAGCCGCCCTTGTGGGCAAAGGCGCTGTCGCCCACGTAAGGGGCGCGGCGGTCCGGGGCGCGATTGAGGCGCTCGTCGAGCAGGCGCGAAACGTGCTTGAGCCGGGTCAGGTCGTGGCTCGACAGGCCGGTCTCGAAGCCCATCTTAAGCATCAGGCTGGGGATGATGCTGATCAGGTTGGCGTTGCCGCAGCGCTCGCCCAGGCCATTCAAGGTGCCCTGGATCTGGCGCACCCCCGCTTGCACCGCCGCCAGCGAATTGGCCACCGCGTTTTCCGTGTCGTTGTGGCAGTGGATACCCAGGCGGTCGCCGGGCAACTGCCGGGTGATGGCGGTCACGATGGCCTCGACCTCGCTGGGCAAGGTGCCGCCATTGGTATCGCACAGCACCACCCAACGGGCGCCCGCATCGAGCGCCGTGCGCAGGCAGGACACAGCATACTCAGGGTTGCTCTTGTAGCCGTCGAAAAAGTGCTCGGCATCAAACACCGCCTGATCGACCCGCTGGGCGGTGAGGGCGATGGAGTCAGCGATCATGCGCAGGTTTTCGTCCAGTTCCACGCCCAGGGCAACGCGACACTGGAAATCCCAGGTCTTGCCCACCAGCGTGACCACCGGGGCGCCGCTGCTCAACAGGGTTTGCAAGGCCGGGTCGTTGTCGGCGCTGCGCCCGGCCCGCCGGGTCATGCCAAAGGCCGCCAGCCGGCCCCGGACCATGTGGGGAGCACGGGCAAAGAAGGCGTCGTCGGTATCGTTGGCCCCGGGCCAGCCGCCTTCAATGTAGTCAATCCCCAGTCCGTCCAGCTCCCGGGCGATCGCAATCTTGTCGGCCGCCGAAAAATCCACGCCCTGAGTCTGCGCGCCGTCGCGCAGGGTGCTGTCGTACAGGTAGACGCGCTTGCTCATCCATCTGGGTCCGGTACCGGGGGGAGTAAATCCCGTCATGAGGAAACCAGGGAGGATGCCTCCTTTGGCTCCCTCCCTCAAGTGAAAGTGCGGGAGGGAGGAAAAGGGCAGGCTGGGGAGGCGGGCCTCCCCAGACCCBCCSKTCTCTCACGCCTCTATCGGAATGACCCGCACTTTCTCAAGAGTCACAAGCCCCCCTGCCCCTGCATCAAGGCCTTGACGGTCGGACAAAACGCATCGAGGCGCTCTTCGTCATCCACGCCCCCCCCGGTGCCGCCGCCGCCCGAGCCCAAGGTCGAGCCGCCGCCTGAGCCGAAAAAGCCCGAGCCCAAGAAGCCCGAGCCGGAAAAGCCCAAGGAACCGGAAAAGCCGAAAGAGCCGGAGAAACCGAAGGAACCGGAAAAGAAGCCGGAGCCCGAGAAGCCCAAGGAGCCGGAGAAAAAGCCGGAGCCGGAAAAGCCCAAGGAACCCGAGAAGAAACCGGAAAAACCCAAGGAAGCTCCGAAAGAGCCGCCCAAGCAGCCCCAGCCGCAGAAGCCGCCGAAGGAAGCCGATCCCTTCGATTCGGTTCTGAACACGGTCAAGAGCATGGAAAAGGCGCAGCCCCAGACACAGAGCAAGGCGTCAGCCTCGTCGCAGCCCGCGGCCTCCACGGCCCCGTCCTCGACGAGTTCCTCGACCCAGGCCTCGAACCAGGGACGGATTTCCCAGCGCCTAACCATGAGCGAGATCGACGCGATTCGGTACCACGTTGAAAAAATGTGGAACTATAACAAGGGCGGCAAGGGCGTGGAGAAGATGATGGTAGACGTGCTGGTGACGATTGCCACCGATGGCTCGGTGGCAACGGCCAAGGCGTTACTGGACCCGGCGCTTGCGGCCGATCCTTTCTACCGCGCGCTCGCCGACAGCGCGGTGCGCGCCGTGCGCCGGGCCAGCCCTCTGCCCGTTCCGGCAGACAAGTTCCCCTTATTTGAAAAGGGGTTTACCTTGCGCTTCGCCCCCACGGGGGTGGACGTGAATTAGCTGCCTCAGGAGCGCCATATTTACGGTGCAATGGCCGGACGCAGGAGAGCGATCCGGCCATCGGACCGGATCTTGTTTTGTTCCGCACACTTCTTATTCTGGCGTGAGTCGGCGCCCTCCGAGCAACAAGGGGGGAGCCTTTTGGTGGTCTCTGGGAAGGATTAAGCTGCGATGATCCGATCGACGACGGCGCGGCGCCGCTGGGGCGCTGGCCTTGCCGTGATGGCCTTGGTTCTGGCGTCCGCCGGAATCACCGTGGCGCCGGCGCGCGCCGAGTTGGTGATCGATATCACCCGGGGCGTGACCGAGCCCATGCCCATTGCCATTCCCGATTTCGGCGGCTCTGATGCCCAGTCCACGGGAATGGGCCGCGATGTGGCCGGGGTGATCGCCAATGACCTGGGAGGCTCGGGCCTGTTTCGGGTTTTGAACAAGGCGGCCTTCATCGAGTCGCTGCCCTCGCTGGCCACCCAGCCCAATTTCGCCAACTGGCGCGCCCTCAGCGCCCAGGGCTTGGTGCAAGGCGAGGTACAGCCGACGGGAGATGGACGCCTGCGAGTGTCGTTCCGACTGTGGGACGTGGCGGCAGGCGAACAGGTGGTCGGCCGGGCCCTGGTGACCCAGAGCGAAAACTGGCGTCGTGTGGCCCACATCATTGCTGACGAAATTTACAAGGCCATCACCGGCGAGGGTGGGTATTTCGACACGAGAATCGTCTATATCGCCGAATCCGGTCCCAAGAACGACCGGACCAAGCGGCTTGCCATCATGGACCAGGACGGCGCGAATCAGCGCACCTTGTCCACCGGCGAGGCGATGGTGCTGACGCCACGCTTCAGCCCCACGGCGCAAGAAATCACCTACTTGAGCTATTACAATGGCGTGCCTCGTGTCTATCTTTTCAACATCGAGTCGGGGCGACGCGAACTCTTGGGGGATTTCCCCGGCATGACCTTTGCGCCCCGGTTCTCCCCGGACGGCAACAAGGTGATCATGTCCATGGCCAAGGACGGCAATACCGAGATCTACGAGATGGACCTTCGCACGCGTAAGGCGACGCGACTGACCAACCATCCGGCGATCGACACCTCGCCGTCCTATGCGCCGGATGCCCGTCAGATCACCTTCAACTCGGACCGCGGCGGCTCGCAGCAGCTTTACGTGATGAGCGCGGATGGCTCCGGGGTGCAGCGCATCAGCTTTGGTGATGGCAGCTATGCCACACCGGTGTGGTCGCCGCGCGGCGACCTGATCGCCTTTACCAAGATGAAAGGCGGACGGTTCTTTATTGGCGTCATGCGGCCAGATGGCAGCGGCGAGAAGATTCTGTCGGAAGGCTTCCTGGTGGAAGGGCCGAGCTGGGCGCCCAATGGGCGGGTTCTGACCTATTTCCGCGAGGAGCGCGGCAGTCGTCCGGGCTTGTATACCATTGACTTGACGGGTCATGCCGAACGCATGATCCCGACGTCAACCGAAGCGTCCGATCCAGCGTGGTCTCCTCTGTTGCCTTAAAGCAACAGCGTTGTGCGTTCGCACAGGGACCCCTTGTGTTCGGCCGCGATTTAGATCACAAAAGGTTCGGAATTTCCGGACTTGAGTGAGGCGCGTCCAGCATTCCACCCTTTCCAAGCCGACCGGCCACTTTTCAGGACTGGTCGCACAGCTTTAACTCGGGAGTTCTTTTCGATGATGAAGTACGGTTTCCTCGGGGCCGCTGCCGCCGTGATGATGCTGTCGGCCTGCTCGACCACCCCCGACACCGGTGCGAGCGGCGCTGGCGCCGGCGCCGCCACCACCACCACCAAGGCCGCTGGCCCGGCGGCTGGCACCGTTGCCGAGTTCCAGCAGGTCGTGGGTGACCGCGTGTTCTTTGACTACAACGAGTACAACCTGAGCAGCGAGGCGCGCGCCACCTTGCAGAAGCAGGCTTCTTGGCTGACCCGCTACCCGACCTTCTCCCTGACCGTGGAAGGCCATGCCGACGAGCGCGGCACCCGCGAGTACAACCTGGCCCTCGGCGAGCGTCGTGCCAACGCCGTTCGTGAGTTCCTGGCCTCGCAGGGCGTTGCCGCCAATCGCGTCAAGACCGTGACCTACGGCAAGGAGCGTCCGACCTGCACCCAGTCCACCGAGAGCTGCTGGTCGCAGAACCGTCGTGGCGTGTCCGTTCCGCAATAAGCGGCGGGCCGACCTCGCTTAAGTAAGCTGGATGGGGCGCCGTCCTCCGTTATGCGGAGGCGGCGCCCTCGTCCTTTGCCGTGGACCAGCCCTGGCCCAGCGTATTTCTTGTCTGCGGATGGTGGGGCTGTTTTGCTGTTAGTCGTCACGACGCGGGTGTTCCAGCATGTCGGCCATCGTTCCTCCTTTTGCTTTCCGTGGGCTCGCCGGCGGCACCGCCTTGATGGTGGCCGTGCTTCTGGGAAGCCCGCCCTCGCAGGCTCAGGTTCCCGCCAGTGCCACCCAGGAGACGGTGACCCGGCTTCAGGTCCGCGTGGGCGAGCTTGAACGTCTGGTCCAGGATCTGACCGGGCGGGTCGAGGAAGCCCTGTATCAGAACCGCCAACTCCAGGATAAATTGAAATCCAACGTCGGCGATATCGAGTATCGCCTGGATGCCCTGGAGGGCAATCCGACCCGGGACACCGGCACGGCCGCCCCGGGCAAAACCACGCCCGCCAAGCCCGGCGCCGTGGCCTCCCCGCCCGCCACCGGCGTTCTGACGCCCCCGGGCAAGCAGGGGCCGGCCTCCAGCACCTCCCTGCCGACCGCCAGTGCCACGCCAAACGCCGGCACGTTGCCAGACGGATCGGAAAACGATCAGTACAACTACGCTTTTTCCCTGCTGCGGAACTCGGATTATCCGTCGGCGGAGCAAGCGCTCAAGGCTTTTATCCAGAAGTACCCCAAGGGCAAGCTGACCGGCAATGCCCAGTACTGGCTGGGGGAAACCTATTATGTGCGCGGAGACTTTGAGCAGGCGGCTGTCGCTTTCATGTCCGGCTATCAGAACTTCCCCGATAGCTCCAAAGGTCCCGACAACCTGCTCAAGCTGGGTCTGGCGCTCGCCAACCTGAACAAAACCCGGGAAGCCTGCGCGGCCTTCGGGCGGCTTGAGGGGCAGTATCCCAAGGCCACCGACGCCATCAAACGGCGTGCCCAGTCGGAAATCGGGCGGCTTGGCTGCTGACCCGCCCAAGGTCCCTGCCCTTCCCCAGACGGCACCCGCTCTGGAGCCCTGGTTTGGCAGCCGACTGGAGGGGCTGGGACCGTTCGAACCAGCCCCGGCCCTGGCGGTTGCCGTGTCCGGGGGCGTGGACAGCCTGACCTTGCTGGCCCTGACCTGCCGCTGGGCGCGGGCCCGGGGTGGCCGGGTGGTGGCCTTGTGCGTCAACCATGGCCTGAGGGCAGCGGCGGCCGGCGAGGCGGCCCGCGTGCAGCGGCAGGCGGAGGCCTGGGGGGCCGAGGGCATCATCCTCACCC
Organism: Pararhodospirillum photometricum DSM 122; assembly: GCF_000284415.1. Classification (NCBI taxonomy): domain Bacteria; kingdom Pseudomonadati; phylum Pseudomonadota; class Alphaproteobacteria; order Rhodospirillales; family Rhodospirillaceae; genus Pararhodospirillum; species Pararhodospirillum photometricum. The sequence goes on from NC_017059.1 coordinate 2,125,088, forward strand.
GGCCCGATCGTCCCCCACAAACCTCGCTGCAAGAAGAGGCCCGGATCTTTCGCCACGCCGCCTTGGAAGAGGCCTGCCGGGCGCGCGGTGTTCTTCACCTTTTGCTCGCCCATCATCAAAACGATCAGGCGGAAACCGTCTTGGAACGGCTGGCCCGCTCCAGCGGCCCCGATGGCCTCGCCGCAATGGCCAGCATCACCCATCGCCCCGGGGTGCGGCTGCTGCGTCCTTTTCTGGACGTTCCCAAGACCGCTCTTGTCGCCACCGCCCACGCCCTTGGCTTGAGTTGGGACGAGGATCCCTCGAACCAGGACCCCCGCTTTGAACGCGCCCGCTGGCGGGCTCTGGCCCCCCCCTGGCCGCCGCGGGCCTGACGGCCAAGGCTCTTGCCGGGGTGGCGGCGCGGGCCGGCGACGACCGGGCACGCTTGGCCCAGGCGATCACCACGCTCCTGACCGACCTGATCGTGGCCCAAGGCTCCGGCTGGATCCGCGTGCCGCGCGACGCTTTGGCGGCGGCCCCCGACCCGGCCATGCTGGCCCTTTCTTCAACCTCGCGCCGTACGGCCTGAACCTTAGCCACCTCCTCGAGAAGGGCGGCGTTGACGGCGGAAAGCTGCTCGGTACGGGCAGCGATCAGATGATCTTGCAGACGGTAGGCTTCGGTCAGACGCTCCAGGGCACGCCGCTCGTGCCAAGCAACCACCACGCGCCGCCCCTGGATCACCGCCAGTCCGGCCAGGGTCACAATCCCGAAAGTTCCCCCCCCCAACAGCAGGGCGGCCTCTTTTTTTGTGCGCTGTCGCGACCGCCAGCAGCCCTTGGGCCGGCATGGTAATGGAGATCCCCCCCCATGACCCCTCCCTTCTGCCCCTGATCGCCGTGGCAGGTCGTGCAGGAAGCCTTGGCCGGCACCGGGGCCATGAAGCGATAGACCGGTTCCGATCCGGGGAAAAAGCTGAGGCGCTCGCTCATGCGCCCCTCGTTTATCAAGCGCAGGCTTTCCGCTTCCCACGCATCGGGGGCGTTGGCGGGATCAAGGGGGACAAGACTGGTCACAGACAGACGCAAGCCCTCGGGCCGGGCCAAGTCGCCGATTTCGCGGACCATCCGCGCCGGGTTGATGGGCAGCTCGGGCGGGATGCCGCCGGCTTGATGACGCACATTCCAGTCCCAGGCCAAACTGGTGAGGTCGAACAAGGCACGGGCCCGCTCGTGGGCCATGGTTTGCAAGGCGTCGTCGATGCGCTCGGCCTGCCACCCATAGAGGCCGCCACCGATCCCAATCCCCCCCACACTGATCCCCAGCACCACGAGGGGCAAAAGGCGTCGGCGCCGGCCCCCGGAAGGCGGGTCGGGCGGGCTCATTGGCCGCCTCCAAGAGGAGGCTCCGCCGTTTGCTGGGCCGGCCCCTCGAACAGGCCGAAAATCCCGCGCAGAAAGCCCGGGGTCAGGGCGGAGAGCGGGTTCACCCCCACCCGAGGGTCGTCTAACGTCCCGTTCACGGAATAGGTCACCCCAATCAATCCTTCCCCCTCGCCCCCAACGAGAGCCTGCCCCACCAAGGGAATCTGGCCCACCAGCCTATTAATGGCATAGGCAGGCGCCAGGGTTCCTTCAAGAGCCAGGGTGTCGGTCTCGAGGTTGATCGTGCCGCGCGCGCTCAAGCCCAGGGCCATGCCGTAGGCCCGAGCGTCCTTTAAAACAAGGTCGGGATCCTTGTAAACAAAAGGCGCGCGCAACACAGAAAAACCGATACCCGGGCCGGCCAGGGCATCCAAGATCCCGGTCAGGCCCGCCACCGACAGCAAGCGAGCGAGTACGGGGGCCTGGGTCAAACGAAAGTCGGTCATGTCGATGCGCCCCCGCGCCAGTCCGGCATCGTCGATGACCCCCTCGACCCGCAAGGCTCCCCCGCCCAAGGAGTCGATGACATCAAGACCGCGCAGGGCCGCTCCCCCATCCTCGGTCACCAGGGAAAAGGCCCGCTCCTCGCCCGAGGGTCCCAAGGTCAGACTGAGCGGCGGCCCGCCCTGAACGGTGCCGCGAATCAGGGCCGTGCGCCAGTGGGTGTTCGTGCGCCCCAAACTGGCCGAAACCCGTTCCAACACCCGCCTCTCTCCCATCCTCACCGCCCGCAAGCCCGCATCGATGGTCAGCGCCGGCAAGGTATCGGGGTCGTCCTTGGGCAAGGTTTTGCGATACTTGAGAACCGGCTCCAGGTCCAAAACACCGTCACTGACGAGGAACGCTGGCACGGGGCCGGTCAGGTCCACGGCCCCGGTAAGCCACGTTTGGCCCACGGCGGCCCGCTCGACCTCCAAGCGGCGCACGGCCCGGGTCTCGGGATCAAGGGCCACCATGACCTTGAGCTCAAGCCCCGGCTCGGCGGTGAGGTTGACATCGACAGTCGCCCGGCCGGGCGTAAAACGCCCGAGAAGACGTGCCGAAGCCGAAGCGCCCGGCGCCTTGTACCAGTCGAGCGCCGCTAGGCTCAGGGCTTGGGGCGACAGGTCAAGGCGGGCGTCCAAGGTTGTGCGATCACCGGCCTCGCGCACCACAGTGACGTCGGCTTTGAAATCACCGGTGGCCAACGGGGGCTGGGTGGCGGGCAGAACAATCCCCAGGGCTTGGCGCTGGGCCTCGGTGACGGTGGCGCGCGCGTGGTAGCGCGAGAGCACCCCGTCGCCGGAAAAGGCCTCGCGCCACTCCAGACTGGCCGGCACCCCGCCCAGGGTGGCCGTCCCTTTCACGTCCATGCCCCGACGATCGAGCGTCAACTCAAAAAGCCCCGTCCCCCAAATCGCGGCCCAAAACGACCCGAGGCAAGGCAACGCCGGCCAAGCGGGCCTTCACCCCCAAGCTGACTTGCTCGAAGGTCAGGGTTTTAAGCAGGGGAAAGGCGAAGCTAATCTCGGTTTCGGCCTCGCCCTTGACCTGGGCTGGCACCAGTCCCACGGCTTTGGCATAGCCCAGGGGCTCGTGGTCGATGAGGGTCAGGGCCTGGGCCAGCGGCCCCGAGATCCGGGCCTTGATGTCGGCGAACTGATCTTCGGCATCAAGACCGGTGAAAACCACCGTGCCGCCCTGAAGCGCCAATCCGTCCAGCCCCTGCACCCGCGCCTGCGCCACATCCACGCGAATGGCCTCAAGAGCCAGATGCAAGCGTCCCCCCACGTCTTCCAGGGGCGGCAGGGGAGCGCGGTAAACGACCGTCAGCCCCTCGACATCGGCCGTCCCGGCAAGCGACACGGGGGCCACCTCGGCCAAACGGGGCCCGGCCAGAACGATATCAAGAACGGCCTCGCGCACGCGCCCGCGCGAGAGGTTCTCCGCCATCCAGGTTCGGGCCCCCTCGGCGACAAACGGTGGCCAGAGCCGGATCAGGTCCTCGGTGGCTAAGCCGGTAATGACGGGCCTGAGGCTGATCCGGGGCGCCGTGGCCAGATCCTGCGCCTCCCCCCGGGCCTCCAAGGTGGCGCCATGGCCCAAATCGACAGCCAAGCGATCGAGGGGGAGGCTTTCCAGGCCCCGGGTCGCCCGACCGGCCAGGAGCACATGGGGCACCTCGAGATCAGAGGACAGTTTCTCCCAGGGCGTCTCCGGCAGACTCCCAGACAGGGTCAAGCGCACCTCCCCAGCTTCCAGGCGGAAGAAGGCATTGAGCAGCCCCAGACGGGGATCGGGGCCGGCCAGCGCCCGCAGATCGAGGCGGGCTTGCACATCCCCCGCCAGACGCCCGGCCCGCACCGGCCCCAGCGCCAAGCTCACCCCCGGCATCAAAAGAGCCACGCTCTCGCGAAGTGCGGCGGGGGTCAGGCCGGCAAAGGACAAGGCGGCGTCCAGGGGATCGGAGGCGGCGCTCCCATTCAAGGTGGCATCAAGACGCACCTCGCCCTCGGGCCGATCCAGACTCGCCCCCAGGGTAATCACGAAGGCCCCGTCTTGCCGGTCGAAAAAGCCATCCAGATCCCGGATCGCCAGCCGCGCTCCGAGGGCAGGGTCCTCGAACAAGAAGGAGGCGTTGCTAAACGCTAGGCGCACCGGCCGTCCCGCGCCCAGCCCCAGAAGCGTCTCGAGGAGAGTGAGGGGCGTCTTGGTGTCGCTGCGCGAGGTCGTCTCGTCGCTGATCTCGGCCAGTTCGACGATCTGGACCGACTCCTGGACGACAACCTCGCGCCGGTTGAACGGGATGCCGACGATCACCAAGATCAGCAGCAGCACGTGCAGGCCCAGGGATATGAAAAAAGCGCGTTTCATCGCGAGCCTTTGTCGCCCGTCAACGCCGGGTCTTGGTCGGAGTCTGGGGGGCGGGCTGGCCGGGCTGGGTGATCAGGGCCACTTTCTCCAAGCCCCCCTGGCGCAGCAAGCCCATCACTTCCATCACCCGCCCATAGTTCACCCCGGCGTCACCGCGCACGTAGATTTTGACATCGGGGTTGGCCTGGGTAATCGCCTGCAAGCGGGGCGCCAGGGCCGTGTCGGGCATGGCTTGATCTTGCAGATAGATGGCGCCCTCCGCCGTCACGCTCACGGTGAGGGCCTCGGTGTCCTTGCCGAGCGAGGCGGTGGACGCGCGCGGCAGGTCCACCTTCACCCCCGTGGTCATCAGGGGAGCCGTGACCATGAAGATGATGAGCAGCACCAGCATCACGTCCACCATGGGCGTGACGTTGATGTCGCTCATCTGGTGGCTGCGTCGCCGGCGGGAATGGCCGCCTCGTCTTGGTGCAATCGAAGCGCCCATGAGCCTTAATCCCGTTCGTCGAGCTGGCGGCCGAGGATGGCGCCGAACTCACCGGAAAAGGCTTCCAGGCGGCCGGCGTAGCGGTCGATATCCGACGACAGCTTGTTGTAGGCGATCACCGCCGGAATCGCCGCCACCAAGCCCAGCGCCGTGGCGAACAAGGCCTCGGCGATGCCGGGCGCCACCGTGGCCAAGCTGGTGTCTTGCGACTGGCCGATGGCCGCGAAGCTGTTCATGATGCCCCACACCGTGCCAAACAGGCCGACAAACGGCGCCACCGAGCCGGTCGAGGCCAAAAAGCCCAGCCGACGTTCCACCATGTCCAACTCGCGGCTCATGGTGATGCCCATCACCCGCTCGATGCGCTGGGCCAGCAGCGGGCGCGGACCGGCCGGCCCCCCGCGACGCTGGGCCGCCAGCCGCCACTCCCGCATGGCCGCGACAAAAACCGCACTCATGGGATCGCGCGGGCGCTGGCCGATACGGTCGAACAGGTCTTCCAGCGACGAGCCCGACCAGAACTTTTCCTCGAACTTTTCCGCCTTGCGGTTGAGGTCGCGGATGCGAATCAATTTTTCGATGATAATCGCCCAGCACCACACGCTGGCCCCCATCAGGGCCATCATGACCATTTTGACGATGATGTCGGCCTGCATGAACAGGCCCGTCACCGACAGGTGGGCCGGTGCCGGGGCGGCCGGGGCCGCTGCCGCAGCGGCGCCAACCCCCGCTCCCGCCGCCGCCGCCGCGACCGGGCCGGCCGTGCCGCTGGACGGCAGCCCCGTGCCCACGGGGCGCTGCGGCACCGTGGCCGCCTGGGGCAGCAACTCGCGATCAACGGGCAGGGCCGGCTGGGCCCGCGGCGCCGGCGGCTGAACCTGAGCCTCCGGGCCCGCGCCGAAGGCATGACCCAAGGCATGGCCCAGGGAATCGCCCAGGTGGATCAAGGTTTGTGCAAGGGCATCGGTCACGCCCGCGCCCGCCTGGGAAACCAAGTGCGTGATCGCGTCAGCGGTGAGGGGTTCCATCGTCCGTCCTGTTTACGAGTCGTCCGTCCTGGTCGGGTCCGGTCAGCAAGGCGCGCACCGAGGCGGGCAGGCGAGCCGGTGCGCCGCTGGCCAGGGCCAGACAAGCCACGCGCACCGCAAGGCGTGTCAGTTCCTGAGGGCCGCGCCGGAGTCTCTGGTCGAGATCCAAGAGCGCGCCGCCCACATGAACGATCCGCGTTTCCACCGTCAAGGCGTCGTCAAGGCGCGCCGGGCGCCGGTAGTCAAGGCTCAGTCGGGCCACCGCGAAGGCGAGGCCTTCTTGGTCCATCAGGTCCCGCTGGGCGAGTCCGAGCAGGCGCAGCATTTCGGTACGCGCCCGCTCGGCGAAATTCAAGTACTGTGAATGATAGACAATGCCGCCCGCGTCCGTGTTTTCCCAGTGAACGCGCACGGGATACAGGTGGACGCCGTCGCGCCACACGCCGGAAGGGGGGAGGGGGTCGGGGGTCGATGCCTTAGCTCTCCGGGGGCGGGGGGGCATCGGGGGACGGCGGAGGCGCCAAGCCCAAGTGACGCCACGCAAGAGCCGTCATCACCCGACCGCGCGGCGTGCGCTGGATAAAGCCCTGTTGCAACAAAAACGGTTCGATCACGTCTTCCAGGGTGTCGCGCTCCTCGGCCAAGGCGGCGGCCAGAGTTTCCACCCCCACGGGCCCTCCGCCATAATGCTCGGCCATGCGACGCAGATAGGCGCGGTCCTGGGTGTCCAGGCCGGCGCCATCGACATCAAGCCGCGAGAGGGCGGCGTCGGCCACAAAGGCGGTCACGGGGGAGCGACCGGCCACGGCGGCAAAGTCGCGCACGCGGCGCAGCAGGCGACCAGCGACGCGCGGCGTGCCCCGCGAGCGCCGCGCCACCTCTAGCGCCCCATCGGCGCTCAGAGCCACCCCCAAAAGGGCGGCGCCACGGGTGACGATGTCCACCAGTTCCTCGGTTTCGTAGAACTCAAGCCGCAAGGGGATTCCGAAGCGATCGCGCAGAGGCGTGGTCAACAGGCCCGAGCGGGTTGTCGCGCCGACCAGGGTGAACGGGGCCAGATCAATGCGCACGCTACGGGCAGCCGGACCCTCGCCGATAATCAGGTCAAGCTGGAAATCCTCCATCGCCGGATATAAGACCTCTTCAATGGCGGGATTGAGGCGATGGATTTCGTCGATGAACAAGACGTCGCGCGGCTCCAAGTTGGTGAGCAGCGCCGCCAGATCACCGGCCCGGGCGATCATCGGCCCGCTGGTCGCGCGAAAGCCCACCCCCAGTTCCCGGGCCACGATCTGGGCCAAGGTCGTCTTGCCCAGGCCTGGCGGGCCATGAAACAGCACATGGTCCAGGGCCTCGCCCCGATCACGGGCGGCTTTGACGAACACCGCCAGATTTTCCCGCACCCTTCGTTGGCCCACGAAGTCGTTCAGAGTCTGCGGGCGCAGGGCAACATCGTCGCCCTCGCGCCGCTTGCCGGACACCAGGCGCTCGGCGTCAGCGTTGGCCATGGATCAGCTTCTTCCCAACTCACGCAAGGCGGCTTGCAACACCGCCGACAAAGGGGCCTCGGGGCCGAGGGCCGCTTGGCTCCTGGCCACCGCGACCAAGGCCTCGGCCCGGCCATAGCCCAGATTGACCAGGGCGCTCAGGGCATCCTCGCCCACCCCCCGGCTTCCCCCGCTCGCCTCGGCCGCTGGGGCGGGGCCATCGGCCAGGGCCAGCCGGGGGGCGGCGCTCTCCAGAGCGCCCAGGGCCACGGCCCGGTCCTTCAACTCGGCGGCAATGCGCTGGGCCAACTTGGGGCCCACCCCGGCCGCTCGGGTCAGGGCCGCTTTGTCTCCGGCCACGATGGCTTGGCCCAAGGCCTCGGCCGAGAGCACCGATAACAAGGCCAGCGCCACCTTGGACCCCACCCCGGGCACGGTGGACAGCAGGCGAAACCACGCCCGCTCCGCCGCCTCCAGAAAGCCAAAGAGGTGGATATGGTCCTCGCGCACATGCGTTTCGATGAACAAGGTCGTGCTTTCGCCGACCATGGGCAGCCGTCGCAGCACCCGGCTCGGGCAAAAGGCCTGATAGCCCACGCCGTTGACGTCGATCACCACCCAATCCTCGCCCACCGCCTCGACGAGGCCGCGTAACTTGGCGATCATGCTCCGCCTCCCGCGCGCCGCAACGATCGTTGCCCGGCGTGGGCGTGGGCATGGCACACCGCAACCGCCAAGGCGTCGGCGGCGTCGGCGGCCTCCAGCACGGCCCCGGGCAGCAAGGTGCGGATCATCATCCCCACCTGGGCCTTGGCCGCGCCGCCCGTGCCCACCACCGCCTTCTTGACCACGCTCGGCTGGTATTCGGCGACAGCGATCCCGGCCAGGGCCGGGGCCAGCAGCACCACGCCCCGGGCTTGCCCCAGCTTGAGGGTCGAGGCGGGATTGCAGTTGACGAAGGTCTCCTCAACGGCGGCGCTCTCGGGGGCGTAGGCGGCAATCACCGCCAGGATGCCTTGATGCAACTGGGCCAGCCGCTCGGCCAGCGACAGGGACTCGTCCGAGCGCACCACGCCGTCGGCCACATGCCGCAGGCGGTTGTCCCACGCCTCGATCACGCCCCACCCGGTGACGCGCAAGCCCGGATCGAGCCCCAGCACCCGCATCAGCCCAGGCTTTCCATGACGGCATCGTCGATTTCGTAATTGGCGGCCACGCGCTGCACGTCGTCGCTGTCGTCGAGCGCGTTCAGGAACTTCATGAGCAGCGGCGCCGTTTCGGCATCCACCGGCACCGAGGCCTTGGCCCGCCAGTCAAAGCGCGAGATCTCGGCGTCGCCCAGGCTGGTTTCCAGGGCGCGGGTCACGGCGGCCAGATCGTCGGGCTTGCAATAGATGTCGTGGCCGTCGTCGCTCGACTCCACGTCATCGGCCCCGGCCTCGATGGCCGCTTCCAGCACCGCATCGGGTTCGCCGGCCTTGGCCGGGTAGTGGATCAGGCCGACCCGGTCGAAGTTGAAGGCCACCGAGCCGGTTTCGCCCATGGTCCCGCCGTTCTTGTTGAAGGCGGCGCGCACTTCGGCGGCGGTGCGGTTGCGGTTGTCGCTGAGGCATTCCACGATCACCGCGACATTGCCCGGGCCATAGCCCTCGTAGCGCATTTCTTCCAGATTGGCGCCATCGGTCGAGTTGGTGGCCTTGTCGATGGCGCGCTGGATGTTGTCCTTGGGCATGGACTGGGCGCGCGCGGCGATAATGGCCGCGCGCAGACGCGCGTTGGAATCGGGATCAGGCAGGCCCATTTTGGCTGCCACGGTGATTTCGCGGGCGAGCTTGGTAAAGGCCTGGGCGCGTTTGGCGTCCTGCCCGCCCTTGCGGTACATGATGTTCTTGAATTTGGAATGACCGGCCATAGTCGGCTTGCTCTGTCTCTATCGCGATGTGGGATTTCCCCCGGCCGGGGGAGCGCCCCCACTATGGCAGGTGTCCCGAGGGAAAGAAACCCGGGCTTTTTTCCTTGGGAGACGAGGGGGGCTGGGGAGGCCGCGCCTCCCCGGCCTTTCAGCGGGCCCTGGGATGAGTCTCGCGGTGCAGCCGCGCCAGCCCGACCGAATCGACCTTCGTATAACGCTGCGTCGTCGATAAACTGGCATGCCCCAGCAGTTCCTGAATGGTCCTGAGGTCACCCCCATGGGCCAACAGATGGGTTGCGAAACTATGGCGCAAGGCATGGGGCGTCGCCGACTCGGGCAGACCCAACAGCGCCCGCAGCCGCCGCATCTGGCGTTGCACCACCCCGGGGTTGAGACGTGCCCCCCTCTGCCCCAAAAACAGGGGCGTCCCCGGCCCCCCGGGGAAGGGACAGGCCTCGAGATAGTCGTCTAGGGCCTCGCTCACCACCGGCAACAACGGCACCAGCCGCTCCTTGCGGCCCTTGCCGAGGATGCGCAGCACCTCCCCCCGGGGCCAGTCGCCCCGATCGAGATCAAGGGCCTCCCCCAACCGCAGGCCACAGCCATACAGCAAGGTAAACAAGGCTAGATCGCGCTTGGCCACCCAGGGCTCGTCTTGCAAGTCGCGGGTGGCGGCCAAGGTCTCGGCGGCTTCCTCCTCGCTCAGGGCCTTGGGCACCGCCTGGGGCAGCTTGGGGGTGCGCAGGCTGTCCAGCGCGGCATTGTGGATGTGGTCTTCGCGGTCGAGCCAGCGGAAAAGGTTGCGCAGTGCCGACAGGGCCCGGGCCAGCGAGGGCCGCGACAGGCCCTCATTGGTGCGGGCGGTGAGATAGGCGCGAAAGTCCGCCGCGTCCAAGGCCGCCAACACCCCCAAACTGACTTCCTCCCCGCGATAGTCGCGCAAGAACGCCAAAAAAGCGGCGAGGTCGCGAGCGTAAGCCAGCAGGGTATGGGGGCTGGCCCGGCGCTCGCGGCCCATCCATCCTAGCCAGTCGGCGAGGACGCGGGCGAGATCGGGCGGGCAGGGCAGGGGAACGGCGGCCAGAACCGGGCCGAGGACCGGATCCCCCCCCAGGCCCAGCGCATCCCCCGGCCTTAGCGCGGAGGCATCCGGCGACGCAGGCAATTTTCCACCACCCGGGCAAGAAACAGCAGAAGGTCAAGCGCCATGTCGGGCTCGAAGGTGCCCTCCAGACGCGAGCCCAGCGCTAGAATGCCGAGCGGTTGCCCGTCGGCGGCGGTGAGCCGGACCAGGGCATCGGAGCGCACCTCGCTGGCCGTGGCGCCGTAGATCACCGATTCCGCCGGGCTCAAAGGGCGCAAGGCGGCCATGTCGTCGGTCTCAAAGGTGCGCCCCATCAAGCCGGGGGGCAGGGTGGCAATCGCGGGAGGGACCCCCGGCAAGCCCTGTTCTATGCGCAAGGTGCACACATCGACATCGAGAAACAACGGCAGGTCCTCGGCGATGGTCAGGGCTAGGCCGTCGATCCCCTCGCTTTCCAAAACGGCCAGGGCGGCCTGCAAGGTGCCCTTTTGGGTGGCCATGTTGGAGCGGGTGGTTATGATCAACTGCTCGGCGCAATCTTGCAGATCCGCCATTTCGGTTTGCAAGCGCTTGAGCATGACGTGCTGAATGTCCACCACCTTTCCCTCGCTGGACTCGAACCGCTGGGGCGGCGTGGCGAGCAGCAAGACGTCGGGATGCTCCTTCAGGAAATCAGGATTGCGCAAAAGGTAGTCAAGGACGGCGGCTTCGTCCGGGTCGTTTCCCGATCCGGTGGGGGACACCGTGTCGCTGGCCTTGCCCATAGGGGACGTCCTCCCGACTTCGTTGGGTTTACAAGATGGTCTGACCGGACTTGGCCCAGTCGTCAAGAAAGGCCTTGAGTCCCTTGTCGGTCAAGGGGTGTTCAAAGAGTTGATACAGAACCTTGGGCGGCACGGTGGCCACGTGTGCGCCCAAGCGGGCCGCCTCGATCACGTGCAACGGATGACGCACGCTGGCCACTAGAATCTGAGTGGTGAAGGCGGGATAGTTGGCGTAAATCCGCACCATGTCGCTGATCAGGTCCATGCCGTCGTGCGACAGGTCGTCGAGTCGTCCGACAAACGGCGACACGAAGGTCGCGCCCGCCTTGGCCGCCAAGATGGCCTGCCCCGGGGAAAAGCACAAAGTGACGTTGACCATCACCCCGTCGTGGCTCAACACCCGGCAGGCCTTGAGGCCGTCGCGGGTCAGAGGCAGTTTGACCGTCACATTGGGGGCAATGTGGGCAAGGCGGCGCCCTTCCTCGATCATTGCCGTCGCGTCAAGGGCCGTGACCTCGGCGCTGACCGGGCCCGACACCACGGCGCAGATATCGGCGATCAGGGTCAGGAAATCCTTGCCCTCGCGCGCGGCCAGGGTTGGATTGGTGGTCACGCCGTCCACCATCCCCGTGGCGGCCAACTCCTTGATGTCGGTCAGGTTTGCCGTATCGATGAAAAACTTCATGCCCGGATCCCTCGTTGCTTCCCCCCAGGTCCCCCCTTGGCATCGCGGCGCGTGGCGGCGGCTGGCGGGGTGCGCCGCGTCGCGGCTGTTGGTAGGGGGCCGGAGTGTAGCCCATGGCCGATAGTCCCGCCACCACCCCGTCAGTCCCGACGCGGGTTCCCGTGCTGTTGCCCGTGCCAGTGGCGGGACCCTACGATTATCTGGCGCCGGCCGGGAGGCTGCCCGCGCCGGGATCCTTTGTGCGGGTGCCTCTGGGCCGGCGCGAGGCCCTGGGCGTGGTGTGGGACCAGGGGAGCCCGGACGGGCCGGATCTTGCGCGGCTGCGCCCGATCGCGGCCGTTTTGCAGGAGCCGCCGCTGCCGGCCCCGCTGCGGGCCTTGGTGGACTGGCTCGCGTCGTACACCGTCCAGTCGCCAGGGGCGGTGCTGCGTCTGGCGCTTAGTGTGCCCGAGGCCCTGACGCCGCCGCCGCCGCACAAGGCCTGGGCCCTGTCCTCCGACGTCGGCGACCTTACGGGCTTGACGCCCAAGCGCCAGCAGGTTCTGGCCGCGCTCGCCCGCGCGTCGGGGCCCCTGACCACCGCCGAACTGGTGCGTGAGGCCAAGGTGGGTGCCGCCGTGGTCACCGCCTTGGCCCAGGCCGGGCGGGTGAAGGCGGTGGAGCGGGCGCGGGAGGAACCGCTGCCCTGGCCCGACTCCAGCCGGCCCGGACCCGACCTTTCGCCCGCGCAGGCGGCGGCGGCGGCCCAACTCTGCCGCCCCCAGGGGTTTGCGGTCACGCTGCTCGAAGGCGTCACCGGCGCCGGCAAGACCGAGGTCTATTTCGAGGCCCTGGCCCATGTTCTGAGGGAGGGACGCCAAGGCGTCGTACTGCTGCCCGAGATCGCCCTGGCCGCCCAATGGCCCGAGCGCTTTGCCCAGCGCTTCGGGGCGCCGCCTGCCCTTTGGCACTCCCAACTCAGCCCAGCCCAGCGGCGGCGCACGTGGCGGGCGGTGGCCCGGGGGACGGCGCCGGTGGTGGTGGGGGCGCGTTCTGCCTTGTTCTTGCCCTTTCCCGACTTGGCCACATCAGGTTGGTCAGCGTCACGTCGCGCAGGTCCCGCCGAGCCCTGGGGACGTCCCCCGGGCTGGCGGGACCTGCGCGACGTGACGCTGACCAACCTGATGTGGGCCGGGCCGTCGCGCTGGCGGCTGTGGCTCAACGACCAGCCCCTCGGCCCCGAGGATCCGCTGTTGCCCCATGTGCGGGTCCTGCGGGTCACCCCCGGCACCGCCACCTTGGCCGTCAGCCGGGGGCCGCGGGAAAACGCCGTGGTGGTCCTGCGGCCGGGACAAACCTATCGGGTGCACCAAGACCGGCTCGATGATCCGGGCCTTCGCCATTGAAACAACGCATCCGGGGTAAATATCACTGGAAACAGAGAGCCATCAGTCCTAGGGTAAAAAAGCGCGCAGCGGAAAGACATGGGCGGGGACTTGACAGAACCCCCGCTTTCCCCTATCCGCAAGCCGATCTCCAAAACCGCCGGGCGAGCGGGAGGGGACACGGACGCGACGCAAGGGCCGCCGGAACCAGTGGCCAACAAGGCCCGCCGGGCGCGTGCCGACATTCCTGAACCAACCTGGGTCATGGCGCCGCCGGGAGCCCGGGCAACAGAGATTCCCCCTGGGCAAGGGATCCCCGCGCGCGGGGATCGCGATGTCAACGGAATCCAAGGAAGCAGCGTGGAAAAGCAGTCCTCTTCGTGGAGATTTGACGGGACCATGAAAAACGCGAACTCGCGCGGTCGCCCCCGCAGCCGCAACATGAACGGCAAACGCCCTCCCAACCGAAATCAGGTGTTTGACAGCAATGGGCCCGGGGTACGAGTGCGGGGAAACGCGCAGCAGCTCGTTGAAAAATACTTGGCCATGGCCCGCGACGCCGCCTCGCAAGGGGACCGCATCCTGGCCGAAAACTGCCACCAACACGCCGACCACTATCAGCGCGTTCTCAATGCCCTGACCGGCCGTTACATCAAACCCGACGAGCAGCCCCAGGCCCCCGGCTCCTTCGACGACGACGACGAGGGCCTCGACGACGAGGATCCCCGGGACACGGGACGGGACTCCGGGCGCGACACCAACCGCTACGACACCCGCTATCAAGAGCCCCGTCACCACGAGCCGCGCCCGGGCGAAGGGCAGCAGCCTGATCTGGCTCCCCTGCCACCGCGCGACCTGGGCTCTGAGCCCCAACCCATCGTGATCTTGGACGACGAGCGACCCCAGCCCGTGGCCGCGCCCGCCCCCAAGCCGGAACGGGCCCCCCGCCGCCGCCGCCGCCCCGCCGCCGAGGCCCAGCCGGCGGCCGAGCCCGAAGCGGTGTCGGACAGCCGCGACGAGAGCGTGCCGGCCTGAGCCTTTTCAAGGGCCCGGGCTTGGAGATGTAGACGCGGTAAGATAAAAAAGGCTGGGGAGGCGGGCCTCCCCAGACCCCTCGGACCTTAAGGAAGGGGGCGTTCCACTTCGGCTTTGAGGCCGGTATTGATGGCTTCATAGGCTCGACGGGACGTTTCGCGCAGCGCCGGGGTCATCACGGTGTCGGCCAGCAGGCCGGAAAACACCTCGCCATGGGTCAGCAGCGTGGTGTTGTCGGGCTGGGCCTGAAGCCGAAAAAAATGATCGCCGGCAAACAGGCCCGGCAGAGACCCCCGCCACACCAGTTCGGTCTCCGGGCGGCACTCGGTGACCCGGGCCGGGATGAACAGCACCGGCCGCCCTTCCAGCTTGACCGTGAGCAGAAGAAAAGCCCCCGTCTCGGCGCGGCCGCGAATGCTCTGAAGCACGGTGTTCCAGGTCCCGATCCGAGGAAAATCGGTCAGGACCTGCCACACCTGGGACGGCGGCGCGTTGATTTCGCACACGGTCTGGACGGCGCTGCTCATCAGATATCCAATCCTTCGACGAAACGGGCGTTTTCCTGGATGAAGCGAAAGCGCAGCTCCGGCTTGCGCCCCATCAGCTCCTCGACAAGGCGGGTCACGGCACGGCCCTCCTCGCGGTCTTCCTCGGTCCGCCCCGCCGGCACCGTCACGCGCAGGAGTTGGCGGGTGGCATAGGCCATGGTCGTCTCGCGCAACTGGGCCGGCGGCATTTCGCCCAGACCCTTGAAGCGGCTGATCTCGACTTTGCCCTTTTTGAAGCGGGTGCGCAAAAGTTCCTCGCGATGGGCGTCGTCCCGGGCATACACGCTGGTACCGCCCTGGGTCAGCCGGTACAGCGGCGGCATGGCGAGATACAAGTGCCCCGCCGAAACCAAACCTGGCATCTCGCGGAAGAAAAAGGTCATGAGAAGGCTGGCGATATGGGCACCGTCCACATCGGCGTCGGTCATGATGATGACCCGCTCATAGCGCAACCGCTCCAGGTCGAAGCGGGAGCGGGTGCCACAGCCCAGGGCCTCGACCAGATCACTCAGTTCCTGGTTGGCCTGCATCTTGTCGAGCGAGGCCGAGGCCACGTTGAGGATCTTGCCGCGCAGGGGCAACACGGCCTGGGTCTCGCGGTCGCGGGCCTGCTTGGCCGAGCCCCCGGCCGAATCGCCCTCCACCAAGAATACCTCGGTGCCCTGGCAGGTCGAGCGCGTGCAATCGGCCAGCTTGCCGGGCAGGCGCAGCTTTTTGGTCGCCGTTTTGCGCCCGGCTTCCCGCGCCTGGCGTCGGCGCTGGCGTTCCTCGGCGCGCTCCAGGGCATGGGCGAGAACGGCATTGGCCACCTCGGGCGCGCCGGTCAGCCAGTGGTCAAAGGGATCGCGCAGGGCTTGCTCAACCAGCCGGGTGGCCTCGGTACTGACCAGCCGCTCCTTGGTCTGGCCCTGAAACTGGGGCTCGCGAATAAAGACCGAGAGCATCACCGCCGCGCCGCCCACCACATCCTCGGGCATCAAGGAAGCGGCCTTTCGGTTGCCGGCCATATCCCCATACGCCTTAAGGCTGCGAGTCAGCGCATTGCGCAACCCCGCCTCGTGGGTGCCGCCCTCGKGGGTGGGGATGGTGTTGACGTAGGAGCTGAAAAAGCCCTCGTCCTCCTCGGGCCAACACAGGGCCCACTCCAGGCTGCCCATGTCCTCGGCCAAGGTGGTTTTGCCGGCGAACACCCGTCCGGCCACCAGCGGCCGCCCCTCTAGCACCGCGCCCAGGAAGTCTTCCAGACCGTTGGGGAAGTGCAAGACCTCCTCGGCCGGGGTGGGATCGTCCTCGCGCAACAGTTCCGGCGCACACGCCCAGCGAATCCTCACCCCCCGGAACAGGTACGCCTTGGAGCGAGCCATCCGGTGCAAGATCGCGGGCTTCAAGCGCGCGCGCCCGCCGAAAATATCGGGATCGGGATGGAAGGTGATGGTGGTCCCGCGCCGGTTGGGCGCTGCCCCCACCCGCTCCAGCGGCCCCTGGGGATGCCCCCGGGAATAGGACTGGGCCCAGAGGGTGCGTTCGCGCGCCACTTCCACCTTCAAGGTGTCGGACAGCGCGTTGACCACCGACAAGCCCACACCGTGCAAGCCGCCCGACACTTTATAGGCGCTGCCCCCGAATTTGCCCCCCGAGTGCAGGGTGGTCAAAATCACTTCCAGGGCGCTTTTGTCGGGAAAGCGGGGGTGCGGATCCACCGGGATCCCGCGCCCGTTGTCACGCACGGTCACAAAGCCGTCGGCCGTCATCTCCAGGTCGATGACCTGAGCATGGCCGGCCACGGCCTCATCCATGGCGTTGTCGAGAATCTCGGCAACCAAGTGGTGCAAAGCACGCTCATCGGTGCCCCCGATATACATGCCAGGCCGCCGGCGGACCGGTTCCAGGCCCTCCAGCACCTCGATGTCTTGGGCGGTGTAGGCGTTGGCGTCACGCGGCGCCGCCCCGTCTTGAAAGAGATCGCTCATGGCCCGACTATAGGAACGGAAGCGGGAGATCGGCAAGGGATCCCCGCACCGAGCAAAACAGCAACCCCCCTCCAAAATACCACAAAGGAGAAACAGCGTGAGCGATGCCCCCTCCGCCCCCGACGCCGAGCCCCGTGGCCATCTGTCCATTCGCACCGTGGCCATGCCGGCCGATACCAATCACTACGGCGATATTTTTGGCGGATGGCTGATGGCGCAAATGGATCTGGCCGGCGGCACCCGGGCCCGCCAGATCGCCCAATGCCGCGTCGCCACGGTGGCGGTCAACGGCTTCACCTTCCACAAACCGGTCTCTGTGGGAGATGAACTCAGTTGCTATACGGAACTGGTCCGCTCGGGACGCACCAGCTTGTCCATTCAGGTGCAGGCCTGGGTCCGCCGCCATCGCGATGAGGCCATCGAAAAAGTGACCGAGGGCATCTTTGTCTTTGTCGCCCTTGATGAAAGCGGCCGCCCCCATCCCTGGCACCCGGACACGCGGCCCGCCTAGACCTGGGTTTTTGGGCTACACCTTGCCTAGCCTTTCCGGTATGCTTCCCTAACGAACTCTTAAAGATCTGCTCGTGAAAACGCCGGGCTGCCGCACGATTTGGGAACGCGGGGCTGCCGCCCCGGACCCCGCCTGGAGGCGAGAGCCTCCAGACCGCCTCTTTTTTTTAAAAAAGAAGGGGAAGGTGTTGGCGCATCGGGCGCTTTTAAGGAACAGGGGGGGCAGAATCGACCCCCAAAAAACCTCGGGGAGGGTAGGCCATGGGCCCCTTGAGACTCACCTTGCTTTTATTGGCCGGCACCATGCTGGCCGCCTGTGAAACCCACGGCCCGGTCGGCCATGCCATGGGGCCCTTCGACTGGAACGACCCCCAGCCGCTCCAAACCTTGAGCGCCAAGGAGCGGATCGGCTCCCCCTTTACCAAAGCGCTGGCCGATGGCTACCAATCCCTCGCCCAGGAACAAGCCGCCGCCGGCTTGGACACTCGCCACTGGGCCCGCAAAGGCCTGCTGGCCGCCGAGGGCGCCGTGGTCCCCCCCGACCTGCCCGAAACCTGGGACCTCAGAGGCGCCCTGCCCCCGCCCTTGCGCAGCGACGGCGGCACCTATCAGGATCTGTATGAGGTGCGAGAAGATCTGGTGGAAACTTTCTACCAGTGCGGCACACGGGAAAAAGACCCCCGAACCTCAGCCGTGGCCCAGCTTTCCTTCGATGGCTTGCTGGGAGCCCTCGACGGTAGCCCAGTCAGCCCGACCCTCCAGCGCTTCTCGTCCGGCCTGGAAAGCGCGCTGGCGACCCTCAAGGGCCTGTGCCCCTCGACCACCGACACCGCCTTTGTCGTCCTCTTCCCCCCGGGATCCGACCGTCTGTCCCCCGAATCGCTGGCGGTCATCGCCGGCGCGGCCCGCGCGGCCCGGAGCGGCAAGGCTATTTCCCTGAACGGTTGGTCCGACACCGTGGGCGCCGAACTGCACAATATCGTGCTGGCCGCCCAGCGAGTGCGCGCGGTTAAAATGGCCTTGCTCCATGCAGGCATCTCCCCGGCCCAGATTGCCGAAACCGCCCTGGGCAACAGCCGCCTTCCCGTCGCCACCGGCCCCCACGTGGCCCACCCCGAAAACCGGGCGGTACGCATCAGCGTCGATCCTTGACAAAGAATGGAGGGGTCTGGGGAGGCCCCGCCTCCCCAGCCTTCCCTTTCTTTCAACAATCCTAGAGACGAAAGCCCCGAGTGCTCTAAACTGGCATCAGCCCCCCTTTCCCTGGGACACGGCTGACCCCCACGATCCGGCACGGGAGGCCTCCTGCGTTATGTCTTTCCTGGATTCCCTGTTCGGCGCATCACCGTCCCCTGCCCCACCGCCAGCCCCCCTTGACCCCTTCTGGAAACGCAACGCCAACCTGAAGTACGTCCCCCTCATGGCCTTGGCCAGCCGCCCCCAGCCCTTGCGCGGCCGCGCCGGCGTCTTTGTGCTGTGGATCATTGGGACTCGACCCGCCTGGGTGGCCTGCGGCCCGTCCACGGATCTGGAGGAAACGGTGCTGCGGCTGGCCGACACCCCCAGCATTCAGGAATGGGAGCGCCGAGGCTCCCTGGTCTTCACCTGGGCCCCCATTGTCGCGGACAAGCGCGACGGCGTGACTGCCTACCTGCGGACCACCCTCCCCTTCAAAGGCCTGTCCGACACCCTCGACCGGGCCCTCGGGATCGACCCCGAGAAAATCCGCCGCGCCTCCCCCGTCCCCGTACTGCCGCCCGGCTAACGGAAAAAAGAAAGAGGGGTCTGGGGAGGCCCACCTCCCCAGCCTTGCCTTCTGCCTTACGCCACCCCCAACCGATGAAAAGCAATCTCATGCTCTTCATCAAACGCCAAGTGCAACCCCACATCGCTATGCCCGATGACATGAGCGGTCCAGGTCGCGTGCAGGGCCGGAATTTCCATCTGAATCGCCTCGCCTTGCGCCAACGGCTGAACAGGCACAATCAAGGCGCCCTGGCGGGAGATATCGTGCAACTGGGCCTCCTGCCACGCGCCGCCATGGACCAGCCGGACCCGCACGGAACACTCGAAGCGCCGGAAACGCCGCCGATCCGTTTCGTCCGCCGAAGTCCGCACCACCTGGGTGACGCGCCCCCCCAGATCCCGCACCGCGCTTAACAGGGTTTCGGCGTCGTGGCGCAGGCTGTCGGCCTTGTCGGTGTTGGAGCGGGCCTCGTCGGCCACCGCCACGATGCGCCGCGAGACATCCAAGGTGGCCTCGGAGGACTCGCGGACATTGCGGGCGATGTCATCGGTGGCGGCCTGCTGCTCGACCACCGCCTGGGCGACGTCGCCGGTTAGGGCGTTGATGCCCTCGATGGTCCGGCTGAGTTGGCCAATGGCGTGGGCCACGTCTTGCGAGACCTTGCGAATTTCTCCCACCCGCTGCTCGATCTCGCTGGTGGAGCGGGTGGTCTGACCAGCCAATGACTTGACCTCGCCCGCCACCACGGCAAACCCCTTGCCCGCCTCGCCGGCCCGCGCCGCCTCAATCGTGGCGTTGAGGGCCAGCAGATTGGTTTGGGCGGCGATGTCGCCAATCAGCTTGACCACATCGCCAATGCTCTCGCCCACGCTCTCCAAGGTGCGGACCACGCCTTGGGTCTGGCTGGCGGTCGCCACCGCCTCGCGGGCAATCGCCGCCGATTGGGTCATGCGCTCCCCAATGGCCCCAATCGAGGCGGTCAGTTGCTCGGTGGCACTGGCAACGGAACGGGCGCTGGCCTGAGCCTGCTCGGCGGCCGCAGCCACCGACGTGGTGTGATCTTGCACCCGGCCGGCCGACGATTTCAGGGCATCAGCCTGGGCACACATCTCGCGCGAGCGCTGCGCCACGGTGTCCACGGCGGCATGAACGTTGGTTTCAACGGTGTCGGCCATGGCCCGCAAGGCGTTGATTTTCTGGGCATCAACCTCTTCGCGCGAGACCTTTTGCGCCTCCATCTTACGCCATTCGGCCAAAACGTCGCGAAAGACCGACAAGGCCCGGGCCATCTGCCCCAACTCATCGGAGCGGGTCTCGCCCACGATCACAATGTCATCGCGCCCATCCGACAAGGCGGCCATGGCCCGGGTGGTGGCCAGCACCGGGCCGGTCAGAGACCACGCAAACACCAACGCAACGCCCACGCCCAAAATCACAATGGTGCCGACGATGACGGCGCTCCACATCGCCCCCTCGTGAAACTCGGCCACCAGATCGCTGATGTCCACGGACACTTCCAAAACACCAAACGGCGCCCCCATGGCGTCGCTCAGGCGGCGGGTCCCCACCGCCCAGGTCCGACCGTCACGCTCCACCGTGGCGCTGACCGCTTGCCCGGCCGCCGCGCGCCCCACACTCTCGCCGTCCAGGAAAGCGGGACGATCACCCAGCGTCGAGGCTTGGCGCTCCACCCCCGTCTTGCCCGGACCATAGACGGCAATCTGGGTGCCCTCGCCAACCAGGGTTTTGAGAAAGGCATCGGTCAGGAATGAGCCGGTTTCCAGCGACCCCACGTGCCGCCCCCCGGCCATCACCGGCACCGCGCCCCGAATCGACAGGCCAAACACCCCGGTCTCGATGCCCTCGCGCGGCTTCAACTCCTTATTGACCGCGACCAGCATGGGCCGCTTGCCCGACAGGTCGTCGCCCCACTTCTCTTCTTGATGCAGCCGAGCCAGGGAAATAACCTTGGGGTCATGGACCTGCATCTGGGTGATCTCGTAGGCCCCCGACACCGCCTTGAACACCGGACGTAGCAGCGTGACCAACCCGTCGTGGTCGCGGGCCGCCGTCAGGGTTTGCACGGGTTCCAGTCCGGCCAGGGCGGCGGCCAGGGTTTCAACCAGTGCCGATTGTCGTGCCACATGATGCTCAATCAGATCGGCGGTGCGATTCAACCGGTCTTGTGTCGCCCGTTGGTTGCTTTCTTGGGTTTGGTAAAAGGACAGACCACACAACAAACCGGCCCCAAGCAACAACGGAACCACCGACGCCAGAACGGCGCGCGCCCGAATTGATCCCATGAATTTCACTCGTTTCATCCCCCTCGCTTCCCCCGCCGCACGCCAAACCGCTCCAAAAGAACAACCACCTACCCGACATTAGTCGGTTCTAGTGCCGTCCTTTTATACACCTTGGGGCGCTTTTCCGCGCGCTTTTTTGGGATTACGAAACGACTTGTCCAGAGGGAGAGACAATGGAGAACCGAGGAAGATTTGCAGGAGGGCGTCGGGTGGTTTACCCTGTTTGGAGAGGCGATACTCTGACGCTTTGAAAAACTAAAAAACTGCGGGGCTCTGCCCCGCCCCCCCGCAAGGGACCGAGTCCCTTGACCCTTTTCCTGAAACACCCTTATAGGGTGGGTAGTTTGACTGGGGCGGTCGCCTCCTAAAGAGTAACGGAGGCGCGCGATGGTGGGCTCAGGCCGGTCGGAAATCGGCTGACGAGTGCAATGGCAAAAGCCCGCCTGACTGCGAGAGCGACGGTTCGAGCAGAGTCGAAAGACGGTCATAGTGATCCGGTGGTCCCGCGTGGAAGGGCCATCGCTCAACGGATAAAAGGTACTCTGGGGATAACAGGCTGATACTGCCCAAGAGTCCACATCGACGGCAGTGTTTGGCACCTCGATGTCGGCTCATCACATCCTGGGGCTGGAGCAGGTCCCAAGGGTTCGGCTGTTCGCCGATTAAAGTGGTACGTGAGCTGGGTTTAGAACGTCGTGAGACAGTTCGGTCCCTATCTACCGTGGGTGTAGGAAACTTGAGAGGAGCTGTCCCTAGTACGAGAGGACCGGGATGGACATCCCTCTGGTGTACCAGTTGTCACGCCCGTGGCATCGCTGGGTAGCTAAGGATGGACAGGATAACCGCTGAAAGCATCTAAGCGGGAAGCCTCCCTCGAAACCAGGTTTCCCTATCAGGACCGTGGTAGACCACCACGTTAATAGGCCGGGTGTGGAAGCGCAGTAATGCGTGAAGCTAACCGGTACTAATCGTCCGATCGGCTTGATAAACGCGCAGCGGCCAGGCCGGCCCTAGCGCTTGTAAATTCCCATAACGACATCATCAGACGGCTTCGATGGCTTGGTGGTCATGGCGAACAGGAAACACCCGATCCCATCCCGAACTCGGCCGTGAAACTGTTCAGCGCCAATGGTACTGCGTCTTAAGGCGTGGGAGAGTCGGTCGCCGCCAGGCCTTCAAAGCCGTCTGTCAAAGAAACGCTCTTTACACTGTCAAATAGCCTTATCGCGGGGTGGAGCAGCCCGGTAGCTCGTCAGGCTCATAACCTGAAGGTCGTCAGTTCAAATCTGGCCCCCGCAACCAAGTTTTTTAAAGATCAATCCCTTAAGCGCCGCCCTTTCCAGGGGCGGCGTTTTTGTTTTCAAGGCTATGGCAGCAAGGAAAGGGTTCGTCCCTGCGCATGCAGGGGATACAACAAACGGCGGGGGGCTTCTGTACGCCAGGACCGACCCATTGAGTTGATAAGCCACCTTTGGCGGGAAGGGTGACCGGCCAGTGGAAGTTTATGCGCCCAGCCCGCTGTAGCCCGGCGCGCGATTTGGCACAAATCGGCGCGCGATTTGGCACACGTTGTGGCCCGGGCCCTGACACATAAGGTCGCAACCGCCCTGGGACGGTTGCGACCTTATGAAGAGAGTCGCCCCCCAAGGGGGGCTGGCGTAGGCCCCTACACCACAACCTGGGACTCCCGGTACCTTGCGAGGGCAGCGAGCCTCACCGCCGCCTCGGCGGTGAGGACGAGGAAAGAGGGGGAGGCGCCCCCGAAGGGGCGCGACTGAGTTAGTCGTCGCTTGCCGTCTCCTGGACGGGGGGCGTCCTCCACGTCCACGGTACCTTACAACTTTCCCGCCCCTGCAGGGGTGGCGGGACGGCCGCGTCGCGGCCGAGGTGTGGTCGTGGGGGGCATATCCCCCCCGGCTTGGGGCGTTGAGAGCGCCCCAGCCCCGCCTAACGCAGAGGAGGGTCTGGCCCCAAGTCCGCACGCAGGGCCTGCGCTTCACTCTCCAGCGCCGCCAGCGTGGCCACGTCGGCGGGGTCGGGGGTTCCGCCCTGGCCCAGGGTGGCCGCAATGGCCCGCGCCGGGCGGATCGATGCCGTGTCGATCTCCTGCAAGCGGCGCAAGAGCGCCGGCTGCCGCGCCCGGGCCTGGGCCACGCGCTCGGCCTCGGTCAAGGGGCGCACGGCCCAGGCCAGCGTCACCACCGGCCAGGGCCCGCCGACATCAAAGCCCCAAACGCCCCCGTCAACCGTCAGAGCCTGGGATGCCGGGTCAAAGCCTGGGGGGACGCTCTCGCGCACATGGAACAGGCCTGCGTCGGCGAGAACATCGTCGGCAGCGTCGGCCAGGGCGGCCGGCAGGGCGTCGATCAGCGTGCCGTCGGCAGTCGCGTACATGTGTCCTCCTCACACCTTGGCCAGGCGGCCGCCGGTGTTGGCGTAGAAGGTGGTGTCAGGCTCAGTGAGGGCCACCGCCCACAACCCAGCGGCGGACCCGGTGCTATAGGTGCCGCCACACGCTGCGACCCGTTCCAGGGCCGCACTTGACGTGCTCAGGGTGTAATCGGGCACGCTCGCGAGGTTGGCGGTATCGGTCACTGTAGCGGGCAAAAATAGGTCGCGAAAATTGTGGGCTGCGCCGGCGTGGGAAAAAAAGCTGACGGGGTACCCTGAGAGGGCCCGCGCCGTCCCGGTGTCCACCCACGCTTTGTTGCCCAAGCGGTCCCACAGCGCGAGAGTGCCGGACGTGGCCTGGACGCGTATACCGTCGCAGTACTGCCACACATTTCCCCACAGCCCGACGATGCCCCGATAGGTCGCGCTCGCGACGTCGGCGGCGTCCACAGCGGCGACACCCCCCTCGGCCACCCGGCCGGAGCCCAAGAGGCCTTGGCTTTCCGTGCTGGCCATTTCGACAACGGCCAGCATCTGCAGGGCCGCCCACTGGTAGACCGACCACAGCATGAAACCCGTCACACCCCCCGTGTTGCGGGCAGCGCATCGGGCTTGGTAATCGGTGAAGGAGATATTGGTTAGTGGCATAACCCCAGCCACAGAAGCCACTTTGGTGCCGCCGCTGTCGCTGCCTTGATACTTGCCAACCCAAAACTGATTGACCGGCGCGCCATCCTTGTAAAAAGCCGGATGGAGCACAAAGCCATCCAGGGGGCGATCGCTGATCCACCAACAGGTCTTCCCGGCCTGTGCGCTGCCCAGCGGCGCCAGCGCCACGCGATAGTAGAACGCGGGGACGCGGACCATGAGCTGGCCGTCCAGGGTCGCAGGGACCATCCCACCCCACACGGGATGCGCGTTGAATGCCGCGCCCCCCTGGGCGTAATCGCTGCCCGACAGAGTGTTGCCGCCCTTGTCCACCCGCGCCCAAGTACCGGTGCCGCCGCCCGTCGCCACAAGGGCGACGCCGATCACTTGGGCGGCCGGGTCATCCTCTGGATCGTAGCGCCACACGGCGCCGGTGCCCGTGCTGGTCAGGACTGATCCGGCTGGGCCGAGGGAGGCAGGGAGCCCAGCGGCCGCGGCCGAGGCGGCAGCAGCCTGGGCCGCGGCCACGGCCTCGGCGGCCCGGGCGGTGGCGGTGGTGGCGGCGGTCGTGGCTTGTGTGGCGGCGGCGGTGGAGGTTGTGGCGGCGGTGGTGGTGGCAGCCCCAACGGCCGACATGGCTTGACAGAGTCTTGGGTAATTGGCGGTCATCCCACCGGGGCCGGCCAGCCCCCCGGGGTTTGTGCTCTGGTTGTAGCGGCCCGCATTAATAGTCCAGAGGTAGGCGATGTGGGGCGTCGGGTCGTCAGTCATATCGTGGCCTCACTGAGCTGTAGGTCCAGGGCGACGCGCCCCCTCTCCGTTGTCGTGCTCTCCGTCACCGACGACAACCGGTAGAGCCCTCCCCACCGCCACGTGACGGCGGGGTCGCGGTGATCAGGGATATACACATATGGTTGCGTGTCGCCAACGAAACAAATAAAACTGGCTATCGCGCCGGCATCGTCGAGGTCGAGGTCGTCGAGCCTCAGCGTCGCCCCCCTGCGGGGTAACCCTGGGTCGATGGCATCCCCCACGCCCGGCACCGACGCGCTCTGCCCCTGGGGATCTCTCCGGTGTTTCGTTCCTGCCCAACAGGCCACCTCCAACGACCCAGACACCCAGATCAGGCCGATCTCGGTCTGACTGTCGTTATCGCCTGCCTGTGTATACGTCTCCCCCCAAAGGGCAATATCCACAACAACCGCGGCGAGTGGGTCAAAAACAAAGTGCACAGATGTCGGGACGCTCATGTATTCTTGCTCAGGGATCCCCCCAAGAAAAAGATTGTCGTCCCCAAAAAGATAATATTGAGGCTCATGAAGCGGAGGGAGTACACGTCTAACCTCGGAATGTATTAGGTATGATCGTGCACTATCCCCATATATCCGGAGAGAGGCAAGCGAAGATTGCCTGAGATTAAGATCAAAAAGCCCGACATACGACACCAGCCGCGCCTCCGGCCACGCCGCACTCACGGTGATCGGCGCCGCCTCGGTACCCACAGCTGGGACCACCGCGCGCAGCGACGGGGGCCAGGTCTGCACCAGCGATAGCGGTGCAGTGGGCAAGCAGGGCGACCCTGTCACGGTCGCGTCACCGACCAGGTTGTTGGCGCATAACAATGTAGCCATAACATCCATCCTACAGCGGGCTCACAATCAGACTGGTGCGGCGCAGACGTCCTCTGGACTCCCGCCCCAGCACCACGCACGTCCGCCCCGGGACCAAGGCACCCCCTGTCACGTGGATGACGGCGCCAACGTCAAGCCCCGGGGCGCCGTCGTACACGTCGAGGCTGCATGTGCGGCGCACGACGGACCGATCGGTCAGGAGCGCTGTGGCCTCGGCCTCGGCGTCCGTGGCGCGCTGGAGCGCCGTCTCGACCGTCACCTCCCGCGCGAGGGGGTAGGCCGCAGCCACGTCCACGGCCGCCCGCCTGACGGTGCGCCACGTCGTGGCCAGCAGGGCCTGGTCCTGTGCCGTGGCGGCATCAGCCAGATCATCCACCTCGGGCACCGCGCCCCACTGGAGGGCGACAGCCCTCGCGGGGGCGTTGCCGCCGGCCGACAGGGACGGCACCGCCGGGGAGCAGTTGACACCGGCGCGGTACGTCGCCACGGCTGGACCGAACCCCGGGAGGCGCCCCAGCCACACACTCCCCGCGTGCGTCACGTACCACCCGCCCCGAGCGACGCTCGCGGCGAGGGAGTCGAGGACAGTGGCGACAGTCGGCGCGTCCCCAGGGGCGTAGGCGAGACCCACGACCTGGTGGAGGTCACAGGGCAGACCAGGGAGGCCCGCTCGACCGAGCACCAGCCCCGCCACCTGCCCCAGTGTGGCGAGGTACTCACCACCGGGCGCGTCCCCCACGACCTTGGCTCGCAGGCTCTCCGGCTTGGCACCGCCGAGCGTCAGGAGCGAGCTCGCCAGATCGGCGGTCCACTCGCCGATGCCGGGGTCCGCCGCCACCCGGGTATACCGCGACCCCCGGTTACTCACCCACTCCACCGCATGCACCCGGCGCACACCGTTAACACTATAGACGTGCCGGCCGTCGCGGGTGCCTCGGTACGTCGGTTCAACAACGCACTCGCCGAGCGCAACTTCTCGCGACTTCCCCTTGAGAGACTCTCGAACATCTTCGTGTTCGCCGAATATATCTTCATTTTTGTATACGTCCAAGTCACTCTGTAGAGCTATATTACACAGCTCTTCCTGGCCCATTACCTCAATGTCTATTTGATAAATTTTTGACTGTTTTGGATCGGCAGCAACGACCCCCGAAAAGACAGACTGGGCACTGCTATAAGCGCCTCCCACCTCTATGAGCCGCTCGACCACCCGCCGCCCAGCCACGGCATACTCCGTCAGCAGCGGGGTCAGTGGTCTTCCGGGGAGCGCCACCTCCACCAGGGCGCCGGTTGCCACGTCTTCGACCCACCATTGGCGAGGGCCGCCCCAGAGGTGGTTGGCGAGGACCACGCCACCGACCGACAGGCGGGCCGGGGCGGACGGGCTGGCGACCGACACCGTCACCTCGGGCGGCTGCACCACCAGCGGGAGGTAGCACAGCCCCGGCCACGGCCCACCCCGCAGCTGGTAGGTCGGCGGCGTGCACAGGCGCCAGCGGTGGAGCCGGCCCGTGGGGAGGTGGTAGGCATCAAGATCCAGGAGCCTGGTGATCACCTCACACCCTCCCGGCACGCGTCAGCGCAGAGCCCAGCCAGCGCAAGTAGGTCGCCGCGTCGGCCTCGGCCTCCGCGAGGTGAGACAGCAACCGCTCCACGCGAGCGCCCCGTGCCTCCCCTCGGGTATCGGCCTCGCGGACGAGCGCCAGTACCTCCCGGCCCTGCCCGACCAACGCGTCCAGCCGATCGAGGAGGGGGCTCATATCGATCGACCCCGAGGTCGAGGGCAGGAGCGTCGGCACCACGACAGGCGCGACCAGAGCCGGGAGGACATCCAGATACTGCACCCGGCCCGCATTGACCGACGCCAGCAGTCCCTCGTGCTGGGCCGTAGCGGCCGCGGTGGAGACGTATTCGCCGGGAGACGCGAATATATAGGCGAGGTCATCACGTGGGCCGCCCGGACCCTGCACTTTACCCGGGCCCGGGGTTTTGCCGCCATCTGCAAAAGAACGACCCTCTTTTTGTCCGTACGTTAACCAGTGAGTTAGCATAAAATCATCAAAGTTCAGATCTATTCCATGCATTATATTCGTAATACCGTTTTCTTTTTTGACTGTTATTTCGGAAAGCTGCCCTGGGTCATCCTTCCATGCTTCATATACATCTGTATTTCTTTCGGCGTACGCCTGCGCCCAACCGTGTAGCGTTTTAAGGTCAGTACGACCCTCCCCCTCAAACAGGGTGCGGCCCTCGGCCGCCCCATAGCGCCAGTAATGGGCGAGGGCCAACGACGTAGCGTCGGACGGAAGCGTGGCACTCCCCCAGTCGATGGGCGATGTCGGCACGCTCATGCCGGTCTGGGGGTCGTATGTCACGGACAAGACCCCCCCACCTGCCGAGTCGTTCGTGTAGGCGCGGGCGTCGCCCAGCGCCCCCCACCACGAGGACGCCAGCTCTTTCGGATTGCGCGCAGTCGCCGATGCAACGTCAGGGTTAGCGGCTAAGTACTGTGCCGCGAGCTGCGCCACGTCGGCCGTGGCCAGGGCCCGGGGCACCGCGACAGTCCCGCCCGCCCCGGGGCCCGGTGCGGTTCCGGCCGCCTCGGCGGCAGCGATTTGGGCGAGCAGCCCGTTGGCCGTCGCCTGCGCAGCGACAAGCTGCGACAAGTAGTTGCTTGATCCGCCACCGCCAAAAAGCGACAGCATGGACGAGTATAACGCGTCATCCTTAGCAAGGGGTCCTAAGTCGCCAGTATGCAGGGCGGTCGCCCACGTGCCGTCGGCCGTCAGCTGGGCGACAGAAAGTATTCCCTTGTTTGTGCCGTCTAGCGAGGTAAATATACGCTTTGCTTCGTCTGCTGAAGCGCCGTACTGGGCAGCGAGCGCCGTAAACTCTTTGAGCCCCAGCCCTCCGTCACTGTCCGTGTCCCACGCCGCCAGCTTGGCGGCCATGGCGGCTGCACGACCGTCGAGGGCCGCGAGGGTGTTGGCGACCACGCCGTCAGTCGTCAGGGACTGCCACGCCAGGGCGTTGGTGATCTCGAGGGCCGAGAGCATCCCATTGCCGTCAGCATCCACCGCTTGATGGAGGCGGACGATTGCACTCTCCGAGGCCACGCCCCGCTCCAGCACAGCGCCGCGCAAGGTGTCGAGGCGGACACCGTCGCCAACACCCTGGGAGAGCAGAGCCCCCAGGCCTCCAGCCAACGCGTCGCTCCTGAGGAGCGACTGGAGGGCATATGCCGCCTGGACCTCGCCGGCATCCAACACAGCGTCGCGGTTGCGATCGACCGCTGCCCAGGTCTGGGCGGCGACCGCCTCGGACACCGCCCCATGGGTCGCCAGCTCGGCCCGCCACCCGGCAGGGTCGAGCGTGCGCCAGCCCCGCGTGAGGTCGCCCAGCAAATTGGCGGCCGCTGTGGTCTGCAAGGCGATGCTCGCGGCGTGGTCACGCAGGGCCGTCAGGATCGCCGTCTGCTCGGCGTCGGGGTCGTAGGCACTGACGCCCAAGATCTCGGCGATAGCGCCTAGCGACGCCTCGACCCAAGCCCGGTCGGCCGCGTGTACTGCTGACCCACCCGTCGCCTCCCGCGAAGCGGCCAAGAAAGCGTCCGCCAGAGTAGGGAGACGCTCTAGCGCCTGCTTGACAAGTGTCTCATTTTTAGAGGTGGCGACAACGCCCAGCGCACCAGCAAAGGTCTCCTGGGCGGCTCGGTAAGCCTCGCGGGGCGAGACACTCGTGGTAGAGGACCGCAGGCTGTCGACATAAGCCCGCAGCGTTTGACCTGTGGACGTGCCGTAATCGGCTAACGTCTTGGCTTTATCGTAAGAATCTTTGAGAGCCGCAAGCCGGTCTTGTTGTGCTTCTTTTTCCGTTTCTACCGCTTTTTCTGCAAATTCTTTGATGATTTTATTAATGGCAAGGCCCTGTAGCTCAAAAACAAGCGCCATGTCGGCGCCTTGCTCCAGGTAGGCCTGCCTCTTTTCCGCCCACTCGCGCTCAAGGAGGGCGAGCTGGTCCTCGACAGTGTCGCCCGCCTTGGCCTCGGCCAGCTGGTCAGCCAGGTCCTTATTAAGGTTGGCCGCCTCCTTTGCGGCGGCCTCGGTTGCAGTCCCCAGGGCCTTGGTCAGGCCGGCCATGACGGTACGGTAGTGGGCGGCGCCCGTGCCTGCCGCCTCATACTCCCGGCGCAGAGCCCGCAGCTCGTCAGCCGACAGGTCGGCGACGCTCTCGGCGACCAGACCAGCGGCGTTGGTAGCGGCCTGGGCCCAGTCACCCCCCGCCAGGGCCAGCTCCCACCACGAGGCCTCGGCCTCGGCGGCGGTCTCCTCTAGCGTGGTCAGGTAAGCCTTGCCCGCGAGGCGGTTGGCCGTGCTTTTGATGGCGGCGTCGGCCGTCGCCTTGGAGAGCCGCGACCACGCCCCGGCCGCCACACCAGCCTCGACCCCGGCCGCCTCCAGCACCGAGGCCAAGTCAGCGGCCGAGGTGCGCAGCGCCACGACCTTTTGGGCCGCCTCGTCGAGGGCGGGTGGCAACGGGTCGAGGCCTGCCACGACCCGGGCTAGCTGCTCGGCCGAGAGCTGGGCGAGGCCGGACAGCTCCAGGCCCAGGGTTTTGGCGGCACCCAACAGCATGACCCGGCCAGCCGCGCCGGCCTCTACCGCGCCGGTCGTGGACAGAGCCTGGAGGTCGGCCACGGTCTCGCGGTACGACGTCGTCAGGTCCCGCAAGGACGAGCCGATGCCACTGGTCAGGCTGTCGATCTGACCCAAAAGGTCGTTCTGGACCTGCCGGCTAAGGCCGTCCAAGGACTTTGTTAGGCCGACGACAGTGGTCTGAGCATCTAACCCAAACCCCACCACAATGCCGGCGAGCCGGTCAAACTCCGCCCGCAACGACGCGGCCTTGACCTGCACCTCGGAGGCGCCGGCCGCCGAGCGGTCGAGCGCGGCCAAGTCAGTGAGCAGCCCCCGGACAGCGGCCTGGGCGTACTCGCCCTCACCGGCCTTGGCGGCGGCGTCGAGAGTAGTCGTCAGCGACGCCGCAAACTCATCCCATTGCTGCCGGGCGCTAGCGACGGCCTTGGTGGTCTCGTCGCCCCACGGGGAGGCGGCCTCCAGCTCACCCCGCCAGTGCGCCACCCGCTCGGCGGTGTGAGCGAGGGCGTGGGCGACGCCCTGGGCCATGGCGTCGGCGGCAGCCGGATCAACGGCGGCCACTTGTTCCAGGGCCTCGGCGCTGGCGCGGGCCACGTCGGCCGCCCCACCGCCCCGCTCGGCGATCTCACGCAGACCCTCGGCGACGGCGCGCGCCTGTGTCCCCGCCTCGCCGGGGGTGGCGGCCGCCGCCGAGACCTGGGTCGAGGCGCCGGTAAGGCTATCGAGCCCGACCCCGGAGGCCATGGCGGCCTGCCCGACCAGCCGGCCCACCAGCCCCCCCACCGCGCCACCCGCCGCACCCCCMCACCGCACCACCCACCGACGACACGTTGAGCTGCCCGCGTCGCACGTCATTAACGAGCGCCACCGCCGCAGCCGCAAACGGGCCGCCCAGCACGCCGGCCAGCGTCGTGACCACCGTGTGGGTGAGGTCGGAGTCAAGGAGCCCGCCCGGGTGGCCGACCCCGGCAAAGTCTAGGGCGCGGGCCTGGAGGCTGTCGCTTAGGTCAGGGGTGGCGGTGCGCATTGCCAGGGACGCGCGGTTGACGTTGTACTGGTGTAGCCCCCCCAGCGCCTCGACAGCGCGCCGATCCGCCTCCATGAGGTCGCTATACCGACCCGTCAGTGAGGCCCAGCCGCTGACGGCGGAGCGGTCGCTGCCGCCTCGGCTCACGCCTGCGGCACGGTCGCGCCCGGTGGCCCCCACGGCGTCGGCCGCCGAGACCGTGCCCCGGTCGCGGCCCATATTCTCCGGGCCATCTGATCCGCCTGAGTCTCGGCCCGACCCGGTGTCGCCGACCCCACCGGTGTCCCCCTCCAGGTACTGGCGCAGGCCCGTGACCGGGTTGAGCACGCCGCGCCCCCCGAGGCGCCGCAGCAGGGCGGCCTCACGCGGTGTGACGTGGGCCAGCTCAGAGTCGCCCGGGTAAAGGGTGTGGGCTTTGAGCCAGGAGGCAGCAGCGCGGGACACTGCAACGTCGTCGTTGTCGTTGACGGCGCGGACAAGCTCATGGTGACGGGCCGTCGCGGCGGCGTTGACAACGTACTCGCCGGGCGAGAGGCGCGCGAGTACTCGGTCTTCACGAGGGCCACCCGAGCCCGTTACTTTGCCGCCATCAGCAAAGCCAAATATGCCCTTAACAAAACTCCCGACGCCGGAAATAACTCCGCTCAGTATTCCGCCGCTACTGCCGCCGCCGCTGTTTTTACTACCAAAAAACAAGTCGCCGACCAGCTCGGCAGCCGCACCCACAGTGCGCGACGAGACCACCCGGGCCGCCTCGCGCAAGACGGCGTCGCCAAAGGAGCCGAACAGCTTCCCCATTGATTTCATTGAAAAATCAAAGTCGGCGAGGAAGTCAGCGAGGTCGGATGACCAAGACGAGAAGACCCCTCCAAACGCCGCCGCCGCCTGGGCGCCACTATCCTTGGAGGCGGTTACAAAGTCGTCGAGGCTGTTTTTGGCGCCCTCGGCCCACGACGACCGTTCAGCGGCCTCGCGGGCCCAGGCGCGGGCCGCCTCGGATCGGGCCTTGGCGGCGGCAAGTTCCTGCTTTGCTTCGCCGGACGACAAGTCAATGTTGCGGCGCGCCAGCTCTTGCGCTTGCTCCATTTCCGCGCCCGAGACGGCGCGCAATTGAGAGACTTGGCGAAGCCAAATAACTTGCTTCTGGTAGGCGGTTGTTTCTTCGTTAATTTTGCTTAATGATGTTGCTTTTTCATTATTTTTATTTGTTTTTTCTTGTTGTCTTACACTCTTTTCAATAGCCTTTCCTTGCTCAGACAACGCTTCAACGTTTTGTCTGCGTTGCTCCGCTATAATTTTATTAACAATTACCGCTTCTTCGAGAGCCTCCTGGCTTTCGAGCGCCGCCTTGGTGAGCCGTTGCGTCGCCGCCGTCTCCGCGTCGGTGTCGTCGGCCCACTGGCGAGAGGCCAGCACCCGACGAGCGGCGGCCTCCTTACTCAGGAGGTCGACGATCTCACCCTTATGCTGGACCCCAAGGCGCGTCGCTTGCGCCTCCGCCTCCGCCTGCACCTCGGCCACCTGCGTGGCCGTCGCGCCCTTACCCACGGCGTCGGCCAGGGCGAGGGAGGCGGCGGTGGCGGCTTTGGTGTCCTTGACCCAGTCGCCCCAAGGGTCCGACTTGGTGCCCTTGGTGGGTAGCGTCCAGTCCTCGGACGCCGGTGCCTTGGGGGCGGGACTGGGGGTGGCAGGGCCTCCGTTGTCGTGTGTCGGGTCGCGTGTGAGCGGGGTTTTGGCGCGGCGATTAAACAGGTCCAAGGCCTTATCGGCATTCGCCGCCGCCAGTCGCGCATCGAGGAGAGCCTGCACCAACGTTGTCAGGCGGGTGGCCTCGGCCCGCCAGTCGGGCATGTCAGAGCCGATAGACGCAACCTGTTGTTGGAACTCTTCAATCGCTAGGCGCCCCGCGTCGTAGCGGTCAATCAGGCTGTTAAACGGGGTGTCCGCACCACCCGCGCCAACTTGGTTGAGCGCTCGTTGCAGGTCTTTTCCCGCCGCTGCGCTGACGCGGGCGGCTTCGTCAATATCATTTTGGAGCTTAAGACGGGCAGTCTCAACAAGCGCGACTGCCTGCTTCTTCGCTTCTTCTGTTTGTTTCTTCGTTTCTTCGGTTTGGTTTTTGGTCTCGTCTGTAGCCGCTTTTGCTGCCTTGGCCACGGCCTCGTTGGCCTGTTTGACGGCGTCGAGGGCGGCCGTGTGGGTACGGGCCGCCCTCGATGCGTCGTCCTCCTGGACGGCTAGGTAGGCGATACCCCCGGCCAGGGTCATTACGCCAGCGACCAAAGCCAGCCCCGCCCACCCCCCCATCGCAGCCAGCAGGCCGCCACCCACCGACTGTAGCGCGGCCAAGCGCCCGGCTGCCGTCGCCAAGCCTCCGGCGGCGGCGGCGGCGGCGCGGGCGTTGACCGCAAAGGTACCGGCCGCCGCGCCCCACCCCGTGAGCGTCGGCAGCAGCGCCGTGGTCGTCAGCGCCGCCGCCGCCGCCACCACCAGATCGAGGTTGTTGGCAGCAGCACCCAGTGGCGCCACCAGCCAGCGCGCCGCCTCCCCCAGGCCGGCGGCCGCGCTTTCGAGGGTCCCAGTCTCCTGAGCCGCACCCAGTAGGGCGGTCAGACTGTCGCCAGCCGACAGCAGCGCCGGGGTTAGCTGTTTCCCAAGGTCAATTTGTAGTTCTTCGATGCGATTTTGAAATACTTTTAACTGGCTTTCTGCCGTTTTTCCTGCCGCTTCTGCTTCTTTTGTTGCGGCGGTGTTCTCGGTCCACGCAGTTTTGCCCAGGCCGACCGCCTGCGTCACGGTGCCAACGGACGTCGCCAGGGCGCCCAGGGTACTGACGTCCTCTGTGGCGGTCAGGCCCATATGGGCTAGGGCGGCCGCCACGTCCCCGCCGGCGCCCTGGAGACGGCCCAGACCTTGCAGGAGTTGCAAGACAACGCCCGTCGTGTCCTGCCCCCACGCCGTCTTGAGGTCGGCGGCCGACTGCCCGGTGAGTTTGGCCAGCGCCGTTTGGCCCTCGCCGGCACGACGGAGCGCCTGATCAACCGCCGCATAGGCCCGTGCAAGGGCCCCGCTCCCACGCTCGGCTGAGACGCCGAGCGTGGCCAGCGCGGCCCCCAGACCGACAACCGTGGACGCCGACACATTATATATAGAGAGGTCTTGCGACAGCCGCAGGGCGGCCGAGGTAATCTCAGACTCTGTCGCGGCATACTGGTTGCCAAGCGCTACCACGGCAGAGCCCAGGCGCCCGACCGACGCGGCGGCGCCGTGGGTTAAGGTTAGGATGCGGGCAAACGACGCGGCGGCGGCCTCGCCGGTCAAGTCGCTGGCGCCTTGGACCTTGGCGATTTCAGCCGTGAAGTTTGCGATATCCTCTTTTGCGACGCCCAGCTGGCCCGCGCTCTGTGCGATGGTCAACAACTCGTCGGTCGTCGCACCCAGCTCGGGGCGTCGCCCTAGCGCGGTGATCTCTTTGCCGAGGTTGGCCAGAGCCGGGCCCGTCACGTCGGCCACCTTGCCGACGCCCACGAGCTGGGACTCGTAGCGCGTCCAGGACCCCACAGCCCGATCGACGACCTGAACCCCGCCCCAGGCGACCGCCGCCCGGGCCAGGGTGGCGGTCAGGTCGGAGGCCTCGCGCAGACGTGCCCCGGTCTGGGTCGCGGCCTCCCCAGCCCGAGCCAAGGGAGCGGCCGCCCCGTCGAGGCGCCCAAGGTCACGGGCCGCCTTGGCGCCGGCGGCGCCGGTCTCGGCCAGGGCCCGGCCGGTGGTGGTAGCTGCCTTGGTGACCCCCGTCAGGTCGTGCCCGGCCTCGGTGGCGGCGGCGCCGGCACGCCCCAGACCCTGGGCGCCCGTCGCGGCTTGCGCCCCAACGGCAGCGGCAGCCCGCCCCGTCTCAGCGAGGGTCCGGCCGGCAGCGGCGGCGCCCTGGCTGGTCCCGGCCAGGGCGCGCCCGGCCTCAGCGGCGGTCGCGGCAGCCCGCTCCAGGCCCTGAGCGCCCGTCGCGGCTTGCGCCCCTACCGCCGCCACGGCCGAGGCAGTAGCCTGACCCGCCACCCCAGCCCCCTGAGCGGCCGCCGTCCAAACGCGCCACGCCTCGCCCGACGCCCGCAGGGGGCCCAGGAGGCCCGAGGCGTCAGCGGTTAGAGTGAGACTGACGGTCTGGTGTGCGCTACCGGCCACGGCGGTACCTCTGCTGGGCTCGGGCCTCCCGCTCTCGTCGGGCGGCCAGGAGGGTGTTGCTTTCGGCCAACGCGGCGTCGGTAATTACCTGGACGCGGGCCAGGTCGGGCGCGAGGCGGCCCGATCGGACGGGCCAGCCCAGGGCCTCCCACAGTGCGAGTGCGGCAGGGAGATCAAAACGAGTGGGGGTGCCGGAGTAGTCGGACACCACCCACTCTCTTTGAGCGAGCAAAAAAAGCCGTACAGCGTCGGCGTGGTCGGGGTGGACCTCGACCTCAGCCGCCGGCGGGGCTGAGGGCGGCGGCGGGAGAGCAGCCGCCCCGCCGGTCAGTGCGGCAAGGTCTCGCCCGAGACCGTCCCGCTCTCGGTCGCCGAGAGCGCGGGGGGCGTAGCCGGCTCGGGCCCAGGCTCGGCCGACGTCTGCGAGTTTTTTCTCATCGCTCGGCTGAGGGCCGTTTGGTACTCAGCGAGGACCGGCCCCGCCACCCACACGTGTTCCAGGGCGGCGGTAGCACGCTCGTCGTTGAGGCTCAGGGGGGCGCCGGCCTCGTCCTGCGCGCCCCAGGCAGTGACGATGCTCCGCACGAGGTCCGGGTTGGGCAGGTCGCCCCGGACATTGGCCTCCAACAGGTCAGCGTACTGACGAGGTGGCAGGGCGCGGTAGGTGATGGGCAAGGACTGCACCTCGCCCGAGGGGAGGGTGAGATCCACCACCGAAGTAAAAGTCCACCCCGCTGCAGGGACAACGAAAACAATAGACATGAGGTTTCCTCCTAAAAAAACCGGATTGATACTTCGTTGTCACCACCACCATCTTGCGGTCGTGCGGTGAAAGGAAGCGTCATCATCCAGTCTTCATTGTCATCGCGGGTGGATATTTTGCCGATTTGGGCGTTGTAGATACACACCTCGCATCGCTCTCCTAGGCGAGTGCCGCGCGTGGCAATAATCCGCTGGTACCCGTCGAGGTGCGCCCACGGGTTATAGGTCGCCAGCTCGGGCGCCTCAAAAAGCACCTCGCCGGACAGGGCATGGTCAGTGACCTCGACCGCGTCGTAGCTCGTGCGCGACTTGCTTTTAACCTCGCCTCCACCCCTCAGGGTGAGGGACTGCCCGACGGGGACCCAGCCGACGGCCCCCAGGTCAACCTCACCCACCTGGAGGGCAAACGTGGTCGCATCCAGGACTTCTGGGTCTTTGACTGCCGAGAAGTCGGCGGTGTCGAGCAGTGCTGCGCTAGGCTCACTGTAAAGCCCGCGCCCTGTGAATTTAAAGGGCCTGGACCTGCGCACCGACGATCCCTTGCTTTACCCGGTGCTGTACTGGCCGGTGACGGCGGGACAGGCTCCCTTGCCGCCGCTGGCCCGCGAGCGCTTAAACCGGTATCTGCGGGCCGGCGGCTTGCTGGTGCTTGATGGCCGCGACGGCGCCGACCCCCAACCCCTGGTCGCCGGCCTCGACATCCCGCCGCTCCATCCCCTGCCCGAGAAACACGTCCTGACCCGCAGCTTCTATCTGCTCGACGCCCTGCCCGGCCGCCTTGCCGGCACCACGACCTGGATCGCCGAAGGGGGCGATAACGACGACGTGGCCCCCGTGCTGCTGGGCGATGCGGATTGGGCCGGCGCCTGGGCCCATGAAGCCCAGCGCGGCTACCTGTTCGCGGTGATCCCCGGGGGAGCCCAACAGCGCGAGTTGGCCTATCGCTTCGGGGTCAACTTGGTGATCTATGCCCTGACCGGCAATTACAAGGGGGATCAGGTTCACATGAACGCGATCTTGGAGCGGTTGGGGCGGTAGGGGGGTCAATAACATGACGGCCGGGGAGACACGGCCTCCCCAGACCCCTCGGTCATGGGGCTTAAACGAGATAGCGGTCGGCCAGGGCGCCCAGGCTGGTGGCCACGAGGGGGGACAGGTCGGCCGCATGGACGCGGGCCTGGACCAGATCCGGGACGCGGCAGGCCT
Source organism: Pararhodospirillum photometricum DSM 122 (assembly GCF_000284415.1). Taxonomy (NCBI): domain Bacteria; kingdom Pseudomonadati; phylum Pseudomonadota; class Alphaproteobacteria; order Rhodospirillales; family Rhodospirillaceae; genus Pararhodospirillum; species Pararhodospirillum photometricum. Next base: position 2,162,776 of record NC_017059.1, read on the forward strand.
GCTCAATGCGGGCGGTGACATCACGCAGGCGGGCCAGCCCCAAGGTGGCGGCCACCCCTTTGAGGGTGTGGGCCTCGGTGCGGGCGCCTTCCACATCGCCGCGTTCCAAACTGGCGGCCAGACGGGCGGCACGTTCAGGCGCGGAGGTCTGGAAACTGCGGGTCATCGAGATGAGCACCTCAATCCCCAGGTCGTCCTCCAGTTCCACAGCGTGGGACAGGTCCAGGAGATCGGACACGGGACCGGCATCGTCGGCACTCGCGGGGGGCCGGGGCATCGGGGAGCTCTCCAGATCGCACGACAGGGCAAGACGCTCGCTCAACTGCGCGCGCACGGTAGCAAATAAGGCATCGCGACGTACCGGCTTGGGCAAAAAGGCGCTCATTCCAGCGGCCAGACACACAGCGCGATCGTCATCGAAGGCGTTGGCGGTCACGGCAATGATGGGCACACGGGCCAGCGCGCCGCCCTGGGCCCTGAGACGCCGGGTAACTTCCAGGCCATCAAGACCGGGCATGCGCATGTCCATGAAAATAATGTCGTGGGTCCCGGTCAGGCCTTTGTGCAGCGCCTGGGTCCCATCCTCGGCGAACTCGACCTCAAGGCCCCGGGAGTGCAACAGGCCCGCCAGAACGGTTCGATTGATGGCGTGATCCTCGGCGATCAACACCCGCCAGGGTCGGCCCCCGGGGGCGGCCGGCAAGGGCTCCGCCGGGGGAGGCGGCGGCGGACCTTCGGGGGCGGCAGCCGGCAAAGGCAGGCACAGCGTGAACACCGAGCCCTGGCCGGGCGTGCTCTCGGCCTGGATATGGCCGCCCATGACCTCGGCCAGCCGACGGCAGATGGCGAGCCCCAGCCCCGATCCGCCGAACTGGCGGGTGATGGCGGGGTCGGCTTGGGAAAACCGCTGGAACAGGCGGGGCAGGACGTCGGGGGCGATCCCGATTCCCGTATCCTTGACCCGGAACAGGAGATCATTGGGTCCCCGCCCCGGCATCGTGACCCCGGGCGCGACCTCCAGGCGCACCGACCCCCGGGCCGTGAACTTGAGGGCGTTGCCCACGAGATTGATCAGAATCTGGCGCAAGCGCCCGGGGTCGCCCGCCACCCAGGGCGGCAGGGTAGGATCAAGGGCAAGATCCAAGGTCAGCCCCTTGGCCTGGGCATGGGGCCGCAGCGGCTCTAAGACAGCGACCAGGGTGGGGCCTAGGGCAAAGGGCCGGATCTCCAGGGTCAGACGTCCGGCCTCCAGGCGGGAAAAATCCAGCACATCGTTGACCACGGTCAGCAAGGCCTCGGCCGAGTCGCGAATGGCCCCCAGGCGCTCGGCTTGGCCGGGGAGCACGGGACCTTCCAGCAGGTGCTCGGTCAGGCCCAAGATGCCATTCATGGGCGTGCGGATTTCGTGGCTCATGGTGGCCAGGAATTCGGACTTGGCAGCATCGGCGCGCACGGCTTCGTCGCGGGCCAAGGCCAGATCATGGGCGAGACGGCGCAGGCGCTCCTCGGTTTCGCGCAAAGCCTCCTCGTGCAAGCGGCGCTCGGTGACGTCCAGGCCATGCAGCAGCAGGGCCGGGGCGGCGGTGGCGGGATCGCGCACCCGGCGGGCGCCCACATCGTGCCACGCCATGCCGGCACGGGTATTAACGGCCAGGACGCGGGCCGGGGCCTCGCCTTGCTCCAGAGCCTCGCGCAGCAGGGCCTCGCGTTCCTGGGGCTCGACGAAGCGATCCTTGAAACCGCCCTGCTCCAGAGACCCAAAGCACAGATCGGCGGCAACGTTCTGGGAAACCAAGGTGCCATCGGCCAGGATCAGCATAATGACAACAGGTACCTCGCGCAGGGTCTCGACGGCACGCCGGGCGTCGTCGTGGCTTTGGCCGCACTCACCCTCCTGGGCGCGGACTTCGACGAGCATGGCAGACTGACCCTCCCAGGACACACCGCGGAAATGGCAGCGGGCGACCACGGGTTCGTCGCGGGGATAGAAGGTCCAGTCCTCCCAAATTGCATTGCCGTTTGCAAAACGTGCCGCATACTGCTCGACTCGCGCCCGGGCGGCGCCGGATTGAGGCCGCACGCTACGCTGGCGCAGGCCCTCCAGAGAGTCGGCTTTCCAGAAGACGAGCGCGGCCGGATTGGCCCATTCGATATGGCCCGACGCGAAGCCATACACCCAGATCGGAGCGGACAACGCCTTGAGAAGGCTCAGGTACCGATCGTCATTCGCGTCTGTCATGCGAGCAGCCCCAAAATGGGAGGGCGAAGGTCGTGAGGAGGGCATAGGACCCCACTCCCGACGGGAACGCAAGGAGGACCTCCCCGGCACGAATTTTGCTAAATCCTTGCCATCTCGGGGATCACCGTGAGGCCTTCCGGGGGCGGCAGGGGTGGCGCCAGACACGGGGTACGACAGATGAGCCAGGAGCAGGACGGGCCCAAGACCACGGGTGCCCCCGGGCGCTCGGTGTTTTCCTGGCTGTGGGGCAGCTACCTGCGCACCGCCCTCATTCCCCTTGTGTTCATTGAACTTCTTTTTTTACTGATCTACGCGGTGTCCCACGGCATTGGCTCCGAACGCGGGCTGGCCCTACTCGAACGCACCCTGACCGATGACTTCCACACCGTGGCCGGCCACGAGGCCGGGGCGATCGCCGAGCGGCTGGCCGGGGTGGCCCACACCGTGCAGCTTTACGCCGCCCAGAGCGCGCGGGTTCTGGCGGCCCCGTGCGCGCCCGACCCGACCGAAGAGGCCCGCCTCGCCCTCTCCCCCGAGGGTGTTTTGTTCTCGACCCAGGCCACGGGGACCCAAGCCGCGCTGTTCTATTCGGGCCACGTCCCGATCGGCCCGCGCGAACGGGCCAAGGCGGTGTGTTCGGCGGCGCTTGATCCCCTGATGCAAGACATCCGCACGACCCAGCCGCTCATCGACCAGATTTACATCAATACCTGGGATTCGATGAACCGGATTTATCCCCCGTTCGATGTCCTGTCCCAGTATCCTCCCGGCATGGACATCCCCAGTTACAATTTTTATTACGAGGCGGATACCGCCCATAATCCCGAGCGCAGGGTCGTCTGGACCGATGTGTACCTGGATCCCGCAGGTAAGGGCTGGATGGTCTCGGCCATTGCCCCGATCCTGCGCGGCACCGCCTTGGAAGGGGTGGCCGGGGTCGATCTCACCGTGAGGACCTTCATTCATCAGGTGCTCACGGCCAGCCTACCCTTTGGCGCCTACGGCCTGCTGCTCGACCGCCAGGGCGGCTTGCTCGCCATGCCCGAGGCCGGGGTCGCCGATTGGGGCATGCGCCCGCTCGACACCGCCCGCTACCAAGGCGCGGTCGAGAGCGACACCTTCACCTCGCCCGAGGTCAACCTGTTCCGGCGGGGGGACCCCCCGGCCCTGGTCGCCGCCCTGCGCACCCAGGAGCGGGGCGTGATGTCCGTTCCCCTGGCCGGCCAGCGCAAACTCATCGCCTGGGCCCGGGTTGACGGCGCCGACTGGACCTTCTTGCTGGTGGCCCATCACGACACGGTGTTGGGCGAGTTCTTGGCCCTGGAGACGGCCTTCACCCGGGTCGGCTATGCCATGGCGGCTGGATTATGCCTGTTTTATCTAGCGTTTCTCGCGTTTCTCTTTGCGCGGGCCCGGGGGATGACGCGGCATCTGGCCGAGGCCCTCACCGAGGTGAGCCGGATGATCCAGCGCATCGCCCAGGGGCATTTTTACCAGACCCCGCCCCCCTTCCCCTTGCGCGAACTGCAAGAAACTGCCGCCGTGATCGCGACCGTCGGGGCCCGGCTGGGGCGAGCCAACGAAGACCTGATCACCCACCGTGAAGAACTGGTGGTCGCGCGCGACGCCGCCCAAGCCGCCGCCCGGGCCAAGGCCGAGTTTCTGGCCACCATGAGCCATGAAATCCGCACGCCCCTCAACGCGGTGATCGGCATGACCGGCCTCTTGCTCGACAGCCCCCTGTCCGACCCGCAGGCCGACCAAGCCCGGGCCATCCAGCGCGCCGGCGAGCACCTTCTTAGCCTCCTCAACGACATTCTCGACTTCAGCCGCCTCGATACCGGTCGCCTGACCTTGAACGAGAAGCCGTTTTCCCTGGCCCACGAGATCCAGGCGGTGGTCAGCCTGTGTGGAGTCCCGGCCAGTGCCCGGCACCTGCCCCTCCAGGTGAGCCTGGACCCGACCTTGGCGTCGTGCTACGCGGGCGATGCGGGACGCCTGCGCCAGATTTTGATCAATCTCCTGGGCAACGCCATCAAGTTCACCGACCGAGGCCGCGTGGGCATCAGCGTCGAGGCGGGACCGGCAGACGGGACCAAGCGCCAGCGGCTGCGTTTTCGAATTGAGGACACCGGCCCCGGCATCGCCGCCGACCGGCTGGGTGAACTGTTCGCCCCCTTCTCGCCGCTGGATGCCTCGACCACCCGTCGGCATGGCGGAACCGGTCTGGGCCTCGCCATTTCCCAGCGCCTTGCCTTGCTGATGGGCGGTGACATTCGCGTCGAGAGCACGCTGGGCGTGGGCAGCGTCTTCACCTTGGATCTCCCGCTCCTCCCGCTGCCGGATTCCGAGGGGGGCCCCGATCTCCAAGATCCCGGCGCAAGCGTCCCACCGTCCCCGGACGCGTCCCCAAAGGCGCCCGACGATGCACCCCCCAAGCCCCTGCGGATTTTGGTGGCCGAGGACATCCCGGAAAACCGCATCCTGGCCCAAGCCGTTTTGGAGCGCCTGGGCCATGACGTGGAGCTTGCCACCAACGGCCGGGAAGCCCTTGATCTCCTTCACACCCGGGGACCGTTCGACGTGGTGCTGATGGACATTCAAATGCCGGTCATGGACGGCCTTGACGCCTGTCGCGCCGTGCGCGCCCTTGATCCGGCCGTGGTTTTCCCCGATGGCCGGCCAGTTCGCGAGGTGCCGGTGATCGCCTTCACCGCCGACGCCCTACCGGGAGACCGGGAGCGCTTTTTGGCGGCAGGCATGGATGAGACCCTGCCCAAACCCCTCAACATCCGCCGGTTGCGCACCTTGCTGGCCGAGGTGGCCCGCGCGCCATCCCTTCGCTCCCCCGCCCTCGCCCCCTCGTCCCCCGCCCTCGCCCCCTCGTCCCCCGCCTTCGCCCCCTCGCCCCCCGCCCCTCCCTCCCCCGCAGAGCGCCAGGTTCTGCTTGATCCGGTGGCCCTGGCCAGCCTGCGGGCTTCGCTGGGCGGCGACCTCGCGGCTTATTGTGTTGCCGCAGAGGCCTCGTTGCGCCGGGGGGCTTGCGCGTTGCCCGACGCCCTCGACCGAGGCGACTTTCCCGAGGCCGCTGCCCTCCTCCATGGCTTGGTGGCCACCCTGGCCGCCCTGGGCCTGCACGACAGCGCCGCCCTCGCCTTGCGCTTGCGCGGTGATCTGGCAAGCGGCGCCGGCATTGCCATCCGCACCGAGGCGGCCCGCCTTGCCGACACCGTGAAGGCGACCGCGGACGAGTTGCAGCGACAGCAAGTCCCCTAAGCGGCGTGTCCCAAGCCAGGGCTGGGGTGGCGGGGCCTTCCCAGACCTCGCCTTCCCTGGGGCCTTGGCCCGGGATCGTCTTTGGGCTATGCAAGGAGGGCCCGATGATCATGCGGCGGTCCCGGGCCAACCCTTGAAGACGGATGGGCATGGCGGACAAGGCGGGCAAATCGGACAGTGCCGGACGCAGCGGAGCGTCCGGTGGTTTTGTGACGTGGCTGGCGACCCGCTTGCGCCATGTGGCCGAAAAGCTGGCGCCGGCGACCGAGGAAGCCTCGGCGGAAGCGGCCCGTCCGCTCATGGCCCGGGCGTCATCGCCCCACATGGCACTGGACGACCTCCTCAAGGCCTATCTGACCGACCGAGGGGACTCGGCGGTCTCGAAACTCCACGTCATCAGCCTCGACGAGATGAAACAGGCCTTTGGCGACGACTGGCACCGCCTGTCGCGCAAGGCCATGATGATCACCGAGGGCATCTTGCGCCAGCACCTGGGCGAGCACGATTATTATTGCCGCCAGGACGACGACTCCTATCTGGTCTTGCTGCCGGGCTTGGGCATGCAAGCCGCCGCCACCCGAATCCAGGGGATCACCGAAGTGGTCCGCCGCCGCCTCCTGGGGGAGCAGGCGGACAATCTGCGGGGCTTTGGCGTCAAGGCGGCGGTGGTCACGCTTTCAGAACTGATGGAACAGGGCACCATTCCCAGCCTGGAGAACATCACCCGCATCCTCGACGAGCGCCTGCCCGACGAGATCGGGGTGCGCACCTTGCGCCGACGCGGCGAGACCGGCCCCATCACGCCGCAGGCCCGCGTTTACGAAAGCCTGGACGTGCGCTTCCGCCCGGTGTGGAACCCGGCCAGCCAACTGGTGTTCGCCTTCCAGATTCAACCCTACCGCACCACCGATTACGGCGTGTTCGCGGGACAGTGGACCCTCAATGGCGGCTATCTGGATCCGCTGGGCATCGAGGTGGACAAAAAGGTCATTGCCGAGGCCATCAAGGCCTCAAAAACCCTGAAAGGCGACAAGACCACCCCGGTGATCGTGCTGCCCCTACATTTTAAATCGTTCACCGGTCAGGCCCGCAACGACATGTTCAGCTTGCTGTCCAAGCTGCTGGACCACGGCAAGCGCGAGCATGTGGCCTTCGAGCTGGTCGGGCTTCTGGACAGCCTGCCGGCCAGCCGCCTGCCGCAGATTGTCTCCGCCCTGGGCCGCCTCGCCCGCTTTGTCGCGGTGCGTGCGGTACCCGATCAGTTCGACCACCTGCGGGGCACGCTCAACGAGGTCCGCCTGCTCGGCATCGACCTGAACGACATCAGCCGCCACGGCGCCGACACCGCCAGCCGGAGCCGGGTCCTCGCCGCCTTTGCCCGGTTTGCCCGCGAGCAGGGCGTTTCAACCTATGCCTGGGATTTGCGCACCCTCGACGAGGTCCGGCTGGCCATGGACCTGGGCTTTGGCAACCTGGGCGGCCTTGCTGTGGCCCCAGAGATGACCGAACCCCGCGCCATTTACGAACTGGGAGTCGAACGCGTCGCCCGCCCCAAGACTCTTTAAGTGACCGAGGGGTCTGGGGAGGCCGCGCCTCCCCAGCCTTAAAAAAAGAAAAGGCTGGGGAGGCGGCGGCCGTCCCCACGACCCCTCCGACTCACTTGAGAGGGCGGGGCGGGTAGTCGCACACCACGTTGATAGCCGGCGCCGCGCACTGTTTGGATCCACGAGCGCCCATCCTCGCGCTGGCCGAGCTTTTGCCGGATGGCGCTGATGTGCACGTCGATGCGGCGGTCATACGGGGTCAAGGGACGCCCGAGCGCCCGCTTGGAGAGATCTTGCTTGCTGACCAAGCGAGGTCCGTGCCTTGGAGGCCTTTGGCGGAAGCGCCCTGGCGGCCCTGGCTGGCGAGCCCGAGGCGCAGATTGCCGCCGAGCCGGCGCTGGCCCCGACCGTGGATCCCGCCCAGGTGGCGGCGCACGTGGCGCTGGGCGCGCGGTTGCGCTCCTATCGCTTCGACAAATACCGCACCAAAGAGAAGCCGGAAGACAAGCCGCGTCTGACGGACGTGGGCATCCATGCCCTTGACCCCGGCGCGGCCCAGAGCGCGTTTGCGCCCCTGGAGGCGCTGGCGCAGGGCGTGTTCCTGACCCGCAATCTGGTCAGCGAGCCGGCCAAACGTCATTTACCCCGAGTCCTTTGCCGAGGTGTGCCGGGGCCTGACCGAGGTGGGCCTGACGGTCGAGGTGCTTGACGAGACGGCGATGAAGGCGCTCGGCATGGGCGCCCTGCTGGGGGTAGCCCAGGGCAGCGCCCAGGCCCCGCGTCTGGTGGTGATGTCGTGGAACGGCGGCAAGGCCGAGGACAAGCCCACGGCGCTTGTGGGCAAGGGCGTGTGCTTCGACTCGGGCGGCATTTCCATCAAGCCCTCGGCCGGTATGGAAGACATGAAGTGGGACATGGCCGGGGCCGGGGTGGTGGCCGGGGTGATGAAGACCCTGGCCCTGCGCCGCGCGCCGATCAACGTGGTCGGCCTGTGCGGTCTGGTGGAGAACATGCCCAGCGCCACCGCCCAGCGCCCGGGCGATGTGGTCACCTCGATGAACGGCCAGACCATTGAGGTCATCAACACCGATGCCGAAGGGCGTTTGGTGCTGGCCGACGTGCTGCACTATGCCAACGAGCGCTTCCAGCCGGCGCGGATGATTGATCTGGCCACCCTGACCGGGGCCATCATCATTGCCCTGGGCTCGGAACATGCCGGGTTGTTTTGCAACGACGAGGTTTTGGCCCAGGGCCTTATGGATGCCGGCCAGCAGGTGGGCGAAACCCTCTGGCGCATGCCGCTCGGCGACGCTTACGACAAGCAGATCAATTCCGACATCGCCGACATGAAGAACTCGGGCGGACGCGAAGGCGGAGCGATCACGGCGGCCCAGTTCCTCCAGCGCTTTGTCGATAAAACCCCCTGGGCCCACCTGGACATCGCCGGCGTGACCTGGAGCAAGAAGGACACGGCTACCGTGCCCAAGGGCGGCACCGCCTATGGGGTGCGCCTGCTCAACGCCTACCTCCAAGCGTTGGAGGCGTAACCCGATGCCGCTTGCCCCGGGGAGCCCGGTATGGAATCCGGCGTTGACCCGGGGCAAGGGGAAGAGTATAGAACCCCGCTCGCGATGGCTTTAAACGGCGCCGAGGCGCCGAGTACGGAGTGTTGACCGGTGAAACGTACCTACCAACCGTCCCGTCTGGTGCGCAAGCGCCGTCACGGTTTCTTGTCCCGCAGCGCCACGGTGGGCGGGCGTCGCGTGCTCGCCGCGCGTCGTGCCAAGGGCCGCAAGCGTCTGTCCGCTTAAGCCCTGTGTCCCCTCCGGGCCCTGTCCGGCGGGGAAAGTTTGTTCTGGACGCAGGGGGGAGGGACCATGACCGGGTCCGGCACTGCCGGGACACCCGAGGCCGCGCCTCCCCCACCGCATCAGGGGGATCGCCCCGGGATGTCTGATCTGTCGGTCGGCCGCTTGAAGCAGCGGGCCGACTTTTTGCGTGTGGCGGCGCGACGCTCCAAGTGGGCGGCGCCCGGTCTGGTGCTCCAGGCGGCGCCGCAGCCCCGCGCAACAGCGGCGCGTCGGGGGCGCGATGTTCCCGACCCGCAAGAGGCGCCGGCCCCAGCGGCCCAGATCCGCGTGGGCTTCACCACCAGCCGTAAGGTTGGCGGGGCGGTGGAGCGCAATCGGGCACGGCGTCGGCTGCGGGCTGCGGCCGCTTTGGTGTTGGCCGCCGAGGCCAAGTCGGGGCATGACTATGTGCTGATTGGCCGGGCCACCACCGTGACGCGGCCGTTTGATCTGTTGGTGGCCGATCTTCGCGCGGCCTTAAGCCGCTTGGGCATGAAGCGATGAGCGTTCTGCGGCTGTTCAACAAGGTGCTGGCCCTGCCGTTGATCGGGCTGATCCGCCTCTACCGCCTGATCTTGTCGCCCCTGATCGGGCAGCAATGCCGTTTTGATCCCACGTGCAGCCGCTATACCGAGGATGCCATTGTCCGGCACGGGCCCTTCTGGGGCGTGTGGCTGGGGATGCTTCGGATTTCGCGTTGCCATCCGTGGGGGGGCATGGGATACGATCCCGTCCCCGACGATCCCCGGCCGCGCTGGCTGCGCCGACGCCGGAGACCGGATGCCGCCCCGGCGTCCGCGGAGAGCCTTTCCTCAAAGCGCGACGGCCGCGCCTGAGGGTCCCCCGGCGCCCTGCCGGGACGCAAACCCGTTGACCTGGAAAGACGGAACACATGCCGGAACAGCGTAACCTCATTGTCGCCATTGTGCTGTCCATGGCGGTGCTCTTCGGGTACGAGTATTTTTTCGCGCCCAAGACCTCGTCGCCCGAGACGGGGCAACCGCAGGCGGCCGCTCCCCTGACTCCACCCGAGCAACCGGCAGCGCCAACGGCGATGGTGCCTCCCGGGGGCCCCGGGGCGTCGGTCGTGCCCGAGGCCTCGGCGGTCGTGCAAACGCGCGCCCAGGCCGTAGCCGGCGCGCGCATCGCTATCGAGACGCCGGCCCTGCGCGGCTCGCTGCGTCTGCAAGGCGCGCGCCTCGACGACCTCACGCTCAGGGGCTATACCGAGCAGGTGGATCCCACCAGCCCGGAAATTGACCTGCTCTCGCCCACGGGCGCGCCCAATCCGTATTATGCCGAGTTCGGCTGGACCCCGGCCCAGGCGGGCGTGGCGGTGCCGGGGGCGGATACGCCCTGGCAGAGCGACGCCACCACCTTGACCCAGGACAAGCCCGTCACCCTGACGTGGGACAACGGCCAAGGCCTGCGCTTCGTGCGCAAGATCGTGCTGGACGACGCCTATATGTTCACCATCACCCAAACGGTGGAGAATACGGGCGGTCAGGCCGTGACCTTGTATCCCTACGGCTTGATCTCGCGCACCGGCACGCCGCCGACCCTGGGCTACTACATCTTGCACGAAGGCCCGCTCGGCGTGTTTGATGGCGCGCTGAAGGAAGTCAAGTACAAGGACCTGAAGGACGACGAGAACCTGATCGCCCAGCCGACCACGGGCGGCTGGATCGGCATCACCGACAAGTACTGGCTGACCGCCTTGGTCCCCGACCAGAAGACGGCGGTGAATACCCGTTTCTTGTTCCAGCCGCGCGCCGGGACCGATGGGTATCAGGTGGACTTCATGGGCGGCGCCGTGACGGTGGCGCCGGGGCAGACCATCAGCGTCGAGAACCATCTGTTCGCCGGCGTCAAGAAGGTGGACCTGCTTGATCGCTACCAAGACGGCCTTCAGATCACTAACTTCGACCTCGCCATTGACTTTGGCTGGTTCTACTTTCTGACCAAGCCGTTCTTCCTGGCGATCAAGTTCCTGCATGGCTACCTGGGCAACATGGGCTTGGCTATTTTGGCCTTCACCGTGGTGCTTAAGATCCTGTTCTATCCGCTGGCCAACAAGTCTTACGTCTCGATGTCGAAGATGAAGCTGCTGGCCCCGGAGATGAAAAAGCTCCAGGAGCGCTTCGGCGAGGACCGGGTACGCCTGAACCAGGAAATGATGGCCCTGTACCAAAAGGAAAAGGTCAACCCGCTGTCGGGCTGCCTGCCGATTTTGGTGCAGATTCCGGTGTTCTTCGCGCTCTACAAGGTTCTGTTCGTCTCCATCGAGATGTGGCACGCGCCCTTCTACGGCTGGATCCACGACCTTTCGGCGCCTGACCCGACCAGCTTGTTCAACCTGTTTGGCCTGATCCCCTGGGATCCGCCCAATGTCCTGATGATCGGCGCGTGGCCGTGCATCATGGGCCTGACCATGTACGTGCAGCAGAAGCTCAATCCGACGCCGACGGATCCGACCCAGGCCAAGATTATGATGCTGCTGCCCTTTATCTTCACCTACATGCTGGGCCATTTTGCGGCTGGTCTGGTGATCTACTGGACATGGAACAACGCCCTGTCGATCCTCCAGCAGTGGGTGATCATGAAGCGCCTGGACCGCAAGCAAAAGCGGGCGGCCGCCGCGTGAGCGAGCCCAAGACCCCCGCAGCCCCCGGAGAGCTGATCTCCGGGGGATCTGCCCCCGCCGCGTTTGCCGACGCCGACGCGGCGGCCCAGGCCCTCGAGAAAGGCCGTTGGCTCTTCGCTCAGGAATGCACCTTCCTCAAGGGCTGCGTGGGCATGGAGCATCTGCCCGCCCATCCCCTGGTCGAGGTCGCCTTTGCCGGCCGTTCCAATGTGGGCAAGTCGTCCCTGGTCAACGCCCTAACCGGGCGCAAGACCCTGGCCCGGGCGTCCAACACCCCCGGCCGCACCCAGGAGGTCAACTTCTTCCGCTTGGGCCCCCCCCACAGCGATGAGGCCGCCCTGATGCTGGTGGACCTGCCGGGCTATGGCTTTGCCCGTGCTCCCCAGGCCCAGGTCGAGCGCTGGACCCGTTTGGTCATGGCCTATCTGCGCGGCCGCTCGGCCCTGCGCCGGGTGTGCTTGCTGATTGATGCCCGCCACGGCCTCAAGGCCAACGACCTCGAGGTCATGGGCATGCTCGACAGCGCCGCCGTCAACTATCAGGTGGTGCTGACCAAGGCCGACAAGCTCGGCCCCACCGTGGCCCGCGCCACCCATGCTACGGTGGCCGCCGCCGTGGCCCGCCACGTGGCCGCGCATCCCGACGTGCTGTTGACCAGTTCCGAGACGGGAGCCGGCATTCCTGAGCTGCGGGCCCAGCTCGCCGCCTTGGCCCTTCCCGCCTGAGGTTCCTGACAACGGAGGAGACCGTCCATGTCCAGCCCTCTCCCCGACGATCCCGTCGCCTTGCCCGATGACCTGTCCTGGCCGCAAAAAGCCCGCGTGCTGTCCGAGGCTCTGCCTTACATGCACAAGTTCGCCGGCCAGACGATTGTTATTAAGTACGGCGGCCATGCCATGGGCGACCCGGCGCTGGCCCGGATCTTCGCCCGCGACGTGGTGCTGCTGAAGCAGGTGGGCATGCACCCGGTGGTGGTGCACGGCGGCGGTCCGCAGATCGGGCGCATGCTCGATACCCTGCGCATCCAGAGCACCTTCATCGACGGCCTGCGGGTGACCGACGCCGCGACCGTGGACGTGGTCGAGATGGTCCTAGCCGGCTCGATCAATAAGGCCATCGTCACCAACATCAATCAAGCCGGCGGCTTTGCCGTGGGCCTGTCGGGCAAGGACGGCCGCTTGATCCAAGCGCGCAAGCTCACCCGCTCGGTGCGTGACCCCGATTCCAGCATCGAGCGCCAGCTGGATCTGGGCTTTGTCGGCGAGCCGATGGCGGTCAACCCCCATGTGCTAGAGCAATTCCGCCAGTCCGATATTATTCCGGTCATCGCCCCCATCGGCATTGGCGAGCGCGGCGAGACGTACAATATCAATGCGGACACGGCGGCCGGCGCCATCGCCGCCGAGCTCAAGGCGTCGCACCTTCTGATGCTCACCGACGTGGCCGGCGTGCTGGATGGCGACAAAAAGCTGATCCAAGATCTGTCGATCGAACGGGCCCGCCTGCTGATGGCCGATGGCACCATCAAGGGCGGCATGATCCCCAAGGTCGAGACCTGCATCGCGACGGTCGAAGCCGGGGTCAACGCCTCGGTGATCGTCGATGGCCGGGTGCCCCACGCCGTGCTGCTGGAAATCTTCACGCCCCAGGGGGCCGGCACCTTGATCCGGGCGGTTCCCTGACGCGGGGCCGCCGCAAGGGAAAAGGGAAAGGCTGGGGAGGCGGGGCCTCCCCAGACCCCTCGACCCGAGGGGCTTCGCTCAGACCAAGGAGACACCATGGGGCGGACGTTTGACACCTGGGTCTTTGACCTCGACAACACCTTGTATCCGGCCAGCGTCGATCTGTTCACCCAGATCGACACGCGGATGAAGGCCTATATCAGCCGCACCCTCGACCTTGGACCCGACGAGGCCTTTCGGCTGCAAAAGCAGTATTACCACCAGTATGGCACCTCGCTGCGCGGCTTGATGCTGGAGCACGGAGTTGATCCCCAGGCTTTTCTCGCCGACGTGCATGCCATCGACCACTCGGTGCTGGCCCCCGACCCGGTGCTGCGCCGTGCCTTGGAGCGCTTGCCGGGGCGCAAGGTGGTGTTCACCAATGGCAGCGTCTTTCATGCCGACCGGGTGCTGTGCGCCCTGGGCTTGCGTGACCTGTTCGAGGCCATTTTCGATATCGTGGCCTCCGACTACATCCCCAAACCCCACCCCGAGACCTATGCGCGGCTGATCGACCAGCTCGGCATCGACCCCGCCCGGGCGATCATGGTCGAGGACCTGGAAAAGAACCTCGCCCCCGCCCATGCCCTGGGCATGACCACCGTCTTGGTCCGCAATACGGTCCACTGGTCGTCCTGGGAAGGCCAGTCCACCACCCCCGAAACCCTCCCCCACTGCCACCACGTCACCGACGACTTGGCCGCTTGGCTAACCGCCTGGGCCGACTAGGCTGTGAGTGAGGGGTCTGGGGAGGCCCCGCCTCCCCAGCCTTCCTGTTAGCCTTTTTCTTCAGGCTCATCGCGACGATGCCCGGCAAAAGCCCGGTCATCGCGCTCGCGCTCCTTGGTGGTCTGGACGCGCTCTGCCTTGGTGCGGCCAAACAAGGCCCGGTTGGCCTCGGCCTCGCGGTCGGCGGCGGTACGGGCTTGGGCCTTGCGGGCGCGGCGCAGGTTGATGATCTCGGCCATGATGTCTCCCTGGTTTGCTCGCGAGTGTGGTGAAAAAGAAGGCTGGGGGAGGCGAGGCCTCCCCAGACCCCTCGGACCTTGTGGGCCGCAGGGGGTTGCCGCACACTGCCGGCTGGTTTTTCCTCAAGATAAGGTGACTCGTCTGCCATGCAGTCTTCCGTTCGCCTCGCCGGTGCCGTGTTGGCGGCCGCCGTGCTCTGGAGCGCCGCCGCCGGTGCCCAGTCCCCCCTCTCCCCCGAGCAGCAAGACGCGGTCAAGGCGCTGATCCGGGACACCCTGGTCAACGATCCCACCTTGCTCAAGGACGCCGTCCAGGCCTTGCAAGACCGGGAACAGCGCGCCGAGATGGACCGCTCCTCTGCCGTGATCCGCGACCTGGGCAAGGCCCTGACCCACCCCGAGGGCCTGCCGGATCTGCTCAACGCCCAGGGCGATGTCACGGTGGTCGAGTTCTCCGATTACAATTGCGGCTACTGCAAGCGGGTGTTCCCCGATCTTTGGCAGACCCTCCAGGCCGATGGCAAGGTGCGCCTCGTGGTGCTGGAACTGCCGATCCTCGGCCCCGAGTCGGTGACCGCCGCCCGCGCCGCCTTGGCCGCCATTCCCCAAAACAAGTACGAGGTCCTGCACAAGGCCCTGATGGAGGCCAAGGGCAAGATGACCGAGGAGAGCGTCCTCCAGATCGCCAAGACCCAGGGCCTGGACGTGGACAAACTCAAAAAGGACATGAAGAGCCCGGCAGTGGACCTGCTGCTGGCCAACAGCTTCCAGATGGCCCAGTCCCTGGGCATCTCCGGCACGCCAGCCTTCGTGATCGGCTCCCATCTGGTGCCCGGCGCCCTGTCCCCCGAAGCCCTCAAAGAGTTCATCGCCTCCGCCCGCCAAAAATAAGGAACAGAGGGGTTTGGGGAGGCCCGCCTCCCCAACCTTCCTTTTTCCCCCTCACCCCCCCACCAAAGCCAAAAATCCGATCCATCCGCATCCCCCGCTCCACATGATCGGCCAAGGCCTCCAACGTCGCCTCGACCCGCCCCTCCCAGTCATGATGCTGCGCCCGCCGGCCGGGGCGGACCCAGCGCAGCAAAGCCGCGCGAAAATCATCGGCGGCCAGCAAGCCATGGACATACGTCCCCATCACCCGCCCCTCGGCCGAGCGCGCGCTGCCCTCGCCCAGCCAGGCCCGGGCGGTATCGGGCCCCTGGGTGCGCCCCAGGTGGATTTCATAGCCCGTCACCGGGCACCCCCAGAGGCGATCGCGCAGCCGCACCGGGCGCACGGTCTTGGGCCCCTCCAGCACCGTCTCGACCGCCAGCAGCCCCAGCCCCTCGGCCGCCTGCCGGGCCCCTTCAACCCCTTGAGGATCGGCCACCGAGCGCCCCAGCATTTGATAGCCGCCGCACAGCCCCAAGATCCGCCCCCCCGCCCGATGATGAGCCCGCAGATCCACATCCCAGCCCTGGGCGCGCAGGGCCTCTAGATCGGCCAGGGTCGCCTTGCTGCCGGCCAGCACGATCAAATCGGCATCGGCCGGCAGGGGGTATCCTGGTGGGATAAAGCGCAGGTGGACATCGGGCTCGGCCCGCAACGGGTCGAGATCATCGAAGTTGGCCAGCCACGGCAGGCGCGGCACCACCACCTGAAGCGGATTGTCGGCGCCGCTGTCGGGACGCAAGCTGGCGCTGTCCTCGGCCGGCAGGGTGGCCGCCTGGGCAAACCACGGCACCGCCCCCAGCCCGGCCCACCCCGTTTGCGTGGCAATCAGCGCCAAGGCCTCCGGCGCCGCTCCGGTGGTTTTGTTGAGCACCACGCCGCGCACCCGGGCTTGCTCGGAAGCCGAGAGCAGGGCATGGGTGCCAATCGCCTGGGCCGCCGCGCCGCCCCGGCTGGCGTCCACCGCCAGAATCACCGGCACGTCGGCGGCCTCGGCAAAGCCCATGTTGGCGATATCCCCGGCCCTCAGGTTGGCCTCGGCCGGGCTGCCCGCCCCTTCCACCAGCACCACATCGGCCTCGGCCTGCATCCGGGCGAAGCTCTCCAGCACGGCGGGCAGCAAGGAGGGGGTCAGGCTGCGATACTGCCGCGCCGCGCTACTGCCCCACACCTGCCCTTGGACGATGATCTGGGCGCCGGTCTCGCTCTGGGGCTTGAGCAGCACCGGGTTCATGTGCACGCTGGGCGGCACACCGCACGCCCGGGCCTGAAGGGCCTGGGCCCGGCCGATTTCGCCGCCGTCGGGGGTGGCGGCCGCATTGTTGCTCATGTTCTGCGGCTTGAACGGCCGCACCCGCAGACCGCGCCGCGTCAAGGCCCGGGCCAGCCCGGCCACCAGCAAGGACTTGCCGACATCCGAGCCGGTGCCTTGCAGCATCAAGGCGCTCACGGGAACCCCGGCACGGCTTGGCGCAGCGCCGCCGCCCGGGGGGTCCGGGCCACGCCTTGCAGCACGATCGCCGCCGGGGTGGCGCCTCCGCCGTACACCGCCTCGTTCCACACCGGGCGCGGCTCGATCGCCGTTCCCTCCAGGCCGGCCCCGCCAAACAGGCCCACCGAATGGGAAAAGGCATAAATGTCCTGCCCCAGCGCCGTGGTGGTCGAGGCATCGGCCCCGCCGCCAATCAGGAAAAACGTAGCGCTGGCCGTGGCGCCGCCCTTGAAGCGGTCTTCCATGACGGCGCGCAAGCCGGCCTCGGTCATCAAGACCATGACGATCTCGTTGCTCTGCATGCCGATCTGAAAGCCAAACGACCCGGCCGTCAGCCGGTAGAACGCCGGGTCCGATAACGAGCCATCGGGCAGGCGGGCCATGAGAACCCCGTTGCCGTAGGCCGCCCCCAGGAAAAAGCCCGCCTTGTAAAAGGCCGGAACGATCAGCACACCGCGGGCCCGGCGCAGCAAGTCCTTGAGGGTGTCTTGAAAGCCGCTGTCGCGGGTCAGGCGTTCGATAGTGGCTTGTGCGGCACTCATCAGGGCCTGCGCTTCCTCCTGCGCGGCCGATGACAGGGGGGCGCCGGTTCCTGGGGCCTCGGTGGCACGCGGCGCCGCCGCTGGGGTGTCGGTCGAATAGGAGAAGCTGCCGCTGGTTGTTGCGCCGTCGCCGGCCGGCTCGGGGGTCAAGGGCGTCGGCGCCCGCCCCACTTCCCGCTCGGGCAGGGCCTCGGACGCCGGCGCCGGGGCGGTACCGAACTCCTGGCCATAGGCCGGGGATCCGCCCGACCCGACGAGGGGAATCGGTCCTTGGGACTGGCTCCATGCCCTCCCCCCCGGCAGGGCCAGCATCAGACCCAACAGGAGGCGGCAGGAAAAAACGACCAATCGCATGGCTGACCTCTGCTCTCTTGCTGTCCACAGGCTTGCGTGGCTACAGTCGCCCGTCGCGGCACAGGGTGCAAGCGTCCCGCCAGGGACGAAGAGGATGAGACAATGACAGCATTTCCGGGTCATGTGTTGTGTTTTGGTCTGGGCTACGCGGCCACCCGTCTGGCCCGAGGACTGTTGCGCGACGGCTGGCGGGTCAGCGGAACCTCGCGCTCGTCCGACATGCAAGCCGCCCGCGCCCAGGTCCTGCCCGGGGCGCGCCTGTGGCGGTTCGACGGCCAAGCGCCTCTGCCCGACGAGGCGTGGGACGGCGTCACCCATGTGTTGATCTCGGTGCCCCCCGACGCCCAGGGCGATCCCGTATTGCGTCACCATGCCCATGCCCTGGTTAAGCAGCGCCCGGAATGGGTCGGCTATTTTTCCACCACCGGGGTCTATGGCGACACGGGTGGCGGCTGGGTCGATGAGGGCTCCCCGCCCCGTCCCACCCAGGAGCGCAGCCGCTGGCGCGTGGCCGCCGAGGAGGCGTGGCTTGATCTCTGGCGCGAGGCCGACGTGCCCGTTCATGTTCTGCGGCTGGCCGGCATCTATGGCCCGGGCCGTTCGGTTTTCGACCAGTTGCGCGCTGGCAGCGCCCGGCGCCTCACCCGCCCCGGCCACGTCTTTTCGCGCATCCACGTCGATGACATCGGCCTGATTGTGCGCGCGAGCATGGCTGATGGCGACCCCGGGGCGATTTACAATCTGTGCGACGACGAGCCTTGCGAGCCCTCCGAAGTGCTGGATTATGCCTGCCAACTCCTGGGCCGCCCGCTCCTGCCGGCCGAGCCCTTCGAGAGCGTGGCCCCCTCCTTGTCGCCCATGGCCCTGAGTTTCTGGGCCGATCATCGCCGGGTACAAAACGAACGCCTTTGGGATGACTTACGCCTGCGCTTGCTGTATCCCACGTTCCGTCAGGGGCTGGAGGCGATCTTGCGCGAGGAAACCGGGGGGGTGCCGCCGGGGCCGCCGCCGCTGCGCACGCCAGAGTGTTTGTGACGCGCGGCTTTTGTCTATAATTGCTATTGACATTATAGGTAATTTGGGCCATGAAAGGGCTTCTTCTCCTGGGAAGCCCTCATGCTCAGCAACAAAGCCAAATATGGCCTTAAGGCCCTGATGTACCTGGCCGACAACGCGGCCCAAGGTCCCGTGCTCATCGCCGAGATCGCGGAAAAAGAAGAAATCTCCAAGAAATTTCTTGATGCCATTTTGCTGGAACTGCGCAACGCCGGGCTGGTTGGCAGCAAGAAGGGACGCGGTGGCGGATATTTTCTCGCCAAAAATCCCGATGAGATCATGATCGGCACCGTGATCCGCGTGCTGGATGGCCCGATCGCCCCCATCCCCTGCGCCAGCCGCACCGCCTTTCGCCCCTGCGACGACTGCGGCGACGTTCAGGCCTGCGCCATCCGCGCCCTGATGCTCGACGTGCGCGACGCCATGGCCGAGATCCTCGACAATACCACCTTGACCGGCCTCCTCGCCCGCCGCGGCGAAACGCACGACTTCGTTTATTATATCTAAGAAATCCGCAACCGAGGAACGGCCGTCAGATCAGGTGACGCGGGGGCGCTCCCCCTGCTCGCGCAACACGCTCATGGCTTGGTTTAACTGGCTCATCCGGTCGTGATCGCCCAGTCCGCTGTCGGGGTGGAGGATGGTGGCGAGGTGGCGAAAGCGGCTGCGGACCTGCGCGGCGTCCGGCCACGACCCCGGGGCGAAGCCCATGACATAGAGGGCGTCCTGGCGGGTGCCGACGCCGCCGGGCAAAGGGTCGCCGACCAGCAGCGGCACCATGCTGGCCAGTTTGTCCCGTTCGCGGCGCAGGACCTCGACCTCGGTGCGCAGGAGTTCGATCTCGGCGACCAGGGCCGGGTCGGGCCGGGGCGGCGGGGGAGGGCGCTCCAAAGGGGCGCCATTGCCAACGGAGACCACGACATCGCCGGTAGCCAGGGCCAAGGCAATCGCCAGGGCTTGGCGCACGAACGGCACGGTGTAGCCGGTGGCCATGCGGACTTGGAGCCGAGGCTTGCGCCGCCAGGGGCGCCCGGCTGATGGCCCGGACTTGAGCACAACGATTTCCCGATCGCCAGGCGGCGGCTCCCCGGGATCGGGAAACGCCTCGATCTCGGGGGCCGGCACCACCAGCATGACCGAGCGGGCCAAGTCGGCCACGTTGACGCGACGCTGGTCGGCCAGGGCCAGGGCCGCGTCGCGAAAGGTCGAGGGGCAGGGAATCGTGTAGGAATGCTTGACCTCGGCTGCCATGGTCGTGCCGACACCCGCCCTAGGACACAACGGGCTGCGGATGGGGCTTGCCGCGCGCCAGCAGGTCGGCCATGGCCTCGCCGGGCAGGGGCCGCGAGAACAAGTAGCCCTGGATCGCATCGCACTTGATGGAGCGCAGGAAGGCCAGTTGTTCCAGGGTTTCGACCCCCTCAGCCACCACCTTGAGCTTGAGGGCATGGGCGAGGGCGACAATGGCCTGGACGATGGCCGCGTCGTTCGGGTCCTTGGTCACGTCCATGATAAAGCTGCGGTCGATCTTGAGCTTGCGGATGGGGAAGCGCTTGAGCACCGACAGTGAGGAATAGCCGGTGCCGAAGTCGTCGATAGAGCACGAGACGCCGCGGTCGCGGAACATGCGCACCACGTTGATGGCGTTCTCGGGATCGTTCATGGCCGAACTTTCGGTCAGTTCCAACTCCAGCAGGCTGGGGCGCACGCTGGTTTCGGCCAGGGTTTGATCGACGATGG
The DNA here is from genome assembly GCF_000284415.1 of Pararhodospirillum photometricum DSM 122. Classification (NCBI taxonomy): domain Bacteria; kingdom Pseudomonadati; phylum Pseudomonadota; class Alphaproteobacteria; order Rhodospirillales; family Rhodospirillaceae; genus Pararhodospirillum; species Pararhodospirillum photometricum. The sequence goes on from NC_017059.1 coordinate 2,183,132, forward strand.
TCAGGAGTTGGCGGGAGTTGTGGAACTGCCGGCCGGAAATGTTGACGGCGACCGGGATCTCGGGCAGGCCGCGCTTGCTCCACTCGGCCAGCCAGCGGCAGGAGTCGGTGAGGATGTGCAAGCAGATCGCGTCGATCAGGCCGCATTCCTCGGCCACCGGAATGAACACGCCGGGGGAGACCATCCCGTCGTCGGGACTGTTCCAGCGGGCCAGGGCCTCGCAGCCGATGATTTCCCCGGAGGCGACATCGACCTGGGCCTGGAAAAAGGCGACGAATTCCTGGCGGTCGAGGGCGCGGCGCAGCTTGTGCTGCATGGTCATCAGCTTGGCGGCGCGGGTGCCCATTTCCTCGGTAAAGAGCAAGAAGCCGCGCCCCCCGTCTTCCTTGGCGCGGTGTAAGGCGGCGTCGGCGTGCATGATCAGGGTTTCGGCCTCTTGGCCGTCGCGGGGGTGGACAGCGGCGCCGATGGACACGGTCAGATCAAACTGCTGGCCGCCGACCTCGATTGGGGTCTCAAACGAGGCTTGAATGTTCTCCACAGCCTCGTGGAGATCGGCCAGGGCGCCAATGCCGGTCAGCAGCACCAAGAAGCGATCGCCGCCGGCGCGACAGACAATGGCCCCGGCATCAAGCCCCTGTTGCAAGCGGCGCGCCACGGCGATCAGCACCTTGTCACCCATGGTGTGACCGATGGTGGCGTTGATGATGCTGAAGCGGTCGAGGCCAAGCGACAGCACGGCCACCGAGGTGCCCATGTTCTGGGCAAAAAGCCGGGCACGTTCGAAGCGCTCGACGAAGAGCGAGCGGTTGCCCAGGCCGGTCAAGGGATCATAATAGGCGAGGAAGGTGAGCCGACCCTCGGCCCGCTTGCGGTCGGTGACGTCAAGACTGACACCTTCCCACACCACGGCGCCATCGGGCAGGCGGTAGGGCCGGGACCAGCCCCGTAACCAGCGCTCTTCGCCGGTGCGGCTCAGGACCTTGATATCATCTTCCATGGGCTCCAGACGCGTCGCCGACTGCTTGAGCGCCTCCAAGAACACCTCGCGATCGTCGGGCGCCATGGCGTCGAGCAACAAGCGGCCATCTTCCAACAGTTCCTGTGGCTCGAAGCCCAGTACTTCGCGCGCCCCATTACTAAGATACAAAAAACGCAGCTCGCCCTCGGGGGTCAGCAAGCGCTGAAACACCAGACCGGGAACGTTGTCGGCAATGTTTTGCAAGCGTTCCTGGGTGGCAATCAGGGCGTTTTCTGTTTCCTTGCGCTGGGTGATGTCGCGAATGACCGCAATGAAAATGCGCCGTCCCTCGGTCAGGACTTCGGAAAGCGCCATTTCCAGAGGGAACACGCTGCCATCGCGACGCTGGCCTCGCAGCTCGCGCGGGCCGGCGCCGATCAAGGACCCCTCGCCGGTCAGGACGTAGCGCTGCAAGAGGCTCTCGCTCCAGGCCGGCTCGGTGTCGGCCATGAGGATCCCCACCGAGCGCCCGATCAGCTCCGCGGCCGGGGTACCGAAAACCGACCCGGCGGCGGCGTTGGCCGACTCGATCAGGCCATCCTCGCTGATGGTCACGATCCCATCGGCGGCATGGTTCATGATCATCTCAAGCCATAACTCGGCCCGCTTGCGGTCGGTGATGTCGATCAGCACGCCGTCCCACAGCACGTCACCGTTGGGCATGACCTGGGGTTGGGCGGTGCCAGACAGCCATTTGACCTCGCCGGAGCGGGCAATGGCCCTGAACTCCTCGCTGCATTGGGTCAAGGTGGCGGCCGAGCGGCGCAAGGTCTCCAGATACGTCTCGCGGTCGGCCCAGTGGATGGCATCCAGGCAGCCGTCGCGGGCCAGGGTCATTTCCTCGGGCTGGAAACCCAAGATGTCCACGAGCCCTGTGGAAAAAAAAGGGTAATACAAGGTGCCATCCGGGCGCATGACCCGCTGAAAAACAATACCCGGCATGTTGGAGGCAAAGTTCCCCAGGCGTTCCTCGGTTTCCAGCCACGTGTCGGGCCCGCTGGGCAGCAAAGGAGCCTCGCGCGCCAGGGCCACCACGTGGCGCCGACCGTCAAGGTCGAGGACGCTGAAGGTCATTTCCAGGGTCAGGAGGGTGTCGTCGATGCCATGTACGCTAAAATAGCGTTTGTCGCTGGGCTGGCCCGGGATCAACTGGGCAGGATCACGTCCCACCAGCGCGGTCAGGGAGGGGGTCTTATCCCCCAGCACGGTGGCCAAGCCTTGCCCCAGGACACTGGCGCGGGGGCGACCGAACAAACGCTCGGCAGCTTGATTGAAGACCACGATGCGCGCGGTGTCATCAAGAACCAAAAGGCCCTCTGGCACGGCCTCGGCGGCCGCTGCCCAGACTTGCTCGCCGTCCACCAGACCAACTCTCACGGATGACATCCCCCGCGTCTTTTCCCTCGTGCCCAAGATAGGCCAAGCCCCCGAGCGAGGCGACGGCTTTTTCCGGGGCATTTCGTCTTTTTACACCGGAAACCAGGGGTTAGGGGGAGAGAAGAAGGCGAGGGAGCCGAACCTCCCCAGCCCCCTTCCTCCCTAAGCGCCGGTGCGGGTGGCGGTGAGCAGGCGGGTATAGAGGCCACCACGGGCGGCGAGATCGGTGTGGGATCCCTGTTCGACGATCCGCCCGTCTTGCATCACAAGGATCCGGTCAGCGTGGGCGATGGTTTCCAGGCGATGGGCAATGATCAAGGTGGCGCGGCCCTGGGTCAGGCGGGCCAGGGCCTCCTGCACCACCTGTTCGGAGGCTGCGTCCAGGGCCGAGGTCGGTTCGTCGAGCAGGAGGATGGGGGCGTCCTTGAGGAACGCGCGCGCGATCGACAACCGCTGGCGCTGCCCCCCGGACAGCCGGGCCCCACGCTCGCCCAGCGGCGTGTCGTAGCCCTGGGGCAGGTCCATGATGAAGTCGTGGGCGCCCGCCTGACGCGCCGCCGCTTCAATCGCCGCCAGGGGCACATCGGGTCGGCCATAGGCGATGTTGGCGCGCACCGTGTCGTCAAACAACACCACGTCTTGCCCCACCAGGGCTAGGCGCTCCCACAGCGAGGCCAAGGTGACGGTGCGCACATCCTGGTCATCCACCAGTACCCGCCCGGCGCTTGGGTCATAAAAGCGGGCGATGAGGGTGAGCACCGTCGATTTGCCCGCTCCCGAGGGGCCGACCAGGGCCACCACCTGCCCCGGCGCCAGGGTCAAGGAGACGTCGTCCAACGCGGCCGGCCCGCCCGCCTCGCCGCGCGCCGGATAGGAAAACGAGACCGTCTCCAGGCGCACGGTCCCGGATCCCGGAACCAGCGGGCGGGCCTCGGGCGCCTCTTGCACCAGGGGGGCCCGGTCCAAAATCTCATAAAGCCGCTCGGCCGCCGCCAGCCCCTCTTGCAACGAGGTGTGCAGGTTGGCGAGCCGCTTGGCCGGCTGATAGGCCAGCATCAAGGCGCCCAGGAACGAGGCCAGCGCGCCGGCACTGACCCGGCCCGCCAACACTTGCTCGCCGCCATAGAGCACCGCCGCGCCGGCCGCGATGCCCACGAACAATTCCATGATCGGCGTCACCAGAGCCCGGGTGCGCTCGGCGCGGAAGGTCAGTTTGCGCACGGTGCCAATCAGGCCGTGCACCCGCTCGCGCTCGACAGCCTCGGCGCCATAGAGCTTGACCATGCGAATGCCGCGCAGCGTCTCGGTCAGGCGGGCGTTGAGCCGGCCCAGTTCGGCCTGGGTCCGCCCCGCCGCCCGGCGCACCCGCCGGCCCAGCCGGCCAATCGGCACGATGGCCAGCGGCAGCGCCCCATAAGCGAGGGCCGCCATCACCGGATCGAGCCAGAAGGTGTAGGCGACCAGCCCCACCAAGGTCATCAGATCACGCCCCAGGCTGGTCAGCCCGTCCGATACCGCATAGCGCAGTTGAAAAAGATCCACAGTAAAGCGGGCTGCGAGGCTGGGAACCGGGTGAGCCTGAAAAAAACCGAGATCCAGACCGGCAAGATGCGCGTAGAGACGGCGTCGCGCGTCCGCCACCGCCTCGAGACCAGCGCGCGCCACCAAAACGGTGGCAAAGTAATTGGAAACGGCCTTGACGACAAACGCGCCCACAATGGTGAGCCCGATGCCCCACAAGGCGTTGGGCTCGCCGCCCTTGACCACCCCGTCGATGGCCGGCTCCAGCATGTGAGCGACAAAGACCGTGGCGCCGGCCAGCACCAGCATCCAAGCCACCGCCCAGGCGATCAGGACGCTCCGGGGTTTTACAAAATCTCGCGCAAGACGCGCAAGCAACGCAGCCGACGAAGGGGAAACAAGGCGGTCGAAAACCACGGGCGGGTCTTCCTTGGCGAGAGGAAAGGACCGGACCTTACCAGCGCCCAGGCATCACGTCCACCCAGGCCCCGGCGTCCTGAGCAGCCCGCGAGAGGACGCGAGGGGTCTGGGGAGGCCCTGCCTCCCCGGCCTGTCTTTTTTTGCTATCACCGACCGCGGAGCCCCGTTCTCTGCGGTTTCTTGGCAAGGCCCTGTTTTGCCCAAGACAGAAGCTCGACGTTTGGTTAAAGTCATGACCTGCCCTTGACATGGATACTCCGACATGATCGTCGAAGAACGTAAGCTGAATCCGATCGAAGACAGCGACATGGATTCCCTCTTTGCGCTGCCTTTGGATATCATTCCGCTGGAAACGCCCGCCCTGAGGCGCGCGCGCATGATCAAAAACGCGCGCCTGCGCAGCGTGATCGAAATGTTCGGCGATATCGAGACGGGCAGTGGCCAGATCGAGATTCGGGATTTGCCCAAACTCTTCGGCTGGGACCCGGAGCAGGGCGTTCATCCCGACATGATCATGCTCTCCAAGCTAGGCGCCCTGGAAAGCTACGATGTTTACTCGCTGCGTATTCTCCTGCGCGAAGCGGGGATTCCCATCAGCAATCAGGAAGCCCTCAAGCTCTCCGAGGAAAAGAGCCAGCAGCTCACCAGCTACATGACCAAGTTCACCTATCCCCTGATCATGCAAATCTATGGGGACGACAACTTGGTCATCAATAGCTTCGATGACGTGGTGAAGCTGTTTCGCGATCCTGACATCAAAAAAGCCAAGCAGCGCCTCCAGCAAATGGCCGACAAGTTAGGCATTACCATTCAGGAAGTGCCAAAATTCCTGGAGGACTATGGCGATATCTTTCTTTCCCTTTCCTACTACCGCAACTGCCTTGACCTGCTGGCGCCGTTGCTCGAGAACTTTATCAGCTCAATGTACCAGTTGCGTAATAACTACCAGCTTCGCCAGGACCCCAATCTGCTCAACACCCTGTCGATGATGGAAAGCACCATGAACGAGCTGTCGGCGGGGATCACCGGCCGCTTCGAGAATTTCGACCGCTCTACCAAGTCCATGTGGGACGACCTGACCGCCGAGCGCTTCCACAAGGTCAAGGCCTTGATCGAGGCGTATCACACCACCATCGGAGGCGTTCTGTGCGGCTTGACCGTGAAGATGAACGCTTGGATCCGTCTGTTCCCCAAGCAAAATTCGGGCGGGCCCATCAAGCGCGCCGAGTTCATCATGAGCGAAATGCGCCAGGGCCTCGACAACATCAAGCGCATCGAAGACAGCGCCCCCATGCTGGCCGCCCTCGGCTAACGCCACGGCAAAAAGGCCGGGGAGCCGGGGGCTCCCCAGACCCCTCGCGCCTTCCTTCAGCGGGGCAGGGTGCCGGCCCGCAGGACATCGTCAAATCCTTCCGCTTGTCCTCGGTCGTGGCGCCGCTCCTGAAAGTGGGCAGGGTCCGCATCTGGGGCTTGGCCCAGGTTGTCGCGTTCGAGTGGGCCGTCCGGCAGGGGGTCGCGGGGGCCAGGGGGGCGCCAAGCACCGTGCCCATTGGCGCCGTGACTGACCAAAACCCAATCCAAGGTGGTGCGAGGCGGGGCGTGATCGCTTTCCACCGCTAACAGACCCGACGTCCCGGCACTCCAGGCGCCCGGCCGGGTCAAGGCCGCCGTTACGGCATAGGTCAGGGTGCGGCCCCAGGGATCAACGCCCTCAACGGGATCCAGGGCATCAAGGGGCAGGACCCCAACCAGGACGGCCGTCGTGCCTTCGGGCCCTTCGTCGCGGCGGCCCGGCGTGGCCGGACGCGGCAGGCGCCCTTCGCGCACGGCAAACGCCACCAGCGCCCGCTCGGCGGCGGCAAGGCGCTGCTGGGCCTGACGCTGGCGCTCCAACGCGTGAAACGGCCGGGACCCCGGCACCGCCAGGAGAGCCCCCAGGCCGACCAAAAGCACCGCGACCAGCACGGTGGCAATCCCCGGACGCTCCCGCAGGATCATGCCTGTGACAGGAGGGGTCTGGGGGAGGCCCCGCCTCCCCGGCCTTTTCTTCTGCCAACGCACTGTCTCTCACAGGCGCGGTAGCGCCTCGAACCAGGGCCCCAGCCGCTCAAGCACCTGCGGCACCGCCCCGGCCAGACGCACGACCTTGCGGCGATCCGTCAGCCCCTGAATGACCGTGACATCGCGTTTGGGGACACCCCAACTCTTGGCCAACAGCTCCACCAGGGCGGCGTTGGCCTTGCCGTCTTCCGGCGGTGCCGAGACCCCGGCTTTGAGCACCAGGGTCCCGTCGGCCTCGCGGGCCAGTCCGGTGACGCCGACCCGGCGGGCCTTGGGCGTCACGCGAACCGCGATCCACACACCGTCCTCGTGCACGCTCCACGGAAGCGCGCCGGAGGCGGGGGGGATCACCGCAAAATGGCCTGGATCAAGCTCTCGACCACCACCAGAACCAAGATGACCACCATCGGCGACAGGTCCACGGGGCCGATGGTGGGCAGCACGCGCCGCAGGGGACGCAAGACCGGCTCGGTCAGCAGATCCAGGAAGCGGATGAAGGACACCACGGTCGGGTTGGTTGCCTTGACGATATTGAAGGCCGTCAGCCAACTCAGCACGGCGGCGGCGATCAGGGTCCAGATATACGTGACAATCAGGAAGGAGATGGCCTGGAGCAAAGCAAAAAGAACGATTTCCATGAGCGCGGGTTCCGGTTGAGGTCACGGGATAAATGCAAAAAAGGCAGGGCGACCATAATCTGGCCCAAGGAGTGACGCAAGGGCGCCTTCTTTGTCCAACAGGGCAATCGGGGGGGGCTGGAAAAAAGGCAGGCTGGGGAGGCTTGCCTCTCCCGGCCCCTCCGATCCTGGGGGCCTCCCTTCACGTCACTGGATCGGGCAAGGTCACGCAAAAGCGGCTGCCCTGGCCGGGGGTGCTCTCCACCGAGATGGCCCCGCCGTGCCGCTCGACGATGCGCTTGGCCACCGCCAACCCGATCCCGGTGCCGGGATAGGCTTGGGCCGTATGCAGGCGCTTGAAGATCACGAAAATCTTGTCGAGGAAGGCCGGGTCCATGCCAATACCGTTGTCGATCACCTCCAGAACCCAGGCCCGTTCCTCGCGCTGGGCGCCCACGTAAATGGCGGGGAGGGTGTCGGGGCGGCGAAACTTGATGGCGTTGCCGATCAGGTTTTGGAACAGGGCCACCAATTGGATCTCGTCGCCATACACCAAGGGCAGGGGGCCGGTGGTGATGCGCGCGCCGCTGTCGCGAATCGCCATGCGCAGATCATCGCACACGGCGTTGACCACCCGCCCTAGGTTGACCATGCGAAACGGCTGCCCGGCCGCCGACAGCCGGGAGTAGGCCAGGAGGTCGAGTACCAGCGCGTGCATGCGTTTCGCGCCGCCCACGATATAGCCCAGGAACTCGTCGGCGTCGGCATCCAGACGCCCCCGGTAGCGCTGGGCCAGAAGTTGGGAGTAGGCGACGATGTTGCGAATGGGCTCTTGCAGATCGTGGGAGGCGACATAGGCGAAGCGCTCCAACTCAACGTTAGAGCGGGTCAGGGCGTCCACGGTCTGCTGGATCTGGTCTTGAGCTTGCTTGCGCTCGGTGATGTCCTGGATGGGGCCGATCATGCGCTGGGGCTTGCCCGTCGCATCGCGCAGCACCTCACCCCGGCTGTACATCCAGCGGACTTGGCCGTCCGAGGGGCGGATGATGCGATACTGGGCCTCGAAGGGGCGGCCGTGCTCTATGACCTCGTGCACCACCATGTGGCGCAGGGCCTCGCGGTCTTCGGGGTGGACCAGATCGAGCCAGCGCCCCAAGGTGGTGAACGGGGTGGCCGGCGTGCCGAACATGCTGTGCACCGAGTCCGAAGTCCGAATGATATCGTTGATGAAATCGGCTTCGTAGTGACCGATGTCGGCGATTTTCTGGATCTCGCCTAGCAGGTTGGCTGTTTCCTTGATTTTGCGCAGGTTTTCGTTGCGCTCAGTGACATCGCGCACGAAGGACACGCTGACCTCGCCCATGGGGCCCACGAAAAAATTGGACGAGATCTCGACATTGATCCCATGCCCATCGGCCCGGCGCAGGCAGATTTCAAAGACAGCGCGCCGGCGGATTTTCATCGACATCCAGTGGTCGCGCCAGATCTGCGGGGTCATGGCGATGTTGAGATCGCGCACATTCAAGGCGAGCAGGTCGAGGCGATCATAGCCCAACAAGGTACAGGCAGCCTCGTTGACATAAACGATGCGCCCCTCTTCATTGACCCAGAAGATCGCCTCGCCCGCAAAGTCCAGAATGTCTTTGTACATGGAGATCTGGTCATGCGCCAAGCGACGCTCTGAAACATCCTTGGCAAAGCCGCAGTACAGTTCCTCCTTGGCGTCGAGGCATACCAGGGTCACGTCTACCGGATAGGTGCTGCCATCCTTGCGGCGGTGGAGGGTTTCCAGTACCACCACCGGTCCATGGGTAAGTTTGGCCAAGGCCTGATGCAACCGATCCGGGGCGCAGCGCGGGTCCAGGTCAAAGACCGTGATCTCTCGGAGTTCCGCTTCGCTATAGCCGGTCGCCAGACAGGCCGCTTGGTTGGCATCCAGGAGGGTGCCATCGGGCTTGAACCAGTAGATTTCAAGGTCGGTCCCCTGCACGGCCAGCGCGGCACGCCGGGCCCGCTCGCTCTCCTTGTCGTCAGCCATCGGGGGGATCCTTATCCCTGGGATCAGGAACATCGCCCTCTTCCTCCCACCCGGCGACGTGGTGGCCTGGGGCGATGAAAAAGGGAAATTTGTCCCATATGCCGTTTTCCCTCCGACCTCGATCGACGTCAACCCCTTGATCCTGGGGGCGTGACAAGTCATCGTCCCTGGGCCGGGACAGGACAATTCTTTGTCCCCCAGCCCGAAGAACAGGAGCCCCGCCCGACAATGGATGCCCCGCTTGCTTCCCCTACGACCGCCACGACTGAAACAGAACTGAAACTTTGCTGTCCCCCCGATTATCTTGCCGCCCTTCTTGCCCACCCCCTGTTTTCCCCTGAGCCCGACGCGCCGGTCGCCACCCGACGCTTGGTGACGCGCTATTTCGACACCCCGGCGGGGGCCCTGGGGCGGGCGGGCTATGCCCTGCGGGTGCGAGAGGAAGAGGGCCAGCGCTGGCAGGCGATAAAAACCCAGGGACATGCCGTGGCCGGTGTGCACGTGCGGGGCGAATGGGAGGGGCCGGTCAGCGGCGAGACCCCCGATCTCGCGTGCTTGCCGCCGGGTGCGCCCACGGCGGCGGTGACGGCCTTGATCGCCGATGCCCCTCTGCTCCCCCTGGTGGTGACCGATTTTCAGCGAACCCTCAAAACGGTGAGGTCAGGTACCACCTTGGTGGAACTGGCCCTGGACGTGGGAGAAATCCGGGCCGGCGGGCGCTGCGAGCCCTTGCTGGAAGTGGAACTGGAGGTCAAGGCCGGGCCGCCCTCCGGCCTCTTTCCCCTGGCCCTGGCCTTGTGCGAGGTGGCTCCCCTCACCGTGTCGCCCCATACCAAGGCCGACCGCGGTGCTGCCTTGCTCACCGGCCAGCCGCCCCGCCGGGTGCCGGCTCCGCCGCCGCCGCCGGTCGGCCCTCTTGGCGCCGGCTTGGGCGCGGCCGAGGCGGCCCGGCGCATTGGCGCCAACGCCCTGGGGCAGCTTTTGGCCCAGGCGCCCCGTCTTTTGTCCGATGACGAGGTCGAGGCGGTGGCCGGCGTCCACCAAACCCGGGTCGCCCTGCGCCGTCTGCGCTCGGTGCTCACCCTGTTCGGCCCGGCCCGTCCGGCCCCCGCCGCTCTGGTCGCCGACTTGCGCTGGGTGATGGGGGTGTTGGGGCCAGCCCGCGACCTGGATGTTTTCCTGACCGAGATCCTGCCCCCCCTGGCCGCCCGTCTGGAGGGGGATCCCGGTCTCGCCTCCTTGCTGGAGCAGGGCCGGCGCGAGCAACACGCCTTGCGCGCGGCGGCCCAAGCGGCGGTGTGCGGCCCGCGCTTCACCACCTTGATTTTGCGGCTGTCGCACTGGCTCGACGCTCCGGGGCCGCTGCCGTCCGCCCCGGCTCTGGGGGCTTTGGCCGAAGCGGCCTTGGAGCGGCGCTGGCGGCGCATGCGTCGGGCCGGACGTGGCTTCGACACCTTGCCCGATCCGGCCCGTCATGCCCTGCGGGTGCGCATCAAAAAAATCCGCTACGCCCTGGAGGTCCTGGCCCCGCTCTATGCCGAGCGCCCGGTGCGCGACACTCTGCGGGCCCTCAAGGACGCCCAGGAGGCCTTGGGGCAGGCCAACGATGCCGCCGTGGCGCGCCATCGCCTGGGCCACCTCGCTTTGCTCTCGGGCGACCCGGTGCTGGCCTTTGGCGCTGGGCGGATCGCCGGCCTGCTGGAAGGCCAACGCGACAGCGTGGACCTACGAGCCCGCGAGACCTGGGCCACCGTGCGCCGCCTCACCCCCCCGTGGGACGACTAACCCCAAAAACCAAGGGGTCTGGGGCGGCCGCCGCCTCCCCAGCCTTATTTTTTGTCTTCCTCCCCCCGATCAGGACCCTCTCCTCCATCATGGACTCCTATCTCACCGGCTTGGCGATGGGCTTCAGCCTCATCGTCGCCATCGGCGCCCAAAACGCCTTCGTCCTGCGCCAGGGGGTGCGGGGCGAGCATGTGCTGGCGGTAGTGCTGGCCTGTGCCCTGTCCGATGCCCTGCTGATTGCCCTGGGCGTCGGCGGCTTCCAAACCCTGATCCAAAGTCTGCCCTGGCTGGATCCGGTGCTGCGTTACGGCGGCGCGGCGTTCTTGCTGTGGTATGGCGCGCTCAGTCTGCGCCGCGCCCTCGGGCCGGCGGCGGCGTTGGCTTTGGCGTCCGACACGCCGGCGCCACTGGGGCGAACCCTGGCCACCTGCCTCGCCCTGACCTGGCTCAACCCGCATGTCTATCTCGACACCGTGGTTTTGCTGGGTACGCTCTCGACCCGTTTTCCCGGAGACGAGCCGTGGTTTGGCGCCGGGGCGGTCACGGCGTCGTTTGTGTTCTTTTTTGCGCTGGGATTTGGGGCGCGCTTCCTGCGCCGCTGGCTGGCCTCGCCGGCGTGCTGGCGTGGCTTGGAGGCGGTGATTGCCGTTATTATGGCCAGCATTGCGATCAAGCTGCTGGTTTTGGAGTGAAAAAACTAAAGGGAAGGCTGGGGAGGCTGGCCTCCTCAGACCCCACAGTCCTGCAGGCCCATCGGGCGAGGTATATCCCAGGAACGGAGGGGTCTGGGGAGGCCAGCCTCCCCAGCCTTGCTTTCACGTCGTCAGGCGACGACCACCCCAGGCCGGCGCAACGGCGGCGGCGGCGGATCGAGCACTTCGACAGGCCGCACCAGCTTCAGCATGGTAGTGAGCGAAATCGACTCCAAGGTCGCGCGCTCCATGTCCTCAATCTCCCACAGCACGCGGCGCAAAGCCTGCCCCTCGGCCGTGGTGTCCCCGGCTTCCCGGGTCCCGGAGGTTTTCGAGCCGATCGGCTCGAACAGCGCGATGATGTCGAGCAAGGTAATTCGCTTGGCGTCGCTGGCCAACCGGTAGCCCCCGCCCATGCCGCGCACCGCCTCCACCAGACCGGCGCGGCCCAAGGTCCGCAGCACCTTCGCCAAGTGATTGGAGGAGATGCCGTATTTCTCGGCGATCTCGGCGGCCGAGACCTGCTGCTCGGGGCGCGCCGCCAGTTCCATCACCGCATACAAGGCGTAGCGGGTCGACATCTGGAGTTTCATGGGGCGAGGTCCTTCTCCAACTCGATGAAGGGCCCGGCCATCATGCCCTGGCTGCGAAAGAAAGACATCAAGGTCTTGGCGTCGCCGTTCTTGGAAACCATCGTGCGGATCTTGGTCACGCCTTCGTCGCGAAAGCGCCCGCAGATGGCCTCGAACAAGTTGGTGCCCACGCCGCGCAGCCGGCCCTCGGGATCCACGGTCAGTGCAAAAACCCAGCCGCACGGCGGCGAGCCGAACTCCCAGGCGCGGACCTCGCCGATGATAAAACCGGCCAAGGTGTTGTCGAGCATGGCGACCAGGAAATGCCGGCCGGCCTCCTGGGTGCCATAGCGCCCAAAAAGATCACGCCAATACTCGGGTTTGGAAACAGCGGTAATCTGGGCATCGAGACTCACGACCGGCTCGATGTCCCCCGCCGTCGCCGGGCGGATGGTCAAGGTCGGGGTACCACCCGACCCCATGCGTTTATAGGCAGATGTATCCACGCGCCGTTGTCTCCACGGGGCAAAGAGGGGGGGGCACGCCGGCGCCGTGCGGGACAAAGGCCCGGTCGCCCCCACGGTGGGGCGCGAAAAAGGCGACGCCGCGAGGCGTCGTGCCCGGAATTGCGCTGGTGAGGTATACGCAGTTTGCCCTCGGGTCAACGGGTGTGCCGTGACTTTCCGGCGTTTTGGCCCGGAAAGGCATGGATCAGGAGGCTGTTCTTGTGGTTTTTCTCGTTTTGCGACAGTTGACGGCGGGCAAAGGCGGGTAGTTTCATAAAGTAGCATATAAGGAACCGCAAAGAGAAGGCCGGGGAGGCGGGGTCTCCTCCGATTCTGCCCTCTCTTTGCGGCGTCCCCGAGGCTCTACGGGGCAAGCACCGCCACCGAGGGGCGCGCCGCTCTCACCTTGCGTGCAACATCCAGGAGCGTGGCACCGCTCACTACCGCCCAGATCCCCGCCAGCATCAGCCCCAGGCCCTGGCCGGCCCAGGCGAATCCCGCAAGGTCGGTCGCCCGGGCCAGAGCCAGGGTCGCCAGGGTGTAAACCCCGAGCGGAAAGGTAAAGCCCCACCAGCCCATGGTGAACGGCAGGCCCTGGCGCAAATAATGCCCGGTCTTCAGCATCGCCAGCAGCAGCCACCACGCCCCATAGCCCCACAACACCAAGCCGCCCACCAAACCCAGGCCCGGCGCCACCTCGGCCAGCATCGGCAAGGTCGTCTGGCACACCGAGGGCGCCGCGTTGCCCAGCACCAGCAGTCCCAACGCCCCCGTGCCAATCGGCCCCAGCGCCAGCCACCCCGTCGCCGCCATGGTCCGTTCCGGCAGCTTGTGCAGCACCAGCCGCAGCACCAAGATCACCAGCACCGACAAGGCCAGCGGCACCGAAAACGCCCACAACACATAGCAGCCCACCAAAACCGCCGTCCCCGCCTCGGGCGTCAGAAACGGCGCCAGCAAGCCGCCGCTGGCCGCCGCCACCTCGGCCGCCACGATCGGCAGCAGCCACGCAGCGGTCATCACCTCCAAGCGGTGCTGCTGGCGGGTGAACATCAGGTAAGGCACCCCCAGGCCGCAGGCCAGGGCCAGGAGCACATCGAGCCCCCACAAGACTCGCGCCACCGCCACCGCCGTCTCGCCCCACAGCGGCACGCCAAACACCAAAAAGCCGTTGACCACCGTTGCCAGGCCCATCGGGATGGTTCCCAGGAACAAGGAGCCCACGGGATCGTGCAACACGGCGCGGGCCTCGCGCCGGTACAGCAGCCAACGGGCGGCGTAGAGCAGGCTGAACACGCAGAACAAGACAAGGGCCACGCCCCATAGGACCCGGCCCACGGCAAAGGCATCGGGCAGCGGCCAGGGCAGTTGCGGCCAGACCAGGGCGAGGACGCCGGTTCCCATGGTTACGGCGAACCAGTTGGGGGTGAAGGAGCGGGTGAGGGAGGGCATGGGGGGCTCCAGGGAAAGGAAGGAAAAGGAAGGCTGGGGAGGCGGGGCCTCCCCAGCCTTCCTTCCCTGGGTTTAGCCGGGGGAGGGGTGATCGATCCAATGGGGGTTTGTGGTAAGGGTGATCGGTTTTATTCATAAGGAGAGGGGGATGACGCTCGATCAGTTGCGGGTGTTTGTGGCGGTGGCCGAGCGGCAGAACGTCACCCAGGGGGCGGCCGCACTCAATCTGGCCCAGTCGGCGGCCAGCCATGCCATCGCCACCTTGGAGGCGCGTCACGGGGTGCGGTTGTTTGATCGGCTGGGGCGGCGCGTGGTGTTGACCGAGGCGGGGCGCGTGTTTTTAATCGAGGCCCGGCAGGTCCTCGCCCAGGCCGACGCCGCCGATCGGGCCCTGGCCGAACTCGCCGGGCTGCGGCGCGGGACCCTGCGGATCGCCGCCAGTCAGACCATTGCCGGTTACTGGCTGCCCCGCCATCTGGTGGCCTTGCGGCTGGCCTCGCCCGGCCTGACCCTTGCGCTGACCGTCGCCAACACCGCCGGTGTCGCCGCCGCCGTCGCCGAGGGCGCGGCCGATCTTGGCTTTATCGAGGGCGCGTTGGAGCGTACCGACCTTGTGGCCACCCCGGTGGCTCGCGACCAATTGGTCATCGTTGTCGCGCCTTGCCACCCCTGGGCCGACGGCCGCTCCCTGACCCCCACCGACCTGCGCGACGCCGTGTGGGTCTTGCGCGAATCCGGCTCCGGCACCCGCGCGGTGTTTGAGGCGGCGCTCACCGATCTTGGAATCACGGCGCCGACCGTGGGGATGGTCTTGCCGTCCAACGAGGCCGTGCGCGCCGCCGTCGAAGCCGGTTTCGGCGCCACCGCCCTTTCGGCCTCGGTCGCCGCTGCCGGTCTCGAGGCTGGCTTACTGGTCCGCGCCCGCTACACCCTTCCCGACCGCGCCTTCTCCAGCCTCCACCACCCGGCCCGCACCCTCAGCCACGCCGCCCGGGCCTTGCTCAACGGGATCGGCACTTAAGGAATCGAGGGGTCTGGGGAGGTCGCGCCTCCCCAGCCTTTCCTACCGATTATCGGGCTGGGACCGTACCGCGACGCGGCCGGAGCGCAAAAGGCGGTAGGGGCCGCCGTTGTGGGAGCCGATCAGGCGCTTGCGCTTGAGGGCCCGAAACACCTCGACGGTGCAATTACCCAACAACAGACCATCCCGAGTCACGCAATCGACCGCGAGAAGGGTCCCGTCATCATCACGCACGATTTGGATAAGCCCGCCCTGGGCCAGGACGTGCAGCACGCGCTGCTCGTTTTTGGAAAGGTTCATGATGGCGAAAGCCTGAGCAAAAAACGCACAAGCCTAGAGATGCCCGTGTCCTTGCTGAACACGGTTGATCCTTCTAGGCCATGACCGGCTTCGCCGAAGCGAAACCGTCAGCGCGTTCCCGCCGACTCCAACATAAACCCTCGAGACTTCAGGGATCCCGATGATCGGGAATCAAGGCCCAGGTAAAACCCTGCGGGGGTGTCTGTCAAGGAAAGGCTGGGGAGGCTCGGCCTCCCCAGACCCCTCGGTCTGTTACCGCGTCCGGTGCCTTGGTGTCCTGGGCCGGGGTGTCGTCTTCCTTCAGCTTGCGCAGTTGCTCGACCTGCTTCTTGAAGATGATGTGGGCCGGGAACGCCTTGCGGGCGATGGCCAGGGCCAGGGGCTGGCCCTCGGCATCGACCTTGCCGCCCAGGCTTTGGCGAATTTCGGCCATGGTCTGGGAGACCGAGACGGTCGGGCCGTTCTCGGGCATCGGCTTGAAGATCAGGTGTGAGGGGAACAGTTTGCCCGACAGGCTGGTGGCGGCGGCGTCGGTTTCTTGCTGGGCTTCGGTTTGGGCGTCGGCCTCGGCGCGCCGCGCGGCCTTTTCCTGGTCGGACTGGGCCATCTTGTCGCCGAGCGCGCGCAGGCGGGTGCGCAGCGAGGCTCCGACCCCACCGAAGTCGGGCACCGAGGGCAAGGAGGCCCGTTGATCTCGGCCATGGCTTCGGACATCGAGACGGTCGGGCCGTTTTGCGGCATCGGCTTGAAGATCAGATATCCCCAAGCGGCGCCGTCCATGGTCAGGGCCTGCGTGGCCGAATCGAAAGACGCCAGGGTGCTTTCGCGCACGTGGTAGATTCCGTGGCCGGCTAGGGTGTCGTCGCTGGAGTCAGCCAAATCGGGCGGTAAAGCTTCGATAATGGCGCCTTTAGCAGTCGCGTACATGTGTCCTCCTCACACCTTGGCCAGGCGGCCGCCGGTGTTGGCGTAGAAGGTGGTGTCGGACTCAGTGAGGGCCACCGCCCACAACCCAGCGGCGGACCCGGTGCTATAGGTGCCGCCACACGCTGCGATCCGTTCCAGGGCCGCACTTGACGTGCTCAGGGTGTAATCGGGCACGCTCGCGAGGTTGGCGGTATCGGTCACTGTAGCGGGCAAAAATAGGTCGCGAAAATTGTGGGCTGCGCCGGCGTGGGAAAAAAAGCTGACGGGGTACCCTGAGGCGGCCCGCGCCGTCCCGGTGTCCACCCACGCTTTGTTGCCCTGACGGTCCCACACAGAGAGGACACCCGACGATGCCTGAACGCGTATACCGTCGCAGTACTGCCACACATTTCCCCACAGCCCGACGATGCCCCGATAGGTCGCGCTCGCGACGTCGGCGGCGTCCACAGCGGCGACACCCCCCTCGGCCACCCGGCCGGAGCCCAAGAGGCCTTGACTTTCCGTGCTGGCCATTTCGACAACGGCCAACATCTGCAGGGCCGCCCACTGGTAGACCGACCACAGCATGAAACCCGTCACACCCCCCGTGTTGCGGGCAGCGCATCGGGCTTGGTAATCGGTGAAGGAGATATTGGTTAGTGGCATAACCCCAGCCACAGAAGCCACTTTGGTGCCGCCGCTGTCGCTGCCTTGATACTTGCCAACCCAAAACTGATTGACCGGCGCGCCATCCTTGTAAAAAGCCGGATGGAGCACAAAGCCATCCAGGGGGCGATCGCTGATCCACCAACAGGTCTTCCCGGCCTGTGCGCTGCCCGTTGGGGCCGGGGCCACGCGATAGTAGAACGCGGGGACGCGGACCATGAGCTGGCCGTCCAGGGTCGCAGGGACCATCCCACCCCACACGGGATGCGCGTTGAATGCCGCGCCCCCCTGGGCGTAATCGCTGCCCGACAGAGTGTTGCCGCCCTTGTCCACCCGTGCCCAAGTACCGGTGCCGCCGCCCGTCGCCACAAGGGCGACGCCGATCACTTGGGCGGCCGGGTCATCCTCTGGATCGTAGCGCCACACGGCGCCGGTGCCCGTGCTGGTCAGGACTGATCCGGCTGGACCAAGCGTGGGGGGGAGCCCTGCCGCTGCAACCGACGCAGCGGCGGCTTGAGCGGACGCTGCGGCCTCGGCCGCTTTGGTAGTAGCGGTCGAGGCCGACGTAGCCACGCTGACGGCGGCCTCCGCCACGCCTTGCCCCAGGCGAGCGGCAGCTTGCAAGTCTGGAATAAAATTTTGCCGGTGGAGACCGTTTGTGTAGTCAGCACCGGTGCGGTCTTTTAGGCGGTCAATATCTGCTTGATTTATACTCATCCAACTACCTCCTCAAATGTAAAAGACGTTTTTTGGCGGCCGTAAATATTAAATTCGACAGGAGACGGTTTTAACCGACAAAAAATGTTGCGTTTATGCGCCCTGGCAATATCGTCTACGTCTGGAAGCAGAACCAGCTCTCCACTAACACCTAGCCGGCGTTGAATTTCTTCGATTTTACCAAAAGCTTCTGCGTCAGTTAGCGCCTCGAACGTCACGCTATGTTCGCGGTACGCTGGCCTCTCATCAACTACAGCGGCGCCGCCAAGTGTCTTCTCTACCTCGCTAGGATCGGTCCAGTTGTACGACGCGCCATAAGACGGGTTGACGGCGGACCTCGAAGGGCAGATCGACCCAAAACAGGCTGCCCCGGCCCGACTGGCTTTCCACCCCCAAGGTACCCTCCATGAGTTCGACCAGACGCCGCGTGATGGCGAGCCCCAGGCCCGAGCCGCCAAAACGTCGTGTCGTTGAGGTGTCGGCTTGGGTGAAGGCGTTAAAGAGGGTGGGCAGGGCATCGGCCGGGATGCCAATGCCCGTGTCACGGACGCTAAGACGCAGGCGAACCCGGGTTTCGGTCTGGCCCGAGCGTTCGACCCGCAAGGTCACGTCGCCGTGGTCGGTGAACTTGAGGGCGTTGCCGGTCAGGTTGATGAGGATTTGTTGCAAGCGCAAGGGGTCGCCGATCAAGGCCGTGGGGACATCGGGGGCGGTGGCGATCACCAGTTCCAGGTCCTTGGTGCCGGCGTTGACCGACATCAAGGTGCCGACCGCATCCAGGACCTCCTCCAGGGCGAAGGGGATATGTTCTAAGGTGAGGCGTCCCGACTCGGCCCGGGAGAAATCCAAGATGTCATTGACAATGGACAACAAGGTCCGGCCCGCCTGGGTGATGCGGGCCACCCCCTCGCGCTGGTCGGAATCTAGAGCCGAGCGCTCCAGCAGGTGGGCAAAGCCTAAAATGGCATTAAGGGGGGTGCGGATCTCGTGACTCATGTTGGCCAGGAACGCGCTCTTGGCCCGGCTGGCGCTCTCGGCAGCCTGGCGCGCCAGGGACAAGGCCGCCTCGGCGCGCAGCCGGTCGGTCATGTCCATGCCAAAGGCCAGGGCTACAATTGTCTGGCCGTCGATGGCGCTGATGCTCCACGACAGCAGGCGCTCTTCTCCCTTGCGGGTGATGAGGGGGGCATCGACTTGACGCGGCAGGGGGGCTGTTCCCGCCAAGTAGGCCTGGAACCGGGCATGGGCCACGGCGGCGCTGTCGGGAGGCAGCACGCGGTCGAACCAGGGCTGCCCCTGCACGTCGGCACGGCAGTACCCGGTGAGTTTTTCCGCCGCCTCGTTGAACAGGCGGACCCGGGCGTCCCGGTCGATTCCCACCACCAAGACGTTGGCGCTCTCGACCACCTGCCGGGCAAAGTTGCGCTCGTTGACCAGGGCGACTTCGTGGTGGGAGATGCGCCGCAAGGTCAAGATCGCCAGCAGGGCCAGCAACCCCAGTGCGCCGGCCTTGATGATGCTCTCGTGCACCCAGGGCCGGAACACGTCGTCTTCCCTGATACCTGCCGCCACCACCAATGCCGAGTAAGGGGTGGTTTCCAGGCTCAACAGCGCCATTGTCCCATCCTCCAGGGGGACCGTGGCATGGGTGGGGCCGCCGTGCGACGCGAGATGGGTGCTGAGTGTGTCGGGCCACGGCAGCCGCTTGCCCACATGGCCGGCCTGATCGGGCACGTGGGAGATCATGGTGCCATCCTGGCCCATCAGGAGGGAAAAACCACCAGGCTTGGCGACGGTTGTCAGGATATCGGTAAAAATGGGCGGCGGCAGGGAGGCCACCACCACCCCCGCCCACGTTCCCGATGCGCCCGGGGCGGTGCGGGCCCGCGAGGCAAACACCACTACCGCGCCGGTCGAGGTGACGAGCGGCCCTTGCAGAAACAATCCGCCGCGGTTGGCCGCGTCGCGAGGGGCGGTGTAGTAGGGGCGCTGGCTGGCGTCGAAGGCCTGGAGCTCAGGCCGGGTGGTGAAACGAAACAGGCCGTTGGCATCGGTGACCGACAAGGTGCGCACTTCGCCTTGCTGCTCGGCCCGGGCCATCATGTAGGACAAGAACGCCTGCTCGCGGCCGGTGGTCGCGGCGTCCAGGGCTTGGCGATCGACGTCGATCAGCATGGTGTCGATGGCCCGCACATGGTCGCCCACGCTTTCGGCGGCGATATGGGCCAAGGTGTCGAGATCCTGGAAGGCATGCTGGCGGGTTTGGGTGTAGTCGTAAAGGATTTCGCCCAGCCCAAGGACCACGACAATACCGATGGTGGCGGCGCTGAAATAGCTAAGGAGAGGGGACGACGACCGTCCGCGCGTGGTATCCATGAGCGTCTTCCCGGGGACCAACAAACCCGCCGGATCCCACCCTCTAAGGTAAGCCAAAGGGAGGGCCAACGAAAGGCCGGGTGGGGGCGCTCTGTCGATTTTCGTGGGAAAACGGCATGCTTTTGCTTTCCTTCGGGGCGCCAAGAGCGTATGGCACCCCCTTTCGGAACACACCGATACCGGGAAGAGGAGGGCACCCATGACCCATTGCCCATGCGGATCGGGCCTGACGGATCAGGCATGTTGCGGGGCGTTGCTGGCGGGCGCTCCCGCGCCGACCGCCGAGGCTTTGATGCGGTCGCGCTATACGGCATATTGTCGCGGGGATATTGACTATCTGCTGCGCACCATGACCGAGGAGGCCCGCCAGGACATCGACCCCGAGGAAGCGCGGACCGTCTCGGCCCAGGCCCGCTGGGACGGCCTGGATGTCCGTGCCACCGAGGCCGGCGGCCCCGACGATGACGACGGTGTGGTCGAGTATGTGGCGCGTTTTCGCTTAAATGGTCAGACCTGCCTGCACCACGAGCGCGCTTTTTTCACTCGGGTGGACGGCCAGTGGCGGGTGAGCGGCGGCGAGGTCAATCCCAAGGCACCACCGCGCCGGGTCGCCAGCGTCGGGCGCAACGACCCTTGTCCCTGCGGCTCAAGGAAAAAAATACAAAAAGTGCTGCGGCGCTTAAGGATCCGAGGGGTCGTGGGGAGGCTCGCCTCCCCAGCCTTTCTTTGTTTTAGGGCTTTTTCGTCCCAGTAATCATGGCTTGCACCAAGTTTTCCCGGTGGGCGAGGCTGGAACTGACAACCCCGATCAGGTGAAACCCGATGAGCACCAAGGTGAGGTTGGCAAAAAACTCGTGCGTCTCTTCCATCGCGCTTTCCTTGCCGTGCTTGCCCCGGCTGTCCTTGCTTCGATGGTCGTCATCGTCGGCCCGGGCCTCGGGAATGATCGACACGCTGGCCGCCGCCGGCTGGGCATAGAAGGGGGCGAGGGGGCCTTGGTGCTTTTCCTCGGCCAGCACCACCATCCCGGTGTAAACCGTGGCGGCGAGACAGGCCAGCAGCGCCACGGCCATGGCGCCCCCGGCCGGGTTGTGACCCACGTACCGAGGGCTCTTGCCCTGGGTCAAGCCCCCCAGGTAGCCTAACACGGCGCCCGGCCCCTTCACGAAATCGCTGAAGCGGGCGTGCTGCGGGCCGATGAACCCCCAGACCACGCGAAAGATCACGACCGTGGCGATCAGATAGCCCGCCATGGTGTGCAGTTTCAAGGCATCGTCTTCGGTGAGATAGGCGGCGGCAAAAACAGGCCACCAGCATCCAATGGCCCAGACGGACCACCGGATCCCAGACGGTGAGAGTGTCGGTGGAAGAGGATGAGGTCATGCAAGCCTCCTATGAAGGGGAACCACCGGCTCACCCTAGGACGCGGGGCATGAACCCTTTGTGAGAGCACCGTTCATCTCCGGTTCATCCCCCCTGCTGCCGCAACTCACGCCGGCGGATTTTGCCGGTGGCCGAGGTGGGCAAGGCTTCCAGAAACTCCACCTGACGGGGATAGGCGTGGGCGGCATAGCGGCTGCGCGCGTGGTCTTGAATGTCGCGGGCGAGGCCGGCCCGGCCAAGAGGGGTGTCCAGGATGGAGAGGTCGCGCGGAACGACGAAAGCCTTGACCACCGAGCCTCGGGCGGTATCCGGGACCCCGATGACGGCAACCTGGGCCACCGCCGGATGGCGTCCCAGCACATCCTCGAGTTCGGCCGGGCTGATGCGATAGCCCGAAGAAATAATCACGTCGTCTTCACGGGCCACAAACCAGAAGTACCCATCCGCGTCCTGACGTCCGACGTCGCCCGTGATCATCCAATCCCCCACAAACTTTTCGGCGGTCGCCTCAGGATTGTTCCAGTACCCTAGGAACATGGCCGGGTCGGGACGATGGATGGCAATTTTGCCCAGGTGGCCCGGGGGGAGTTCCTGGCCGTGCTCATCAATGATGGCCACGCGATGGCCAGGGACGGTTCGTCCCATGGATCCTGGCCGGACCGGAAAGAGTCCGTGGGAATTGCAGATGACGATGTTGCACTCGGTTTGGCCGTAGACTTCGTTGATGGTCACGCCCAACGTGTCGCGGCCCCAGTCGAGCAGGGAAGGCCCCAGGGGCTCGCCTCCGGCAGCGATCGAACGCAGCGTGCACACCCCGCGTACCCGCTCGGGGGGAAGCTGGCGCAAAAGCCGTAAGGCCGTGGGCGGCAGGAAGGCATTGCGGACCCGATGGCGAGCCATCAGGGCCAGGGCGGCCTCGGGGTCAAAGCGGTTGCCCCGGCAGGCGAGAACAGGAATGCCATGGTACAAGGCTGGCAAAATCAGGTTGAGAAGACCGCCGATCCACGCCCAGTCCGTGGGAGTCCAGAACAGGTCATCGGGGTGGGGTAGGAACCCGTGAGGAAGTTCGACCCCGGGGAGATGGGCAAGAAGGGTGCGTTGCGCCAGCAAGGCGCCCCGCGGGGTACCGGTGGTCCCGGAGGTGTACAGGAGCAAGGCGGGGTCATCGGCCAAGGTGTCGGCGGCTGCGGCGTACTCGGTGGCCCGGGTCAACAACTCGTCGAGACGACGCACGCCGGCCGGCGCGTCGGCATCGACCGAGATGACGGCGGGCGTTGTGGGGAGGGCGAGATCCAAGACCCGTTGGGCGCCGACGCTGTCAGTCACCACCACTTCGGCGCCGGCGTCAATGAGACGCCAAGCCAACGCTTCGGCCCCGAACAGGGAGTACAAAGGGACCGCCACCGCCCCCACCTTGAAAAGGGCGATCAGCGTGAGAAGGGTCTCGGGGCGCTGGGGGAGGAGCACGGCCACCCGGTCGCCCTTGTTGATGCCCAGGCCGCGCAGGGCGTTGGCCAAGCGATCCGAGCCTGTTTTAAGGCGGGCAAAGGTCATGGTGGTTATCTGGCCCCGATCGTTTTCGGCGATCACGGCCGGATTGTTGGCGCGGGCGGGACTGAGGGCGTGGCGGTCGCAGACATCCACGCCGATGTTGTAATATTCGGGGATGGTCCAGGCGAACCCGCGAACAAGGTCCGTGTAGGTTGTCGCGGTCCTGTCGAGCGCCATGCCAGCCCCTCCCGCGCGCCTTATTTAAGACCCATTCAAGATGGGGGAGCCTTGGCCCGCTGTCCAGGGGCAGCCGGGGGGGCTTCCCCTTTTTCTCCCCGCTGCTCCGCCGTCGGCGCGCCCTCTGCCGGCCCCCAACACGCACGGGGACGGGCCAAGCGGACCCCCGCCGTCGCCAGATCCTGGAGATACTGGGAACTGGCGAAGTACGCCGCTTCCTGTTCGCGGGCCGTGGTCAAGGAGTCGCGTGCCCGCAGGCTCGCATCCACCCGCCCCGGGTGGCAGCCGATCAGGGTCCCCGAGTCTGCCCCGATCAAAAATCGGCGAAATAGCCCGCCATAGTCGGTCTCGGGACGAAACCCATGGACCCCTGTAAAACCCTGGTTGGCCGGCAAGGCCTGCCGGACAATCGCTTGGTGCAGGGGCGTCGTGAGCCCCCGGATCATCAGGGCCCGGGGCAGCGCCACGCGCCGGCGGATTATTCGGTTGGTTTGCTCCCAGCAATCGCGGATCCACAGCCGTCCCGCCGCTAGATCGGCCCCGGCCACCGTCAAAAGGGCCCGAGCCACCCCCGGGAAGCCATGAACGTGGTGGTGTCCATCGATGAAGTGGGGCAGATGGCCGCGTGCCTGGGCGAAAGCGTCGATCTGGGCTTGGATCTCGCCTTGGACCTCGTTTTGGGGAAGCTGTCCCGTCAGGCAGGCCCGTACCAACTGTGTCAAGGGGGGGAAGCGCCCGCCCGGCGCGAGTCGGGGGCACTTGGTCAGGGGCGTGTGATCGGTCAGGGTCAGATGCAAGCCCAGGTCGGCCCATCGGTCGAAGCCGTCGAGGGCGCGGGCGTGGCGCGGCCAGTCGGGAAACACGCACATGCAGCCGGTGGCGCTCAGGCGTCCGTCGGCGATCAGGGCCCGGATGGTGTCGCTGACGCTGTCGGCCAGCCCGTAGTCGTCCGCGGATACAACAAGATGGCGTGCGGTAGGCATGACCGGCCTCCTTTCATGATGCGGGCGTCGGGCGTGCCCTTGTCAGGGGCGAGGGGGGAGGAAAAGCCGCGCAGGGGCGGCCTCCCAAGGTCCCCCGAGTCATGGGGCGAAAGCATGGGGGGGGCTTCCGGCGGTGCTCCCGCATTTATCTTGTCCCCCGAGGCGGCGCAAGGTACGAAGAGGGCTTGGGACTTTGGTTGTGCTTCTCGTCCGTGGGACCATCATGACAAGAGCCTGCGTCGTGTCGGTCGTTGTGCCCATGCACAACGAGTCTCTTTCCCTGGAAGCCCTGTTCGCCCGCCTCTCCCCCGTTCTCGATCGTGTGGGAGAACCGGCCGAGATCGTGTGTGTCGATGATGGGAGCACCGATGACACCTTGGAACGCCTCAAGGCCTTGCGCCTGCGGGAGCCACGGGTGCGCGTTGTTGCCCTCTCGCGCAACTTTGGCAAGGAAGCGGCGCTGGCTGCCGGCTTGCAGCGTGCGCGCGGTCAGGCGGTCGTCTTGATGGATGCGGACTTGCAACATCCACCTGAGCTGATCGAAGCCTTCGTTCAGCACTGGCGGGAGGGCTGGCCGGTGGTTTTCGGGCAGCGGACCAGCCGAAAGACTGACACGTGGCTGCGGCGTTGGGCGGCGCGCAGCTTTTATCGCGTGTTCGCGGCGATTTCCCAAACCCACTTGCCGGCCGGGGCGGGGGACTTCCGGTTGATGGACCGCCGCGCCGTCGATGCCCTCAACACCTTGGTGGAACGCACGCGTTTTACCAAAGGGCTGTATGCCTGGATCGGCTTTCGCTCCTTGGCTGTGCCGTTCGAGGTCGGGGAACGGGCTGGCGGGACCTCGGGCTGGCGGCTGGGGGCGCTATGGCGCTTTGCCGTTGATGCCATTACGGCATTCAGTACGCTGCCCTTGCGCATGTGGACGTATGTCGGGACTGCCGTTTCGCTGTGCGCCCTGATTTATGCGGCCCATTTTCTCATCCGCACCTTGCTGTATGGGGTGGATCTTCCGGGCTTTCCTTCCCTGATCATCGCCATCACCTTTTTTGCCGGCGTCCAACTGATCGGCCTTGGCATCATTGGCGAGTATCTGGGACGGGTCTTTACCGAGGTCAAACAGCGTCCCTTGTTCCTGGTGGCCGAGGACCTCGATCCCCTGGCGCCCCCCACCGAGGACGAGAAAGGGCGCGATCCCGGTGCCGCTGTCTTAAGCGGACGGTGGGCCGCTGCCGGGGAGGTCTCGCCGGGGGACGCGGAGCGCGACAACGCCGAGCGCCGGGGAGTGGCCGTTTCGTGACCCGGGGCCGCGGGGGGATCCCGGTGATTCCCGGGCGCTGGCTCGACCTCATCCGGTTTGGCCTCGTCGGCGTTGTGAATACTGGCTTGGACCTTGCGGTCTTCCTGACGCTCCACTCTCAAGCTGGGGTGTCCTTGCCCTTGGCGAATGTCGCCGGGTTTGCGGTCGGCGTGACCAACAGCTACTTTCTCAATGGCCTTTGGACCTTTCGCGGCGCCGGTCGGTCGGGGGGCTTCACGCCGTCGTGGCGTCAGGCCATGATTTTTGTCCTGGCCAATGGCGGGGGGCTGGGGATCAGCACCGTGGTGTTGATGGCCGCCTCCTTGGTGCTGCCCGTGCTGGCCGCCAAGGGACTGGCTATTCTTGCCGGCTTCTTCTGGAACTACACCGTATCGCGCCGGTTGTTTGTGGGATGTGAAACCTGATATGGGTCCTGTTGTCGAGCGCTGGTTGGACAGGGGTGCGCTTCTTCTGTTGACTGGCCTTCTCTGTCTTGCCCTGGCAACCTCGGGGCAGTACGGCATCTCCTGGGACGAACCTGTCCAAAAAGCGTATGGGTTTTACTTGTTGCGATACTATGAATCCGGATTTAAGGATCATAGTGCCTTCCTCTTTTCCAATCTTCATTATTACGGCGGGGCCTTCGATATGCTGGCTGCCCTGCTGTCCCGTCTTGTGCCCGGCGATGTCTATGATCTGCGCCATGCGTTGGGGGCGGGGGTCGGCGTGATCGGGCTGGCGGTGACGTGGCGGCTGGCCCGCCTTGTCGGGGGGGCGCGGGTTGGCTTGATCGCCCTGGGCCTGCTGGCCTGCACACCGGCTTGGTATGGCGACATGTTCGCCAATCCAAAAGACATCCCCTTTGCCGCCGCCGCCGCCGCCGTGGTCTGGGCGATGTGCGCCGTTCTGCGCGACTGGCCGCGCCCATCCTTTGTGTTGATCGGGGGGCTGGGACTGGCGCTCGGGCTGATGCTGGGGACCCGGATTGGCGGCTTGATTCTAGGGCCTCCCCTTGTCCTCGCCTTGGTCGCCCGGGCGCTGGGTGACGCCGGGCCGGGGCGCTGGGGCAGGGCCCTCGGGCAGGCCGTGGGCATGGCTGGGCGGTTGCTGCTGGCCCTGCCGGTGGCTGCGTTGGTCATGGCCGTGGTGTGGCCCTGGGTTGCCTTGGGGCCGACCCATCTCATTGAGGCGATGGACGTCTTTTCCCGCTTTCCCTTTTACGCCCTCCTGCCGTTTCACGGCCTGCTTGTCCCCACCACCGATTTGCCCGCCTCGTATCTTCCCACCTTGCTGGCGCTGAAGCTGCCCGAGATCACCGTCATTGCCGCTATGGTCGCCGCCGTGTGGGGCGTGGGCTATGCCGTCCAGCAGCCGCGCAGTCTGGGCAGCATCGGCGGGAGCCAGCGCCTTCTCCTGGCGCTGTGTGTTTTGGTGCCGCTGCTCTACGCCATGCTCGCCCGGCCGGTGGCCTATAACGGCATCCGCCATTTCCTGTTCATGGTGCCGCCGCTTACCGTTTTGGCGGCTCTGGTGCTGGACCGGGGATTGGAGGTGTTGGTACGGGGCTGGGGGCGACGGGCGGTTTGGGCCGGGGTCGCGGTGCTGTCCCTTGGGCTCTCGCTGCCGGTCGGCCGCATGGTGGGACTGCACCCCTATCAGTACATCGACTTTAATCTGTTCGCCGGGGGAGTCCGGGGTGCCTATCAAAAGTTCGAGCTGGAATACTGGGGCACGTCCTTGCGCGAACTGACCGCCTTGTTTGTCCAAGAAATGGAGCGTCGGGGCCTGGATCATCCCAAGGAGCCCTGGAAAGTGTGGGTGTGTGGCGAACCCACGTCGGCCGATCACTATTTCCCGCCGTATCTCGTCGCTATCGACCGCGACGAGGAAGCGGACTTCACCTTGGGCACCAGCCAGTTCTATTGCCCCCAGCCAACCCCCAACAACCACACCGTGGTGCGCTTGGAGCGCTGGGGCACGCCGCTGGCCTTTGCCCTCGACCAACGCCCCACCCCCTAGAAGGAAGGGAGGGGTCTGGGGAGGCAAGCCTCCCCAGCCTTCTTTTCCTACGTGGCAGCCGCGTCGTCATCAGCCAGCCCGTGGTCATCCGCCAGCCCAGCCGCGAGCCGAGCCTTGTGGCGGCTTAGACGCTCGCGCTGCGAGTCACTGCGCAACTGGCCGCACGCCGCCAGAATGTCGCGCCCGCGCGGCAGGCGGATGGGGGCCGAGTAGCCGGCATCGTTCAACAGCGCGGCAAAGCGCTCCAATCGCGCCACCGAGGGCGTTTGGTAAGGGGCGCCGGGCCAGGGGTTGAAGGCGATGAGGTTGAACTTGCACGGCACGCCCTCGACCAAGTCGATCAAGGTCCGGGCATCCTCGTCCGAATCGTTGAAGTCCTTGAGCATCAGATATTCAAACGTGATGCGCCGGGCATTACTGGCCCCCGGATAGGCGCGGCAGGCCGCCATCAGCTCGGCCAGGGGGTATTTGCGGTTGATGGGCATGATCTCGTTGCGCTGGGCATCGGTCGGCGCATGGAGACTGACCGCCAGTTTGATCCCCAACTCATCGCCGCAGCGCGCGATCAACGGCACCACCCCGGCGGTGGACAAGGTGATGCGCCGGCGCGACAGGGCAATGCCCTCGCCATCCATGATAATGCGCAAGGCCGTGGCCACAGCGTCGTAATTGTACAGCGGTTCCCCCATGCCCATGACGACCACGTTGGAGAGCATGCGTGACTCGTCAATGGGGGAGGGCCATTCGTCGAAGGTGTCGCGCGCCACCATCACCTGGCCCACCACCTCGGCGGCGGTGAGGTTGCGCACCAAAAGCTGGGTCCCGGTGTGGCAAAAGCGGCAAGTGAGGGTGCAGCCCACCTGCGAGGAGATGCACAGCGCGCCCCGATCGTCCTCGGGAATGTAAACCATCTCCGCTTCCTGGCCATCGGTGAAGCGGAGCAGCCACTTGATGGTGCCGTCCTGGGAGCGTTGGGTGCGCACGATGGTAGGGCGCGTCAGCGTGCATTCGGCCTGCAAGCGCTCGCGCAGAACCCCGCCCAGGCTGGTCATGCGGGCGAAATCGGTCTCGCCACGGTGATAGATCCAGTGCCAAAGCTGCTTGACGCGAAAGGGCTTCTCGCCCCAGCGCGCCAACAGGGCGCCTAAATCTTCCCGCGACAGACCGATAAGGTTCACCCGCGTGTCGTTTTGCTGTATAAGGCCTTGCGGCTCGAGAAGTGTCATGACATCGATATAGGACCGTTTAGCCCGGGGGGGAAGTCCTTTCCCTGGGGGAGGAGGAGGCACGCTCCCTCAACCCGACGCACGGGGGGATCTCGGTCTCTTGCATCACCGTTCCTGACGAAGGAAAACGGCGGCCAGGAGAATGTCGTTGGGAAAAACGTGGTGGCGTTGGCGTCCCACGCTTTTTTTTGGGGTGCGTGTCTGACACCCGGAAAGGAAGGAAGAGAGAGCATGCTGAGGAAGGTTGCGGTCAGCGTCGTTGCCGTCGGTCTCCTGACCGCCTGCGCAGAGACCTGGGATTACGCGGGTGTGGCGAAGCTGGCCCCGGCGGGTGGTCCGTTCGATGCTGAGTTGCAGAAAGGCTATGTGGCTCTCGCCGAGTACGAACAAGGCGGCGGCGATTGGTCCTCCGTGGCCTACTATACCGGCAAGGCGCGCGCCGCCGCTCTCGGCCGAACCCCCGAGCCCACCCGACTGGCCGAACGCGACCTGAAAGCTTATCACGCCGAGTTGGAAAAAGCCCGGGCCGAGCTGATCGCCGTCTTGGCCGAGGGCGCCAAGCAGGCCCCCGCCCTGGCGGCCAAGGCGCAGGTGAGCTTTGATTGCTGGGCAGAGGAGGCCGAGGAAGGTCGCCAGCCCGAACGCATCAACGAGTGCAAGCAGAATTTCCAGATCGCCCTTGGGGCCCTGCCCAAGACCTCGGCTCCGCTGGCCGCAGCTCCGGCTGGGGAGGCGCCCGGTCTGACCCTGGTTCATTTTGACAAGGGCGGCGTGGTCTTGTCGGAAGAGTCCGAGCGGCTCTTGGATAGCGTGGCCCAGGCCTTCCGCAAGGAACGGCCGGCCCGCCTGCTGATCGTGGGGCACACCGACACCACCGGCTCGGCCGAGGCCAACATTTTGTTGTCCCAGCGCCGCGCCGAAGCCGTCGCCCGCAGCCTCGTGCGGCGGGGCATCGCCGCCGAGGTCATGACCCTGGAGGCCTATGGCGAGGAGCGCTTGGCGGTCAACACGCCGCGCGGTGTGGCCGAGGCCCAAAACCGCCGGGTTGAAATCTCCTTCGAAAAGTAAAACCGCCCCGATGGGGCTGGCGAAAAGTAAAACCGCCCCGAGGGGGCTGGGGAGGCCGCACCTCCCCAGCCTTTCTCTTGGTCAGCGACACGTCCCGGTGGCCACTTCGGACACCCACGACAAGATGACCCGGGAAATGGCCTGGGGCGCGTTGGCCACGCTGCGCGCTTCGCGGCCCTCAAACCCCTTGATCGGCGCCTCGCTGAAGCTGGCGTAATACAGCACGGCGGCGGTGCCATCGGTCGGCGGCATGAACTCCAGACGGGGCGGGCCGGCCGGGGTCGCAGGGTCGGCAAAGGACACGCCAAACCCGCCCGCCAATCCATACAAACTCGGTTCGCGCCGGGCCTTGCGCCCCTCGTAACAGACTTCCTGCGCGGCAAGAGCGCTCATCACTGCATCCAGGCTGGTGGCCTCTGGCGCAGCGGTCATCTCGGCCACGCTGGCCTTGAGGCCGGGGTCGCGCGGTTCGTGGGGAGGGGCGGCGGCCGGCGGCTCTTCCGGTGGGGCGGTGAGCTTGCGGCCCAGCACCATTTTGGATTGGGCTTCGTAGTCCACCGCCGTCTTGTTCTTAAGCGCCTCGACGTGGGTCAGGGGGGGCGGTTCGTCGCGTGTGGGGAGGGACTTGGCGGAAAAATCCAGGTGGTCCTTGAGCAAAAACCACCCGCCGACGCCCACCAAAATCAGCACCAAGACCGTGGCGCAGCCCTTGGCCTCCCGGTTGTCATCGGCCTCACGGAACTTGACCGGTCCCTTGTTGGCCTTGGCGGCCGGTTTGGCGTTTTTGGCCGGCTTGGCCTCGGGGGGCGGGGCGGCGGGGGGATCGTCGAGCGGGAGGGGATCGATGGGGCGCCGCAGGAACGAGCCCCGTGGTCTCTTGGCGGCCGGGGGCGGGGTTTGCGACCTGACCTGCGGCCCCGAGATCACCAGATCTTCCGGGGTGTCGGCCCAGGGCGAGCCGGGGTCGAAATCGCGATCGGGGAAGGGCTCGGTTTGCCCTTCGTTTTCCTTGTCGGTGTCCAGCGAGGGGTCTTGGGGGAGAGAGGTGTCGTCCTGGGGCTCGCGTTCCAGGGGCAGGCCCGACCCGGTGTCCTGGCCCGTGCGTGTGGGCCGTGCCGCTCCCGCCGTCATGACGCCGCTCCTTCTGTGCGCTGATCAAGAAGCTCTTTGTATGCGAGGCGTCGCGTAAAACACAAGTAGGCCTAGGGATAGGGTCCTTGAAGGAAAGGGAAGGCTGGGGAGGTCCCAGGAATGGAGGGATCTGGGGAGGCCTCGCCTCCCCAGCCTTCTCTTCATTATCCCAAGACCGGGTCTGATCCCTCTACCATCGGCATGTCCACCAGACCATAGAGGGCTTCCTGCGCGAGAATCTGCCGGGCCCAGGCGGTATGGGTGGCAGGTTCGCACATCACGCGTTCGATCTGGAAGACCGCCAGAGCATTTTCGTCGAGAACCCGACGTGCCATCGCTACCTCGGAGCGCGTCACCCGGTACTCCCGCTCAATGAGGGCGACCTGGGCGGGGTGGATCGCCGTTTTGCCGATCAGGCCATGCTCCAGGTCGCGGCGGACCTCGGCGCGCAAGGTGTCCACGTCGCCGAAGTCCTCGAACACCGGGGCGGTCAGGGCAAAGCCATGGGGCCGAAAGGTGGTGACAAGCGACGCCACCACCGGGCCCAGCGCCGTGTCATACAGGGTTCGCCCCGGGCGGCGGCGCAGGGCCAGCAGGTTCAACAAGTCGTTGCCGCCGATGCGTAATGCCAGAATGCGCGGGCGCAAGTCCGGCTGGGACAACAGGCGGCGCAGGGCAATCATCGCCTGGGGATCAAACACCTCGGCCGTTTCCAAGGTGGGCATCAAGACGTGGGCGCTGCCCGGACGCAGCAAGGCAACAGCGGCCTGCACCAATGAAGGCGTGGCCTTGGGCAGCACGAAGCCGCGCACCCGCTCGATCCCGGGCAGGGCCAGCAGGCGGGCCAACACCTCGAGGGTGCGGGGGCGAATGAACAGCAAGGGGCCCTCGGGACCAAGCCGACGCAAGGTGGCGGCCAGTGTGTCGAGGGCCGCTTCCACATGCTCCTCGCGCACGCTGTCCTCGGTGCACAAAATCACCGAGCGCACGCCGGGCAGGCGCTGGCCGCTGGCAACGGCCAGCAGGTCCGGGCGAGTGGCGGGGGCATACAGGCTGGCTCCAAGCGCCAGGGGGGAAAGGCTCATGGGGCGCCGCCTCCCAGGGGTTTGACAAAAACGCAAGCGCGATAAGGCATCGCTTTCTCGACCTCCACCGCCACCCCCTGTGCCTCAGCCAAGGCAATCAGGTGGCGGGTATCGGGGAGCGCCGGGTCCTGGACGAGCAAACGCTCGGGCACACGGCGCAACAGCGCCCGGGTTGCCTCGCCGATCCCGGGCTTGATCAACAGACGATCGCGCTCGGGCCAGCGGGCCAGGAATGCCGCCGCGACCAGGGCCAGCCGTTGGCGCTCCGTCTCGGGCCAGACGGCGCTGGGGGTGTGGGGCAGGGCAGCCCGGACGTCTTGCGTCAAGGTATCCACCACCCAGCGCGATAGATCATCCGCCGCCAGCGCGTCCAGGCGCAGGCAGCCGTGGAAGTCATCGGGCCCCAGGCTGGGGTCGAGCACCGTGCGACTGACCAGCCCCGAGACGATGCCATTAAGCACCGCCCAGGGGATGACATAGTCATCGGCCCCGGCCGCCAGATCGGCCACGCCGGCCAAGTCCGAGACCACGGCCAGGGGGGCGCCAACCAAGGAAGGCAGATCCCGGGCCAGCGCACGCGTCAGTTCGCCCGCCATGGTGCCCTTGCCCGTCCAGCCATCGACAAACACCACATCCGGGGCGCGGTGGTGGGCCAGGATATGGCGCAGAGCCACCGCGTCCAGGCCTCGGTCGCGCAGGATCGAGACCGAGTAGTGGACCACCGGCCGGTCCAGGGCGGCCAGGGCGCGGCGCAGCAAGATGCCAAGGGGGGTGCCGGCGCGGGCCAGACTGACCAGCACGACCTCGTTCCCAGGCCGCTCGGCCAGGGCCCGGGCCAGACGCGCGACATCGCGGCCCACCCGCTCCCGGGTCAGAGCCAAGGCGGCGTGAAAGGCCTCCCGGTGGGCGGGGGTCGGCGGGGCTTCGGGCGAGAGCATCTCCGAATAATGGCCGCCGCCTTGGATCAAGGCTTCTTTGGTGGCCACGTCCACGAGACGGGGCTGGAGCGGTGTGAGCAAGAAGGTGACATCGGCCGGGTCGTAACTCCCGCTGAACCCTCGGCTCATGGTGTCCCCCGCGCCAGGGCGGCCCGCAGAAACGCCAGGACCTGCGAGTCCTTAGGCATCATGGCCATGTCGCACAGGGCGAGGAAGCCGACATCGGTTAGTGCATCGCCCACCCCGATGGTCAGATGGGGCTCGGGCAGGCTGTGCTAGCCTTCAGCGTGGGCTGGGGGGCNCCGGGGGTGTGGATCGGTTTAGCCAGCGGCCTTGGCGTCGTGGCCGTGCTTATGACCTTGCGCTGGTCGCGTTACAACCGCTTGGCGGCCGTGGCCTGAGAAAAATAAGGCTGGGGAGGCGAGCCTCCCCAGACCCCTCGTTCCCGCTGGCCCGTCGCGGTAAGGGATTGGAGGGGTCTGGGGAGGCTCGCCTCCC
Source organism: Pararhodospirillum photometricum DSM 122 (assembly GCF_000284415.1). Lineage (NCBI taxonomy): Bacteria > Pseudomonadati > Pseudomonadota > Alphaproteobacteria > Rhodospirillales > Rhodospirillaceae > Pararhodospirillum > Pararhodospirillum photometricum. The sequence goes on from NC_017059.1 coordinate 2,216,536, forward strand.
CAGCCTTCCTCTTTTCTTTCTCCCGCCCCCCGCCCCGATGCCTCCGTTCCCGACCCCCGGTTCCCTTGACAAACGCCATGCAAGGGTGTCCCCTCCCGCACCAAATCAGGACTTCAGGAAGGCCCCAGCCATGCATCGTTATCGTTCCCACACCTGTGCCCAGGCTGCCCCCGCGTTGGTGGGCGAGACCGTGCGGCTGTCCGGCTGGGTCCACCGCAAGCGGGACCACGGCAGCCTGCTGTTCATCGACCTGCGCGACCACTACGGCATCACCCAGGTGGTGTGCGACAGCGCCGACTTGGTGTTTCCCACCCTCGAAGCGGTGCGGGTCGAAAGCGTGGTGAGCATCACCGGTGTGGTGGTAGCGCGCACGCCGGAAACCGTGAACCCGACGCTGGCCACCGGCGCCGTCGAGGTGCGGGCCCGCGAGGCCGAGGTGCTCTCGACCGCCGAGGTTCTGCCGATTCTGGTGGCCGGCGACCAGGAGTTCCCGGAAGACCTGCGCCTGACCTATCGCTTCCTCGACCTGCGCCGCGAGAAGGTGCACGCCAACATGGTGTTGCGCTCCAAGGTGATTTCCTCGTTGCGCCGGCGCATGACTGACCAGGGCTTCCTGGAATACCAAACTCCGATTCTCACGGCGTCGAGCCCCGAGGGCGCACGCGACTTCCTGGTGCCGTCGCGCCTGCATCCGGGCAAGTTCTATGCGCTGCCGCAGGCGCCGCAGCAGTTCAAGCAGCTGTTGATGGTCAGCGGCTTCGACAAATACTTCCAGGTCGCGCCGTGTTTCCGCGACGAGGACAGCCGCGCCGACCGCTCGCCGGGTGAGTTTTATCAGCTCGATTTCGAGATGAGCTTTGTCACCCAGGAAGATGTTTTCGCCGCCATTGAGCCTGTCTTGGCCGGGGTGTTCGAGGAATTTGGCCAGGACCGGGCGGTGACGCCGCCGCCGTTCCCGCGCATTCCCTACGACCAAGCCATGCTGGAGTTTGGCTCGGACAAGCCCGACCTGCGCAATCCCTTGCGCATCGCCGACGTGACCGAGGCCTTCCGGGCTGGCGGCTTTGGCCTGTTTGCGCGGCAGATCGAGGCCGGCGCCGTGGTGCGGGCCATTCCGGCGCCGGGCGCAGCCGGCCGGCCGCGCGGCTGGTACGATAAGCTGAACGAGTGGGCTCGCGAGACCGGGGCCGGTGGCCTGGGCTACGTGGTCTACGAGGAAGCCGGTCCCAAGGGGCCGATCGCCAAGAACCTGGAGGCCGACCGGGTCGAAGCCATCCGTGCCGCCTTGGGCCTCAAGGCCGGCGATGCCGTGTTCTTTGCCTGCGACAAGGTCACCAAGGCCGCCAAGTTTGCCGGTCAGGTGCGCGAGCGCCTGTGCGACGACCTGGGCCTGCGCGAGACCGGGGTGTTCCGCTTCTGCTGGACCATCGACTTCCCGATGTACGAGCTGAACGAAGACACCGGGCAGATCGAGTTCAGCCACAACCCGTTCTCCATGCCCCAGGGCGAAATGGAAGCCCTGGAGACCATGAACCCGCTCGACATCAAGGCCTACCAGTACGACATCGTGTGCAATGGCATCGAGCTGTCCTCGGGCGCCATTCGGAACCACCGGCCCGATATCATGTACAAGGCTTTTGAAATCGCCGGGTATTCGCAAGAAGAAGTCGAGGCGCGCTTTGGTGGCATGCTGCGAGCCTTCAAGTTTGGCGCCCCGCCGCATGGTGGCTCGGCCCCGGGCATCGACCGCATTGTCATGCTGCTGGCCGACGAACCCAACATCCGCGAGGTCATCTTGTTCCCGATGAACGGGCAGGCCCAGGACCTCTTGATGCAAGCCCCCAACACGGTGAGCGAGAAGCAGCTCAAGGAACTGCACATCCGTCTGGCCCCGCCGCCGGTCAAGGCCGTCGCGGTCGAGCGGCAGGGCTGAGGGATGGCCGTTCGTCTGGTCATTTTTGACGTCGATGGGACGCTGGCCAACAGCCAGCACAACATCATCAACGCCATGACCGACGCCTTTGCCGCCGAGGGGCTTCCCGCCCCATCGGCGGCGGCGGTGCGCGGCGTCATTGGCTTGTCCTTGCTGGAAACCATGGAGCGCCTGCTGCCCGACGCGGACGCGGCGCGCCATGCCCGGCTGGCCGAGGCGTATCGCGAGGCCTTTTTCACGCGACGCGCCCGGCCGGATTTCGAGGAGCCCTTGTTCCCGGGCGCCCTCGACCTTCTCGACAGCCTCGACCGGCAGGGCGTCTTGCTGGCCCTCGCCACCGGCAAGTCACGCCGGGGCGCGCTGGCCTTTCTCGAACGCCACGGCTTGGGCCCCCGCTTCCTGAGCGTGCGCACCGCCGACGACGGCCCGGGCAAGCCCGATCCCTGGATGATCCAAGACACCCTAGCCACCCTGGGCCAAGACGCCGAACACGCCGTCATGATCGGGGATACCACCTACGACATCGAAATGGCGCGCCGCGCCGGCGTGCGCCCCATCGGCGTGTCCTGGGGCAGCCACCCGGTCGAAGCCCTCACCGCCGCCGGAGCCTGGAAAGTGGCCGACTCCTTCACCGACGTCGGGGCCTTCCTCGCCGAGTAGAGGGGGTGTTTTGCTTCGGCAACACGGGGCTGCCGCCCCGGGCCCCGCCTGGAGGCTGACGCCTCCAGACCTCCGCTTTCTTTTTATTGATTGAGCCATCCCCCCCCTTTTTTAGAAAAGCGCGTCTTTTMMAAAAAAGGGGGGGGTGGGGGATGGCTCATGAACAGAAGAAAAAAGGGGGGGGGACCTGAGAGCAGGGAGGCTGGGAGGCGGGCTCCCAGGCCCTCCGTCCTTAGGAAAAGGGGGGGCCGCTTGAGAGGGAGACTAGGGCTCGGGTCCATGAACCGAGAATGAACGGGGGGCTCACGACGGGTTCACGGGGAGGATGGCAGGATCCCTGACATCAAGAGACACCCCGGAGAGATGATGATGCTCACCAAGATCTTCCTGCAAGGCGTTGGAGCCACCGCCGTGATTGGCGCCGCCGCGCTGGCGTGGTCCAGCCTCGTGACCCCGGCCAACGCCCAGACGCCCAGCGCCCCCGCTCCTGTGGCCGCCCCCGCCGCCGCCTCTCAGGACACCGGATACCTCGCACCAAGCAGCGGCGCCCCCGCCCAAGGGGACCGGTTCGGGAAGGGTCGGGATGAGCACGAGCGTCGCGAGGGCCGCGACCACCACCGGGATCGCGATCATGACGATGATGACGACGATCGGGGCCGGTCCTGGTCTGCGGTTCCCTTCCAGCCCTCCTCCCCCTCCTCCCCCCCCCGTCAGGAGAACGTCCGATGAGCCCGTTGATGCAGCGTCTTCTTCCGTCTAACTGGCCCGTTCAGGTTTGGCGCGTCTGGCACGCCGGGCTTCTGGGCTCCGGGGTGGTCGCCTACCTCAGCGCCGATGAGGATACCTACACCTTGCACCAGTTTTCCGGCTACCTGTTCGCCGGCTTGGCAGTTGCCCGCCTCGCCGTAGCCCTCAGCCCGTGGGCCAAGGGTCCCCTCACCTTGCGTCGCCCGGCTCTGCCGCCCTTGGCGAAGCTCAAGGCCCAGCGCTGGACCCGTCCCAGTGTGTACACCCTGCTGCGGCCGTGGATGGCGGTCGCCTTGGTGGCAGCCTTGGGGCTGGCTGGCCTCAGCGGCATCGGTGCCGACTGGCTGAAGGTGATGGAAAAGCCGCATGAGTGGTTGGGTGAAATCATGCCCTGGGTGGTCCTCGCCCATCTGGTCATCGTTGTTGGCCTGCTGGCCCGGCGTTCGGCCAAGGGAGTGGCCAAAGGGGCGGCCAGCGTCGGGGTGATCGGCGCGCTGGCCCTCGGAATTGCCGGCTTTGCCCCAGGCGCTCAGGCAGGCGAGGCCCACCAAAGTCTGCTTGCCGAACTGACCAAGCGGGCTAAGGCCGAAAACCCGAGCTTCAGCGGCTTTGATGCCAAGCGCGGCGAAGCCCTGTTCACGGCGCGCCACACCACTAATCCCGAGTTGCCCTCATGCACGTCCTGCCACACCAGCGATCCACGCACCTCGGGCAAGCATGCTAAGACCGGCCGGGCCATCGACCCCATGGCGGTCTCGGCCAACCCGGAGCGGTTCACCGATCTCAAGCAGTTCGACAAGCGCTTCTCGCGGGACTGCGACACGGTGATGGGGCGCTCTTGCACCGCACAAGAACAGGGCGACTTCGCCACCTTCATGATCAACCGCTGACCGAGGGAGAAGACGAATGCGCATGGTATTTGCAGGAGCCCTGGTGTTGAGTCTGCTGCCCGGGACCCTGTGGGCCGGCGGCGATGACTGGGTCCCCCCGGTCACTGACCCCCTGACCCTGAAGGAATGCGGCGAGTGTCACATGGCTTTCCAGGCTGGGTTCCTGCCGGCCCGGTCCTGGGACAAGATGATGGACACCCTGGACGACCATTTTGGGGATAACGCCTCCCTGCCGCCGGAATCGGTTGCCGCCATTCGCGCCTACTTGACGGCCAACGCTGGTGATACCCGCCCTGCGGGCCTGTCGCGGGAGTTCTTGTCCTGGGTTAAGCCCGGCGGCATGCCGCAGCGGATCAGCGAGAACCCGGAGTTCGTGCGCGAGCACCGACGGATTACGCCAGAGCGCCTGAAACAGACCCAGGCCATGACCTTGATCAATTGCCCGGCCTGTCACAAGCGGGCGGCCGAGGGATGGTATGAGGATGATTAGGAAGGAAGGCTGGGGAGGCTCGCCTCCCCAGACCCCTCCCTTCATGAGATCCCCAAGCGATCCCGCCAGGAATAGTACCAAGCCCCGAGGCGGGTCAAAGGCACCCGGAAGGTTCGCCCCCCCGGAAATGGCAGGGCCGGCAGTCGGGCAAAGGCATCAAAGCGGTCGCGCTGGCCATGGACCCCCTCGGCCAGGAGCCGTCCCAAAAGTTGAGTGGTCGTCACCCCATGGCCGCTGTCGCCGTGACTGAACCAGATCGAGGGCGAAAGGCGGCCGATGTGCGGAATCCGGGTCAGGGTTAGGGCAAAGGTCCCGCTCCAGGCGTACTCAAGGGGGACCTCGGCAAGGCTCGGGAAGGTGCTGGCGAGACGGGGGCGCAAATCGGCGGCAATATCATCGGGGTCGCCGCCTCCGTAGTGGATGCCCCCGCCGTACAAGATCCGGTCATCGGGGGTGCGGCGATAGTAATCAAGGACATAGTTGCAATCCTCGACGCAGGCGTTGGCCGGCATCAGGGCTTCGACGGTGCCGGGAGTCAAGGGCGCGGTGACCACAACCTGACTGCTCACCGGCATGACCACACCCTCCAGGGCCGGCAGAACGTTTTTGAGGTAGGCATTGCCGCAGACGAGCACGATGTCCGCGCGCACGGTGCCGGCACTGGTCCGAACCTCGACCCCACCCGCCGCCAGCGGCGAAATGTCGATGACCGGCGAGGCCTCGTAGAGCCGCCCTCCCCCCGCCTCAAAGGCGCGGGCCACCCCCAGGCAGTAGTTGAGGGGGTGGAAATGGCCGCCGAGGTGGTCGATCATGCCGCCCACATAGCGATCGCTGGCCACGTACTGCCCAACCCCGGCCCGGTCCACCATGTCGAGGCCGCCCAGGCCATGACGCTCCCAGGTTTTCTTGAAAGCCTCCAGCCCCTTCATCTGGCGCGGTGTGAAGGCGGCATGAAAGCCCCCGTCCACCAAGTCGCAGGGAATGCCGTGGCGGGCGATGCGTTCGCGGATGATCGCCGCGCCTTCTTGGGCCATGCCGGCCAAGGCGCGCTCGGCATCGACCCCATAGCGGGCGCGAATGGTGTCGAGATCGCGGGAATAGCCATTGACGAGCTGCCCGCCATTACGCCCCGAGGCACCCCAGCCGACCTGGGCCGCTTCCAGCAGCACCACCTCGTGGCCCTTGCCCACCAAGTCGAGAGCCGCCGACAAGCCGGTGAAGCCGGCGCCGACGATACACACATCCGCCCGCGTCCCGCCGCGCAACGCTGGGCGTTCCGGGGCCAAGGTCGCGGTGGCGGCATACCAGGAGGGCGCATGCGGGGCGGGCGGCGGCAAGGGACGCATCGGAAACCTCACACAGTGCGAAGGTAAGCGTCGTATTCCACATCAGTCACGCGCAGGCGGTACTCGTCGAGTTCCTGGCGCTTGGTGGCGGCGAACACCGAGCGGAAGGACTCCCCCAGATAGTCGGCAATGAACGACGAACTGGCAAAGCGCTCGATCGTCCGTTCCCAGATGACCGGCAGCCGTTGGGAATCAGGCACCGGATCGCTGGGCCGAGCCGGGGGCGGCGGCTCGATCTCGGCCACCAGCCCATGGTGGGCACTGGCCAGCAGGCCGGCGATGGCCAGATAGGGGTTGACGTCGGCCCCGGGCACCCGGTTTTCCAACCGGCTGGCGTTGGGCGAAGAGGTGACCACCCGCACGGCAGCATTGCGGTTATCATAGCCCCAGCTTGCCACGGTCGGCGAGTGCTCCGAGAGCCACAAGCGGCGATAGGAGTTATTGTGGGGGGCAAACAGCACCATGCAGTCCCCCATGTGTTTGAGGACGCCCCCCACGGCGTGGCGCAAGGAGAGATTAGCTTGGTCGGGCGGGCCGGCGAACACCGGCTTGCCCTCGGCATCAAGCAAGCTGAAATGGATGTGCATGCCGCTGCCCTCGTGGTCGCCGTAGGGCTTGGCCATGAAGGTGGCATCCAGGCCGTGGCGGGCGGCCACGCCGCGCACGATGCGCTTGAGCATCACCGCATGGTCGGCGGCGGCCAAGGCATCGGCAACATGTTTCAGGTTGATCTCGAACTGGCCGGGGCCGTTTTCCCGCAAGGTCGAGTCCGCAGGCACAGCCATCGCCCGGCAGGCATCGGCAATGTCCGACAGCAAGGGCCCGTTGTCGTGCAACTCGGCAATGGAGAGCACCTGGGTTTGCCAAGCCTGCCAACGCCCGTGCTCGGACTTCGGCGGACGCACCGGATCCAAAGGCGTGCGGTGGCGGTCTATTAGGTAGAATTCAAGCTCAGTTGCAACCACTGGGGTCAGATTCAAGGCGCGGTAGCGATCCAGCACCCGGTCGAGCAACTGCCGGGAATCGGCAAAAAACGGCAGGCCATCATCATCCGACATGGTGAGCATGACCTGGGCCATGGGGCGTTCGACCCAGGGCATGGGGCACAAGGACCCCTCGACCGGCAGGCACAGACCGTCGGGATCCCCGGTGCCATGGGCCAACCCGGCCCGATCCACATCGCGGCCCCAGACATCCAGTACCAAAATGGAGCGCGGCAGGTTGATGCCCGAGACCAGCACATCCTCGGCGCGGTCGCGCGGGATCCACTTCCCGCGCGGCACGCCGTTTACATCGACGACAAAGGCTTCAAGAATTTCGATGTCGGGGTGACGGTGAAAAAAAGCGGCGACATGAGCGGGAGAAAAACCGATCGGCAGCATGATGGCTCCTTTGTTGTTTTCTCCAACGGACACAAGGCCCGCCTACACACCGCGGTCGCGCCGGCCCACCCGCCGAGCCGCCCCTGCCAGCACCAAAGTCACGGTTACCAGAACCACCGCAGCCGAACGCCAGTAAAGCGGATCAGTCAGCACCTGCAAAGGCTCATGATAGAATGGCGCCCGCAAGATGATCATGCCGTGGGTAAACGGATTGACCCACATCAGGCCTTCCAACACCGCCGGCACGCCCTCCATGGGGAACAAGGCGCCCGAGAGGAACCACAAGGGCATCATGACCAGCATCATGACGGCGTGATAGCCCGACGTCGAACTCATGCCCCAGGCCACCAAAAACCCCAAGCCGGTGCACCCCAGCGACAGCACCATCAGGGTCAGGAGAATCATGAGATACGAGACCGGACCGGCCGGAAAGCCAACCAACGGGGCGGCCAGCAGCAACAAACACGTCTGCATCAAGGCGATGGCCCCGGCCCCGCCGACCTTGCCCAACACGATGGACAAGCGCGAGACCGGCGCCGCCAACACGCCTTGCAAGAACCCCTGATCGCGGTCCTCAATGACGGTGATGGTCGAAAACACCCCGGCGAAAAGCACCATCATCATGAGCATGCCGGGATAAAAATACTCGGTGTAACTGACACCTTGCTGCCCGGCGGCCTGGAACGACGGCGACAAGCCGGTGCCCAGCGCCAGCCAGAACACCAGGGGCTGGCCGACCGTACCCGCCAAGCGCGACGGCTGGCGCAAGAAGCGGGCCACCTCACGCCACGCCAGGGCCAGGGACGCCCCCCATAAGCCGGTCAAGGGACGGGCCGGCTCGGCGGCTTCAGCAAGAACGACGCTCATGCGCAGGCCTCCGTGGGGAGATCATCCCCGGGCTGACGGGTGATGTGGATAAAAACGTCTTCCAAGGTCGGCTGACGCACGGCCACGGCGCTGATCTCGTCGCGGAAGTGCGAGAGAATGCGGTCGATCAAGGGCACCGGCCCGCCGGGCGGCAAGGTCTCGATGCGCAGCTCGTCGCCGTAGCGCACACACGCCACCCCCAGGGCCGCCTCCAGCCGGGGCGCCAAGGCGGCGGCGGCGGGCGCGTTGACCACCAGCATGTCGCGGCCCAACTGCCGGCGCAAAGCAGCCGGGCTGTCGTGCGCCAAAAGGTGACCGTTGCGCAAGATGGCGACGCGGTCGGCGTCCTCGGCCTCGGAGAAGACGTGGCTGGTCATCAGCACGGTCATGCCGCGCTCGCGCTGGATGCGCAGCAGCACATCCAAAAACGCGCGCCGGGCAGCGGGATCGAGGCCCGTGGTCGGCTCGTCGAGCAACAACACGGCGGGATGGCTCATCAGGCATTTGGCCAGTTCCACCTGCCGGGCCAAGCCGCCCGAGAGGGTGCCAACCTTGTCGTCCAGACGCTTTTCCAGCCCGGTCCAGGTCAGGGCCTCGGCGGCGCGCTCGCCCAGCGTGGCGCCCGAAAGGCCATAAAGGCGGCCATGCATGGCCAAGTTTTCGGCCACGCTGAGATGTTTATCCACGGCCGGCGACTGGAACACCACCCCCATGAGGGCGCGAGCCGGGCCGGGCTCGGCAAACAAGTCGCGGCCCCCCACCAGCACCCGTCCGGCGCTGGGCAGGGCGAGACCGCACAAAATGCGAAACAAGGTGGATTTGCCGCTGCCGTTGGGCCCGGCCAGAATGGTCAAGGTGCCCGCTGGCACGTGCAAGGACAAGGCGCTCAGCGCCAGACGGGGTGGCGCGCCTTTGCGGCCGGGATAGGCGTGGGTTAGCCCCTCCAGACGTATCATTGAAGGCCTCCCTCACGCGCAAGAGGACCTGGGCAGGCAAGGCGAGACAGGGTAGGAGCAGGAGAGCGAGCCATGATGATCCGTTTCGACCTGATCGTTGGCCCGCAGCCTACTCTGGAAGCGGCGCGGAAAAAAGGGCTGGTCTTCTAAACGCCAGCTTGCCAGACTCTGGCGCCCCGAGGCCCCGGGTGTCGTGTTGCGACGCCCACGCGCCCGGCCCCCCGTCTTCCGTCCCTGCCCCAAGTCATTGCGGACCTCCATGAACGCCATCGCCGACGAGATTTCGCGCCGCCGTACCTTCGCCATCATCTCCCACCCCGACGCGGGTAAAAACCACCCTCACCGAAAAGCTGTTGCTGTTCGGGGGGGCGATCCAGTTGGCCGGCGCGGTCAAGGCGCGGGGCGAAGCACGCCGGGCCCGATCGGACTGGATGAAGGTCGAGCAGGAGCGCGGCATTTCCGTGGCGTCCTCGGTGATGAGCTTCGACTACGCTGGCCACGCCTTCAACCTGCTCGACACCCCGGGCCACGAGGACTTCAGCGAGGACACCTATCGCACGCTGACCGCCGTGGACAGCGCGGTCATGGTGATTGACGCGGCCAAGGGCATTGAAGAGCAGACGCGCAAGCTGTTCGAGGTGTGCCGCCTGCGCGACGTGCCGATCATTACCTTCATCAACAAGCTCGACCGTGACGGCCAGGACCCCTTCACCCTTCTAGATGAGATCGAGCAGACCCTAGCCCTCGACGTGACCCCGGCCAGTTGGCCAATCGGCATGGGCCGGGATTTTCTGGGCTGCTACAACCTGCTGCAAGACCGCTTGGTGCTGATGGAAAAAGGCAGCAAGGGCGCCCTGCCGCGCGAGGGCGAGGCTTGCGACAGCCTGGACGACCCCAAACTCAGCGCTTTGCTGCCCGCCGACGCGCTGGCCGGACTGCGCGAGAGCGTCGAGATGGCCCGCGCCCTGTGTTCGCCCCTTGACATCGACGCCTATCGCGCGGGTCACCTGTCGCCAGTATTTTTTGGCTCGGCCGTGAACAACTTCGGGGTGCGCGAACTCCTGGAGGGGCTGGCCGAGATGGCGCCCTCGCCGCGCCCCCAGCCGACGGCGTCGCGATCTATCCACCCGACCGAGAGCAAGGTGTCGGGCTTCGTGTTCAAAATCCAGGCGAACATGGACCCCAAACACCGTGATCGCATTGCCTTTGTGCGGATGTGCTCGGGCCATTTCAAGCGGGGCATGAAACTGACCCACGTGCGCTCGGGCAAGCAGATGACCATGCACAATCCCACGCTGTTTCTGGCCCAGGACCGGGAACTGGCGGAAGAGGCCTTTGCCGGGGACATCATCGGCGTGCCCAACCATGGCCAACTGCGCATTGGCGACGCCTTGACCGAGGGCGAGGCCCTGCGCTTTACCGGCATCCCCAGCTTTGCCCCCGAACTGCTGCAAAAGGCCCGTCCGCTCGACCCCTTGCGGGCCAAGCACCTGGGCCGGGCCCTGCAACAACTGGCCGAGGAAGGGGCGGCCCGGGTGTTCCGGCCCTTGATCGGCACCGACTGGATCGTCGGCGTGGTGGGAGCGTTGCAGTTCGACGTTCTGGCCGATCGCATCCGCACGGAATATGACGTGCCCGTGATGTTTGAAGCCACAACACTCTACACCGCGCGTTGGGTTACTGCGGAAGATTCACAAACCCTCAAGATCTTTCTCGACGCCAACCAAGGGTCGTTGGCCGAAGATCACGATGGGGACCCGGTGTTTCTCGCACGCAATGCTTGGCATCTTGACCGGGCCAGCGAGGATTATCCCAAGATTCGCTTCCACAAGACCAAAGAATACGTCGCCTGAAGCCAAGAACTGGACTCACTTCTTGGATTTGTTGAACACCGCTTTCCGGGGATTCCCCCCCCCCGGAAAGCCCCCCTCCCCCTCTCTTTAGATATAATCCATTCTGAATCCGTGACGACTGCCGGACTGTGACTTTAGTTTTTATTGAAATGCGGTGCAATAAGAGTAGTCTGTCTAAAGACAAAACGATGACAGGCCGGAAGCGCCGGCTGATCGAAAAACCAAGCCTCCGTCATAACGATAGGCCTTGAGGTTTTTCCGTCTCCCCGGGTCCCCTTTCTCGGACCCCTACGCGGCGAGGACTCCCTCACCATGATTCTTTCCAAGGTTAGTTTTCGAGCGTTAAGCGGCTTCATGGTCGCGATTTTGGTGCTGGTCGGGGCCCTGTTCTGGGTCTTTGCCGTGGGAATCCAGAGCAAGGTCAGTAATACCGACAAATTCTGGCGAGCGTATCAGGATGCCACCGCCCCCAAAGGGGTCGCCCTGGAAAAAGCCATTGCCTCGTTGGGGTATGGCGGAATGATTGACTTTTACAAGGCCTATGTCTTGCGCAAGGAAGAGGGACTGCGCGCAGACATCCAGGCCGCGGCGGGCGCCGTCTTGGGGGCGATTCACGACTATCGAGCCGCCGGCCCCTCCCCCGAGGAAGCCCAGGCCCTGGATGAGTTGCAGGCGGTGATCCAGCAGTACCGCCGATCGACAGCCCGGATTCCGACTCTGATCGCCCAAGGGGCCGATGCCCAGTCCATCCACCAAACGCTGCCCATTGATGATGCCCCGGCCCTGGCGGCCATTGCCCGATTGCAGTCGGCGGTGCTGGGCGACAAGCACGGGGCGGCGGGCCAGCGCAGCCGCACGGAAATTCTGGCGCAGATCCGGGCCTCCCTGGGCTTCGGCGGGTTAATCCACCTGATGCGTGATTGCATCCTCAACCGTGACGACAACAAGGTCACCGACATCTTGGTGGCCATCGCCATGGGCCGCGACGGTCTGGAAGCCTACCGGACCCTCGGCGTCACCCCGCGCGAGGAAGAAGCGTTGGCCGCCATCGAAACGGTGGTCGCCCACTACGAAGAAAAAGTAAGCGGGATCTCCGGCCTGTTCGAACGCGGCGCCAGCGCCGAAGCGATCAACGACGCCATGCTGATCGACGACGCGCCGGCACTGGAGGCCTTCATCACCCTGGAGCGCTCTTTGTTTGCCCGGTTCAACGAAGAACGCGACGTGGTGTCTCACAACCTTCAAGAAGCCAAGCTCCTGTCCTATGCCATCATTGGGGTCGCGCTGCTGTCGAGCACGGTGATGATCGCCTTGGTTGTTTGGATTCAATATTATCGCATGGTGCGCCCGGTGCGGGCCATCACGGGGACCATGCGTCAGATGTCGGATGGCGATCTGGGCGTGACGGTGCCGGGTCTAGAGCGCGGGGATGAAATCGGCCACATGGCCGGCGCCTTGGAGGTCTTCCGCAACGGCTTGCTCCACGCCGAGGAGTTGAAGGAAGCCGAACGGCGCGACCAAGCGCAAAAGGCCGAGAACACCCGACGCCTAGAACAGCTATTGCGCGATTTCGACCTCACCATGATCGGGATCCTCGAAAGCCTGGGCGAGGCGGATTCCTCCATGAAAATGACCGCGGAAAACATGACCCGGGGCGCCGACGCCACTCGACACGAGGCGGGCCAGGTCTCGGCCTCCGCCGAGCATGTGACCGCCAACGTGGAAGCGGTGGCGAGTGCTGCCGAGGAACTCTCCAGTTCGATTGCCGAGATCGGGCGCCAGGTGGCCCAGGCGTCGCAGGTCGCGCGCCGCGCCGTGGGCGAAACCGAGGGCACGGCGGAAAAGCTCCACACCCTGGAGGAAGCGGCCGGACGGAGGGGGGGCGCCGTGGGCGCGCAAGGCCAGCAGCCCCGTTGTCAAGGCGTCGGCCCCCAAGGGGGAAAAACCCGCCGGTCCGGCCAAGCCGGGGCGGCTGTCCTACAAGCAGCAGCGCCAGTTGGAGCAGTTGCCGGGCGAGATGGAAAAACTCCGTGTTGAGTTGACGGCCTTGGAAAAGGCCCTGGCCGACCCGGCCCTTTATGCCCGCGATCCCAAGGGCCACCAAACCAAGGCCGATCGCCATGTCGCCGCCCAGGCCGAGTTGGCGGCCGCCGAGGATGCGTGGCTTGAGTTGGAGCTGCTGCGCGAAGAGCTGGGGCGGTAGGCGGAAAAAGAAGAAAGGCCGGGGAGGCGCGGCCTCCCCAGACCCCGCGCGAAAGGGTATGGTTCCTGGCAACGAGGGGTCTGGGGGGCTGCGCCTCTCCGGCCTTTGTCTTGTCGGAGTTCAAACCCTTGGATGCTTTTCTCATGGCAGCCCTCCTCGGTATCGTCGAGGGCCTGACCGAGTTTCTGCCCATCTCTTCCACCGGCCATCTCGTTTTGCTGGTGGACCTCCTCCACTTCCCGGCCCCACCGGGCAAGACCTTTGAAATCGTCATCCAGTTGGGGGCGATTTTGGCCGTGTGCGTGGTCTATGCCCGGCGTCTGGGCCGCGCCGCCGTGGGCCTGTGGAGTGATCGGCGCGAGCGGGCCTTCGTGCGGACCTTGTTCCTGGCCTTTCTCCCGGCTCTGTTCATCGGTGCCGTCGCCTATCCCTTTGTCAAAAAGCTGCTCGATACCCCCTTGGTGGTGGCGGTGGCCCTGCTGGTCGGGGGCGTGGCCATTTTGGCCATCGAGCGGCTGGTCCGGCGGCCCCGGGTGTTTGCCATTGAGGACTTTTCCCCCAGTCTGGCCACGCGAATCGGCTTTTTCCAGGTGATCGCCATGATTCCCGGCGTCTCGCGCTCGGGGGCGACCATCATGGGGGCCCTTCTCATGGGCGTGGAGCGCAAAACGGCGGCGGAGTTTTCGTTTTTTCTGGCCATCCCCACCATGGTCGCCGCGACGGTGTATTCGCTTTATAAAAATCGCGATGTTTTGAGTTTTGATGATCTGGGCTTGATCGCCACCGGATTTAGCTTGGCGTTTGTCACGGCCTTGGTAGTGGTCAAAGCGGCGGTTGCCTTTATCGGGCGCTATGGCTTCGCGCCGTTTGCTTGGTATCGCATCGTGCTGGGCAGCGTTATGATCGGTGTGTTGTTGCTGTAACCCGTCTTAGGGCGAGGGGGGACGGGAAGGCTGGGGAGACTCGGCCTCCCCAGACCCCTCGGTTACGTGATGCGTCTCCTGCGCCGAGGGGTCTGGCCAGCCTTCCTTCCTCCCCGGATCCAGTGACCGGCGCAGCAAAGCGGCCGCCTCGGCAAAGCGTAAGCCCTCAATCGCGCGCATGAGGCTCTCCCACACCCCCGGCGGCAGCACCGTCGCGAGGTCCGTCCGCAGGGCCTCGGCCTGGGGCAGGGCACTCAGGGACTGGGTGTCAAGGGCGTCGAGTAGGGATTCCGTCAAAGCCTGTCCCCGGGCCCGGGGATCGGTTCCGCTCTGGTCCAGCCCATGGGTTCGGATGGCCTCGATCAAGCGGGTCAGGGCAATTTCCAGGCGCAGGAAGTCGGTCTCGGTCTCGGCGGTGTGGCCGTCGCGGATCTGGGCCTCCAGCGCCGAGGCCACGGTAGCGATCTCGATGGCTGCAAGGGTCCCGGCGGCACCACGCAGGCCATGCAGCAGACGAGCCGCTTGGGCCGGATCGCCCACCGCCAGGGCCGCGCGGGCTTGGGCTGGAACCTCGGCGAAATCCTGGGCCAGATGGCGCAGCAAGGTGACGAACAGGCCCTGGTCTCCCCCCCAGGCGCAGGGCGGCTTGGAGCGCGTCGATGCCGGGCAGGGGAGGGGCGAGCGGCAACAGGCCCCGCCGTTTGGGGACGGCCCCGCTTTCTCTGCGCGCCTGGGCCGATGGGGGGACGAGGCGGCGGATCACCGCCACCATCTGGTCAATGTCGAAGGGTTTGGCGATGAAATCGTCCACCCCGGCTTCGTAGGCGGTATTTCGCTCGGTATCGAGAGCCCCGGCGGTCAGGGCGACCACGGGCACCGAGGCAATCTCGCGGGTATGGCGCAGGCGGCGCGTGGCCTCGTGGCCATCCATGACCGGCATCTGGATGTCCATCAGCACCACGTCGAAGGCGCCAGGCACGGCCGAGAGCCGGCTCAGGGCTTCGCGCCCGTTTTCCACCAAGGTGACAAGGGCGCCTTCCAGTTCCAGGACCCGCCGCGCGACCTCGCGATTGAGGGCGTTGTCCTCGGCCACCAGGACGCGGATCCCCGCCAGACGCGGTCCTTCCTCGGGGCCGGGTCCCCCAAAGGGCAGGCGCGAGGGCAGATGGCCCTGGCGTCGGGCTCGGCCTTCCAAAACGGCGTTACGCAAGGCGGAGGCCGTGACCGGCTTGGTCAGGAGGGCGTCGATCATCTCGGCGCCCGGGGCCAGCAAGACGGCTTCGCGGGTGCAGCTCGTGGTGGTAAAGATCAAAGCGGTCGAGGCCAGCCCTTTTTGCGAGCGCAAGGCGCGCGCGGTGGTGAGGGCATCGGGCGTGGTGATCCGGGCATCAATTACGATGGCGTCAAGGCCGGGCCGTGACGTTGGCCGGACCGCGAGATCGGCGAGGGCTTGGCTCCCCGAGGCTGCGGTTTCGGCCCGCCAGCCCAGGGTCAGGGCCGCGCAGGCCATGGCCTCGCGGGCATCTGGATGATCGTCGATGATCTTCACGCACAGGGCAAAGCTTCATGACCGTTTTGGGGCGGCAGGATCCCTTAGCTCAATCGCCTTGGGGCCGCAATCCTTCTGCGGCGGGGGAGGGGGGCGTCCTTGAGTACCTTTGGCCGGGAGGAGGCGAGGGCGCTTTCGCGTGTGCACCAAAAAACCCGGCGCCGTCTCGGGGTATTGTTATGCGCCTAGGGCATCCCTATCATGCGACGTCCCTGGGGCGGGGCGGCTGCCGGGGTCCGGGGCGGCTTCCTTCGGGGCTTGGAGCCAACAAGGAAAAAACCGCATCGAGAGACCCGCGCGGGCCTTGGTGCGAGGGGAGGACAGCATGCGTCTGCGACACGCGCCCCTTTTGTGCTGCCTGGCGGCGGCGGCGGTTTTCGGGGGGCAGGCCCCGGCTTGGGCCGACATCAAGATTGGGGCGACCTTATCCGTGACCGGCCCGGGCTCGTTCCTGGGCGACCCCGAGGCCCGGACCTTGGAGATGCTGGTCGCCGAGACCAACGCCAACGGCGGCATCAAGGGCGAAAAGGTTGTTCTGGTTCACTACGACGACGCGAGCGACCCCGACAAGGCCCGCACCAATGCCACGCGCTTGATTGAGGACGATCAGGTGGTGGCGGTGATCGGCGGTTCGACCACGGGAACCACCATGGCGGTGGTGCCGTTGTTTGAGCAGGCCGAGATTCCTTTTATCTCGCTGGCCGGCGCCGTGGTGATCATTGATCCGGTCAAGAAGTGGGTGTTCAAGACGCCCCACACCGACCGCATGGCCTGCGAAAAGGTCTTTACCGACATGAAGGCCCGGGGCTTCACCAAGATCGCCATGATCTCGGGCACCGATGGCTTTGGCAAGTCGATGCAAGAGCAGTGCCTCGCGGTGGTCGGCAGGTTTGGCATCGAGATTGCGGCCAACGAGACCTATGGCCCCAAAGACGCCGACATGACGCCGCAGTTGACCAACATCAAGAACACGGCCGGGATTCAGGCGGTGTTGAACCCGGGCTTTGGCCAGGGCCCGGCCATCGTGACGCGGAACTACCGTCAGGTCGGGATTGAGGTGCCGCTGTATCAGTCGCACGGCGTGGCCTCCAAGTCGTTTATCGAACTGGCTGGCCCGGCGGCCGAGGGCGTGCGCCTGCCGGCCGCCGCGCTGCTGGTGGCCGAGAAGCTGCCCGAGGCGGACCCGCAAAAGCCGGTGGTTCTGGGCTACAAGACCGCCTACGAAAAGGCCACGGGCCAGCCGGTTTCGACCTTCGGCGGCCATGCCTACGACGCCTACAAGATGCTGGTCGCCGCCCTGGAGCGGGCCGGCAGCACCGAGCCGGCGGCGCTGCGCGACGAGATTGAAAAAACCCGCGACTTCATCGGCACCGCCGGGCGCGTCACCTTGTCGCCGACCGACCACATGGGTCTGGATGAAACCGCCTTCCGGTTGCTTGAGATTAAGGGCGGTGATTGGGTGTTGGTTCCCTGAACCGGGGAACGCGGGGCTGTCGCCCCGGCCCCCCCCTGGGGCGAGAGCCTCCAGACCTCCGCTTTCTTTTATTTATTGCCCCTCCACCCTCCCCTCCTCTTGAAAAGCGCGCTTTTCAAGAGGAGGGGAGGGTGGAGGGGCATGGACAGAAGAAAAAGGGGGTCTGGGGCATCGCCCCAGGCGGGGCACGGGGCGGCAGCCCCGCGTCACCTTGGATCAAGGGAGACCCCTCCTGTAAAGGGCACGATGAATGGCCGAATTTTTGCAGTTTCTCTTTTCGGGGCTCACGGTTGGGGCGGTTTATGCCTTGGTGGCTCTGGGGTTTACCTTGATTCATAACGCCTCTGGGGTTGTTAATTTTGCCCAGGGTGAATTTGTGATGCTGGGCGGTATGATCACCGTGTTTGCCGCTCAAGCCGGCTTGCCCCTGGCGGCGGCGGCGGGGGTGGCGGTGGGGGCGACGGCTCTGTTGGGGGTGCTGCTCTACCGCTTGGCCATCGAGCCGGCGCGAGGGGCCTCGGTGGTGTCGATCATCATCATCACCATGGGCGCCTCGATTTTCCTGCGCGGCACGGCCCAGGCGGTGTTTGACAAGCAAATCCACCGCTTTCCCGCCTTTACCGGCGAGGATCCGCTGTTGATCGGCGGGGCGGCGCTGCTGCCGCAAAGCCTGTGGGTGCTTGGGGGGGCGGCGGTGATCTTCGCGGTGCTGCACGCCTTTTTGACCCGGACTTTGCCGGGCAAGGCGGTGCTGGCCACGGCGAGCAACCGCTTGGCCGCCCAGTTGGTGGGGATCAACACCAGCGCGACCTTGCTGTTGAGCTTTGGCCTGTCGGCGGCGATTGGCGCGCTGGCCGGGGTGCTGATCACCCCGATCACCATGACCACCGCCGACATGGGGGTGAGTGTGGCGCTCAAGGGCTTTGCCGCCGCCATGTTGGGCGGCATGGGCATTCCGGTGGGGGCGATCGTCGGCGGCTTGAGCTTGGGGCTGATCGAGGCCTTTGCCGCCGGCTATGTCAGTTCGGCCTACAAGGACGCCACCGCCTTTCTGGTGATCTTGGTGGTCCTGTTCCTGATGCCGCGCGGCCTGTTTGGCCCCAAGACCGTGGAGCGCGTGTAATGCGGGCCTGGTTTGATGCTCTGTCGCCCCAGGTCCGCATCCTGGGTATTTTGCTGCTGTTGATGGCCGTGGCGCCGCTGTTTTTTCCCTCGGCCTATTATTACCGCATTGCCACCCAAGTCTTTCTCAACGGCCTGACCGTAACCGGCTTGGTGGTGCTGATGGGCTACGCCGGGCAGGTGAGCCTGGGCCATGCCGGATTCTTTGGCCTGGGCGCTTACGCCTGCGCGGTGGGCAGTGCCAGCTTGGGGATTGGGCCGCTGGGCGGGATCGTTCTCGGGGCTGGGGTGTCGGGGACGCTGGCTCTGGTGGTCGGTCGGCCGATCCTGCGGCTCAAGGGGCACTATCTGGCGGTGGCGACCTTGGGGCTTGGCATTCTGATCGGCATGGTCCTGACCAACGAGGGCTGGCTGACCGGGGGGCCCGATGGCATGACCGCCCCCACCTTGCCCTTGCGGGCGTGGTTCAAGGCCTGGGGCCTGCCCCTGACCCCGGCTCAGGGCTGGTACATTTTTGGCCGCAGCCGTGTTGCTGCTGGGAGTGTGGGGGGCGCTGAACCTGCGCGAGAGCGCTACCGGGCGCGCCTTGCGAGCCTTGCACGACAGCGAGGTGGCGGCCCGGGTGATGGGGATCGATGTGGCGCGCGCCAAGGGCCGGGCCTTTGCCTTGTCGGCCGTGTATGCCTCGGTGGCCGGCTCGCTCACCGCCTTGTTCAACGGCTTCGTCAACCCGGGCATGGCGGGCTTTATGCACTCCATTGAACTGGTGACCATGACCGTTCTCGGTGGGGCGGGCAGCGTGGTCGGCGGCGTGGTCGGGGCGGCCCTGCTCACCATCTTGCCCCAGACTCTCAGCGTGTTTCGCGATTACGAAATGACGGTGCTCGGCCTCGTCATGATGCTGGTCATGATCTTTTTGCGCCAGGGATTGGTGCCGGGGCTGGTAGCCCGCTTCGGGAGGATCCCGCGATGAGCTTGTTGCAGGTTGACGGCCTGTCCATTCACTTTGGCGGCATCGCGGCGGTCAATGCGGTGTCGTTTGCCGTCGAGGCGGGCGAGATCGTTTCCATCATCGGCCCCAATGGTGCCGGCAAGACCACCTTGTTCAACATGGTCTCCGGCTTGTATCGCCCCTCGGCCGGGCGGGTGCTGCTCGACGGCCAGGAGGTGACCGGGGCACCGCCCGAGGCCCTGGCGCGGCGCGGCTTGTCGCGGACCTTTCAAAACCTGCAAGTCTTCCAGCAGATGACCGTCTTGGAAAACGTCATGACCGGCTGCCATCTGGCCGAGGGCGGCGGTACCTTGGGCGGCTGGCTGGCCGACTTGTTGCACCTGCCGGCCTCGCGCGCCGTGACGCGGGCCTCGCGCGAGCGCTCGCTGGCTTTGTTGGAGCGGGTCGGGCTGGCCGATCTGGCCGGGCGGGATGCCGGGGCGCTGTCGTATGGCCAGCTCAAGCGCCTGGAGATCGCCCGCGCCTTGGCCACCACCCCGCGCCTCCTGCTGCTCGACGAACCGGCCGCGGGCTGCAATGCGGTGGAGACCCAAGAGATCGACGACCTGATCTTGGCGCTGGCCGGCGAGGGCTTGGCCATCTTGCTGGTGGAGCACGACATGAAAATGGTCATGCGGCTGTCCAACCATATCGTGGTGCTTGATCGCGGCACTCGCATCGCCGAGGGGCCGCCCGAGACCATCATCAACCATCCCGAGGTGATCGCCGCCTACCTGGGCGGTCACGGCCGCATCGAACGGGAGGCTCGCTATGGCGCCTCTGCTTGAAACCCGGGCCCTGCGCTCGGCCTATGGCCGCATCGAGGTCCTGCACGGCATCGACCTGCACGTGACCGAGGGCGAGATCGTCGCCCTGGTCGGGGCCAACGGTGCCGGTAAGACTACCTTGATGCGCTGTCTCTCCGGCGTGCAGCCCGTCACCGGCGGCGAGGTCGTGTTTCGCGGCCAGTCCCTGAGCCGGGTTCCCGGACACCGCCGGGCCGGGCTGGGACTGTCGCAGTCGCCCGAGGGGCGGCAGATCTTCGGCGAACTCAGTGTGGACGACAACCTGCGCCTCGGTGCTTGGTCCACCGATCGCCGCCGTATGAGTCAGGGCATGGAGGAAGCGTTCGCGCTCTTTCCCATGCTTCGGGAAAAACGCGCCCTGCCGGCCGGCAGTCTCTCGGGGGGACAGCAACAGATGCTGGCCATCGCCCGCGCCCTGATGGCCGAGCCGGTCTGCCTGCTGCTCGATGAACCGACCATGGGCCTCGCCCCCGCCTTGATCGACGAGATCTTCGACGTCATCACCCGCTTGCGCGACCGCGGCATGACCGTTTTGCTGGTCGAACAAAACGCCTTCGGCGCCTTGTCCATCGCCGACCGCGCCTACGTTCTCGAAAGCGGCCACGTCACCCTGGCCGGCCCCGCCGCCGACCTCATCCAAGACGACCGCATGCGCGCCGCCTACCTCGGGCTTTGAGAGGGGAGGGGCGGGGTGCTGCGCCGTCGGGGAACGCGGGGCTGTCGCCCCGGACCCCACCTGGGGCGATGCCCCAGCCCCCCGGTGCCGGTGCGCCCCGCCGACAAGGCGTTGAGCGCCGAATGTGTCTGGACGGGGGAACGGGTCATTTCCTTGCTCGCGCGCGATGACGCCGACATGGCCGAGCGATTCGTCGCCTTCTACGATCGCTTTGGCTGCCCCATGTACCGCTTGGGCGAGGCCTTCTCCTGCGTGGCGCGCTCGCCGGTGGCTCAAACCACCGCTCGTGCGACCGAGGGGGCCTCGTTGGCGGAGGTCGCCAGCGCGTGCTGGGTTGATCCCGCCCAGGAATTCACCCCGCCCGCCGCCGAGCCCCCGGCCGCAGGGGAGACGCCGACCCCCGTCACCCCCATGCAGCAGCAGTAACTCGCTGGTTCGCGCGACCAAACCGGCCGCACTCGGTCGCGAGAACCAGTCGGGAAGGGATAAGGAGTCGCTCCAGGGGGGCGACTTCCTTTCTTCCCCGGGAGGCCCTCCCGGGGGAGGGTTCCCAAGGGTCCGCTGGAAGGGTCGAGAGCGTCGTGCGCCTCCTCTTGCAGGGCAGACCGTTTCCCCCGTCTTTTCCAAAAAAGCTCGCCCTCGCCGTTGGGGCTCGCGCATTAGCGATCCTTCAAGAGGGCCTGAGGTAAGAACAAAGATGAATCGGACGTCGGCGGGACCGACGTCGTTGGGGAGCCGAAACGGCCATGAATCGTTTTTTCATCCCGACCGTGAAGGTCGTTGTCGCGGTCATGCTGGCGTCCGCGATCCACGCGGCCGGCTGGCTGGCCGTGCGCCAAGTGGTTACGCCGGCCGATGTGGTCGGCCTTTTGCGCTCGGTGTCCTATACGCCGTACCGCAACGACCCCAAGACCGAGTTGAACGATCCTAGCACTGTTGACCGCATGAAGGTGGACCTCGCCTTGCTGGCCAGCGTGTCGCGCCAGATCCGCACGTATTCGGCACTTGGGGTTGCCGAGGCGTTGTTGCCGCAGGTAGCGGCCGACGAGGGCCTCCAGGTGACGGTGGGCGCCTGGGTCTCGGCCCAGGACGACCTCAATGTCCGGGAAATGGACGCGGCCGTCGAGGCGGTGCGCTCCAGCCACTCGGTCAAGGCGGTGATCGTTGGCAACGAAACCATCTTGCGCAAAGAATTCACCGTTGATGAGTTGATCGGCCACATCCGCGACATGAAACGCCGGACCCGGGGGCAGGTCGATATCTCGACGGGTGAAACCTGGGATATCTGGCTGGCCCACCCGGAACTGGCAAGCAACGTTGATTTCATTGCCGCCCACATCCTGCCCTACTGGGAAGGGATCCCGGCCAGCTATGCTGTAGAGTATGCGTTCAAGCGCTACGATGAACTGCGCAAGGCGTTTCCGGGCAAGCGAGTGGTGATTGCCGAGTTCGGCTGGCCGTCGCGCGGTTACAACGACCGCGCCGCCGAGCCTGATCCCGTGACCCAGGCCAAGGTACTGCGCGACTTCATCAACGAGGCCGAACGCCTGGGCGTCGCCTATAATATCGTCGAGGCTTTTGACCAGCCCTGGAAGACCAACGAGGGCTCGGTCGGTCCCTACTGGGGCCTATTCAAGGCCGACCGCTCTCCCAAGTTCCCGCTCCAGGGCTTGGTTGAGGAGAACTACCGTCCGGCGGCCATCGCCGCCCTGATCGCCGGCGCCTTGTTGTCGCTTTTGGGGCTGCGCCGAGGCCGGGCGCGGTTTCGTGAGGCCTTCACCTTCGCCTTGGTGGCCAACGCCATGGGGGTGGCCGCCGGCCTCGCCTTGGTCTTCCCGCTCGATACCTACCTCAATGTGGGGGCGGCGTTTGGCTGGGCCACCGGTCTGATCCTCATGCTGATCCTGGCCGTGGTGGTCTTGACCAAGGTCGCCGAGATGGGCGAGGTCGCCCTGGGGCACCGGCCCATGCGGTTGCTCAACCCGCTCTCTACGGGCGGTGTGGGCGGCGAGGCCGGGCTCCACGGGCGACGGGCGCGGGCCTTGAAGACCGACGAAAATGGTCTGGTGGTCGATGATATTCCCGCCGCCCTGGCCGCCCACACCTTCCSYAAGGTGTCCATTCACATTCCGGCCTACCGCGAGGAGCCGGATATGCTGATCAAGACCCTGGAGAGCGTTGCCGCCTTGGACTACCCCAACTTTGAGGCGCTGGTGATCATCAACAACACGCCCGAACCCTATTATTGGGAGAGCGTGAAGGCGCGCTGCGAAGAGTTGGGGCCGCACTTCAAGTTTGTGTTTATTCCCAAGGTTGCGGGGTTCAAGGCCGGGGCGCTCAATGCCGCGCTGCCCTCCATGGCCGAGGACGCCGAGGTTATTGGCCTGATCGACGCCGACTACATGGTGCACCCGGACTGGCTCAAGGACCTGATCCCCACCTTTGCCGATCCCAAGGTGGCTATTGTGCAGGCGCCGCAAGACCATCGCGACGGCGACGAGAACGCCTTTAAGGCCTTCCTCAACGACGAATATGCCGGCTTTTTCGATATCGGCATGGTCCAACGCAACGAGGACAATGCCATCATCACCCATGGCACCATGCTGCTGATCCGGCGCTCGGCGTTCGAGGCGGTGGGGTCGTGGGCCACTGATACCATCGTCGAGGACACCGAGCTCGGCCTGCGTCTGCTGGAGGCCGGCTACCTCGCCCATTACACCAACCGCCGCTATGGCTGGGGCGTGCTGCCCGACGATTACAAGGCCTACAAAACCCAGCGCAACCGCTGGGCCTATGGCGCGGTGCAGATCATCCGCAAGCACTGGCGCTACATGCTGCCCGGTGTCCCTGGCCTGACCCCGGCCCAGAAGATGCGCTTTGTCACCGGCTGGGCCGTCTGGTTGTCGGATGCCTTGGGCGTGGCGGTGGCGATTTTCAGCCTGCTGTGGGTGCCGGTGATTTTGTTCATTGGCGCACACCTGCCGATCACCGCCCTGATGGCTCCGGCCATCGCTGCCGTGGTGGTGCACGTGGCCCACGCCGTGCTGCTCTATCGCCTGCGGGTCAAGATCTCGCCGGTGCGCTCCATGCGCGCCGCCGTCGCCGCGATGAGCTTGCAGTTCACGGTGGCCAGCGCGGTGTTCAAGGCGTTGATCGGCGATAACCTGCCGTTCCAGCGCACCGACAAGGGCGGCGCGGCCAAGCATAAGGCTAAAGCCAAGGCCCGGTCCATCAACCGGGCCGAGACGGCTCTGGGCGTGGCCTTGGTGATCTCGGCGGCGATCTTGTGGTTCACCAACTTCAATCAGGTGGACGAGGTGTTCGTGTATGCCATCGCCCTGGCGGTGATGAGCATGCCCTATCTGGCCGCCCCCTTCATGGGCCTGCTGGAGAACTACGCCCGCAAGAAAACCGAGGCGCAACAGGCTGACCCTGTCAACGAGGCCGGTTGAGCGCTTCGTTGACCGTGCCCGGGCATGTGAGGGAAGGCTGGGGAGGCTTGCCTCCCCAGACCCCTCCGTTCCTGGGGTTTCTCCCAAGGCGAAGGGCCAGCGGGAATGTGGGGTCTGGGGAGGCAAGCCTCCCCAGCCTTCCCTTTTATCTTTCCCGGGCAGACGCCCCTGTCCCCCGATCGCCCTTGTCCGTGCCGGGTTTGCTTGCACCCGGGGTCGGATCCGCGCTAAGGAATAGAGAAGCCAACGGCTTCTCCGATTGATCCCTCCTCCCATCACAGCGCGCCATGACCGTTCTTCCCCTGCCTGCCGCCCATGCGCTGCTGCCCAACGGCCTGCGCGATCTTCTCCCGCCCGATGCCCAGGACGAGGCCCAAACCGCCCAGCGGCTGGTCGCCACCTTCCTGGCCAACGGCTATCAGCGGGTCAAACCGCCGCTGATCGAGTTCGAGGAAAGCCTGCTCTCGGGAGCCGGGCGGACCGCTGCCGCCCAAACCTTCCGCGTGATGGATCCCATCACCCAGCGGATGATGGGCTTGCGCTCGGACATGACCACCCAGGTGGCCCGCATCGCCGGGACCCGTCTGGCGGGCGCGCCCCGGCCCTTGCGGCTGGCTTATGTCGGGCAGGTGCTGCGCGTGCGCGGTTCGCAACTGCGGCCCGAGCGCCAGTTCACCCAGGCCGGCTTCGAGCTGATTGGCGCTGCCGACGAGGCGGCGGTGGCCGAGGTGTTGTTGCTGGCGGTCGAGGCCCTGGACCAAGCCGAGGTCACGTCGGTTGCCATTGATCTGATCTGCCCGCCGCTGGTCCCCGCCCTGACCCGGGCCCTAGGACTGTCGGACGCTGAGGCCGCCGAGGTGCGCGACCTGTTGGAGCAGAAGGATCTGGTGGCCGTGAGCCAGACGGTGGGAGCCGAGAAGGCTCGCCTTTTGGTCGATTTGGCGGCCTGTGTCGGGCCGGCCGAGCGCAGCCTCGCGCCCCTGGCCGCCCTGGCCCTGCCGCCCGAAGCGGCGGCCTTGCGCGATTCTCTGGTGCGCCTCGTTCGTCAGGTGCAAGAGGCGTTGCCGACTCATGACCTGACCTTGGATCCCCTGGAGCATCACGGCTTCGAGTATCAAACGGGCAGCGCCTTTGCGTTGTTTGCCCGGGGCGCCCGGGGAGAACTGGGCCGGGGCGGAGCGTACCACAGTGTTTTGGCCGATCGGGACGAAGCCTGCTGCGGCGCCACTTTGTATTTGGACGCGGTGCTGGATGTGGCCCGCCGTGCGCCGGTCCCGCCGCGAGTGCTGGTGGAGAACGACCTGCCACGAGAGGCGCGCCGCGCCTTGCAGGCCGAGGGCTTTGTGACCGTGCCGACCCTGGCGGGTCCGGCCAGCCCCGAGGAGGCCCGGCGCCTCCACTGCACGCATTTTCTGGGGCCCGATGGCCGGCCGGTGCCGCTCGCGCCCTGATCGCGACGACAGACGGAACAGGGGAGGCCCGCACGGCTCCCCCCTTTGAAAGACAGGATCGCAAGCAATGACGAACGTGGCCGTGGTCGGCTCCCAGTGGGGGGACGAGGGCAAGGGCAAGGTGGTGGACTGGCTGTCCGAGCGCGCCGACATGGTGGTGCGCTTTCAGGGCGGTCACAACGCCGGGCACACCCTGGTCGTGGACGGCATGACCTATAAACTGAGCCTGCTGCCGTCCGGTGTGGTGCGCGGTAAACCGTCCATCATTGGCAACGGGGTGGTGATCGATCCCTGGGCCTTGTTTGCCGAGATCGAACGCCTGAGCGCCCAGGGGGTGAGCATCACGCCCGAAGTCTTGCGGGTGGCCGAGAATGCTGTGCTGATCCTGCCGCTGCATGGCAACTTGGATCGCGCGCGCGAGGCGGCGGCCGGTGAGGCGCGCATTGGCACCACCGGGCGGGGCATCGGTCCGGCTTACGAGGACAAGGTGGCGCGCCGGGCGATTCGAGTCTGCGATCTGGCCGATGCCGATGTGCTGCGCTTTAAGGTGGACCGGTTGCTGACCCATCACAATGCCTTGCTGCGGGGGTTAGGCGAGCCGGAACTGGAACCGGAAAGCCTGATGGCGGCGCTGTTGGAGATCGCGCCCCGTCTGCTGCCCTTTGCCGGGCCGGTGTGGCGTGACCTGGAGGCGGCGCGGCGCGCCGGGCGCAAGATTCTGTTCGAGGGGGCTCAAGGCGCGCTTTTGGACGTCGATCACGGCACCTACCCCTACGTGACCTCCTCCAATACCGTGGCGCCCAACGCGGCTACCGGCTGCGGCGTCGGTCCCGGGGCGGTCGGCTATGTGCTGGGCATCACCAAGGCCTACACCACCCGGGTGGGGGCCGGTCCCTTCCCGACCGAACTGACCGATGAGGTGGGCCGCCTGCTGGGCGAGCGGGGCCACGAGTTCGGGACCGTCACCGGACGGCCGCGGCGCTGCGGCTGGTTCGATGCGGTGCTGGTGCGCCAGTCCATTCAGGTGGGCGGCATTCGCGGCATCGCCCTGACCAAGCTCGATGTGCTCGACGGCCTGGAGACGCTCAAGGTGTGCGTGGGCTATACCCTGAACGGTGTGCTGCTCGACTACCTGCCGGCCTCGATGAAGGCCCAGGCGGCGGTGACGCCGGTATACGAGTCGTTGCCCGGCTGGCAGGAGAGCACCCGAGGCGCGCGCTCGTGGGCCGATCTGCCGGCGGCGGCCGTCAAGTATATCCGGCGCCTGGAGGAGTTGATCGGGGCGCCGGTGGCCTTGCTGTCCACCAGTCCCGAACGCGAGGATACCATTCTCGTCCAAGATCCGTTCCTGGCCTGAGGCCTTGGGGTCTGTAAAGCCAAAGTCGCGCGGGGGGAGCTGGGGAGACTGGACAGGTCTTCCCTTGAGGGCCTCCCCTCCGCTACTGTAGGGGCCGCGGCGTCCACGCGCGCAACACCCCGGGAGAGACCATGGCGCAGGAACCCAAGGCGACAAACAATGTAAAATCCGGGCCCGTCGTGTTGCGCGAGCGCTTCGAGATTGATCCCTCGAAGCCGCTGGCCGCTCTCGACATGCCCAATGCCCGGGCCTTTGCCTGTAGCGATCGGCGCAACCCCCAACGTCCCGTGTATGCCCTGATCGTTGACGGTCCCTTGCCGCCGCGTGTGGGCGTGATGCGGACCTTGCGTGGCGTCTCGGCGACCGGCCTGCTGCCGCTGATGGAGTGGGGGGTGGTGGACTGGCCCGCCCTCGATGGCCGCGTGATGGCCGTGGTCTACGAACGGCCCATGGGCGGGCGGGTCATGCGCGACATGGGCGAGGTGTTCCAGCCTGTCCCCGACCAGCACTTCATCAAGCTGGTGCTCAAGCCCCTGGTGGCCGCCTTGGGCGAACTGCGCTTGCATTCGGTGGTGCACCGGGCCATCCGCCCGACTAACCTGTATTGGATGGACCGCGAGCAGACCCGCATTGCCCTGGGCGACTGCGCCACCTCGCCCCCGGGCTATGACCAGCCGATGATCTGCGAAACCATCGAGGGGGGCATGGCCAACCCCGAGGGGCGCGGGGCCGGCTACTATCCCGCCGACATGTATGCCCTGGGCGCCACGTTGGTGACCTTGTCGGTGGGCCACAACACGCGCTCGGACCTCACCGACGACGAAATCCTCACCAGCAAGATCAGCAACGGCTCCTATGCCTCGGTGGTGGGCGAGGAGCGCGTGCCGCTGGCCGTCATCGAACTGGCCCGAGGCCTGCTGGTGGACGATCCGGCGCAGCGCTGGACCCTGGACGCCATCGACTTGTGGCTCAACGGCCGGCGAACCATGCCCTTGCAGACCAAGCAGGACAAGCGTTCGCAGCGGCCGTTTTCCTTTCGCGGGGATGAGTATTTCACCTGTCGCTCCCTGGCCCACGCGCTGGCGCGCGACTGGGAAGCGGGCGCGGTTCCCATCATGGAGAACAAGGTCGAGACGTGGTTGCGCCGTGGTCTGGAAATGACCGAGCTTGCCGATTCGGTGTCCAACATCGTGCGTGCCTCCAATGCCACGGCCAAGGAAGCGGGGCCGATTCGTGATCTGGCCATGGCGGCGGTGCTGACCTTGATGGACCCGGTCGCGCCGGTGCGCTGCAACAAGATACGCATGCACATGGAGGCTCTGGGAACCGCTTTGGCCTGTACCTTGGCCCTGCGGGGCGATGTGCGGCCTTATGTCGATATGATCATGCGCGACTTTGCCAAGACCTGGGTCGCGGCACAAGACGACTTCCAACTCGACTACACCCGGTTCGACGGCGAGTTTCGCGACCTGCGCAGTTATTTGGTGCAGACCTCCAAGGGCGGCGGGGTTGAGCGCTGTTTGTATGAACTCAACGAGGCCCTGGCCTGCCGCAGCGCCTTGCTGCTTGACCAGTGTGTGGTCGAGATCAAAGATCTGCTACCGGCCCTGGAGCGGGCTGCGGTCAAGGCCGACCGCAAGCAATGGCCGGCCGACCGTCACATCACCGCCTATATTGCCGCGCGCTATCCCCGCGACACCATGGCGCAGATTCATTCCTATAACGATCCCGATCCCCGCAAGGCCGCCCTGGGGGGCCTCAGTCTGCTGGCGGTTTTGCAGTGGAAGCTGGGCCCGGAATCCTTGCCGAGCCTCACCGAGTGGATTGCCGGCCTGATGGCGCCGGTCCTTGAGGGCTACCATAGCCGCGAGCGCCGCAAGCGGCTGGAAAAGGAGATGCCCAAGGTGGTGCGCAAGGGCAGCCTTGTGGAGTTGTATCACCTTCTCGACAACCCCGAGGAGCGCCAAGCCGACTTCGATGGGTTTGCCGTGGCCCGGCGCCAATATGCCCAGGCGGCGCAACAGGTGGCGGCCCTGGAGAGTGGCAATTATCGGGTGAGCGAAAAGTCCGAAAAGCTGGGGCAGCAAACCGCCGCCACCGTTTCGGTGGCCATCGCCGCCTTGAGCATCATCATCGTTACCATCATCTCTTTGGTGTAGGTCGATCATGAACGAGACGGCGCAACCGGAAGACAAGGGCTTCGGTCTGGGTGGCAAACTGGGGGTCCTTGTGGCCCTCGCGCCCCTCGTCCTGATTTCCATCCCGACCGTGGT
Organism: Pararhodospirillum photometricum DSM 122; assembly: GCF_000284415.1. Lineage (NCBI taxonomy): Bacteria > Pseudomonadati > Pseudomonadota > Alphaproteobacteria > Rhodospirillales > Rhodospirillaceae > Pararhodospirillum > Pararhodospirillum photometricum. The sequence continues at coordinate 2,245,937 of NC_017059.1, forward strand.
GCTGTTGGCGGTGGCCATGCTGCCCACCGGGGTGGCGTGGATTGTCGATCGCTCCATTGCCCGCTTGAGTTGGCTGGCGGTGGGCGGCGTCAATCTGGCCGGCACGGTTCCCTTTATTGCCGAGCTGTGGACCACGGGACACACCATTCCCCGTGCCCTGGAGATCATCACCGATGTCTTTGCCATCATGGTGATTTATGGGGCGGCGGGGATTGGCTGGCTGCTGTATTCGTCCATTCCCCAGCTTCTTGGCACCTTCATGGCCCTCACGGCCAACCGCCGGATCGAGGCGCTGAAGGCCCAGCAGGTCAAGCTGATTGAGGACTGGGGCCCGGAGGTCAAGGAGGGCGCCGACCACGCGGTGGCCGAGTTCATGCGCCGTGGCCGGGTGAGTGACTTCGGCCCGCCCGGCGAAGGGGAAACTTCTGGCGCTGTCAAACCGCCGTCGCCCAAAAAATAAAGGAACCGAGGGGTCTGGGGAGGCCGCGCCTCCCCGGCCTTAATCTTCGGGAAAGGCAAGGCTGGGGAGTCGCAGCCTCCCCAGATCCCTCGCTCCCAGGGCTCACGCCGGCGCCGCGTGCGCTTGCATGAACGACTGAAGCTTCTCAAACGCCCGCACCTCGATTTGGCGCACGCGCTCGCGGGAGATGCCGTAGCGGTGAGACAGATCCTCCAGGGTCGTCGGCTCGTCGCGCAGGCGCCGCTCGCTCAAGATGGCGCGCTCGCGGTCGTTGAGATGGGTCATCGCCTGGGTCAGCAGGCCGTGGCGCTGCTGCATTTCCTCGGATTGGGCAAGACGGGTTTCCTGGCTGTCGGTTTCATCGACCAGCCAGTCCTGCCACTCCCCCTCGGCGTCGGCGCGCACGGGGGCATTGAGGGAGTGGTCGGGGCTGCCGAGCCGCCGGTTCATGGAGATCACGTCGTTTTCCGGGACGCCGAGGGCGGTGGCGATGAAGCTGACGTTTTCCGGGCTCATATCGCCGTCTTCCATCAACTGAAGCTTGCCCTTCATCTTGCGAAGGTTGAAAAACAGCTTCTTTTGCGCGGCGGTCGTCCCCATTTTGACCAGGGACCACGAGTGGAGGATGTATTCCTGGATCGAGGCCCGGATCCACCACATGGCATAGGTCGCCAAGCGGAAGCCCCGCTCCGGGTCGAAGCGCTTGACGGCCTGCATCAACCCCACGTTACCTTCACTGATGACTTCAGCCATGGGGAGGCCGTAGCCCCGATAACCCATGGCAATTTTCGCGACCAAACGCAAATGGCTGGTCACCAGCCGATGCGCCGCTTCCGTGTTGCCACTGTCGCGCAGGCGGGTTGCGAGGGAGTATTCTTCCTCGGGGGTCAGCATGGGGTACTTGCGAATTTCTTGCAAGTAGCGGGTGAGGTTGCCTTCGGGGCCCCTGATCAGTCCGACTGTAGCGCTCGCCATGACCACTCCTCCTGTGCCGTTCCGGTTTTTGTTGTTGGCGCGTGACCGGTGCCCCCGTCGGGCTCTTCATGGCTCCTTACGATCGGGGGCGCTGTCGGGATCACGCGGCCGGTTGGTTTTTTCTCCTTTCCCCTAGACCTTAGGATAGGGCCAGGACGGGGGTGGGTCAAGAAGCTTTGGGTGTTAAATACTCTCCAAGAGAGTAAGGAGGGCTGTCATATCTGCAGGAAGTTCGGACTCGAACAGAATTTCCCGGCCATCGCGCGGGTGGCGAAAGCCGATTTGATAGGCATGCAGGGCCTGACGCCCGAAGTTTGCCAGCCGGGGGTCCAGGCCTTTGGGCAGCGACTTACGACCATAGAGAGGATCGCCAAGCAGGGGATGGCCGAGATGGGCCATATGGACCCGCACCTGATGGGTCCGGCCGGTGGCAAGCCGACACTCGATCAAAGAGACAGCCCMAGCCAGTGTCCGCAGGACTCGATAATGGGTGAGGGCGTGCTTGCCGCCCTTGGAAACCACGGCCATTTTCTGGCGGTGGGTAGGGTGGCGGCCAATGGCCCCCTCCACCTGACCGTGAGGCGGCCGGGGCAGGCCCCACACCAAGGCCTTGTACGCCCGGGTCAGGGAGTGGGCCGCGAATTGGGCGGCCAAGCCCTGGTGGGCAAGATCGGTTTTGGCGGCGACCATCAGGCCGCTGGTGTCTTTGTCGAGCCGGTGCACGATGCCCGGCCGGCGCGTGCCACCAATGCCCGACAAGGAGTCCCCACAGTGGGCGAGCAGGGCATTGACCAAGGTTCCGTCCGGGTTGCCCGCCGCCGGATGCACGACCAAGCCAGGGGGCTTGTTGAGGATGATCAGGTCTTCGTCTTCGTACACCACGTCAAGGGCGATGGCCTGTGGCACGGGGAGGGCGTCAACGGGCGGCGGTTCCTCAATACGCGCGACTTGCCCTGGTTTGACCCTGCGGGCCGCGTCGCCTAGGATGACCCCGTCTAAGGTGACGCGGCCCTCGGCAATCAAGGCTTGCAGCCTAGCGCGCGAGAGGCCCGTATCGGCCTCGGCCAGCCATTTGTCCACGCGTTTGCCCGCGTCGTCCGCCTGGGCGATGCGTTCGTGAACGGTGTCGGTTGGTCCGGGAGCGGTCCCGGACTCTGGAAGAGAGTGTGTGTCGGACATGGGCCAAGCGTGGCCCGGACCCGGGATGGAAATCAAGGGAGGATGCGGATGGTCCAGGCGGTCAAGGCCCTGGTCGCGATCATGGGACTTTTTATTGTAGGCGGCCTCGGTCTGCTGGGCTACGGGCTGGTCCATGACTGGCACCGTCCGGCCAAGGAAAGCGCGTCCGGGGTGCCGGCGCCGGAGCCCGGCCTTGCGCCTGCCGCGCCTGCCCCCGTTTCCGCCGCGCCGCCGGCGACGCCCTGGCCGGGCCCCGCGACCCAGCCGGCGGCGCCCGGGCAGATCGCCGGGTCGTGGTCTGGTCTTGTCGCGTCGCCCGCTGCCCCGTCCACGGCTCCGCTCCCAGGGCCGGCCGGCGCTTTTGGCACGGTGGTGTTGACCGAGCCCGTGGAGACCGAGCTGCGCTCTTATGAAGTCAGCGGGACGCGGCTGGTGGTGGAGGTCGGAATCGGCGACGGGCCGTCGCGCCTCGTGATCGTCGATCTTGCCACCGGCGCCGTGTTGGGCCGGGTGGTGGTCGGTGGTGGCGGCTGATCCGCTGCGGCGCCTGATCCTTCCCAAGACCTTGGCCGAGGCCTTGGTCGCCGGGGCCCGCGAGGCCCTGCCGTGCGAGGTCTGTGGCCTGCTCGTCGGTCGCCGTGTGGGCGACGCGGCGGTGGTCGAGGCCGGGGTGGCGGTGGCCAACACCGATCCCCGGCCCGAGACAGGCTTTGCCATTAACCCTTACGACCGCTTGGCCGTGCAGCGCGCGGCGCGGGCCGAGGGGTGGGGGGTGCTGGGATCTTGGCATTCCCACCCCAGCGGCGAGGCCCGGCCCTCGGCTCGCGATGCGGCCCAGGCCACCGAGGGGGGGCTGGTCTGGCTGATCGTGGCCCCCCACGTGGCGGAGGTCGCGGCCTTTGTTGCAGTTTGCGGGGCGGGGCAGGGGGCTTTCCTGGCTTTGGAGATTGTTTTATCGGGGCCTGGGCCTGCCTCCCCAGCCTGTCCTTTCCCGCCCTATTTGTGATAGGCTGTCCCTACAAGGAAATGAGGGCTTGGGCCGGGCGATCGAGCCCGGCATACTCGCCGCGCGCCGTCGAGGGCGGGGCGTGGGGTGTTTATGCCCCCCTTTGGTCACCCCCTGAACCAGGAGGCTCGGGCCGTTTCATGCGTGCGTCTGCCCCCCCCCCGGATCCTGTTGGTCGAGGATACGCCGGTGCAAGCCCGGTTGCTGCTGGATCATTTAAGCGGCGGGGCGTGGCGTGTGGACCATGTCGAGACCGGCGCCGAGGCCTTGCGCCGTCTCGGCGAGCCGCCCCTGCCTGACGTGCTCTTGCTCGATATCATGCTGCCCGACATGAGCGGGATGGACATCTTGCGCAAGATACGGGCAGAAGCGGCGGCCATCGGAGTGGTGGTCATCACGTCCAACGGTTCGGTGGCCCTGGCGGTCGATGCCATGCGGGCCGGCGCCGATGATTTCCTGGTGAAGCCCTTCAGCCGCGAGCGCTTGCTCGTTACCTTGCGCAACGTCATTGATCATCAACACCTTTCTCGCGAGGTCGAATCCTTACGCGAAAACCTGGGGATTGCCGCCTTCCAGGGCTTCGTCGGATCGTCGGCGGCCATGCAGCGCGTTTATCGCCGCATCGAGGCATCGTCGGCCAGCGGCGCTACCGTGTTCATCACCGGCGAAAGCGGCACCGGAAAAGAACTGGCTGCCGAGGCCTTGCACCGCAACAGTCCCCGCGCCAAGGGCCGTTTTGTCGCACTCAATTGCGGCGCCATCCCGCGCGACCTCATGGAAAGCGAGATCTTTGGCCACGTGAAGGGGGCCTTCACCGGCGCCATTGCCGATCGCGACGGCGCCGCTACCCAGGCCGATGGCGGGACCTTGTTTCTGGATGAAATCTGCGAAATGGATTTCAATCTCCAGTCCAAGCTCCTTCGCTTCTTGCAGTCCGGCGTCGTGCAGCGGGTTGGGGATGATCGACCGCGCCCGGTGGACGTGCGCATCGTCTGCGCCACCAACCGCGATCCTCTGGCCGAGGTGCGGGCCGGGCGTTTTCGGGAAGACCTGTATTACCGCTTGCATGTCATTCCCTTGCGGATGCCGGCCCTGCGCGAGCGCGGCGGCGATGTCCTGGAACTGGCCGACCACTATCTGGCGCGTATCAACGCCGAGGAGCACAAAAACTTTCGCGGGTTCACCCCCGATGCCGCCCAGGCCATGCTGGCCCATTCCTGGCCGGGCAATGTGCGTGAGTTGGTCAATGTGTTGCGTAATATCGTCGTTTTAAATCAGGGCAGCGAAATTACCCTGACCATGCTGCCCGCCCCCCTCAACCTGTCGGGCGAGTCCGTCGAGTCCCCCGCCCCGCCCCGCGCCGTGCCGCCGCCCGAGCGCGAAGAAGAGGCGATTCCCCGCCAAGAAGACATCGAACCGCTCTGGCAAGTCGAGCGCCGCGCCATTGAACGGGCGATTCTGGCCTGCGGCGGGAACGTGCCGCGCGCCGCCGCCCTCCTGCGCGTCAGTCCCTCCACCCTCTATCGCAAAAAGCAGATGTGGGAAGAGGGCGGGCGATAAGGAGGTTGTCGGCCGGGGTAACGCGGGGGCTGCCGCCCCGGACCCCGCCTGGAGGCGATGCCTCCAGACCTCCCTTTCTTTTATTGATTGCCCCCGCCTTCTCCCCCTTTTGAAAAGCGTGCTTTTCAAAAGGGGGAGAAGGCGGGGGCATGAACAAAATAAAAAGGGGGTTTGGGGCATCGCCCCAAGCGGGGCCCGGGGCGGCAGCCCCGCGTTACCCCGGCCGATCGTCGCCTTACGGCGCGGTGGTAAGCGGGGTTATTCTATTTTTAAGGGAAAAATTGGGTCCTATTGCCCGGGGGTGATGCACGGGCTTGCCGAGCGCTGCGGACTTGCGCATTGTATCCGCCTGCGAGGGCAATTTTAGAGAGGCCTGTCGATGGGAGAGGATATCCTCGTCGCGTTCCGAGGCGTACAGAAGACCTACGACGGTGACTCCCTGGTCGTGAAGGATCTGAACCTGGACATCAGGCGCGGGGAGTTTCTCACCCTGCTCGGACCATCGGGATCGGGCAAGACCACGTCCTTGATGATGCTCGCTGGATTTGAGGTTCCGACCCACGGGGACATCATGCTGGCCGGGAAATCCTTGCGGGCGACCCCGCCGCACCGGCGCGATATTGGCATGGTCTTTCAGAACTACGCCTTGTTTCCCCACATGACGATCCTGGAAAACGTCATGTTCCCCCTGAAAGTCCGGCGCGTTGCCAGCGATGACGCCCGCCAGCGCGCGCGGGACGCCTTGGCCATGGTTCGGCTGGATGCCCTGGAAAGCCGCCGCCCGGCCCAATTGTCCGGGGGCCAGCAGCAGCGCGTTGCCCTGGCCCGGGCCTTGGTGTTCCGGCCGCAGTTGGTGTTGATGGACGAGCCGCTGGGCGCCCTCGACAAGCAGTTGCGCGAGCATATGCAAATAGAAATCAAGCATTTGCACGCCCAACTCGGGGTGACGGTGGTTTACGTCACCCACGACCAGACCGAGGCGCTGACCATGTCGGACCGCATTGCGGTGTTCAACGATGGGGTGATCCAGCAACTCGATTCCCCGCGGGGTCTTTATGAGCTGCCGCGCAACAGCTTTGTGGCCCACTTCATCGGCGAAAACAACGTCTTGCACGGTACTGTTGAGAGTGTGACCGAGGGCTTTGTCCAGGTGCGTCTCGACGACGGCCAGCGCATCACGGCGCGGGCCGTCGTGGGGGCGGGGCCGGGCAGCCGGACCAGCGTGTCCATTCGCCCCGAGCGGATTCACCTCGACGATATCGGTCCCGAGGCCAACCAGCTTCCCGGTCTGATCGAGGAAACCATTTATCACGGCGACCATGTTCGGGTGCGGGCCCGTATCGCGGGCAACCCGGACTTTACCATCAAATTGCGCTACCGGGCGTCGCGCATCCTCCCCGAGACGGGCGCGGCCGTGGTGGCCGCCGTCGCGCCGGAGGATTGTCTCGCGCTGGATCCGGTGGGCTGAACGCCGCGCTCGCGCGGTATCCAAGGTGACCAAGGAGACCTGTTCATGCGACCGATTGCCCAAACGCTTGCCGGTTCCGCTGTCCTCCTGGCCGTCGCGGCCCTGGCGCTGCCGGCCCAGGCCCGCGATCTGACGGTCGTGTCCTGGGGCGGAGCGTACCAGGAAGCCCAGAAGAAAGTTTATTTCCAGCCGTTTGCCAAGGAAACCAACACGCCCACTCTCGACGAGTCGTGGGACGGCGGCATCGGTGTGCTGCGCGCCAAGGTGGAAGGCGGGCAGGCCACCTGGGATGTCGTCCAGGTCGAAAGCGAGGAACTCGCCCTGGGCTGCGACGAAGGCCTGTTCGAGACCCTTGATTTCGCCCGCCTGGGCGGCGCCGACCAATACATGAAGGAAGCCGTCTCGACCTGTGGCGTCGGCTCCATCGTGTACAACTTCGTGCTGGGTTACGACAAGAACGTGCTCAAGGACGCCCCCAAGGGCTGGGCCGACTTCTTTGATACCACCAAGTACCCGGGCAAACGCGCGTTGCGTGGCGGCCCCAAAACCACCTTGGAAATCGCCCTCATCGCCGACGGCGTGGCCCCCAAGGATGTGTACAAGCTGCTGGCCACCGACGAGGGTGTGGACCGCGCCTTCCGCAAACTCGACACCATCAAAAGCTCTTTGGTGTTCTGGAAGTCGGGCGCCCAGCCGCCCCAGTTGCTGGCCTCGGGCGACGTGGTCATGACCTCGATTTATAACGGCCGCGTTGATGCCGCCAACCGCGAGAGCGGGCGCAACTTCGGCATCGTCTGGGATGGGTCTTTGTTCACCCTGGACAGCTGGGTCATCCTCAAGGGCTCGCCCAACGCCGAACAGGCCTACAAGTTCCTGGAGTACGTCGGCCGCGCCCCCGTGCAGGCCGGGCTGCCCCAGGCGATTGCCTATGGTGTGACCAACAAGGGCGCCAACGCCCTGATCCCGCCGGCCCGCGTTGCCGATCTGCCCACCGCCGAAGCCAACATGGCCAACGCCGTTGAAATTTCCTCGGCCTTCTGGCTGGAGAACATCGACCGCCTGACCGAGCGCTTCAACAAGTGGGCCTCCGTCCAGTAATGTTCCGGCCCCGGGGGGGGGGACTCTCTCCCCCGGACACCGGCCCTCCCTGACCCTCGGAGCGCCCGCATGACCACCAGTCTCAAAACCCGTCTGCGTCGCGCCGAACGGCGGCGCCAACTGGGGGCCTTCGGCCTGATCGCCCCGCTTTTGCTGTTTTTGGCGATCACGTTCGTGGTGCCCATCGCCGACATGATGCGTCGCGCCGTCCACGATACCGAATTGTCGGCGGTGTGGCCCCGCGTCACGTCGGCCATGGTCACGTGGTCGGATCGCTCCCGCGCGCCTGAGGAACTGGTGTTTGCCGCCCTGGCCGCCGATCTGCGCGACAGCCAGAAGGCGAAGACCCTGGCCACCGCCGCGCGGCGCCTCAACTACGATTACAATGGCGCGCGCTCCTTGGTGTTCTCCACCGCCCGCGCGCTGCCCGCCAGCGCCACCGCCTGGACCGAGGTCATCGTCAAGGCCGACCCGCGCTGGCAAGATCCCGAGGTCTGGGCGGCCATCGACCGGGCAAGCGGCCCGCTGACCAGCTTTTTCTTGCTCCAGGCCCTTGATCTGGAACGCGATCCCCAGGGCGCCTTGCGCGCGGCGCCGGCTAACGAATCCATTTATCTCAATGTGTTGGGCCGGACGTTTAGCGTGGCGTTCAGCGTCACCGTGATGTGCCTTCTGCTGGGCTTTCCCGTGGCCTACCTGCTGGCCGTTTTGCCCGATCGCCACGCCTATCCCCTGATGATCCTGGTCATGCTGCCTTTTTGGACCTCGCTCCTGGTGCGCACCGCTGCCTGGGTGGTTTTGTTGCAAGACAAGGGGTTGGTCAACGAGGCCCTGCTGACCCTGGGGGTGATCGACGAGCCTTTGCGGCTGATCTTCAACCGGGTGGGTGTCGTCATCGCCATGACCCATGTGCTGCTGCCCTTCCTGATCTTGCCGCTGTACTCGGTCATGAAGGGGATCAAGCCGGTCTACATGCGGGCCGCCTTGTCGCTGGGGGCCCGGCCCACCGTGGCCTTCCTCAAGGTGTATATCCCCCAGACCCTGCCCGGGGTGGCGGCGGGCACCTTGCTGACCTTCATTCTGGCGCTGGGCTACTACATCACCCCGGCCCTGGTCGGCGGGGCCTCGGACCAGATGATCAGTCATTTTATTGCCTTCTACACCTCCGACACGGTCAACTGGGGCATGGCCGCCGCGCTGGGGTCGGTGCTGCTGGTCGCCACCTTGATCCTCTATAGCGTGTATACGCGCCTCGTCGGCGGCACGCAGATGAAAAACGGCTGATCCTCGGGAGACGCGCCATGCAAGGTCATTCCCTCACCCTTGAGGAACGCGCCTGGAAGACGGCTTTGTGGACGGCCGCCGTTCTGACGTTCGTGTTCCTCATCGCGCCACTGCTCGCCATTGTACCTCTGTCCTTCAACGGCGGCCCGTTCCTCACCTATCCCATGCAGGGCTTTTCCCTGAAGTGGTACGAGATCGTGTTTACCGATCCGGCCTGGGCTCGTTCCTTGAAGAACAGCCTGATCGTTGGCGTGACCTCCACCCTCCTGGCCACCGTGTTGGGTACCTTGGCGGCGGTGGGCTTGCAGCGGGCGCGGTTTCGCGGCCGGGGGCTGATTATGGCGGTGTTGCTGTCGCCGATGATTGTGCCGGTGGTTATCGTTGGCGTGGGCTTTTACCTGTTTTTTGCGCCGCTCGGCCTCACCGCCTCCTATGGCGGCCTGATCTTGGCCCACACCGCGTTGGCGGCGCCGTTTGTGGTGATCACCGTCAACGCGACCTTGCAGGGTTTCGACACGTCGTTGGCCCGCGCCGCCTCCAGCCTGGGGGCGGGGCCTTTGCTGACCTTTCGCAAGATCACTTTGCCCCTGATCGCGCCTGGGGTGGCCTCTGGCGCCTTGTTTGCCTTTGCCACGTCGTTTGATGAGGTGGTGGTCGTGTTGCTGGTGGCGGGGCCGGGGCAGCGGACCTTGCCGCGCGAGATGTTTAGCGGCATTCGCGAGAACATCAGCCCGACCATCATGGCCGTCGCCACCTTGCTGATCGTGTTTTCGACGGCCTTGCTGGTGACGTTGGAGATCTTGCGTCGGCGCAACGAGAAAATGCGCGGGGTGCGCTCTTAAAAAGGAAGGCTGGGGAGGCGCGGCCTCCCCAGACCCCTATTGCGATTAGTGGATTTGCACCGAGCGACGCAGGCCGGCCGGCTTGTGGGCGAGGCGCGACAGGGGGGTTGAGAGGCGCTGGAGGCTGCGGCGCACGCGGTCGCGGGCTTTGCGCAGGCGCACGGCTTCGTTCAGGCGGCGGTCGAGGAAGGCCCAGGTCTGGACCGAGTCCTCCGAGGCATCGTCGAGCCACACCAACAGGGTCGAGGCATAGATACCGGCCAGTTCGGCCCGCTTGGTGTAGAAGTTGATGTCCATGCTGCGGTCGCCGGCCGTGTGCCACAGGGCATCGACGGTGCGATAGAGCGAACGCACCGAGGCGGCGGCGTTGGGCGGCAGGGCCAGCAAGGCGGCGGCCCGGCGCACGGCCTCGCGGTGCAAACTCCAGCGCTCCAGGCGCAAATGGATGGCCAAGCGAACCCGTTCATGCAGGCGGAGCACCGAGGTGTCGGCGGCGGCCATGTCGGCGGCCATCAGGCGGTCGGCAAGGTCGATGAAATGGATGACCGCGTCCAGCGCTCCCCCAGGGAAGGCCCGCTCGGCCGCACTGGGCTCCAGCCCGGCGGCCACCGCCCCCTCGCGTAAGCTGTGGGCCGACCACCCGTCGAGAGGGACCCCGGGGAGGGCGGCGAGTAAGATCCGGTCCTTGAGTTCGGTCATATCCATGGGGGACCTCCTGGGAACGAAAGTGCACCTGCTCTAGACTTAGGGATCCTCGGGGGACGGTGCCAGAGCCCGACGGATTTCTTCAACAAAACCAAAATCAGCGAGGTCGTTCAGGCGCATGGGGTACAAGACCCCGTTGAGATGATCGAGTTCGTGTTGGACGACGCGCGCATGGAAGCCCTCGGCGTCGCGCACCACCATGCGGCCCATCAGGTCGTAGCCCTGATAGCGGATGGCGCGCGGCCGGGCCACGCGCCCTGTGAGGCCGGGCAGCGATAGGCAGCCTTCCCACTCGGCGGCTTCGGTGTCGTCCAAGACGGTGAGGGAGGGGTTGATCAGGGTCGTGAGCGGCACAGCCTCGCCGCCCGAGCGCTCGGCCGGGACATGGAACAAGATCACCCGCAAAGGAACGTGAACCTGCGGCGCGGCCAAGCCAACGCCCCCGGAGTCGGCCAGGGTTTCGGCCATGTCGGCCATCAGATGGGCGATCTCCGGGGCCATGGGGTCGTCCACCAGGCGGGCGACATTGACCAACACCGGGCTTCCCATGCGGGCGATCTTGAGCAGGGCCATGAAAAACTCCTCCCGGTCTGGGTGCTCCTTTACGGTCTGAGCCATCTTAGCACGATTTTTCAGTGCTTGAGAGAAGGAGAAGGCTGGGGAGGCGAGGCCTCCCCAGACCCCTCATTCGTCGGCGATGCCCCAGGAATCGAGGGGTCTGGGGAGGCCTCGCCTCCCCAGCCTTCTTTAACCACCCGGAGGCCCCGATTGCTCTGTGTGGCGCTTATGGAATCTCTTTTCCTAGGCGTCGGCGTGTGGTAGGACATCGCTTCTCGGGCCGGTGCGATATCCGGGCCATGTTTTTTTTGTCCTCGGGTCACTGGTGAGTGTAACCGGGCGTGGGCCTTCAAAGCCCGGCGCCCCTCAGGCAAGGAGATGGAGCCCTGGTTCAGGTTCTGGTGCGCGACAACAACGTCGATCAGGCGTTGAAGGCGCTGAAGAAGAAGATGCAGCGCGAGGGTGTTTTCCGCGAGATGAAGCTGCGCCGTAATTTCGAGAAGCCGTCGGAAAAGAAGGCCCGCGAAAAGGCCGAAGCCGTCCGTCGCGCCCGCAAGCTGGAGCGCAAGCGCCTGGAGCGCGAGGGCTTCTAAGGGCCGTCTCCCCGCTTTGGGGTCAGGGCACCGCCGATCACCGCCCCCCGCCTTGTGCGGTCTGGGCGGTATTGGCGTTTGGGCAGAAAAAAAGGCTGGGGAGGCGGGCCTCCCCAGACCCCTTGGGGCTTCTAGACCAAGTGGCCGTTGACCAAGTGCATGGTCCGGTCGGCGAGGCGGGCCGCCTCTTCGGGGCTGTGGGTGACCAGGACCAGGGTCATGCCCAGGCGGCGGCGCAGGGCATCCACCTCGTCCCACAGGCGCCGACGGGTGGGCGGGTCGAGGGCGGCAAAGGGCTCGTCGAGCAGCAAAAGGCGCGGGCGGCGCACCAGGGCCCGCGCCAGGGCGGCCCGCTGGCGTTCACCGCCCGAGAGGGTGGCCGGCCGGCGATCGGCTCGGTGGTCGATGGCACACAGGTGCAGGGTTTCCGCCGTGCGGGCGCCGCGCTGTCCGGCGCTGGCTCGGTCGAAGAGCAGGACAAGGCGCAAGCTGGTGTCGATCCGCAGATGGGGGAAGAGCAGGGGGTCCTGGCTCATGTACCCTAAGCCTCGGCGATGGGCCGGGACTCGGCTCATGTCGCGCTCGTCGAAGTAGACCCGGCCCTGGTGGGGGAGCAGGCCGGCGATGATCTTCAACAAGGTGCTTTTGCCCGATCCCGAGGGACCGAGCAGCGCCACGGACTCTCCCTCGGCGACGCTGAAGGACAGCGGCCCCAAGATGGCGTTGGCCACGCCCTCAAGCCGCAGGGCGGGCATGGGCCGAGGGTCCGCGGGCGGGGTGACTGGAGAGGGCGCGCAGCAGCAAGAGCAAGGTCAGGGCCAGGGTCATCAGCACCAGGGCGCAGGCGATGGCGATGCCGGGCTCGCCGCTGGCGATGTTGAGATAAATAGCCATGGGCAGGGTTTCCGTGTGAAGGCGGGTGGCGCCGGCTACCATCAAGGTGGCGCCAAATTCTCCCAGGGCGCGGGCCCAGCCGAGCACGGCGGCGCTCACCAGACCGCGTCCGGCCATCGGAACTTCGATCAGGAGAAACACCCAGCCGGGGCTGAGGCCCAAGGTGGCGGCCACGCCGGCAACTTCGGGATCCACCGCCTCGAAAGCGGCGCGGGCGCCACGCACCAAGACCGACAGCGCCACATAGGCCTGGGCGACGATGATGCCGGCCGGTGAGAACAGCACCGCAAGGCCGGCGTCGGCCAGCAGCCCGCCCACCGGGGCGTCGCGGCCGAGCAGGAACAACAGGCCCATGCCGGCGATCAGGGGCGGCGTGACCATCGGCAGGTCGAGCAGGCCCTCGATCAGGGCCTTGCCGGGAAACGCGTGCCGGGCCAGGACATAGGCGGCCGGCACGCCGAACAGCAGCGCGAGGCCCAGGGCGGTCAGTGATGTTTTGAGCGAGAGACCGGCCGCGAACAGGGTTTCGCGCTCTTGCACGGCGGCCCACAAGGGGGTCTGGGGCATCGCCCCAGGCGGGGCCCGGGGCGGCAGCCCCGGAAGGGCCGGGACAGAAGGCCCCCTTGCCTTAGGCGATGGCGCTCATGCGCGTGACCCGGCGGAAGGGCTGGGGCAAGGTATCGCGCGGCCACTTGAGGGCCTGCTCAACCAAGACCGCCTGCTCGGCGTTGTGCTTGCGATACAAGCCGGTGGCCGGCGAGGCCGAAGACGGCCGGCCAGCATAGATGGCCCGGCGCTGCACCGTGCTGCCCAGTTCTTCCAAGATGTATTCCAAGCGCCGGTCCACGAAGCTCCAAGCCCCCATGTTGGCCGGCTCTTCCTGGCACCACAGCACTTCGGCGCCGGGATAGGCCTTGAGGCAGCGCATCAAGGTGTCCTTGGGCCAGGGATAGAGCTGCTCGACGCGCACGATAGCCACGTCGTCGATTTCCCGATCCTCGCGCGCCTGCACCAGATCGTAATAGACCTTGCCGGTGCACAGGACCACGCGGCGCACCTTCTCGGGGACGATGGTGGAATCGACCTCGCCGATGACGCGCTGGAAGCCAGCCTGGGTAAAGGCCTCAATGTCGCTCACACAGCGCTTGTGCCGCAGCAGGGACTTGGGTGTGAACAAGATCAAGGGCTTGCGAAAGTTGCGCCGAACCTGACGGCGCAGCACATGGAAGTAGTTGGCCGGGGTGGAGACGTTGGCCACCTGCATGTTGTCCTCGGCGCACAACTGCAAATAGCGCTCTGGCCGGGCCGACGAGTGCTCGGGACCCTGGCCCTCATAGCCATGGGGCAGCAGCACGACCAAGCCGGACATGCGCAGCCACTTGGATTCGCCCGAACTGATGAACTGGTCGAAAATGACCTGGGCACCGTTGGCGAAGTCGCCGAACTGGGCCTCCCACATCACCAGCCCCTTGGGCTCGGCCAGGGAATAGCCGTACTCGAAGCCCAGCACCGAGAATTCGGATAGCGGGCTGTCGATGACCTCGAAGCGCGCCTGATCGGGGCCCAAGTGCTCCAAGGGGATGAAGCGAGCCTCGGTGGCCTGATCGTGCAGCACAGCATGGCGATGGGAGAAGGTGCCGCGCCCCGAGTCCTGGCCCGAGAGGCGCACCGGCACCCCTTCTTGCAGCAAGGTGCCAAAGGCCAGCGCTTCGGCCGTGCCCCAGTCGAAGCCTCGGCCGGTGCGCACCATTTCGGCCTTGGCCTTGAGCTGGCGCAAGATTTTGGGGTTGGTCTCGAAGCCCTCGGGCGGCGTGCTGAGAACCTTGCCGACGGCGCGCAGGGTTTCGGGCGTGACCGACGTGGGGTCTTGGCGGAACTCCTCCTCGCCGTTCATGGCCTCCAGCCCTTCCCACTTGCCGGCCAGCCAGTCGGCGCGGTTGGGGCGGTAGGTGTCGGCGGCCTTGTACTCCTCCTCCAGGCGGGCCGTGAAGTTGGTGACCATCTGGTCGGCGTCGGCCTGGGTCAGCACACCTTCGGCGACCAGCACCCGGGCATAGAGGGTGCGGGTGGTTTCATGGCGGGCGATGGACTTGTACATCAGGGGCTGGGTGAAGGCCGGCTCGTCGGCTTCGTTGTGGCCCTGCCGCCGGTAGCACACCATGTCCACGACCACGTCCACGCCAAACTCTTGACGGAATTCGGTGGCGATGCGCGCGGCGTGGACCACCGCCTCGGGGTCGTCGCCATTAACGTGCAAAATAGGGGCCTGAACCATCTTGGCGATGTCGGTGCAGTACTGGCCGGAACGGCTGTACTGCGGGCTGGTGGTGAAGCCAATCTGGTTGTTGATGACAAAGTGGATGGTGCCGCCCGTGCGGTAGCCCTTGAGCCGCGACAGGCCGAAGCACTCGGCCACGATGCCCTGGCCGGAGAAGGCGGCATCGCCATGGATCAAAACGGCCACGGCCTTGGTGCGGTCGGTGTCGCCGATCTGGGCTTGCTTGGCGCGGACCTTGCCCAGCACCACCGGGTCGGCGGCTTCGAGGTGCGACGGGTTGGCCTGCAAGGACATGTGCACGGTCACGCCGTCGAACTCGCGGCTGGCCGAGGTCCCCAGGTGGTACTTCACGTCGCCCGAGCCCTGCACGTCCTCGGGGTTGGCGCTGTTGCCCTGGAACTCGCTGAAGATCGCCCGATAGGGCTTGTGCATGATGGCGGTCAGCACGTTCAGGCGGCCGCGATGGGCCATGCCGACGTTGATCTCGGTCATGCCGAGTTGGCTGCCGCGCTTGAGGACCTGCTTCAGGGCGGGGATCAGGGTCTCGCCGCCCTCCAGGCCGAAGCGCTTGGTGCCCGTGTACTTGACCTGCAAGAAGCGCTCGAAGCCCTCGGCCTCGGTCAGGCGCTCCAAGATGGCGCGCTTGCCCTCGGGGGTGAATTTGGTGTGATTGCGCTCGCCCTCGATCCGGCGCTGGATCCAGCTTTTTTGCTCGGGCGACTGGATGTGCATGAACTCGACGCCGATGGTGCCGCAGTAGGTCTCGCGGATCACCTCAATGATCTTGGCGAGCGATGCCTTTTCCAGCCCCAGGACGTTGTCGATGAAGATTTCGCGCGATAGATCTTTTTCCGTGAACCCATAGGTGCGATAGTCCAGCTCGGGATGTTCCTCGGGCGGACACAGGTTCAAGGGATCGAGCTTGGCCATCAGATGACCGCGGACTCGATAGGTGCGGATCATCATCAGGGCGCGAATGGAATCCAAGATGTGCTGGCGCGTTTCCTCTAGCGGGACGGTGGGCGTGGCGGCGCGGGCCTCGCGCGGCGCTTCCTTGGCCGGCGCCTTGGCGGGTTTGGCCGGGGAGGCGTCGGGATCGGCGGCGCCAATGACCTTGTTGCCCCGTGTGCGCCACGACGGCCCCCGTAAATCCCCGATCAGGTCGGTCAGATCCTGCCCGCCGCTGGTCAGGTCCTGGAAAAAAGCGGTCCAACTCGGGTCTACCGAGGCCGGATCCTCAAGATAGCGGCTGTAAACTTCCGCAATGTAGACCGCGTTGGCGCCATTCAGAAAAGACGGTTCCACGTCAGCACCCCTGTCCGCGCGGGGCGCGGCGGTTCGGACAAGGGGCACGCTTTCCCTGGGGGAAAGGGGAGAGCGCACACCCGCCCCGACGCCGCGCCGGCATCGAGTTTTTATAGACTTGCCTATCCAATTAACCATGGTCGTCGCTCGGTTTCCAGACCCGAGAGACAAAAAGAAGGCTGGGGAGGCGCGGCCTCCCCAGACCCCTCGCTTCTTGGGGCGGACCAACGCGAACGAGGGGTCTGGGGAGGCCGCGCCTCCCCAGCCTTCCCTTCCCGACTCCTCCAACAAAAACCCCCTCTCCCGGTCGGGAAGAGGGGTCGTGGGGAGGCCGTGCCTCCCCAGCCTTCCTTTTTTCTCCGCTCACGTCTCACGCCCTTTGTTGACTCCGAGACGTAGAAGGGTATAGTGCGCCCCTCGCCGTGGCTTCCGAGCGGAGCCATAGGCGTGTGCATTTCCGTTTCCGTTTCATCCGAAGGACTCAGTCATGTTCGCGGTCATCAAGACGGGCGGCAAGCAGTACAAGGTCGCCGAGAACGACGTCATCGACGTCGAGAAGCTCGATGCCGAAGAGGGCGCCACGGTGGCGTTCGACGCCGTTCTCGCCGTTGGCGACCGCGTCGGCGCGCCCCTCGTGGAGGGTGCCTCTGTGTCTGCCGAAGTCGTCTCTCAGTTTCGCGCCGAGAAGGTTATCATCTTCAAGAAGCGCCGTCGGCAGAATTACCGCCGCAAGGGCGGTCATCGCCAGCACCTGACCCGGGTGCGCATCACGGGTATCGCCGGCGCCTAAGCGTCGTTTGAGTGTTTCCTTCGGCTTTCAGCCGGAGGTGGTTTACTGGAGGAGATCTCCCAATGGCACATAAAAAGGCCGGTGGCAGTTCCCGTAACGGACGCGATTCCGAGGGCCGTCGCCTTGGCGTTAAGAAGTTCGGCGGCGAAGCCGTCGTTTCGGGGAACATTATTCTGCGTCAGCGCGGCACCAAGTACCACCCGGGCGCCAACGTGGGTTTGGGCAAGGATCACACGATCTTCGCCGTGACCGATGGCGCCGTGAAGTTCCATAAGGGCTTCCGGGGTCGGATGTTTGTTTCGGTGGTGCCGGCGGCGTAAGGCCGCCCGACATCCTTCTCGCGCCCGACCCGGCGACGAGACCGTTGTCGGGGGGGAATGTTCGCATTCCCCCCTTTAGTCGTGGGCGCTCCTCTTTTTCGGGACCCCGACCATGAAATTTCTGGACGAAGCCAAGGTCTTCCTCCAAAGCGGTGACGGCGGCAATGGCTGCGTCGCCTTCCGACGCGAAAAAAACATCGAATTCGGCGGCCCCGATGGGGGCAACGGCGGACGCGGCGGCGATGTGATCGTCGAGGCCGTGGCCAACCTCAACACGCTGATCGATTTTCGCTACCAGCAGCACTTCAAAGCGCCGCGCGGGCGCGACGGCTCGGGCGACAACCGCACCGGCAAGTCGGGCGAGACGTTGGAGATCAAGGTGCCGGTCGGCACGGTCATCTTGGCCGAGGACAAGGAAACGGTGCTGGCCGACCTGACGCGGGTGGGGCAGCGCCTCACCTTGGCTACCGGCGGCGATGGCGGCTTTGGCAATGCCCACTACAAGACCTCGACCAATCAGGCGCCCCGGCGGGCTGACCCCGGCTGGCCGGGCGAGGAAATGTGGGTGTGGCTGCGCCTCAAGCTGATTGCCGACGCCGGACTGGTCGGCCTGCCCAACGCCGGCAAATCAACCTTGCTGGCCGCTGTGACCCGGGCCCGGCCCAAGATCGCCGACTATCCGTTCACGACCTTGCATCCCAATCTGGGTGTGGTCCATCAAGACGGCCGCGAGTTTATTATCGCGGACATTCCCGGCTTGATTGAAGGCGCGCACGAGGGGGCTGGTCTCGGCACGCGCTTCTTGGGCCACGTGGAACGCTGCGCCGTGCTGCTGCATCTAGTGGATGCCACCCAAGACGACGTGGCCCAGGCGTGGCACACGGTGCGCCACGAACTGGCCTGCCATGGCGAGGGGCTTGAGGAAAAGGCCGAAATCGTCGCCTTGACCAAGACCGATTCCCTGACGCCCGAGGCGATTGAAGACAAGATCATGGAGCTCAATGCGGCGTGCCGGCGTCCGGTGCTGGCCTTCTCCTCGGTGTCGGGGCAGGGGCTGGCCGAGGTGCTGCGCGCCCTGGGCCGTCACGTGGACGAGGCCCGCGCCGAGCGCCAGCGCGCCCAGGCTGCCTTGGCGCAGGAGTTCGACGACCACGACGACGCTGGTGCCGAGGACCCCACATGGACACCCTGACTTCCGTCTGCGCCTCCGACATCTTGGAGCGCGCCCGGCGGGTGGTTCTCAAGATTGGCTCGGCCCTCCTGGTGGAGGCCAGCAGCGGCATGCCCCGGCGGCCGTGGCTTGAGGCCTTGGTGGATGACATCGTTGATCTGCGCCGGGGCGGGCGCGAGGTGCTGATCGTGTCGTCGGGCGCGGTGGCGGTGGGGCGGCGCTCGTTGCCCCTCGATCTCACCGGCCGGCCGCGCTTGCAAGAAAAGCAGGCGGCGGCGGCCGTTGGGCAGGTGCGTCTGGCCCACGCGTATCAGGAGGTGTTGGGCCGCCACGGCATTACCGCCGCCCAGGTGCTGCTAACCCTCGACGATTCGGAAAACCGTCGGCGCTACCTCAACGCCCGCAACACCATTGATACCTTGCTGCGCCTGGGCGCGGTGCCGGTGATCAACGAGAACGACACGGTGGCGACCCAGGAGATCCGCTTTGGCGACAACGATCGTCTGGCGGCCCGGGTTGCCCAGATGACCAGCGCCGACGCGCTCATCTTGTTCTCGGACATTGACGGTCTCTACACCGCCGATCCCAACAAGGATCCGGGGGCGCGCTTCATCCCGACCGTCGAGGCCCTGACGCCCGAGATCCTGGCCATGGGCGGCGGCGCCGTCACCGCGCACGGCACCGGCGGCATGGTCACCAAGCTGGCCGCCGCCGCCATCTGCATGGAAGCGGGCTGTGCCATGGCCATCGCGCCGGGCAAAGGGACCAACCCGGTCAAGCGGCTGCGCGAGGGCGGGCGCTGCACGTGGTTTTTGCCCAGCCACGAGCCCCACGCGGCGCGCAAGTCGTGGATCTCCGGCTCCTTGCGGGCCGAGGGCGTGGTGACGGTTGATGAGGGGGCGGCGCGGGCCCTGGCCCAGGGGGGCAGTTTGCTGCCGGCCGGGGTGCGGGCCATTGAGGGCGACTTCCAGCGCGGCGCCGCCGTGCGGGTAGTGGGGCCCGATGGCCGCCGTCTGGCCAAGGGGCTGGTCTCCTACCCGGCCGAGGAAGCCCGCCTGCTGATGGGCCACAAGAGCGGTGAAATCGAGGCCCTCCTCGGCTACCGTGGTCGCGACGAACTGATCCACCGCGATGACATGGTGGTGGACACGACCGAAGAAAGGACTGCCTCGTGACCGACGCGGATCAACTGACGGCTCTCATGACCGACCTGGGCCGCCGCGCCCGGGCCGCCGCCGCCCAGATGGCCACCCAGCCGCGTGCCGCCAAGGATGCCGCCCTCACGGCCGCCGCCGCCGCCTTGCGCCGGGATCTCGAGCCGATCCTGGCTGAGAATGCCAAAGACATGGCGGCCGGGCGCGAAAAGGGCCTGACCCCGGCGCTCCTCGATCGCCTTGCCCTCACC
Source organism: Pararhodospirillum photometricum DSM 122 (assembly GCF_000284415.1). Classification (NCBI taxonomy): domain Bacteria; kingdom Pseudomonadati; phylum Pseudomonadota; class Alphaproteobacteria; order Rhodospirillales; family Rhodospirillaceae; genus Pararhodospirillum; species Pararhodospirillum photometricum. Next base: position 2,265,828 of record NC_017059.1, read on the forward strand.
CCGGCCCGCGTCGAAGCGATGGCCCGCGGGTTGGAGGATATCGCGGCCCTGCCCGATCCGGTGGGCGAGGTCATGGCCGCCTGGACCCGGCCCAACGGCCTGCGTCTGGAGCGGGTGCGCACCCCCTTGGGCGTCGTGGGCGTCATCTACGAGAGCCGGCCCAACGTGACCGCCGACGCCGGGGCCCTGTGCCTCAAGGCCGGCAACGCCGTGATCCTGCGCGGCGGCTCCGAGAGCCTGCACAGCGCCCGCGCCATCCATGCCCGTCTGGTTGAGGGCCTGGACCAAGCCGGCCTGCCCGCCGACGCCATCCAGATGGTGCCGACCAGCGATCGCGCCGCCGTCGGCGTGATGCTCACCCTCTCCGACTCTATCGACGTGATCGTGCCGCGCGGCGGCCGGGGGCTGGTCGAGCGGGTGACCCGGGAAAGCCGCATTCCGCTGTTCAAGCACCTGGACGGCATCTGCCATACCTATGTCCATGCCGACGCTGATCCCGACACGGCCCGCGCCGTGTGCCTGAACGCCAAGATGCGTCGCACCGGTATTTGCGGTTCCACCGAGACGATCCTGGTCGATACAGCGCTGACCGGCACCCTGCTGCCGCTGATCATCGCCGACTTGCAGCAGGCAGGCTGCGAGGTGCGCGGCTGCGAACGCACCCAAGCCGCCGTGCCCGGCGTGGTGCCAGCCACCGACGCCGATTGGGACACCGAGTACCTCGATGCCATCGTGTCGGTGCGGATTGTGGATGGCCTGGACGAGGCCCTGGCCCATATTGCCCGCCATTCCAGCAGCCACACCGAGAGCATCCTGACCGAAAACGCCGAGGTGGCCGAGGCCTTCCTGACCCGGGTGGACAGCGCGATCGTCATGCACAACGTCTCGACTCAGTTTGCCGATGGCGGCGAGTTTGGCATGGGCGCCGAGATCGGCATCAGCACCGGACGCCTGCACGCGCGCGGTCCGGTCGGGGTCGAGCAGTTGACCATCTTCAAGTACAAGGTCCGTGGAACCGGGCAATGCCGGCCGTAACGTCGCGGACCCCGTCGCCCTGGGGCGACCGGCGCCGCCTGCGCGTCGGTCTCCTGGGGGGCTCCTTCAATCCGGCTCACGCCGGCCACCGCCACATCAGCGAGGAAGCCCTGGCCCGGTTGCGGCTTGATGCGGTGTGGTGGCTGGTCAGTCCCCATAATCCTCTGAAGCCGCGGGGGTCCCTGGCGCCGTTTGCCGCCCGGCTGGCCTCGGCTCAGGCCTGCGTCGGCCGCGATCCTCGTTTGGTGCCCCTCGGCGTCGAGCAACGCTGGGGCGTGGTGCGCACCTACGACACCTTGGTCCGCCTCGGGCAGCGCTTTCCCCGGGTAACCTTTATCTGGTTAATGGGCGCCGACAATCTGGCCCAGTTTCCCCGCTGGCATCGCTGGCTCGACATCGTGCGCCGCGTGCCCATTGCGGTTTTCGACCGCGCGCCGTATTCTTCCCGGGCCCTGGCCGGGCGGGCGGCGCATCGGTTGGCGCCGTGGCGACGGCCAGCGCGCGCGGCGACCCGCCTGAGCCGGGCGCCGGCGTGGGTATTCCTGCCGATCCGCCGCCATGGCGCCTCGGCGACAGCAATCCGGGCGCGTGTTCCCGGATGGACCGCGGGGTCACGTGACCACCCCCCGGGCTCCTGCCCCCCTCATTCTCTGTCCCTCAAGGAATGAGGGGTCTGGGGAGGCCCGCCTCCCCAGCCTTCTCTTTTTTGTTCTCAAGCCCCTCCTCCCCTTGCCAATGGAGAAGACCATAAGCACATCCCCCCCCCGCAAGGCCCGGGTTCCCTGGCCGCTCTTGTCGAAGCACTGCTGGATGCGGAAAAAGCCGAGAATATCACGGTGATTGATCTGGCGGGCAAATCGAGCATCGCCGATCACATGATCGTCGCCACGGGCCGTTCGGCCCGTCACATCGGCGCCCTGGCCGACCATCTCGCCGAGCGCCTGAAGGCCGAGGGCCTGCCGGTCGCCACCGAGGGCATGCCCCAATGCGACTGGGTCCTGCTTGATGCCGGGGACCTGATCGTCCACCTGTTCCGCCCCGAGGTCCGCGCCTACTACAACCTGGAAAAAATGTGGGGAGCCCCCGTGGTCGCCCTCACCGGCACCGACGGTCCCGGCGCCTGGGCTCACTGAGGCAGCCTTGAAGACCCTCATCCTGGCGGTCGGCCGGGCCCGTCCGGGCCCGGAGAAGACCTTGTTCGATCATTACGCGAGCCGGCTGCGCGGCGGGCTCGCGGTGGTCGAGGTGGAGGAAAAGCGCCCCTTGCCGGTTCCGGCCCGCAAGGAGCGTGAAGCCGAGTTGCTGCTGGCCCAGGTCCCCCCCGGCGCCGTCCTGGTCGCCCTCGACGAGCACGGCAAGGCGTGGAGTTCCCTGGCCCTGGCCCGCGCCCTGGAAAAATGGCAAGACGACAGCCGGCCGGCTCTGGCCTTTGCCATCGGGGGCGCGGATGGCCATGGAACAGCGTTGCTGGCCCGAGCCGATGTGGTCGTGTCCTTAGGCGCCCTCACGTGGCCCCATATGCTGGTGCGAGCCTTGATCGCCGAGCAAGTCTATCGCGCCCAGTGTATCCTGGGCGGGCATCCCTATCATCGTGAGTAGCGTCTGTTCGCAGGGGCAGATGGGCCCCCGGCCCGCTCAAGAAAAAGGGTCGCCGTTCCGAAGAATGGCGACCCTTTCATCTTACGCTGGTCGGAGTGAGAGGATTCGAACCTCCGGCCCCTGCCTCCCGAAGACAGTGCTCTACCAGGCTGAGCTACACTCCGTGCCGTCGAGGAGGCGGTTTATACGCGGCGGCTGGTCGTCTGGCAAGATGAAAAGTGAGGCTTACAAAAAAAGAAAGGCTGGGGAGGCGGGGCCTCCCCAGACCCCTCGATTCCTTAAAGAAAAAGGGTCGCCGTTCCGAAGAACGAGCGACCCTTTTCTTATGCTGGTCGGAGTGAGAGGATTCGAACCTCCGGCCCCTGCCTCCCGAAGACAGTGCTCTACCAGGCTGAGCTACACTCCGTGCCGTCGAGGAAGCGGTTTATACCGGCCTTCCTCGGGGTTGGCAAGCAAAAAAGATCAGTAGGCCCGATCAATGCAGAAATCGACAATGCCCACCAAGGCGCTCTTCGCCTCGCTGTCCGGGAACACGGACAGCGCTTGGCGAGCCTTTTCGCCATAGGCACGGGCCCGGGTGATGGTCTCCGACAAGGTGTCGTAGCGGGTCATCATCTCCATGGCGCGGGCAAGGTCGGCCTGGAACTCGGGCATCTCCTGGTCTTCCAGGCAGCGGCGCAGGAAGGCTCTTTCCTCCTCCGTGCCCCGGGCATAGGCCAGGATGACCGGCAGGGTGATCTTGCCATCCATAAAGTCGTCGCCGACTGTCTTGCCCAGGTCCTGCTGTTTGGCGGAGTAGTCGAGGTAGTCATCCACCAACTGGAAGGCGATGCCCAGGTTCATGCCGTAGTCGTGCAGCGCCTGTTCCTCGACCTCGGGGCGCTCGGCCACGACGGCCCCAACCTGACAAGCCGCCGCGAACAACTGGGCGGTCTTGGCGCGGATCACCGCCATATAGGCGTCCTCGGTGGTCGAGGTATCGTTGGCGGTGACAAGCTGCAACACCTCGCCCTCGGCCAGCACCGAGGTCGCATGGGACAAGATGGCCAGCACCTTGAGCGAGCCGTCCTCGACCATGAGCTGGAAGGAGCGGGCGAAGAGGAAGTCGCCGACCAGAACGCTGGCCTTATTGCCCCACACAGCGTTGGCCGAATCGCGGCCCCGGCGCAACATGCTCTCATCGACCACGTCGTCGTGGAGCAAGGTGGCGGTGTGGATGAACTCCACGCAGGCGGCGAGATGGGCGTGGCGCTCGCCCTCAAAGCCGCACAGGCGCGCCGCAGCGAGGGTGAGAAGGGGTCGCAGGCGCTTTCCGCCGGCGGCAATGATGTAGCCCCCAAGCTGAGGGATCAGCCCGACCGGGCTGTCCATGCGGGCGACGATGGATTGGTTGACGCGGGTCAGATCGTCTCCGACGACCCTCATCAGGGCGTCGAGGGCGGCATCCATGCCCGCTCCCCGAGCACCCTCTTGTGCGTTGACGGCGTTGGACAAGGTCCACCCTGACTTTCTGCTGGAAGGCGCCGGTGCGCCCGTGAAAAAAACGTCGTCGGAGAATAGGAGTCCCCATCCCGGGCGGTCAAGCAAGCGATCGCCCTTTCCCTGGAAAAAGCGTCCTTGGTGCTCATGTCTGACCCATCGCCCGGTTTTTTGTCACCTTTCGGCCGCCCCGACGGCCCGCCCGCGTGGCGTGAGGATGCCTTGTTGGGGGGACGGGTGCGCCTGCTTCAGCCCCTGGCGGGCTACCGCGCCGCCATTGATCCCGTATTGCTGGCGGCGGCGGCCGATCCGGCGCCCGGCGCCCGGGTGCTTGATGCCGGCACGGGGACCGGGGCGGCGCTTTTGTGCTTGGCGGCGCGCCGGCCCGACCTCGACGTCACGGGCCTGGAGCTTCAGGCCCTGCCGGCGGCGCTGGCCGCGATGGCCCTGGCGCACACGGGGGGGCGGGGGCGGATTTGGGCCGGCGATCTGGGACACCCGCCGCCGGAACTGGGGCCGGCCTTTGACATGGTGATCACCAATCCGCCCTACCGCGCGGCAGGCACCGGCACCGAGGCCCCGCACGCCCAGCGTCGCCGGGCCCACCATGAAACCCCGGACATGCCGCTGGCCCGCTGGATCGCGTGTTGCCTAGCCTTGCTCAAGCCGCGCGGTCGCTTGCTGCTGATCCAGCGGGCCGACCGGCTCGATGCGATCGTGAGCGCGCTCCAGGGACCGGCCGGGGACCTCACGATTTTTCCGGTGTGGCCGCGCGCCGGCCAACCGGCGCACCGGGTGATCGTGGCGGCACGCAAGGGCGGGCGAGGCCCCTTGCGCCTGCTGGCCGGCTTGTGCCTGCACGAAAACGACAGCAGCCGCTACACCCCGGACGCCGAAGCGGTGCTAAGGGATGCGGCGGCCCTTGACCTTGACCCCCGCGGCCGCCGATAAACTCCCTTTTATGATCAGTCTCGCCAAAATCCTGTTCACGCTGGCCGCCGTGATCGGCGTCTGGACCGTGTTCCGCCTCGTGCGCCGCTGGGCCTCGGGCCAGCCTCGGGTCACGCCCGCCGAGCGGGGCGCCCAAGCTGCGCGCGATTCCGTGGAAGGCCGCTGGACCGACCCCGCCCGAACGCCGGAGCTGGATCTGGTGCGGTGTCCGGCGTGTGGCAGCTATGGGCCGCGCGGTCAGGCCTGCCCGTGTGGCCGCGACCACCCCTGAGGGCTGGGACGGGAGGAAGGCTGGGGAGGCGGGGGCCTCCCCAGACCCCTCGTTCCCCGGGGATCCTTCGCGCGAGGCACTCCCCATGAGCGGAGGGGTCTGGGGAGGCCCCGCCTCCCCAGCCTTCCCTTTATCGGCCTTGTTTGTGCCCGCTTCCCGTCCTAAGACCCCAGTCCACGCCGGCGTGAGGGACGTTTTTCCGCCGCTTTCCGAATGTCTGTCATCCAGGGTTTCCCATGGCCGATCTCCCCAGTTTTCAGGCGCTGATCCTAAGGCTTCAGCAGTATTGGGCGGCGCAAGGCTGCGTGCTGCTCCAGCCCTATGACATGGAGGTGGGGGCCGGGACGTTTCATCCCGCCACCACCTTACGCGCGCTCGGTCCCGAGCCCTGGAGCGCTGCCTATGTCCAGCCCTCCCGGCGCCCCGCCGATGGCCGCTATGGCGAGAACCCCAATCGCCTCCAGCACTACTACCAGTTCCAGGTGATCATGAAGCCCTCGCCGGCCGATCCCCAGGCGCTGTACCTGGACTCGTTGCGGGCGCTTGGCATTGATCCCCTGGCCCACGACATCCGCTTTGTCGAGGACGACTGGGAAAGCCCGACCCTGGGCGCCTGGGGCCTGGGCTGGGAAGTGTGGTGCGATGGCATGGAAGTCTCGCAGTTCACTTACTTCCAGCAGGTCGGCGGTTTTGATTGCGACCCGGTACCGGTTGAACTGACCTATGGCCTGGAACGCCTCGCCATGTACATCCAAGGCGTCGAGAACGTTTACGATCTCGATTTCAATGGCCAGGGCGTAACCTACGGCGACGTGTTCTTGCAGGCCGAACGCGAATACTCGGCCCATAACTTCGAGTTCGCCAACACCGAGGCCCTGCTGCGCCACTTCAACGACGCCGAGGCCGAGTGCCAAGCCCTATTGGCCCGGGGGCTGCCCCTGCCGGCCTATGACCAGTGCATCAAGGCCAGCCACCGTTTCAATCTTCTCGATGCCCGGGGGGTCATCAGCGTGACCGAGCGCGCCGCCTATATCGGCCGCGTGCGCGCGCTGGCCAAGGCCTGTTGCGAGGGCTGGTTGCGCGCGCGCGGCCACCTCGCCCCCGTCGTCGCCGACTCGGAGGCCTGATCATGGCCGAACTGCTTTTGGAACTCCTGGGCGAGGAACTCCCCGCCCGTATGCAAGCCCGCGCCGCCGAGGATCTGGGCCGTCTGCTGGCCGCCGGTCTTCAGGAGGCCGGGCTGACCCACGAGGGCATCAAGACCTTCGTCACGCCGCGCCGCCTGGGCGCCGTGGTCCGCGGCCTGCCCGTGGCCCAGCCCGATGTGCGCGAGGAAAAGCGCGGGCCGCGCGCCGATGCCCCGGCCAAGGCCATCGAGGGCTTTTTAGCCTCGGTCGGCCTGAGCCTTGATCAGATCGAGCGCCGCGAGACCCCCAAGGGGACCTTCCTGTTCGCGGTGATCGAGCGGGCCGGACAGCCGACCGCCGCCGTTCTCCCCGGCCTCATCACCAAGGCCCTGCTCGCCCTGCCCTGGCCCAAGGCCATGCGCTGGGGCCGGGGTCGGCTGGCCTGGGTGCGTCCCTTGCACTCGCTGATTGGCCTGTTCGACGGACAGGTGCTGGCCGGGGGCCTGGACCTGGGCGATCGCATTTTGCCGTTTGGCGAGACGACCCGGGGCCATCGCTTCTTGGCGCCCGAGCCCTTTGCCGTGCGCGACTTCGCCGACTATGCGGCCAAGCTGGCGGCGGCCCACGTGGTGCTGGAAGTCGGCGAGCGCCGCGCCCTGATCGCCCAGGGGCTGGAAGCGCTGGCCGCCGGCGAGGGGCTGGTGGTGCGCCAGGATCCGGGCTTGCTCGACGAGGTGGCTGGGCTGGTCGAGGCCCCGACCCCTCTGATGGGCCACATCGACACCGCCTTCATGGACCTACCGCCCGAGGTGCTGGTCACCTCCTTGCGCGAGCACCAGAAGTATTTCTGCCTGGAGACCGTGGACGGCCGCTTGTCGCCGCGCTTCGTGGTGGTGGCCAACGGGCCGCGCGCTGAGGGCAGCGCCCGCATTGTCGCCGGCAACGAAAGGGTGCTGCGCGCGCGCTTGTCGGATGCCCGCTTCTTCTGGGACCAGGACCGCCACGTGCCCCTGGCCTCGCGGGTCGAGTCCCTGGGGGCGCGCATTTTCCACGCCAAGCTGGGCACCGACCGGGAGCGGGTCGAGCGTCTGCGCGCCCTGGCCGGCGCCCTGGCCGCCTTCGTGCCCGGCGCCGATCCGGCCCTGGTCGATCGCGCCGCCTTGCTGGCCAAGGCCGACCTTGTGACCGGCATGGTCGGCGAGTTCCCCGAGCTTCAGGGCCTGATGGGCGCCTACTACGCCCGCCACGACGGCGAGCCGGCCGCCGTGGCCGGGGCGATCCGCGATCACTACGCCCCCGTTGGCCCTGGTGACGCCTGCCCCACCGACCCGGTGGCGGTGTGCGTGGCCCTGGCCGACAAGCTTGACACCCTGGCCGGCTTCTGGCTGATCGACGAGAAGCCCACGGGCTCCAAGGATCCCTTTGCCCTGCGCCGCGCTGCGCTCGGCGTGCTGCGCCTGATCTTGGAAAACCGCCTGCGCCTGCCCTTGCTGCCGGTGCTGGACCGGGCCGCCGAGGGACACCGGGCGGCGCGCCCGGCCCTCAGCGCCGACATTGCCGGGGATCTGCTCGACTTCCTGGCCGAGCGGCTCAAGGTGCAGCAGCGCGACAAGGGCGTGCGCCATGACCTGATCGCCGCCGTTCTCGCCCTGGGCGGCGAGGACGATCTGGTGCGCCTTCTGGCCCGGGTCGAGGCCTTGGCCGGCTTTGTCGGCTCGGCCGAGGGCGCTAACTTGCTGGCCGCGCAGCGCCGGGCCATGAACATCGTGCGTATCGAGGAAAAGCGCGACGGCGCCCCGGTGGCCGGCGCGGTGGATCCCGCCTTGTTCGCCCAGGACGAGGAATGCGCTTTGTTCCAGGCCCTGGACGAGGGCGAGGCCGCCCTGGCCCCCGTACTGGCCGCCGAGGCCTTTACCGACGCCATGGCCGTGTTGGCTGGCTGGCGTGCGAGTGTCGATGCCTTCTTCGACCGGGTCACCGTCAATGCCGATGACCCCTCCTTGCGTCGCAACCGTCTGCGCCTTCTGGCGCGCATCGGCGCCGCCATGAACCGGGTGGCGGATTTCTCCAAGATCGAGGGATGACCATGACCAAGTGGGTCTACAGCTTCGGCAACGGGCGGGCCGAAGGCCGCGCCGACATGAAGAACCTGCTGGGCGGCAAGGGCGCCAACCTGGCCGAGATGAGCAACATCGGCATCAACGTGCCGGCCGGTTTCACGATCACCACCGAGGTCTGCACGCACTACTACGCCAATGGCCAGAACTATCCCGGGGAACTGGCGGCCCAGGTCACGGAAGCCCTGGGCGCCGTCGAGGCGATCATGGGCGCGCGCTTTGGCGACCCGGAAAACCCGCTGCTGGTCTCGGTGCGCTCGGGCGCCCGGGCATCCATGCCCGGCATGATGGACACGGTCTTGAACCTGGGCCTCAACGACGAGACCGTGCAGGGCTTGATCAAGCGCTCGGGCGATCGCCGCTTTGCCTATGATTCCTATCGCCGCTTCATCCAGATGTATTCCGACGTGGTGCTGGGCGTCGAGCACGCTCACTTCGACCACCTGCTGGAACTGCATAAGGAAGACCGGGGCCTGACCCTGGATACCGAGTTGAACGCCGAGGACTGGCTGTTGCTGGTCGAGCGCTTCAAGCAGTGCGTGTTGGATCAGACCGGCCGTCCCTTCCCGGAGAAGCCCGAGGAGCAGTTGTGGGGGGCGGTGGGCGCCGTGTTCCGCTCGTGGATGAACCAGCGCGCCATCACCTATCGCCGACTGCATCACATCCCCGAGGCCTGGGGCACCGCCGTGACCGTTCAGGCCATGGTGTTTGGCAACATGGGCAACGATTGTGCCACCGGCGTGTGTTTCTCGCGCGACCCCTCGACCGGCGAAAACGTGTTCTACGGCGAGTATCTGGTCAATGCCCAGGGCGAGGACGTGGTCGCTGGCATTCGCACGCCGCAACAGATCTCGATCGCCGGCAAGAAGAAGAACGACAGCACCCTCCCGGCCATGGAAGAGGTGATGCCGACCCTGTACCAGGAACTGCTGGAAATCCGCCAGCGCCTGGAATCCCATTACCGCGACATGCAGGACATGGAGTTCACCATCCAGGGCGCTCGCCTGTGGATGCTCCAGACCCGCATTGGCAAGCGCACGGCGGCCGCTGCCTTACGCATTGCCGTGGAGATGGCGCAAGAGGGCATCATCACCCCCGATGAGGCGGTGTTGCGCATCGAGCCCGAGGCCCTCAACCAGCTTCTGCACCCGACCTTGGACCCCAAGGCCGAGCGCATTGTCCTGACCCGCGGCCTGCCGGCCTCGCCGGGCGCCGCCTCGGGCCGGGTGGTGTTCTCGGCCGCCACCGCCGAGGACTGGGTGCAAAACGGCGAAAAGGTCGTGCTGGTGCGCACCGAGACCAGCCCCGAGGACATCGGCGGCATGCACGTCTCCCAGGGCATCTTGACCACCCGGGGCGGCATGACCAGCCACGCCGCCGTGGTGGCGCGCGGCATGGGCACGCCGTGCGTGGCCGGCGCCGGCGAGATCCGCGTCAGCGAGGCCGAGAAGACCTTCACCGTGCGCGGCACGGTGGTGCGCCAGGGCGACCTGATCACTCTGGACGGCGCCACCGGCGAGGTCATGCTGGGCGCCGTGCCCACCGTGCAGCCCGAACTGACCGGCGACTTCGCCACCCTGATGGCCTGGGCCGACGAGCGCCGGACCATGGCCGTGCGCACCAACGCCGAGACCCCGGAAGACGCGGCCACCGCGCGCGGCTTCGGCTGCGAGGGCATCGGCCTGTGCCGCACCGAGCATATGTTCTTCGATCCCCGGCGCATCATCGCCATGCGCCGCATGATCTTGGCCGATAACGAGGCCGGGCGCCGCGCGGCGCTGGCCGACTTGCTGCCCTACCAGCGCAAGGACTTCATCGACCTGTTCACCCTCATGGCCGGGCTGCCGGTGACCATCCGCCTGCTCGACCCGCCGCTGCACGAGTTCCTGCCCCATACCGACAACGAGATCAGCGAGGTGGCGCACGTGGCCGGGGTGGATGCCCAGACCGTGCGCGACCGCGCCGCCAAACTGGCCGAGACCAACCCCATGCTGGGCCATCGCGGTTGCCGCCTGGGCGTGACCTATCCCGAGATCTACGAGATGCAGGCCCGCGCCATCTTCGAGGCGGCGGTGGCGGTGGCCCGGGACACCGGCGAGGCCCCGGAGCCCGAGATCATGATCCCGCTTGGTGGCCACCCGACGCGAGTTTGACCTCATGAAGGCGGTGGTGGACGGCGTGGCCCAGGCGGTGTTCACCGAGGCCGGCCTGACCTTGTCCTACATTGTCGGCACCATGATCGAACTGCCCCGCGCCGCTTTGATGGCCGGCTCGATCGCCGAGACGGCCCGCTTCTTCAGCTTTGGCACCAACGACCTGACCCAGACCACCTTGGGTCTGTCGCGCGACGACGCCGCCGCGTTCCTCGAATCCTACCGGGCGCGCGGCATCTTCGAGCGCGACCCCTTCGCCACCTTGGACGTGGACGGCGTGGGTGAACTGGTGCGGATCGCCTGCGAACGCGGCCGGGCCACCCGGCCCGAGATCAAGCTGGGCATCTGCGGCGAGCACGGCGGCGATCCCGACTCCATCGCGTTTTGCCAGAGCGTCGGCCTCTCCTACGTGTCCTGCTCGCCCTACCGGGTGCCGATCGCCCGTCTGGCGGCGGCCCAGGCGGCCTTGCGTCAGGCCCGTTCGTGAGCGAGCCACGGGAAGGGGGAGGAGAGGGCAACCTCTCCGGCCCCGCCCGGCTCGCCTTGGTGCGGGCCGGCGGCAAGCGGGCCCTGGCGCAAGCGCTGGTGCAGTTGGAAACCCGGCCGGAAGCGGCGGCCACCCTCGATCTCCTGGCCGCCGCCGCCGAGGCCCCCCCAGGCCCATGTCATCGGCATCACCGGGCCGCCCGGGGTGGGCAAATCCTCCCTGGTCAATGCCCTGATTGCCGGCTGGCGGGCCCAGGGGCGCACGGTGGGCGTGCTGGCCGTCGATCCCAGCTCGCGGCGCAGCGGTGGCGCCTTGCTCGGCGACCGGGCCCGCATGGTGCTCGATCCCGAGGACACCGGGGTGTTCGTGCGTTCCATGGCGGCGCGCGACCATCTGGGCGGGCTGGCCGCGCTGACCGTGGCCGGCATGGTCTTGCTGCGCGCCTTGTTCGATGTCGTGCTGATCGAGACCGTTGGCGTCGGCCAGTCCGAGACCGAGGTGGTGCGGGTGGCTGACACCGTGGTGTTCTGCGTTCAGCCCGGCTCGGGCGATAGCTTGCAGTACATGAAGGCCGGGATCGCCGAAATCCCCCATGTGGTGGTGGTCACCAAGGCCGACATGACGCGTGAGGCCCAGCGCGCCCAGGCCGACGTCGAGGGGGCCCTGGCGTTGGGCGGTAGTGAGGACGAGGAGTGGCATCCCCGCGTGCTGCGCGTCTCGGCCCGCAATCAGGAGGGTCTGGCGCCCTTGCGGGAGGCGCTGGAAGCTCATGCGGCGCATCTGGCCCAAGATGGCCGGTTGGCGCGGCAGCGTCAGCAGCAGGCCGAGGCGTGGTTGGTGGACGCTCTGCGCGAGCGTTTTGGCCGGGAGGGCGTGCGCCGGGCTGGGGGGGCTCTGGCCTTGGCCCCGGGGGAGACGCCGTTTGCTCGTCTTGCCGCCCTAGCGCGCGATTGGACGTAACGGGGGGGCACAGGGAAGGCTGGGGAGGCGGGCCTCCCAGATCCCTCTTTCCTTGGGACACGACCTGGCCGTCTCTTTGGCATTTCGAGGACCGTCATTGTGAGCACCCTGGACCGCTATATCCTGCGTTCGCTGGTCTCCGGGCTGGCCGTTGGCTCGGTTGGCCTCGTCGCGCTGATCTGGCTGATCAACTCGCTCAAGTTCCTCGACTGGTTTGTCAACAAGGGCCTCTCGCTTGGGACCTTTCTTCAGGTCACCTTACTGTTGATGCCGGGTTTTCTCACGGTATTCCTGCCGCTGGGCTTGTTCGGCATTGCCTTGTTTGTGTACAGCAAGCTTTCCGACGACCGCGAACTCATTGTCATGCGGGCGGCGGGCATGAGCCCCTGGCGCTTGGCCCGGCCTGCCTTGCTGTTGTGCGCGGTGATGACCGTGTTCGGCTATGTCCTGACCTTTGCCGTGGTGCCGGAGCTGGAACGGCGCTTCGATGACATCAAGGTCCAGGTCCGCGACGACATTTCCGGTCTGGTCCTGCGCGAGGGCCAGTTCAACCAGATCGACAAGACCCTGGTGGTGTACGTCGGCCGCCGCTCGCCCGATGGCACCTTGCACGACATCATGATCCACGACGCCGGCAGCCGGGATCGCGAATCGACCGTGATCGCCGAAACCGGCGCCTTGGTGCGAACCGGGGGCGACGCCAAGCTCGTGATGGTCAACGGCAACCGCCAGGAGCGCGAAGCCGGGGATTTTCGCGTGACCTTCCTGTATTTCGATTCCTACGTCCTCAACCTTTCCGATGAACGTGTCGCCGAAAAGTTCCGCTACCGAGACGAGCGTCAGCGCACGACCGTCGATCTCATGAGCCTTCAGGTGGGCGACCGCATGGACCCCGACTTTCCTTACGTTTACGAAAACCGCCACATCATGCGCCTGCGCATGGAACTGCACCTGCGCGTCTTGCGCCCCCTGGCCCATGTGGGCTTTTTGCTGCTGGGTCTGGGCGCGGTGCTGTCGGGGGAATTTAACCGCCGCGGCAACTCAACCCCGGCGGTTTTGGCCGTGACCCTGGTCGTTTTGTTCCAAGCCGGCAGCTTGGCCGCCGCCAGCATGGCCAAGAAGAGCTACGAAGCCCTCTACGCCCTAGATGCCCTGGCCGTGGCCCCCATCGTGCTTGGCCTGTTCTGGCTGGCGGGCGGCTTTGGCTGGCTCAAGGATCGCTGGAGAGGGAGGGCCGGCGCGTGACGGGCTGGGGACTGTTGCTGCGTCTGGCCCGCGAGCACCTGCCCTCACAGGCTCTGTGGATGGCCTTGGGGGTGGCGTGCATGTTGGGCGTGGCCGGGGCCACCGCCGCCATTGCGTGGCTGATGGAGCCGGCCTTCAATCAGGTGTTCGTGGGCGGCAATCGCGATACCTTGGTGTGGCTGGGCCTCGCCTTTCCCGTGGTGTTCGTGACCAAGGGCCTTGCCAATTACGGCCAGCGCACCTTCATGAACCGGGTCGGCCTAGAGATCGTCGCGCGCTATCGCCGCGCCCTTTACGACCACTTGCTCGGCATGGACATCGCCTTCCTCGGGACGCAGCGCACCGCCGATCTGGTGACCCGCTTCACCGTCGATCTGACCATGCTCAAGAACACCATCACCTCGGCCACCATGGCCCTGGGCCGTGACATCGCCACCTTGCTCGGGCTGGTCGGCACCTTGGTGGCCCTGGATCCTACCTTGGCCGCCCTGGCGCTGGCGTTGTTCCCGGTGGCCGGGGTGCCGATTTTCCTGATGGGGCGGGCGGCGCGCAACGCGGTGCGCGGCATGCAGTCGGAGTCGGGCCGGCTCGATGGCGTGGTGATCCAGGCCCTGGGTGGCTTGCGGGTCGTGCGCCTGTTCGGGGGACAGGCGTTTGAGGAAGCCCGGGTCGGTGCCACCTTGGATCTGATCCACCGCCACATGATGCGCACCGAACGCCTCGCCGCCTCCTTGTCCATGGGCCTGGAAATCCTCTCGGGCGTGGTGTTCGCCGGGGTGGTGGTGTACGGCGGACTGCGGGTGTCCGAGGGCAGCTTGTTGCCCGGCACCTTCTTTGCGTTCGTCACCTCGGTGTTCCTGCTCTACCAGCCGATGAAGCGGCTGGGCAAGATCAACGTGGTGACCCAGGAGGGCATCTCGGCTCTGGAGCGCACCTACGCCATCCTCGACGCCCGCCCCACCTTGCAAGATCCCCCCAACGCCCCGGACCTGCGCGTAACCGGGGGCGAGATCGTCTTTGACCGGGTTCGCCTGACCTATCCCGGCGAGGACCACCCGGCCCTTGAGGACCTGAGCGTGCGCCTCGCCCCTGGTCAGACGGCAGCCCTGGTCGGCCCGTCGGGGGCTGGCAAATCCTCGGCCCTGGCCCTGCTGGCCCGCTTTCGCGATCCCGACCAGGGGCAGATCCGCCTCGACGGGCAGGACATCAAAACCGTGTCGCTGCGCTCCTTGTGGGCGTCGCTGGCCGTGGTGACCCAGGACGTGGTGTTGTTCGACGACACGGTGCTGGCCAACATCGCCTATGGCCGTCCCGGCGCCCCGCGCGAGGCCGTGATTGAGGCCGCCGAGGCGGCGGGCGCCCATACGTTCATCAGCGCCCTGCCCCAGGGCTACGACACCGTGATCGGGGAAGAGGGCGCCACCTTGTCGGGCGGCCAGCGCCAACGTCTGATGCTGGCCCGCGCCTTCCTCAAGGACGCCCCGATCCTGATCCTGGACGAAGCCACCAGCGCCCTCGACCCCGAGAGCGAACGCGGCGTGCGTCAGGCCTTCGACCGGGTGCGCACCGGCCGCACCTGTCTGGTGATCGCCCACCGTTTGGCCACCGTGCGCAACGCCGATGTCATCCACGTGCTGGATCAGGGCCGGATCATCGCCTCGGGGCGGCACGACACCTTGCTCACGTCGTGCCCGCTTTATGCCCGGCTGTGCGCCTCCGGTACCTTGGAGGCCTGAAGGATCTGGGGAGGTCCCTCCCTCCCCAGACCAGCGTTTACCCGCGCCGACTCATCATGGCGGTGCCGATGGAGGCCCCGACCACGGCGACAATGCCCAGCCAGTGCGACAGCGGCAGCATTTCGCCCAGAAGCAGCATGCCCATCACCGCGCCCACCGCCGGCTCGCCGCTGGTCAGGATGCCAAAGCTGCGGGCCGGCAGGCGGCGCAGGGCAATCATCTCCAGCGAGTAGGGAATGGCGCTCGACAGCACGGCCACGGCCAGACCACTCATCAAGATGGCGGGCTGGAGCAGGGCCGTTCCCGCTTCCCACACCCCAAACGGCGCCACGGCCAGGGCGGCGACAATCATCCCCAGCATCGGTGCCTGGGCGCCCAGCACAGCGCCGGCCCGCTGGCCGGTGACAATGTAGGCGGCCCAGAACACCCCGGCCGCTAGGGCCAGGGCAACGCCCAGCGGATCCAAGGCCGCGTCGCTGGCCTCCAAGGGCAGCAGCAGCAACAGACCGGCCACCGCCAAGGCGATCCACACAAAGTCGGTCCGCTGGCGGGAATAAAACAGGGCCAGCGCCAAGGGGCCGGTAAACTCGATGGCCAGGGCGATCCCCAGCGGCAGGCGCTGAATGGAGAGATAAAACAGTAGGTTCATCGCGCCCATGACCAAGCCATAGGGCAGCGCGGCGACCACAGTGCGGCGGGTCAGGCGCACCCGCCAGAGTCCCAGAACCAACGATAAAATCACGGCGGCCAGGGCCAGACGCAAGGTCGTGGTTCCAGCGGCACCAATCGCGGGGAACAGCCCCTTGGCAAACGACGCCCCCAGGGTGATCGACACCATGGCCAAAACAGCGGCGCCAAGGGGGGCCAGCGTCGCCACCGAGGACGACGGCAGGGCAAGGCTACGGACAGTCATCTTCAATCCTCAAACGCAGGGATCCGGCAATCCTATCGGTCCCCCACGATAAGAACGGTTGATATTAGCGCCGAAGCGATAAACTTTATCCCTTTCCTCCCTCCCCTTGAGAATTTTGGAGGGGGCTTCGCTTCGGGGCAACCGGGGCTGTCGCCCCGGACCCCACCTGGAGGCTGACGCCTCCAGACCTCCGCTTTCTTTTATTTATTGGCCCCCTTCCCCCTCCCTTTTGAAAAGCACGCTTTTCAAAAGGGAGGGGGAAGGGAGGGCCATGAACAGAAGAAAAAGGGGGTCTGGGGCATCGCCCCAGGCGGGGCCCGGGGCGGCAGCCCCGTGTTCCCCGGTCCGGCCCCTCGCCTAGGACGACAGGCGAGGCATGAGGGGGCGTCGCTCGCAGGCGAGGGCGCGATCAAAGGCGGCCTCTTCCGAGGGGGCGTGCTCGGCCCAGTGGCGGGAGAAAGCGAAGGGGCGGCACAGGCCCAGGGCCTCGGCGGCCAGGAAAAAGCGGTTCATCGTATCCATCCTTCAGGACAAGAACTGGCTCACAACCACGTCCAGGGCACTGGCGCAAAGGGGTGACGTTTGCTCGTCAACGCCCGGGTAAAAGCGCCCTCCTCCGAGGCCGTATGCTCATCCCAGTGACGACCGTAAGTCGCGGGGCGCGAGAGCCCCATGGCCTGGGCAACCAGAAAAAACCGGCTCATCATGACGCGGTCCTCCAGTTGTTTTGTTTTTGTCGTCCGGCCCTTGGCCGGCAGCGAAGAACGACCGGTGTGTTTGCCTTTCCTTCCCGGGATCAGTTTCGACCCGTGTCGTTGTCATAAAGGGGATATAGCGCACAATGTGCGCGGCCGCAAGGGGCGAGGCAAAAATTAAATCCTGGGGCCTCAAGCGCTTAACCGTTGGATGTCATCGGGTTGTCATAATTCTGACGCTGACGCCGAAAAGAATCAGTCCAAACAAGCCTCTGGGCTCCACGCCCAACCAAGGGGCGGGGCAAGGCAGGGGGTTGTGAAATCTGGGGTGAAGAAAGAAGAAGGCTGGGGAGGCGCGGCCTCCCCAGCCCCCTCGCCAAGGGCGTCAGGCGGGGAGCGTCTCGGGCAGGCGGGGAAAGACTGGGCCCAGGAGATCACGCCACACCGCGCTGGCTGGCCCAACCTCGCCGCTGGCCGCTAGATGCCGGGCGCGGACGCAACGCCAGTAGGCGGAAACGGTGGCGCCCTGGAGGCCCTTGCCCAGAAACAAGCGGCGAGACGCGCCGGGCAAGGCAAAGGCACCGGGCAAAGCGTCGCGCGCCCAGGCCATGAACATCTCGAACAGCAAAGGCAGGCCGGCGGGGGTTCGTGTGCTCTGGAAGTAGGCGCCGACCAGGATCTCCAGGGCATAGCCCGAAACCGGCACCCGGTTACGCACCCGCCACGCCTTCAGCAAGCACAACAAGCGCCGAGGGCGCGGGCCCTCCAGGTGATCCAAACGACGCAAGCAGGCGACCTCGGCCCCCGGGTCATGCTCCACCCACTGGGGCAGCCCCTCGGGATCGCGGCCGGGAACCAGCAGGCGTGCCCCCTGGCGGCACACCGGCAGCAAGGCGATGGGCAGGTCCTCCAGGCGCAAGACGATTGCCCGACCGTCCGGGCGCGGCACGGCACGGCCCAGCCCGGTTTCCACCACGGCCCGCGCCAGGCAGGCCAGGGCAGCGGCCGGGGTTTCGCTGTCGGCGTCCGAGACCAGGGGCAAAAACAAGTCGGCGGTCGGCGGCAGGGCCTCGATCTGGATCGCCGTACAGCGTCCCACCGCCCCCCCACCCACGGCTGATCCCCATCGCCCGGCGTGGGGGGACAGCAACCCCCGGGCCTGAAGACAAGCCACCACCCGCTGGCTGGCGCCATAAAGGCGGTTGATCACGAGATCGCTGGGCCGCAGGCCGTTGACCGCAGCCAGAAAGGCGGCGGCCACCGCGTCCGAGGCATCGCCGGGGCCGGCCAACGGATTAATCCAGGAAATCACGCCGTCGTCGGGCATGGCCGCCGTGTCCTCCCAGGGCCAAACTCAGGAAGGGTCATAACACGCCGGGAAGATGAACATTCCGTTGCTTCGGGAGTGACTGGGACAAAGGAAGGCTGGGGAGGCTTGCCTCCCCAGACCCCTCGGTCCCGCTGGCCCTTCGCGTTGAGGGAAGGCCTCAGGATCGGAGGGGTCTGGGGAGGCGAGCCTCCCCAGCCTTCCCTTTTGCCCGCGTTCCCGGCCTGTGCTCCAGAACTTGACCCAAGCCGCCCCCCTCCCCTTCTATGAAGCCCAGACCTTCGCGCCAAGGATCCCGCCGATGGCCCGCACCGAGACCCCCGATGTCGAGATTGACCGCCCCTGTCCCCCCTTCAGCCTGCCCGAACCCCTCACCGGGCGCTTGTGGTCGCAAGACGACGTCCGCGGCCCCCGGGGCCTGCTGGTCGCCTTTTTGTGCAACCACTGCCCCTATGTGAAAGGCATGATCGGGCGCTTTGTCGCCGATGCCCGGCTGTTGCAGGCCGAGGGCGTGGGGGTGGTGGCGATCATGCCCAATGACATTGAGGCTTATCCCGAGGACGCGCCGGATCTGATGAAAGTCTTTGCCCGGGACCACGATTTTTCCTTCCCCTACCTCTATGACGAGACGCAGGCAGTGGCCCGAGCCTTTGGCGCGGTGTGCACCCCCGATTTCTTTGGCTATGACCGGGGACTGCGCCTTAAGTACCGGGGCCGGCTGGACGAGGGCCGCAAGGACCCACCGCCGCCCGACGCCCCGCGCGAGTTGCTTCAGGCCATGCGGACGGTAGCGGCCGATCCCACCCACGTGCCAACCCCCCAGGTGCCCTCCCTGGGATGTTCCCTCAAGTGGCGGGGGGAGGCGTGACCCGCCGAGTGATCGTGGCCCTGTCCGGCGCGTCGGGAGCGATTTACGGGGTTCGGCTCTTGCTGGCCCTGAGCCGAGTCCCTGACGTGGAGCGGCACTTGATCTTGTCGCAGGCGGCCTTGCGTACCCTGGCCGCCGAAACCGATGTCTCGCCCGTTGCCCTCCGCGCCTTGGCTGACGTGGTGCATGACCACCGCGACATTGGGGCATCGCTGGCCAGTGGATCGTTCAAGACCTTGGGGATGATCGTGGCGCCGTGCTCGATCAAGACCTTGTCGGGCATTGTGAACTGCTATAGCGACAACCTCACGGTGCGCGCCGCCGATGTCTGCCTCAAGGAGCGCCGCCGGCTGGTTCTGCTGGTTCGTGAAACGCCCCTTCACCTGGGCCACCTCGACCTCATGACCCGGGCCACTGCCGCCGGCGCCATTGTGATGCCGCCGGTCCCGGCTTTCTACCAGCGCCCGACCACGCTTTTGGAGATGGTGGATCAGACCGTGGGCCGGGCGCTCGACCTGCTCGATATCGACAGCGGTTTGGTTCAGCGGTGGACGGGCACCTCCCCGTGTCCCCCTGCCCCAAGGGAGTAAAAGGCAGGCTGGGGAGGCGCGGCCTCCCCAGACCCCTCATTCTGTTGGGGCTTCAATTGTAATGATTAAAATTGATCTTGTGACCCCAGCGTCGCTGCCGTATACCTCCTAAAGGAGATTGAAACGGAGGGATGCCAGGGTGACACAGGATCTCCAGCCCTCCACCCCCGACGACGCCGGGGTTTATGCGGCGCACCGCAAGATTTATCCCCGCTCCATCACCGGTCCCTTTCGCCGCCTGAAAACCCTGGCAATGGTTGTGTTGTTGGGGATTTTTTGGGGGGGACCGTGGTTGCGCTGGGATCGCGGCCCCGGGGTGCCAGATCAGGCGATCTTTTTGGATCTGCCGGGGCGCCGGGCCTATCTTTTTAATCTTGAGTTGTGGCCTCAGGAGGTTTACTACCTGACGGCTCTTTTGGTGTTCGCCGCCTTGCTGCTGTTTTTCGCCACGGCCCTGGCGGGTCGGGTGTGGTGCGGCTTTGCCTGCTTCCAGACGGTGTTCACCGATTTGTTCGTGATGCTGGAACGGAAGATCGAAGGCGAGCGGCCGGCGCGCATCGCCCTCGACAAGGCGCCGTGGACCTTGAAAAAACTGGGGCGCAAGGGGCTCAAAACCTTTGTGTGGGCGCTGATCTCGGCCGGGGTGGGCGTTGGGTTCACCCTCTATTTCCTGCCCGACCCGGCGGCCGCCTGGATCTCGGTCCTAAGCGGACAGGCCGGGCTGCTCCCCTATACCAGCATTGCCGTGGTCGGCGGCTTTTGCTTCTTGCTGGCCGGCTACGCCCGCGAGCAGGTGTGCATTTACATGTGTCCCTATGGCCGCTTTCAAGGGGCGATGACCGACGAACACTCGCGGGTGGTCACGTATCTGGCGGCCCGGGGGGAACCGCGCGCGCCGTATCGCAAAAACGCCGATTTCAGCCAACGCGGCCACTGCGTGGACTGCGGTTTGTGCGTGCAGGTCTGCCCGACCGGCGTGGATATCCGGGCGGGTCAGCAACTCGCCTGCATTCGGCTGTGCCTTGTGCGTGGATGCCTGTGCCCAGATCATGCGCCGCTACGACCTGCCCGAGGGCCTGATCGCCTACGACTCCCAGGCGCGGATCGCGGCCCGCGCGGCCGGGCGGCCCGAGCCCCGGGGCTGGCGGCGGCCGCGACTCCTGATCTATGCCTTGGTTCTCGGGGCCCTGGCGACGGCGCTCGCCTGGAGCTTGGCGACGCGCGCCCGCTTGGATCTCACGGTATTGCACGAACGCAGCCCGTTGTTCGTGACCCTGGCCGATGGCTCGATCCGCAACGCCTACACCCTCAAGATCCTGAACATGGCCCGCCAGGACGCACGCTTTCGTCTGGAAGTGGACGGCCCGCTGGGAGCGCGGCTCGAAACCCCCGACCACCCCCAGCCGGCCCAGGGACCTCTTGAGATCGCGGTGGGCCCGGCACGGGTCGGCCAGTTTCGTGTGTTCGTCTCCCTACCCCGGGGCACGGGGGACACGGAGGTGACCTTGATCTTGACCGACACCGCGACCGGCCAACGCCTGGAAGCGCCTAGTTTGTTTGCGCGCCCGTGATGGGAGGTTCTGATGAGCGCATCTTCTTCCTCGGTCTCCCCCCTGGCCCGGGGGCGCTGGATTCCTTGGGTCCTGGGGGGCGGCTTCGCGGTGGTGTTGGCGGTCAACGCCACCTTGCTCTTCCTGGCCAACGCCACCTTCGGCGGCTTCAGCACGACCTCGGCCTACACCGAGGGCCTGACCTATAACCGCGAAATCGCCCGCGCCGAGGCCCAGGAGCGCCTGGGGTGGACACCACAGGTGCGCGTCGTTCCGGGCCAGCCGACAAACGGCGGTTGGCCGGTCCACGTCACGGCAGAGGTTGATGACCCGCACGGCACGCCCATCACCGGCTTACAGGCGACGGCGGATCTGCGCCGCCCGGCCGACGCCCGCTTAGACCGCGCCTTGCTGCTGGCCGAGACCACGCCGGGACGCTGGCAAGGCACGGTCAACCTGCCGGCGCCGGGACTGTGGGAGATCCGCTTCGCGGCGGGACGCGACGACGGCAGCGTGGCCCGCCTGCGCCAGCGGGTCGTGGTGCCGGCCCCGTGACCTTGGGCCATCGGGTGAGGAGGGGGCTGACCAGAAACGACAAAAAAGGAAGGCTGGGGAGGCGGGCCTCCCCAGACCCCTCCATTCCTGGGGCATCCCTCACCGTGAAGGGCGACCATGAACGAGGGGTCTGGGGAGGCCCGCCTCCCCAGCCTTCCCTTTTTCTTACACCTGATGTCCTACCGTGACCCCAAGGGGGCCTTGAGCAAGCCCCTCGGATAGCGCTATTGACGGCAGTCCCCTGCACCCTGGGAGCAACGCTCTTGCGCGCCTGTCTTCATTGCGGTCAGCCGGTCCCCCCGGGGTCGGCGGGCGGCCCCGACTACTGCTGTGCCGGCTGCCAAGCCGCGCGTGCCCTGATTGAGGGGAGCGGCCTTGGGGGGTATTACGAGCGCCGCTGCCTGGACCCCACGGCGCGCCCCCTCACCCCCGATCCCCTGGAGATCCCGGGCTTTGAGGGTCACCTGCGCCTGGAGCCCCGCCCTGATGGCACCGCCGAGGCGTCGCTGGCCCTGATGATCGAGGGCCTCCAGTGCGCCGCCTGCGTCTGGTTGATCGAGCATCTCCTAGCGCGCCAGCCCGAGGTGCTGTGGGCCCGGCTTAACATGACGACGCGCCGCCTGACCTTGCGCTTCATCCCCACCCCCAGTGATCCCCTGACCGCGACCGCCGCCTTGGAGGCCGGCGCCGACCTGGGGGTGGGACGGATTTTAGAGCCGGTGTGGCGCATCGGCTATCGCCTGATCCCTTTTGACCCCGAACGCCTCGACCGGGCCGAGATCACCCAGTCGCGGCGCCTGATGCGAGCCCTGGCCGTGGCCGGGTTTGCGGCGGGCAACATCATGATGCTTTCGGCCGGGGTGTGGTCGGGGGCCGGCATGGGGCCGCTGACCCGCGACCTGATGCACTGGCTCTCGGCCCTGATCGCGGTGCCGGCGGTGCTATATGCCGTGGGACCCTTTGCCCGACCCGCCCTCCAGGCCTTGCGGGCTGGCCACGTGACCATGGACGTGCCCATCACCCTGGCCGTGGTGCTGGCCACGGCGGTCAGTCTGGCCGAAACGGCCCAGGGCGGCGAACACGCCTACTTTGATGCCGCCACCATGCTGTTGTTCTTCTTGCTGGTGGGACGGGTGCTGGAAAACCGGGCGCGCAGCCGGGCGCGGCGCATGGCGGGGCAGTGGCTGGGCCTGGAGGCGGCGGCCCTGACCGTGCTGGATGCCGAGGGTCGTCCGGTGCAGCGCCCACCGGGGAAGGTCCGGCGCGGCGATATCGTGCTGGTGGCCACGGGCGAGCGCATCGGGGTGGATGGCACGGTGCTGGAGGGCCTGTCCTCGATTGATGCCAGCATGCTGACCGGCGAAAGCCTGCCCCAGCCGGTGGGACCAGGAAGCCCGGTGTTCGCCGGCACCGTTAACCGCGAGGGCCCCTTGCGCCTGCGGACCGAGGCCTTGGGGCCCGACACGGTGCTGGCCGATATCGTTCGCCTGATGGAAACCGCGACCCAGGGCAAGGCGCGTTATGTGGCGCTGGCCGACCGGGTGGCCCGCCTGTATGGCCCGGGGGTGCACCTGCTGGCGCTGGCCACCTTTTTTGGCTGGTGGCAAGGAGCGGGGGCGGCGCTCTCCGAGGCGGTGATGATCGCCACCGCGGTTTTGATTGTCACCTGCCCCTGCGCCCTGGCCCTGGCGGCGCCCGCCGTGGGGGTGGTGGCCTGTGGCCGCCTGCTGCGCCGGGGCATCTTGGTGAAATCCCCGACCGCGCTAGAGCGTCTGGCGCGCATTGACCATGTGGTGTTCGACAAGACGGGCACCTTGACCACCGGCACCCCAGACCTGCATCCGGCGACCCCCTCCTTGCCCCTGGGCTGGGACGCGGCCGACCTGCTGGCGGCGGCGGCGGTGGCCGCCAACAGCCGCCATCCCCTGGCCCGCGCCCTGGTGCGCGCCGCGGGTCCGGTGGCCCCCCTGGCCGGGGTGCGCGAGCATCCGGGGGAGGGGCTGTCCTGGGCCGGGCCGCTGGGCCAAACCCACCTGGGGGCCCGGGCCTTTTGCCTGGAGGCCGGGGACAGCGTGGTGTTGCCGGCCCAGGATCTTCTCGATCCCGAGGAGGCCGGACCGCCTGGACCCGAACTGTGGTTCGCCCGACCGGGCCGCCCCTTGGTGCGCTTTGTGTTCGAGGACCGGCCGCGCGCCGATGCCCGCGAAACCATCCGTGCCTTGCGCCGCCAGGGTATGGGCGTTGAGGTGCTCTCGGGCGATCGCCCGGCGGTGGTGGCCACCATCGCCCAGCAAGTGGGCTTGGGGGTGTGGTGGGCGGGGCGCTCGCCGGCCGACAAGGCGGCCCGGCTGGCCGATCTGGCCGCCGATGGACACCGGGTGCTGATGGTGGGCGATGGGCTTAACGATGCGCCGGCCCTGGCGGGGGCCTCGGTGTCGATGTCGCCGACCACGGCCCTTGATCTGGCCCGCACCGTGGCCGACATCGTTTTCCAGGGCGAACGGTTGATCTCGGTGATGGAGGCGTGGCAGGTGGCACGCCAGAGCGAAGCGGTGATCCGACAGAACCTCGCGTTCTCTCTGGTTTATAACCTCGCCCTGGTCCCGCTTGCGATGCTAGGCGAGGTCACGCCGTTGATCGCGGCCGCGTTGATGAGTGGGTCGAGTCTTGTCGTCACCCTCAACGCCCTGCGGGTGGGGCGACGCTTGGCATGAGCCGGGGAGGCCCCGCATGGATGTCTTGCTGTTTTTGATTCCCTTGGCCCTGGGCATGGGCGCCCTGGGACTTTTGGCCTTTTTGTGGGCCCTGGGCAACGGTCAGTTCGACGATCTGGACGGGGCCGCCGAGCGCATCTTGTTCGACGATCCGCCGCCGCCGCCCAAACCCCCTTGCACCCCGGACCCGGGCGCGCCAAATTGACCTGGATCAACCGGATCATGATCCCCCTCTCTCCCCCCCCAGACCCAGGAGGAGCGGCCATGGCGTCAGCGCCTCCCCCCGCCGGCCCGCCGGACAACGCCCCCTTTGATCCCTGCCAGCCCTGCGGCCTGGGAGGCTTGGCCCTATGTCGCGACCTGCCCGAGCGCGAACGCCTTGCCTTGATCGCCCTGCAAACCACCGTGCGCCTGGATGCCCATGAAACCTTGTTCACCGAAGGCGACCGGGCCCTTTACCTGTACACCCCGGTGGCCGGCGCCATAAAACTCTACAAAATGATGCAAGACGGCCGGCGTCAGATTACGGGCTTTTTCTTTCGCGGCGACCTGTTCGGCTTTGCGGCGGGGAGCGTACACGGCGCAACGGCGGAAGCGGTGACGCCGGTGGAGTTGTGCCGGTTTCCCTTGGCCCGCCTGGAAGCCCTGTTGCCGCAGGCGCCCACCTTGGAGCGCCTCGTGTTGCGCCGGGCGCTTGCGCGTCTGGCGCGCTATGAGGACCAAGTCCTGTTGCTGGGACGCAAGAGCGCCCCGGAAAAGCTGGCGTCGTTTTTGGTGAGCCTTGCGGAGCGGGCCCAGGAGCGCGGGGAACCGGCAAGCCCGGTGCTGGTCCCCATGGGCCGGGCCGACGTGGCCGACTACCTGGGCCTGACCATCGAAACCGTCAGCCGGACCTTGACCCGGTTTCGCCAGGACGGCCTGATTGGGCTGCCCCGCTCGGGCACGGTGGTGGTGCTTGACGCGGCCCGCCTGCGGCGCTTGGCCGAGGGTGCCGAGATCCCACGATGACCGGTTGCCGGATGGATTTTTATCACCTGCGAACCTTGCCGCTGGAAGAAGCGCTGCCACGTCTTCTTCTGAAGGCAACACAAGGGGGACGCCGGGCGGTGGTGCGGGCCGGATCGCTGGAGCGCGTGGAAGCCCTGGATGGCCTGCTGTGGACGTTTGACCCGGCGTCGTGGCTGCCCCATGGTGCAGCACGCGATGGTCAGGCCGCGCGCCAGCCGATTTGGCTCACCTGCGATGAGGACGTCCCCAACGGTGCTTGTTTTTTGTTTTTGCTCGACGGAGTGTGGCCCCGCACCTTTGAGGGCTTTGAGCGCTCTTTGGTGTTGTTTGATGGCCGGGATGACGACGCCGTGGCCCGGGCCCGCAGCCAATGGCGTGAGGCCCGCGACCTGGGGCTGGCCTTGCACTATTGGCAACAGACCCCAACGGGAGGCTGGGAAGAGAAGGCTCATTCCCCAGGAAAACAGGCGAGTCCCCCCAAAGACTTCACCCCGGAGGGGTCTTGACCGATTCTTGTGCACGAACAGCGCGTAAACTCCGGTTAAACACGCCGGGACCATTCAAAGCCTGACCGAGAAGTCATCGGGACGATTGTCTCTTTTGCCCACCTCCGTTTATCCTTAGGTCGAGCACGGCACGAGGCAGCAAACGGAGCAGCCCTGGGCAGGGGCTGGACCGGGCAGAAGGCATTGAGGCCAACGCGGGGGACAAAGCGGTGTCTAAATACGAAGTCCAGATCTACAAAGACAAACGCTGGATCACCGAGGAAATCTACGACGATGAATCCGGCGCGACCACCGCCGCCCGCCGCCATGCCAAGAGCGGACAGGTTGACGGCGCTCGCGTTGTGAATGATCGTGTGGGTCCCGATGGCCTGCATCGTGAAAAGGTTGTGTTTGAGGAAATGGTTCGCGAAGTCTCGCAGCAGCCCTTGCGCATCACGCCCATTGACGATGTTCCCTTGTGTCAGGCCGCCGAGGATCTTTATCGCCTCGAAAGCCGGATGGCGATGGGGCGCCTGATCAAGAAATACCTGGAGCAACAGTTCGTGATCCCCTCCGAACTGTTGTATTGCTATTCGCCATTGTCGCGGTTCCAGGACATGGACGCCATGCTCCTGCCCGCCGCCGTGGACCGGGTGGTCACCTTGCATTGCCGCATGACCCCCGACCTCGACCCCAAGCAGCGCCGTGACGACATCTATCGCTGGATCGACGAAATCGGCCGTCGCTCGCGCCGCAACGAGGGCGAAAAACTCCTGTGGCGCCTGGAACTCTCCGAGTTTCGCAAGGTGCTCGCCGCGGTTGGTAAGTGCGCCTTTGTCCACGACGAACAAGAAGCGCTGCTACGCCATGTCATCGCCCGCGAGTGCTACAAGGAACGCAACTTCCTGGGCAAGCTTGAGATCCTCCTCAACTGCCTGACGGACGACTTGTCGCGCGACGTGCTGCTGATCCTCGACGGCTTCATCGCCGACGTGCTGGCGGTGAGCCAAGTCGTGCAGGAACTCCTGGGCTCGCGCCCCAACCTCTCCTCGGCCCTGATCGGCCTGCTCGACCTGATCGACGGCAAACCAGACAGCACCGGGGTCCAAGCCGAGCCCGACACCATCAAGGTCCTGCGCCGGTTGTTCCAAGAAGGCCGTCTGCCCGCCGGCCTCACCGTCTTGCTCGACCGCGTCACCCGCGAGTTGGGCGGCCGCCAACCCCTGTCCCGCAACGACCCAACCAAGGAACACGAGGCGTTCTGCGCCCTGGTGCTGCGTCTGGTGGGCCGCGAGGGCGTGGTGGGCGGCGCGGCGGTGGCCGGCGCCCTGACCCGACGCTATGCCCTGCGCCTTGAGCAAGGTGGTCAGGTCGGCTGGCGCATGTCCATTGAGGGCGTTTCCAACCTGCTGCGCGACAATGCCCGGCGCATGCACTACCTGATCGCGGTGGCCCAGGCCGGCGACGGGGATCAGCACATGACGGCGGTGTCCGAGGAAATCGTGCAGGTCGTCAAACTGGCCGCCGATATCCACCACTTCGTGGACGCCCGCCTCTCCACCACGGAAAAACTGCGCATCGTCACCAGCATCCAGCGCGCCCTCGACGCCTCGTGCCTGCCCGAGGTCCTGCGCACCCGCGTGATTGGTCGTCTCGACGACCTGCTGGCCCGCTACCTTATCGACAACGAAGTCGTCGAGCGCCTCGATGCCCCGGGCGATCCCTTGCGCATGCGCGCCCTGCGGCTGGTCAAGTTCTGCGGCTCGGGCGTGCTCATGGAGGGCAAGGCCCTGTCCATCGCGCGCATGCGCGTGCTGCACCACTTGCGCCAGCCCAGCTTTGTCGAAAACTTTACCCTGGATATTGCCGAGCCCGACCGCGACGCGGCCGTGCGCGACTTCTATCGCCTGCTCGCCGAAGCCGGCTTTAGCACCTGAGGCCAAGGAGGCTGGGAAGGCGGCGCCGCGGCCTGCCCAGCCTTTCAAGCAATCAGCCCGCGCCCCTCTCCCCCCAAGGGAGCGACAGGAACCGGCGGGGCCGGGGGCCGGGTGGTCTCAAAGCGCAGACTGCCGCTTAGTCCCAAGGCTGTCACCGCCTCATGCGTCAAGGCCGTGAGCCGCTGACGGTCGGCGGTGGGAAACGGCCGGGCCGTGCGGATCACCAAGTCAAGCTGACGGCCCGTCCGCCGATAAAGCCCATCAATTTGCAAGGGCCCCAGGCGCGACAAGCTCACCTCGACCCAAAAGCGCTCCCCCTCTCGCCCCGCACCGCCTGTCCCCTCCTCGTCGGCCTCGGCACCGCCGCGCCGGGTGATCAGGCGAATGGGCGTGATCTCGCCCGCGTGCCAAAGCGGCACGGTGTGGACAACCCAGGATGCCCCGTCGCGCTCCAAAGGCTGCGGCCCCAGGTCTTCGGCCTCCCGGACCAGCGCCCGAGCGAGGTCGGCGCCGCGCCGGCCGGTACGCTCCAACGCCCGCACGGCCTCCTCCCCCGGCCAGCGCCCCCCCTCGGCGCCCGGACGCTGGGCTGCCACAAAGCTGGTCACGGCGGCGGTCAAGGCTGGCCCCAGGCGCGGCACCTTGTCGAGCAGGACCGAGGCCTCGCCCTCCAACAGCGCCAAACTTTCCTGCAAGGCTGGCCAGCCGGCGGAGGGCGTTTGAAACGGCCCGGTCGCGCCGGCCGGGGGGGGAGGCGCGGAAACCACCGGAGGCTGGACCGCCACAACCTGAAGCACAACCGGCGTCCCGGGCGCCGCACTCAGGGTCCCGCGCAAGGCGAGGACGCCAAGGGGTGTCTCCACCAGCGGCAAAGCGCCGCCCCCGGTCGCGCGCACCGCCCCAGTCAGCGCCGGCGCTTCCTCGACCCCGCTGTCCCCTCCCAAATCAGCCGTCCCCCCAGGCGCAAGGGAAGCCGAGGCCAGGGCCGGCCCCGCACCGGACACGAGCGGCAGGGCGGACGACAGGGGAGCGGCAGCGGGAGCCTCCCCCACCTGGAGCAAGCGCACGGTCAGACGGGTGCCCACCGGGAATGCGGTCACAGGTTTGTCTCCGGCCCCGGAGAACGAAGGGGAAAGGGTCTCGGTCTCGGCGGCGTCAGCCAGCAAGAACACCGAGCGGGCCTCGCCGGCCAGCCGGGCGCGGCGCACCACCAGCCCGGCCACCGCCCGCGGCCCCCGCTCGCGTGCGGCATTGAGCAGGAGCGCCACGTCTTCCTCGATGGCCTGATCGACCTGGGCCAGCAAAAACCGCGAGGTGGCAAAAAACACGCCGCCCAGCAGCAAGGCCGAGCCGCCGCCGAACAGCAAGATGAAGCTCAGGGCAATGCGCAGCGTGGTGCTGCGCGGCATCAGGCGCCAGCGCCAACGGTCAGGCTTCGCCGGTAAGGAGGACATAGCCGGCACCCCGCACGGTTTCCAAGAAGGGCTTGTCGAAGCCCTCATCAATTTTGCGCCGTAGCCGACTGATATGCACATCCACCACGTTGGTCTGGGGATCGAAGTGATAATCCCACACGTTTTCCAGCAACATGGTACGCGTCACCACCTGCCCGGCGTGGCGCATCAGGTATTCCAGCAAGCGGAATTCGCGGGGTTGCAGGTCGATGACCTTAGCCGCCCGGGTGACGCGCCGCGACAACAGGTCCATCTCCAACTCGCCGGCCCGCAAACGGGTGGGCTCGCCCTCGGTGTTTTGGGCGCGGCGCGCCAGGGCATCGAGGCGGGCCAGCAATTCGGAAAAGGCAAAGGGCTTGACCAGATAGTCGTCGCCCCCGGCCCGCAAACCCTTGACCCGATCATCCACCTCGCCCAAAGCCGAGAGGATGAGAACCGGCACCGTGTTGTCGGAGGCCCGCAACGTGCGAATGATGGTGAGACCATCCACCCCCGGCAGCATGCGATCGACGATGAGCAGGTCATAAGCCTCGGTGGCCGCCTGAAACAAGCCGTCGCGCCCCTGGGTCACGCCATCGACCACATGCCCGGCCTCGCGCAGACCTTTGAGAAGGTGGGCCGAAACCTCGGGGTCGTCCTCGATCACCAGAATACGCATCGCCATGCTTCCTTAAAGAAAGGAGGGGTCTGGGGAGGCAAGCCTCCCCAGCCTTCCCTTCTGGGGCTCAGTTCCAGCCGCGCCCCGGCCCCATGCCGGGCTGACGTTCCTGGGTATTCAAGATCGCGCCACTCTCGGGGTCAACAAAGACCAGGGTAAACGCTGCCCCCGGGCCCGCCCCCTCGGCCGGAGCCGTGTCGGCCTGCGTGGCGATGCCCACCAGCCACGCCTTGTCGCCGTCGCGCTCGACCCCCTTGACCATCGCCACCTTGCCTCCCTTGACGGCCTTGGTAGCGGCCTCGACGGCCTGAAGCGCATCAATCTTGGTGCCGGTCAGATCGACGGGCGGCCCGAACGGCCCGCGGCCCTGACGCCCGCCCGGCATGCCCATCCCCATGCCCATCCCCGGATGGCCGGGCTGGGCCAGAATTCCGGTGGCGGTGCCGGCCACGCTGGCCTTGCCGGTGGCCCCATCGACGCTCACCACGCTCCGCACGCCTTTGTCGAGAATGGTGACCATAAAGGTGGGAGCCAGCGGCGGCTGGGCGAAGCTGTTGCCACGCGGGGCGGCCGGCACGGCGAACGGCACGAGGTGGGCGGCGATGACGGGGCCGGGGGCGACCTCGCGAGCCGCGGCCAAGGCACGCACAAGATCAATCTTGGTCGCGGCCACGGCCTCGCGCATCAGGCCAGGATCGCCACCGGGCCCACCAAGGCCGCCGGGGCCGCCCATGGGGCCGGGGCAATTGCCGGGGCCGCCAAAAGCAAAGGCAAGCGCGGGAAACGAAACGGCCGAAGCGGTCAGGGCCGAGATGAGAAAAGCGTTGCGTTTCATGGCGGGTCTCCTCTTGTCCGCAAGATCGCTGACAAGAAGGATCATGACGCCCGGCCCCTGACCGGGCGGTGGCCGTTTCCTTAAACCTTTGTCATGCCGCTGGCGCCCCGACATCGCGGATGAAGCGCAGGAAAATGCGCCGCACGGCCTCGCCCTGGGCCTCGACGGCGGCCTCCAGTCCCGGATCGGCCAAAGGCACGGTCTCGGTGTAGGTGGCACGCACGCGCACGGTGTCGGTGGCCGGCTCGTACAACGAAAGTTCGAGGCTCACGGTGATCCCGGGGGCACTGGGCGAGACGTAATGCTGGAAGCGCAGCAGCCTCGGGGTCAGCACCAGGGTCTCGGCCGGTGCGCTGGCGGCCTCGCCGACCAAAACCCCGGCAAACGGCCCGACAGCGCGCAGGAAGCCCACGAGATCGCGGGTCAGACGCGGCGCCAGGGGTTCGTCCCAAAAAGCGTAGGGCGTGGACCACACGCTTTCGCCGCCGGGGGAGGAGAGCAAGGCGGTACCGGTCAAGGCGCCTTCGGCTCCCCCTCCCCGCCGCAGAAGGATTGCGGCCCCAAGGCGATTGAGCTAAGGGATCCTGCCGCCCCAAAACGGTCATGAAGCTTTGGGGGGCCAAGGGACCCAAGGACCAGGGGAGAGCAGCCAATGAACGCAGTGACCGAGACCGGGGCCAAGCGCCTCCTGTCCGGCAACGAAGCCGTGGCGCATGCGGTATGGGAAGCAGGAGCGGCCTTGGCCAGCGCCTATCCCGGCACGCCGTCCACGGAAATCCTGGAAGTCCTGGGCGGCTACCCCGACCTGGAAGCCCAGTGGGGCGTCAACGAAAAAGTCGCCCTCGAAGTGGCCATCGGCGCCTCGCTGGCCGGGGCGCGGTCGTTCTGCGCCATGAAGCACGTGGGCCTCAATGTCGCAGCCGACGCCCTGATGAGCCAGACCCTAGCCGGCGTCAACGGCGGTCTGGTCATCGCCGTCGCCGACGACGTCGGCCTGTCGTCGAGCCAAAACGAGCAAGACAGCCGCTACTGGGGCCGCTTCGCCCACCTGCCGGTGCTGGAGCCCGCCGACGCCCAGGAAGCCCACGCCTTTACCCTGGCCGCCTTCGTCCTCTCCGAAGAATACTCCTGCCCGGTGCTGCTGCGCCTGACCACCCGGGTCTGCCACGTCAAGACCCTGGTCACCGTCGGCCCGCGCCGTCCCGCGCCTGAGCGGCACTTCATCCGGGAGTCCCGGCGCTGGGTCATGCTGCCCGGCAACGCCCGGGCCATGATCCCCGCCCAGTTCAAGCGCGAAGCCGCCCTCGCCGAGTTCGCCGAAACCACCGACCTGACCCAGGTCTGGGAAGGGAGCGATACCTCCCTGGGCGTGATCACCAGCGGCCCCGCCGCCCTCTCGGCCCGCGAGGCCCTCCCCGACGTGCCGCTCCTCAAGCTGGGCCTCGGCTACCCCCTGCCCCTGGAGCGCATCCGAGCCTTCGCCGCCGGGGTCGAAAAGGTGCTGGTCATCGAGGAAACCGAGCCCCTCATCGAGCAGGAACTGCGCGCCGCCGGCCTCAGCGTCCACGGCAAAGACGTGCTGCCCCGCTTCGGCGAACTCTCGGTCACCGTGCTGCGCGCCGGCGTGCGGACCTTGCGCGGCGAACCCGCCCCAACGCCCCCGGCCGAGACCCAAACCGCCGTCGCCGCCGCCGCCCAGGTCTTCCCCCGCCCACCCACCATGTGCCCCGGCTGCCCCCACCTCTCGCCGTTCTACTGCCTATCGCGCCTGCGCAACTCCATCCTCATCAGCGGCGATATCGGCTGCTACACCCTGGGCGCCGGCCAGCCCTGGGACGCCATGGATACCTGCACCTGCATGGGCGCCTCGCTGACCCTGGCCAACGGTCTCGCCGTCGGCAAAAGCGGCCCCGATGCCAACAAAGCCGTGGTCGCCGTCATCGGCGATTCCACCTTCTTGCACATGGGCATGCAAGGCCTGCTCAACCTCGTCTACAACCGCGCCAACGTCACCGTGCTCCTCCTCGATAACCGCGCCGTCGGCATGACCGGCGGCCAAGAGCACCCCGGCACCGGCCTCGACCTCTACGGCAAAGACGCGCCCCGCGTAGACTTCGCCGCCCTGGTCAAAGCCCTCGGCGTCAAAGAAGAGCGCCTGCACACCGTGGATCCCTACCAGCTCCCCGAGCTGTTCAAGCTGATCCGCAGCGAAATCCAGGTGGACGACGTCTCGGTCATCCTCACCAACCAACCCTGCGTCCTCACCCATCGCCACAAGGCCCGCCCCGCCCTCAAAGTCGAAGAAGACCAGTGCACCGGCTGCGGCAACTGCCTGCACGTCGGCTGCCCAGCCATCCAAGTGGTTCGCCGCGACCAGCGCACCACCGCCAGCGGCGCGGTCAAGGATCTCGCCTTCGTGCGTATCGACAGCGCGTTCTGTACCGGCTGCGGCGCCTGCCTCGGCCCCTGCGGCGCCAAGTGCATCGTTCCCGTGACGGCGGAGGCCTAAGAAGCATGAACACCTGTGTAAGCGTTCCCCCAGCGACCCTGGCCGACACCGTCACCAACGTCATGCTCTGCGGCATCGGCGGCCAAGGCGTCCTCACCGCCGCCGAAGTTCTGGCCGCCGCCGCCGTCCGCGAAGGCTTCGATGTCAAAAAAACCGAAGTCGCCGGCATGGCCCAGCGCGGCGGCGTCGTCACCTCCCATGTCCGCATGGGCCCGCGCGTCCTCGCCCCCGCCATCGCCCCCGGCGAAGCCGATATCCTGATCGGCTTCGAGGCCGCCGAGGCCCTGCGCGGCGCCGCCCACCTGCGCCCCGGCGCCGTCATCGTCGTCAGTGACCTCCAGGTCAAACCCCCAGTCGTCCACCAAGGCCTGTTCGCCTACCCCGACGACCCCATCAGCGCCCTGCGCGCCCAGGGCTGGACCGTCCGCGCCATCCCGGCCCGCGATATCGCCGAGCGCCTGGGCAGCCTCCGCCTGATGAACACCGTCATGCTCGGCGCCATCGGCGACCTCCTCCCCGTCCCCGCCACCGTCCTGCGCGCCCAGGTCGTGGACAACTTCCGCAAACGCAAACCCGCCCTCGCCGACCTCAACGGCCAAGCCTTCGACGAAGGGCGTGCGGCGGCGGAGCGGGGGTAAGGGGAAGGGCAGAGGGGAAGGGGAAGGGAAGGGGAAGAAGGAAAAATTAATGAAAGAAAGCGGAGGTCTGGAGGCGTCAGCCTCCAGGCGGGTTCGGGCGGCAGCCCGACGCTCCCGAAGCGCTACACCCGCTCAGAGAGCCAGATCGCGAGGCGGGTGCCGGATTTGATGGCGCCGCGCAGGAGGGGATAGGCGGGGGCTTGTTCGGCGCCGTGGGCGAGGGCTGTGGCGCGGTGGTGAGCTTCCTCGGCGCGGAAGGTTTCCAAGGTATCGCGCAGCGGGGCCTCGTCGTCGTCCAGGCTGTGAACTTGGTCCAGATAGTGGCCGTCGATGACTTCCTCGACGGCGGCGGTGCAGGCCATGGCGGCGCGATCGCCGAGAAGGGCGGTGCCGGCGCCCAGGGCAAAGCCGGCGACATGCCACAAGGGGGCTAAGAGCGTGGGGCGGGCCCGGCGTTCGACCATGAGGGTGGTGAAGGTGGCGAGGTGGTGTTCCTCGGCGGCCTGCATTTCGGCAACGACGCGGGCATGGGGCGAGCCGCGCCACGCCAAGACAGCCTGCTGGCCTTGGTAGATCCGAACGGCTCCGTATTCCCCGGCGTGATCGACTCGCAGCACGCGGTCGATGTGCTGGGCTTGGGAGGGGTCGCCGGGGCGGCGCCGGCGGGGGTGGGAACGCGAGACGGAAGGCATGGGGGGAGGCTCCTTGACGGTCCAACGCTCTGCCCGATATGGGGCGCCACACAGCGCCCCACCAGGACCGGATCAAGGGAAGAGGCGCTAACGGGCGTAAAAGGCCGTGACCACGGCAAGGGGCGCTGCGACCAATCCCAAAACCGCGGCCGCGACCGGTGCCAGGGCGAGGAAAGGCCACCCCCGACGCCCCTCGCGCAGCGCGGGCAGGAGAAACAGGGTCAGGGGAAGCAGAGGGAGAAGGTATCGGCCCTGTGGCCCCTGAACACTGGGATAGTGAAGGTGGGTCCACACAAGATACTGAGAGAGATAGATTCCCTCAATACAGGCAAACAGCACGAGCAAAGCCAGGGCAGCCTCGGCCCACGCGATGCGCTTTACCGCCTCACGGCAGCTATCCCCCACCATGGCCACGGCCAGGGCGCCATAGCAAAACCCGTAATACCACGTGGGCATGAGGACCTGGAGCCATCCCAGCACCCCGATCATGGTCAAGGGGATGGTGGCATCTGCCAGCAAGGTTTTCCAGGGAAGGGTGAGGATCAACGCGGGGTGGGCCAGGAGGTAGCGGGCCTGTTCCTTGGGGTTGGGGCCTGGATAGACGAGATCGGGGCCTCCGGCCGGATTGGGCAGCACCGCCGGCGGGTGGATAATCTGTCCTCCCATCGTTCCCTGGGCGAGGATGGCCCACCCGATGGCCAAGGCGCACCCGCCGGCGATGACCAGAAGGCGGCGCGTCAGTTCCTGGCGCACGAGGCCCGGCCACGGCAGCAGCAGGAGAGCGAGGAGGGGAAAGTAGGGGGGCTTGGCCAAGGCCACGGCCAAAAATGCCGCTCCCGCCCCCCACCAGGCCCCCTGGTGCAGGGCTGGGCGGCTGGGGTCTTGGCGGGTGAGGAGAGCGGCTCCGAGAACACTGGTGGCGATGATCACCCCGTCTTGGTTCAAGGATCCGGCCAGCGACAAGGTCATGGGGACGCACAGTGTGCAAAGCAGCACAAGATGCCCCCGCCGGGCCACGGTTAGAGCCGCCGCGCCGAGGGTCACAAACGCCAGCAAGGAGCCCAAGCGTCCGATGATGAACACGCCATAAGGGGAATCAACAACTGGCCGGGCCAGCGCCACCAGAGCCGCCGAGGGCAGGTAAAAATGAGGGAGATAGGTGGCAATCGGGCCGATTTCGTAAAACTTTTTTTCCCCTGTCCAGGGCGTGAGCGGCAAGGAGAGGAGCTGATTTCGGCTGATGACCTCTCCTCGCAGGATGATAAATCCCATGTGATAGAGCGCAGGATCACCCTTGATGCCCGATCCGATGAATTCTTGTCCGCTGATGTGAACGGTTGAGGCCCGGTGGCCAAAGACAACGCCGTGCGAGAGCGCGTGGACCCGCAGGGCATGCGCCGTTTCGTCAGCCACTTGGCCCGGGGGGACGATGTAGGTGTAGAAAAGGCAGGCCGGGACGGCAACTCCTAGAAAAAGGATGGCGAGAAAAGGGCCTCGACGCCTCTCGAAGCGGTCAGAGAGGCTGATCAGTCGAGTAAAAATATTTTTTAACAAAGCAACGCCCTTCGCTCCCGAAGCGCTCTCCCTTCCGGGCATCTCACAGTTCCTCTTTTTCGGATCATCACGCAGACATAAAGCAAGCATCTCCAGGTCTTTGTCTGAAGTCTGGATTTGCTTGATTTCGTGTTTTGTCAATGCTATCAAAGACGGCGCCCTGGCCATGATAAGCCCGGCAGGACGAACCTCTTGAAAATGAACGAGGAAGGATAAAACTCCGCATGGTCGAAGGCAAGCGCGTTGCCGTCGTTCTCCCGGCATACAACGCGGCGCGAACCCTGGCGCAAACCGTTCAGGAAATTCCCCGCGACCTCGTCGATGACATCATCCTGACCGACGACGCCAGTACGGATGATACCCTCGCCGTTGCCAAGGCGCTGGGAATCACCACCGTGCGCCATGACCAAAACCGGGGCTATGGCGGCAATCAAAAGACCTGTTATCAGGCGGCCCTTGCGGCGGGAGCCGATGTTGTCGTCATGCTCCACCCTGATTACCAGTACTCCCCACGTCTGATCCCGGCGATGGTCGCCATGATCGCGTCCGGGCATTACGATGTGGTGTTGGGGAGCCGGATTCTCGGAACGGGGGCCCTCAAAGGGGGGATGCCCCTTTACAAATATATTGCTAACCGCGCATTGACTTTCTTTCAAAATATTATGGTTAAGCAAAAGCTTTCAGAATACCACACGGGCTATCGAGCTTTTAGTCGCAACGTTCTGGAAGAGTTGCCTCTTCTTCGTTGTTCAGACGATTTTGTCTTCGACAACGAGATGTTGGCTCAGGCGATCTTGCGAGACTACAGAATCGGCGAAATTTCCTGTCCGACCCGCTATTTTGCCGAGGCTTCGTCCATCAACTTCCGCCGCAGTGTGGTCTATGGTCTGGGCGTGGTCGCGACCTCGCTGCGGCTGTGGGCGCACCGCCTCTCCCTGCGCCAGGACCCCCTCTTCGCCCCCGGCGACGAGGGTCGGCTCCCCAGCGCCTCAAAGGCTCCGGTCACCCCATGATGCAGGCCTTGCGGATCGCCCTCGCGGCGACGGTCCTTCTGCTCGCCCTCGGCGGTGCGCTCTACCAAGCCGGGGGGGGGCTCGATCCCACGGCTCTCGCCGTGTGGGCCCAATCCCTCGCACAAACCAGCGGCCATGCCTGGGTGCTGCTCCTGCTCGCCCAGGTTCTGATCGCCGCCGCCGGGATTCTTCCGGCCTCGCTTCTGTGCTTGTTGTCCGGCACCCTCTTTGGGTTTTGGGCCGGGTTTGGTCTGTCGTCCGTGGGCACCTTCTTGGGGGCATTCCTGAGCTTTGCCCTGACGCGCTCCTTTTTGCGGCCTGCTCTGGTTGCCCGTCTGGAACGTCTGCGCCGCTTTCGTCGGGTTGATACCGCCTTCGCCGCTGGCGGCTGGCGCCTCGTGTGTTTGGCCCGCCTCTCCCCGGTCATGCCCTTTGCCCTGACCAGTTTGTCGTTGGGGCTTTCTTCCGTGCGGTTTCGCGAGTATGCCCTGGGCACGCTGGCTTGCCTGCCCGCCATGGCCGGCTATGTGGCGGCTGGCACCTTGTTGACCGAGGGCCTGGGCGCTTGGCAGGACCAGCAGGAAACCTTGGGATGGCTCAGTGCCGGGGTTGGCGCCGTGGCCACCGTGGGCCTTGTCGCCTATGGCGGCCACCTTCTGGCGCGGGCCCTGCGCGGGGCCGAAGCCTCTTAAGAGACCGAGGGGTCTGGGGAGGCCGCGCCTCCCCAGCCGTCCTTTTTTAGGCCGTGCGCCGAGCGACCCCCGCGCTCACCGCCGCCAGAATCAAACACAGCCCAAAATTATACCCAGCAAAACTGATCCCCCCCAGCGTCCACCCGGGCTCGTCGCAGCGCGGCGTTTCCGGCTTGGCCTGCGCCAAGGCCGCCCGAAGATCGGATAGCGAGGTCGCCGCCGGCGGTTTGGGGCCCGCCCCACAGGCGGCCGTGCCAGCCCACCAATGCGCCTCGACCCCGACATGGTAGCCCGCCACCACCATGTTCACGCCCAGAACCACGGCGATCGCGCCCAGCAGGCGCCGCCGCCAGAGGTCCGAAAGCGTGGGCTGGAAGGCGAGGGCGGCCAAAACGGCCACGGCAACCCAGGGGCCCCGCTGAACCAAACAAAGGATGCACGGCTCAATCCCCAGACCGACCTGGGCATACACGACCCCGAGCAGCACGCCGCCCGCGACCAGAAGCAGCGCAAGAGCCAGGGCACGGACCCGATCGAACGGGGCCAAGGAGACGCGGGAGGTCATCAATACATGCTCCGGTTAAAAGCCGCAGGGCCGTTCCAAGATCCCCAGGACCTCCTCGTCCGGCACCGGAACGTGGAATTCGCCGCGCTGGGCCAAGGCGGCCTCCAGGCGCTGGTGGTAGTCCTGACGGGGGATCTCGACAGCCCCCAGCGAGCACAGGTGGTCGGTGGTGAACTGGGTATCCAGAAGGTGGAAGCCGCCGCGCTTGAGGCGGGCCACCAGATGGCACAGGGCTACCTTGGACGCATCGGCCATGCGCGAGAACATGCTCTCGCCAAAAAAGGCCCCGCCCAGGGCCAAGCCATAGAGGCCGCCAACCAGCGAGCCCGACGACCAGCACTCGACGCTGTGGGCCATCCCTAAGCGGTGAAGGTCGCTGAAAACCCGGGTAATGCGGTCATTGATCCAGGTTTCGCGCCGTACCGGAGTGAGGGAGGCGCAGCCCTTGAGCACGGCGGAAAAGGCGCTATCGACGGTGACGCTAAAGGCGCCCTTGCGCAGGACC
Organism: Pararhodospirillum photometricum DSM 122; assembly: GCF_000284415.1. Classification (NCBI taxonomy): domain Bacteria; kingdom Pseudomonadati; phylum Pseudomonadota; class Alphaproteobacteria; order Rhodospirillales; family Rhodospirillaceae; genus Pararhodospirillum; species Pararhodospirillum photometricum. The sequence goes on from NC_017059.1 coordinate 2,304,745, forward strand.
TTGCGCAACGAGCGCGACACCTTGAGCCCGTCGAGGGGCAAGATGCCGCGTTTTTCGGGGTCAACCCAATACAAGCGGGGATCGTCATGGGCCCGGGCCATGGGGAAAACGCCACTGGCGTAGGCCCGCACAACAACCTCGGGAGTCAGGGTGAACATGGCGGAGGTCCTTGCTGGGTGACGGGGCGGTGGTCCTCGGGGAGGAGAGAGAAAAAAGACGGCGACGCCGGGGTTCAGGCCCGTTCATCCGGTCCCGGGGTCAGGCCATAGGGCGCAACCAGCGTCCACAGGTGGGGAGGGATCATGGCTTTGAGGCGCTTGGGGTAATGCTGGCGCAGGTGGACAATCGCCTCCAGGGCCTTCATCTCGACGCGGGTGCGGGCGAATTCCAGACCGCGTGGGCCGGTGCGCGGCATCAACCACGCGACAATGGGCCGGGCCCAATCGGGCATGGAACGCAGCGGCAGGCCGCCGGCCGCGCGCTCGACGTTGGCCAGGAAGCCCTTGACCGCGCTAAAGCGCTTGCCCGCCGAGGTGGGGGCGGACAGCCGGACCTCGTCGCCCAACAGGTCGAGCACCGCTTGGCCCCGGGCGTTGCGCACCAAGACCCACTGTTCGCCCCGGCCGCCCATATAGCCCACCGTCAGGTCGGCCAAGGCATTGGTGTAGTCCACGCAGGCCCGGCAGGTCAGGGGGAAGAAGTCGGCGGGCAGGGTGGACAACGGCAGCTTGAGGAAGGGGATGTGGCGGACCCGACCATCGGTGAAGCGCATTTCCACGTGGTAGTTGGCCAGGAACTCCAGATACGTCACCGTCTCGGGGGCCGGGGTCAGGACGCCCAGGAAGCGGTGGAAATTCTCGGTGGTGGTGTTGTCCGAGCACGGAATGCCGATCACCGTGATCTCGTCGAAGCCCAGGCTCTCTTCCAGTTCCCGCAAGGGGTAGATCTGGCAGGGCACGCCGATGACCGCCAGCCGACGGATCCCCCGGGCCCGGGCGGGTTCCAGTTCGGCCAGCAAGGGGGCATAGCCCATGCGCATGCCGCGACAGCGCTTCATGTCGGCGGGATCAGTCACCAAGGTGGGCACCGGCCGCCAGCGGTCGGCGGGGTCGGCGGCCATGGCCAGCACGGCCTCCACCTGTCCGCTCTCCAGAAGGCGCTCGGCCAGACGGGTGGTGATGCCGGTCCACTGGGCACCCTCGCGCGGCTCCTTGAGAGCGGCTTGAACCATGGCCGTATAGGGGCCGAAAAACAGCTCGTCGGCGCGCTCGGGGTCGCGGGCGCGGCCGTGGATCCGCGCTTCCAGGCGGGCGTAATCGGGGTGGATGAACTGGCACGCCCGGCCACAGCGGCGGGGATCGCTGCTGCGCGAGACGCCGCAGTCGGTGCACAAGGCGCGGGCGGGGGCGGTCGTTTCTGCCGTCATGGAAAGGGTCCCTGGGGTGGAGCCAGCGGCGCGACCTTAGGGCATGACTGGCTGGGACGCCAGTCCCCTCGGGGGGGGGAAGAAAGGGAAGGCTGGGCAGGCGGGCCTCCCCAGGAGTGGAGGGGTCTGGGGAGGCCCGCCTGCCCAGCCTTCCCTTCCCTTTTTCCGACGGGTTGCGCCACTTCATGGCAATCCTGTGGCAGGAGGGTTGGCAGAGGCCACGGCAAAGGCGTAGAAGGGCGGTGTTTTCCCCCCAGAAAGCGAGGGCTTTCGTTGATGAGTGACAGCACCAAATACCTTCTGCCGGAAGAGCAGATGCCCAAGGCTTGGTACAACCTCGCTGCGGACTTCCCCCAGCCGGTGCCGCCGCCTCTTCACCCCGGCACGATGAAGCCGGTGACGCCCGACGATCTCGCTCCGATCTTCCCCAACGCGGTGATCGAGCAGGAGATGAGTCTGGAGCGCTGGATCGACATCCCGGAGCCTGTGCGTGAAATCTACCGTTTGTGGCGTCCCTCGCCCCTGATCCGGGCCCGGCGCCTGGAGAAGGCCCTCGATACCCCCGCCAAGATCTTCTTCAAGTATGAAGGGGTGAGCCCGGCGGGCAGCCACAAGCCGAACACGGCGGTGCCCCAGGCCTTCTACAACAAGCAAGAAGGCGTCAAGCACCTCTCGACCGAGACCGGCGCCGGTCAGTGGGGCAGCTCGCTGGCGTTTGCCGGCTCGCTGTTCGGGCTGGAAGTGTCGGTGTACATGGTGAAGGTCTCCTATCACCAGAAGCCCTACCGCCGCGCCTTGATGGAAACCTATGGCGCGAGCTGTGTGCCCAGCCCCTCGCCGCTGACCAACGCCGGGCGCGCCATCTTGGCCCAGGACCCCGACTCCAACGGCTCGCTCGGCATCGCCATTTCCGAGGCGGTCGAGGTCGCGGCCAGCCGCGATGACACCAAGTATGCCCTGGGCAGCGTGCTCAACCACGTGTGCTTGCATCAGACCATCATCGGCGAAGAGGCGATGCTCCAGCTCGCCATGGCCGATGCCGAGCCCGATGTGGTCATCGCCTGCACCGGCGGCGGCTCCAACTTCGCTGGTCTGGCTTTCCCTTATGTGCGCGAGAAGCTGAAGGGCAGCAAGGTGCGAATCCTGGGCGTCGAGCCGGCCTCGTGTCCGACTCTCACCCGGGGCCGCTATGCCTATGACTTCGGCGACACCGGCAAACTGACGCCGCTCGTCAAGATGCACACCCTGGGCGCGACCTTCATGCCCCCCGGCTCCCACGCCGGCGGCCTGCGCTACCACGGCATGGCGCCGATGGTCAGTCATGTGAAGGAACTGGGCCTGATGGAGGCGCGCTCCTTCCACCAGACCGAATGCTTCGCCGCCGCCGTGCAGTTCGCCCGGGCCGAGGGCATTGTTCCCGCCCCGGAATCCTCGCACGCCGTCAAGGGCGCCATCGAGGAAGCCCTGCGCTGCAAGGCCGAAGGCCGGGCCGAGACGATTTTGTTCAACCTCTCGGGTCACGGTCACTTCGACATGCAGGCCTACACCGACTATTTCGGCGGTCGCCTGATCGACCCGCAGTTCGAGGAAAGCCTGCTGGAAGAGGCCCTGGCCTACCTGCCGCAAATCCCCGACTAAACGAGGGGTCTGGGGAGGCCCGCCTCCCCAGCCTTCCTTTTATGTTCCCGCCCGCACATAGGTAACGGCCCGCACATCGAGCACACCATCGGCCCGGATCGGCAGCCGGATCCGGTCGCGCTTGCCCCAGACCACCGGGGGATTGAGCAAGGGAACATAGGCAAGGTCGTCGCGCACCATCAGCATGGCCCGCGCGGCGAAGGCTTGGCGCTGCACCGGGTCGGTGGTCACGTTGAGACGGCGGATCAGGCGGTCCGCTTCTTCGTTGCAATAGCCGCCAAGATTGAGCGCGCCCGGTCCCGGCTCGGCGGCCTCCCCCGGACGGGTCGCCTGGGGACAGGCGGCAAGCGACGACAAACTGGCCCCGATCTCCAAGGTGGCCGGCTGCCAGCCCAGCAGATAAAACCGGCTTTCCCGTCGCAAGATCTTGTCAAAATACCCCTCGGCCGGCTGGGTCGCCACACGGATGGGCAAGCCGGCCTGGGTCAGCATATCAGCGACCGCGCCGCACAGGCTGGCATCGTGGGCATAGTGGCCGCTGGGGCAGTCAAGGGTCAGGGGAGAGGGACGGCCCGCCGGCCCGGCGAGGCTGCGGGCCCGGGCCGGATCCGGGGCCGGGCGCATTCCCACCGCCCGGGGGAAGCCGGCGATGGCCGGGCTGGCGATGATCGCCGCCGGGGTGGCCATGCCATTGTAGAAGCGTCGGTTCAGGGCCTCGACATCGACCGCCCGCAACACCGCTTCCCGTATTTTTTGGTCGCGAAACGGCGAGCCCGCCGATACCACATCCATGCCCAGGATCAAGGTTCGGGCGCCGCCGCTGGTGAGAGGCTCGACCCCGGCGGCGTTGCGCAAGGCCGGGAGGGCCTCGGGATCAAGGTCAAGGGCGATGTCCACCCGGTCTTCCATCAAGAAGCGCAGGCGCTCGGCAGGGCTGGCGGCGGGATAAAACGCCGCCGAGGTCAGGGCCGGGTCAAGGCGATCCCACCACAGGGGATTGACATCAAAGGTAATGGGGCCGTTGGGGGTGAAAGACGTCACCACGAAGGGCCCGGTGCCATTGGCCTTGGTGCTCTCGGGCTTGGCGTCGGGCCCCATCTGGTCGCGCGGGGCGATGGGGACCAGGGCCAAGCGCTCGGGCAGGTCGGGGATCGGATGGGTGGTGAACAGGTCTACGGTTTGGCTGTCAACGGGTTTGACCCGGCGCACCCCGGCCAGCAGGTCGGCCAGGGCCGAGCCGGGGCCCCGGGCGTGATCGAGGGAGGCCACCACGTCCTCGACCTCGAACGGCGCCCCGTTATGAAAACGCACCCCTCGGCGCACGCTGAAGCGCCAGCGGGTGTCCGTCAGGGAGCGCCAACTGGTCGCCAGTCCGGGTTCCAGGGTCAGGGCGGGGGTGCGTCGGGTCAGGCCCTCGTACACGGTGGCCAAGAGCCCTTGCTGGTCTTGGCCGGGCAGGGCGTGGGGGGCGAGGGTGGGCAGGCCGGTGGGCGCTGTCCAGCGCAGTTCGGCGGCAAAGGCCGGACCAGCGCCCAGAAGCGCGGCGAGGCCCAGGCTAGCGGCAAGAAAAACGCTGATGGGACGACGGATGGCGCGAGCCATGATGCTCTCTCCCGGTTTGCCCAGCCCTTGACAAGAATAGCGCATCTTTTTCCTGGGGCTCAATCCTTGGGATGCGGGGGAGCCGGAAAGATAAGGCTGGGGAGGCTGGCCTCCCCAGACCCCACAGCCATGCAGGCCCCTTCGCAGGCGGCACGCCCTCAGGAACGAGGGGTCTGGGGAGGCCAGCCTCCCCAGCCTTTCTTTAAGCCCGCTCAAGCCCTTTCCTCCCTTGGTCTGGAGTTTTGTCGCGGGACCCTGGAAAAGCCCTCGGGCTGTCGCTATCGTGCCCACGAACGCCAGTACACCAAACCAACCGGCGGCGGATGCGGCAAGCGAGGGAGAGACCATGCGTTTTCGTGCTCTGATAGGGGTCAGTCTGGCGGCGGCCCTGGCGGCGGCCCCGGTGGCCCGACCCGCCCATGCCGATCAGGCCTTCAATCTGATCTGGATGTCGAGCGCGGCCCTGCTGGCGGCCGGTGCAGTCGGCGATCTGGTGCGCGGCAACGACATCTCGTCCAACACCATGCCGCGCGAGGTGGACCTGCTGACCTTTGGCGCCGGCATGCACAATGTCTGGTCGGACAACGAGGACGACGGCAAGCTGCGTTCCGCCCTGGCGCGCTTCGAGTACCGCCCCAGCTACTATCTGTGGATTACCCATCCCATCGCCGGCATTGAGGTAACGTCGAAGGGCGCCACCTATCTCTATGGCGGCTTCATGGCCGATGTGCGCTTTGGCAAACACTTCATCGTGTCGCCGAGTGCTGCCGTGGGCTGGTATAACCAGGGCGACGACCGCGAGATGGGCTCTCCCTTGGAGTTTCGCACCGGTCTTGAAGCCGCGTGGCGCTTTGACGACGGCTTGCGCGTCGGCGCGGCCTTTCACCATCTGTCCAATGCCGATCTTGGGGAGTCCAACCCCGGCGTCGAGGAAGCGACTCTCAATGTTTCCCTGCCGATCCAGTATTTCGTCGGACGTTGACCGAATTAGGGCAAAAAGGCTTTGACTCTCGGCCAGGGGGCTCATAAGGTCCCGGCCTTCCTTTCCTGAAAAAGGGCCGGCGTGCCGGTCGGGGCTTTCGGGTTCCGTCGCGCGCCTCGGCCAGATCCGTTAAAGGGCTGACCTATGCGTGTTCGGAATTCCTTGAAGTCGGCCAAGGTGCGCGACAAGAACTGCCGCATCGTGCGCCGTAAAGGCCGCGTTCTTGTGATCAACAAGAAGAACCCCCGGCTGAAGACCCGCCAGGGCTAAGGCCGTTTCCGTCGGGACTTTGTTTGGGTCCCGGCGGCTTTTGACTTGCCAAGCTCACACGGCCCCCGACCGGTTGACTCCGGTTGGGGGCCGTGTGTTTTCGCGACCGAGGGGTCTGGGCAGGCCGCGCCTCCCCAGCCTTCCTTTTTTTACGCGTCGCCCAACACCGCATTCGCGGCACTGACCACCGCCCGCAAGGCGGCAAGCGTGGTGTCGGTATCGAGGCCCACGCCAAACACGCTCCGGCCCCCGGCCGCCTCGGCCTCTAAAAAGGCGATCGCCCGCGCCTCGGCCCCACGCTCCAGACTCTGCTCACTAAACGCCCGCACCGACAGGCACACACCCACCGACGCCAAGGCCGCCAGCGCACTGGACAGCGAGCCATTGCCCCGACCCTCCACCGCGTACGGCGGCTCCTGACCGCGGCTCACCGTCCCGCGAAACACACAGGTCTCCCCATCCCGGCTCAGGTGGTGGTCGATCAGGCGCAAAGCCGGGCTGTCCTCGACGAAATAAGCGCGGGCAAACAAGGCACAGACCGCCTCGGCGTCCAACTCGCCGCCCTGGGCGTCGGCCAAGGCCTGCACCCGCCGGCCAAAGTCGGCTTGCAGCCCCTTGGGCAAGCTGACCCCCAAGGCGCGCTCGACCACCCAGGCGGCGCCCCCCTTGCCCGACTGGCTGTTGACCCGGATCACCGCTTCGTAGGAGCGCCCGACGTCAGCGGGATCAAGGGGGAGGTAGGGGATCTCCCATCGCGCCTCGCCCCGCGCCTCGCGTGCCGCAAAGCCCTTGCGAATGGCGTCTTGGTGCGAGCCGGAAAAGGCCGTGTAGACCAGCGCGCCGGCGTAAGGATGGCGGGCCGGCACCGGCAGGCCGGTACACCACTCCAGCACCTCCTTGACCTCGTCGAGCGCCGAGAAATCAAGGCCCGGGTCAATCCCCTGGGTATAAAGGTTGAGGGCCAGGGTCAGCAGATCGACGTTGCCGGTGCGCTCGCCATTGCCAAACAAACAGCCCTCGATCCGCTCGGCCCCGGCCAGCAAGGCCTGCTCCGCCGTGGCGACCGCCGTGCCCCGGTCGTTGTGGGGGTGGACCGAGAGGGTGACGTGCTCGCGCGAGGACAGGTGGCGGTGAAACCACTCGATCTGGTCGGCAAAGGCGTTGGGCATTGCCACCTCGACCGTGGTGGGCAGGTTAAGGATCAAGGGCCGCTCCGCCGTGGGGCCCCAGGTTTCCCGGACCCGCTCGCAGATCTCCAGGGCAAACTCCCACTCGGTAAAGCAGAAGGTCTCCGGCGAATACTGATAGGTCCAGCGGGTCTCTGGCCGCGCCTCGGTCAACTCCCGGATCAGGCGCGTGCCCTCCACCGCCAGCGCTACCGTCTGCGTCTGATCAAGGCCAAAGACCACGCGGCGGAACAAAGGCGCCGTCGCGTTATACAGATGCACAATGGCCCGGGGCGCTCCGGCCAGAGCGGCGATGGTCGTGGCGATCAGCGGCGGCCGGGCCGGGGTCATCACTTGGAGGGTGACGTCGGCCGGAATCCGGTTGTCGTCGATCAAGGACCGGACAAAAGCCTGTTCGACCGCCGACGCGGCTGGAAACGCCACCTCGATCTCCTTGAAGCCCAGCCGGACCAGGAGGTCGTAGAGGCGATTCTTGCGCGCGAGGTCCATGGGCTCGACCAGGGCCTGGTTGCCGTCGCGCAGGTCGGTGCTGCACCAGCGCGGCGCCCGTTCCAGGCGGCGGTCGGGCCACGTGCGGTCGGGATAGGTCGGGGGGAGGAAGGGAGGATACTTGACGGCGGGGGTCTTCAGCATGGCACATCTCAGGATGTCAGTGGGGAAGACACCCAAGGTACGCTCCGGGCGAGTCGTCTTCTCCCGACGTTATGACAAAGACAATCGAGATCATGCCATCATGCTGGAGCTTCCCGCCCGCCCCCCGGGCTGTCCCTGGCTGCCGGTGATCCCGGTGGCCCTCGACGTGCCCCAGGCCTTTCGGGGCGTGCCGCATCAGCACGCCGAGGCTCAGTTGGTGTATGCCTGCCAGGGCGTGGTGCGGGTCTCGGTGGCGGCCGGCACCTATGTGGTCCCCCCGCAGCGCGCCGTCTGGGTGCCGCCCGGGGTCGAGCACCACACCAGCAGCCGGGCCGCCGTGCGCTTTCGCACCCTCTACTTCCCGCCCCATAGCCTGCCGCCCCTGCTGCCGGAAGCCTGCGCGGTGGTCGAGGTCTCCGAGCTGATGCGCGCCTTGATCCTGCGCTGCGTGAGCTTTGCCACCACGGCCCCGACCGAGGGCTTCGCGGTGCGCGTGCTGGGGCTGTTGTTCGAGGAGTTTCGGGTGTTGCCCGCGATCCCTCCGTTGTGCCTGGGCATGCCCGTGAGCCCGCGCCTGTTGCGCTTGGCCGAGAGTTTTTTGGAAACCCCCACGCTGTCCTTGGACATCGACACCGCCGCCGCCCGGGTTGGCCTGTCGCGCCGGACGTTCTTGCGCCAGTTTCAGGGCGAGACCGGTCTCAGTTTTGGTCAATGGCGCCAGCAGGCCTTGGTCCTGGCCAGCCTGTCGCGCTTGGCGGCGGGCGAGTCGGTGTTGGGGGTGGCGCTTGATCTCGGCTACCAGAGCCCCAGTGCTTTTAGCGCTATGTTTCGTCGTGTTCTAGGCGTCGCGCCGCGAGAGTATTTTGTGCCGTAAAAAAGGAAGGCTGGGGAGGCGCGGCCCCCCCGGATCCCCCCCGGCGCCCGTCGAACCCGTGGCCTTCCCCGGCTGGTCCCTTTACGCCAACCCGCCCCCCGCGCCCTCGCCCGAAAAGGCGCCCCCCAAGGCGCCAGCGGCCGACGACGCCAGCGCCTCGTCTTCGCCGACCGATCGGGCGCGGGAGATCACCGAGCTGTGCGCCCTGGCCGGCCAAAGCGCGGCCGAGGCGGCGGCCCTGATTGCCTCGGATCAGAGCGTGGAGCAGGTCCGCCATGCCCTGATCACCGCCCGGGCCACCGCGTCCTCGCCGCCTCTGGCGGCTTCCCTGTCTTCCCCCGTGGCCACCGCGCTTCCCCGGCGGGAGCGCTTCTGAAAGGGTCCCCCTCATGTCCCGAGTTCTGACCGAAGCCCCCCGCGCGGGGGCTTTTCTCGTTTGGGAGGTTCACCCCGATTTCTGCCGCGAGACCGTGACCGTCGCTGCCGGACAAACCCTGGCCGCCGGGGAGATCGTCCAGAAGGCGGCGGGCGACACCGTGATCGCGGCCGATGGCGTGTTGGACGAGCAAGGCGCCCTGGTCACGCCCGTGGCCGGGATCGTGGTCACGGCGGTGGATGCCTCCGACGGAGCGCGTCCGGGTGTGCTGATTGCGCGCGGTCCCGCCCTGGTGGACGGCGCCGACCTGATCTTTCCCCCCGAAACCAATGGGCAGCGGGCGGCCGTCCTGGCCTCGCTCGCCACGCTGGGCCTTCGGGTTCTTTAAACAGGAGAAGGCCATGCCTGAGCTGGTTTTGGATATCTTCAACGAGGACGCCTTTTCCCTCTCCCAGTTGATCCTGGGCCTGGAGAAGGTGCCTTACCTGCCCACCACCCTGGGCGACATGGGCTTGTTCGAGGCGGTCTATCTGGTCGGCACCGATCAGGCGGTGATCGAGCGTCAGGACTCGGTGTTGTCCCTGGTTCAGACCTCGGAACGCGGGGCGCCGGTCCAGCGCGCCGACGCGCCGTCATCCCGGCGGGACATCCGCTCGTTCAGTTGTCCCCGGCTGCACGAAACCGACGAGGTCACGGCGGCGGAATTGTTCCGCATGCGCGCCATGGGCGTGGCGGCGGGAAGCCAGACCCTGGAAGCCGAGGTGCAGACCCGCTTGCTGCGTCGCCGGCGCAACATCGAATACACCTGGGAGAACATGCGGCTGGGGGCGCTCCAAGGCGTGGTGCTGGACAAGGACGCCAGCGTGATCCGCGACTGGTACCAGGAATGGGCGATCGCCAAGCCGGCCGAGATTAACTTCGCCCTGGGGACCGAGGCCACGGACGTGCGCAAGAAGTGCAGCGATGTTCGCCGGGCCATGATCCGCGCCGCCAAGGGGGCTTTTGTCGCCAACACCACGGTTCACGCCCTGGCCGGCGATGGCTTCTATGATGCCTTGATCAATCACCCCCAGGTGCGCCGCACCTACGAGGGATGGAGCGCGGCGGCCGACCTGCGGGGCGGCGCGGCGTTCGAGAGCTTTTCCTATGCCGGCATCACTTTCCACAACTACCGGGGCTCGGACGATGCCACGTCGGTGGCCGTGGCGTCGGAGAAGGCGCACTTCTTCCCCATGGGGGCGGTGGAGGTCTTCAAGGTGGTGTTTGCCCCGGGCGAGAAGTTCGCCCACCTGGGGCAGCAGGCCGTGCCCCTGTACCCCGTGGTCAAGCGCGACGAAGACGACGAGAAGCTGTCGTTGGATTTGCGCTCCTATCCCTTGTTCATGTGCCTGAAACCCGAGGTGCTTCAGCGGGCCAAGGCGGGATGATCCATGATCCGGGACGCCTTGTTGTTTGACCCGGTTTACACCCTCCTGGGGGTGGATGCCGCTTATACCCCGCCGGGGGAGGGAAGCTCGTCTCGCGCCTTGCGGGTCATGGATCATTCCCAGGGCGAGAGCGTGGACGACGGGGTGGGCGCGTTTGTCGTGCGGCCCACCGTCCACGCGCGCGCCACCGACCTCGACGGCTCGCCCACCGGGGGCACTCTGGTGGTGGGCGGGGTGGCCTACCGTATCGCCTCCCATGGTGCTGTGTTGACCCGCTCGGGGCGGGCCGGGGGACAGCGCCGCCTGATCCTGGAGCGTCTGGATGACTGACCAACTCGACCGCCGCGAGGCGGTGCTGGATGCCCTGTTCGCGGTGCTCAACCGCCTGCCGGGCGTGGACCTGACCGACCGCAATCGGGCTACCCCGATCCCCGAGGGCACCCGCGTTGCCCTGGTGCTGATGGACGGAGCCGAAGACGCCGACGAGGGGCGGCCGGGGGGCCGGGTGGTGGTGATCACCGCGCGGCCGTCCGTCTGGCTGTACGTGGCTGCCACGCAAGCGGCGGTGTCGGATCGGGTCGCTCATTGGCGCCGGCTTGTGGTGTCGGCGGTACGGGGCGAGCGGGTCGAGGCCGCTGCCGAGTTCCGCTTCGCCCTGACCTTTCCCGATACCCTGATGGAGATGTGAGCGAGACCCGTACCGATCCCTGATTCACTCTTTTCGCTCCAGGCGGGACGGGAGGGGGATGCTTCCTACCGAGGCCCCAATCCTGCTGCGTCACGCAAAATGAGATTGATGCGCGTCTGCCATCCCGGTCCCTGGGCGCGGAAATGGTCGAGGACGTCGGGGTCCAGGCGCAAGTTCACGGTTTTCTTGGGGGTCGGGGATCGCGGCCGTCCTCCCTTGCTGGCCGTGCCCTGCACCCGAGCGACGATTTCTTCCACGCTTTCGCCGCCCTTGAACCGGACGGCGTCGGCAAACCACGCCTCGGTCAATTCGGGAGCATCGTCGGGGTCAATCCAGGCGGCCTTCGAATCGCTTCCGTTCTTTGTCATGGCCGTACCTCATGGAAATGATGCGTTGCCCGCCGTCGCGCTCTGTCCAGACGACAATCACAAAACGACCGCGCAGCCATCCCGCCGTGATGAAGCGTGTCTCACCATAGGCAAAGCGATCGTCAAGCCGCGTGTCGTTCGGCCCGGCGAACACCTGAGCCGCATCGGCGAAATCAAGGCCGCGTTCTTCAAGCGTCTTGGCGCGCTTGGCTTCGTCCCAGCTGATCATATGGGTTTTTGTAGATACAAAAACAAGGGGGAGTCAAGGCCTTCGCCAGACTGAAGGAGCGGGGGATAACCAAGCTCACGGCCTTTCCCACGCTTGGGGGGAAGGCCTCACTTTTATGGAGAGCATGCCGTGGCAGGGACTGACAATTACTCGATCCTGAAGGGCATCGTGTCCTTCACCCCGGCCGGAACCGGGGCCACCGCCCGCGACCTGGGCAACTGCACCGCACTGACCTACCAGCCGAGCGTCGAATACCTGGACCACTACAGCAGCCGGAGCGGGGTCAAGGCCAAGGACAAGTCCGTGGCGTCGCAGGTCGGGGCCACCGTCGCCTTCACGCTGGACGAGTTCACCTTGGAAAACTTGGCGCTGGGTCTGGGCGGGATCTTGGATGCGAGCAAGAAGGTGCTGACCATCCTGGGAACCGATGGGGTCGAAGGGGCGCTGAAGGTGGTGGGAACCAACGACGTGGGACGGCGTCTGCAACTGGACGTGCCCAGCGTCAAGCTCAAGGCGGGGTCGTCGGTGGGGTTTATCACGGACGAATGGGCGGAAATCGAGATCGAAGGCGAGGTTCAGCGCGCAGACGGCGCGTTTCCCTGGGGCAAGATCACCGATATCACCGACGGTCTGCCGACCGAAGGAGGTGCGGGATGACCACGCTTCTGGACATCGCGCCCGCCACTCGGTCGGTGGCCGTGGGCGACACCTCCCTCACCGTGGGCGGGCTGACCGTCACCGACATTGCCGGCTTGGTCCGGCCTTTTCACGGCCTGGCCTCGGCCTTCGACGGTGGGGAGATAGATGCCGAGGCCCTGCTGGCCCAGGGGCCGGCGGTGGTGGGGGCCGTACTGGCCTGCGCCACCGGCACCCCGGGCAACCCCCAGGCCGAAGCGATCGGCGCCCGCTTGCCGGCCGGGCACGAAGTCGAGCTTCTGGCGGCGGTGGTGGAGATGACGTTTCCGGGGGAAGACCCGGCCGGCGTGGTCGAGCACCTCGCCGGCCTGCTCAAAAAGGCCGGCCCGGTGATGGCGCAGGTGCCCTCCTCGCCGTTGCCGTCGAACGCCTGATCGCGGCGGGCCACCCCGCCCTGGGCTACACCCCGCGCCAAGTGGTGGCCTTTGCCGCGCTGCTGGAGCGGCGCGAAGCCCGGGAGCGGGCCGCCGGGGTTTCGGCCAGTAAGCCGGATAGGTCGGCGCGCAAGATCTCGCCTCCTAGCGTAGTGATTTCCAGGACTGCCCCGGGCAGGCCTCGCGCTGCCGTAACGGTGGGATGCCAGTCTTCGGGATTGGTCGGGCCGGGACCAGGAAGGGCATTGAAGACCGTGGCAATGGTCATAGCGTGCGCCTCCTATCGCTTGGGGGTGAGGGCGTTGAAGGTATCGAGGGCGGCGGCCCCCTGATCGGTGAGCCAGTCGGCAACCACGCGACGGGTGGCCGGCGACAGATCTCCCGCCAGAATGGCCCCTGTCTCAAGGCAAACCAGGGCTTTTTCCCCAGCGGCGATGACATGAATATGGGGAGGGGGGATGATCCCCGGAGAAGACCTTGAAGGCCACGCCGCCGACGATCCCCAGTTTGACCATCCGCCTTCTCCGCTCTTGATGACAGGGCTATGCGGACAAAATGCCCGCACGACAAGGGAACGGTGGGCAAAAAGAGACCGAGGGGTCTGGGGAGGCCGTGCCTCCCCGGCCTTATCCTCAAAGCCCCAAAAAATCTGCCCGTCCCTTTTTGGCAACAGACCTTTCCCGGCTTCGCTCTTCCCGATCTGGGCGGGGCTTCTTACCCTTGAGGGATCTAAGACGTTTTAGGGACGGGTTAAGGCGATGGTGTCTTCCTTTTTCTTGTTGTTGGCGGTTCAACTGGTGGGGGAGGTGGCCCGCGAAGTATTGGGGGTGCCGATTCCGGGGCCGGTGCTGGGGATGTTCGGGCTCGCATTGTTCTTGATTGCCCGGCAAACCCTCACGAGCAAGACCGTGTCGGCCTCCCTGTCCCACACCTCGGAAACCTTGATTGGGCAGATGGGCTTAATGTTCGTGCCGGCCGGCGTGGGCTTGGTGGCTCAAGGACCGTTGCTGGCGCGGGAGTGGTTGCCGCTGGTGGCCGGGGTGGTGGGATCGACGGTGATTGGGGTGGTGGTGACCGGGGCGGTCATGCACTGGACCTTGCCGGCTGTCGAGGAGGACGCCGATGCAAGCCGTTCTTGAGAGCCTGTGGGCGCCCTTGGCGGCGACTCCCCTGGTCTGGCTGGTGGTGACGCTGGCGGCCTTTGTTTTGGGGCGCCGGGTTCAAACCTGGGCCGGCAACCATCCGCTGGCCACACCGGCCCCGCTGGCCATGGCGGCGGTGGCCTTGGTGTTGGTCCTGACCGGGACCTCTTATGATACCTACGCCTCTGGGGCGCAGTTCATCACGTTCTTGTTGGGTCCGACCACCATTGCCCTGGCCATCCCTCTGGCGCGGCATGTCGAGGCGATCCGAAAGAACTTTCGCGGGATTTTTCTGGCGCTGCTGGCGGGGTCCCTGGCGTCGATTGCCAGTGGGGTGGCCATCGTGATCCTGCTGGGCGGCTCGCGTGACGTGGCCTTGTCGATGGCGCCCAAGGCGGCGACAACGCCGATCGCCATGGCGGTGGCCCAGGAGATTGGCGGCGTCCCCGCCCTCAGCGCGTCCTTGGCCATTTTGGGGGGCGTGGTCGCGGCGATCACCGGGCCGCAGATGCTGCACCGCCTCAAGATCCGCGACTGGCGGGCCCAGGGCTTGGCGGCCGGAGTGGCGGGCAGTGGCCTCGGCGCCGCCCAGGTCGCTTCGCGCCACGAACTGGCCGCCGCCTTTGGCGCGCTGGGCATCGGCCTCAATGGCCTCCTGACCGCACTCGTCCTCCCCCTCCTGGCCCGCTTTCTTTAAAAAAGCCGAGGGGTCTGGGGAGGCCGCGCCTCCCCAGCCTTAAAAATCAAGCCGGTCGCTGGTTATCGAAAGACACTTCGGGCGCCAACGGCCCCTCGGTGCGAATGCCCTCGCGGGTCACCTTCCAGGCCTTCAGCGGATGGGCGATGGTGTCGGCAACGGCGGTGGCTTCATAGCCGCAGTGCATCATGCAGTTGGCGCACTTTTCGTAGCGGCCGGTGCCGTAGGCGTCCCAGTCCGTGGTCTCCATCAATTCCTTGAACGAGCCGACCGTGCCTTCGTTGAGCAGGTAGCAAGGCCGCTGCCAGCCAAAGACGTTGCGTGTTGGGTTGCCCCAGGGCGTACAGGCGTAGGTCTGATTACCGGCCAGGAAATCGAGATACAAACTCGACTGGTTGAACCGCCACGAGGGCTGACGCAACCGGAACAACGACCGGAACAGCTCCTTGGTGCGCTCGCGCCCCAAGAAGACATCTTGCAGCGGAGCATGCTCGTAGGCAAAGCCCGGGGCCACGGTCACGCCCTCGACGCCCAGGTCGTCGCAGGCAAAGGCAATGAACTGGGCCACGCGCTCGGGCGGCGCGCCGTCGAACAAGGTGGTGTTGCAGGTGACACGAAAGCCCCGGGCCCGGGCGGCGCGAATGGCCGCCACCGCCTTATCAAACACGCCTTCTTGGCACACGGCGGCGTCGTGGTGCTCGCGATCGCCATCGAGGTGGATGGAGAAGGTTAGGTAGGGCGAGGGCGTGAAGTCGTTGAGGCGCTTTTCCAGCAACAAGGCGTTGGTGCACAGGTAGACAAAGCGCTTTTGCGCCATCAGGCCCTCGACGATGGGCACGATGTCGTGATGGATCAGCGGTTCGCCGCCGGCGATCGAGACGATGGGGGCATCGCACTCGCGCGCGGCGTTCAGGCACTCCTCGACCGAGAGACGGCGGTTGAGGATCTCGGCGGGGTAGGCGATCTTGCCGCAGCCGGCGCAGGCGAGATTGCAGCGGAACAAGGGTTCCAGCATGAGAACCAAGGGGTAGCGGGTCCGGCCGAGCAGGCGTTGCTTGACGAGATAGGCCCCAAGGCGGACCTGCTGAATCAGGGGAACTCCCACGGCACTTAATCCTTCAGGGTTTCTTCGCGGTGTGCCGGATCGGCGGGGCGCTGGCGATCGCCAATCTGGGGCAGGCGGGGCAGCTTGAACTGCATGTGCTCGTCCACTCCCTTTTGCTCGACCACCTCGACGCGGCCAAAGTCGCGCAGGCGATTGACAAGGTCGCGCACCAAGCCTTCGGGAGCGGAGGCGCCGGCGGTGACGGCGACGGTGGCCACGCCGTCGAGCCACGCCGGGTCAAGGCCCGAGGCGTCATCGATCAGGTAGGACGGCTTACCCATCTGGGTGCCGATTTCCCGCAGGCGGTTGGAGTTCGACGAGTTGCGCGCCCCCACCACCAGCAGCAAGTCGGCCTCGCGGGCGATCTCGCGCACCGCCGATTGCCGGTTTTGGGTCGCGTAGCAGATGTCCTTGACGTCGGGCCCCTGGATGTTGGGGAAGCGACGCTTGAGCGCCTCAATGACCTCGCGGGTGTCATCTACCGAGAGGGTGGTCTGGGTCACGTAGGCGATCTCATTGGGATCGCTGATGGACAGCCGTTCCACGTCCTCGGGGCGGCTGACCAGATGGACGCCGCCCGGGATCTGGCCCTGGGTGCCCTCGACCTCGGGGTGGCCTTCGTGGCCGATGAGGACGACCTCGCGGCCCTTGGCCACATGGTTTTGGCCTTCCTTGTGGACGCGCGAGACCAGGGGGCAGGTGGCATCCACCACGGGGAGGGTGCGCCGGGCGGCTTCGTCCACCACGGCCTTGGGCACACCGTGGGCGCTAAACACGGTCAAGGCGCCATCGGGGATTTCGTCGAGTTCATCGACAAACAGGGCGCCCTTGCTGCGCAAGCTCTCCACGACGTGCTTGTTGTGCACGATTTCATGGCGGACATAGACGGGGTGCTCGTAAAGGTCGAGGCACTTTTCCACAATCTCGATGGCCCGGGTGACACCGGCGCAAAAGCCGCGTGGGTTGGCCAGGATGACGCGAAGAGTCCTTTCATCGCTCACGGCGGGACGTTCCTTGTCGGGGGGCGTGGGGATGCCCGCGCGGCGCGGGGCCGGGGCATGATCTGGGGCCGCACCATACGGGGTTTCGGCGGGCGCGTGCAATGGTCCCAAGTCCCTCGCCTCTTCGGGGATATGGCCGGCCGCTGCCTGCCGTGGCTCGGTCAACGACGCCACGCGTTTTCAGTCCAGGCGACGCGGCTCGCCTCGAACACCCGGCGCAAGTCGGCGATCAAGGGGGGGCAATCGCCCAAGCGTCCCTCGCGGCAGGCGAGTTCAATCTGGGTGGCGGCGGCGGCGATGGCGCAAAAGCCGAGGTTGCCCGACGCCCCCTTCAAGCGATGGGCCACGCGGCTGGTCACGGCCGCCTCTTCCTCTGTGGTCGGGGGCTGCAAGCTCGCCGAGATGGGCATCTCCCGCTCGAAGAACAAGGCGGCCAAGCGCTGGATTTCTTCGTCGCCCAGCACATCAAGCAAGTCGGCTACGATGTCGGGGTCAATCAAGCCAGTCTCCGGGGGAGAGGGATCGGGAGGGGGCGCGGGAAGGGCTGGTTCGGCGGCCTCCGGGGGGAGGCCCCACAGATCCAGCATGGTCTGCAAGGTATGTTGCTGGAAGGGCTTGGCGATGTAGTCGTTCATCCCTGTCGCCAAGCAGCGTTCTCGATCCGAGGCTTGGGCGTTTGCAGTCATGGCAACGATCGGCAGGCGCCCTTGTGGTCCCGGCAAGGCACGGATCAAGGCGGTGGCCTCGTAGCCGTCCATCTCCGGCATCTGGATATCCATGAACACCAGATCGTACGGGAAAGCTTGGACCGCCGCCACGGCTTCGGCGCCGTTGGCGACAATATCCACGCGGTGGCCCATTTTGCGCAGGCGTCCGGCGGCAACTTGTTGGTTTGTCACGTTGTCTTCGGCCAGCAGAATTCGCAAAGGCCGAGTCTCGATCACCTGTGGCTTTTTTTGTATAAGCCGATGTCTCGGAAGGCATCCCCCTCTTTCGGTTTGTCCGAGAGAGTTTTGATCGGAGCGTGGCGCAGCCTGGTAGCGCACTTGACTGGGGGTCAAGGGGTCGCTGGTTCGAATCCAGTCGCTCCGACCATTTTTATGAAAAGGCAGATCCCTCTGGGGGCCTGCCTTTTTTCATGGAATCTTCCAATTTTTTTAAGGATTCTTGAGGGAACCTCGGGCATTGTAACTTAGCTGCTCTTGATATTGATTAATTCTAGGGTGCGTTCTAAGTTTTTAGGCAAGACTCCCTCCAAAATGGACACGTGACCGTGGACCGAAAAAAAGCGGGGAGACTCACTGGCGGGGAGATCAGGCCATGGCAGAGCCCACCGAAGGAACGATGGGCCGGTTGGCGGCCCTTTTTGTTGATCTGTACGGGGAAGAAGCGCCCGACCAAGCATCGCAGGTTGCCGACAGTATGGATCGCCAAGGAGACCAAGGGGCGGCCCGTCTCTGGCGGGATGTATCGCGCCGAATTGCGATGGAGCGCGGGCAGGGCCTCTCTTCTTGACGTCATCGTTGCTCCCGCTGTGAAAACTAAGGAATTTGGAGGTGCTTCAGGGTTTGTTCACCCTTCTTCCCCCAGGATGGGTCTCCACCATCGACTGGTCAGGAGGAACCGACCCATGGTCTTTGACAGAGTCGACTCCGCCGCCGTGATTCGACGTGCTTTGGCCCTGTTGGGGCATGGTGCCGAGCGGGCCCCTGAAGGGACCACCGCCCGGCACGAACGGGAGGTGAGCGTGATGCGCGCCCTGCGCCCCGATCTGAGTCGGCGTCAGGCGGAGGCGCTGTTACGCGGCGATCACGACGGCGTGTTCCTGCCCCGGGTTTGACCCCCCATGACCGACGACAGGACGCTTCCCGAAATTCTCGTGTGTGTGCGCGATCGCGGCGAGGGAGGATCGTCTTGTGTGGGGCGCGGGGCCCGGCAGACCCTGGACGCCTTAACCCGTCACCCCCGTGTGCTGGCGGGGCAGGTTCGGGTAGGCACGGTGACGTGCTTTGGCCGGTGCATGACGGGACCGGTGGTGCGGGTGCGCGCAGGAGCGTTTCAAGCGCCGCTGCATGCCGCCGACGTAGACGCGTATCTGGACGCGGTGGTCAACGATCAGACGTCTTGAGGATCCTGGGCCACGGAGCGACCGGCGGCGGTCAGCTTGCACACCAGCCAGTCCGGCTTCAGGCTATTGGTAAACCAGGGCTCGGCCCAGCCCCGGTCGAGGCAGGCGCGCACAACCCGGCCATCGACCTTGCGGCCGTTTTCATCGAAGAGGGGGAGCTTGCCGCCCGGTTGATCGAGCCCCCGCCGCAACCAGCGCCGTTGGGATGGTGTTGGGCGGACGGAGCACGTCGCCTCCGACGCCGCCGGTTCCCTTGCCTCGCCCATGGTTGCTCCTTTGCCCCGGGTTCGCCGACACTGGACGCCGATGGTACGAAGCACAGGGAGATGTGTCCATGACCCAATGCCGGCTTGTGTACATGACCGCCGCCAGCGAGGAAGAAGCCCGGCGGCTGGGGGCCGTGCTGGTCGGCGAACGGCTGGCCGCCTGCGTCAACGTGCTGGGCCCCATGCGCTCCATTTATACCTGGGACGGTGTGGTGCGTGACGAGCCCGAGGTGGCCTTTCTCGCCAAAACGACCGAGGCGAAGGTCCCGGCCTTGCAGGCCCGGATCCTTGAGCTGCATTCGTATGACTGCCCGTGTGTCGTGGTGCTGCCGATTGTGGATGGCGCGCCCGCCTTCCTCGATTGGGTCGCGGCCAGCGTTTAAAAAAGCGAGGGGTCTGGGGAGGCCCGCCTCCCCAGCCTTGCCTTTTAGAAGGGCAGCGCAACCAGCGCCGTGGCCTGAGCCGCAATCCCTTCTTCCCGCCCGGTGAACCCCAAGGTCTCCGTGGTGGTCGCCTTGATGGAAATCCGGCTGGCGGGGATGCGCAGGATCTCCGCGAGCTTGTTGGCCATGCGGGCGCGGTGCGGGCCAATCTTGGGGCGCTCGCACATCATGGTGATATCCACATTGAGGATGCGTCCGCCGAGGGCATCGATCAGAGCCCCGGCGTGGGCCAGGAAGATCGACGAGGGCGCCCCCTTCCAGCGCATGTCCGAGGGCGGGAAATGGCGGCCGATGTCGCCGGCATTGATGGTGCCGAGGAGTGCGTCGGTGAGGGCGTGCATGGGCACGTCGGCGTCCGAGTGACCGATCAGGCCCTGGTCGTGGGGCAGCTCGATCCCGCACAGCGTCACCGAGGACCCCGGGCCCAGGCGATGCACATCGAAGCCCGACCCAATGCGCGGCTCCCCCGGCCCCCGGAACAAGGACTCGGCGCGGGCAAGGTCGATGGGCGTGGTGATCTTGACGTTGTCCTCCGCCCCTTCGACCAAAGCCACGCTGGCGCCGGCGGCTTCCAAAACGGCGGCGTCGTCGGTCAGGGTACGGCCGGCGGCGGCGCGGTGGGCGGCCAGCAGGTCGGGGAAGCGGAAACCCTGGGGGGTCTGGGCGCGCCAGAGGTTGGCCCGCTCCACGGTCTCGCCGATCAGGCGGCCGTTGCCGCGCTTGAGGGTGTCGGCGACGGGGAGGGCGGGAATGGCGCCGGGCTGCTCACCCAGGGCAGCGATCACCCGATCGATCAGGGCGCCGTCAATCAGCGGGCGGGCGCCGTCGTGGATCAGAACCACGTCCGGGGCGGCCTCAACCAGGCTTTCCAGGCCCAGGCGCACGGAATCTTGCCGTTCGGCACCGCCCGGGACCGGCTCCAGCAAGGTGGTCAGGCCATGGGCGGCCGCGTCATACAGATCCCGATCGTCGGGATGAATGACCGCGCGCACCAGGGCCACGTCGGGATGGGCAGCAAAGCGGGCGAGGGAATGGCGCAAAACCGGCCGCCCGCCAAGGGGCAGATACTGTTTGGGCAGTTCACCGCCAAAGCGCTTGCCACGCCCGGCGGCCACGATCAGCGCCGCAACCTTGACCATGGGATCCCTTTCCTTCTCAAAGCGTCCTTGGGGGACGGGAGCCTAGCAGCCTTCCGGTCGGCGAAGGCAAAAAAAAGACAGGCTGGGAAGGCAGCCCCCTCCCTTCCTGGGGCATGCTTCACCCGATTGCCCTGCCTTAGGCCCATCTATATACTGGAGCCATGATCGGATTTCTCGCCTTGCACGTGGTTGGTCTCGCCAGCCTGTTGCCCGCCGCCTTGATGCCCCTGCGCCACCCGCCTCGGCGCGATGGGGTTTTTTGGCTTTCCCTGATGTTGGCGGCGATGGGGGCCATGGCCGTGGCCTTGGTGCCAGCCACCCTGGAAGGCGGGTGGAACACAAGTTTTTCCAATGCGTTGTGGGCGAGTATTGCCACGGCGCTGTGCCTTTATGGCGTGATGTGTGTGGTCAAGCCGGCGGCGTGGCGCTTGGTGCCCATCTTGCTGCCTTACCTCATGGGCCTGGGGCTCATGGCCAATGTCTGGGCCGGGTTCGAGACCACGCGGGTTCTGGTGGCTTCGGGAACCCCCCCGTTTTGGACTATGCTGCACATCGCCATCGCCCTTCTGACCTATGGCTTGCTGACCAATGCGGCCATGGCCGCCGTCGCCGGGCTGATCCAGGAGCGGGCCCTCAAGGCCAAGCGGCCCACCGATCTCACCCGCCGGTTGCCCGCTGCCGCCGAGGCCGATGACCTGACCACCTTGTTGCTGTTTGGTAGCGAAGGGGTTCTGGCGTTAGGCCTGATTTCGGGCATGGGCTTGCAGTATGTGGAATCCGGGACCTTTCTGGTTCTGGATCACAAGACAACCCTGTCTCTTCTCGCCTTTTTGGTGATTGGTGGTCTGTTGTATGCCCGCTATCGCTGGGGGGTGCGCGGGCGGCTGGCGGCTCGGCTGTTGATGCTGGCCTATCTGCTTTTGACCCTGGCCTTTCCCGGCATCAAATTCATCACCGATTTCCTACTGTAAAAGGGCGTCGTGGCGCCGGCGAGGCGGGGGAAGACGCCTTCGCCATCGGCGGGCCTGGACGCGCGCCTTCTTTTGTGCAATTGCCTAACGAATGATCAGGTGTGATTCGAGGATTCGCGTGCGCATGCTCCCCCAGCTCGACGTCCTCTCTTCGTGTTTTCCGGTGATGCTGGCTCCCATGGCCGGTGTGACCGATCGCCCCTTCCGGCGCTTGGCCCGACGGTTTGGCTGTCCCGTGACCTGGACCGAAATGGTGGCCAGCGCCGAGCTGCTGCGCGGTCGGGGCCGGGGCGTGTTCGATGCCCCAGAGGAAGACGGTATCCTCGCGGTGCAACTCGCGGGGCGCGATCCCGAGGTGCTGGCCGACGCGGCCCGTCTGGCCCAGGACCGGGGGGCGGCTTTGATTGATCTCAACATGGGCTGCCCCGTGCGCAAGGTGGTGGGCGGCTTGGGCGGCGCCGCCTTGATGCGTGACGAATCCCTGGCCCAGCGCCTCATGGAGCGGGTGGTGAGCGCGGTCTCGGTGCCGGTCTCGGTCAAAATGCGCCTGGGCTGGGATGACACCACCCGCAATGCGCCCGCCCTGGCCCGTTTGGCCGAGGCGGCCGGGGTGCGTCTGATCACCGTGCATGGCCGCACCCGGGCGCAGCAGTACGAGGGGCGGGCCGATTGGGCGGCAATTGAGGCGGTCAAGGCGGCGGTGCGTGTGCCTGTCATCGCCAACGGCGATATCAAAACGACGGCGGATGCCCAGGAAGCCTTGGCCCGCTCGGGCGCCGATGGCGTGATGATCGGTCGGGCCAGCTTGGGCGCGCCCTGGGTGGCGGGGAACATCGCCCGCGCTCTCGCCCAGCCTGACGCTTCCCCGGCCGAACCGACCCTGGATGAGCGGTGCATGATCATGGAGGAGCATCTGGAGGGCTTGCTTGATGCCCATGGCCCCCATCGAGGGCTGCGGGTTTCGCGCAAGCACATGGTCTGGTATGGCGCCGGTCTGCCCGAGGGGGCGGCCTGGAGCCGGCGGTACATGGCCGCCGACACCCCCGACGAGGCCAGGCGGCTGATCCGCACCCTGGCCTCCTTCGTTTCTTCGGGTCCCGGAAGGTGCTTGCCGTGAAGACCACCCTGTTGCGCCGCCGCCTTGCCTCCCGGCCGGCTCCCTTGGATCCGGCCTTGGTCCTGAACGCCGTTGCCGCCGTCATCATCGTCATTGATGAGACGGACACGGTGGTTCACATCAACGCCGCCGGCGAGCAGATGTTCGAGGCGACCGCTCCCCATTTGCTGGGCAGTGCGCTCGTTGATCTCATTCCCGGCGACAACCCCTTGTTTGGCCTCATCGATAAGGTGCGGCGCAATCACTCGACCTTTTCCGAGTACGGGGTCCCCCTGGACACCCCGCGCACCGGCCCCCGGACCCTGACGGTCCAGGTGTCCCCCCTGGTCGAGCATGAAAACTGGGTGACGATCTCGCTTAACGAACTGTCCATGGCCCTCAAGATTGGCCAGCAGATGAGCCACCGCAACGCGGCGCGCTCGGTCACGGCCATGGCCGCCTTGCTGGCCCATGAGGTCAAAAACCCGCTCTCGGGCATCCGGGGCGCGGCCCAGTTGCTGGAAAGCAGCCTGCCGCCCGAAGACGGTCCCTTGCTGCGCCTGATCTTGGATGAGACCGACCGCATCGTCGCCCTGGTGGACCGCATGGAGGTGTTCTCCGAGGGCCACCCCCTGGACCGCGAGGCTGTCAACATCCACCGGGTGTTGGAACATGTCCGCATGGTGGCGGAGAACGGCTTCGCCCGGCATGTGCGCTTTGTCGAGGCCTATGACCCCTCTTTGCCGGCGGTCCTTGGCAACCGCGATCAGTTGATTCAGGTGTTTTTGAATTTGGTGAAGAACGCGGCCGAGGCGGTGCCGGCGGTGGGCGGCGAGATCGTGCTTTCCACCGCCTATCAGCACGGTTTGCGCCTGAGGGTGCCGGGGGGCGAAGTCACCGATTTGCCCCTGGTGATCAGTGTGCGCGATAACGGGACTGAAGGCATTCCCGATGACTTGCGCAACAATCTGTTCGATCCTTTTGTGACCACCAAGCCCAAAGGAAGCGGGCTTGGCCTGCCCTTGGTCGCGAAGATCGTCAACGATCACGGCGGGATCATCGAGTTTGACAGCCTGCCCGGGCGCACGGTGTTTACCGTGATCTTGCCCATGGCCCGCTAGAAGGCAAAGAGGGAAGGCTGGTCAGCCCCCTCGCTCCTTCTTATCTCCATCCTTTTATTTCCCCCCCCTGCTGTTGGGATGAACAGTAGCATGTCTGTTATCCTCGTTGCCGATGATGATCGCGGGATCCGCACGGTTTTAAGTCAGGCCCTAACCCGCGCGGGCCACGAAGTACGCAGCACGGGGACGGCCTCGACGCTGTGGACGTGGGTCGCGGACGGCCAGGGCGATCTGGTGATTACCGATGTGATCATGCCCGACGAAAACGGGCTCGACCTGATTCCCCGCATCAAGAAAATTCGCCCCGACCTGCGCATCGTGGTCATGAGCGCCCAAAATACCTTGCTGACGGCGGTCAAGGCGACCGAGCGCGGGGCGTTTGAGTATTTGCCCAAGCCCTTTGACCTCAACGAAGTGGTCAACGTGGTGCGCCGGGCCCTATCCTTGCCGCGCGGCCCGCTGCCGGAGGCGCCCGATCCCGAGGAGGGCGAGCGCCTGCCCCTGATTGGCCGCTCGCCGGCCATGCAAGACACCTACCGGACCTTGGCCCGCCTGATGAACACCGACTTGACGGTGATGATCAACGGCGAGTCGGGCACGGGCAAGGAACTGGTGGCCCGGGCCCTGCACGACTACGGCAAGCGCCGCAACGGGCCGTTTGTGGCGGTCAACATGGCGGCCATCCCCCGCGACCTGATTGAAAGCGAGCTGTTCGGGCACGAACGCGGCGCCTTTACCGGAGCCCACACCCGGGTGGCCGGGCGGTTCGAGCAGGCCAACGGCGGCACCTTGTTCCTCGACGAAATCGGCGACATGCCCCTGGAAGCCCAGACCCGGCTGTTGCGGGTGCTCCAGGAAAGCGAATACACGGCGGTGGGCGGCCAACGGGCGATCCGGGTCAATCTGCGTATCGTGGCGGCCACCCATCGGGATCTGCGTCAGTTGGTGCACCAGGGCCTGTTCCGCGAGGACCTGTATTATCGGCTGAACGTGGTGCCCTTGCGGTTGCCGCCCTTGCGCGAGCGGAGCGAGGATATCCCGGAGCTGATCCGCCATTTCTTTACCCAGGCAGCCGAGACCGATGGCCTGCCGCTCAAGTCCTTGGAGCCGGCCGCCCTGGAGCGTTTGAAGCGTCATCGCTGGCCGGGCAACGTCCGCGAGTTGGAGAATCTGGCCCGGCGCTTGGCCGCCTTGTACTCCCAGGAAGTGATTGGCGTCGATGTGATCGAGGCCGAGTTGTCGCAAGCGGCGCCGCTGCCCACGCCCGAAGGGGAGGGGGGGACCGAGAGCCTCTCGGCCATGGTCGATCGCCATTTGCGCCACTACTTCGCGGCCCACGGCGATGCCTTGCCGCCCCCTGGCTTGCATGAGCGCATCAGCCGCGAGGTGGAGCGCCCTATGATTACCTTGTGCTTGGAGGCGACGCGCGGCAACCAGATCCGCGCTGCTCACTTGTTGGGTTTGAATCGCAATACCTTGCGTAAAAAGATTCGGGATCTGGACATCCAGGTGATCCGGGGGGTCAAGGTCTGACGGGGGGAGACCCTGGGGCTGAGGTTCTGGCGAGGAAAGACAAAAAGGGAAGGCTGGGGAGGCCCCAACCTTCCTTTTTACCCTTGCCCCCCCCGATCCAGCGAGGAGGCATCAGATGCGTGCAATGGTCTGCGAAGCCCTGGGGGAAGACCTGCGCCTTCGGGAGGTCGAAAGCCCCCCCCTCGGCCCGAACGACGTCCGCCTGCGCCTGATCGCCGCTGGCGTCAACTTCGCCGACGGCCTGATGCTGGAAGGGCGCTACCAATTCAAGGCCGCGCCCCCGTTCACCCCGGGCCTCGAAGGCGTGGGCGAGGTGGTCGAGGCCGGAACCGACGTTCCCCTGGCCCTTGGTACCCGAGTCCTGGCCGTGCCCGATCGCGGCGCCTGGGCCGAGGACCTGGTCCTGCCCGCCCGCTATGTCGTCCCCCTCCCCCCAACGCTCGACCCCGTCGCCGCGGCCGGCTTCCCCGTCACCTTTGGCACCGCCCATTTCGGGCTGGTGGATCGCGCCCGTTTGGCCCCAGGGGAGGTCGTGCTGGTCCATGGCGCGGCGGGCGGGGCCGGGCTGGCCGCCGTGGCCTGCGCCAAGGCCCTGGGCGCCCGGGTCATCGCCACCGCCAACGGTCCCGACCGCTTGGCCATTGCCGCCGCCGCCGGGGCCGATGCCCTGATCGACGCCGGGGCCTCGGATCTGCGCGAGCAGGTTAAGGCCCTGACCGGCGGCGAAGGGGTCGATGTGGTCTATGACCCGGTGGGCGGCGCCTTGTTCGAAACCTCGCTGCGCTGCACCGCCCCCGATGGCCGCCTCCTGGTGGTGGGCTTTGCCAGCGGCACGGTGCCGGCCCCGCCGGCCAATTTGCTGCTGGTCAAAAATTTATCGGTCATCGGCTATGACTGGGGCGGGTACCGTCGGCGTTTTCCCGATCGCGTCATGGCCTCCTTGACCCAGGCGCTGGACGCGTGGGCCGGGGGGCGCCTTGAGGTTCATGTCGGCGCGACCTTTCCGCTGGGCGACGCCATGGAGGCGCTCGCGGCTCTCAAGGCCCGGACCCACACGGGGAAACTGATCCTGACTGTTTGAGGCGAGGACGCATGAAACTCATCGGACTGTTCGACGCGCCGTTTGTCCGGCGCGTTGCCGTTAGCTTCCCGACCCTGGCCGAGCGCGCCGAGGCGTTGCCGATCTTTCAGGCGGTGCCCTTCCACGGCTAAACAGGGGCTTGGCAGCAAGAGCAAGGCTGGGGGAGGCGCGGCCTCCCCAGACCCCTCGGGTCCTGGGGCCGAGAGATCCTTGTTGACAGCCGGAAAGAACGGGCCATACTCCCGCCCCTTGACTTCCGGGAACGCGGGTCCACGGGACCCCGCCCTGTGGCTGAACGCCGACAGGGACTACCGGGCCAAAAAACAACAATCCCAACGAGGATGACCCAGCCATGGGCAAGCGCCTTAACTCGAAGCATAAGATTGACCGCCGTCTTGGCGTTAACCTGTGGGGCCGCCCCAAGAGCCCGCTGAACCGCCGCGAGTACGGCCCGGGGCAGCATGGCCAGCGCCGCCGCAAGCCCTCCGATTTCGGCACCCAGCTGATGGCCAAGCAGAAGCTCAAGGGCTACTACGGCAACATCAGCGAGAAGGCCTTCCGCAAGTACTACGAGGAAGCCGTGCGTCGTCGTGGCGACACCTCGGAAAACCTCATTGCGATCCTGGAAACCCGCCTGGACGCCGTGGTCTACCGCTTGAAGTTCGTGCCCACCGTGTTCGCCGCCCGTCAGGTGGTGAACCATGGCCACGTTCTGGTCAACGGCCGGCGCGTGACCATTCCGTCCTTCCGCGTGCGCGAAGGGGACGTGATCGAGGTCAAGGAAAAGTCCCGCCAGATGCCCCTGATCATCGAAGCCATCCAGTCGCCCGAGCGTGACGTGGCCAGCTACTTCGAGGTCGATCACTCGGGCATGAAGGGCACCTTCTTGCGTCTGCCCAAGCTGGAAGACGTGCCCTACCCGGTCCAGATGGAACCGAACCTGGTGGTCGAATTCTACTCGCGTTAATCGAGCGCGCCGCCGCCTTCACCGCCGCTTCGCTCCGGGTCTTCCGGGGGGAAGCGGCGGTTTTGTTTTGGGGGGAAGGGGGAGCAAGGCATGAGCGTCTTCGTCGTCGGGGTCTTCATCGTCACCTATCTCGGCATGGCTCTGGGCCGGATCCCGGGCTTGGGCGTGGACCGGGTCGGCATCGCCCTTCTCGCCGCCATCGCCCTTGAGGTCGTGGCGCCCCGGCCGGCCTCGGCCCTGGTCGCCGCCATCGACTTCGAGACCCTGGGCATCCTGTTCGGCCTCATGGTGGTGTCGCTCCAGTTCTCCGGCTCGGGGTTTCATGACTGGTGCGCTTACCGCTTGGCCCATGCCCGCCTGCGGCCGCTCGCCTTGCTGGCCCTCATCGTTGGCGTGACCGGCGGGCTGTCGGCCCTGTTGACCAACGACGTGATCGTGCTCGCCCTGACCCCCATTCTGGCCCAGGGCCTGCGCGAACGCGGCTTGGATCCTCGCCCCTATCTCCTGGCCCTGGCCGGGGCCGCCAATGCCGGCTCGGCCGCCACGGTGATCGGCAACCCGCAGAACATTCTCATCGCCCAAAAAGGCGCCCTGGCCCTCGGCCCTTTCCTGGCAGCCTGCGCCCCTCCGGCCCTGATGGCCCTGGTCGTCGTGTGGGCCGTGGTGGCCGTGGTCTGGCGCCGGTCGCTGCGCCCCAGCGACACCCCGCCGCCGGCCGTGGCCGCGCCCTTGGTGCACCCCTGGGGCCTGACCAAGGGACTGTTGGCCATCGCGGTGATGCTGGCCCTGTTCCTGACCCCGCTGGACCGCGCCACGGCGGCCTTGGTGGCGGCCGGCTTGGTGCTGACCAGCCGCTCTTTGCATACCCGCGAGGTCCTGGGGCACGTGGACTGGCCCTTGCTGGTGCTGTTCACCGGCTTGTTCGTTGTGGTCGATGCCCTGGCCGCGACCGGCTTGCCGGCTCAGGCCCTGGCCTGGGGCGTGGCGCACGGCCTTGATCCTCAAGCGCCGGCTGCCGTGCTGGGCCTGACCGTGCTGGGGTCCAACACCATTGGCAACGTGCCGCTTATCACGTTGTGGCTGGCCGTGGTGCCCGAGCGGACGCCCGAGGTTTTGCACCAGCTTTCAGTTTATGCGACGTTGGCCGGAAACCTTCTGTTGATCGGCAGCCTTGCCAATTTGATTGTGGCTGATCAGGCGGCTCGGGTCGGGGTGCGGCTGGGGTTTTGGGAGCATGCGCGTTGCGGCATTCCCATGACCTTGGGCTCCTTGGTGTTGGCGTGGCTGTGGTTTGCCTTGAGGTAAGGGAAGGGAGGGGCCTGGGGAGGCGAGCCTCCCCGCCTTCTCTCTTTCTTCCAAGAAGGCGGAAGGCGCCAAGGGCGTCGAGATCGCCATCCCGATATTCGGTTACAAGAACCACATCTCGACCGACCGGCGCCACGGCTTCATCCGGCGCTGGGCGGTGTCCTCGGCCGCCGAGCACGACAGCCGCCGCTTCCGCGAGGTGCTCGACAGCGGCAACACTGGTGCCGACGTCTGGGCAGATACCGCCTATCGCTCGCGCAAGAACGAGGAGTTCATGGCGAAACGGGGCCTGCGCTCGAAGGTCCATTTCCGCCGGGCACCGGGCAAGCCACTGTCACAGGCCCAAGCTAAGGCCAACGCCGCCCGCTCCAAGGTGCGCTCGGCCGTCGAGCATGTCTTCGCGTGCCAGAAAGGGCCGATGGCCCTCTTCGTCCGCACCATCGGCATCGCCAGGGCCAAAACCAAGATCGGCATGGCCAATCTCGTCTACAACATGCGCCGCCTAGTCTGGTGGGACGGGAGAACTGCGCCCGCATGACGGCCGAAAGGCCGAAGAGGGGGCCGTAACGGCCCAAATACCACGGAATTCAGACCGAAATAGCCCCCAGTCTCAGCTCGGGCGCCCCGTTTTCCTATCCAAACCGTCCAAAAACTCGGTTCTTCGAGGTGTCCGGTCGGGTTTGGAGGTGGGGAGCGATAACGCAACCTTCGAATTAAGTGCAGTGGCACGGGAACCCGCCGGAACCAGGAACCTAGGCCGCCTTCAGCGTGCGGCTGCGGACGTGAGCCATCTCAACTCCAGCCTTCTTCGCCCAGTCAACAAGGATTTTGGCTACAAGCTTTGCCGTTCCTTCAGTCCAATTAGCCGCGAGCCTCTCGTTCAACGCAGCCCCGAGGTCGTTGTGTGAATAGCGTTGGTCCTTAGGCAACTCTGAGAGCATCGCCACGAACTCGGAGAAGCTGGACAGTTTTGATGCAGCTGCTCGGAACAGCTCAGGCCGCCGCGTCTCCTCCCTCATGAACTCCTCGCCAGCCGCTGTGAGCTTTGCATCCTTTGTTGGGCCGGAGAGGAACGACAAGGCGAATGCCATGTTTATTGCTTTGGCTGTAGTTGAAGATGCCATGCCCTCGAAACTCGGCTTTTGTCTGCTCTTGGCCGCAACGATGAAGCGCGACAGCACCTCCTCGATTGGTGCCACTTGGACGGTGGGAAGTGTGCCAGAAAGGCGACGTCCTGCCGAACGACGAGGCCTTTCGGGCGCTGTCCCGTCGTCCTTAGCGAGCTTTGCAACATTGCGTCTGGCGTCAAAGCTGACCAAGTCAGCGAAATCCATCCATCCGAGAAAGCAGACGACATATGTGTTCCACGTCTTGTCGTTCGCTTGAATATATGGGCACGCTTCCCTCATGACCTCAATCAGACGCACAGTGCCAACCTCGCCCTCGGCGTCAACGATCTCTTTGATAAGGTTGGTCACGCGGTTTTGACTAAGTTTCTGCTTGACGTGCGCAGCCACCGCTATATCGCGTCTAACGGCATCGACCGGGAGGGCGATGCGCGGGGTGATCACTTCGTTAGTGAAGTCAACAAGGCCAAGAAGGCGCATGTCTCGCAATACATTGTAAAATGTTTTTCCTGTAATGTCGCTATCGGCAATGAACTCAGAGGCAGAAATAGGCCCCTGCTTCGCCGCTATGACATTGAGTGCATTGCTAACCGATCCGACCTGCATCCTGAGAACATAGTTCTCCTGAGCTGGCAGCAAGCCTGTATTTAGGTAATCTCTGAATATGTCCCAGTATATGTCGTATTTGTGGCCTACGCGCACAATCAGGCGCTTGTGGATCAGGCTCTGGATTAGTTCGCGAGAGAAAGAATCTTGGAGGTCCTCACTGTCCACGGGGGCCACTCGAGCGATGCGCCGGAGAGCCGCTTCCTGCTCAGGGGCAAGCGACTGGAGATCCGTTCGAAACAACTCCTCGATGTTCAGGAGGCTTGACGCAATGCGCACCTGAGTAACGCCAGCATCTCGCTGCATCTTCACATGGGCGCAAAGTTTCTTCAGAAGCCAAGGATATCCCTGAGAAAACTCTGTCAGAAGGAAGGCAAGGTCTTTCCGCAGAGGCGCTTTAATCTCTCGACTGAGTTCATCTAACGTGAGCTGTATTTCTCGCTCGCCAAACTTTTTCAGCTGCAAACGCTGCGAGAGGTTTGCAATCGTGTCGCGGAGATGGTAGGGGAACGTGGAATGCGCCCCATACATATCCGTCTTCCACGAAAAGCCGAGGATGACGTTAGCTCCTGCGTCAGAGAGGCCAAGCAACAAATCATGGATGGGCTTCAGTGCTGGCGGAGCATAAAATAGGTTTTCAAACTGATCGAAGAATATTATCAGGGATTTTTCGCGGGCCTTCAGTTGTTCTCCAGCTGCTGCGAGGCAGGACTTGACGGTCTCGAACCCGCTGATTGTATGGGTGCCGGAGATAGCACCTTCTGCCACGAGAGAGTGGAGGACGTGATCAGCGGCCTTCAGGACGAACTGAGAACTTGAAGCTGTTCGGGTGTCGATTGCAAAGCAGAGATGCCCTTCTTTCTTTAATGCGTCTACGCACCGAAGCACCAACGAACTTTTTCCCCAACCGGAGTCGGCCTCGAAAAGAATACCCCTGGAAGAGGCCTTGTTTTCCGCGACGCTTTTAACGAAATCGACAACTCGGCCAAGCTCCTCTTCTCTGCCAACAAAAAACTGTGGGGAGGCGGGAAACTGGTACTCAAAATATGACGAACTCCCCCTTACCTCCACGATTTCTTCGGACACACCATGAAGTGCTGGGGCAATCTGGCCCTGCGGGATGTGAGCGGAAAAGCTGGCAAGTTCGTCGCTCAACTCACGGATTTTTGCGTGAAACGCCTGATCCGTAACGACGTTGCCCCTGTTATCATACAGTATGTAATGGCTTGGGGTGGTGCTACCATGCTGTATAAGAAAGAATACAGTAAATGCGCCCTCATTCGAGTAAATCACCCTGTACTCGCCACAAGAGAAATTATCAATGCGCACAGACGTAGACAGCTGCTGCGGGTCGATCATCAATTTGCTCTCTGAGAGCATATTAATGACATCGCCCTCATTCATATATCCTATCTCGTTGCCATCTCCAAAATTATCTTTGTAGAAGGTATAAGCGGATCCATTTAGCTCCGGAACAGCCACAAACAGGCCATTGCAATCACTATTTTTCCTTGAAAAAGCGAAGTACTTCCCAGTAAACGACTGAATTTTTGGTGAATCAAGTGGGGTGCTACAGAACTTGCACTCAGCGTAAAGCGCTCGTTTGGTGAGCTTGTGCTCGCCTTCGATATCGATCTCCATGCCGCCGTGATTGGCATTCCGCTGGAGCACTCGGTAGCCTTGTTGCTCGATGATCGCATCCACAAGGCGCTCGAACAAATGGCCACGCTGATTTGCTCTCGCTGAAGAGGTGTCTCCGCTTCCAAGAACGATCAATCGCCCCATGCCTATCACCGTGAATCAGCCTTGAAGAACGCCTAACGTGATAACTCAGACTTTGGGGCAAGGCCAGTCTAGGCTTCGTTTTAAGCGAAAATTGAGGGGCTGCTATGGGGGGCTGTGTCAGTCCACTTAATTCGCTTTTCGCTCCAAATGGCCGCTTTCGAGCGCCGTGTTCGGGTGGCGGAACGACCACCATGAGGCGCAATCCGGGATCGCGTCCCTGGGATTGGTGTAACAGCGGTGTCGCCGTTTGATCTCCGGCAGGGTTGGCCGGATTGATCAGGCTGCCGCGACGGGCGGCAGGCTGGTGAGAGGATCATCACCCATGGTTGCGATGGTTTCCAGGGTCATGTATCGGGCTCTCGCCCATTCGTCGTTCTGCTCCAGCAGGATGGCGCCGATCAGGCGGGTTATGGCGGCTTCGTTGGGGAAGATGCCGACCACCTCGGTGCGGCGTTTGATCTCGCCGTTAAGGCGCTCGATGGGATTGGTCGAGTGCAGCTTGGCGCGATGAGCCTGCGGGAAGTCCATGTATGCCAGGACGTCCATCTCGGCCCGGTCCATCAGATCAGCCAGTTTGTGCGCCCTGGGGCGCAACTGATCGGCAACCTGGCGCCATTGGGCGTGAGCTGCCGTGGCGGTTTACTGGGCGAAGGCGGTGCCGATGAAGGCGGAGACGACGCGGCGCCCCTGCTTTCCGGCATGGGCCAGCACGTTGCGCATGAAGTGGACGCGGCAGCGCTGCCAGGTGGCGTTCAGCACTTTGGCGATGGCCGCCTTCAGGCCCTCGTGGGCATCGGACACCACCAGCTTGACGCCGCGCAGGCCACGGCGGGCCAGCTTGCGCAGGAAGTCGATCCAGAAAGTTTCGGCTTCCGACGGGCCGACGGCCATGCCCAGCACTTCGCGCCGTCCGGCGGTGTTGGCACCCACCGCGATGGTCACCGCCACGCTGACGATGCGGCCATCCTGGCGCACCTTCACATAGGTGGCGTCGAGCCAGACATAGGGCCAATCGCCCTCGATGGGCCGCTCCAGGAAGGTGGCGACCTTGCCGTCGATCTCGGCGCACAGGCGCGAGACTTGGCTCTTGGAGATGCCGGTTATGCCCATGGCCTTGACTAGGTCATCCACCGCCCGCGTCGAGATGCCCTGGACATAGGCTTCCTGAATGACGGCGGTCAGCGCCTTTTCCGCCATGCGGCGCGGCTCCAGGAAGCACGGCAGGTAGCTGCCCTTGCGCAGCCTGGGGATGCGCAGTTCCACCGTTCCCGCCCGGGTCTCCCAGTCGCGATCACGGTAGCCGTTGCGGTGGGTTAGGCGGTCGGCGGGATTGCGCTCGCCATGCCCGGCGCCGGTCAGCGCGGCCACCTCCAGTTCCATCAGCCGCTCGGCGGCAAAGCCGATCATCTCGCGCAGAAGATCGGCATCGGCGCTCTTTTCCAGCAGGCCACGAAGGCTCATCATCTCGTTGATCATCGTTCTGGTCCTTGGTTCGGTTGACGTCGCAAGCAAACCCTACCGAAGATCGACGATGACCACCCCGGTTTCGGGGCCGCCTGGGAATGATGCCTCCGGGCGCTCCGCCCCCTGCACCATCATCCCAAGGCAAACGCTGCTACACCACTCAACGGGACGTGACCCAATCCGGCTGTAGAAGAAGGGTCTCCATGGGGGAAAATCATGGAGATGCGTCCATATTAATGATGGCGTCCGCGTGGAAAAACCCCCGCGCCGGGCTTTCGTAAACCGAGCCGCCCTGCGGCGTCTCGGCCCTTCGGGCTTCAATCCCTGACGCAATAACAGCCCGCTGGCGGCCAAGCTGGACGGTATTTCCGGCTCCGAACCCGGCCGTGATTTCGATCGCGCATATCGAGTCCAGACCGGTCCGCCATGCCGATTTCCAGGGGATGATGGGGGGGCCTATCGGCGCGGGTTTCGCTCCCAGCGGCCAAGGATTTCCTCCCTCATCTGGCGTTTGTTTCTGATGCCCAGACCGTCCCCACGGTTCGATTCTCGGCGCGCCAACCGCACGGATCAGACGGCTCGCCAGGTTCATGATCATCCTGTCCCTGCGTCTTTGTCCCCGCACTGCCCATGACGACAGGGGGGCTCGGGCGGTCGCTGTGACCCTCGGCCGGAAAGGGGAGACGGGCGGTTGCCCCGGGTCCCGGATGCCGGTTTCCCTCCATCAAGCCTGGGATGAAGGCGGTGGTGACGGGCCATTGTCTCCTCGGCTCCGGTCTGCGCGAGGCCGTCCCTTGCATGTCTCTCCCAGCGCTGGATCCCGCGCCGCCCCCGTCCAAGCGGTCCGCCGGAAGAATTTCCCCGGCCGGCACGCCGGCCTCCTCGCGGCCGCTGCGCTGCAAATTCTCCCGTCTCCCCGGTCCTCCCCTGCGGTCTGGCCGCGCCATGGCGCGGTGGGCGGGGGCGGCTGGCGGGCTCCTGGCGCGAGCCATCGCAAGGACGGTCCTGCGACACACCGGCAAGGAGAACGATCATGGAGATCACGCTGGGCACCTTCACCAAGCTCGACGACGGCAGCTTCACCGGCACCCTCAAGACCCTCAACATCACCGCCGCGCTGACCATCGTTCCGACCGAAAAAGTCTCCGAGCACGCCCCCGACCACCGGGTCTATGCCGGCCAGCGCACCGAGGTCGGCGCCGCCTGGAGCCAGGTCGCCAAGTCCAGCGGCGAGACCACTCTGAACCTCAAGATCGGTGCGCCGGAATTCGGTCCGAACTGGGTCCGGGCCCGGCTGGTCAAGCTCGAACGCCCCACCGACGAGGGCATCACCCACATTGCCCTGTGGGAGCCGCGCGACCGGTAATCCCCCCAAACAGCCCCGCTGCGGATCGCCGTGGCGAGGCTTTTCCTGTGGTGCTGCGGGGGATCGAAAACCAGGGGGGCCGGTTTTCGAGCGTCCCGCCCGCCGTCCCATCACGTCCATCCTTGCCCCGGATCAGGCGACCTGCGCCGTCGCCGCCGGGACCCAGATTCAAGGAGGAAACGCGATGGATGACGAGATTCTTCGAGCCGCCAACGCCCGCAAAGGCAGCCCGTTTCTCAACACCGACCAAGCCGCCCATTACATCGGCCTGTCGCGGCGGACGCTGGAAAAGATGCGCACCACCGGGGACGGACCGCGCTTTCGCAAGCATGGTCGCTATGTCCGTTACCACATCGACGACCTTGACGATTGGTCGCGCGGCCATGGCAAGGCCTCGACCTCCGACGCCGGAATCCGGGGGACACGGCGATGATCGGCCCCCGGCTGTTTCGGATCGGGGGGCGCCGGCGCGGGCGGTCCCGCCCGCAACGCATCCTCGCCCTGGCCCTGGCCGGGCTCGTCTACCTCGGCCTCGCCGAGCTCGGCCGAGCGGCGCCCGGGCTGGTGTGGAACAATACCGCCAGTGCCCCGATCGGCTTGTATCGGCTGATGCCGTCCGCGCCGATTCATCGTGGCGACAGGGTGCTGGCCCGCCTGCCCGATCCGATGCGCCGACTGGCGGCGGAACGAGGCTATCTGCCGGAAACCGTGCCGCTGGTGAAGACGGTCGGCGGGGTCAGTGGCGACCTGATCTGCGCCGAGGGTGACACCATTCTCATCAACGGCCAACCGGTCGTCCTTCGTCTGCGCCAGGATCGCTGGGATCGTCCTATGCCCACCTGGACCGGGTGCCGTCGTCTCGATGCGGACAAGGTTTTCCTGCTGACCGGCGATGTCGCCACATCCTTCGACGGTCGCTATTTCGGGCCGATTCCGCGTTCCAACGTTCTCGGACTCCTGGTGCCGCTATGGACCGAATGACCCTCGCTCTTCTCGTCACCCTGGTGCTGGTGCCGACAGTTTCGACCGCGTCCGATCTGGATCGCTGGAACGCTGACATCGCTGAGGCGTCGCGCCGCTTCGCCATCCCGGAAGGGTGGATTCGCTCGGTGATCCGGGCAGAAAGCGGCGGTCATGCCGAGCGCGCTGGACGTCCGATCACCTCGCCGGCCGGGGCGATCGGGCTGATGCAACTGATGCCCGACACCTATCGCGAGATGCGCGAGGCCCACGGTTTGGGCTCCGATCCGGCCGATCCGCGCGACAACATCCTGGCCGGGACCGCCTATCTGCGGGCGATGCTCGACCGCTTCGGTCCAACCGGGGTGTTCGCCGCCTACAATGCCGGGCCGGGGCGCTACGAGCAGAGTCTGCGCGGTCGACCCTTGCCGGCCGAGACCCGGCATTACCTGACCGGGATGTCCGTGTCCGCCTCGTCCCAGCCCGCGCCATCGATCCGGCTGACGCGGTCATCGGGGACGCTGTGGCCGTCGCCGGGCGATCTGTTCGTGCCGCTCGGTCAGGCGGCCGGGGGCGGGAAGTGACCAGCGGAGCCTCCTGCGGAGGCGGGGCCTCGTCTCGGCCTTTTGATTCTACCAGCCAGGGCGACGCACCGGTCAAGGATGCGCGGTCCCCCCAAAATGCGGGCGCATTTTGGCTCCCCCACGCCCCGCTGCGCGGCGCCTGCGGCGTCCCTGACCGACGCGTCCCCGGCTGCTCCCGGGAGGTGTCCTCGCTCAGGAGGACATCATTTCAGGAGGGTGCCATGTCGCAGACCTTCGTTCATCCGCACGCCGAATTCGATCGTTTTCCGGCGCTGGCCGAGGAATTCGGCGCCGATGTCATCGCGGACATCATCGCCGCGGAAGTCGCCGATTTCGCCTGGGACAGTCGCTTCGCCGAACGCAATCTCGGGGCCTGGGACGGCTTCGAGGACGAGGATTTCGACGCAGATATCGTCCGCATCATCGGCTATTTCCGCAGCCGTTACATCGTCGCGACCTGCCTCGTCGATGCCAACCGGCGCGTCCGGGCGATGCTGACTCAGCGTCATTTCGACAGCTTCGAGGATGCCGAACAGGCGTTCCTGGACGGCGGGGGGTGACCCTCGCCGGGCCGGTATTCGGCCCTTTGTCCGAGTCTCGGCCCGGAGAAGACAGCGTAGGACAGCGCAGATGGGACAGGGGGAACCAGGGTTTGATGGAAAGCAAGATTAAAGGGCTGTCTCGTCGAGACGCCAAGTCATTGTCTGCACATCGTTATTTCGCGAGATAGATCCGGACGGTCACGAGACGGCACCCCGCCAACGCCTTGATTCTTATATAGTCGCAGGAGAGCCGACCATGAATCAGGATGACGACTTCAAGCCGAAGCTCGGCAAGATCCGGGCTGGGGGCGGACCGCGCGGCCGCAAATTTCTGCATCAGGTCCTGGTGGCGGCCAACCGTGCCGGTGGGCAGAGTCCGGGCGCTCGGCCGTCAAAATTCCACGGCGGCCAGATTGGACGCGGTGCCGGCATCGGCCGGATGCTGTCGTCGCGCGATCGCCATGCCGCTTTTCGCAGCCGCCGCGTCGTCGTCAAATCCCGCATCGTCAAACTGGCGGGGAAGGGCGTCGCCGGGGCGAAGGCCCATCTGCGCTATATCCAGCGGGACTGCGTGACCCGCGATGGCTCCCCGGGGCAGCTCTATAGCGCCGAGCAGGACCGGGTTGACGGCAAGCCCTTCCTCGACCGCGCCGAGGGCGACCGCCACCAGTTCCGTTTCATTGTCGCTCCCGAGGACGGCGACCAGTACGACGATCTGAAGCCGCTGACCCGTCGGTTGATGGCGCAGATGGAGCAGGATCTCGGTACCCGGCTCGATTGGGTCGCGGTCGACCATTACAACACCGGCCATCCGCACAGCCATATCATCGTCCGGGGGCGCGACGACCGGGACCAGGATCTGGTGATCGCCCGGGAGTATATCACCACCGGCCTGCGCGAGCGGGCCACCGACCTGGTGACCCTCGACCTTGGTCCCCGTACCGATCTGGAGATCGAGAACCGGCTGCGGCACGACATCGAGCAGGAGCGCCTGACCTCCATCGATCACCGACTGCTGCGCGATGTCGATCCCGACCGGCTGGTCTGGTCCACAGACAAGGATGTCTTCCAGCAGAGTCTGCGCGCCGGTCGTCTGCAAAAGTTGAAGCGGCTCGGTCTGGCCGACGAGGTCGCGCCGGGGCGATGGCGGCTGGCCGATGATATCGAGAACACCCTGCGCCGGATGGGCGAGCGTGGCGATATTCTCAAGACGATGAGCCGCGAGATGACGGCCAAGGGGCTGGTTCGCTCCGGTGCCGATCTCGTCCTGCACGATCCGGCGGCACCACCGACGCGACCGATTGTCGGCCGCCTCGTCGCGCGCGGTCTGTCCGACGAGATCAAGGACCGCCATTACCTGATCGTCGATGCGGTCGATGGTCGCACCCATTACGTCGAAATCGGCAAGGGCGATGCCATCGCTCCCATTCCCGACGGTGCAATCCTGCGGCTCGATCCCAGATCGGTCGAGCCCCGTGCCGTCGATCACACCATCGCCGAGATCGCGGCGGCGCATGGTGGGCGGTACGGCGTCGATATCCATCTGCGTCATGACCCAACCGCCAGCGAGGCGTTTGTCGAGACCCATGTCCGGCGGCTGGAGGCGATGCGGCGGTTGACCGGGGCTGTCGAACGCGAGGCCGACGGCGCCTGGATCATCGCTCCCGATCATCTCGAGCGCGCAACAGCATTCGAGCGAAGACAAGCCCAGGATGCTCCGGTGGTGGTGCGAACCCTATCGGCGCTGCCGTTGGACCGTCAGATTGCCGCCGATGGGGCAACTTGGCTCGACCGCGAACTGGTCGCCGCGACTCCCGAGCCGTTGCGCGATGCCGGCTTCGGCCGCGACGTTCGCGCCGCCCTGGTCCAGCGGCGGCAATGGTTGATCGAGCAGGGACTGGCCCGCCAGGAGCCGAACCGTGTCCTGTTCCGCGCCGACCTGCTCGACGTGCTGCGCCGGCGCGAATTGCTCCGCGTCGCCGGCCAGCTTTCCGACGAACTCGGCCTCGCCTTCGTCGAGACCAAGCCCGGCCAGCCAGTCGAGGGCGTCTATCGTCGCGCCGTCGATCTCGTTGGCGGCAAGGCGGCGCTGATTGAGAACAGCCGCGAGTTCACCCTAGTGCCGTGGCGCCCGGTGCTCGACCACCATATCGGCAAGCAGGTCTCCGGCATCCTGCGCGGCGACGACATTTCCTGGACCATCGGCCGCCAGCGCGGCGGGCCAAGCGTGTCGTAATGGCAAATTTTGAAAAGCCGACCTCGACTGGGTCTGGGAAGGACGGCAGTTCTGCAGCCATCAAGCGGCACGTCAAACCTGCTCGATGGACAGTTGGCACATACTCCCACCGCAGGGGACTTGGCGCGGTGCGCCGAGCGATTGACCCGGGAATTCCAGCCTTATGTGTGCGGGTCTGCCGGAACGACGATTATCGGTTCGGAGCATTCGGTTCCATCCTGCATTTGCGTGGAGTTCCATTGCCCTCCAACGCGGATGATCATAACGGTTAGGATCGCCGCAGGAATAAGCGACCCGGCTTTCCGCATGTCCGGTTGTCGTCGGTACATGGGCACTGTGCATGTTCGCACCATGATGGGGCGCCACCACGGAAAGAACCGCCCCCGCACCAGGCCTACCGCTTGGAAATGCGGTATAGCGGGCATCACCGGGCAACAGGATCGTATGGCTACCGTCAGAAACGATCAATGCCAGTCCTGTATGGTTCCGGTTCTTGCCCCTGGATGTGCAWTTTTCAATCCGAATGCTCCCAACGCCGAGGGCGGTCGCGGTGCTCGGCCAAAACAGAAGGTTCGCGCCGACCCTAGATGCGCAGGCCGCGTGGATCACACCAAATTCCTGCCGGGGCGCTATCCAATAGTGGTCGAACGCTCTTGGGTCACGATAAGCGGAAGACCAGTGGTCCCAGTCCCAGTGGGAAAGGACGATGGCTGGGCGGTCCGTAAAGCAAAATCTTTGGAGAACGGCCGGAAACGTCGATGCGTGATCAAGTACGCCGCCGCCAAAATCAAAATAAATATGAGGAATGTCCTCCATCAATACAGAGTTGCAATTGCCTTGACCCACGTCGTACACGGCAACTGCACCCGCTTTAATTGAAATAAGACTCTCGATCAAAGAAGGATCACCGTCCGGGATGCCGCTGGTATCGACCACCCTGTCGAGTTCGTCGGCCGTGGGTCCGTAAACCCGCTGG
The DNA here is from genome assembly GCF_000284415.1 of Pararhodospirillum photometricum DSM 122. Classification (NCBI taxonomy): domain Bacteria; kingdom Pseudomonadati; phylum Pseudomonadota; class Alphaproteobacteria; order Rhodospirillales; family Rhodospirillaceae; genus Pararhodospirillum; species Pararhodospirillum photometricum. The sequence goes on from NC_017059.1 coordinate 2,345,156, forward strand.
ACGGTCTCAAGGTAACGCACGCCCCCATCGCCGAACAGATTGTCGTAGTGTTTGACCATTCTCGTTGTTGGGCTCGGCGTGTCCCCCAGTTCCAAGGCCAGCCAGCGCGCATTCTCGCGCATCGCATTCCATTCCTGCGGCGAGAGGCGAGCCTCGACAATGGATAGAGCCCATTCTTCAACGCCGCCAAATTGGGAACGTCGCTCACGATCAAGCCATCGGCCGTCAGCAGCCTCAAGCCACACACGTCCGTCCTCGTACTGCACGGTATCAGCCCGGACATAAACCTTGCGGGGCCGCTCGCCCCTTTCGCCGTCCTTCGGATTGAAAAACATCTCCACCCCCTTTATTTATTCTTCAGCCTTCCCGAAACTCTGTCGCCGCCACGCCTCGACAGCGTCATCCAGGCCGCCGACAGGCATGTCCTCCGACCAGCGCTTCCAGAAATCGATGGTACGGCTGTCGGGCTTGCTGCCAGGCTCGGCAATACGAATCCGACTTGGCAGCAGACTGGCGTCGCCGACCACCACGGCCTCACCGGTATCCAGGACCGGCAGCATATCGGTGAAGCCCGTCAGGGTGTCGGGTAGTAGGGCCTTGACCCGTGCCTGATCCTCGGGATTGGTCAGGCGCATGGCGATGACATTGTTGCACTGGCTGATGACGGTGCGGCTGACCTCGGCCGGACGCTGGCTGATCACCGCCAAGCCGATGCCGTATTTGCGGCCTTCCTTGGCGATGCGCTCGAACAGGCGCACCGCCACGCGGCCCTCGGAGTCCTCGTTCGCTTGGTCGGGGATGTAGTTGTGGGCCTCGTCGCAGAACAGGGCGACCGGGTGGCGGCGCGCCGATGGCGTCCATTGCTGCACGGAGAAGGCCAGCCCGGCGACCATGCTGACGATCAGCGGCAGTATGTCGGACGGGACCTCGGAGAAGTCGATGATCTTCACCCCGCCCTTGCCGTCATCCTGATCCTTGCGCCCGGCCAGCAGGCGAGTGACAAGGGTGTCGAGATAGGCGAGTTTCTTGGTCTCGTCACCGCCCCGGAACAGGAAGCCCAGGCGGCGGTCCTCCACCTTCGCCTCCAACCGGGCAATCATGCGGCTAAGTTTGGCGTGGAAGTCACCTTGCTTTTCCTTGCCAGCCGCGCCGGGCACCATCTCCTTGTTCAAATTATCCAGCTTGGTCAGCACATCACCAATGGCGAACGGAATGGGGCTGTCTACGGTGAAAGCGGCCAAAAGATCGGCTCTCCCAGCCGCGTTCAGGAACCCTTCTTTGGCATCTCGAACGCAACGTCCCAGCAGCATCGCCTGATTCGGCGCGTTCTGATCGCTACGGTCCACGAGCAGCGACCTCAGCGCGTCGTACCCCAGCAGCCAATAGGGCAGGAACAGGACGTCGTCACCGGGGGCATCCAGGTCGCCGGGGCCGGCGATCCGCAGATGGCGGAAGCCATCGCCTTTCAGGGGGCTGTATTCGCCGTGGATGTCGAAGACGATGCCGTTGGCGTTGGGGAGTTCGGCGACCTGTTCCAGCAGGCGGGCGGTGGTCCAGGACTTGCCAGAGCCGGTGCTGCCCACGATGGCGGCGTGGCGCTGGAACAGGCGGTCGCCGTTGAGGAAGGCATCGGCCGAGGTGTCGAGGGCATAACGGCCAAGCAGCAGTGGATGGCCATCCTTCTCGCTGACCTCGGACACCGCCCGCATGAAGGTGGACAGGCGATCCCCTTCAAGCGAAAAGCACAGCGCATCGATCTCGGGCACGGTTTCGATGGCGCGCCGGAATCGCGGTGGACGCTCTCCGCCCATATTGTGAAGGGTTCCGATCAGGCCGACCTCGACCGCATCGACGGAGACGACCTCGGGGACCGCCTCCGTTCCGTCTTCCGTCTCCGTCGTCTGAATCTTGCGGGTGATGCGGGTGATGATGCCGATCAGACTGCGGCCGGGGCGCCCTTGCAGCAGGACCGGACGATGCACATGCAGCCGGCGCAGGGTCTCGTTATCGAAGACCTGGACGACCACCGACCCGGTATCGACGGTCAGGACACTGCCAAAAGCATCGCCGTCGCGCAGATGGAACAGGCTCACCGTCGACATCACAGATACTCGTTGGCAAAGCCGTCGAATGACCAAGCGTCGATCCCCTCGATCTCCACGCCATCACGGTGCTCGTCGGTGTAGACCACGGTGGTGCCCGGCTGCCCCTCCGTCAGAACGCAATATCGTAAAGACTTCGACGCCTGCTCCAGCGCCTGCTTGGCCTTGTCGGTCAAGGATTTCGTGACCATCACGAACGGCTTTGGCCGATCACGCATCGCCCGCGTCAGGTTGACCTGCACATGATCATCGTTGAAGCCGAAGCCAATGGTGAGAAACGCCTCGGCTCCCTTTATCACCCGATCGGCTTCCGCCAGCAGCGACCGGTAGGGCTCGAAATGGGTCTGAGCGTATTTGGAGCTGGCTGGGGGAACGATGACAGGCCGCATACCCGTGGGCTGCTTGAGATCATCCTCCGCGGGAGCATGAACCGGCAGGCCGACCGGGTCCCGATCCCCCTCTTCCCGGAACCAGTCCAGCGATCCATGGACCTTCAGCAGATCGACAGTCCTATTCTCTTGCCGGACATCCCCTCGCAGATATCGGGGGGCATGGACTGGACCCTGCCAAGTACGGAGGTAGCTACCTACAAAGCCGCTCCTATGGCAGAAACCGCCTTGATCGGCGCCATATTCTGCTAGGCGGTCGTAATTGGTGGTTATGACGGTAATGTTGCGCGCGGATCCGCCGAAAAGATAGTCGAAGAGCTTGGTGTGAGGAAGGGGATGACTTGCCCGCACTTGTTCGAAGGCCAGAACGTCGTGCCAAGCGACCTTCTTCCAAACAGAATCTACAATGGCTGTATAGAGAGGAGAGGCATCATTCAATTGCGCCTTGTTCAGCGCCGCTTCGAGACCTTCACCCGCTTGCCAAGCGTCGAATAGAATTCCCCACTTTTCCGTGTCCAGGCCGAGCTTGCCAACATCATCGACGATGCGTTCAGCCAACTGCCCCATGGTCGGCAACCCCAATCCAACGGAAGCACCACTGCCCAGGATCACGACGGGATTGGCGGCAAGGCATTCGCGAACTTGCTGCTCGGCGTCGTCGCGCACTTTGTTCTGGATATCATCTGACATAGATCCGCCACCTTTGTGAATATATCGTCAGGATAACACACCAGTAGAAACAGGAAACTAAGTGTTGTGCCATTAGTCACCACACGCGATCGATTACGTTAAGTCAGGGTAAAGATGTCAAGAATGGAGCCGCACGAAATAACGAGAAAGTCGCTTTTTCGTGGCCGTTCAACGAAACCCGACAGTCCGTTCCTGGCCCCGTTTTGCCATAGCAGGACCTCGACGTAATTGACCTATCCAGCGATCTGCCATCCCTCATTCTCGCTCAATCTGCCCCTCCTTCGCCCTAGGGGCTTGGGCGTAAATCATCGTAGCTAAAGGCGATTTTCGATTCCGGGGTTCTGTCTGACCCTTGTCCCAAGCGCCCGGCAACAGTGCCGGGCCGGTTCGGGACAGGCCGCCATGACCCCCACCAAGCTGCTGATCGGCCAGATCCTGGTCGTTTTCGCCATCACCCTGTTCGGGGTGTGGTCGGCGACCCAATGGGCGGCGGCGATGCTCGGCTATCAGCCCCAGCTCGGTCCGCCCTGGCTGGTGCTGTTCGATGTTCCGGTCTATCGCCCCTGGCAGTTGTTCCCCTGGTGGTATGCCTATGAGGCCTATGCGCCGCACATCTTCGACAAGGCGGGGATGTTGGCCGGGGCCAGCGGCTTCATGGGCTGCGCCGCCGCGATCGTCGGTTCGCTGTGGCGGGCGCGGCAGAGCCGGTTGGTCACCACCTACGGCTCGTCGCGCTGGGCGACCGCCCGGGAAGTGGAGCGGGCCGGGCTGTTCCGCTCGGCCGGGGTGTTTCTTGGCCGGCTGGGCAATCGCTATCTGCGCCATGATGGCCCCGAGCATGTGATGGCCTTCGCGCCGACCCGGTCGGGCAAGGGCGTCGGGCTGGTGGTGCCGACCCTGCTGTCCTGGACCGGCTCGGCGGTGATCCACGACATCAAGGGCGAGAACTGGCAGCTTACCGCTGGCTGGCGGGGGCGGTTCTCGCATTGCTTGCTGTTCAACCCGACCGATCCGCGCTCGGCCCGTTACAACCCGTTGCTGGAAGTCCGCAAGGGTCCCGACGAGGTCCGCGACGTCCAGAACATCGCCGACATCCTGGTTGATCCCGAAGGCGCGCTCGAGCGGCGCAGCCACTGGGAAAAGACCAGCCATTCCCTGCTGGTCGGCGCGATCCTCCATGTGCTGTATGCCGAGGAGGAGAAGACCCTGGCCCGGGTCGCCACCTTCCTGTCCGATCCCCGCCGCAGCTTCGTTCAGACCCTGAGCCGGATGATGGCGACCAACCATCTCGGCACCCCCGACGCGCCCCAGGTCCACCCGGTGGTCGCTTCGGCGGCGCGGGAAGTCTTGAACAAATCCGAGAACGAGCGCTCCGGCGTGCTGTCGACCGCGATGTCGTTCCTCGGCCTCTACCGCGATCCGGTGGTTGCCGCGACCACCGTCGCCTGCGACTGGCGGATCGCCGATCTGGTCGATGCTGAACGCCCGGTGTCGCTCTATCTGGTGATCCCGCCCTCGGACATCTCGCGGACCAAGCCGCTGGTCCGCCTCGTGCTCAATCAGATCGGCCGCCGCCTCACCGAGCGGCTGGAGGGCGATCCGGCCAAGCGGCGCAAGCACGCCCTGCTGATGATGCTCGACGAGTTCCCGGCGCTGGGGCGGCTCGATTTCTTCGAGACCGCGCTGGCTTTCATGGCCGGCTACGGCATCCGCGCCTATCTGATCGCCCAGAGCCTCAACCAGATCTCCAAGGCCTACGGCGAGAACAACGCGATCCTCGACAATTGCCATGTCCGGATCGCCTTCTCCAGCAATGACGAGCGCACCGCCAAGCGGATTTCCGACGCGCTCGGCACCGCCACCGAACTGCGCGCCCAGCGCAATTACGCCGGCCATCGGTTGGCGCCGTGGCTCAGTCACGTCATGGTCAGCCGCCAGGAGACGGCGCGGCCGCTGCTGACCCCGGGCGAGGTGATGCAATTGCCGCCTGCCGACGAACTGGTGCTGGTCTCCGGCCTTGCTCCGATCCGGGCCAGGAAGCTGCGCTATTACCAGGATCGCAATTTCTCGGCGCGGGTGCTGCCCGCGCCGGAGTTGGCCGAGCACGGCTATCCCGACCGCCCGGCGGCCCGTCCCGACGATTGGAGCGGATTGGTGCGCGGCCCGCATGTCCGCCTCGCCACCGCCGAGGAGTCCACGCTCGGTTTCGAGGATGAAGGCGGCGTCCAGCGGCAGCGCCATCCCGGTCTGCCCGAGGAGGGCTTGGTGGTGGCTGCGCGGTCTGATCCCGAGCCCGATCCCATCGACGACGAGTCCGATCTGCTGGCCGATCAGCGGGCGATGGACCGGCTGCGCGGTCTCGGCACGGTGGTTCGCGCCCACGCCATCAACGAAGGCCGCGATGGCGCCGGGCCGGGCGACGATCTGCTGCCGAGCTTCTGAGGGAGGCGAGGATGAACCGCACCAAGATCCGCCATCAATTGTTTCTCGATCCGGACCTCAGCGCCCGGTTGGAAGCGCTCGCCGCCAAACCGGGGGTGTCGAAATCGACCATTCTCGCCGATGCGGTGACCGCCTGGCTCAATCGCCGCGGCAGCCAGGAACTCGACGAGCGCTTCGGCCTGCGTCTCCACCGGATCAGCGATCAACTCGACCGCATCGAGCGTGACGGTCAGGTGCTGCTGGAGAGCCTGGCGCTGTTCGTCCGCTACCAACTGACCGTCACCGCCCCGCTGCCCGAGCCGGACAAGGCGGCCCGCGCCGTCGGCCAGGAACGCTTCCAGAAATTCATCGATCAGGTCGGCCGGCAGATCGCCGCCCGCCGCCGCACCCTGTCCGGCGATCAGGAGGGAGACCCGTCATGACCAATCCGGAATCCCGCGACCGCCGCCGCGCCATGCTGCGCACCGCGATGGGACCGGCGATTGCCGCCGCCCTGGCCGACCCGCTGGTGATCGAGGTGATGGTCAATCCCGACGGCGCGCTGCGCCTCGACCGGCTGGGCGAGGGGCGGGTCGATACCGGCGTGCGCCTTGCCCCGGCCGAGGTGGAGCGGATCATCCGCCTCGTCGCCAGCCATGTCCGGGCCGAAATCCATCCCGGCAATCCGGTGGTCAGCGCCGAACTGCCCGCCCGCGATGACGGGATCAGCGGCGAACGCTTTGAAGGCCTGCTGCCGCCGGTGTCGCTCGGGCCGTGCTTCGCGATCCGCAAGCCGGCAGTGCGGATCCACACCCTGAGCGACTATGTCACGGATCGGATCATGCTGCCGCTTCAGGCCGAGACGCTGCGCCGCGCCGTGCGCGAGCGGCGCAATATCCTGGTGGTCGGCGGCACCTCGTCGGGCAAGACCACCCTGGCCAACGCCCTGCTGGCCGAGATAGCCGGACTCGACGAGCGGGTGATCCTGATCGAGGACACCCGCGAACTGCAATGCGCCGCGCCCGATTGCGTCGCGCTGCGCACCCGGGCCGGGGTGGTGACCCTGGCCGATCTGGTCCGCTCGACGCTGCGGCTGCGGCCCGACCGGATCATCGTCGGCGAGGTGCGCGGCGCCGAGGCGCTCGACCTGCTCAAGGCCTGGAACACTGGCCATCCCGGCGGCATCGCCACGATCCACGCCAATTCCGCCCGCGCCGCCCTCTACCGCCTCGAACAACTGGTTCAGGAAGGCGTCGTCACCGTGCCGCGCCGGCTGATCGCCGAGGCGGTCGATCTGCTGGTGTTCATCGCCGGGCGCGGCACCGGGCGCCGGATCGAGACCATCGCCGAGGTCACCGGGCTCGACGGCAACGGCGATTACGCGGTCAGGGAGAGGCCGGGCTGCCGCCCGGTCCCGCTCGGGGAAGTGTTCCCCGAACCCCTTCCTTTTTCCGAAACCGGGTCTGGGGCGGACACCCGCCCATCGACGGTCTAACCGAGGAGAACCATCATGCGCTATCTCGCCTTCGCCACCACCCTGCTGGTTTCCACCTCGGCCTTTGCCGCCGGGGCGGGGATGCCGTGGGAGCAGCCGCTGCAGCAGGTGCTCGAATCCGTCCAGGGGCCGGTCGCCAAGATCATCGCGGTGATCATCATTATCACCACCGGCCTGACCCTGGCCTTCGGTGAGACCTCGGGCGGGTTCCGCCGGCTGATCCAGATCGTGTTCGGCCTGTCGATCGCTTTCGCCGCCTCGAGCTTCTTCCTGTCCTTCTTCAGCTTCGGCGGCGGAGCGCTGGTGTGATGAGCATCGACGGCTTCGAGGTGCCGCTGCACCGGGCGCTGACCGAGCCGATCCTGCTCGGCGGCGCGCCGCGCACCCTGGCGATCGTCAACGGCACCGTCGCCGCCGCTCTCGGTCTCGGCCTGCAGATGTGGAGCGCCGGGATCGTGCTGTGGCTGGTCGGCCATTCCGTCGCGGTGTTCGCCGCCAAGCGCGATCCAGACTTTGCCTCGGTGCTGGCCCGGCATCTGCGGCAGAAGGGGGAGCTGTCATGCTGAACCTCGCCGAATACCGCCGCCACGCCGACCGGCTGGCCGACCATCTGCCCTGGGCGGCGCTGGTCGCCCCCGGCATCGTGCTCAACAAGGACGGCAGCTTTCAGCGCACCCTCCGCTTCCGCGGTCCCGATCTCGATAGCGCCACCGAGGCTGAACTGGTCGCCACCTGCGCCCGCGCCAACAATGTGTTGCGCCGGTTCGGCTCAGGCTGGGCGCTGTTCTTCGAGGCGGAGCGGATCCCGGCCCAGGATTATCCCGAATCCGTTTTCCCCGATCCCGCCTCCTGGCTGGTCGAGCAGGAACGCCGCGCCGCCTTCCTGGGGCGCATCGGCAGCCATTTCGAAAGCGTCTACCATTTGACCCTGCTCTATCTCCCGCCGCCGGATTCGGTCGCCCAGGCCGAATCCGCCCTGCTGGATCAGGGCCGGGAAGGGAAAGGAGGCGGCGGTCGCGACTGGCGCCAGGAACTGGCGGCGTTCCGGGCCGAGACCGATCGGGTGCTCGATCTGCTGGCCGGGTTCATGCCGGAGGCGCGCGGGCTCGACGATGGCGAGACCCTGACCTACCTGCACGCCACCATTTCGACCCGGCGCCATCCGGTCCGGGTGCCGGAAACCCCGCTCTATCTCGACGGGATTCTGGTCGATACGCCCCTGACCGGCGGGCTGGAGCCGATGCTGGGCGAGGCCCATTTGCGCACGCTCACCATCCTGGGCTTCCCCAATATGACCCGGCCGGGGCTGCTCGACGCCCTCAACCATCTCGATTTCCCCTATCGCTGGGTCACCCGTTTCATCGCCTTGGACAAAACGCGGGCGACCAAGGATCTGACCCGGCTGCGGCGCCACTGGTTCGCCAAGCGCAAGTCGATCGCCGCGCTGTTGCGCGAGGTGCTCTATAACGAGCCAGCCCAGTTGCTCGATTCCGACGCCGACAACAAGGTCGCCGACGCCGATCTGGCGCTGCAGGCGCTGGGCGGCGACCATGTCGCCTTCGGCCATCTTACCACCACCCTGACGGTGATGGACCCCGACCGCCAGCGTGCTGACGACAAGGTCCGCGCCATCGAACGGATCGTCACCGGACTCGGCTTCAGCGTGATCCGCGAGAGCGTCAACGCGGTCGAGGCTTGGCTCGGCTCGCTGCCCGGCCACGTCTACGCCAATGTCCGCCAGCCGCTGGTCCATACCCTCAACCTCGCCCATCTTATTCCGCTGTCCTCGGTGTGGGCCGGGCCGGCGCGCAACGCCCATCTCGACGGCCCGCCGCTGCTGATCGCCGAGACCTCGGGGGCCACTCCGTTCCGCCTGTCCACCCATGTCGGCGATGTCGGCCATCTGCTGATCGTCGGCCCGACCGGGGCGGGCAAGTCGGTGCTGCTGGCCCTGCTGGCGCTGCAGTTCCGCCGCTATCCGGGGGCGCGGGTGACCCTGTTCGACAAGGGCAATTCGGCCCGCGCCGCGACCCTCGCCATGGGCGGGGCCCATCACGCCCTCGGCGCCGGTGGCGGGCTGGCGTTCCAGCCGTTGCGGCGGATCGACCTCGAGGCGGAGCGGTCATGGGCGGTCGAATGGGTCACCGGCCTGCTGGCCCATGAGCGGGTGACGGTCACCCCCGAGATCAAGGAGACGCTGTGGTCGGCGCTCGGCAGCCTTGCCTCGGCTCCGCCCGAGGAACGGACCCTCACCGGCTTCTCGATGCTGGTGCAGTCGAACGCGCTGAAGGCGGCGCTGCTGCCTTACACCCTCGACGGCCCGTTTGGCCGTCTGCTCGACGCCGCTGACGATCGGCTGGAATTGGCCGAGGTGCAGTGCTTCGAGACCGAGGAGATGATGCACCAGCCCGGGCTGGTGCTGCCGGTGCTGACCTATCTGTTCCACCGGCTCGAGGAACGGTTCGACGGAAAGCCCAGTCTGCTGATCCTCGACGAAGCCTGGGTGTTCCTCGACCACCCGCTGTTCGCGGCGCGGATCCGCGAATGGCTGAAGGTGTTGCGCAAGAAGAACGTCGCGGTGATCTTCGCCACCCAGTCGCTGGCCGACATCGCCGACAGCACGATCGCCCCGGCGATCATCGAATCCTGCCCGCAGCGGCTGTTCCTGCCCAACGACCGGGCGATCGAACCGCAGAGCCGCGCCGCCTATGCCCGCTTCGGCCTCAACGACCGCCAGATCGAGTTGATCGCTCAGGCCACGCCCAAGCGGCACTATTACCTGCAATCCCGGCGCGGCAACCGGCTGTTCGACCTCGCCCTCGGCCCGGTCGCGCTGGCGCTGTGCGGCGCCTCGTCCCCCGACGACCAGAAATTGATCGACCGTCTCTCGGCCGCGCCGGACTCGTTCCTCGAATACTGGCTCGTCGCCAAGGGGCTGCCTTGGGCGGTCGATCTGATCCGGGAGAACACACCATGAGACTCATTATATATGGTGGGGCTTCCGCCCCACCGCCCCGACCGGGAAGCCGGGCTTCCCGGACCCACCCTCCAATAAAATCACTGCGGGTCTGGGAGCGGCGCTCCCAGGCGGGCGCGGGCGGCAGCCCGCAGCGAAGCTTCTCCTCATTTCTATTTTGCTGATCGGTCTTTCTGTTCCACCGGCGCAAGCGCAATGGGCGGTGTTCGACGCCTCCAACTTTGCCGAGAACGTGCTGCAGGCGGCGCGGGCGATGGAGCAGATCAACAACCAGATCCGCTCGCTGCAGAACGAGGCGGCGATGCTCGAGACGATGAACCGCAACCTGCGATCGCTCGACAACTCGTCGCTGGGGCAGATGACGACGGCCCTGGCGCGGATCAACGGGCTGATGAATCAGGCCGACGGGATCACCTTCACTCTCGACGCCACCGATACCGCGTTCCAGCAGCAATTCCCGTCGCAATACGGTGCGGCGCTGACCAGCGATCAGTCGCTGGCGGCGGCGAGGACTCGTTGGCAGAGCGCGATGAGTGCCTATCGCCAGACCATGCTGATCCAGTCCCAGGTTAATCAGAACGTCCAGGTCGACACCAATACCCTGGCCGATCTGGTCAATGCCAGCCAGGGCGCGGCCGGCAGCCTGCAGGCCCAGCAGGCCGCCAATCAGCTGATCGCGCTGACCGCCAAGCAGCAGATGCAGATCCAGACCCTGATGGCGGCGCAGTACCGCGCCGAGGCGCTCGAGCAGGCCCGCAAGGCCCAGTCGGAAGCGTCCGGGCAGGCGGCGACGGCGCGGTTTCTGGGCTCGGGGACCGCCTATTCGGGCCGCTGAGGCGGCGGAGGGCAGGGCGATGGACGACCTTTCGGTCATCGACAGCTTCATGGCGGCGTTCAGCCACGCGATCGACAGCGGCTTCGGCTTGCTGTCGGGCGATGTCGCCTCGTTGACCACGATCCTGATCGGCATCGATATCGCCCTGGCCGGGCTGTTCTGGTCGATGGACGGCGAGGCCAACATTCTGTCGCGGCTGATCCGCAAGATCCTCTATGTCGGGCTGTTTGCCTTCTTCCTCAACAATTTCAGCAGTCTTGCCGACATCGTCTATCGCTCCTTCGCCGAACTGGGTCTGCATGCCAGCGCCAACGCGCTGACCGCCGACGATCTGCTGAAACCGGGCAAGCTGGCCGGGATCGGCTATCAGGCGGCGTGGCCGCTGTTGAAGCAGGTCAGCGCCCTGATGGGCTTCACCAGCTTCTTCGACAATTTCCTCACCATCTTAGACGGCAGCCGGTCAGCATCAGCAGCTGGATCGCGGTGATCGCCGATCGGGTTTCCGATCCATCCGCCTCGGCCTCGCACAACGCCGTGCCGAGAGCGGCGAATTCGGCGGGGCTGAGAAAACGCTCACGCTTGCGCTCGACGTATTTCTTGACGTGCAGGCAGGGATTGCTGCCGTCCGGTCGTAATCCCCACACCTCGGCCAGATTGAACATTTTCGACAGGACGCCGAGGGTCCGGTTGGCCTGGTAAGGGATGTGGCTGAGCGATTGGTGCAGTTCCGCGATGTCGCGCCGCTCAATGTCGGTGACCTTGCGGGTCCCGAGCTTCGGATTGATGAACAGCTCGACCGACCGCTTGTATTCGGCCTGGGTGCTCGGTTTGCAGCGCACTGCGACATGCTCTTTGAGGAAGCGCTCACCCAATCCCTTGACGGTCGGAGCCTTCCGCGCCTGATCGAGTTCCTGGGCGGGATCGCGGCCAGTCTTAGCCTCGGCGAGAATCTCGTGCGCCCGGATCCGGGCCTGCTCTGGCGTGATGGCGCCGTGGGGGCCGATGGTGATCCGGCGTAGACGCCCTTTCACTCGGCTCATCACCATGTAGACTTTGCGCCCGCTGGGCCAGACCCGTAGGCCGAACCCTTTGAGCTCATCGTCCCAGTGCACCGATTCGGTGCTGCCGGGAGCGATCTGGTCCACCACCCGTTTGGTCAATTTCGCCATTGAACCCCTCCCTCCGGCGTCGCCCATCCTCAACCTGAAGGTCGGGTGCAGGTAACGCATAGGTAACAGTAGAGAGCTGAATTGATGACGGGGAAGGGTATCATGGTCGTAGAATGTATGGAATAATAATGTTTTATAACAGTATATTGTCGCATGTCTGCGTAGGAGAGCGAAGGTCGCTCGGTGAGGTTTTATCAAACTCATAACCTGAAGGTCGTCAGTTCAAATCTGGCCCCTGCAACCAAGTTTCAAAAAAAAAGGCGTTCGCTGAAAAGCGGACGCCTTTTTTATATTGTCTGCCACACGATCTGGTCATGGTCGTCCCGACCTCATCGGAAAGCTCCCCCCGTTTCCTCCGCCGGAGGATTTGACCGGTCCGGAAAAATGCGGAATGCTCTTTGAAGTGGACACCTCCGGAAACCGGCCTTGAACGGCACCGCATATCGCTGGCCGCTCGATCGGGTTGTGATCGGCGCGGCGATCACTGATTTTCCGGGTTGGGTGGTATGAAACGGGTGACGAGCCCCCAGGATCGGCGGCATCCCCCCCTGGGAGGGATATCCGGTCGGGCGCCGATCAGGCGAGTTCGGCCTGACGGTCGAGCCAGGACCAGCGCTTCATGTYGTAGGCCATGTTGGCGAGCGTGATCGCTGCCCTGGCGCGGGCGAGGCCGATGGTCCGGATGACCAGCCCCATCCGACCCTTCATCTCGGCGAAGACATGCTCGACCCGGGAACGGATCCTGGATTTCACCGCGTTGGCCCTGGCGGTCGCCCGAGGCATCGGTTTGCCCTTGGGCTTCTTGCGGTGGATGCGGCTGACCTTGCCGGCTTCGGCAAGGAACGCCTCGTTGGCCTTGGAGCGGTAAGCGCTGTCGGCCCACACGTCGGAGGCGGTATTGGCCGGATCGATCAGCCCCTCGCGCAGCCGGGCGCCATCGGCGGCGGCCGCGTCGGTGACGAGCGCGCGGCGGATGATCCCGTGCTTGCGGTCGATCGAGACGTGGTTTTTGTAGCCGAAATGGGGAATGGTGATGTCGCCTTGGGGCGTGCCGCCCTCCCTGACCTTTCCCTTGGAAAACTCCACTGTCCAGCGGGCATCGCGGTCCTTCTGCCTCAGTTTGGCAGGCTTGTCCCGCCACTCCTCGGGAACTTTGCCCTCTTTGATCAGCGCCTCACGGAAATCCCACAGAGTGTTGGCGTCCGGCACCGCATCGCCCGGCCCCAGGCCGCAAAACCGCATCCAGCTCAGCCGGTCGCGCACCAAGTATGCCGTCCGACCCAGCGCCAGACCGTGCAGCGACTGCAACACCAGCATTTTGAATTTCAAAACCACGTCGAAACCGGGTCGAACGCCCTTTGAGGGGCGCTCCGCCGCCGCAATGCACGCTCCAGGATCGGCCGGAACACCTCGAAATCCACCGTCTTCGACAACCTCTCCAGCGGATCGCCCTCCGCCGAAAGCTCGGCCAGACGACGCTCGACATCCCAGAACCCGATCTGAACCGCCATCACCAGCTCTCCAACCGCCGATGGCCCATAGAATCACGAACCGGACCCGGATGCCAGTTTCCGGAGGTGTCCACCTTCATCACCATGATCTACCTCATCGCCGCACCCCTCGGCGGCATCATCAAATCCACTTGAAACGTCGAGGAGCCGATTTTTGACCCTAGGAACCAGCTTTCACCATCGGTTCTCGCAGCGGTTCAATTACTTTTTCACCTTCTAAGGGACGGCGTCGATCAGAGCTGCTACACTCGATATAGGCTGGCCGATCAGTCCTGGACTATCATGTCCATCAGATTGTGCCTGTAGTCGCATGTGTTCACGTCAATTTGCTGTGGTCTCAGTGAGGGTGATAGGCATGCTCAGAATTGACATTGGTTGTGGCGCGAATAAGAAGAAAGATTTTATTGGCTTGGACGTGGGTGGTGCGCCTGATATCGTGTGCGATATATCAGTAGAGCGCCTCCCTTTTGATGATTTTAGTGTATCTTATATTTATTGCTCACATTGTCTTGAGCATATACCGCGGGATCGTCTTGGTCATGTCTTTTCGGAAATTGGTCGCGTTGCCGCAGATGGCGCCGTTATTGAAATATGGCATCCTCACATGTCTCATCGTGACGCCGTCTTGATTGGTCACATAACATGCTTAAGCGAAGAAATTTATTCCCATTTTGGCGGGCCCAGTCGAGATCTTTGGAGAAATTTCCTGAATGGTCGATGGATCCTTGAAGAAATTCGCTATGGCATCGAACCGCAAGTGATTAAAGATATGGAAGTTGCTAAGGTGAGTATGGATTTTGCGATCAGCTACTTCCGTGATGTTATAAAAGAGATGGGTGTTTTTTTGCGCGTTGATAGAAGTGACGCACCCCATTCTGTTTATTACCGGCGATCCTATTTTGCCGAGACAGAACAAAGAAACACCGCCTTTCCCTTGAGCCAGGGGCCTCGCCAATAACGCAACCAGATTAGCCCCAGACCAGCCCGAGGGAATGAGTCAGGGGACATACCCTGTGGCGGCCTCCTACTGTGTGTCATTCGGGTTCATCCCTGCGTATGCAGCGGACATCCTCTTTGTAACGAAGAGACTGGAATGGAGAGTTGAGTCAAGAACTTTCATGGGGCTTGGGCTTTGTTGTCAACAGGCCAAGTTCTTGGCATTTTACAAAGATTTCTAGGGGAGCAAGGATCGGTACGTCAGTCGCAAGCGCTTTTTGAGGTTTTGTACCTCACAACCTCTTGGGGTTTGGCGGGCTGTTTGTCCTTAAGTCCCTGTGCGTGTGGGGGTGACTGTCATCGCGTTCCCGGATCAGCCTGGCTTCGAGGCGGGCGAAAATCGCCTGATCAGGGGGGCTCAGATGATCCAACAGAGAGGTTTCCCAGGCAAGGTAGCGCCGTGCCGCGTCGAGGTTGCCCTGGTGGCGGTCATGCAGAAAAAACAAGGTGTCGATCCGCTCGTGATCCGGGGGGTCTTGGGGGGGGCGACGTTGTTGTGGAGGCCCGGTGTTTCCAGGAGGACCGGCAGGACATGGCCGGCTTCCAGGATGTCGAGGGCGGCCGCTCGGGCCGTATCCTGGCAGGGGGTCAGCAGGACCACGGGAGCCCCCCGGGGGTGGGATGCTAAGGCCGCGGCCAAGCGGGGCCGAATCGCCCAGCGCGCCCCCGGCGGATGGCCGGCCTGATGGATGGCGCTGGGCCGTAGGTCCAGCATCAAGGTTTCGGCTTGGCGAAGGAGAGGGTCGTCCGGGGGCACGAGGCGTAAAACAGGCAACGGATCAGGAGCGGGCAGGCGTGGCGTGAGGGCAGCCCAGGCCGCCCGTCCTTCGGCCAGCACGCCACAGGTCCATCCGGCCAAGGCCAGCCACCCGGCGATGAGGGGAGCCCGTTCCCCGTCGTGATCCAGCAGGAGGAGGCGAGACCGCCGCACGCCCACCCACTGGTCGGTGGCCTGAAGAAGCTGGCCTCCCGGGACGTGAACAGCGCCGGGAGCCGGGTCGGCCCTGACCTCCTGGGTCGTGCGCACATCGAGCACAAAGGTGGTTCGGGTGGAGTCGGCGAGCCAGTGTCGGGCCGTGGTCGCATCCAGGCGATGCACCCCTTGACGCTGGGCAAAGGCGGCGGCCCGATCCCGCAGGCCTGAGGGAACCTCGATATCCGGCGGAAAAAACCGCTTGGCGTCGCGTTCCACCTGAAATCCGGCCAATTGCCAGCCCATTGTGCCGTTCTCCAAGGCGACCACGGGATTTTTGACGCCGGCAGTGCGCAGCAGCTCGGTCCCCAACAGGCTACGGGTTCGCCCGGCACAGTGGATGACCACCAAGGTGTTGGGATCCGGGGCCAAGGCGGGAAGACGCAGCGCCAGTTCCCCGTTGGGGCAGCACACGCTTCCGGGAAGGGTGCCTTGGCGATATTCGTCCTCGGGCCGACCATCCAGGATCACCAGGGGCTCCCCTCGCGCCTGGCGGCGGGCCAGGGCTTCGGCCGTGATCGAGGGGGTGTGCAAGGTACGCTCGACCAGTTCCCCAAACGCCTTGCTGGCCACGTGGACCCCTTTGACCAGGGGCTCGCCCGCTGCCTGCCACGCTGTGACCCCGCCGTCCAAGACGGAAACCGCGTCATATCCCAAGGCCCGGGCCCGGCGGGCGGCCCGCTCGGCAAGACCGTCGCCGTCGTCCACCAAGACGACGCGCACGGACCGGCGCGGCGCCACTAGGGGGAGGCGAGCTTCCAGCCGGCTGTAGGGCAGGGGCACCGACCACAGCAGATGTCCCTCGCCAATTTGTCCGGCCTCGCGAACATCGAACAAGGCCAGTTCCTCGTCTGCGGCGAGCCAGGATCGCAAGCCCGCGACGCTCACTGTCATGATGCTTCTCTCTGGTGGAAGGGGGTGGGGGGGAGGATAGCCAAGGGAGGGCTTGGTTTCTCTCAAAAATAACTTAATCCATAGTTTAGCAATGGTTTCTTTCCTTCTCCGGCCGTTCCCCCTACTGTCCCCCAAGAGATCAGATGCGTGATGCACGCCAAGAGCCGAAAAAAGGTTCTGTTTTGTGGGGATGACATGAGAAAAATTTTAGTGACGGGCGTCCTGGCCCTGCTGGCCGGCGCCCTCGGCGCGTCGAGCGCTCAGGCGGACGCGACTTTGGACAAGATCAAAGAGCGGGGCAAACTGGCGGTGGGCGTGGACGAGGCCAAGCCGCCCTTCGGGTTTTTGGATCCCAAAACCGGAGAGGTCGGTGGGTTTCAAGTCGAGCTGGCCCGGGATCTGGCCAAGCGCCTAGGGGTCGGCCTGGAGATCGTCCAGGTGATCGCCCCGACCCGCGTGCAGTTTTTGCAAAGCGGCAAGGTGGATCTGCTGATCGCCAACATGCAGTGGACCCAGGAGCGCAGCGAAAGCCTGAGCTACGCTCCGACCCCTTACAATGAAGTCGGCGGGGG
This sequence comes from Pararhodospirillum photometricum DSM 122, assembly GCF_000284415.1. Taxonomy (NCBI): domain Bacteria; kingdom Pseudomonadati; phylum Pseudomonadota; class Alphaproteobacteria; order Rhodospirillales; family Rhodospirillaceae; genus Pararhodospirillum; species Pararhodospirillum photometricum. Next base: position 2,362,180 of record NC_017059.1, read on the forward strand.
GCTGCTGACGGCCAAGGGCAATGGCATCACCACCTGGGCCGATCTCAAGGGCAAGGTCGCCTGCGTCTCCCAGGGCAGCAACTTCGCCAAGCCGCTTGCCGAAACCCATGGGGCCATCGTCAAGGGCCTGCGCAACGTGCCGGAGTCCCTGCTGGCTCTCAAGGGCGGGAACTGCGATGCCTCCGTCCATATCTTCCCCGCCCTTTACGACACCGTAACCAATGACACTACCGGGGAGTGGAGAGACTACCATCTCGCCACCCAGGAGCAATTGATCCCCTCGCCGACGGTGATCTGGACGCGCAAAGGGCAGAGCGACACCCGGGCGTTCGTCGATGGGGCGATCCGCGACTGGCTACAAACCGGGGTGCTGGAGCGCCTCGCCGAGACTGCCCAGGTTCCGGCCGACTATATCCGCAAGGCCTCGGCCCAGGCTCGCGCCGGCACCTTTGATCAGGCCCCGGCCGAACCCGCCGACGGCAAGTAATGCGCCCCCCAGCAAGGAAATTCCCATGAAGAGAAGCAGGCTTGCCAGGGTCGCGGCCGCGATGGTGGCCGTGGGTGGGATGGCTATGGCCGTCGCGCCCGCTCGGGCGGACGCAACGTTGGACAAGATCAAGGAACGGGGCAAGATCGCGATCGGCGTGGACGAGGCCAAGCCGCCTTACGGCTCTCTCGATCCGAAGACCGGGGCCATCGGTGGGTTCCAAGTGGCCCTGGCCCAGGATCTCGCCAACCGCCTGGGCGTTGATCTCGAAATCGTTCAGGTCATCGCGCCAACMCGCGTGCAGTTCTTGCAAAGCGGCAAGGTGGACCTGCTGATCGCCAACATGCAGTGGACCCAGGAGCGTAGCGAAGCCCTGAGCTACGCGCCCACGCCCTACGACAAGGTGGGCGGCGGGCTGCTGACGGCCAAGGGCAACGGCATTACCACCTGGGCTGATCTCAAGGGCAAGGTGGCCTGCATCTCCCAGGGCAGCAACTTCGCCAAGCCCTTGGCCGAGACCTACGGCGCCGTCGTCAAGGGCCTGCGCACCGTGCCGGACTCCCTGTTGGCCCTAAAAGGCGGGAGTTGCGATGCCTCGGTGCACAACTTCCCCACCCTTTATGACACCGTGGCCAACGATCCTACCGGAGAGTGGACGGCCTTCCACTTGCCCACCCAAGAGCAGCTTCTGTCGGCCTTCAGTGTGGTTTGGACCCGGAAAGGACAAACCGACACCAGGGCGTTTGCCGATGCCGCCGTGCGGGAGTGGTTGCAAAGCGGCGTGCTGGAGCGGTTGGCCCAAGAGGCCCGCATTCCAGGGGACTACATCCCGAGCGCCACGCGTGCCGCCCGCGCCGGGGCCTTTGATCAGGCGCCGGCCGAGCCGGGGGCCAGCTAGGGGACGGGAGCAGGGGGAAGTCTGGGGAGGCGGGAGCCCTCCCCAGGCCCCGCCGTTCCTTGGGGGAGAGGTCCTGGGAGGTTTTGAGATGACCGAGTTGTTAGAGGCTCTGCAAGAAACGCTGGGGCCGTCGCACGTTCTGACCGGAGCCGAGGCGGCGCCCGCGTTGATTGATCCGTTGGGTCTGTTTCAGGGACGCGCCCTGGCGGTGGTGCGGCCGGCCGATTCCGGGGAGGTCGCGGCCGTGGTCAGGCTGTGCCGAGACGCTCGTGTTCCCATCGTGCCCCAGGGCGGTAACACCGGGTTGGTGGGCGCCGCCACTCCCGATGCGAGCGGTCGGGCGGTGGTGCTGTCGTTGGGGAGACTCAACCGGATCCGGGCCATTGATCCCGACAACGATACCCTGACCGTCGAGGCCGGCTGCGTTGTCGCCCAGGTTCAGGCGGCGGCCGAGGCGGCCGGACGCCTCTTTCCCCTCAGCTTGGGGTCGGAGGGGAGTTGCACCATCGGCGGGACCTTGGCCACCAACGCCGGAGGACTCCAGGTCCTGCGTTATGGCACGGCGCGCGATCTTGCCTTGGGCCTGGAGGTGGTGACGGCCGAAGGCGAGATCTGGGATGGCTTGCGGGGGTTGCGCAAGGACAATACCGGCTATCGCCTGCGCGATCTTTACATCGGCAGCGAGGGCACCTTGGGTGTGATTACCGCCGCGACCTTGAAGCTGTTTCCGCGTCCGGCGTCGCGTGCCCTGGCCTTTGTCAGCCTGCCCTCCTTGGAAGCGGCCGTCGCCTTTCTTGCTCAGGCCCGTCTTCATGTGGACGGGGGGCCCAGCGCCTTTGAGATCATCAGCCGCCCGCTGCTTGATCTGGTGAGCCGCCACGCCCCCGAGGAGCGCCTGCCGCCCCTGGGGGGTGGCGTTCCCTGGTTCGCTCTGTTGGAGGTTTCCAGCACCACCCCCAAAGAGGGGGCGCGGGCGGTGCTGGAGGAGGTGACAGCGGCGGCTCTCGACGCCGGCTTGGTGGTGGACGCGGTCGTGGCCCAGGATCTGGCCCAGGAACAGGCCTTGTGGCGTCTGCGCGAGCACGGGCTGGGAGCGGCCATGGCGCGTCAGGGGCGCACCCTCAAGCACGACGTTTCCCTGCCGCTGTCGCGGATCCCGGCGTTCATGAGCGCGAGCGCCGCAGCGTTGCGTGCCCAGTTCGGGGCGGTACGGCCCTTGGTGTTTGGTCATCTCGGGGACGGCAACCTGCACTACAACGTCGCCCACGATCCAGCCCAGTCGATCGACCGGTTGGTGGCGCAGGCCGAGGCGATCCATCAGCTGATCCACGACATGGTTCACGCCCACCAAGGCTCGATCAGCGCCGAGCATGGCATCGGCCAGCGCAAGCGTGATCAGTTGCCCCGCTACAAGAGCGCGCTGGAACTGAGCCTCATGAGCCGCCTCAAGCAGGCGCTCGACCCTCTGTCCCTCATGAATCCCGGAAAGGTCCTGCCATGACCGCCTTGTTTCCCGAGCGGCTGGCGCGACGCGCGCGCGGTGCGACCTTGTCGCCCATTGCCCAGGCCAGCCAAAAGGCCGCGCACTTGGCCCAGAGCGGCCGCCGCATCCTGAGCCTGACCACCGGCGAGCCCGATTTTGATACGCCCGAGCCGATCAAGGAGGCGGCGCGGCGCGCCCTGGCCGCCGGGGCGACCAAATATACCCCAACAGCCGGCACCCTGGCCCTCCGCCACGCGGTGGCGGCGAGAGTGGCAGAGGATACCGGTCTTGCCGTCGGTCACGACGAGGTCCTGATCTCCAACGGCGCCAAGCAGGCGATCTACACCGCGTTTGCTGCGACCGTGGACGAGGGGGACGCGGTGGTGATCCCGGCGCCGTACTGGCCGACCTTTCCGGCCAGCGCCCGGATCAACGGTGCCACGCCGGTGATCGTTGAAACCACTCGGGCCACGGGCTTCAAGCTGACCCCGGACCTCCTGGCGGCGGCCCTCTCGCCCCGCACGAAATGGCTGGTGCTCAATTCCCCAGGCAATCCGACCGGGGCGCTCTACGACGACGAGGAGATCGACGCCCTGGCCCGGGTGCTGCGCGCCCATCCCGGGGTTTTGGTGCTTTGGGATCAGATCTATGGCCGGATCCGCTTCCAGCCGGGCCCGTCCTGTCCCTGGCTGCGCCAAGCCCCGGATCTCCGGCCCCGCACCTTGATCATCGACGGCGTCTCGAAAAGCCATGCCATGACCGGGTGGCGCATTGGCTGGGGCGTGGGGCCAGCCCCCTTGATCGCCGCGATGGAAGCCGTCCAATCCCAGGTGTCGTCCGGTCCCAGCGCCGTGGGCCAGGCGGCGGCGCTGGCCGCCCTTGATCCGGCCGCCGACGTCTTCGTGGACGAGGCCCGGGCCGTCTATGCCCGCCGCGCCGCTCGGGTGGCCGCAGGGCTGGCGGGGCAGGCCGGCCTCGTGGCCGTCGCTCCGCAGGGCGGCTTTTTCTCGTGGGTCGATGTGACGGGGCTGTTGGGCCGGCGTACCCCTGAAGGCCGGAGGCTGGACACCGACCAGGACGTCGCCGACTGGCTGCTGGAAGGCCACGGGGTGGCGGTGGTGGCGGGCGCCGCCCATGGCCAGTCTCCGGCGTTGCGTCTGTCGTTTGCCACCGACGACGCCACCTTGGACGAGGCCCTGGCGCGGATCGCCGCAGCCGTGGCGTCCCTATTGCCCGAGGAGGATCTTGCATGAGCGACGCTGTGTTGAGCGATCTCGTGGCCCTGCTCAAGACCGTGGGCCTCAATTACGCCTTTGTGCTTGATGTCAACGACCGGGCCGCTTTCGTGCGCGGCCTGGGGGTCACCGTGCAGCTCTGCCTTGCCTCCTTGCCGCTCAGTTTGGGGGTGGGAGGGATCTTGGCCGCCTTTCTTGTCAGTGGCCACCCGGCGCTGGCGGGGGCGGCGCGGGCGTTGGTCGAACTCACCCGCAATACGCCCACCTTGGTGCAGATCTACATCGCTTTTTTTGTGGTCAACATGCTGATCCGCGAGACGGCCCCGGCGTTCAGCCATCTGATTGGACCGTTTTCGTGGGTGGTGATCGTGATCTCTCTGCACAAGGGGGTCTTTCACGCCGAGGCCCTGCGGGCCGGCTTGCAGGCCGTGCCCACCGTTACCCTGGAGGCGGCGCGCTCCCTGGGGCTTTCCCGGTTTCAGGTTCTGACCCGTGTGCGCTTTCCCCTGGCGCTGCGCTTTGCCTTGCCGGCCTTGGTCAACAACACCGTCGATCTCGTCAAGATGACCGCGCTGGCCTCGGCCATTGCGGTGGGGGACGTGACCTATGAGGCCATCATGATCTGGTCCCACCGCGACACGGTTTTGGAGTTGATGATCCTTCTTCTTCTCTATTTCGGCCTCCTGACCTGGATGGTCAGCATGGCGGGCCGCTGGTTGGAAACCCGTTTGAGGATGCACGGTTATGGCCATTGATCTGGCGATCCGGGGCTGGCGCTCCGGGGGGCCGCCGGTGTCGCTACGCGATCCCTGGCTGGCCCTGTTCCTGGGCCTGGGACTGCTGTCCCTGGGGTGGTGGGTGACCGACACCACCCCGGTGGCGGTGGCCTTTGTTTGGAAATGGGCTCCGGCCCTGGCCCTGGGCATGGGGACCAACATTCAAATCAGTGTGGTCGCCATGGCCCTGGGCACCGTTTTGGGGTTGGTGATCGGGGTCTTGTCCCTTTCTCCGGGGCGTGGTGTCCGCCTGCTTGCCCGGTGGTATGTGTTGAGCTTTCGCAACGCGCCTTTGTTGGTGCTGATCTTTTTTACCACCTATGTGTTCCCGTTCGAGATCGTGCTGGGGGCTTGGCGCTTTCCCTTTCCCGACTGGGTCAAGGCAGCCTTGGGCTTGGCCTTGCCGGCCAGTGCCAACGTTGCCGAGATCTTTCGCGGCGCCATCCAGTCCATTCCCAGCGCGCAGGGCGAGGCGGCTCGTTCCCTGGCCCTCAGTCGTGCCCAGGTGTTCCGTCTGGTCATCTTGCCGCAGTGCGTGGGACGCATGCTGCCCTCGTGGATGAACCTCTATGCCAGCATCACCATGGGCACGTCTCTGGCGTCGCTGGTGGGGGTGCACGATGTGGTCCAGGTCGCAACCCAGGCTAGCCACACGGTGCAGCGCGTCGATTGCATCATCATGTCTTACGTCGTCTTGCTGCTGATCTTTTTTGTCTACTGCTACCCCCTCTCACGAGTGACACGATACCTGGAGCGCCGCCATGAGCATGCCTGAGCCGGTGGAGGCGCTGTCTCCTGAAACCCCCCTGGTTTCCTTGCACAATGTCCATTTGTCCTTTGGCGACACCGAGGTGCTGCGCGGCATCACGATGGAGGTCTTTCGTGGACAGGCGGTGTCGGTGATTGGTCCGTCGGGATCGGGTAAGTCATCAATCTTGCGCTGCATCACGGGGCTGTTGCGGCCCCAACGCGGCGAGATCCTGGTTGACGGTTTTGACGTCCAGTCCCTGAAGGCCGAGGCCGACCTGATCGCCCTGCGCAAGCGGGTTGGGTTCGTGTTTCAGCAGTACAACCTGTTTCCCCACCTCAGTGTTTTGGAGAACCTGATTTTGGCCCCTGTCCATGCGGTGGGGATCAGCCGGCAGGAGGCGCGGGCCCGGGCGCGCGCTCTGCTGGCCAAGGTGCATCTGGAAGACAAGGAAAATGCCTATCCCGGCCAGTTGTCCGGCGGCCAGCAACAACGCGTCGCTATTGCCCGCGCCTTGGCCATGCGCCCGGACCTGATCTTGTTCGACGAGGTGACCTCGGCCCTGGATCCCGAGACGGTGGGCGAGGTCCTGGGGGTGATCCGGGAACTGGTGGAGGACGGCATGACCTGTGTCCTCGTCACCCATGAAATGGCGTTTGCCCGCGAAGTCAGCGATCAGGTCTATTTCACCGAGGGCGGCCGCATCGTGGAATCTGGTCCTCCGGAGCGGTTGTTCACCGATCCTCGGTGCGAACGAACCCGGGTCTTTTTACGCCGGGGGGTGGGGCAGGCGGCGCCCCGGCCGCCGCTTGTCTTTGCCCCCACCGGGGAGGGGGAGCGCTTGGCATGACGGACTCTTCGCGTTTTGACTCCCCCATCTTCAGACCACCTTGATCCATACTGGTGCCCCGGCTGTCGGTCCGGTCAATGTTCCGGTCGTGCGCACCAGCACGGTACGCTTTCCCGATACCGAGACCTATGCCGCCCAGCATCATCGCCGGGCGGCCGGAGAGCGGGTCGCCACCTACGGCCGTCATGGCACCGAGACCCACCGCGCCCTGGAGGCGGCAGTCTGCGCGCTGGAAGGGGGGCACGAGAGCTTTCTCGCGCCGTCCGGCCTTTCGGCGATCGTCATGGTGTTTCTCGGGCTCTTGTCGGCGGGAGACCACGCGCTGGTCGCCGATAACGTCTATGCTCCGGTTCGGCGCACGGACAAGGCCCTGTTGCAGCGCTTTGGCATCACGGTGGACTACTTTCGCCCGGGCCGTGAGCCCCTGGCCCAGCTTGTGCGGCCCAACACGCGGCTGGTTTATCTGGAATCCCCGAGTTCCTTGTTGTTTGAGGTGATTGATCTGCCGGCCCTGGCCCAGGAAGCCCGGGCCCTTGGCCTGATCGTGGCTGTGGACAATACCTGGAGCGGGGGACTGTTTTATCGTCCCTTGTCCCTGGGTGCCCATCTGAGCGTGCAGGCCGCGACCAAATACTTGGCCGGACACTCGGATGTCATGCAAGGGGTGGTCACCGTAGACTCCCCGGCGTTGGGGCAGCGGATCCAGGCGGCCTATGATGCCCTGGGGCTGTCGGTCGGCGCCGACGATGCCTATTTGGTGCTGCGGGGGGTGCGGACCTTGGAGGTGCGCCTAACCCGCCATTTCGCCAATGCCCTCCAGGTCGCCGAGGCCCTGGCCGGTCATCCGGCGGTCGCCCGGGTTTATTATCCGGCCTTGCCGTCCGACCCGGGCCATGCCGTGTGGCGCCGTGATTTCACGGGAGCGTCCGGGTTGGTGTCTTTTGCGCTGCGTTCCCCCGATCCCTCGGCCGGGGCGCGGGTGATTGATGCCTTGGCGTTGTTTGGGCTGGGGGCCTCGTGGGGCGGCTATGAAAGCCTTGCCTTGGAAGCCGCGCCCGAACGGCTGGCGGAGCATGGCTGTTGGGACCGGGCCCCGGGCGCCGTGATCCGCCTGCATGTCGGCCTGGAACATCCTCAAGATCTAATCGCCGACGTGGAACAGGCATTGCGCCGCCTTTGACCACCAAGAAGGACCGAGGGGCCTGGGGAGGCCGCGCCTCCCCAGCCTTGATCACACGGTCTTCAACGCCTGAAGAAGATCGCCGGCCACGTCGTCGGCATGCTCCAGGCCGACCAGAACCACCACCCGCGGCGCCGGCAGGGCAAAGAGACATGCCGCGCTGCGGGCGCCGCCTAGGGTGGGGCGAGCCTGGATCAGGGTCAGCGCTGCGAGAAAAGCCTGAGCCTGCGTTTTCGTGGCAAAATCCAGGCCCACCAAAGCGCCCGGAGTGCGTCGAACTCCGGTCAAGGCCGGGTGGCCCTCCAGGGCCTCGGCGAGGTATGCGGCGGTCGCTGCCTGGGCCGGAACCCGTAGCGGTAGGGTTTCCACCCCTTGCAAAAGCTGGAAGGCGGCCAGGGGGCTGATCGCCGCCCCAAGATCGCGCAAGGGATTGCCCCGCGCCCGGGCGGTGTAGGGCGAGGCCTGCCAGGGGCGCACCACATCGGTCCACACCGCGCCGTGGTAGGACGGGTCGGGGGTGTTGAGCGCCGGCACGCGCTCGGGCCGGGCTTCCCAGGCGAGGGCGCCGGTGTCGAGTAACAGCCCTCCGGCTGTGGTGTCCGAGCCGCTCAGGACCTCAGCGGCCGAATAGACCACCACGGCGGCCCCGTCGTCACCCGGCCTGACGGTGAGCGGCAGAAAGGTGTTGTCGATGATCACCGGGATGCCCTCGGCCTGGGCGGCCACAGCGCGCACGGGAAAGAGCTCAAGCCGGGGCAGGCTCAGGCTTTCGGCCACCCAGGCCCGGGTGGAGGCGTCGCTTAGGCGGGCGAAACTGGCGGGATCACTTGGGTCCGCCCAGCGCACATGCAGGCCGAAGCGCTCTAAGGTGCCGGGCAGGCAGGCATGAGGTCCGGTGCCGAGATCGCGCGACACCACCACCGAGTCCCCTCGACCGGCCAGGGTGAGGACGGCGTTGAGGAGGGCGGCCGCCCCGGTGGCGACAGCCAGGGCCGCCTTAGCGCCCTCGACGGCGCTTACCCGCCGTTCCAGGAACTCTCGGGTGGGATTGATGGTGCGGGTGTAGGTATAGCCCACCTCCTTGAGGGCAAACAGCCGGGTGGCGTGGTCGGTGTCGCGAAACTGGTAGGAGGTGGTCTGGTAGACCGGCGGCGTGACCGCCAGGGTGGCCGGGTCAGCACGAAAGACGCCGCCGTGCAGGGCCAGGGTTTCAAGGTGAGGGCGGGACATGGCACGCTCCAGGCCAGAGAGGACCAAAGGGGATCAGGCCGGGGACTCGGCCCAAACCGAGGGGGATTGGATGTCCCCGCTCCAGGTGTACAGAGCCAGCAAGGGCTCGGTCCCTGTGCGCATGGCGTGCACCGCCTGGGACGGATGAAGGATAAAGGCGCCTGGTGGGGGCTCGGTGGTGAGGCCCTCCCCCCACCAGAGCGCGTGCCCAGCCAGCACCAGGTACACCTCGACCGCCGGGTGACGATGGGGCAGGTAGTGGGTGTTGGGCCCGATCACGGTCAGGCCCAGGCAGATGGACGAACTGAGGAACGGGGCCTCGGGGCCGACCAGTTCGGCCCAGCCCATGCGGTTTTCCAGGCCCGGCGCATCGGAACGCGGGGCATAGCCGTAGCGCCAGGGCAGGTGCGGGCCGATAATCCGAAGCACCCCCGCCAGATCGGGATCGCCGACGTCGGCCAAGGCGGCATCCAGGATCGGACCGAGAGGGGAGGGGGACTGGGGCCACGGCCGGGGAGAGTTCCCGACATGGTCCAGTCCGGCCTCGATCCGCTGGATCTCCGCCGCCACCGCGTCGCCCCGCCCCCGGCCGGCCCGCAGATGGCGCCACAGCAGGGCCAGAAGCTGGCGCAGCAAGACGGCGTCGCGCGGGGTCATGGCCGCCTCGCGTGCAGGACCGCCACGGTGTGGCCGAGGGGCTCGCCGTGGCGCACGAGGTCACGGGCTGCCGCCGCGCTGAGGCGGTGGGGCTGAAGCTTGCGTTCGAAGGCCAAGGCGTTGGTTCCGGCATCGGCCGGATCCACGCCGTCAAAGATCGTCTCCAAAACCCGGGCTGGGTAGAAGTGGAAGGGGCCCAGGCCCTGGCGCTCCCACGCGGCGTAGGCACCGACCAGATCCTCGGGGTCGGTTTGGAGCTTCCAGCCGTAAGTCAGGAAATCCGCCGTGTACCCGGCCGCCTCCGCCATCGCCAAAACGGTGGACAAGGGCATGCGGGCCCCCAAGGTGGCGACAAACGCGCCCGAGGGACTGAGCAGCGGGCCCGCCTGGATCAGGGCGAGAAAGTGCAAGACGAGCAGGGCGTTTTGCACAAACCCCGGGACCGGTTCGGGGCGGGGCGGCACGAAGGCGGCGCTGTTGCGGCCGTCCTCCAGGCGCATCCCCTCGACCAGGGGAAGGTTGGGGAGGTTTTCAAAAATAATGTCGTAGCGCTCCGGCCGGTCGCGCAGCGGCGCCAGGAGATCCCCCGCCCCCGCCACCACCCGCAGCGGATGCTCGGGCCGGGTGTTGCGCTCAACGTTGCCGACGGCGGCGCGGACCACATCGTCGAACAGATCGGTGAGGCCAAGCGTTTCGGCCCCCAGGATCTCGATCGCCGCCAAGGCATCGAGACCCGCGCCGGTGCCCAGCGCGCAGAAAGAGCGGCAGTGCTCCGCACCCCGGCGCGCGCGCAGCAGGCGAAACGCCGGGACCGCGATGCTGGCCACCCAATCGCGCCGGGGGTCGTCGAGGGCCGGCAGGAAGGCGCGTGCGGCCAGTTCCAGGTGGAGGGGGGCTCGCACACGGACCGGGGTCGTGTCACCGAAGGTGTTCCGGCTCTCCACCGTGAGGAGGGGGAAGGGGGAAGAGTTCATGGTGTCCTCGTCTCGGAAGTGTCTTGGCCGTTATATCATCCTATAAAAGCTATGGGCTAAAAATTTTTAATGGAACGAGCGGGGCGGCTGTGCCAAGCATGCGCTTGGTCCCTGGGGCATGGACCACCGACGACAAGGAGAACACGATGACGTATGACGATGAGGGGGCGGGTCAGGGGCTCAGTTGCGCCGATTGCCGCCAATTGCACTGCCATCGCCACGACAAACGCTATCCCGGCTTTTGTCCGACCGAGAGCTTGGATCCACACGAGCGTGAAGACTTGGTGGATCTGTACAGTAGTGATGGACCCGATGGACGGCTGGCCCGCGCGGCGGCGGAAGTGGAAGGGGCGTATTATGGTAAGCTCACCCGGGTCGAAGAAACCGTGGCCTTTGCCCGGCGCTTGGGCGTGACGCGCATCGGCATCGCCAGTTGCTTGGGGTTGATCGAGGAAACCCGGGTTTTGGTGCGTATCATCAAGTTGGCGGGCTTTGAAACTGTGGCCGCCCTGTGCAAGGTGGGCTCGGTTGACAAGACCGAGATCGGGATCCCCGAGACGCTTAAGATCAAGCAGGGGGGCTTCGAGGCCTGTTGCAATCCGGTCTTGCAAGCACGCCTGCTCAATCGGGAAAACACGGGGCTAAACATCATCATGGGCCTGTGCGTCGGCCATGATGCCCTGTTTTGCCGCCACGCCGAGGCGCCCACCACCACCTTGGTCGTCAAGGACCGGGTGCTGGGCCACAATCCCGTGGCTTGTCTTTACACCGTGGGCACCTACAGCGCCCGCCTGCTTGATGAATCCCGCCTGCGCACCCTTTAACCCCCTCCCTTCTTGCGATGAGGGGCCTGGGGAGGCCTGCCTCCCCAGCCTTCTTTTTTTGTCCCCTTACCCCCCGCTCCTCGTTTAAGCCACCCTCTGCCCACGCATTAATTTTTCTAAGGCACCACGCCCTTGACCTCGGGCTTAAAGCGTAATATCCACAAAATCCATGGACTGATTAATTTAATTCGGCCCCGGTAGCTTCCCAGCGCAAGAGGTGTGTCATGTGCGATTGCGGCGTTGACTTTGCCCTTCACCATCTTGAAGAAACCCGGGCGAAAGGCCTGCGGGGCATCGGCTGCGATCTCAGCTTGGACCGGCGCAGCCTGCTCAAGGGAGTTGCCGCCGGCCTGCTCGCCGCCTCCTTGCCCAGCGCCCTGGCCACCCCGGCCCGGGCGGCGGAGTCTGGCCGCTTTCGCGTCGGCTTCATTGCCGAGCCGGCGCACGGCCTGCACTTCCTGGCCAAGGAGAAGGGCTACTTTCGCGACCAAGGGCTGGACGTCGAGCTTTCCCAGTTCAAGTCGGCGGGCGAGGGGGTGATCGCCCTCAAGGCCGGGCAACTCGACATCGGCACCTTTGGCTCGGCCGCGCCGCTCCTTTACATCTCGCAAGGGGTGCCCTTCACCATCTTCGGCGGCATGATGATCGGCGGCCAAGCCATCATCACCCGCCCCGAGCGGCTGGAAGAACTGAAATCCCTGGAGAACTACCGGGGGAAAAAGGTGGCGCTGGTGCGCTTGTCCACGGGCGACGTGGTGTTCCGCCTCGCCCTGAAAAAGGCCGGCCTCGACCCCCGCCAGGACTTCACCCGCCTGGAGTTTCCCTCGCCCGGCACGGTGGTCGAGGCGGTTTTGAAAGGGGAGGTGGACGCGGGCATCGTGTTCTCCCCCCACTTCTCGCTGGCCGAAAAGCGGGGGCTGGCGGTAGCCCACTTCATTGCCGACTTCCACCCGAATTACACCTGCTGCCGCCTGACCGCTAACACCGCCGATTTCCAGCAGCGCCCGGACGAGTACGGCCGTTTCCTCACCGCCCTGATCCAGGCCTACCGCTTCTATCGCACCAACCCGGACGAGACGGTGCGCATCTTCACCGACGCCCTTAAAATTGACGAAGACGTGATTCGCAAGGACACCTACACGCGCAAAGTCTTCGATTCCAACCCCGACCCCTTGCGCAAGGGCACGCTGGAGTTCTGGCAGGCCATGGTCGATGCTGATTTCGTGGCCAACAAGGGTTATCCGGTCGGCGACCACATCAATACCAGCGTCTACAAGACCGCCTTGGATGCCGTTACCGCCACAGCGCCGCAAGACCCCGTGTGGGCCGAGATGCAGGCCTACTTCAGCGCCAACAACACGGAACGGGGATAGCGATGAGCGGAGTCTTGGAGCAAGGTCTGACTTGGCGCGGCTGGCGCTGGGTGGTGCGGGAGGGGAAAACCCTCCCGACCTTTCCGCATGCGGTGTTCCTGGCCGGAGTGGCCGCGTTGATGTGGCCCACGGCGGAGGCGCCGCCTTGGCGGGTTTTGACCCTCATCACCCTTATCGACGCGGGTGTGCTGGCGGCCGGGCTGACGGCGCGGCGTCCCGAGATCCGGGTGGCGGCCGGCGATGTTGGGGTGGTGTTATTCGTGCTGCTGCTGGCTTGGCACGGCGTCACGGCGTGGGCCGGGCTGGTCGATCCGCTGCTCATCCCGGCGCCCGAGGTCATCTTGGCCCTCTTCGTCGCCGAACTGCCCGACATGACGGCCGGCTTATGGGGATCCTTGGCCCGCCTGGGCCTGGGGGTTGGCCTCGCCCTGGTCACCGCCATCCCCTTGGGCCTGATCGTCGGCTGGAACCGCCGCTTGTTTCGCGCTGTGCACCCTTTCACCAAGGTCCTGGGGACCATTCCCCCGGTGGTGTACATCCCCTACGCCATCCATTTCCTGCCATCGTTCAAGCTGGCGGCTATTTTGGTGGTATTCGTTGGCGCGTTCTGGCCGCTGTTTATCAATACCCTACGCGGTGTTGCTCATATTCCCGGCCCGGTGATTGATGCCGCGCGTGTATTGACCTTGCGGCCGGTTCCCTTGCTGCTGCGGGTCATCCTCCCGGCCACCTTACCGTCGATCTGCACCGGCGCCACCTTGGCCTTGTGCTTTTCGTTCCTGATGCTGACGGCGGCCGAGGTGATTGGCGGCAGTTCAGGGATTGGCTGGTACGTCAACAACTTTGCGGATTTCGCCGACTATCACCGGGTGATCGTTGGCATCTTGTTCATTGCCCTGGTGGTGAGTGTCGTGACCTGGGGCACCGAGCGCCTGGAACGTCGCTTGCTGCGCTGGCACCGGTGAGAGAGGAGGCGGTCATGCTCAGTGTGCGCGTTGAGGGGGTCAGCTTTGCCCACGGGGCCCAAACGGTGCTGCGCGACATTCATCTCGCGGCGCGTCCGGGCGAGTTCGTGTGTCTGCTCGGCCCCTCGGGCTGCGGCAAAAGCACCTTGTTGCGCTTGCTGGCCGGTCTGGAGCGCCCGGATCGCGGCCGTATCTTGGTCGATGGTCGTCCGATCAAGGGGCCGGGCCTCGATCGGGCGGTGGTCTTTCAGGACTATTCGCTGTTCCCTTGGCTGAGTGCCGGGGAGAACGTCTTGATGGCCGTGCGTCAGGCCTTTCCCGACCGCTCGCGCGCCTTCCACCACGAAACGGCCCGCGCCCATCTGGCGCGGGTTCATTTGGAGGACGCGTTCGACAAAATGCCGGCCCAGTTGTCGGGCGGCATGCGCCAACGGGCCGCCATCGCCCGCGCCCTGGCGCAAGATGCCCCGGTCCTGCTGATGGACGAGCCCTTCGGCGCCCTGGACGCGGTGACCCGCACCGTGTTGCAAGATCAGTTGCTGGAGCTGTGGCAAGGCGAAGGCCAGGAAGAGCCCCAGCGCAAGACGGTGTTCTTCGTGACCCACGATGTTGAGGAAGCCTTGCTGCTGGCGACCACGGTGGTGGTGATGGGGACCCGCCCGGGGACCATCAAGGGGGTGTTCGCCATCGACTTGCCGCGTCCGCGCGTGCGCCGGTCCTTGTATCCCACCGTGACCTTCCAGACCCAGCGTCAAGCGTTGGTCGATCTTCTGCACCAGGGCTTGCCGCTCGACGCGGACCGGGCCGCCTGACCCCTTTGGGGCTTGGCACCGGTGGAAGATTTGGATAGCCGGCGGCTAAAATAGCCCAGCGGTCTGGGGAGGCTCGCCTCCCCAGCCTTATTTTTTGGTTTGTCCCTTCGCATCCTTCGCAAATTCCCCTTAATTCACAACCATCCCTTTGCCTTTTCAGTCCTTTTAGCAGTTCGCCGAAAGCGTATCGTGTCCTTACACAACAGGAAGGACAGGCGATGAGCGCATCGGAAAGCCGCTTTGTGGAAATGGTCTTCCCCGAACAGGCCAATCATTACGGAACCTTGTTTGGCGGAACCGCCCTCAACCTCATGGGGCGAGCGGCCTTTATCGCCGCCACCCGGGTGGCGCGCCAACCGGTGGTTATGGCCGCTTCGGAGCGGGTGGATTTCCGCGTTCCGGTCAAGGTGGGCCAGCTCATTGAACTGGTGGCCCGGGTCGAGCGGATCGGCCGCAGTTCCCTGACCGTCTCGGTCGAGATGCTGGCGGAAACCCTGACAACCGGCGAGCGGATCCTGGCCATCCAGGGGCGCTTCATCATGGTCGCGGTGGATGCCGAGGGCCATCCGGTCCCGGTGGCCTGAGCCGCCCCGTCTCCCTTTTTGTCCCCTCGCTTCAGGGAAGCCTCATGATTTTGCACACTGTTCGCCCCGTTCGCTCGGAGGAAGGCCTGCCGCGCGACCAGCAACTGGCTTGGAAGATGGCCGAGGTCGCCGCCGATCCCACCCCGGTGGAGCCCGAGGTGGTGGAAATGATCATCAATCGGGTGATCGACAATGCCGCCGTCGCCGTGGCGTCGCTGGCCCGCCGCCCGGTGATCAACGCCCGGGCGCAGGCGGTTGCGCATCGTACCGCGCCGGGGGCTACGGTCTTCGGTTTGCCTTCGTCCACCCGGGTGACGCCGGCCTGGGCCGCCTGGGCCAATGGGGTGGCGGTGCGTGAACTGGACTACCACGATACCTTTTTGGCCGCCGACTACTCCCACCCCGGTGATAACATCCCGCCGGTGCTCGCGGTGGCCCAGCATTGCGGCCGCTCGGGCAACGACCTCGTGCGCGGGTTGGCCACGGCCTACGAGATCCAGGTCAATCTGGTGAAGGGCATTTGCCTGCATAAGCACAAGATCGACCACATCGCCCACCTTGGCCCCTCGGCGGCGGCGGGGATTGGCAGCCTGCTGGGGCTGGATCCGGCTGTGACCTTCCAGGCCATCGGTCAGGCCCTGCACGTGACCACCACCACGCGCCAGTCGCGCAAGGGCGAGATCTCAAGCTGGAAGGCCTATGCCCCGGCGTTTGCCGGCAAAATGGCCATCGAGGCCGTGGACCGGGCCCTGCGTGGCGAAGGCTCCCCCAACCCGATTTACGAAGGCGAAGACGGCGTGCTGGCCTGGATGCTTGATGGCCCCGGCGCTGTCTACACCGTGCCGCTGCCGGCGCCGGGCGAGCCCAAGCGCGCTATCTTGGAAACCTACACCAAGGAGCACTCGGCCGAGTACCAGAGCCAAGCCCTGATTGATCTGGCGCGGCGCCTGGGGCCCCGGGTCGGCGATTTCGAGCAGGTCCAGTCCATCGTCATCCACACCAGTCACCACACCCATTACGTGATCGGCACCGGAGCCAACGACCCGCAAAAGCTGGACCCTCGGGCCAGCCGCGAGACCCTGGACCACTCGATCATGTACATCTTTGCCGTGGCTTTGCAGGACGGCGGCTGGCATCACGAGCGCTCCTATGCCCCCGAGCGCGCCGCCCGGCCCGACACCGTGCGCCTGTGGCACAAGATCACCACCCTCGAGGATCCCGCGTGGACCCGGCGCTACCACGCCACCGATCCGGCGGAAAAGGCCTTCGGCGGGCGGGTCGTGGTGACGTTGGCCGATGGCCGGGTGCTGGAAGACGAAATCGCGGTGGCCGATGCCCATCCCCTGGGCGCTCGTCCCTTTGCCCGTGCGCAGTACATCGCCAAGTTCCGCACCCTGGCCGAGGGCATTGTGGCGCCTTCCGAGCAAGAGCGCTTCCTGGCGGCGGCGCAGCAGATCACCGCGCTGGAGCCCGGCGACCTCGGCGGCCTCACCGTATGCGTCGATCCCGCCCAGTTGGGCGCGGCGCCGGGGCGGGGGCTGTTCTGATGCTGCACGCGCGCACGTCTGTTCAAGACCGGCGCCGGCGTCTGCGGGCCGGCCTTGCCTCCGGAAACCTGCTGCGCCTGCCCGGGGCCTTCTCGCCCCTGGTGGCCCGAGAGATCGAGGCCCAGGGGTTCGAGGGAGTGTACATCTCGGGGGCGGTGTTGGCCGCTGACCTTGGTCTCCCCGACATCGGCCTCACCACCTTGACCGAAGTCGCCCAGCGCGGCCACCAGATCGCCCGGGTGACCAACCTCCCGGCCCTGATCGACGCCGACACCGGCTTCGGCGAGCCGATGAACGCGGCGCGCTGCGTTCAGGTGCTAGAGGACCTGGGGCTGGCCGGCTGCCACCTGGAAGATCAGGTCAACCCCAAGCGCTGCGGCCATCTTGATAACAAGGCCGTGGTCCCGACCAGCGAGATGGTGCGCCGCCTCAAGGCCGCCGTCTCGGCCCGGCGCGATCCCGACTTCGTGCTGTGCGCCCGCACCGATGCCCGCGCGCTGGAGGGGCTAGACGGCGCCATCGCCCGCGCCCAGGCCTACGTGGATGCCGGCGCCGACCTGATTTTTGCCGAGGCTCTCGCCGACGAACGCGAGATCGAGGCGTTCCGTCGTGCCGTGTCGGCGCCGTTGCTCATCAACATGACCGAGTTCGGCAAGTCCCGGCTGCTGCCGGCCGACACCCTGCGCAACCTCGGGGTCAATGTGGTGATCTACCCGGTCACCACTTTGCGCCTCGCCATGGGCGCCGTCACCGCTGGTCTCGCCACCGTGAAGGCGGCGGGAACCCAAGAGAGCTTGCTCGACGCCATGCAGCACCGCAAGGACCTCTACCGGCTCCTGGCCTACGAGGAATATGGCGTCTTTGACGAGAATGTTTTCAATTTCAAGGTGTAGAGAGCCGTTTTTTGGATAAGGCAAGGCTGGGGAGGCGCGGCCTCCCCAGACCCCTCGTTTCGTTGGTTCCATGACCCCAAAGGAAAGGAGGGGTCTGGGGAGGCGAGCCTCCCCAGCCTTCCTCTTCCCAGTAAAAAAACAGGGAGAATACAATGACGGCACACCTTCCCGAGATCCGAAAAGGACTGGCCGGCGTGGTGGTGGACACCACCGCGATCTCGAAAGTGATGGAGGAGACCAATTCCCTGACCTACCGGGGCTACCCGGTTCAGGATCTGGCCGCCAGTTGCTCGTTCGAGGAAGTCGCCTTCCTCATCTGGCACGGCGAACTGCCCAATGCCGATGAACTGCGGCGCTTTATGGAGCGCGAGCGGGCCCGCCGCAGCCTCAGCCGCAGCCAAATCGCCCTGCTGTCGCGCCTGCCCGACACCTGCCACCCCATGGACACCCTGCGCACGGCGGTCAGCCTGCTCGGCGCCGAGGACCCCGAGGCCGAAAACCCCGACCCAACCCTGGCCCACACCAAGGCCCTCGACCTCCTCGCCAAGCTGCCCACGGTGGTCGCGCTCGATCTGCGCCGGCGTCGGGGCGAAGATCCCATCCCCCCCAACCCCCGTCTCGGCTTCGCCGCCAACTTCTTTCATATGTGCTTCGGCGTGGTCCCCGAGCCCGAGGTGCTGCGGTGCTTTGAGATCTCGCTGATCCTCTACGCCGAGCACAGCTTCAACGCCTCGACCTTCACCGCCCGGGTTGTCACCTCCACCTTGTCGGATATGTACAGCGCCGTTACCGCCGCCATCGGCGCCCTCAAGGGCTCGCTCCACGGCGGGGCCAACGAGGCGGTCATGCACATGATGCTCGAAGTCGGCGACCCCGGCCGCGCCGACGGCTGGCTGCGCCAAGCCCTGGCCGAAAAGCGCAAGATCATGGGCTTCGGTCATCGGGTCTACAAGCACGGCGATTCCCGTGTTCCGACCATGAAGCAGGCCTTCCTCGCCATGGCCGAGCGCCGCCACGGCCAGAAGTGGGTGGAAATCAGCGAGGCCCTAGAGCGCGCTATGCTGGAGGAAAAGGGCATCCACCCCAACCTCGATTTCCCCACCGGCCCCGCCTACTACCTGATGGGCTTCGATATTCCCCTGTTCACGCCCATTTTCGTCATGAGCCGCATCACCGGGTGGACGGCCCACATCATCGAGCAGGCCGAGGCCAACGCCTTGATCCGGCCCTTGAGCGCCTATTCCGGCGCCGCGCAGCGGGCGGTTCCGGCGCCGGCTTTGCGGTTGGCGGGGTAGGGAAGGGGAAGAGGGAAGGCTGGGGAGGCTCGCCTCCCCAGACCCCTCCAATCCTGGGGCCCCGAGGGGACGAGGGGTCTGGGGAGGCGAGCCTCCCCAGCCTTGCTTTTTGCCCCGTATGGGGGAGAGAAGTCCGTTGCCCTCCTTTTGCGATGTCGATACCCTTCGCAGGGGTAAGGGCACGGAGGGGCTATGGCTGAGGCAAGGTATGAAGTGTTTTTCAGCTACGCGAGCGCCGACCGGGCGAGGGCGGAAGTGGTGGTGGCGGCTCTGCGCGGCGAAGGGCTGCGGGTGTGGTTCGATGATGGCAGTATCCCCACCTTTGCGGACATCCCGGATCGGATCAAGACGGGGCTCGCTTACAGCAAGGTCTTGGTCGCCCTTTATTCCAAGACCTATGGCACCCGCCGTGCCTGCGATTGGGAGTTAGCCGCCGCTTTGATTGCGGCGGGTCGCGAGTGGCAGCAGCGGGTGCTGATCCTTAATCCCGAGGCCTCGGCCGACCATTTGGTGCCGCGTCGGTTGACTGGTGCACGGTGGTCGCCTTTATCGGACGATCCCGATGCGCTCGGCGTTTTGGTCCAGAAGATCAAGGACTCGGTTTGCGCAATCGAGGCGCCGTTGGGCAGGGGGGCGGCGCCCCCTAAACGGTGGGTTGGCTTACCCTGCAACGGTGGGCCTCAGCATTTTATCGGGCGGCATCGCGAGATTTGGGCGGTGCACGACGGGTTGGCCGAAGGCTCGGTGCTGCTGGCTCCCACCACCCATGGTTTGGCCCCGCGCAACGGCGAGGCCGTGGTTCAGGGAATGGGCGGCATCGGCAAGTCCTTGTTGGCCGAAGAATACGCCCGGCGCTTCGCCGCCGCGTGGCCGGGCGGTGTGTTTTGGCTGCGAGCCGGCGGCGGTCGCGCTGAAGATTCCCAACATGGCGCGGGAGAGGCCCGGCTGGACGACGCCTACCGCACCGTGGCCACGGCCCTCAGGCTTGCGGTTCCCAAAGGCGATCCCGATGCCCTGCATCAGGCAGTCGTTTCGGCGCTCGACCACCAAGCACAGCCCTATCTCTGGGTGGTGGATGATCTGCCCTATGGCCTGACGGCCGATCAAGCCAAGGCATGGTTCGCCCCGACAAGGGCGGGACGCACCTTGATGACCACCCGCGATCGCGGCCTCGGCGAAATTGCCACCCCAATCGACCTCGGCGCCTTGTCCGACACCGAAGCCTATACCCTGCTGACCCTCAATGCCCCGCCGAAAAACGATCAGGAAGAGGCCTGGGCGCGGTCGATTGTCAAAGAGTTGGCCGGGCATGCCCTGGCGGTCGATGTGGCGCGGCATTTGGTCGAGAAACGGGGCTATCGGACGGTCTGGGAGGGGATACAAAAGCGGGATGTCGCGGCCCTCCACTTGGCGGAGCGGCTGCGCCTGGAACTGCCCAACGGTCATGATGTCAGCATTGCCAACACCTTACTGTCCAGCCTGACCCTTTTATCGGATGAGGAACGGGATGCCTTGCGCCTCGCCGCCTGCGGCGCCCCCTCTCTTCCCCTGCCGCTTGATTTTTTGGCAAAGGTGATCGCGCAGACGGACGGGCACAAACCCAACGAGGACGATGCCTTTGTCGCAGCAGACGGCGCCGCCTCTCACTCCCTGTGTGAGGTCGCCGACGGGATGTATCAGGTCCACCCTCTGGTCTGCCGCACCGTCCTGCACGCCTATACCGATGCCCGGCAAAGCCAACTGCGAGAGGCCATGGTCACGGCACTCCAGAAGATTCTACCCGCCGTGGCAGATATCCGATCCCACAGCGACCTCGCCCCCCTCATTCCCCACGCTCAAGCCCTGACCGCTGCCCCAAAGACAGAAGCGGAGGCTGGTGTGTTGGGGTGGGTTGGCTGGTTTTACTCGGAGGCCGGCCTCGCCGGTCCGGCTCGGGACGCATACCATACCGTGGTCGAAACGCACCGCCGGCTTTTGGGTCCTGAGCATCCGGCCACCTTGAGCAGCCAGAACAATCTGGCGGAAACCCTGCGCGCCCAGGGCGACCTTGCCGGGGCGCGGGCGTTGCAGGAGGAGGTTCTTTCTGTTCGTCGTCGCGTTCTTGGTCCTGAGCATCCGGCCACCTTGACCAGCCAGAACAATCTGGCGGGAACCCTGAAAGCCCAGGGCGATCCTGCCGGGGCGCGGGCGTTGGAGGAGGAGGTTCTTTCTGTTCGTCGTCGCGTTCTTGGTCCTGAGCATCCGGACACCTTGAGCAGCCAGAACAATCTGGCGTYAACCCTTTCTGCCCAGGGCGACCATGCCGGGGCGCGGGYGTTGCAGGAGGAGGTTCTTTCTGTTCKTCGTCGCGTTCTTGGTCCTGAGCATCCGGACACCTTGAGAAGCCAGAACAATCTGGCGTCAACCCTTTGGGCGCAGGGCGACCATGCCGGGGCGCGGGCGTTGCAGGAGGAGGTTCTTTCTGTTCGTCGTCGCGTTCTTGGTCCTGAGCATCCGGACACCTTGACCAGCCAGAACAATCTGGCGTCAACCCTGAAAGCCCAGGGCGACCATGCCGGGGCGCGGGCGTTGCAGGAGGAGGTTCTTTCTGTTCGTCGTCGCGTTCTTGGTCCTGAGCATCCGGACACCTTGAATAGCCAGGGTATTCTGGCGCTCATCGTGGCCCAGATGAAAGAGCTTGACCTTGCCCGCGCTATGCTGGCCGAAGCGGTTTCGGGGTTGCGCAAAGTTCTTGGCCCTCAGCATCCTAAGACTCAAGCCGCCGAG
This sequence comes from Pararhodospirillum photometricum DSM 122, assembly GCF_000284415.1. Lineage (NCBI taxonomy): Bacteria > Pseudomonadati > Pseudomonadota > Alphaproteobacteria > Rhodospirillales > Rhodospirillaceae > Pararhodospirillum > Pararhodospirillum photometricum. The sequence goes on from NC_017059.1 coordinate 2,383,757, forward strand.
GCGGTTCTAGCGCGTCTTCAATGAGGAAGCCCAGCGGCCCAAACCTTGGCTGACCAGGGTGGCGAGGTGGCTGGGGCGGGGGTGCGGGCCAGGAGGGCTTGATCGTCGGGGGACAGGCCGTTGGGGACGTGGGGGGGTGAGGCGGGCTTGGTCTGCGAGGGCGGCCAAGCTTGCGTCCAGCCTGGGGTTGCGTGGGGCCGTCTGGGGGAGGGCGTCCACCGGGAGGCCCAGAGTGCGGGCGATTTCGGCGGTAGCGCCGCCGAAGCCTGCCGCCAGATAGAGGGGCTGGCCGGCCTTCAGGCTGAGAATCGCCTCTTCCACTAAGCCAGGAGCTCGGCCGGTAAAGCCCTGGCAGCGCCCGCCGATCATCAAGCGGGCACAGGTCAGGGTGGTCAAGGTGGTGCGCAGTGCCGACAGGCTTTCGGCGATACTCTGGGGATCGGAGACGGGCTGGGGCGCCTCGTCGCGCTCGCTCCAAAACGGGATCTCCTCGCCGGTTCGGTTGAGGCAGATCAGCCGGCCAAAGCTGCCCAACTGGGCGTCGGTCGCTTCCAAGACGCTCAAGGGGGTGGCGCGGTGTACCGACCATGCCAGCACCACCAGCAAGGGGAGGTCGGACGCCGGGGTGTTTTGGCCGCTGCCGCTGTGCCCATAGCGGCGCACTTCCTCCAACAGCAGTGGGGTTAAGCCTTCGGGCTCCAGGTGGCCCCCCCAGGCCAATGTGCCGCCGTCGAGAAGCACCAAGCGGGCCATCTCGGCCAGGGCGAGCCGGAGGTGTCGCCGATCCAGGCCCCGCCGGCCCAGGTCCGGCACCTGATCCGAGGCGGACAGGCCCAGGCGCTTGCCCTCCAGGGGCAGGCGGTCCAGGGAGGAGGGGCGGGCGGCCAGGGTGCGTGGGGTCAGGATGGTGAGGGTAAGAGGGGGCTTGGCCAGGCCCGCCACCGCTTCCAGCGCCTCGGTCTCGCGTTGGGTCAACGGCGGATCGGGGTGCAAGATCACCCTCTGGCCTCGGGACGAGGGATGCTTGTTCAGCCAGTGGGTGAGGGTCAAAGGTTCGGGAGCGTGGGGAGCCCACCAGTCCACTCCAGCCTCGGGTCCGGCCAACGCCGCTTGGTGGTGCCACAGGGCCCGCTTGAGGCACTCGTCCACCAGGACGCCGAGGGCGCGGCGCACCGGGGCTTCGTCCCAACGGGGACCCGTTTTGGTGGCCCGCAGGCGCGGGGCGTGGTCGAGCAAAAACGAGCCCCGGCTTTCGCTCCGCTCCAAGGCATCGAGCACTACCACCGGCATGCCCAGGGTTTTTGCCGTCGCCACCTCCTGCTGGCACCACAGGCGTTCGGCATAATGGTCGGTGCGCAACACCAGGAGGGCGCTGGTCGCCGCGTGCCTCTCCAACACCTGCGCCCAGTCGTCGCCCGGCTGCAACACGTTGGCATCGAAGAACAGCCCCAGGCGGGTATTGCCGATGATCCGCCGCACCCCAGCGACAAACGCCGCCAAGCTCTCACGTTCCCCCGGGGCCGCGTGTTTGGTGTGGCTAAGAAAAATCTGGATGCGCCCTGGCGCTTGCGCGTTCCAGGTCAGGGCCTGCGCCAAGGATTGGGATAGGTCGCGGCACAGGGTATCGGCCCTGTCCTCTTTCGGCGCCAGTGGATCGGGGCTGGCGAGAAGTTGGGTGGCGCCAAACCAGCCGCGCAAGGGCTCCCGCGCCAGCGGATCGCCTTCCAGCGCCACGGCCCGCAGAATGACCCGATTGGGGTCGTGGTGCGCCCGGGTTATGAGGGCTTGGAGAACATCGCGCCACGGCCCCGGCTGGGCGACGGCCCGAGCCAGGCCCGGCCCCAGGAAGCACAACACTGCCCCATACGCCGCCGGGGGGAGCGGTCCCGCGTCGCCGGGCAGGACCAGGGGACGCGGTGCGCTGTCGGCCTCGTTTCCCCAGCCTTCCGAGCGAAAGCAAACCTCAATCGCGCCGCCGATCAGCCCGGAGAACAGGTCGCCATGGTAGTGGTCCACCAAGGCTTCGGCCAGCGGCCGCGCCTGCCGGTCGTCTCGGGGGTGCCAGAGGGCATAGAGTTCCAGGACCGGTGGCAGCATGACGGGGCTCCGGGGAAGGGTTCTCCCTGAGAGAGTATTGCTTGGTGGAGACGCTATCAAGGGGTTTTGGGCGATGCGCTTGGCGGATATCGGGCTGGCGCCCGATTTTTTTTTGGGGCGATGCCCCCCCAAACCCTCTTTTTCTTTTATCAATCAACAAGAAAAAGGGAGGTCTAGAGGCATCGCCTCTAGGCGGGGTCCGGGGCGCCTATGGGGTGGTTCATCCCCGCGCAGGCGGGGAACACCTGGGCGGCGGTGCCCAGTATATGTTGCAAGACGGTTCATCCCCGCGCAGGCGGGGAACACATCTGGAGCCGCTTAAAACTCGGTTCCCGCGCCGGTTCATCCCCGCGCAGGCGGGGAACACTCTTCCGGCCGAGTAAAGTGCCCGTCCATCGCCGGTTCATCCCCGCGCAGGCGGGGAACACTGGCCCAAAAAGCGAGCGGGCGAGAGTGATATTCGGTTCATCCCCGCGCAGGCGGGGAACACGGCAAAAATCCCTGCTAGTGACGCCGGATGCGCGGTTCATCCCCGCGCAGGCGGGGAACACCGTCCGACCTCCAGGCGCTTGCCGACGCCTACCGGTTCATCCCCGCGCAGGCGGGGAACACCGACAAGATCGGGTCGAAAAATACGCTGATGCCGGTTCATCCCCGCGCAGGCGGGGAACACTGGGTAATCGTAGGATCGTTATAGATATCCTCCGGTTCATCCCCGCGCAGGCGGGGAACACCTCTTGGAGAGCATTTTGGGGCACGAGGGGGGCGGTTCATCCCCGCGCAGGCGGGGAACACTGTACCGCGAGGACTTTTTCGAGCGCCCGGCCGGTTCATCCCCGCGCAGGCGGGGAACACCCCCCAACAAGGACGCGGTCGAGGCCAACCGCCGGTTCATCCCCGCGCAGGCGGGGAACACGGCCGAAACCGCGTCCCAGGACAAGGGCAGAGCGGTTCATCCCCGCGCAGGCGGGGAACACTTGCCGGGGGGTTAGCTCGACATCCCAGAAGGCGGTTCATCCCCGCGCAGGCGGGGAACACTCTTCCTGGAAAGGATTGTAATCATAGGCTCTTTCTGATGTCAATCAGCGCACCGAATTTTGTACCCTTATTGTTCTTGCTTGTCCGGTGTTCCCTGGGTGGGGGGAGGGAGGAAGGAAACCAGACGTAGACCATCGAAATCGACGGGAATTCGGCGATGGGCTCCGCAGGTGTCCAGGTCGTATCCGGCATCGGTGGGGGCACTCCACACGATCACGCCGTTGCCGTCGCCGATGTTTTCCTGGACCTGCCGCCAGATCATGTCGCGTATTCGGGCGCCGTAGTCCCCGACATAGACCCCAGCGCGAACTTCGAGCAGCCATACGGCAAGCCGTCCTCGCAAACGAGGCGGCGCATTTTCAACCACGATGACCAACATCTCCTGAAGGCCTTTCCTGGATCGCCACCGGCTGGGCCTCCGGGGCAGGGTCGGGGACCGTCAACCCTCCGGCGGCCAGCACGTCCTCAATGGTTGGAATGATTTTTTCCAAGAGGCGGGTTCGACGAAACGCATCACGGCACAAAAGGCGCACCGCGCGCACCGGGTCGCCAACGGGCCGTCCCTCGATGGGGCGATGGGTCTGAACCGCGCCCGTCACACGGAAGGCGACGGGGACCACGGTGTCGAACTTGAAGAGATCTGCGATATCATAGGCAAACGAGCGGGGTTTACCGGTGTGAAGAAAGCCGATGGCGGGAGCGTAGCCTGCGGCCAAGATCGCCGCCTCGGCCAGCGCGTGCAAGCAGGCTGTGGCGGCGGAGAGGCAGCGATTGGCAAGGTCGCCGCTTTCGAAGTCGTCGGGGTCGTAGAGGCGGCCATCCCAGGTCGCGTTGTATTGCTGCGCCAGTCCTTTGTAGAGGGCGCGCACCCGGGCTCCCTCGATCCCCCGGAGTTGGTCGATCGAGCGGCGTTCCGGGGCCGGCTCGCCAAAGCGGATCTCATACATCCGCCGCACCACGGCAAGACGCGGCCCGTCCTCCAGGGCCAAGCGGGCCTGATAGAGCAGGCGATCGGAGCGCGCTCCCCCGGGCTGACCAGCGGCATACAAGCGCACCCCGGCCTCGCCCACCCAAATCATCAAGGTTCCTGCTCGTGCCGCCAGAGCCACGGCAGCATGGCTGACCCGCGTGCCCGGCTCCAGCATAAGGCAGGTCACGCCGCCCACGGGGATGACCGTCCTCACCCCCGTGGCATCGACGATCACAAAGGTACCGTCGATCACATCAAGCTGACCTTTTTCGATGAACACCAAGCCCGCCCGATCCTTGAGGGGCAGGGGACGCGGGGGTGTCAATCCTGGCAGGCCGTTGGTCATTCTGGGGGGCCTCCCTCACGACAGCGCCGGGCGCACCAGGAGCAGGCCGCAGCCGAAGGCTTTGCCGCTGCCGATCCCGCGCTGGATGCTGGCATAAAGCCGCTCGGGATCAATGACGGTCAGGGTGCCATCAAGATCCAGGCTGGAGAACCGGAGGGGCTCTGCCCCCGAGCGGGCGAGGCGATGCGGCCGATAGCCGGTGACACGCACCAGGGGGGTGTCGTCGTGACGGGCGAGGGCAAAGCCGCACGCGGCCGCCCGCGCCTCCAGCCACGCCACCCCCTGCTCGCGCTCCAGGCGGGGGCGGGCGGTGCGGCGGTCTTCGTCGGGGGGGAGGGCGTGCAGGGCGTTCATAACCACATCGCAGCGTTGTGAGCGACGCCCCTCGCGCCGTCGGGCCACGGTCGGGTTGGCCCGCAGCGAGAAATCCAGCCGTTGTCCCGCCCGAAAGCGCACGTCAAAGGGCTTGGTGTCGATGTCGAACAGGCCATGCGGATCGCAAGGCGGCCGATGCGACAAGACCAGGAAGCGGCCGGGGTCCAGGGCCCGCCACAGGAAATCGCGCGATCGGTCCGGCGCATCGGCGAACAACGACCAGATGAGGCGATGTCCGGTGGCCGGGGCGACCGGCTTGTCTGGTCCCTCGGGTAAAAGCAGCCCAACCAGCGCTCGCGTGGCGACCGTTTTGCGGATCGACACCCGGCTGAGGGTCCAGGGGATCATGACCGGGCCTCCTCTGTCGTTTTGGGTGTGAAGACCGCCACCGCGCGCTCGCGAAACTGTCGCCGGCCCCAGCAGAGGGGCTCGTCGCGCCGGGTTTCGATCCGCTCGGACGGTTGGTGACGTAAGGCGCGATCGGGGGCATCAAGATCGACGGCGAGACGCTGCCCCGTGGCCTTGAGCCGGGTGCGCAGGGCTTGCTCCGGTGCTTTCACGACCCGGGCCGCTAGGGCCTCGGCCGCCGTTGCTGCTTCAATCAGTTGGGGGTCGAGGGGCAGGCCGAAGGGACAACTCCGCCGTCCCAGATAAGGCGCAAACCCCGGCCGCCGTAGAGCTTGGGCCACGGCCTCCAGCGACGGTCCCGCCGGATCGGCCGTGGGCCGGCGCCACAAGGCGACGCTGTGCAGAGCGTCTGTCCGATACTCGCGCTGCGACAAGATGGTGTTGAGGTCCGGTGCCGCCAGTTCCTCCTGGCGCGTGCGATGGACCCGGCCGCGTTTTTGCGCAGGAACCTGGGTCGTGTGGTAGTCGCTGAGGGGCTGACCCGGGGCGTCGTCGCGCACCGCAAGGCCTAGGTCGCGCCCCAGGCTTGCCAGGGCCTCCTCCTCGTCACGCGCGAGGCCCAGGGCGGCCGCCACCACTCCCAGCACCGCCGAGCGCCCCGGTCGCGGCCAGCTTGGGCGGGTTTCGCCCACCGCGATTGCACCAAAGGCCGCCAGGGGCGCATACAAGGTGAGGGTCAAGAACAGCGTCATCTCCGCCCCTCCTTGACAAACGCCAGCAGGGCCTCCAGCGACGTCACCGTGGCCGAGCGCTCGTCCCACACCCCGGTGGTATCAAGCACGGCATGGGCCGGGGTTTCGCCATACGCCGTATCAAAGGCGTGACGCTGCGCTTTTAGGGCTTGGATGGACTCGGACATGATAGTCTCGCCCCGCACCGGCTTGAGGAACGCTGTCGACAAGCCGCGGGGCTGGAAGTGACCGTGTTCCACCAGAACAAGGCTGGCCCGGGTGTGGTGGGCAAAGGCGTTGATCTTGCCCTTGGGCACCACCGTGGCCATGGCCCGCACCAGTGCTTGCTCGGCGGTGTCGGCCAGGCCCGTGTCTCCTTTCAGGTTGGCGCGTAGTAGGTCGCGGTTAATGCAGGCATACAGATAAAACAGGCCCGAGCCGAACTCCTGCACCCCGACATGGCCGGCCCCGGTGTCGTCGGCATCGCCCTCGGCCTTCAGGTCGTCCACGGCGGTGAAGTAATCGTCTTCCACCACCACGCGGTGGGTGGTGATGGCATGGGCCACCTGCACGGCCGCTTCGCGGTTGTAGCGAGGATCGTCGGCCAGCATCCGGCCAAACATGGCAATGTCGGCGGCGGTGTCGGCGCGGCGCAACACGGCGTCTGCGGGGATTTTTTCCTTCTCGACCGCCTCCCCGGCCAAGGCTCGATCGGCCAGGGCTAGGGCGGCGGCGCGTTCCTCGGGACTAATAAAGGCCAGTTGCCGCAGATGCAGGGGATTTTTGTCGTCGCCCTCCAGCTTACCGAACACATCGGCGATCGCCTTGGCCACCGCCTCGGCCCGTTCGCGCGTCATGCCCCGGTCGAGGAGGTGCGGCAAGACGACCTCGTCGCCCAAGCGTTTGGTGCGCTGGCCCAAGTGACCGTCAAGGGCTTGCTGAAATGCGTCCGAGGTCCGCCACGCCCGCTTCAACGATTGGCTCGACACACGCAAGCGGGGCACGCCGCCCATAGTGACCGTCTTGGGCCGCCCGCTGTCATCGCGGTTGAGGTTGGCAGCCGGGTAGGCGGTCAGGGCGTGAATTTGGACAAAGGTCGTCATGGGGCTTCTCCACCAGCGGGAAAAAGAGAAAGATCGGGAGCATCAGACCTAGGGGGATCAACGTGGTAGTATTGGAAGGCCCATCTCTGACGTGTTCGGTCGTTCCACCAGTAAAGTGATGCCGCTAAATCAGAGACATTGACTTTTCCGCGTAAAAAACGCACGAGCCGACTGTGGGCCTGCAATACCTCATCGGGAGCGCTGTCAATGTCCGGCACCAACAGCAAGCGGCGCAGGCGTCCCTCCGAGAGCAAGGGGCTCCCGCCCTTGTCCTCGCCCAGGACGCGGGCCACCGGGAGGGGGGCGTCGTCGCGCACATGGGCCAGAACAGCGGCCATGACTCCGGCCCGAAGCAGAGCCCAGGATTTGTCTTGAGCGCCAAAGCAGCGCCACAAGAGCACGGTGGGGCTCTCCAGCAAGGCTTCGGTCACGCTGGTGCAACGGCGCAGACGCGCCAAGGCACCGCGATCCCTTTGCGCCGTTGTCCACCACTCCAGAGCCAGGGCTCCGGGATCAAAAGAAACTTTTGTCATGCGGCGGGTTTCCTTTTGCTTTTGCCCTTGGAGGTCGCTGCTTGTGGCAGCGCCAGCCCCAGGGCGGCATACAGGGTCTTGCCGGTCTTGGTCGCCGGGACAAAATGGCCGGTCAGCCAGCCTCGGGCCTGCACAACACGCCGAAAGGCCCCGTGCTCCACCCCTTCCACCGGCGCATTCGCATCAAAAATGGCCAGCGCTGCGCGTTCCAGGACCCGTAAAAACGCTTGGCGTGCCACCTCGGGGCTGGGGGAGGGGCGGTTGATCACTTCCAACGCCTGCAAAAAGGCGGGCTCGGTGTCGGCCCACAGGCGGTCTTGAAGCGCCGAAAAGTCACCCCGGGCGTCTTTGGGTGCATCAAACAAGGCCATTTTGACCGCATACCCGACCGCTCCCGCGACCACCCCGGCCCCGGCCACCAGAAGGCGGGCCTGGGTGTCCTGGTTTTGCTGGGCCTCTTCGGTTTCACCCACCAACAGCGGCATTTGGGCGTCCACCCAGCCGCGCGCTTTCATGTTGTCCATGTCGAAGCCTGCCGCCGAGAGTCGAGCCCCTGTGCGAACACCGAGGCGGCGCAGGCGGTCGCGCGCGGTGCTCACAGCCTGAGCCGGACGACGCAAAGACCTCTCCGCTAGGGCCGTGTCACCCGTCACCAGGGCTAACCAGTCGCGATAGCCGACCCCTGAGGGACCGCCATGCACCGGCAGCCACGGGGCGCCGGGCTTTAGCCGGTAATAGGGGCTGAGTGGATGCTGAAAGCCCCCTTCGCCGTACTGAAAGCCGTAGGGCCGCATGATAAAGCCCTCGACCATCACCGGATCGGCCAGCCCGGTTAGGTCACACACCTCCCCGGGGACCGCTGGGCGGAATAAGAGCCTCAGGCGGCGCGGCATTCCCCAATAAACGTGCAGGGGATCCACCTGGGCCTGGGTGGTACGTCCCCCGCCCTTGCCCGAGACCCGGGTTGGTCCGGCCCAGGGAAAGATGGTCTCGATTCCTCCGTCGGGCTGTCCCACCCGGCGGGCCTCAAGCTGCGCGGCGCTTTCGACAGAAAGCCATACGCGATGCCATAGGGTGTCGGTGGTTGGGGTGGCGGGCGGCAGCAGCATTGTGGTCAGAGGCCCGCCGCCCCGCAGGGATGTCATATGTCCAGCCCCCCCCGAGGGGGCGTAGGTCTGCAAGGTGACCAGCGCCCAGGCCGCCGCTGGACGCGAGAGCACGGTGATCTTGCCGCGCTTGACGAACAAATCTTTGTTGTTTTTGATGGTTTCCTCCCCTGGGGCGTCGATGAATAACGCCTCCACCCCCAGGGCTTCTCCCGCCAAGGCCTCCTGATCTTGGAAGAAGCGCGGCCCCTCCCCATCGAGCTGCATCACCGGCGCCAACGGCGCCAGGGCCTCGCGCACCATCTCGGGCGACGGCGGATGACGGTACGTCTCTTCCCAGTCCGCCTCGGTCTCGGGGGCACGGGTCGTCGTGAACAGCCCGACCAGCATCTCTCGCAGCGCCGCCGACACATCGGGCCGGGGCGCTGCCACATCCACCACGGGGTCGCTCTCGATGCCTTCGGTGATCTGGTCCGGGCGGATCAGTTCATGTTTCCCACTCGCCCGACGCACGGGGATCCACGGGTTGTCCAGCAGGCTAAAAGGCATCGGGTTTCTCCTACCCTTAAAACCTTATGGCATAAGGATGGGGGAGGAGGAGGTAATCGTCAATGGTGTTTTTGTTGAAGAAGCTCGATCAACGAAAGCTGGGGCGTCGCCCCTCCCCAACTCTCGACGATCTTATTTTTAGTGTTCATCCCTGCAAACGGCAGGGAACTCCCCTTTCGGAAGGTTGTTCCCAACCCTTAAAACCGGTTCATCCCTGGGGGCAACGTGAGGCGGTCCAGGGAACAAAGGGGCTTGAGGAAAGGGTAGGGGAGAAGGGAGCGTTGGCAAGAAATAAAAAGGAAGGCTGGGGAGGCCGCGCCTCCCCAGCCTTCCTTTTCCCCTTCACTCTTCCCCAAAAGACGCTCCCCTTTCCCGACTATACCGAAGCCTCACCGGCCGCCCCCGGTCATCACGCGCCGAGGCGGACCACACGTCGTTGCCGTCCGGGTGCAGGAGCACGATCGGCATGTCCCGCTCCCAAGCCGGCCACGACGCCCGCAGGGCCGCCAGAGCCGGCAGCGGATCGGGATCGGCGGCAATCTGGTGAGCCCGCAGGGTAACCCGCGACAGGCGCCAGCCCATATCCTGCGGCGCCTCCGCAGGGGCGGGACACCAGGGGACCGGATGGCCATCCTCCAGGCGTGCCAGAACGACCGAAACCGTTGGCTCGCCCCAGCGGGTCATCACCCGCCGGTCGTCCTCCCAGGCCGAGACCCGGCGGTAGCCCTCGTGGCGCGGTAGAACCTGGGTCCGTGCCAGACTTTGATGGGCATAGGCCTTGCCTTGGGCTTCTTCGGCCGCCCGGGCCACGGCATCGGGGAGGGGGGCGGCTCGGGTTGCGTCATAAACAGCGTCGATCAGGGTCCGGGCGCGCTCGGGGAGGTCCAAGGCTCCCTCGGCCTCGAGGGTTTCCGCCGTGCGCCACAGGACGCCCAGGTCTTGGTAGACCGCTGCCGTTCCCGGGGGCAGGTGGCGGACCCAGGCGGCGGGATCGCTCCGCTCGGGCGCGATGACGTGCAGCACGGGCGCGCCGTGCCGCAGGGCGCGGAGGTGGCGCCACAAGCGGCCGGCCCGCTGGATCAGCAGGTCGATCGGGGCGAGGTCGGTGAAAAGGGCGTCGAAATCAAGATCAAGCGATTGCTCAACCACTTGGGTTGCGACCAGGATCTGTCCCCGGCGTTGCTCGGGCGTGCTCTCGCGGCCAAAGGTCTCCATCACCCGGCGCTCAATGTTCTGGCGATCGCCCAAGGCAAAGCGGGCGTGAAAGAGCCAGGGCTCAAGCCCAAGGGCGCGCAGGGCGGCATGGCTGGACAGGGCCTCGTCCACGGTGTTGCGCAGCAGTAAAACGGCTTGGCCCGCCCGGGCGGCGGCGGCGACCTGGGCGAGGGCTTGGTCGATGCTGTCCACGCGCTTCACGGGCAACCGTCGTATCCGCGCCGGCCAAGGGGGCGGAAAATCCGCCGTTTGGTGGTCTGCGCTGACCACGCCGGCCCGGGGGAAGCCTTCCGGGGGCGGGGGAGGGGGCTTGGGAGGGTGGGCGAACTTGGCGGCCAGCGCCTGTCCTGCGGCGCCGAAGCCGCGTGAGGCCGGACGTGGTGTGCTGGTCCCCCGGTGGAACGCCTCCTCCAAGGCTCGGCGCCTGTTCTGGGGGAGGGTGGCGGAAAGCAGCAAGGTGTGTCCGCCCTCGGCGGCGTGCGCTTCAATCAGGGCGATGATTTCCTCGCCCATGTAGGCGTCGTAGGCGTGGATTTCATCAAGGATTAGCACCTTGCCCAGCAGCCCCCAACGCCGCACGGCCGCGTGGCGCGCCGGCAAAATGGCGAGCAAGGCTTGGTCTAAGGTGCCGGCGCCGATATCGGCAAGAAAGCTGAGGCGCCGGTCTTCCCCGACCCAAGCCGCACACTGGGCTTCCGCCGAGATGTCCGCCACCGTGTCTCCCTCTGGCTTTTCCTGCCTCTTCTGGCTTGCTTCAAAGCCAAGCGCCGCTCCCCGGTTGAGAGCCGCGCGAAAGCCCGGGTGCATAGCTCTATCGCCGTGCGTTAGGGCCAACGACGGTGTGGTGTCGGGGGCAAAGAAGGCGCGTATCACCCGGGCCAAGCGATCAAACAACGCATTGGCGGTGGCCTGAGTCGGCAGGGCGAAGTACAGCCCCTGGGCACGTCCGCTGGCGATCAACCGATGGGCCAGCATCAAGGCGGCCTCGGTTTTGCCGCTCCCCGTCAGATCTTCCAAGACCACCAGGAGCGGTCCCTCGGGGAGGGCGACGTCCTGGGCCCAAGCCTGTAACGGCGTTGGCGGTTTGTCGATCCCCAGGTCGGTATAGCCCAGCCGCGCCGCCGAAAGGGCGGGCTGAAGCCCAGCGGCGGCCACCGCCTTTTGGGCCTGAGCTTGCGCCTTGGCCCAATAGGCCCCCCATGTCAGATCGGGGGCCGTGTACTCAAACCACGTTTGCGAGGATCCAAGCCAATCGCCCAGCGTGACCAAGCCGGCTAGCAGAAACGAGGCCGCCGTGGCTCGATCCTCACGCAGCACCGGGATCGGCCTTTGCGGCAGGGTTTGGAACACCCACCGGACAAACTCCGCCGCCACCTCTGAGGCTGCCGGAGGGAAAGCCATGGCAAGGCGTAAGGGGCTGAGATCATCGCTTTTGTGCGGCGGCTCCCCATGGTGTCCGAACGCCGCTCGCATCAAGGGGGCAAGGGACGTGGCCTCGCTCGGGGCCTTGGCCTGCCACCACAGCCACCCGGCCGTGTCGTGAGACGGGGACGGGGGACTGGCAGGCTGCCCCAGGCACGACGGCCACAGCGCCGGCACCTTGATTTGAAAAGGGGCCGAGAGCTTGCCGAGATCATGAACCGCCGCGCAACAAACCGCCACGGCTCTTGCTGTCTCGCGCTCCACCCCCAGGGTGGCGGCCCACAGCGCTTCCCGGCCTGGGTCGGCTTTCAGGAGGGCCTCGACGCATGCGGCGACATCTAGGGCATGATAAAGCGCCGGGTGAGCCCCGATCTTTCCCTTGGGCCGGGCCTTCCCCCAAAACTTTTTCCAATCCTCCATCCCCCACCCCCAACAGAAGAAAAAATAAGAAAAGGTATCTCTTAAAGACGTTGAGTATCGTACGTTTTCCGGTAATCCGCCCGTGCGGCTGCCAAAGTGAGGAAAGGGCGCCGAGATATCCGCTATGTTCACCCCTGTCACCCTGAAGGATGTGACCCGTCGCAACCGTAGCGTCGTGCCGTCGATCCGCCACTATAATGAGTGAGCAGGAAGGTCAAGAACAGGCCTCGCCTCGTTTGGTCTGGGCGAGGAGCTGCGCTAGCCTCGGTCGTCACGAAGATGCTCGCACCTTGTCGAACCGCCGCGTGGTGGTAAACTAAACAGCGTTCTTGGTGACGGCGACCCACTTCCAGGTCGCGAGTAGGCGAACTAGGCGGGCATGGCGTCGGGTGGCGTGCCACGCGCCCGACGCCAGCAGGGGAGCATCGGCAGCCGAATAAGCCTCATTTTATCGGTGTTTTTCGCTTGCGTGGGCGGCGTCACCCCCGTATAACCCGCCCTCCCGACGCACCGACAACGGCGCCGAGGGGTTTCGGGGGCAGGCTCCTCGGGTTTTGTAGCGGCTTTTTTCCCTTTGGGAACAACGGCCAAGCGGATCCGGGAAAAGGGCTTGACGCTGGAACGGGGCGGGGAGTAGTTTCCTTGCCTTCCGGGTTGACCGCCCGGGGCGCCTTGCTGGTTTTGGTCGGTGTGGCGGCCCTAAAAAAAGCGGTTGACACGGTGGGGCGGTGCTAGTAAAAACCGCCGCCTTGGTGACGACGAACGAAGCATCGGACGATGTGACGGTAGTCGAAACTAAGTGCTTAGTCAATATTGCCGGTTCGCCGGTCTGCTGTTTGACATTGTAAAAGAAAACGCGATCGAAAGAGATGGGCGGGCGGCTCTCGGGGAACCGGGGCTGTCGGAAGAGAGATCTTCCTCAACCGCTCATCTTGAGTAAGACGAAAAGAATATCGACTCGTTCGATACCTTTGAAGTTCTTATGGCCAAGTATAAGTGATTGAGAAAAGGCTCGGCTTTCGAGGTTAACTTGAGAGTTTGATCCTGGCTCAGGACGAACGCTGGCGGCAGGCCTAACACATGCAAGTCGAACGCATCCTTCGGGATGAGTGGCGCACGGGTGAGTAACACGTGGGAACGTACCTTGGAGTACGGAATAATCCTTGGAAACGAGGACTAATACCGTATACGCCCTTCGGGGGAAAGAATTTCGCTCCAAGATCGGCCCGCGTCCGATTAGCTAGTTGGCGGGGTAATGGCCCACCAAGGCGACGATCGGTAGCTGGTCTGAGAGGATGATCAGCCACACTGGGACTGAGACACGGCCCAGACTCCTACGGGAGGCAGCAGTGGGGAATATTGCGCAATGGGGGAAACCCTGACGCAGCCATGCCGCGTGAGTGAAGAAGGCCTTCGGGTTGTAAAGCTCTTTCGGGTGTGAAGATGATGACGGTAACACCAGAAGAAGCCCCGGCTAACTTCGTGCCAGCAGCCGCGGTAATACGAAGGGGGCAAGCGTTGTTCGGAATCACTGGGCGTAAAGAGCGCGTAGGCGGTTAGATCAGTCAGAGGTGAAAGCCCAGGGCTCAACCCTGGAAATGCCTTTGATACTGTCTAGCTTGAATCCGTGAGAGGGTGGTGGAATTCCCAGTGTAGAGGTGAAATTCGTAGATATTGGGAGGAACACCAGTGGCGAAGGCGGCCACCTGGCGCGGTATTGACGCTGAGGCGCGAAAGCGTGGGGAGCAAACAGGATTAGATACCCTGGTAGTCCACGCCGTAAACGATGAGTGCTAGATGTCGGGGTACATGTACCTCGGTGTCGCAGCTAACGCATGAAGCACTCCGCCTGGGGAGTACGGCCGCAAGGTTAAAACTCAAAGGAATTGACGGGGGCCCGCACAAGCTGTCGGTGTCGCAGGTGGCGGCGCTGACCACCAGCCAAGTGGCCGGTCTCAAGACCGACGCCTTGGCGGCACTCACCAGCAAGCAGATGGGGGCCTTGACCACGAGCCAACTCCAGGCCCTGGCTACCGATCAGATCGCCTCGTTGTCGGCGGCCGATGCCCGTGAACTGACCGGGACCCAACTGGGCGCCCTGACCACCGCCCAAAGTGCCGCTCTGGGCACCGCCGCGCTGGCCGGCTTGACCAGTACCCACATCAGTGGCCTGACCACGGCCCAGGTGGCGGCCTTGGGGACCGCGCAGATCCAGGCGCTGGGCACCACCCAGACCAGCGCCTTGTCTACCGCCCAGGTGGCGGCGCTGACCACCGCTCAGATGGGCGTCTTGACCACCACTGCCGTGGCCGGGCTGTCCAAGACCCTGGTGGGGGCTCTGACCACGGCGCAAGTCGCGAGCCTGGGGACCACCGCCCTGGTCGCCTTGTCCTCGGCTCAAGTGGCCGGCTTGGGCTCCGCCCAGGTGGCGGCCCTGACCACCGATCAGTTGAACAGCCTGAGCACAACGGACATGCGCGAGCTGACCGAAACCCAGGTTAAGGCCCTGAGCACGGCCCAGATCACCGCCTTGTCCTCGACCAACCTGGGGGCGCTGACGAGCCTCCAGAGCGCCGCCCTTGGCGCCACCCAGGTGGCGGCCCTGACCACCGACCAGTTGAACGCCCTGTCCACCCTTGATGTGCGCGAGCTGACCAACACCCAGGTGGCGGCCTTGGGCACTGCCCAACTGGCGGCTTTGTCCACGGCCAACGTGGTGGCGCTGTCCAGTGCCCAGGTGGCGGCCCTGACCACGGCCCAGGTTCAGGCGCTGACCACCGATCAGATCAACGCTCTCGGCACGGCCGATCTGGCCGAGTTGAGCAAGACCCAGGTCGGCGCCCTGTCTACGGCCCAGATCGCCGGGCTGGGCACCGCGACCCTGGCGGCCCTGACCAGCTCCCAAGTCTCTGGCCTGGGGACGGCCCAACTGGGCGCCCTGACCACCACCCAACTGGCCTCGCTGTCGGCCGCTGATGCCAGGGAGTTCGGCTCCAGCCAGATGGCGGCGCTGGGCACGGCCCAGGTAGCCAGCCTGAGTTCGGCCGCACTGGGCGGCCTGACCAAGACCCAGGTGGGGGGCCTGACCACGGCGCAGATCGCCGCGTTGGGCACCGCGCAGGTTGCGGGGCTCGGCTCGGCGCAGGTTGCGGCCCTGGGAGCCACCCAGGTTCAGGCCTTGTCCACCGACCAGTTGGGCGCCTTGGCCACCAGTGCCCTCGCGGCTCTGACGGCCACCCAAGTGGCCGCCCTGAGCACCACTCAGGTGGCGGGTCTGAGCACGGCCACCCTTTCGGCGCTCTCCAGCGCCCAGATGGGGGGGCTGACCTCGGGCCAGATCCAGGCTCTGTCCACCGCGCAGGTGAGTGCCCTGACGACGGCGGAAATCCGCGACCTGAGCGCCACCCAACTGGGACGCCTGACCACGGCCCAGGTAGCGGCGTTGAGTTCCACCGCGCTCTCGGGCTTGACCAAGACCCAGGTCGCAGGCTTGAGCACGGTTCAGATCGCGGCTTTGGGGTCGGACCAGATCCAGTCCCTGGGGACGGCGCAGATGTCCGCCCTTAGCGAGACCCAGGTGAAGGCCTTGACCACCGCACAAGTGGCGGCCCTGGGCACGGTCGGGGTGGCCGGGTTGTCCAAGACCCAGGTCGGCGCGCTGGCCGCCACCCAGATGGGGAGCCTGGGGACGGCCGCCCTCTCGGCCCTGACTTCGGCCCAGGTGGCCGGCCTGGGGTCGGCGCAAATGGCGGGTCTGACCACCGACCAGCTCAACAGCCTGAGCACGGCAGATATTCGCGAACTGAGCGTGACCCAGATTGCGGCTCTGACCACGGCCCAGCTCTCGGCCCTGTCCACGGCCAACCTTTCGGCCCTGACCTCGGCCCAGAGCGCCGGCCTGACCACGGCCCAGATCCGGGCCCTGGCGTCCGACCAGATCAACGCCTTGAGCACGGCGGACATTGCCGAGCTGACCAAGACCCAGGTTGCTGCCCTGAGCACCGATCAGCTCTCGAGCTTGTCCACAACCAACCTTGCGGCGCTGTCCAGTAGCCAGATGGCGGGCCTCGCGACCGGGCAGGTGGGAGCCCTGACCACGGCCCAACTGTCGGCGCTGTCAAGCACCGACCTTCGGGAATGGAGCGCGACCCAGGTGGGCGCCCTGAGCACGGCCCAGGTGAGCGGTTTGACCTCAGCGGCGCTTGCGTCCTTGACCAAGACTCAGGTTGCCGGCCTCAGCGCCGCCCAGCTTGGCGCGTTGGGCACGGATCAGGTCCAGGGCTTGGGCACCGCTCAGATCAGCGCCCTGTCTACGCTTCAGATCCGCGGGTTGACCACGGCTCAGATGGGGGCTCTGGCCACCAGCACCGTGGCGGCGCTGACGGCAACCCAGGTTGCGGCCTTGAGCACCAGTCAGGTGGCGGGGCTGGGGACCACCGTTTTGTCGGCCTTCTCCAGCGCCCAGGTGGGGGCCCTGTCCACCGCCCAGGTGCAGGCCTTGACGACCACCCAACTCGCCGGCCTGACCACGGCCGACGTGGCGGAGTTGTCCAAGACCCAGGTTGGAGCCTTGACCACGACCCAAATCGCCGGTCTGGCCACCCGGGCCCTGTCGGCGCTCTCCAGCACCCAAGTCGCGGCGTTCGGCTCTGCCCAAATCCAGGCCCTGAGCACCGATCAGTTGAGCAGCCTGTCCACCAACGATATCCGTGAGCTGACCACCGCCCAGGTCACGGCCCTTGCCACCGCCCAGCTCGCGGGTCTTTCCACGGCCCATCTGGCCGCCCTGAGCACCGCGCAG
This sequence comes from Pararhodospirillum photometricum DSM 122, assembly GCF_000284415.1. NCBI lineage: Bacteria > Pseudomonadati > Pseudomonadota > Alphaproteobacteria > Rhodospirillales > Rhodospirillaceae > Pararhodospirillum > Pararhodospirillum photometricum. The sequence continues at coordinate 2,400,811 of NC_017059.1, forward strand.
GCCAACGCCCTGACGTCGGGCCAAGTGGCGGCGTTGACCACGGCGCAGCTCAATGCTTGGTTGTCTGCGCTGAGTTGAGGGGGAGCCTCGGGGGAAGGGGCGCAGACGCTCTTCCCTCGGGGGGCTGAGGCCAAAAAAGCGGCACCTCTCGTCGGGGGTGCCGCTTTTTTTTGAGGGAGCCGCCTCTGGAGCGCTGCCGCCCTCACACTCTCACCGGGAGGCGGCGGGCTTGGTTTCAAGCGGCAAAACTTGGTTGACGGCGGGTCAAAAAACCCCAAAAAGTGAAAAGAAGCGCGCGTTTGAAGACGCAGGTTGGCATCGCGCACTCCAGAGTTTTTAGAGTCTTTCCGATCAGGGGGTGCGGTAATTTGTTAGTTTTTGTTGGGTTCTGCTAATCAAATTTAATCAGTATTTAGCTTTTCGGACCACTTGAGAGGCTGTTACCCTGCCGATGTGGGCTTGGCCTCAGAAAAAAGCCAAAGATACGCCACAGACAGGAGGCTAGGAAAGTGACTGGACTCTTTATATCCATTCGCGCCCGTATCGCCCTGCCTCTCCTCGCTGTAACGCTGCTGGGTCTTGGCGGACTGGTCGCTCTGGTCAGTCACGTTCAGTTTAACAGCGAGGAAAGCCATGCTCTCGCCCTGATGCGCGGTGAGGCGCAGGGCCAGGCGCAAAACGTGGCGCGCGAGATTGATCAAGCCGTGACCACGGCGCGCACCAATGCCCGCTGGATGGCCTCTTTCTTGTCCGCGGGTTCCCTTGACCGCGCTGCCCTGGGCCAGGCCATGCGCAGCGTTCTTGCGGCCAATCCAGGCATCACCGGCGTTTATTATGGCCTGGAACCCAATGCCGATGGCCAGGACGAGCGCTATGCCGGAACCCCTTTGGGCGATGCGCAAGGCCGGTTGCTGCTGTATGCCTTTCGGAACGGCAGCAGCATCGGGTTGGAAACCACACCGCTGACCGGCGATCCCGCCGAGCAGGCTTGGTATTACCGGCCGATCCACGAAAACCGCGAGGCCATTACCCCCCCCTATCTCTTCGAGGTGGAGGGGGTGAGCAAACTCATGACCACCGTGGTGGTGCCCGTGGTGGCGAAGGACCGTCCCGTGGGGGTGGCCACCTGCGATCTTGACCTTCGGGAAGTTCAGGCCACCCTGGCCGCCTTGCATCCTCTGGGGACCGGCTTTGCCAGCTTGGTGTCGGCCGATGGCCAATGGGTGGCCCATCCCGACCCCCAGCGCTTGGGCAAGCCGGTGGACGAGCCCTGGGTCCAGACCTTGCTTCAGGGGTTGGCGGCAGGGCAGGGGGGGGAAGCGGCTTATGTCGATCCCGCCACCGGGCAGGCCCGCCAAGCGGTCATGGTGCCGGTACGCTTCGGCCGGGCGCCCGAGACCTGGGGGTTCATCATCAGTGTGCCGCAGGAGACCATTCTGGCCCAGGCCATCGCAACCCGCACCACCCTTTTGGGAGTCGCATCGGGGCTGACTTTGGTCGTGTGTGTCCTGGCCCTAGGGATCGGACAGGCTTTGTCGCGTCCGATCCGCGCCCTGACCACCGCCATGTCTCGGCTGGCCCAAGGCGATACCACGGTGGAGATCCCCTTGGTCGGGCGTCGGGACGAACTGGGGGCGATGGGACAGGCCGTTCAGGTCTTCAAGGAAAACGCTCTTGCCATGGACGCCCTGCGGGCCCGGGAGCAAGAGATCAAAGCGCGCGCCGATGCTGAAAAGCGCCACCTGACCTTGGAGATGGCCCAGTCCTTTGAAACAGGGGTGGGCGGGTTGATTCGAACGCTGGGCGAGGCGGCCGGCGCCATGGATCGGGTGGCCCGCGGACTGGCTCAAACCGCCTCCTCGGTCAGTGATGACTCGGAGCAGGTGCTGGACTCGGCTCAGGAAACCTCGGCCAATGTCCAGACCGTGGCCTCGGCTACCGAGCAACTCACCGCGTCCATCGGCGAGATCGCCGGGCAGGTCGAGCGGGCGCGCGGTATCGCCGAGGAAGCCGCCGCCCAGGCCGAAGCCAACCAGACCCTCATGGGCCGCCTGGATGGCGCTACGGCCCGGATCGACGAGGTGGTGCGCCTGATTGAACAGATCGCGGGCCAAACCAACCTGCTTGCCCTGAATGCCACCATCGAGGCAGCCCGGGCCGGTGAGGCGGGCAAGGGGTTTGCCGTCGTCGCCGGCGAGGTCAAGGCCCTGGCCGGCCAGACCGCCCGCGCCACCAGCGAAATCGCCCAGCAGGTCGGGGGTGTCCAGGAGGCCACCCGCGAGGCCGTGGCCGCTATTGGCGCGATTACCGAAACGATCTGCGTGATTCGCGAGATTGCCGCCCAGATCGCTGGGGCCGTCCAGCAGCAAAGCGCCGCGACCCAGGAGATTTCGCGCAGCGTGCAGCAAGCCGCCTGCGGCACCGAAACCCTGACCCAGGGCATCGCCCTGGTCAGGACGTCGGTCAGCCGGACCGGCCAGGATTCGCAAGAGGTTCTGGCCGCCGCTCAATCCTTGTTGCGCGAGGCCGAGGGGCTCAACAAGAGGGTGGACGACTTTCTCGGGGTGCTGCGCGCCGCTTGAACCGGGCGTGCCGATTGGCGCCGGCCAGAGAAGGTCAGGCTGGGGAGGCGGGCCTCCCCAGCCCCCTCCTTTCCAGGGGTGTTCGTTCGATGTCTCGCCCTTGCCTTTTGCCTCGAAACATCTTACGGTCCGCCGGTGCCGTCGTCGCCGGGGCGTAGCTCAGCCAGGTAGAGCGCCAGCTTTGGGACTTTGCTGCCTAAGCCAGTTTCTTCTTATCAATCAACGCGTTGTTTGTTGGCCCGGGAATGGCTTCGGGAGTTTTTCGGGACAAGGCAGCCTCTAGCCCCCGGCGCAGCTCATCATCCGTGATGTGGGCATAGCGAGCGGTCATTGTGATTGTGGTGTGATCCAAGAGTTCTTGAGCGAGCTTAAGGTTCCCCGTCGCCCGCACAATCCGGCTTGCGGCGGTGTGCCTTAAATCGTGGAATCGGAAATCGTCAATTCCCGCAGCCTCAAGCGCCGCTGCCCAGGCCTTGCGCCACCCGTCGCGAGTAAACGGCACGCGGTCCCCTCGGCACCGGTCTCCCCGCTGCTTTTTAGCCTCGTAAGTGAAGACGTAAGTTGAGTGCTTTCCCAGTTCTCCCGCGATAACCGCGAGAACGTCGGTCGGGATCGGCTTTGCGACCCTGCGCCCTGGTCGGCCCGCCGATCCTTTATTGACGAAAAAAWTGCGAGCATTCGGCAGGTCAACGTCGGCCCATGTTAGCCCCCGCAGGCCGGCGCAGCGAATGCCGAGCCGCATGGCTGTGTAGACCAGTGGGTGGTAGTCGCTCCTGAGTGCTGCGAATAGGCGCTTTTCTTCGTCTTCCGACAGCTCCCGCACTCTTTCGTCGGAAACAGGGAGGAGATGGCTCGCCCAATCCGGCATCGCGCCGACGTCGGCCTTCCAGACGCGCGCGGCTCGACGCCAAATGCGCCGGAGCAATTCCACATCGGCGTTCACTCGGCGGGCTGAGACCGTTTCGGTGCCCCTCCCCCTTTTAAGGGCGCCCCGGCGTTGAGCAACAAGGCTGGCCACCTTGGCATCGTCAATGTCAGACATGAATGTTGATGGGCCGAGCAGCTTTATTAGTCGGGCCATATCCCTAAAATCGTCACCAGCGACAGGCTTGTGCTCTGAAACTTCTTGGTAATAACGAGCAAAACACTGATCAATAGTGATTTTCGGTCTCTCGCCTAGCAGGAGAGATCGTCTTGCGATCTCCCTTTCCCGCGCTTCTACCTCCCTGGCGGCCGTTTTGCTCTCTGTCTTAGTAGATCCGTGAAAACGACGGCCCCTGAGGACGAAGTCGAAGTGCCAGAATTTCGAGCCCTGTGGCTTGTAGAGCGACATGTGCCGCCTCCATTTTTCTGCTCACGCTCTCGCTCCGCCAGCACGCGAAGCGCCTGCTCGAAGGCCCGAAGGTCGGCCTCTGAGCATCGGCGGGTCCGTCGCCCAAAAAGCATATACGGCAGATCGCCCTTGTCCATGTGGTGCGTCACCGTGCTCCGATCTATTCGGTACATCGAGGCGATTTGCTCGACGGAGTAAAGACGCTCCCCCGCCACGGTGCGGGGGGTGTCGCTCTCGTTTTCACCGCATGACTCAGTCATTCGTCACGTCCTTCCCGATCGGAGAATTAGCGATCTCCAACAGAACGTCGGCATGACACGGTTGGTCCAGTGGGCACCAACAGGCAAGATTTCTGCCGCGAAGCCCGGGAATGAGCTCTTGGAACCACCATTGAGCAAGCACCATTTCGCGGTAGGCCTGGACGGCGGTGGCGGCATCTGAGACGGGCCACACGCTCCAGAAATCAACGTTACGGCGCCAATCTGGGTGATCAACCGCTCGGCTGGGATCGACCACAAAATGGTTCCCCCATATCGTCGGTCGCCCAACGTAGACCGTGTCCGGCGGCATGCGCCAGCCCTTGGCGCGGAGGCGCTGGATCCTGGCGGGGCGGTCAGTCATTTTTCGCCCTCGGCAATGGCGCTCCCACCATTGAAAACCCCCCTCATCGCTCTTAAAGATACGCAAGACGGCTTCGATCACGTCATTCACGAGCTTTCTGCTGGCGCCATGAACCGCTCTTGCCGCCAGACGGGCCGCTATGGGGCAAGACGATATCGACGMTYTGTTCCACGCGTTCTGGACAGGCCTTGCACCGAAAGGGCCGGACCTGTATAACCCCTCGTCCCCAAGGAAATCCGGGCGGCACGGCGGTGGGCTTTTGGGTTGCCAAAGCCCCGGGCATGCCTAGCCGTCCCTCCAGACCCTGCGCGGCCCGTCGATCGGCGGTCCCAACAGGATCGGCTCCAGAGAAGGAACCTGAAATGCCCAAAATGAAGACCAAGAGCGCGGTGAAGAAGCGCTTCAGCCTCACCGGTACCGGCAAGGTCCGCGTCAAGGTCGGCTACAAGAGCCACCTGCTGTCCAACAAGGGCACGAAGATGAAGCGCCAGGCGCGCGGCACCTTCATTCTGTGCGACGCCGACGAAAAGATCATCAAGAAGTACATGCCTTACGGTTGAGCCGCTGGCTTGCTGTGATGATCTGACGACCCCGCGACAGAAGGAAGTTCTCGCATGTCCCGCGCGACAAACGCCAAAACCAATCACGCCCGCCACAAGAAAATTCTTGATCTGGCCAAGGGCTATCGTGGCCGTAACTCGACCAACTACCGCATTGCGATTGAAAAGGTCGAGAAGGGTCTGCAATACGCCTACCGCGACCGCCGCAACAAGAAGCGCGAGTTCCGCGCCCTGTGGATCCAGCGTATCAACGCCGGCGCCCGCCTGCACGGCCTGACCTACAGCCGTTTCATGGACGGCCTCAACAAGGCCGGCATCGAGCTGGACCGCAAGATCCTGGCCGATCTCGCCGTGCGCGAGCCCGAGGCGTTTGCCGCCCTGGTCAGCCAAGCCCAAGCGGCGCTCCAGGACGCGGCCTGATGCCCGGGCCCGCCCGACCCAGCGGTCGGGGATCCGGGCCCTGACGGCATATCGACAGGTGAAAATGCGGGGGCCGCCGGCCGGGCGGGACCCCGCATTTTTTTTGTTTTCCTCTTCGCGCGACCACTCCGGGACGAGACACATGGACACCCCCGACACCGACCTGCGCGCTTCCCTGCTCGCGGCCATCGCGGCCGCCGACTCCCTGGAGGCCCTGGAGGCGCTGCGCGTCTCTGCCCTGGGCAAGAAGGGGCAGGTCACTTCCTTGATGAAGACCCTGGGCGGCATGGACCCCGAGACCCGCAAGACCGCCGGTCAGGCCCTCAACGCCTTGAAAGACGAGATCGCCGCCGCCCTCGACGCCCGCAAGGCCACCTTGGCCGATGCCGCCCTCTCTGAACGCCTCGCCCGCGAGCGCGTCGATGTGACCTTGGCGCCGCGCGACGAGCCCGACGGCGCCTTGCACCCCATCAGCCAGACCTGGGAAGAAGTGGTGGCCATCTTCGCCCAGATGGGCTTCGCGGTGGCCGAGGGCCCGGAGATCGAAGACGATTTCCATAACTTCACCGCCCTCAACTTCCCGCCCGGCCACCCGGCGCGCGATATGCACGATACCTTCTTCCTGCCCCGGCGGGCCGACGGCACCCGGCATCTGCTGCGCACCCATACCTCGCCGGTGCAGATCCGCACCATGCTGGGCCAGAAGCCGCCGATCCGCATTCTGGCCCCGGGGCGCACCTATCGCTGCGACTCCGATATGACGCACACGCCGATGTTCCACCAGTTCGAAGGACTGGTGATCGACAAGGCCACCCACTTCGGCCACCTCAAGGGCTGCCTGTCCGAGTTCGTCGAGGCCTACTTCGAGGTCGAGGCGGTGCCCATGCGCTTTCGCCCCAGCTTCTTCCCCTTCACCGAACCCTCGGCCGAGGTGGACATCGGCTGCTCGCGCAAGGGCGGCGAGCTGCGCATCGGTGCCGGCGACGATTGGCTGGAAATCCTGGGCTGCGGCATGGTCCACCCCAACGTCCTGCGGGCCTGCGGCCTGGATCCCGAGGAATACCAGGGCTTTGCCTTCGGCATGGGCCTGGAGCGCATCGCCATGCTGAAATACGGCATCCCCGACCTGCGCACCTTCTTCGAGTCCGACCTGCGCTGGCTGCGCCACTACGGCTTCGCCTCGCTTGATGTTCCCACCGTGCAAGGAGGGCTGTCCCGATGAAGTTCACCCTTGGCTGGCTGCGCGAGCACCTGGAGACCGACGCCCCGGTCCAGGCGGTGGCCGAGCGCCTGACCGCCCTGGGCCTGGAGGTGGAAGGCGTCGAGGATCCCGCCGCGCCCCTCGCCCCCTTTGTGGTTGGCCATATTCTTGAGGCCGGCCCCCATCCCGACGCCGACCGCCTCAAGCTCTGCAAAGTGGACTCGGGCACGGGGCTCCTGCAAATCGTCTGCGGCGCCCCCAACGCCCGCACCGGCCTCAAGGTCGCCCTCGCTTTGCCCGGCACCGTCATCCCGGCCACCGGCGACAAGCTCAAGACCGGCAAGATCCGGGGCATCGAAAGCCAGGGCATGATGTGCTCGACCCGGGAGCTGGGTCTTGGCGACGAACACGGCGGCATTTTGGAACTGCCCCTGGACGCCCCCACCGGCGCGCCGTTGCTCTCGGTGCTGGCCGTCGATCCCGTCATCGAGATCGCCGTTACCCCCAACCGCGCCGATGCCCTGGGCGTGCGCGGCATCGCCCGCGATCTGGCGGCCAGCGGCCTTGGCCGGCTCAAGCCCGACCCGGTCCAGCCGATCCCCGGGCGCTTTCCTTGCCCGATCGGCGTCACCATCGCCGCGGACACCCAAGAAAGCGGCGGCTGCTCGATGTTCGTTGGCCGCCTGATTCGCGGCGTGCGTAATGGCGAAAGCCCGGACTGGCTCAAGGCCCGGCTCACCGCCGTTGGCCTGCGCCCGATCAGCGCCTTGGTGGACATCACCAACCTGATCTCGCTCGACCGCGCCCGCCCGCTGCACGTCTTCGACGCCGACCGCCTCCACGGCGGCATCACCGCCCGCTTTGGTCGCGAGGGCGAGGAGGTTCTGGCTCTGGATGGTGAGACCTACCGCCTGTCGCCCTCCATGGTGGTCATCGCCGATGACGCCCACGCGCTCGGCATCGCCGGCGTCATGGGCGGCGAAGGCAGCGGCTGCACCGCCGAAACCGTCAACGTCTTCGTCGAGTCGGCCTATTTCGCCCCCGAGCGCATCGCCGCCACCGGCCGCGCCCTGGGCCTGGACTCGGATGCGCGCTACCGCTTCGAGCGCGGTGTGGATCCCGAAAGCGCCGTGATGGGCGCCGAGCTGGCCACCCGCCTGATCCTCGATCTGTGCGGCGGCGAGCCCTCCGACCTCGTCATCGCCGGCGCTCCCCCGGCCTGGACCCGCACCATCGCCCTGCGTCCCGAACGCGTCGGCCGCCTGGGCGGCGTCGAGATTGCCCGCTCGGCCATGGTTCGTATGCTCGAAGCCCTGGGCTGCACCGTCGAAGACCAGGGCACCCCGGTACTGGCCGTGTCGCCGCCGTCCTGGCGCATCGACCTCCACGGCGAACACGATCTGGTGGAAGAAGTGATCCGCCTGCATGGCTTCGACGCCGTGCCGGCCGTTCCGTTGCCCCGCCCGGTCCAGCCGCGCCCGGTCCTCACCGCCGCCCAGCGCCGCACCCTGGCGGTCAAGCGCCGCCTCGCCACCCGGGGGCTCTACGAAGCCGTCACGTGGTCCTTCCTGCCCGCCGCCTGGGCCGAGGCCTTTGGCGGCGGCCAAGAGGCCCTGCGCCTCGCCAACCCGATCAGCGCCGACCTTGATGTCATGCGCCCCTCGGGCCTGCCCAACCTGATCGCCGCCATCGGCCGCAACGCCGCACGCGGCACCCCCGACCTCGGCCTGTTCGAGATCGGCCCGCGCTTCCATGGCGGGGAACCGGGCGAGCAGACCCTGGTCGCGGCTGTCGTGCGCGGCGGCAACCGCGTCGGGCGCCACTGGAGCGGCCCAGCCCGTCCCGTGGACGCCTTCGACGCCAAGGCCGACGTCCTGGCCGCCCTCGACGCGGCCGGCGTGCCGGTGGGCAACCTCCAGGTCACGACCGACGCCCCGGTGTGGTTCCACCCGGGCCGCTCCGGCCAACTGCGCCTGGGCCCCAAGGTTCTGGCCACCTTCGGCGAGGTCCACCCCAAGGTTCTTGAGATCTTGGATGTCAAAGGCCCAGTGGTCGGCGCCGAAATCGACCTAGACGCCCTGCCCCTGCCCAAGGCCCGGCCCACCCGGACCCGCCCGGCCCTGACTCTGTCCCCGTTCCAGCCCCTGGGCCGCGACTTCGCCTTCGTCGTGGACGCCACCGTCCCCGCCGACGCCGTTGTCCGCGCCGCCCGCGCTGCCGACAAGGCCCTGATCGTCGATGCCCGCCTGTTCGACGTGTATCAGGGCGACCGTCTGGAAGCCGGCAAGAAGTCCTTGGCTCTGGCTGTGACGTTGCAGCCCACGGACCATACCTTGTCGGATGCCGAGATTGAGGCCGTTTCGACCAAGATTCACAACTCTAATTTGCTTGTCACCCGAGGGCAGGCCGTGCGCCGGGGCCAGGAAATCGCCCGCGTTGGGGCAACGGGGGGAGTGGCCCGACCCCAGTTGCATTTCGAAGTGCGCAAAAATGGCAAGCCCGTCGATCCCATGCCCTACCTGCGCGGCCAAAAAGTAGCCATGCTGGGCAGCTTTTTGAGACTCCCAAAGGAACGAGGGGTCTGGGGAGGCCGCGCCTCCCCAGTCTTGCTTTTTTGAAGCGAAGGCCGGGGAGGCGCGGCCTCCCCAGACCCCTCACGTCTCTTTTCTTGACCTGATCCAGAGGACGGCCCTATCACTGCGACGGGCCACGATCCCCCAACGGGTCGCGACCCTTCTGTGAGGAAGGGAGTCCTTATCCATGTCCGACGTGCAGAAGCCGGCCCAGCGGCCGGCCAATCCGAACTTTTCCTCGGGCCCGTGCGCCAAGCGTCCCGGCTGGACGCCGGCGGCGCTGGCCAACGCCCTGGTGGGCCGCTCGCACCGCGCCAAGCCCGGCAAAGCCCGGCTGGCCGAGGTGCTGACCCTGAGCCGCACCCTGCTGGGGCTGCCGGCTGACTATCGCATCGCTATCGTCGCCGCCTCCGATACGGGTGCGGTCGAAATGGCCCTGTGGTCCCTGCTGGGTCCGCGCGGCGTGGACATGCTGGCCTGGGAAAGCTTCGGCTCCGGCTGGGTGACCGATGTGGTCAAGCAACTCAAGCTGCCGGACGTGCGCAAGTTCGAGGCTCCCTACGGTGCGTTGCCCGACCTCTCCCAGGTCGATTGCGACCGCGACGTGGTCTTTACCTGGAACGGCACGACCTCGGGCGTGTGCGTGCCCAATGGCGACTGGATCAAGAGCGATCGCGCCGGCCTCACGATTTGTGACGCCACCTCGGCCGCGTTCGCCATGGACCTGCCCTGGGACAAGCTCGACGTGGTGACCTACTCCTGGCAGAAGGTCCTGGGCGGCGAGGCGCAGCACGGCATTTTGATTCTGTCGCCGCGCGCCGTCGAGCGCCTGGAGAGCTACACCCCGGCGTGGCCCATGCCCAAGCTGTTCCGCATGACCAAGGGCGGCAAGCTGGTGGAAGGAATCTTCCAGGGCGAGACCATCAACACGCCGTCCATGCTGGTGGTTGAGGACGCCCTCGACGGCCTTAAGTGGGCCGAGCAGGTTGGCGGGCTCAAGGGCTTGATCGAACGCACCCAGGCCAACTTGGCCGTGGTGTCCGAGTGGGTGGCGCGCACGCCGTGGGTGGACTTCCTGGCCAAGGACGCGGCCTTCCGCTCCTCCACCTCCATCTGCCTGACGGTGGTTGCCGACTGGTTCACCCAGTTGTCGGCCGACGATCAGGCCAAGGCGGCCAAGCGCATCGTCTCCTTGCTTGATGCCGAGGGCGTGGCCTACGACATCGGCGCTTACCGCGACGCGCCGGCCGGTCTGCGTCTGTGGGGCGGCGCCACCGTTGAGACCAGCGACATGGCGGCCTTGCTGCCCTGGCTCGACTGGGCCGAGGCCACCGTTCGCGCCGAGTTCGCCAAGGCTTAAGGCCATCCGGGGGATCCGGCGGGACTTCCCGGCCGGATCCTCGCTTGCCTAATCGTCACGAGGAGGAGGGGCGCATGCCCAAGGTTCTGGTCAGCGACAAGCTGAGCCCGACCGCGGTGGGGATTTTTACCGATCGCGGCATCGACGTTGACGTCAAGATTGGCCTGAAGCCCGACGAACTGATTTCGATTATTGGCAATTACGATGGCCTCGCCATCCGCTCCGAGACCAAGGTCACGGCCCAGGTCCTCGAAGCCGCGACCAACTTGAAGGTGGTCGGTCGCGCCGGCATCGGCGTGGACAACGTGGATATCCCCGCCGCCACCCAGCGCGGCGTCGTGGTGATGAACACGCCCTACGGCAACGCCATCACCACCGCCGAGCACACCATCGCCATGATGTTTGCGCTCGCCCGCCAGATTCCCCAGGCCAATGCCTCCACCCACGCCGGCAAGTGGGRAAAGAGCCGCTTCATGGGCGTGGAGCTGTTCAACAAGGTTCTGGGCCTGATCGGCTGCGGCAACATCGGCTCCATCGTTGCCGAGCGCGCCGTGGCTCTGCGCATGCGCGTCATCGCCTTCGACCCCTACCTGTCGCCCGAGCGCGCCTTGGCCCTGGGCGTGGAAAAGGTCGAACTCGACGATCTGATCGCGCGCGCCGACATTATTACCCTGCACACCCCTCTGACCGACAAGACCCGCGGCATCCTCAATGCCGATGCCATCGCCCGCATGAAGCGCGGCGTGCGCATCATCAACTGTGCGCGCGGCGGTCTGGTCGATGAGGCGGCCCTCAAGGAGGCCCTGGAAAGCGGTCAGGTCGCCGGGGCGGCTCTGGACGTGTTCACCCAGGAGCCGGCCAAGGAAAACCCGCTGTTTGGCCTCGACAATGTCGTGTGTACCCCTCACCTCGGCGCCTCCACCAACGAGGCCCAGGAAAACGTCGCCCTCCAGGTGGCCGAGCAGATCAGCGACTACCTGCTGACCGGCGCCGTGACCAACGCCCTTAACATGGCTGCCGTCACGGCCGAGGAAGCCCCGCGCCTGCGCCCCTACATGAAGTTGTGCGAACACCTGGGCGGGTTTACCGGCCAGATTACCGAGAGCAGCCTCAAGTCGGTACAGATCGAGTACCTGGGCGATGTGGCCGACCTGAACACCAAGCCGCTGACCGCCGTGGTGCTTCAGGGCGTGCTGTCGCCTTTGCTGGACTCGGTCAACATGGTCAACGCCCCGGTGATCGCGCGCGAGCGTAACATCGAGGTCAAGGAGACCAAGAGCGAAAGCTGCAACAACTATCATAGCTTGATCCGGGTTCAGGTCACGACCGAGCGTCAGGTGCGCAGCGTCGAAGGCTCGCTGTTCGGCGGCGCCCTGCCGCGTCTGGTGCGCATCAACGACATCCCGGTCGAGGCCGAGTTGGCGCCGAACATGCTTTACGTCGTCAACGAGGATCAGCCCGGCTTTATTGGTCGTCTGGGCTCGGTGCTGGGCGACGCGGGCATCAACATTGCCTCGTTCCATTTGGGGCGGGAGACGGTTGGCGGGCGGGCCATTTGCTTGGTGCAGGTCGATGGGCCGGTGCCGGCGGCCGTTCTTGAGGCGGTTTCGGCGTTGCCGCATGTTGTGATGGTCAAGGCTTTGAGCTTCTAAGCCTTTATAGCAAAGAGGAAGGCTGGGGAGGCTTGCCTCCCCACGACCCCTCCATGAAGGGGGCGGGGGCGATTATGAGTGTGATGGAGGCCGTTTGGACTTTGGGGTCCATTGGGGTGGTGCAGTTGTTGGCGGTGATTTCGCCGGGGCCGAGCTTTCTTATTGTGGCGCGCACGGCGGTCGCGCGGTCGCGTACTGAGGGAGCGAAGATTGCCGTGGGGTTGGCGGCGGGGACCGTGGTGTGGTCCACTGGAGCGTTGGTGGGGCTGACCTCGTTGTTTCATGCCGTGCCGGTGGCGTTTACGATCATGAAGGTGCTGGGCGCCTTGTTCTTGCTGTGGATCGCCTTCCAGACCTTCCGTCATGCCGCCCAGCCCCTGGATCTGGAGCCCTCGACCGAGCGCGGTGTCGAGAATCCCTTCGTGAAGGGCTTTCTCACCCAGATCGCTAACCCAAAGGTCGCGGTGTTCTTCGGCTCGATCTTTATCGCCCTGCTGCCCGCCGCGCCGCCCCTGTGGATGAGCGTCGCCCTGGTCGCCATCGTTTCTTTCAACGAACTCTGGTGGTACTCCCTGGTCGCCCTGGGCTGCGGCTCGGGCCCGGTGCGCACCCTCTATCTCAAGGCCAAGACTACTGTGGACCGCGTTACCGGCCTTTTCCTCGGCGCCCTCGGCCTCAAACTCCTCGCCGACGCCTAAAAAAGCCGAGGGGTCTGGGGAGGCCGCGCCTCCCCGGCCTTGTTTCTTTTACTTCCCCAAACACGCATCAAACGCCGCCGCCGTGGCCAGGGCCTGCCCCGGATCCAGGGTCTGGAACGTCTTGGCCCCTGGTTGGGCAATGACCTTCAGATAACACCGCTCCGCCTGAGTGGCCCCCGGCAGGGTGATAAAGCTAGCGGCGTCCTCGCCGATCTCCACGCTGATCAAGGTTTCACCCCCGCCGTTCAGGGGATGGCGCACGGTGGCGGTCGCTGCGCAGCACGCCGCACAGTCAGGCAACTCAAGGGCAGCAGCGTTATCGTCCTGGGCGGCCCGCACGCCCATCAAGGAGAGCAGGGAGAGCGGCGTCAGGGCCAGCTCAAGGCGCACGCTGTCGCCCTCGCGGGTGGCGGTGTCGATGCCGCCGTTGCAGCGATCGCCGCCGCCGCGCAGGATTTCGGCTTGGAGCATCACCTCGCCCTGGGCCCCTGGGGTTTGCCGCAGGGCGGCCACGCTGCTGAAGGACCCGGTGCCGCCGCCGTCATACTGGGCCAAGATCAGATCGCGGCCATCGGCCAGCCGGCCCAAGGGCAGGTAGCTGAACCAAGCCCAGGTGGGTCCCCAGGGCGTGCCTTCGCTGCTGACGACATCGCTCTCCTCAAACACCGGGTTCTGGACATTCCCCTGGGCGCAGGCCTTGAGGGGAAGGGGGGCGGAGCTGCCATCGCCAAAACCGGGCAGGGCGGCGGCCACGCACAGCGGATGCAAGGGATGGGGCGGGGCCGCCGTGGGGGGAACCTCGGCCCCCAGGGCGGCGAGGCGGGCGTCGTAAACCCGGGCGAGGCAAGGCGCGGCCTGCCAGAGCTGGGCAAGAGGGATGTCGGCGGGCGACGCGGCCTTGGGAAGAGGGCAAGCCGTATCGCGAGCTTTCAACCAAGCCCGTTGCTCCGCCTGGAGCGCCTTGGCCTGCTCCGGGGCGGCGGTGGCGCGCTTGGCCTTGTAGGCCTCGGTCAGGGCCGTATCGCGCGACGCCAAGCCGCCATCGGCGCAGACCAGCATTTCGGCGGGAGTCTTGGCCTCCAGGCAGTCAAAACCGGGCGTGGCCGCCAGGGCCGGCAGGCTGACCAGGGGAAGGCCCAGAGCCAGGGCCAAGAGAGCTTTGCGCATGGTTATCCTCACAAGAGAAGCGAACCCCAAGGACCCGAGGGGTCTGGGGAGGCCGCGCCTCCCCGGCCTTCCCTTCCCAGGTCATCGGCTCCCCACAGTAAGAGCCTGCCCGGTGAACGGGTTCCAGCGGGTGGCGGCCAGAACCGCCCAGGCCGTCGCGCCCAGATGAGGAATCTTATAATAAAAAAAATCAGCCGTCGTGCTCGCCGGCCCCAAGGCCAGACCGGTGGAAAGGCGCTCCTCCGGGGTGGCCCACAGATACCCGGTGGGACTGATCTGCGCGGCAACGCTCGCCATCTCGGCGTTCGCCGGCCGGCCGCGGACGGCGAGGGCGAGGGCGGCCTGGGCGGTACCCTCGGTCCACAAGCCGGCACGGTCGTTGTTGAAGGCGTAGCCGCCGGGGACACCGTGGGCGGTGCGGGCGTAGTCGAGAGCCCGCGCCCAGGCGGGTGGGGCCTCGGGCAGGAGTTGGGCCCAGAGTTGGGCATCAAGGCCCGAACTGCCGGTGTTGGGGGTGACGCCATCCGGGGTGGTGCCGGTGAGGAAGTGGCCCGAGGGCTCGTCCCACAGGGCTTGCACGAAAGCCCGGGCGTGATCGCGGCCCTTGGCCCAGGGGCCGGGCGCGCCGACGGCCAGCAGGCGGCGGAACAGGGCTTCGGCGTCGATGGCGTGTTCGGTCGATTTCCAGGTGAGGCGTTGGGCCCCCTGGTCGTTGCCGTGCACACCGCCGGTGAAGCCGCCGGGACCTTTGGTGTCTTGGGTGTGGGTCATGATCCACTGGCCGAGTTGGGCGGCGGCGGCGGTGAAGCCGGGGTCGTGGGTGGCCTCGCCCAGGGCGACCAGGGCGAGGCCGGCCCAGGCAACGTTGCCGGTGGCCGTGCCCACTTGGGTGTCGTCCTCCAGCCACGCCTGACGGGTGGCATCCCACCAGCCATGCGGTGGCGGGGTCTCGGGCTGGGGGCCGGCGCGGTAGGCATTGCGCAGGCGTCCCAAGGGCGGGGCGACGCGGTCGCTTACGGTGGCCCGGCGCAAGGCTTCGCCCACCCGGCGCGCCTCGGGCACCGCATCGCAGGCGAGCAGGGCCAGGACGGCCAGGGCGTTATCGTAGGTGAAGGCCGCGCCGGCCAGGGCGGGGTCGGCCGGAGGGGGATCGTAGCTGGGCAGCAACACGGCCGGGCCCTCGAGAGCGGCGACGCGGCCGGTGAGGGTGTCGCAGCCCCGGGATTTCAGGAGGGGGACGGGGTCGGGCGTGGCCGCGGCGGCAACCGGCGCCTGGGCAAGAAGGCCGGCGGACACCAAGAAGAGTCCCCCGAGGGCGTGTCGCAGGCGCATGGTTTTCCTCACTTTTTTTTGCGGTCCTTTCCCCCATGGTTTGGGATCGAGTCTATGGTAAACTATATTACTGGGAAAAGGGATCCCGGGCGTGGTCGCGGTTCTTCAAAGGGACGGGTAAGGCCGGGATCATCTGAACGACGTCCTCGAAAGGAGGTCTGTCATGGAAACGCAGTATACAACGGCCGAGCGCTGGATGGACGGGATTGTCCATGTGGTCGGTGTTTCTCTAGCTCTTGTCGCGATTGTGGTTTTGCTCTCGCTGGTGATTCCTACAGGAAATTCCCTTTTAGTTGTCGCGGCTAGTATTTATGCCTTGGGACTGATGGCCACCTTTGGATTCTCGGCCGCATATAACATAAGCATGTCGCCACGGTGGAAGGACCTGCTGAGGCGCTTCGATCACGCCGCGATTTATCTCATGATCGCCGGGACCTACACGCCCCTTGCCATGATCAGTGTGGGAGGGGTGGTGGGCTACGCCCTGTTAAGCGTGGTGTGGACCATCGCCCTGATCGGTTTGGTGCTGAAACTGTCGTGGCCTGATCGCTTCGAGCGGTTGTCCTTGGTCCTTTATCTGGCCTTGGGCTGGCTTGGACTGGCCGCTGCCGGATCCATTATTGCCGCGTTGCCCGTGGCGGCCCTGGTCTTGCTGTTGATTGGCGGCCTGATGTACACCACCGGGGTGATTTTTCATCTCTGGACTCGCCTTAGCTTTCATAAAGCCATTTGGCATGGGTTTGTTCTGACAGCGGCGGTTTGCCACTATGCCGCTGTCTTGGAGTCGATCCTCCCTTAGAGTCTGGATGGGATCGAAGGGTCTGGGGAGGCCGTGCCTCCCCGGCCTTTTCTTGCCGGGATAGAAGACCGGGGAGGCGCGTCCTTGATTCGCCGCCGCTCTGCCGTCATGATTGCCTTTTGTTGGGGCAGAGTGTCCCAGCCTGCCCAGGAGAGGGCAGGGCTGTGAGGGAGGGGCTGCCATGTTCGAGCCGATCAAGGCTCCCTGGATTCGGGCCGGGGTGCTCCTCCATGAACCGGGCATGCCCGTTGAGGACGTTCTGGAGGCGTTTGTCGGTGCGTTGCGCGAGCGCGGCTTCAAGGTGGCCGGCGCCGTTCAGCGTGAGCGCGACGGGGTGATCCAGGTTGCCGATCTGGCCAGCGGGACCGTGTCCGTCGCCGAAACACCCTCCCACGCCCTGCGCCTCGCCGGGGGCAGTCTGCGCCGCGCCCTGCGCGACGACGTGGATCTGGTGGTCCTTAGTCCCTTCAATGCCTTTGAAAGCGCAGTGCGCGAGATGATGGCTACCTTGGAGGAGGGAGCGGGGCAGCAGGGGATGCCGGTGCTGACCACCCTGTCGGGGGGTGACGTGCAGCGCTGGTTGGAGGTGGCCGGCTCACGCGGGACCCTTTTACTGCCCACGCCGCGCGCCTTGTGGCAGTGGTGGGGGCCCGAGCGGCTGTATGATGATCTTTCTTTGGGGGTGGCCCAGGACGAGGTGCGGCGCATTGTGTGCGGGCCGCGCTGGTTGATGATCGAGGGGCCGGCCGGGGTGGGCTTGGCCCATCTTTCGGGAGCGTCGCGCGACCTGCAAGGGCGGCTCGACGAGTTGCGCCGGCGTTCCTTGCGTCAGTTGGCCGAGTTGTACCGCTCCTGGGACCCGCTGGACATGGCCGTCGCGGTGGCGGCTCTCAACGCCCATGTCAATCGCGTTGACCTGGAGACCTTGCCCGGCAACGGGACTGAAAGCTTGCGCGGCGAGGCGGGGCGGGTGGTCGTGGTGGGGGCTTTCCCGGGCTTGGCCGATACCGTGCCCCATCCTCAAGTGATTGAGGCCAATCCCCGGCCCGGCGAATTTCCCCCCTCAGCCATGGAGTCCCTCTTGCCCGGCTGTGCGCGGGCGGTGGTGGCCTCGTCGAGTCTTCTCAATCGCACGCTGCCGCGCGTCCTGCGCTTGGCCCAAGGCGCCCGTGTTGCCTTGATTGGGCCGGGAACGCCGCTGTCGCCGCGCCTGCATGCCTATGGGGTGGAGCGGATGGGGGGGCTGATCGTGCGTGATGCCGATGGCTTGGCGGCGGCCTTGCGGGCGGGGGCGCTGCCCCGGGAGTTCGTGCGCTTTGGCGACTATCGCCATCTCCAGGCCGAGCCGCCGGCCGAGGAACGAAGTTACCGCTTTCGGGCCGTGTAACCGAGGGGGCGGGGGAGGACGAGCCTCCCCTACCAGTCTTACTTGGCCAGCATGACTTCGGTGGACTTGATGATGGCCGAGACTTCGTCGCCGACGGTCAAGCCCAGATCGTCAATGGCTTCCACGGAGACGACGGAGGTGACGCTCTGGCCCCCGATGTCGATCTTCACCTTGGCGACAATCTGCCCCTTGGCGATTTCCACGACTTTTCCCTTGAGGGCGTTGCGAGCACTGATCTTCATGGTAGGTCTCCAGGATGAACTATCTTGCCGGACTATCTTGGGGTCCGTGGCGAGGAGTATTGCCTCAATCTCTTCGTGTGTCAATCGTCGTGCTAGTTTATTAAAGAAAAAACCGTTATTACCCCAAGGTTTCGAGCGGTATTATTTGGCGTTTTTCGCTGTGCACTTCTTCTATCGTTCGGAGGCCCTCTTGCCGAACCCCATAAAAAAAACCGCCCTTCCCCCACAGGAAAAGCGGTCGCCCCTGCCCAGCCGCCCCCTAAGGAACGTAGGGGTCTGGGGAGGCCCCGCCTCCCCAGCCTTGTTTTTTACCCGCGACGCAGCAGACGAGCCGCCTCGACCGCGCAGTAGGTGAGGATGCCATCGGCCCCGGCGCGCTTGAAGCACATCAGGGTTTCGAGCACCGCCTTGTCGTTGTCGAGCCAACCATTGTTGATGGCGGCCTTCAGCATCGCGTACTCGCCGCTCACCTGATAGGCAAAGGTGGGCACGGCAAAGGTGGTTTTGACCCGCTGGATGATGTCCAGATACGGCAGGCCCGGCTTGACCATGACCATGTCGGCGCCTTCCTGGAGGTCCATGCCCACTTCGCGCAGGGACTCATCGGTATTGGCCGGGTTCATCTGGTAGGTCTTCTTGTCGCCCTTGAGCGCTCCCTTGGTCCCCAGCGCATCGCGGAAGGGGCCGTAGAAGGCGCTGGCATACTTGGCGGCATAGGAACAAATCTGCACATGCTGCAAGCCTGCGGCATCGAGCGCTTCGCGAATGGCGCCGATGCGGCCGTCCATCATGTCCGAGGGAGCAATGACATCGCAGCCGGCCTGGGCCTGGACCACCGACTGGCGGCACAGGGCCTCGACCGTTTCATCGTTGAGGATCTGCCCGTCGTGCACGATCCCGTCATGGCCATCGGAGTTGAACGGATCGAGGGCCACATCACACCAAAGGCCGATGTCGGGCACCGCCGCCTTGAGGGCGCGCACCGCCCGGCATACCAAGTTGTCCGGGTTGGCCGATTCGCGTCCATCGGACGTCTTGAGCGCCGCGTCGATGCACGGGAACAGAGCCAGGGCCGGAATGCCAAGGTCGCGCGCCTCGCGCGCGGCCTCAACCAGAAGGTCGATGGAGAGCCGATCCACGCCCGGCATGCTGGTCACGGGCTCGCGGACGCCTTCGCCCTCGACGACGAAAACCGGCCAGATCAGGTCGTTCACCGTCAGGACGTTTTCGGCCACCAGACGCCGGGACCAGTCGTCCCGGCGCGAACGGCGCAGGCGGGTGCGGGGAAAGCTCCCCACGGAGCTTGGATGCGGTGTGTTCACAGGGACTCCAGCGCTTGCTTCAGGTCACCGAGAATGTCGTCGATATGCTCAAAGCCGATCGACAGCCGGACATACCCCTCGGAAACGCCCGATGCAAGCTGGTCCTCAGGCGAGAGTTGGCTGTGGGTGGTTGAGGCCGGGTGGATGGCGAGGCTGCGGGCATCGCCAATGTTGGCCACGTGATAAAACAACTTCAGGGCGTCAATGAACCGGCGCCCGGCCTCCAGGCCTCCGGTCAACTCAAATCCCAGCAAGGCGCCGTTGCCGCCCTTGAGCACGGCATCGCGCCGACGGGCCTCTTCGCCGGTTTGCAAGCTGGGGTGAATGACCTTGGTCACCTTGGGGTGTTGGGCCAGGAAGGCGGCTACCTTGTCGGCGTTTTCGTTGTGGGCGCGCAGGCGCAAGGGCAGCGTCTCCAGGCCCTGGAGGATCTGGAAGGCGTTGAAGGGGCTAAGCGCCGCGCCGATGTCGCGCAGCAAGATGACGCGCGCGCGCAGGATATAGGCAATGGGACCCAGCGGCTTGACCGCCTCGGTCCACACCGCGCCGTGATAGCTGGGGTCGGGCTGGGTCAGGGTCGGGAAGCGCTGGGCGTGGGCCTCCCAATCAAAATTGCCGCCATCGACGATCAAGCCACCGATGCTGGTGCCGTGGCCGCCCAGGTACTTGGTCGCCGAGTACACGACCACGGCGGCGCCCAGGGCCAGCGGCCGGGCGATGATGGGGGCTGCCGTGTTATCGACGATCAGGGGCACGCCCAGCTCACGACCGATCGCCGCCACTTCCTGGATCGGGAACACCCGCAGTTTGGGGTTGGGCAAGGTCTCGGCATAATAGGCTCGGGTGCGCTCGTCGGTGGCGGTGCGGAAGGCCTCGGGGTCGGCGGGATCAACGAATCGCGCTTCGATGCCCATCTGGGCAAAGGTGTTGGCAAACAGGTTCCAGGTTCCGCCGTAGAGGTCGGTCGAGGTCACGAAATTGTCCCCGGCCCGGCACAGGTTGAGAAGGGAAAAGGTGCTAGCCGCCTGCCCCGACGCCACCGCCAGCGCCGCCACCCCCCCTTCCAGGGCCGCGACCCGCTGCTCCAAGACGTCGGTGGTCGGGTTCATGATGCGGGTGTAGATGTTGCCCAGTTCCTTGAGGCCAAACAAATTGGCCGCGTGCTCGGTGTCGCGGAACTGGTAGGAGGTGGTCTGGTAGAGGGGAACCGCCACGGCTCCCGTGGTCGGGTCGGCGCGATATCCGGCATGCAGGACAAGGGTTTCGGGGTGAGTGCTGGAGATCGACATGCGCCATTTTCCTTTGTTGTTCCGGGCCAACGCGGCCTGCGAGGTCCCGACTGTGCGAGCCTGCCTTGCGGAAATCAAGCCTCATCCGGTGAAAATGTGAACTTTTTCGATGGCATGAATAGGGTGATGTGGCGGTGTTTACGTAAGCGTTAGTTTCGGCTTTTCCTGCCTTCGAGGGCCGATTATAGTCCGGGCCAAAAATCAAGGCCCCGGGAGGAAGCCCATGACCCTTCACCTCAACGAGGACCAGCGCCAGTTCCAAGACGTGGCGCGGGCCTTCGCCGAGACCGAATTGCGCCCCCATGCTGCCACCTGGGACGCGGAGAAGATCTTTCCCGTCGAGACCCTGCGTCAGGCGGCGGCACTTGGCTTTGCCGGCATCTACTGCCGCGAGGACCTGGGCGGATCCGGGCTCACCCGCTTGGACGCCGCCCTGATCTTCGAGGAATTGGCCACCGCCTGTCCTTCCACAGCCGCTTACCTGACCATCCATAACATGGTGGCGTGGCTCATCGATTCCTTTGCCCCCGAGGCCCTGCGCCAGCGCTTGCTGCCCTCCCTTTTGAGTATGGAGACCTTCGGCTCCTACTGTCTGACCGAGCCCGGCGCTGGCTCGGATGCCGCCTCCTTGCGCACCCGGGCCCGGCGCGAGGGCGACGTGTATGTGCTTGACGGGCAGAAGGCCTTCATCTCGGGGGGCGGCCACTCGGATGTCTATGTGGTCATGGCCCGCACCGGCGGCGAGGGCGCCCACGGCATCAGCGCCTTGGTGGTGGAAAAGGGCACGCCCGGCCTGTCCTTTGGCAAGTCGGAAGCCAAAATGGGCTGGAACAGCCAGCCCACGGCGGCGGTGATGTTCGATGGCGTGCGGGTTCCGGTCGCCAACCGGCTGGGCGAGGAGGGCGAGGGCTTCCGCTTTGCCATGATGGGCCTTGACGGCGGGCGCTTGAACATTGGGGCCTGCTCGCTGGGCGGCGCGCGCGGCGCCATGGAGGCGGCCCTGGCCTATGCCCGCGAGCGCAAGCAGTTTGGCCGGGCGATCACCGACTTTCAGGCTACCCAGTTTCGTCTGGCCGACATGGCCACCGAACTGGAGGCGGCCCGGGCCCTGTTGCACAAGGCGGCCGGGTATCTTGATGCCAAGCATCCCGAGGCCACCCGCTGGTGTGCCATGGCCAAGCGCTTTGCGACCGACGTGGGCTTTAAGGTCGCCGACGAGGCCCTGCAACTCTTCGGGGGCTACGGTTACACCAAGGACTATCCCGCCGAGCGGCTCTTGCGCGATTTGCGGGTGCATCGCATCCTGGAAGGCACCAACGAGATCATGCGGGTTATCATTGCCCGGCGCTTGTTGGCCGACTGACCCTCCCCTCCTTGCCGCACGGATCGCTCCTCGATGACCTACGATGAAATCCTGTTTACGGTTGAAAAGGGTGTTGCCCGCGTCACCCTCAACCGGCCGAAGGCGCACAATGCCCTGACGCTGTCCAAGATCCGCCATCTCGATCCGGCCTTGCGCGTGTGGGCCGATGATCCCGATGTGCGCCTTGTGGTCATCGAGGGCACGGGGGAGCGGGCGTTCTGCGCCGGGGGCGACGTGCGCGCCATGGCCGAGGCGGTCCACGATGGGCGCTTCGCCGACAACGAGGCCTTTTTTGCCGAGGAATACCGCCTCAACCGCCTGATCAAGACCTACGAGAAGCCGTTCATCGCCCTGATGGACGGCATCACCATGGGGGGCGGCGTTGGCATCTCGGTGCACGGCCGCTTCCGGGTGGTGACCGAGCGCACCGTTTTCGCCATGCCCGAGACCGGCATTGGCATGTTCCCCGACGTGGGCGGAACCTTCTTTTTGCCCCGCCTGCCGGGCCGGGTCGGGACGTGGCTCGCTCTGACCGGGGCCCGGCTCAAGGCCCCCGACCTGCTGGCGCTGGGCCTTGCCACCCACCACATCCCCGCCGAGCGCTTGGACGAACTCAAGCAGGCGCTCATGAGCAGCCCCCATCCCGCCCAGGTGCTGAACCATTACCACGTCGATCCCGGCCCGGGCGTCCTGACCAACGAGCAGCGCGTGTTGATCGACCGCTGTTTCGCCTCCGACAGTGTCGAGGCCATCGTTGCGGTTCTGGAGGCCCAAAACGACCCCTGGGCCCAGGACGCTTGCGAGACGATCCTCGCCAAATCGCCCACCGCCTCCAAGATCACGCTGCACCAGATGCGCCTGGGCGCCACCTTGACCTTCGATGCGGCCATGGACCTGGAATACCGCATCGCCACGCGCATCACCCGGTTGCCCGACTTTTACGAAGGCGTGCGCGCTGTGTTGATTGACAAGGATAATACCCCGCGCTGGTCGCCCGCCTCCTTGGAGGCCGTGGCGTCCCAGACGGTCGAGGCTGTTTTCGCCCCCTGACGCCCGGAAGAGGCGCAGGACTGCTCTTCAAGCCACCACAAAAAAACAGGGAGGACGACCATGACCCCCACTCGCCTTTATCGGCCTTGGCAACATGGGCGGGCCGATGGCGCGCAATCTGCTGAAGGCCGGGGCTCCGGTGCATGTCTTTGACCTCAGTGCCGAGGCCGTCCAGGCCGCCCAGGCCGCCGGTGCCCACGTCGCCGCCAGCCCGGCCGCCGCCGCCGCCCAGGCCGACGTGGTGGTCACCATGCTGCCGGCCGGCAAGCACGTGCGGGCGGTTCTGGAAGGCGAGGGCGGGGTGATCCGTGCTGCCCGGCCCGGATCCCTGCTCATCGACTGTTCCACCATCGACGTGGACACCGCCCGCCTGCTCGCCGCCCAGGCCGAGGCGGCGGGGGTCGCCATGGTCGATGCGCCGGTGTCGGGCGGGGTCGCCGGGGCAACCAACGCCACCTTGACCTTCATGGTTGGCGGCCCCGAGGCGGCGGTCGAGCGGGCCCGGCCCCTTCTGGCGCTCATGGGCAAGACCATTGTCCATGCCGGGGACGCCGGCACCGGGCAGGCGGCCAAGATTTGCAATAACATGCTCCTGGCCATTTCGATGATTGGCACCTGCGAGGCCTTTGCTTTGGCCAAGCGCCTGGGGCTCGATGCCCAGAAGCTCTTCGACATCAGTTCCAAGGCGTCGGGGCAGTGTTGGTCGATGACCAGCTATTGTCCGGTGCCCGGACCGGTGCCGACGTCCCCGGCCAACCGCGACTATGCCCCGGGCTTTGCCGCGGCCATGATGCTCAAGGACTTGCGGCTGGCGCGCGAGGCGGCCGCGGCAGCCGATGCGCCCATACCCTTGGGGGCGGCGGCCGAGGCGCTCTACAGCCTGTTTTGTGCGCAAGGCAACAGTGGGCTGGATTTCTCGGCCATTATTCGCATGATGGAGGGTGCTTGAGGGCGTCGCTGGCAAGAGGCAAGGCTGGGGAGGCGGGCCTCCCCAGACCCCTCATTCCTTTAAGGGAAAAGGAGAGGGGCGGGGCGCCTGATTGGGAACACACCAGGGGAATCGCCCGATGACCGCTAAGTCCTCCATGCCCTCCCGCCCTCGGGAGGTTCTCTATGAAATCCGCCAGTCCGGCGCCTACATGCGCGTGGCAGCGATCGACGCCGAAACCGGTATAGAGGCGGTGATGGTGGGGCCGGCCTCGGCCAGCCTGACCACCCTTCAGCACAATGCGGCGCGCAAGCTCGCCTTTATTCTCTCGCGGAACGAGACGCCCGGGCGGTAAGCCTTCCCCGCCAACGCCTGGGCAAAAAACCCAACGATAGCCCTGGGCGAAGCGCCCGGGGCCTCGTGTGTTTCCAAAACTATTCCGCTTCGCCGGTTGTTTGGTCCGGGTCGCTTAATCGGCGGCTTTGCGGCCAAGCCCGATCTTTTTGGCGAACTCGGAGCGCTGCTGCGCATAGTTGGGCGCCACCATGGGGTAGTCCGGCGGTAACCCCCACTTCGCCCGATATTCTTCCGGCGTCATGTTGTAGTTGGTGCGCAGATGCCGCTTGAGCATCTTGAGTTTCTTGCCGTCCTCGAGGCACACCAGATGATCGTTCTGGATTGACTTTTTAATAGGAACAGCGGGCTTGGCGGCCTCGGACCGGACCTCTTGCGGCGGCGCATCCAGGCCGGTCAGGGCCTGGAAGGTGGTCTGGATCAGGTCGGGGATCTGGGTTGCCGGCGTTGGGTTCTTGCTGACGTAAGCGGAAACAACGTTTACCGCCATCTTCAGCAGGTCATCCTTGCTCAGGGCCTCCGGTTTTTCGTCCATCTTTCCTCTTACTTTCGGCTGTATCATGTGTTGAAGACAGCGTGCCCGGCTTGCGCCTCTTTGCTCAATGGCGCTTATTTTTTTACCGGTCTCTCTCTGTTTGCCTCAGTCTTTGTGGCTTGTCAATCAACAGGGGCGTTTTCCGTCTGATTATAGGCGGGTGGGCCACAAGGAGTGGGAGGGTATTATGGCGTCTCCCCCTCATATCCAGACAAAAGGTGTAATCTTTTGGTAAAGTCGGGAGGCTTACTGAGTGTTTTTTATCCAGGAGCGGTGGGATGCGTGTGGTGTTGGCAGGGATGCGATTCTTTGGTGCTGGCTCCTAGGGATGAGCACGCCCGGCGGGTGGTGGAGGGCTCGTGGCTTTGCGGCGCTCCATCGTTGTGCTACAGTTCTCAGCCCTCTCCTCTCGCATCCTCGCTTTGAGGCGTGCCCCGGGGAATGAAGGGGCCCGGAGTCTCGCGCGAGTCTTCTAAAGGCGGCACGGCGGGGGCAGTCGGGGCAGGAGAGGGCAGGCCGCAGTGTGTAGGGGAAAACAGATCATGAAGGCGGAAGTGGTGGCCCTGGCCTCCGACCATGGCGCACTCGAGATGCGGGCCATGCTGGCGGCTCATTTACGGGCGCGGGGGGTGGACGTTCTGGATCTCGGCACGCCCGGACCCGACGCCGTGGACTATCCCGACATGGCCGACCTGCTGGCCGAAACCTTGCGCGCCGGCCGGGCCAGCCGGGGCATTTTGCTGTGCGGCACGGGGATCGGCATTTCCATCGCCATCAACCGTCACCCCGACATGCGCGGGGCCCTGGTCCACGATGCCTATGGCGCGCGGCTGTGCCGCCAGCATAATGACGCCAACATCCTGGTTCTGGGGGGGCGCACCACGGGGTCCGAGGTGGCCAAGGAATGCGTTGACATTTTTCTGGCGACCCCGTTCGAAGGAGGGCGTCATGCCCGGCGCGTCGCCAAACTGGGGGGCTTGCTCCCCTCTTGAGGATTTCCCGGCCGTTTTGCGGCCTCCTCCGGCCGGTTCCCGGCCCCTCCCGGAGCTCTTGTCTCCTGCCCCGCCAGGGGGCCAGGGTTCCGCAACCAACGGAATATCGCACGGATGAACGACTATACTCCCTGGTCCGGCTTTTTCTCTGCCCCCGTGGCCGAGGCGGACCCCGCGATCCATCAGGTCCTGCGCGCCGAGTTGTGCCGTCAGCAAGAGCAGATCGAGCTGATTGCCTCGGAAAACATCGTGTCGCGCGCGGTTTTGGAAACGGCGGGCAGCGTCCTGACCAACAAGTATGCCGAAGGCTATCCCGGTAAGCGCTATTACGGCGGCTGCGAGGAAGTGGACGTGGCCGAGGATTTGGCGATTGAGCGCGCCAAAGCGTTGTTTGGCTGCTCTTACGTCAACGTCCAGCCCCACTCCGGCGCCCAGGCCAACGGCGCGGTCATGCTGGCTCTGGTCAAGCCGGGCGAGACCATTTTGGGCATGAGCCTTGCTGCGGGCGGCCACCTGACCCATGGCGCCAAGGCGGCGATGTCGGGCAAGTGGTTCAATGCCGTGCAGTACGGTGTGCGCCGCGAGGACGCCCGCATCGACTATGACGAGGTCGAGGCCCTGGCCCGCGAGCACAAGCCCCGCTTGATCATCGCCGGCGGGTCGGCCTACCCCCGCGAGATCGACTTTGTCCGCTTCCGCGCCATTGCCGACGCCGTCGGCGCGCTGTTGATGGTGGACATGGCCCACTTCGCCGGACTGGTTGCCGCAGGCTTGCACCCGAGCCCGGTGCCCCTTGCCGATGTGGTCACCACCACCACCCACAAGACCCTGCGCGGTCCGCGCGGCGGCCTGATTTTGTCCAACAACCCCGATATCGCCAAGGCCCTGGCCTCGGCCGTGTTCCCGGGGCTTCAGGGCGGCCCGCTCATGCACATCGTGGCCGCCAAGGCGGTGGCCTTGGGCGAGGCCCTGCGCCCCGAGTTCAAGGCCTATGCCCAGGCCGTCAAGGACAATGCCCGCGTGTTGGGTGAGACCCTGATCGCCGGCGGCCTTGACATCGTCTCGGGCGGCACCGATACCCACCTGATCTTGGTCGATCTGCGACCCAAGCACCTGACCGGCGCCGTCGCCGAGAAGAGCCTGGAGCGCGCCGGCATGACCTGTAACAAGAACGGCATTCCCTTCGACCCGGAAAAGGCCACCGTGACCTCGGGCATTCGTCTGGGATCGCCGGCCGCCACCTCGCGCGGCTTCGGTCAGGCGGAGTTCCGCGAGATCGGCGCCATGATTTTGGAAGTGCTGGACGGTCTGGCCCGCTCGCCCGAGGACAATAGCGCCGTCGAGACCGCCGTGCGGGCCCGCGTGCGCGCGCTTTGCGATCGCTTTCCCATATATGGTGGGTTATAAAACTCTTTGACCCCATGGCCTGACGGCAGGCCGTGGGCCAGGGAGTTACTTGGTCATGCGGTGTCCGTTCTGCGGCCATGGCGATACTCAGGTGAAGGACTCGCGTCCGACGGAAGACAGCAGTGCCATCCGTCGGCGCCGGTTCTGTCAGGCTTGCGGGTCGCGCTTCACGACCTTCGAGCGGGTCCACTTGCGCGATCTCGTGGTGCTCAAGCGCAACGGCCAGCGCTCTCCCTTCGACCGGGAAAAGCTTGCACGCTCGATTCGCATCGCGTGTCGCAAGCGGCCCGTGGATGACGAGCGCATCGAGCGTATCGTCTCGGGCATTCAGCGCCACCTGGAAAGTCTGGGCGACGCCGAGGTTGAGTCCAAGGCCATCGGCGAGGCGGTCATGGAGCATCTGGCCGGCCTTGATCCCGTGGCCTATGTCCGCTTTGCGTCGGTGTATCGGAATTTCCGCGAGGCCAAGGACTTCGAGGAGTTTGTCGAGACCCTGAGTTCCCTGTCGGTCTGATCGCGTCCGACGCGCCCTCCTCGACCCGAACGGGAGGGGTCGTGGGGACGGCCCCCCATTCCTTAAGATTTGTAGGAAGACTTATTGTAGAGGTCCAGGGCTTTGGGCATGACGCTTTGCAGCTTCTGGATCCGGTTGCCCTCGCTGGGGTGGGTCGAGAGGAATTCGGGCACGCCCGCCGATCCTTGTGCCGCCATGTTTTCCCACAGCTTGACCGCTTCGCGCGGGTCATACCCGGCCCGGGCCATGTAGTAGAGGCCCATCTCGTCGGCCTCGGATTCATGGGTGCGGCTATAGGGCAAGATCACGCCCAGGGTGGCCGCCTGTTCCAGGAGGGAGGCGCCCTGCTGCCCGACGCCCAGCGCCGCCCCAGTCAGTTGCACGCCGGTTTGTACCAAAAGCTGTTGCGAGATCCGCTCCTCGCCATGGCGGGAGACCGCATGGGCGATTTCGTGGCCGACCACGGCGGCAATCTGCGCATCGGTGCGGGCCACCGTGGCCAACCCGGTATTGATCCCCACCTTGCCGCCGGGCAGGGCGAAGGCGTTGGCGGTCTTGTCGTCGAAGGCGTTCACCTCCCACTGATATTTGGGGAGATCGTTGGCGCGGATCAGCCGCTCGGTGATGGCCCGCACCCGCTGGGTGTAGGGATCGGAGGCGGGCAGCACCCGCTTTTCCTGCTTGGCCTGCTGATAGGCCTGCGCCCCCATCTGTACCCCTTGCTGCGGGCTGATCAAAATCAGTTGGTCGCGTCCCGTGACCGGGTTTTGAGCACAAGCCCCCAGGACCAGAGCCGCCAGCGCCCCCTTGACCCCCAAGGAACAGCGAGAGATCAACGCCATGACGAAAAGCCTCCCAGCATCAAAAGTATGAGGGGTCTGGGGAGGCAAGCCTCCCCAGCCTTCTCTTATATAGGATCATATCGCATCCCAAGGGTGGGGACGCGTCGAGATCAAGACAAGGCCCGACGCAAGCGCTTCTCATCGGCCGGCGTCGGCGGCAGGCCAAAGCGCAGGAGATCCGCCGGGTCGCGAAAGGCCCGCACCAAAATCCCGGCCCGTCCCAGGCGCTCGAACACCTGCCCGGCGTCGGGGTGGCGCACGGTGCGAAATAGGCTGGTCCCGCCGATCACCGTCAATCCCGCGTCGGCCAAAATCGCGTCGAGCCGCGCTGCCCGCCGCTGCAACCGCAGCCGCTGACGCTGACGCCAGCGTTGGTCGGCCTCGGCCCGGGTGCCCACGGCCAGGGCCGGCCCCGAGACGGCCCAGGGCCCCAGGCGCTGGCCCAAGGCGGCACTGATCGCCGGATCGGCCGCCACCCAGCCCAGCCGCGCCCCGGGCAGGCCGAAAAACTTGCCAAACGAGCGCAAGACGACCAGGCCGGGCCGGCCGGCGTGCGACACCACCGAGACCTCGGGCGTCACCTCGGCAAAGGCCTCATCCACCACCAGCCAGCCGCCGGCCCTGGCCTGCCGCTCGGCCGCCGCCAAAATCCGCGCCGGATCCCAGGTCTGGCCGGTGGGGTTGTTGGGGTTAATGACCACCACCACGCCGCCTTGCCCCGCCCGGCTCACCGGATCGGCCACGGCCTCAATGGTGCGCCCGGCCCCGGCCCAGGCCTCGGCATGCCCACCATAGCCCGGCGCCGGGACCACGACCGGCCCGGGCGGCGCCTGACAAAAGGGAAGCGTTTGCAAGGCCGCCTGTTCCCCGGCCACCGGCACGATGCCAGCCTGAGGATCCACCCCATGGGTCGCGCGCACCACCGCGACAAAGGCCTCGCCCCAGCGGGCCAGCGGCAGCCGGGTCCACACCTCGGGGGCCAGGGGCGGCACGGGATAGGGAACGGGCGCGATACCGGTGGACAGATCCAGCCAGTCCGCCTCCCGGCCAAACAACTGGGCCGCCACATCCACGGCGCCCCCATGCCAAAATAGAGAAGAACAGCTCATCCGGCCCTCACGCTAGAGAACGAGGGGTCTGGGGAGGCCCGCCTCCCCAGCCTTCCCTTTCCTTCCCTTCACATCACAAACGGCCCGCGTCGGCGCTCGTGCCGGCCCTCCCCCTCTTCCGCAAACAAGGACAACAACGCCCGCATCATGGTTCCCCCCAAATCCTCGGGGTCGTTCAAGGTCACGGCGCGGCGGTAGTATCGGGTGACATCGTGGCCAATCCCAATGGCGACCAGTTGCACCGGCGAGGTTGTCTCAATCTGAGCAATCACCTCGCGCAAATGCGCCTCCAGGAAATTGCCGGTGTTGGCCGACAAAGTGCTGTCATCGACGGGCGCCCCATCGGAAATGACCATGAGGATGCGCCGGGCCTCGGGCCGTCCGAGCAAGCGGGCATGCGCCCACAGCAAGGCCTCGCCGTCGATGTTTTCCTTGAGGATCCCTTCCTTGAGCATGAGACCCAAGGCGCGGCGCGAGCGGCGCCAGGGCTGGTCGGCGGGCTTGTAGATGATATGGCGCAAGTCATTGAGGCGGCCGGGATGCACGGGTTGCCCGGCCTCCTTCCAGGCCTCGCGGGCCCGCCCGCCCTTCCAGGCCGTGGTGGTAAAGCCCAGCACCTCGACCTTGACCCCGCAGCGCTCCAAGGTGCGGGCCAGGATGTCGGCGCTTAGGGCGGCCACGGCAATGGGGCGGCCGCGCATCGAGCCTGAATTGTCGATCAGCAAGGTGACCACGGTGTCGCGGAACGCCGTTTCCTTCTCGCGCATGAAGGACAGGGCGTGCGACGGGTTGGCCACGACTCGGGCCAAGCGGCCGACGTCCAGGGTCCCTTCCTCCAGATCGAACTCCCAGGCCCGGGTCTGCTGGGCCATCAAGCGGCGCTGGAGGCGGTTGGCAATGCGCGAGACCACGCCTTGCAAGGGCACGAGCTGGCGGTCTAACTGGGCCCGCAGCCGGGTCAGTTCCTCGGCGTCGCACAGATCCAAGGCGTCCACCACCTCGTCGAAGGCCTTGGTGTAGGCCTTGTAGCGCTCGGGCGGCTCCTCGGGCAGGGGGCTGTTGCGCCGGCGCGAGGGATCGCCGGAACCGGCCGGATCCTCGCCATCGGCGCCGGGCATCATGCCCTCGGCCTCGGCGGCGGTTTCGTCCTCGCCCTCGGCCCCCTCGCCTTCGCCCGGCATCACCTGCGGTTCGCTTTGGGGGCCGGGGCTGGTCACGCCTTGGGGGCTGGCCGGTTCGTCAGCCTCGGTGTCTTCGCTGGTGTCGCCCTCGTCGGAGGCGGGCTCGCGGGTATCGTCGGCCTCGTCTTGGAAGTCCTCCAGGCCCATGTCGGCGAGCAGCCCGCGGGCGGCGCGGGCGAACTGCTCCTGATCGTCGAGCCGGCGGCCCATGACGTCCAAGGCCTGGACCAGCGACGGCGGCAGCGCGGCGCGGGCCAGGGCGACCACATGGTCCATGACCGGGCCCGGGGTCACGGCTCCGAAATGGGCGAGCGCCATCAGCCGCACGGCGTCGCCCATGGGAACCTGGGTGGCGTCGGTGGCGTCGGCGAAGCCTTCGGTCGAGAGGCGGCCCTCAATGGTGCCGGCGAGGTTGAGGGCGACGCCGGCCATGCGCCGCGCCCCCAGGGTTTCGTAGCGGGCCTGTTCCAGCCCGGCAAACACCTCGCGCGCCGCTAGGGTTTGCGGCTCCAGACGGGCCTGCACCACGGTGTCGTGATGGCGCAGCTTGAGGGCCAGACTGTCGGCGGTGCCGCGCAGGCGCACCAGGGCCGCGGCATCGACGGCGCGCGGCGGCAGGGGCAAGCGGGCCTGTCCTCCCACCAGGGCCGCCGTGCCGGGGGCATAGCTGACCCCCAGGCCTGGCCGTCCGGCGATGGCGCGTAAGGTGGCCGAGGTGGCGGTTTTGAGCGTCTCGGTCGCGGCGTCGGGGGGGGCCATTGGCGAGAAGCGCAAGGTGCGCGGCTTCAAGACGGTTCGACTGGCCCAGGCGTCGCGCATCCACGCCAGCGAACTCCAGAACATCCGCGCGTTCGGTTCCGAGAGTGAGTTGGCCCAGGTCCAGGTCGAAGTGGCGCGCCGGCAAGTGCTGATGCGCCGGGACTTCGAATTGACCTTCGAGAACATGTTCTTGGGAATGGTCCAGGGTTTAGCCGTCGATGCCGATGGCTCGACTTTGTACGACTGGGCGACGGAGTTCGGCCAGACGATCCCGGCCGAAATCGACTTCGACTTGGACAATGCGACCCCAGCTTCGGGGGCGGTGCGCAAGAAGTGCAACGCCGTGGTCCGGTCGATCCTTCAGGGCCTGCGAGGCCTTGGCGGCGCCAGTGTTCGGGTTGTTGCCCTCTGCGGTGATGCTTTTTGGGACGACCTCACCGCGCACAAGGAAGTTCGCGAGACCTACCTGAACACCCAGATGGCCGCCGATCTGCGTCAGGGCAACGCCTATGAGACCTTCAGCTACGGTGGCATCACATTCGTGAACTATCGCGGCACTGATGATGGCTCGACTGTCGTTATCAATACCGACAAGGCTCGGTTCTTCCCGGTTGGCGCGGGCATTTTTCAGTGGGCGCTTTCGCCTGGAGAGAGCTTCGACTTTGTGAACCAGCTTGGTCAGGAGCTTTATTCTGCCGTTATCCCCGATCGCGACCGCAACGCCTGGGCGGACGTGGAAATGTATTCCTACCCCTTGCCGGTCTGCACCATGCCGCAGGCTTTGCATCGGGCGAAGCGAACCTAACCATGCCCTCGCCCTTCCCCTGGTCCACCCTCATGCGCCAGCTTGGCGAGCCCGCCACCTACACCCCGGCCACTGGCGCCCCAGTCACGCTCTATGCCAAGCGCATCGGGGGCGGTCGCGAGGTGGCGGTGGGTAGTGTGCGGCTGGTGGCCGAGGACCTGACGGCCCATGTCCTGCGCGCCGACTTGCCCACTCCGGCCGCTGGCGACACGCTGGCCTTGGGCGCAGGGACGTGGACGGTGGGTGCGGTCGAGCCCTTGGCCGACGACCCACAGGCTACCCGCTGGGCGCTGCGTCTGACCTGGGGCCTGCTGGTCACGATCCGCGCGGCTGGCGGCGCGGACGGGGCGGGGCTTGACCGGTCTCTGGCCTACACCGCCGCCCCGGCCCCCGCGGGCGCCACCAGCCTGACCATTCAAGTCGGCGGTTGGACGGCGGGAGGCTTGCAAGCCGGCGACACCCTGGCCGTGGGCGGGGAGGAATACGAGGTGACGGCCGGTACCACCCTTGTGTTTGTCGGTGGTGGCTATGCCTTCGAGGGCGTAGCGATCGACCCGCCCCTTTCCGACCCCTTGGCCGGGGGTGAGGTGGTGACGATCACCCCGGCAGCGCCGGACGGGGCGCGCCAGGTCTTCGCGGCGCCGGCCGAGTGGACGGCGGAAGAAGTCGCCGGCGGCATCGCCACCAGCGACCAGCGGTTGGTGATCCGCGCCGCGCCCGGGCTTGCAGCGCCGACCACATCCGACGAGGTTGTCCTTCCTGGAGAGACGCGCGGGCGGGCGGTCACGTCGGTAAGGACGATCCACACGGGCGCCGATGTGGCCGCATGGGTCGTGACGGTGGCGGGTTAGGCCGCGTCTCGCACGCTGGCCTCGACGACCAGGCCGAGGGCGGCAAAGGCGGCCTCGATCTGGTCCATCTTGCTGGCGTGGGTCAGATCCAACAAGCGCCAGACGTCCTTCGGGCCCTTCCCGAGACGGCGGGCCAAGTCGCTCTGGGAAACACCCTGCGCCCTCATTTCCAGGTACAGGCGCACTTTCAGGCTGTCCAGGACCGGCAGGCGCGCTACGGGCCGCCCATCGGTGGGCGACGGCAACGGGATGTCTTCACGATCCCGGACCAAGGCGGCAAGCATGGTCCGGACAGCATCGACGGCATGCCCCAGAGCGTCGGCTTCGTCGTCGCCGAAGGTGTGGCACCCTGGAAGGTCTGGAACAGACGCGAGGACGGTGCCGTTGTCGTCGGGTGTGAATTCGACAGGGTATGCGTACATGGCCTTATCCCTACTAGGCAGGGGGTGAAGGTGACGGTTCGAGACGAGGGAAACTGGGGCTACTTGAGCCCCAGGTCCTTTTTGATCCGCTCCACTAACCCCGTGCCCAGTTGCTTTCTGCCGCCGTGCGTTGGGAGGATGGATCGTTTTCCGTTGGCGGGGTTTAAGAGGTCTTTGTGTCCGGTTCCTTTCTTGGTGTCCACCAAGACCCCTTGGTTTTTAAGCCAACGCTCGAACTGGTCTGTGTTCATCACCTCCACCCTTCGTTGTTCATGAAGGTAATATGCGGCACTTGTGCCAAATGGTCAAGCGAAAAATGAGGCACTTGTGCCAAATTATGGAGGTGTCATGAGCGCCGCCCAACGTCTGCACTCGTTCAGCACCCAAATTGATGCCGCCAAGCGGCTAACCCTCGGCCCGGGCCGCCAGCAAGAACTGGTCGCTTTGTGCCGCTGGGCTCTGACCGAGGGGCACAAGATCAATAGAACCGCTATCGGGCACGACATTGCCGCGCGCACGCTTGTTAACGGGGTGCAGGCGCCTATTGAAAGCGTTCGCTCTGGCGGGGTGGTTCTTCATCAGTTTGCCGTCCACCAAGCGGCCGTGGACTTTGCCTACGAGACCTTAAAAAAATTATCTCCTGTGGAAACAGGAAATTACAAAAGCGAGCACCAGATGCTCGTTAATGGAGAATCTGTTGATCCCTCTTCCCAGGTCGGCGTTGACGATATTGTTATTTTTGTTAATTCAGAACCTTATACACGTCGCATTGAGTGGGGTTTGTCGAAAAAAAAGGCGCCCAACGGGGTTTACTTCGGAAAGACGCCTTCCGGCTCTTCGGAGGCTGCCTATGCTGTCGTTCGCCGGCGGTGGGGGGCTGTGGTCACTGTGGCCTTCCAATACATCGCCCTGTTTGATGGCGAAATCGTGCGGGGGAAGGAAGCGAATGCCCCGAGCATCCGCTACCCGGCGCTGATCATCGCGCCTAAGG
This sequence comes from Pararhodospirillum photometricum DSM 122, assembly GCF_000284415.1. Lineage (NCBI taxonomy): Bacteria > Pseudomonadati > Pseudomonadota > Alphaproteobacteria > Rhodospirillales > Rhodospirillaceae > Pararhodospirillum > Pararhodospirillum photometricum. Next base: position 2,435,452 of record NC_017059.1, read on the forward strand.
GCACGCGCATTGGAAAGGTCTCATGAGCACCGCTGCCTTTCAGGACATTGTCCGGCAGCGCCTTGCCGCATGGAGTGGCGCCGTTGTGCGCCCAGGTCGAAATACCGACTTCCAGCCGCCGCGCGCGCCTTGGGTTGACGTGGACTTTCCCGGCGCCCAGGTGGCGCGCGCCGACATGGGGGCGGATGAGCCGCTCTGGGAAGAGGTTGGGGCCGTCATGATCCACGTCTTCGTTCCCCCAGGAACAGGGGACCGAGTTGCCTCCGCGTTGGCCGATTCCCTGGCCCGGCACTTCCTGCGGTGGGCGCCTCCGGCGGGCGTGACTATCACCGAGCGCATGCAGGGTCAGGCCGGCCCTCGCGACATCGAGGGCGACCCCGAGCTTAAAGGGCGATGGTGGGGTGTGAGTTTTGGCCTGTCTTACGTGTACCAGTTTTTCGACCCTATCGACTGACCCTGACCCATAGCCCACCCAAAGGCCCGCCACCGTGCGGGCTTTTTCTTTTGAAGGAGAAAAGCCCATGGCGACCACGGGCTATTTTGCCGCACAAGACACGAACAACCTAACCATTGGCCTTGCGCGAGAAACGACCTGGGGCACGCCCCCGACCGGCACTTACGAGGGCATGCGCGTCCAGTCGTTCGGGTTGGGGGAGAACACCAACCGCACCCGCCCGAACGAAATTCGCCCCGACATGCAGGCGAGCGCCGCCGTGACTCAGGATGTCCAGTCGTCCGGTGGTCTTCAATTTGCGATCAGCTACGGCAATCAAGACTTGGTCTGGCCGACACTGTTTACCGGCGACTGGACCAACGATCTGGCGATCAGCGACACCGACATTGCGGCCGATGCCACGGCCAAGACGTTCTCCGGGGCGGCGGGCACGTTTAGCGCGGTGGCCCTGGGGCAGTGGGTCAAGGTTTCGGGGTTCAGCGCGGCCGGTGCCAACGGCTACTTCCGCGTCACGGCCAAGGCCTCGGACGGCGCGTCCATCACCGTAGACCCGGCTCCCGCCACCGATGCCGGGGGCGAGGCGGTCACGGTCTCCGGCTCTCTGCTGGTCAACAGCACCGTGGTCAACACGCTGTCGATCCAGGAGCGCTACAGTACCACGCACGGCTTTATTTACTCGGGGTGCATTGCTTCTGGAGGTCAAATCAACGCGGCCCGAGGGCAGTTCTTTTCCGGCACCATTGACCTGATCGCCAAGTCTGAGGAAAAGGCCGCTTCTGCGGTCGGCACCATGGGGGCCGCGCCGACCAACCGCGTGTTCAACACGGTGGGCAACATGCGCGCCATCGCGCTGGGCAGCCTCACCGGCGCCAAGGTGGACAGTCTGACCACGACCATCGCCCGTGAAGGCGCGGCGGCAAACTTCGCCCTTGGGGACCCGGGCGCTATTGGGGTGACCCTGGGAACCTTTACGGTCTCCGGGCAAATCAAGCTCTACTTTTCCGATTATTCGGCCTACGACCTTTACAAGTCTGAGGCGGCCATCCGCACTAGCTACCAAGTCACGGACAAGGCAGGCAACAGCTACATTGTGGAACTGCCTGAGATCGTCTTGGGCAAGGTCACGCGCGAGCGTGGTGGCCCCAACCAACCGGTCATGGCCACTTTCGAGTGGATGGCCGACCCCCACCCGACCCTTGGCTGGACCATGGGCATCAACCGCTTCCCGGCCGCTTGACGCGGCCTTTCTTTTCTTTCAAGAGGACAATCAGATGGACTTGAACGATTTCGCCGTCAACGAAGACCTGTTCGAGGGCGGTTTCGTGCTCATGCTCTCGGCCGACAGCGGCGTGCGCCTGCGCTCGGCTGGCTCCGATAAGGCCCAGGCGGTGCGCGAGCGCCTCTATAAGCCCTACGCCTCGTTCCGCGAGATCCCCGACGACATCCAGGCGCGCCTGACGTGCGACTGGATCGCCCAGGGCTTGGCGGTCGAGTGGATCGGCCCCTGGACGATCGGTGGCGCCCCGCTGGACACCTCCGATCCCAAGGCGGTGTCGCAGGCCCTCCAGCACCCCAAGTTCAAGCCTCTGCGCACCAAGCTGTTGTTGGCCGCGAGCAGCGAGGACAATTTCCGCGCCGCTGCCGAGGCTGGCGCGGAAAAAAACTAAGGGAATGGGCCGAGTGGCGGTTCGGGTGGGGGGCTGACGCCGAGAGTGTCGCCAAGATGCACATTGAAGACGGCGAAGAGCCGCCCGAGGTGTGCATCGCCCCGCCGCTTAGCCCGGCCTTAACCCGTTACGTCGAGGCTTTCCACTACCTCTCTTCCGATCGACCCGTTGGGATGGACGTTGGCGCCATCCCGACGAGCGCCATCCTCGCCTTCGCCCGCGAAATCGACGGGGTGGCGGGGCGGCGCGAGTTGCTGCTGTACCTGCGGATGGTGCGCGCGATCGACGACGAGTTTCTCAGGGCGCGGCGGGCCAGTGCGGAAAAGGAGCGGGAGAAGCGATGAAAATCTGGCTCCGTCGCCTCCTCGCTTACAAGGAGCGCGCATCACTCAAGGCCTACCTGCGTGCCCTCAAGGCCCTGGGCATCCCCGTAACGGGCATCGACTGGGATTTTTGGGATTATCCCACGCCAATCATCTGCGCCACCCCACCCACCAACAACATCACCGAGGCGCTGGCCCTTGAAGACATGGCTCATGATACCGTCGAAGCGACATTGCCGGGCCTTGTGGGGTTGGTGGTGATCAGGTGGCAATATCCGCCCGCGCGCCCACCGCATTTCGCGTTTCAAATTAACGTTGGAATTGACTAAAATCCAGCTTCTATCTTTAAGGGAGGTTGGATATGGCAAAAGCAAAGGCTTTGATCGCGATCGCTGCGGTACTGCCGATTTCTGCGTGTGCGTCCATGACGACGGGAACGAGTCAGTCTGTTTCGATATCAACGACCCCGAAATCCGGGGCTTCTTGTGAGGCTAGAAACGAGAAGGGAGCGTGGGCTCTGCCGAGTACGCCAGGGTCGATCACGGTCTCCAAGTCAGCGTCTGACTTGACGGCAACGTGTAAAACGCAGGATGGCATGGTCGGCACCGCCTCCATCGCTTCAACAACGGCGGGTGCCGCTTTTGGCAACATTTTGGTGGGCGGCATCATCGGGGCCGCTGTTGATATGTCGAGTGGCGCCGCTTACCAATACCCGAGTCAAATGGTTGTCCCTCTGGTGGAGCCTGGGCAGGCGCCAGCGCAGGACCAGCCAAACCAACCCCAGGCGGCCGTTGTGCCACCTCAGACTACAAAACAAGACTAAGAGGTCCTGCTAGAAGTGGCCGCCCTTCGGGGCGGCCTTTTTATTGGGTGAAATTGGTCATGCCGCCCGCAACGCCTGGGCCACGGCATCGGGCATGCGAGAGATGACCAGGAGATAACTTGACGCAGCGCCATCGGGAGCCCGTCGGCCTTGCTCCCAGTCCCGCAAAGAGGCAACAGGGATCCCGTAGCGTTCGGCAAAGGCTGCCTGGGTCAGGCCGGTGGCATTTCGGGCCTTTCGGGCCAGCATCGCTCCTAGGCCGCGTTCAAACTCGTCGTCGGAGAGCGGTGCGTCGTCGTCAGGAGGATCGAACGGTGCGGTAGCGGCTTGTTTCTCGGTCATTGGCCTTCCTCACGCTGATCATTCGATGCGCCTCGCCCCGCAGGGTAAAGACGCAGACCCAAACCCGGCCATCGACGGAGCCATAGGAAATGAAGCGCTCTTCGGCGTAATCGAAGCGAACATCGAGGATGTCGAGGCGGTACGGATCGGATAGGACCTCAGCCCCGAAAGCCAAGGAAACCCCATGCTTTTCCTTATTGGTGGCGTCCTTGGCCGGGTCGAAGTCGATGTGCATGGAAAAATATACGGCATTGCCGTAGGTCGATCAAGAGGGCGCGAGACGTCCTTCCGGCTTTGGGCTGCGCTAAGAGTATCTTCAGCAAATCAGAAAACCAAACTGTGGCGGCCGTCCTTCTGGGATGGCCGTTTTTTTGAATAGGCTGTGTGACGAAGGAGGTAGGCGGTGCTTCATAACGAGTCAGCCCGCTCAATCCCGTCGTTGGGGAGCGTATATCCACTGCAAAGCTAGAGATGTGGACACCCATCTAAGATCGTGGCATCCTTTTGCCACATTTTGGAGGAGGGGGGCGTGGGGAACTGGAAGGTTTTTTGGGGGGTAGCTGGCTCGCTGAGCGCGGCATATCTCGGGTTCAATATGTACACGGTTGGGCAAGCATTTACCTTTGCGCCGTTTTGCGAAGGGACTGGCAGGCAGTTCGATGACCACGCTTTAGCCCAGAAAGACTTAGAGGTTTGGACGAATCCGGCTAAGGAAGGGGCTGCAACTCTAGAAAAAATTGAGACCTTTAACGTCTACGACAGGCTATGCGTAAAAAACGGCTGGTCCCTTCTGGGGGAGGGCTACTCACAAAAAGTGGTAGGATGGGTGGAGACCCGAGCTATAACGCCGATGACGGAGGCGGATCTTGATGAATGGTTGGCGCGAAAAAAGAAAGAGATGTTTGAGAAGGATTTTGGTAGAGAAACCGATAGAATGGGAGATTGCATGAATTTCATTAGATTAAATGCGAGCATACCAAATAGCGTTAGCTATAAAGGTTATAAAAGCTCACAAATAGGTGAAGAGTTGACCATGCAAATGGGCTTTAGTGCAAAAAATTCTTTTGGTGTGGAGATGGAATACGTAGCCAAGTGCTCTTGGAGATCGGGATCAAAGACGATGGGCGGAGAAATTTCTTTAAACAGGTAGTTTTCGCCTTTGCTTCCCAGCAAATTTGGCGATTTAGGTTGACGGCTATGTTGTTTTTTCTTCCTTTAAAAGGCCCGCCAAAACGGGCCTTTTTTTATTCAGTCAATTCCACCCCAGCCTCGGTGAACCGCACGCCCGCGTCTTCAAGGGCGCGCTGGATGGCGGCGAGGGTGGATCGCTGGGGGGCGCGTGCTCCGCGCTCGAAATCGACAATGGTGCGCTTTGACACCGCAGCCGCTTCCGCAAGCTGGTCACGTGACCACTCGACCATTGCCCTGGCGGCCCTGCATTGCGCGGCGCTAATCGTCACGTAAAGACCCCTATTGCCCTTTTTGTGCATATATCTTAGTGTCGATATTGCACTATCTTTGCTAACATCGCAAGCGGATGGTGGCGGGGCTGGCCTAGGAAACTATCCCCGCCACCAAAAAAGCGGCCCCGGTTGCGAGCCGGGGCCTTTCACCACAACCGCCTACACGAGAGGCAGTTATGACGCAGATTCTACCAGCACCGACCGTCCACGTGAAGGACGGAATCGTTTTCGCCAACAGCCGCGACGTTGCGGACTTCTTCGGAAAGCGGCACGACCACGTCCTCCGGGACGTTGACCAAGTTATTGAAAACATTAGCTCCCCAAATCTGGGGGCCCCGTGGTTTCGGCAGATCGTGGCCTTTGACGAAGGTGCGAACCGCGAAATCCGGTCCTTCGACATGACCCGCGACGGCTTCACGCTGTTGGTCATGGGCTACACCGGCCCGAAGGCGATGGAGTTCAAGGTCCGCTATATCCAGCAGTTCAACGACATGGAGGAGTCCCTTCGCAAGCCTGCGCTCCCCGACCTGTCCGACCCGGTTGTTCTGCAAACCCTTATCCTGGAGCAGTGCTCCAAGCGCATCGAGGCCGAGCGCCGGGCCGACGTGGCCGAGCGGAAGGTTGAGGCGGCCTCAGCCACCGTTGCGGCCTTCGATCGGATCGCCGGGGCCGACAACTCCATGTGCGTCACCGATGCAGCGAAGACGCTTCAGATCCGGCCCAAGGCGCTCTTCGATTGGATGAGCGGGCATGGGTGGACGTATCGCCGCCCGGGCAAGGCGGGGTGGCTGGCCTACCAGGACAAGATCCAGGCCGGGTTGCTGGAGCATAAGGTCGCGACGGTTTCGCGGCCTGATGGGACGGAGAAAGTGGCGGAATCGGTTCGCGTGACCGGAAAGGGTCTCGCCAAGTTGGCCCGGGCGGTTCCAGGGGCCAAGGCGCCGACGAACGGCGGCTTGAACCTGGACGCGGCGGAGTGATGGCCATGCAAACCAGACGGGGTTTCCTCGCGTCCACGGCTGCTGTTGCCACAACCGCCGCCCTGGTCGGCATCCCCATCCTGGCCCACAGCCAGAGCCCGGACGCCGAACTCCTCGCCCTGGGGGCCGAGTATGAGTCACTGCTCGCCACCAGCTACGACCACCCCGGCGAAGACGGCATGCCCGAAGAGATGTGGGAGCGCTTTTACGAGATCGAGGACCGGATTTCCGTCCTGGAGCCCAAGACCTTGGAAGGCGTGGCCGTGCAGTTGCGTTTGGTGTGGTGCTGGCATGCGAATAGCGGTGTCGAACACCGCTATGGGGCGCAACGCGACAGCGACGACCGCACCAAGCTGTTTTGGGGCGTGATCCAGACCGTCCGGGGCATGGGCGCAACGGCTTGATTGAGAGGGGGCCGGGTGAGGAGACCGGCCCTCCCATTCTGATGTCACTTAAAAACTCGTCCCGTGGAAACATCAACGTAAATGCGGTTGTTGATCGTCATTCCGCCGCAGTATACAAAATAAACAGGGGCGCTATTCATGTTCATGCTCTTTACAAATCCGCCAAACTCTTTGAAGTCTGATTTGCTACATATTCCTGATGTTACCATGTGGCGGGCCGCGTCTGAAAATACTCCAGAGTACACGGCATAATCATCGGAGCTGCTCACAAGGTCACTCCACTCATCAGCAAAGGCTGATGTGGGGATGAGGGCCATAATGGCAGCGGCAACGAATAGCTTCACGGCAAAATCCTCCGCTCAAGGTTAGAGCGGCAACCCTGAATCAACGCAGAGCCGAAAACAAGCCGTCACGGGAGACCGTGGCGGCTTTTTGTTGGAGATCGCCCAATGGTCGATATTAACCGTCTGGTCCACGAAATTGTGATCGACGACGCCGGTGCCGTGGCCGGCGGGCGCCGGGTTGAGAGCGCTTTCGACCGCCTGAACGCTGCGGCCCAGCGTGGATCCGGGGCGCTCTCTCAGTTCGATCGGGTGATCGAGGCCAATTCTCGCACTTCGCTGTCGGCAGCGGCCTCTTTGGAGCGCTGGCGCCGTGAGGCAGACCAGACTTACGCTATCAACCAGCGCCTACGGAACGCGCAGCAGGACTTGACCCGGGCATTTCAGCAAGGGTTGGTCTCGCAGGCCGAGGCAAACCGTATGCTTGCCCAGTTGCGGGGGCGGTATATCAGCACAGCCGAGTCCGTGCGCTCCTTGAGTGCGGCGCATAGCGGCATGCTCGGCCCGCTGGGGCAGGTGGTGGGAGCCTTTGGGCGCGTACAGGGGGCTATGGGGGCCATAGCGGCCGTTGCGGCGACCGGCCTTGGCTTGGGTAGCATTGTCCGCACCGCCGATGACATGACCAGTTCTTTGGGCAAGCTGTCCGTGGCCACGGGGTCCCTTGCGGGGGCTAGGGCTGTCTATCAAGACCTCTACAAACTTGGCCTCCAGACAGGTCAAGCCGTGGCTGATAGCGCCGGCCAGTTCAATCGGTTCTCGATCGCGGCTCGCGCAATTGGCGCGACGAGGGGACAGGTTGTCCAATTTGTCGAAACAGTGCAGAAAATAGGCATTGCTTCTGGAATTTCCGTGCAAGAGGCAAACAATGCTGCCATCCAGCTTGGACAAGGTCTGGGTTCTGATCGGTTCCAGGGCGAAGAGCTGAAGTCTGTTCTTGAAAACATGACTGCGTTGGGCGAGGCCTTGGCGAAGCAACTTGGGGTGCCCCTGGGGATGCTGCGAGACCTCGGCGCTCAAGGTAAGTTGACGGCAAGGGTTGTGTTCGACGCTGTTTTGGGCGCCACGGACGACGCTCGCGCAGCGTTTGAAAAAATGGGGATGACCGCCCGCCTCAGCGCCAGCATTGCCGGGGTGGCGTGGGATGGTTTTGGCCCGAAGCTCGACCGTATTCTTGGATTGTCAGAAGCGATCAAATCGACCTTTAAGGGGCTTACCGGGCAAATGGTGGATGAAATGTCCATCCTGAACCGTACGGTGGACGCCCTCGGAGCGAATTTCGATGGGTTTTCGGCCGCCCAGGTCGCCGGGCTTGGTCTGGTGGCGGTGGCGCTCGGAAAGTTGGGCGCGTCCACGGCGGCCGCTGCTGCCGCACTGCCTGGGTATGCCAAAGCTGCCATCAGCAACGTTATCGCCTCTAAAAGCCAAGCCGCCGCCGCGCTTGCCCAGGCTCAGGCCGATCAGGTCGCCACCGCTGCGACCTTGGAGCGGATCAACGCCAACGTTTCGTTCACGCAGTCGCAATTGGCTGTTACCCGCGCTGAAATCGCGGCAGAGCAGGTAAGAAAAGCGGCGCAGATCAACAACATCGGCCGGCTGGCCCGTCAAAAAGAGATTATGGACCTGCGGCGGATTGAGGCGGTTCAGCTTCAGACGTTGTCCGCACACACTAGGACCCTGAGCGCGGCGATGGATGCCAACACCGTTGCCCAGGGTCGTGTCACGGCCGCAACTGCGGCTCATAACGACGCTCTTATGGTGAATGTTGTCAAATCCCGCCTTGCGGCTGCGGCCCAAGCGACCTGGGCTAAAACGTCCGCCTTTTTTGGCGGGCCTCTGGGTGTGGCGCTCACTGTGGCGGCTGGAGCGACCCTCTTGCTCGCCACCCGGCAAACCCAGGCAGAGCAGGCGGCCGACCTACACCGCCAGTCGCAAGAGGCCTTGTCAAAAACGCTGATGGGGCAGGCTTCTTCTGTCGATGAACTGATAAAAAAATATGCTGCTCTCAATGATGCGCAGAGAAAAAGTGAATCTATTTCGCTTGAAAAAAATATTCTCATAGACCGAGAGGAACTAGCGAAAAAAATCACAAACTCTGATATCAACTCTTTAACTTCTGGATTTAGCCTTGGTGCTAATTACGATCAGGCTAAAGAGCTTGAAAAGGTCGTTTCTGCTTACACGAATATTCTCAAGAGCGGGAACATATCTGCCGCGACGTACACGGCAACCCTTCAGGACTACGCCGAAGGGCTCGGCGGGCGGCTCGGTGAAAACCTCAAGTCTTTCGTGACTGCCACCGTGGACACCGCGAAAGAAGTTGAAACGCTCCAGAAGTCTATTGAGCGAAAAGTTGACACCATTGCCCTTTTGTCTGGCCGCATGACGGAAGCCGCATATGCGGCAAAGTGGTTCGGGAAAGCAGGCGAAGAGGCTGGGCAAGCGATGTCGGGGGCCGCCACTTTGTTTGGCGACGCGGGCATGTCTTTGGGGTCCTTCATCGAAAAAGCCGCCGCCGCCGAGGGCGCCGCCGCTCCCTTGCGCGCCCTTGCCGACGCCATGCGTGACGTTGCCGCAATGGGCCTGCGCGTCAAGACAATCAAGGCTTTCGAGGCCAACGAGATGGACGCAGCCCAGTTCCAAGCTGTGGCCGACAGCATCGACAAGTGGGCGGTGAAGGGCGATGCGGCGTTTGGGAGCGGCAAAAAGGCAGCTTCTGCGGCGAGCAAAGCAGCTAAGGACTATGCGAACGACCTAAAGGCCCTCAAAGACGAGCTTGATCCTGTCGGCGCCGCGACCCGCAAGTACGAGGAAGACCTCGCCGTCCTCACCAAGGCTGGCCTCAAGAACTCCGAGATGGCCGATAACCTGATCCGCCGCTATGGCCAGGACCTCATGGACGCATGGGGTCGGGTCGAGCAAGCGGGGGGCGCCGCAACCGACACTATCGGCGACACCACCAAGGCGCTTGAATTTCAGAACGAAGTCCTGGCCCTCGAAGTCCAGGGCCGCACTCGCGAAGCGGGCCTTTTGGAGGCTGAAGCGGCGTTGCGCGACAAGTTGGGCACCGCCATCGACAAAAACAGCGACAAATATAAACAGTGGCTTGCGGCGTACAACCAGCAAGCGGCGCTTAAGGAACAGCAAAATGCCATCGAACGGCAGCAAAAGCAGTTCGAGGACATGGTTGATAACGTCACCGAGTATGGCGCTGATCGTCTTGTTGACGGCTTGTTTAGTGACACTCGTCAGTCTTGGGCTGACATGCTTAAGGGGATGCAGCGGGACTTTGGCGCCTTCTTGGTCCGCGCCGCCGCCGAGGCCGCGCTGCGCCCGATCGCGGTGCGAATGGTTACTGCCCTAACCGGCACCGGCGCGGCAGCCACCACAGCGGCCGGGGCTGCGTCTGTTGCTGGGGCATCGTCGGGCGGCTTTGGGATCGGCGACATGCTCGGGGTCGGGTCGTCGCTGTCGTCTGGTATGTCCACCAGCTTGGGCACGCAGTTTGTGACGGGCTCGGTTGGACAGACCTTAGGCTTGTCCAGTGTCACACCTGTTGGTGCGGCAATTGGTGGGGCTAGCGGCCCAACCAACTTGATCGGCCCCGGGCTCGCCGCCGGAACGCCGGCGGTGAGCGTGACAGGCCTCGGCTCCGCCCTGGCTGGCGGCATCAACGCTAGTCCCTGGGGCATCGTGGGCGGTCTTGGCGCCTCCCTCCTGGGGTTCAAGGGCTCGGGGAATATGCTGATCGACACCGGGCTGGGGGTCCTGGGCTCGGTCGGCGGCGGCATGGCGGGCACCGCTGTCGGCACCGCACTCGGCGCCACGGCGGGCTCGACTTTAGGGGCGGTGGCCGGCCCGATCGGGGCGGTGGCCGGGGCCTTCTTGGGGTCCGCCCTCTCTGGGCTGTTCAAAAGCAAGACGCCAAACCCCAACGCCTCGGTCCTTTTCACGACATCAGAGGCAGGCGCCACGACTAACGCCTATGGGGCGAAGCACCTTAAAGAAGACGAATACAAAAGTGTGCTTGACCCTATTGTGTCGGCGGCGGATTCTATTGTCAAAATGTCTGGAGGCACGCTGACTGAATTTGCTTCGTCTATTGGCTATGGTCGGAAAAAGAATGTCGGCACTGGCTGGTACAACGGTCAAAATGTTGCGGATATCGAAACCGCCGTCGCGCTTTATATGCGAGATCTTGGGAAAAACCTCCAAGACGTTGACCCGCTCGTCACTAAAGTCTTGAGTGCCGCTACAAAAGCAAGTGTCGGCACCATCGTCGAAGACGTCAAATATGCCATGAACTTTACGGACACACTCTACGCCCTGAGAAACGGGACCACAGATGTGGCAAGCACAATCACGTCTACGGTCAAGACAAGCTTGTCAGAGGCGCGCCAATACCTGGGCGAATTTAACACCACGGCCGCGCGCCTTGGGTTTGACACAGCCGCCGCAACAGAGGCAAGTCGGGCTTACGTTGAGCAGCTCGTTGGAATTCGCGCCGTAACTCCAGTTGCGGGAGAAGTTACCCAGCAAATGCAAAAACTGGTCGCCACCATGGAAAATGTCGGGCCGCTCTTGGCGGACTACGGCATTGCCCTGGGAGACGCGCAGGCCGCGATGACCAAGCAGGTGGATGTATTGCTCGGGATTACTGATGCGGAGCCGGAGTTGTCGGACCTTGCGAAGACCGTGAAAGACGCGCGCGCCGCCTTTGCCTTACTAGCCGAGAATGCCGCCGATTTTGGGCTGAGCGCCGCCCAGGCGGCAGATAAGGTCGCGATTGCGACAGCAAAAATTGCTGAAAACGTCAACAAAACGCTGACAGCCACGTCTCGTGAACTTAATAACAAAGGATACCTGAACGAAATCGAAAGCATCGCGGCAACAGCAGATCGGTCTATTGCCGAAATTGTCGATGCTGGGGGCGATGGAGCGTTGGCTACTCGCAATATCGCCGACCAGGTCCGTAATGAAGTGGACAGCTTAGGGCTCGACGCCCTGCGCGCTCTCCAAACGCAATACCAAGCCACCGCGACGACGACCGAACCCACTGGGCGGGAACTGGCAGCGCAGGCCGCTCGGGCGCGGGGGCGAGCGAACACCCGGCTACCAAAATCCCCAAGGGCAAAGACAGCCGAGACCCCGGGACGAGGAAGCGGGTCATCATGAAGACGCGCCAGGCTGAGGGGGGGGCTTGCCACAACGGCGGGCGGCACGCGGCTCACCGCCGGAGAAACAAGCTTCCGCCGATCAAGATCACCCCCAAGGCCAAGACCCCTCCGGCAACAAACGACGGGATCTCGTAGGCCGTGCGCTTTTCGGCTTGGATTTTTAGATCCCCGACCTGAGCAATGTTCTCGGTGCGGTCGGTCGTGAACACCGGGACAGCCAAACCGGCAATGCCCAAAAGGGAAAGGAGGGTTCCTGACAGGATCAGGGCTTGTGGCGTGGTCATGGGGGGCTCCGTCGCACAAAGGGAGGGATGCCCCGGCGGAGGATCATCCTGTCCGTCGGGAATGCGGTCGCCTGAAGAGGGTTATGTCGCAAAAAGAGGGACCAGACCGGTCACTCCAACGATGATCAGGTAAATGGCGACGACGTAGTTGAGAAGTCCTGGACGAATGAGAATAAGTATTCCTGCGATCAAGGCGACAATGGGCTGGATTGAGACCGGATTAATCGTCATGAGGGACGCCTTTCTTTTTTGGAAAATGACTGGGGCTTGGTCGGATGTCCTCAAAWTTAAAAAAWTGATGTTTTTTGAGGCTCTGAGGAAGCCTCGGAAACTACCCAAAATCAGCGTCTGTCCTCGGTCTCTTCCGGTGAGGCGCCGGGCAGAAGGAGGCTGGGGAGGCCGCGCCTTCCCAGCCTTGCTTTTGTCGGGGGCCCCCCCCCTCATTCCCCTGATTGCCCTGTTAATTAACCTCCTTGACCTTGACGACCTCCCCCGACACCGGATCGACGTAGACCTCGACCTTCTTGCCCCCCTTGTTGGTGCCTTTGGCCTCGACGCACCCGTCTTCCGTTCCGATCTCGGTCACCTTGTAGCCCTTGCCTTCCAGGAGGGTGCGGATCTCGGCCTCAGACTTCGTCGGGCCGTCTGTCTTTTTGCACAGATCAGCGGCAAAGCCCGGGCTGGCAAAAGCAAGCGCCGAAAGGGTCACCACGGCTGTTGTCATAAAGCGGATCATGAGGTCACTCTCCTTGTCTGTTTCGACGTCAGACTCTCCATGCCGGTCGGCGTCTGAACGACCGCTTTGCTCCAAGGCAGAGACGAGAAGGCCGGGGGAAAATTCTCCGAAGCCCTTGTTTCTTTAATCCCTTGGGACGGGGCAGAACCCTAGGCTTCTCTTTGAGTAGAAACCCGGATGAGTCGCGTCAGATATCGACCAGTAGAAAGCCCTAGAGAACTTTTGCACCATAGATCGTTGGTGTTGATGAAGATAGGGTCGGGATATACCTACGCTTTGCCGTTTTTATTGGCTTTGATCATAAGGCGTGTTTATCAGTGGGGGTGGGGTTGCCCGAAAAAGCCCCCAGGACATCGTGGGTTTTTGATGGGGGGCAGCTTTATCGTCATGGAACTGACCGCCTCGTCATCCTGAGGCGCACCACCTTGGCGAGATCCAAGGTGGCCAGAAGGCCGACACCCGCGCCCAGGACAATCAGCAGATCCACGCCGCTCAAGGGGTGGAAGCGAAACACCTCGCGAACAAACGGCGAGAGGACCGTCAAAGCCAGCATGACGACAACGACTCCGATGACCCCCAGCAACATCGGATTGGGGCGCCGCAACGCGGATACGATCGATGCACTCGACGACCGGTTGACAAGAATCAAGACGAGAATGCACAGGACCAGCGAGAAAAAGGCGAGGGTCCGTCCCTCGGCTTCCGGCATTCCGCTGCGCAGGCCCATCACAAACAGCCCGGCCACCACGGCAAAGGCCAGAGCACCCTGGAAGATGCTCCACCAGATCATTGCCGCTGGAAACAAAGCTTCTGTGGGCGGTCGAGGGGGGCGGTTCATAACGTCGTTTTCCTCGGTTTCGGCCTCGAAGACCAAAGAACAAACCGGATCGATCACCATTTCCAGAAACGCGATGTGCATCGGGGTGAACACGATGGGCAGGCCAAACACCAGAGGAAGCAGGGCCATTCCGGCAATCGGAACGTGAACGGCAAAAATAAATCCTGTTGCTTTTCGAATATTATCGTAAATTCTCCGGCCTAGTCGGATTGATTTTACAATAGACCCAAAGTCATCATCCAAAAGAACAATCGAGGAAGCCTCGCGCGCCACATCGGTGCCGCGTCCGCCCATGGCAATCCCGATATGCGCCGCTTTGAGAGACGGCGCGTCATTCACTCCATCCCCGGTCATGGCGACAATCTCGCCGTCGGCTTTCAGCGCCAGCACCAAGCGGAGTTTTTGTTCGGGCATGATGCGTGCGAACACGCTGGCGGTGCGCACCCGAACGGCGAGAGCCTCCTCGGTCATCCCGGCAATGTCGTCGCCGGTCAGGCCGTCGTCGGCCTTGATGCCCGCTTGGCGGGCGATTTCCCGGGCGGTCGCGAGGGAATCTCCGGTGATCATCACAACCCGAATGCCCGCCGAGCGGCAGTCCTGGAGGGCCTTCGGCACACTGGGGCGTAGCGGATCGGCCAGTCCGACCAATCCCAGAAACTGGAAGGTCAGGTCTTGGGGCGAGTCCGGCCAGGGAGGGCCGGCGATGGTCGCGCGAGCCACCCCCAAAACCCGCCGCCCGCCCAGAGCCAGGGCGGCGGCAGCCTCGGCCAAAGCGGCGCGAGCGGTCGGATCCAGGCGGCACAAGAGGGCCATGGCCTCCGGGGCTCCCTTGGACGCGATCCGGGCCGGAACCGAGGGATCGGCACCTTGCCAAACATGGGTCACCGCCAGAAGCGAAGGGCGCAGACCGTATTGCCGGACCAGCACCTCGCCGGCGCCAGGAGGGAGGCCGGTCGGAGGGAGGAGTTCCCGGGCCAGATCGTGAAAGGCCCTGTCCATCGGATCGACAGGAATCGGGGCGCTGGCCAGGCAGCCGACCGTGACCAACTCCCAAAACGCTTCGGGTATCGGCTGGGCCGGGGCGTGTTCAAGAGAGGAGGGCACGGCGAAGGGGCGCAACGTGGCGTCTCCTCGGCGCATCTCGACGATCGACATGTGGTTTTGGGTCAAGGTTCCCGTCTTGTCCGTGCACAGCACAGTGGCCGAGCCCAGGGTTTCGATCGCGGCGGCCCGGCGGGTCAGAACGCGGGCCTGGGAGATCCGCCATGCCCCCATGGCCATGAACACCGTGAGCACCACGGGAAACTCTTCGGGAAGCATCGACATGCCAATGGCGATCCCCGCGAGAACCGCGTCGAGCCAACTTCCTCGCAACAGGCCATACAAAACAACCACCAGGAGGCTCACCGCACCACCGCCCAGGGCAAACAGCAAGACCAACCGGCGGGTCTGGCGACGCAGCCGGGGCGGTTCCCTGGCCACGGTATTGAGGGATTGGCCAATCTTGCCGATTTCGCTCCGGGGGCCGATGGCGCTGACCACCGCGATGCCTGTTCCGCGCACCACCAGGGACCCTGAAAACACCCCCGGCGTATCATCTCCCCCGGGGCGCAGGGCGTCACAGGCTTCACCGTCGATCCGCGCTCGTTTGCGCACGGGCATGGACTCGCCCGTCAGCAGGGATTCGTCGGCTTGGAGATCGTCACTGACCACCAGCACCGCATCGGCGGGCACGCGGTCTCCCTCCGCCAGGACCACGGAGTCACCGCGCACCACCTCTCGCCCGGCAACACGAAGACGCTTCCCCCCCCGGATTACCAGGGCTCGGGGACTTGTCAAATCCCGTAGCGCCTCCAAGACCCGCTCGGTGCGGGCTTCCTGGACGACGGTAATAAGAACGGACACGCTGGCGAAGGTCAGCAAGATCACAGCGTCGCGCGTGTTTCCCAGGGCTAGGTAGACGGCGCCTCCTCCCAGCAACAGGGCCAACATCGGTTCTTGGAGGACCTCTCCCCAGATTCGCAGCAAAGGGCGACGGCCAGGTCTGGGAAGCACGTTGTCCCCCTCTTCCCTGTGCCGCCTGTCGGCCTCCGACGTTTCAAGCCCCTGTCGAATGGCGCGATCGTCCTGGCCGCTGGGCATGTCCTGCTCCTTTGTTGGCAGAGGCTCCCCGGCTCAAGGCCTTGGGGAACGGGGCATTGCGGTTGGGCGATGAAGGGGGCGCTGAGAGGCAAGAAGGGAATCAAGAAAGGCCGGAGCCTCCCCAGCCCCCTCGTTGGGCGTCGAGGTCCCCGCCACCGGCGTTCCAAGAAACGAGGGGGGGAGCCGCTGTGAGGGGCCGCAGGATTTCATGAAAATAATCCAGGCCGGGGCTGCGGGGAGAGGGTCGGAAATTACGCACAGGGAGGAGAAAAATATGGGTTCCGGCCAGGGGGAGGGGTCTTTAGTAAAAAAACATAAATGAGATCATGGTTTAAGAGATGCGAGTGGTCTTGTGGAGTAGGTCTCTATGGTTTTGAAATCTTTGTGGGGATGTTCTGATGTGCGTATTTTCCGAGACTGCCGGCGCGACAGGATTTGATCGTATCTTCGTCAAAGGAAAGAGCGTCTCAAGGGCTTGAGAGGGCGCGGGGGGCTCTCCTCCCGGACCACAAGGGCCAGCCAGGACGGTTCTTTCGCGACGACGTCGGATCCCCCGTGGGATCGATGGTCCCCGCGCCCAACCGGCGCTCCCCTAAAATAAAGGCATGACACCATGGACAAGGATCGCATCGTCGGATCCGCCAAGCAGATCAAGGGCTCGATCGAGGAGGCCTTGGGCAAGGTCTTGGGCGACGCCAAGTTGGAAGAGGACGGTCGCGCCGATCAGGCCGAGGGAAAGGCCCAGAACATCGCCGGCGGGCTCAAGGATTCCGATAAGGAATGAGGCCCGTCGGCGCGGGAAGGCGGGGGAGGCCTCCTCCCCGGCCCCTCCTTTGCCCCGTCCTCTTCTGGGTTCGTGACGCTCTTATAAAAGGCTGACCGGTGGGCACCCGCCTGGGGGCTGGCGTGCGATAAGGAACCCGACAGTGACTCCTGTTGTTGTTGCCCCAGATCTCTCCTCCCCCGTTTCGGTACCCATTCCTCCCAGGGGGCCCGGGGCGGGGGGACGAGGGTGGACGGTGGAGATCGACAGCAAGCGCACTGTCTTGACGGTATCGGGCGACTGGATCGGCGGCGACAGGGGCGTGGACATCGGCGCGGTGGCCCGGATTCTCGCCGAAAAGCCCTCTGTTTTGGTGTTTCAGGCCGAGGCGTTGGGGCGCTGGGACAGTGGTTTGCTGGCTTTTCTGGGGCTTTTGCGCGACGGCGCCCTCGCGCAGGGCTTGAGGGTGGAGGATAGCGGATTGCCCGGGCCGGCGCGCCGTTTGCTCGCCCTCACCGTCGTATCGGGAGAGCTCGGTCCAAGCGCGGGTGTGCCCCCATCGTTTTTAGCACGCGTTGGAGGGGCGGGACTGGGCGTTGCAACCGAGGCGCTGGCCGGCATCGGCTTGGTGGGCCGGGTGGCCCTTCAGAGCGGTGCGGCGCTGCGCGGTCCTTCCGTTGTGCGGGCAACCGACGTACTCGACGCCATGCGCCAAGCGGGAGGCGCCGCCTTGCCGCTGGTTGCGGCGGTCAACGCCTTGGTTGGCGGCATTTTGGCGTTTGTCGGAGCGGTTCAGTTGCGCGGCTTCGGGGCCGATGTGTATGTGGCGGGAATGGTCGGGATTGCCGTGGTGCGCGAAATGGCGGCGTTGATGACGGCCATCCTTCTGGCCGGACGCACCGGCGGCGCCTTTGCCGCCACGTTGGCGACCATGCAGGGCAACGAGGAAATCGACGCTCTGACCGCCGTGGGCATTCCGGTGGTGGACTTTCTTGTGGTGCCGCGGGTCCTCGCCCTCACCGTGATGATGCCGCTGTTATACCTGTATGGATGCGCCACGGGCATTTTGGGAGGGTTTTTCGTTGCGGTGGCAACCCTGAATGTGTCAGCGATCGCCTATCTGCAAGAAACCCGCCTCGCGGTCTCGGGTCTTCAGTTTGCCCTTGGTCTGAGCAAAAGCCTGAGCTTTGGGKCCCTGATTGCTCTGGCTGGCTGTCATGTTGGCTTGCACGCCGGGCGCAGCGCCAGCGACGTCGGCCGCGCCGCCACCACCGCCGTTGTTGCGGGCATCGTTGGTGTGATCGCGCTGGATGCCGTTTTTGCCCTTTGTGCCAATGCGATAGGGATCTAGCGTCATGATGTCCTCGTTCGTCGCGCCCACCGTGCCCGCCGCCGCTAAAATTACGGTGAGGGACCTCGCGATCGGCTTCGGGGCCACGGTCATTCAGCACGATGTGTCGTTCGAGGTCCCGACCGGGGCCATTTTTGCGATCATGGGGGGAAGTGGCTGCGGCAAAAGCACCCTCTTGAAGGCGATGATCGGGCTATTGCGCCCTCAGGCCGGCACCATCCATGTGGGCGACGAAGATTATTGGGCCGCCGATGCTCCGCGCCGCGCCGTTTTGGGGCGTCGCTTTGGCGTTTTGTTCCAAAGTGGCGCCCTTTGGAGCTCGATGACCGTGGCCCAGAACGTTGCCTTGCCTCTCAGTTTACTGACCTCGCTGGATCCGGCCTCGATCAACGCCCTGGTTCACGTCAAACTCTCCTTGGTTGGGTTGGCCGGCGCCGCCGATGTTCTGCCCGCGGCCCTGAGTGGCGGCATGCGCAAGCGGGCTGGTCTGGCCCGCGCCCTGGCCCTTGATCCCGAGGTTTTGTTTTTCGACGAACCCTCGGCCGGACTGGATCCGATCACCGCGCGGCGTTTGGACGATCTGATTTTGGAGGTGCGCGACGGGTTCGGCACAACCATTGTGCTGGTCAGCCATGAGTTGCCCAGTCTGTTCGGCATTTGCGACAACGGCGTGTTTTTGGATGCCGACACCAAGACGGTCCTAGCTCACGGAGCGCCGACGCTCTTGCGCGATACCTGCGCGCATCCAACGGTCCATGCCTTCATGACCCGATCCCGACCGTCTGGCGCCCCTGGGGGGCCAGGGGCGGGACCGGGGGAGTCCCGCCGTGGCGTCTAACCCCACCGTTGTTGGTGTTTTTATCCTGGGCGCCCTGGGCCTGGGGGCCGGCGCCTTGGTGCTGTTCGGCGGCACAACCTGGTTCACCCCGGTGGTCCACGCGGTGGTTCATTTCCAGGGCTCGGTGGCCAACCTGGGGGTTGGGGCGCCGGTTACGTTTCGCGGGGTTCAGGTGGGCACGGTCACCGCCATCAGCATTACCTTGAATACCGACACCCTGGTCGCACGCATCCCGGTGTTTCTTGATCTCGATCCCTCGTTGATCGTCCTGGATCGCAAGGGGAGCGCGCCCGACGAGGCCCGGTTCGACGAACTGCTCAAGGCAGGGTTGCATGCCCAGCTTAATATGCAAAGCCTGATCACGGGACGGCTGCGTATCGATCTCGACATCAAGCCCGGGGTCACGGGAACCGTGCTGGGCGAGGCGCAGGACCGCCCGGAAATTCCCTCGATCCCTTCCACGCTTCAGACCATCGAAAGTGCCATCACCGACCTGCCCTTGAAGGAAATGGTGGAAAACACCCGCCAGACCCTGATCGCTCTCCAGCGCATCGCCGAGATCTTGCCTCGTGAGATCGGCCCCCTGGCCGACAGCATCAAGCAAACCTCCGATGCGGCCCGGGTTACTCTCGCCGCCATCGACCATCTGGCGGTCACCAGCGAGCATCAGCTCGCGGGGGTTGGTGATCATCTCGGACGTGTTCTGGAGACCTCAGAGCGCACGCTCACCCAGGCTGGTGCCCTGGTGGGATCGATCAACGCCATGACCAACGCCGAGTCGTCGATGCGGGCCGGGTTAGAGGCCACGGTCCGCGATCTGGCCGCCAGCGCGAGTGCCCTGCGCGGCTTTGCTCATACGCTGGAACGCGATCCCAGCGCGTTGATCGGGGGGCGGCCATGAGGCGGGGGAGGGGACGGGCCTTGGTGCTGGCGCTGGCGCTGGCCAGTCTTTGTGGATGCACGCGCCAGCCCGCCCCGCGTCTTTTTATTCTCGCTCCGGCGACCCTCGGCCCCGCCAGCGTGATTTCGGCGCAAAACGGAGCGCCGCTCGTCTCTTTGATGCCTGTGAGGGTGCCCGATTACCTGGATTCCACCGATATTCTGCGCCGTACCGGTCCCAACGAACTGACCCCGAGCCCTGACGGTCGATGGGGTGAACGCTTGTCCTCGGGTCTGACCGACGCCCTGGCCTCGGCCCTGTTGCCCCACCTGCCGGGGCAGGTTCTGACCACCCAGCCCGCCCCCCAGGCCGCCCGGCGCTTGAGCCTTGTGATCGAAACGCTGGAGATCGGGCGCGACAGTTGCTGGGTGATCGCGCAGTGGGAAGATCGTCGCTTGGGGTCACGCGAGACGACCCGGCGGGGACGCGGCGTGTTCGTCGAGTCCACCGGAGCCCAGAGTGATGATTCCGCCGTGGCCGCCGCCTTGGGTCTGATCATCGAACGCCTCGCCCGGTCGATGGTCGAGACTGAAAGCCCGGACATCCGCGATCCATAACGTGTCCCCTGGGGGCAGTGGGTTAACAGAGGCAGCCCAGAAACTTCGGGCACGGTGTTCAGCGATCGTCCAGCGGCGGGTTCCCCTCCCTTGGGGGCGAGAGGTCCGCCAAGCGGTTTCACACGACCGAAGGGCCCCCCTTCTTGGATCCCCTTGATTCCCCAAGAGAGCTTGAGGAGTGCGAAAAGAAGGGTTGCCTTCCTGTCAAGCGGGGATCACCCTCGTGGAAGGAGAAAAAAACAAATAGGCGCCGCAAAAGATGTCTCGTGTTGCCATCATTGGGGCTCAAGGCAGGTTCCCAGGCGGAGCGCCGGAGCCGGAGGCCTTTTTCCAACAGTTGATGGCCGGGGCGTGTTGGGCGGGGCCGGTGCCCCCGGAGCGCTGGTCGGCGGCGCGCTTTCAGGCGACCGAGAAGGCGGCCGGCAAGATGGTGGTCGAGGGCGGCTCTTTCCTGGATCCCGACGTCCAGGGGTTCGATCCAGACGTGTTCGGGCTGGCCCCCGAGGAAACCGCCTGTCTTGACCCGCAGCAGCGCCTTCTCCTGGAGGTGGCCTGGGAGGCGCTGGAACGTGCCGCCCTGGATCCCGCCGCCCTGGCTGGTCGGCCGGTCGGGGTTTATGTCGGGGGGTTCACCACCGATCACTTGCTCAATCAGTTCGCTGCCCCGGCCCGGGGGGGGCTGGGGCGGTTTTCGGCCGTGGGCTCGACCCTGACCATGCTGGCCAACCGGCTGTCCCATGTGTTTGACCTGCGCGGCCCCAGCCTGACCGTCGATACCGCCTGTGCCTCTAGCTTGAGCGCCCTGGCCCTGGCGGTGCGTGACCTGGAGGCCGGGGCGTGTTCCCTGGCGCTGGTCGGTGGGGCCTCGGTGATGCTGCGCCCCGAGTATCCTCTGGCGATGGCCGCTGCCGGTCTGCTGGCCCGCGACGGTCGCTGCAAGCCGTTTTCCGTTCGCGCCGATGGCTATGGCCGGGGGGAGGGCGCGGCGGTGCTGGTGCTCAAGCCGGTGGCCCAGGCAAGCGCCGACGGGGATCGGGTGTGGGCGGTGATCGAAGGGGTGGGGCAGGGCCACGGCGGGCGCACGGCGGGGATTGCCTTGCCGCACGGAGCGGCGCAGCAAGAGGTCATGGCCCGGGTTCTGGCCGCCACCGGCCTGGATCCCAGCGACATCGGCTATGTCGAGGCCCATGGGACCGGCACCGAGCGCGGTGATGCGGTCGAGGCGGCGGCGATTGGCGCCGTCTATGGCCGAGGGCGCGCTTCTGCCCTGCCCATAGGGTCCGTGAAAGCCAACATTGGGCATCTGGAGGCGGCGGCGGGGGTGGCCGGGGTGATCAAGGCCCTGGGGATCCTTCAGGCCCGGTGCCTGCCGCCTCACCGGCTGGAAGGGGCGCCCAGCCCGGCCATTCCCTTTGCCGCCCTGGGCCTGCGGCTGGCCCGGGCCGGGGAGCCCCTGGGGGCGAGCCGGGTGGCGGTCAATGCCTTTGGTTATGGCGGGAGTCTGGTCCATGTGATCTTGGGGCCGGGGCCGCCGGACAGCGGCACGGCGCTCGGCGCGGCTCCCTTGGGAGAGGTTCTGGCGGGGGAGGTCCTGGTGCCGCTGGGGGCGCCTTCCGCGCCAGCCTTGGCCGAGGGGTGCGAGCGGCTGGCGAGGGCGAGCACGCCGCCGATCCGGTAGCGGCCATCACCGGGTTTTATGCCACGCACGACAAGGGCGATGAGTTCGTGCTGCCCACGGTGATTGCCGACTACGCCGGCATGAAGGACGGCGACGGGGTGCTGTTTGCCAACTTCCGCGCCGACCGGGCCCGCGAGTTGACCCGGGCCTTGCTGGAGCCGGGCTTTGACGCCTTTCCCCGGCAGAGCCCGGCCTTGGTGCGGGGTCTGGCCCTGACCGAGTACTCCCGCGAGCACAACGCCTTCATGGACGTGATGTTTCCGCCCGAGGCGCTGACCAACATCCTGGGCGAGGTTCTCTCGCGGGCCGGGCTGACCCAGTTGCGTCTGGCCGAGACCGAGAAATATGCCCACGTCACGTTTTTCTTTAACGGCGGCGAGGAGCGGGCCTTCCCGGGCGAGGAACGGATCTTGGTGCCCAGCCCCCGGGTGGCGACCTATGATCTCCAGCCCGAGATGTCGGCGCCCGAGGTGACGACCCAACTGGTGACGGCCATCGAGAGCGGACGCTTCGACGTGATCATCGTCAACTACGCCAACGGCGACATGGTGGGGCACACCGGCATCTTGGAGGCAGCCATGCGCGCGGTGAGCACGGTGGACGCCGGGCTGGGGCGGGTGGTCGAGGCGGTGAAGGCGGCCGGCGGCACCATGCTGGTCACCGCCGACCACGGCAACGCCGAGATGATGCGCGACCCAGTGACCGGCGAGCCCCACACCGCTCACACGGTCGGCAAGGTGGACCTGCTGCTGGTCAACGGTCCGGCCGGGGCCACTTTGGCCGAGGGCCGGCTGGCCGACATTGCCCCCACCCTGCTGGCTCTTCTGGGTCTGCCTCAGCCGGCCGAGATGACGGGCCGGTCCTTGTTGGGAGGACATCCTGTTGGGGGGTGAGCGCGCCTTTTCCCGGCCTGGATCCTGGTGGCGGACCCCGGCCTTGCTGGCCGGCCTTGCGCTGGCGGGAGCGGCCGGGAATGGCGCGCGGGCGGCGGAGCCGTCGCCCACCGATTTGCAGGCGGTCGAGCAGGAGCTGAAACGCGAGGAAGCGGAGCGTGCCCGGCTCGACCGCGAGGCCCAGGCCACCGAGCGCGAGGCCAAGGCTCTGGCCGAGCGTATGGTGGCGGCGGCGCGGCGCATTCAGGACCAGGAGGAAACCCTCTCGGCCCTGGAAAGCCGGCTGGCCGCCCTGGGCCGCGAGGAAAAAGCCCTGAGCACCGCCTTGTCGCGCCGCGACGATCAGGTCGTGCGGGTGCTCACGGCGGTGCAGCGTCTCGCATGGCGGCCAACCGAGGCTCTCCTGGTGCAACCGGCCCCCCCGGCCGACACGGTGCGGGTCGCGATCATGCTGCGCCAGGCGATCCCCCGAATCCGGGACAACGCCCGCACCCTGGCCGGAGAGTTGGTGGCGCTGCACAACATCGATACGGCCATTCGCGCCCAGCGGGCCCAGATCCGCGCCACGGGCGACGCCTTGCGGGCCGAGCATGCCGCCCTCCTGACGTTGAGCGAAACCAAGCGGACCCTGGCCCAAGACCTGCGAGCCAAGGGGCAGGCCGCCGAGGAGCGCATGGGGAGACTGGCACGGGATGCCCAGGACCTGCGCGACCTGCTGGCCCGTCTGGAAGCCGAGAAAAAAGCCCGCGAGGAAGAAGCGCGCCTGCAACGAAAGCGCGAAGAAGAGGAGCGTCAGCGCCGTGAGCGCGAGGAGGCCGAGCGCCGGGCCCTGATAGCCCAGCACCAGAAGCCGCCCTCACCGATCGTGGCGGCTCCCCGCCTGGAGCCCGCCCCCACCATCGAGGAAGTGCCCGATACCGGGTTCGAGCGGGCCCGGGGCCGCATGCCCTTTCCGGCGCGGGGGCGTTTGGTGGGCGCCTACGGGGAGCGCACCGAGCTTGGTGGCATTGCCAAGGGCCTTCGGATCGCCACGCGCTCCGGCGCGCAGGTGGTGGCCCCCTATGAGGGCGTCGTCGCCTTCGCCGGGCCTTTTAAGGGCTATGGCAATCTCTTGATCATCGATCACGGCGGAGGATATCATACGCTGCTGGCGGGGCTTGGCCGGATCGACGGAGTGGTGGGGCAACGCCTGACCGCAGGCGAGCCGGTTGGGGTCATGCCGGCCGCGGACGGCAGCGGGGACACGCCGGCCCTGTATGTGGAGATGCGCCGCAAGGGTCAGCCGATCAATCCTCTCCCCTGGCTTACGGCAAGCAAAGGTAACGCAAGCGGATGACCTTTAAGAAATGGATCATGGCCGGGACCATCGCCGGCTCGGCGTTCACGGCGGGTTTCATGTCCGGGGGGAGCTGGGCCGAAGCGCGTGGCGGACGCACTTATGAACTCCTCGACTTGTTCGCTGACGTCTTTGAACGAGTCAAGCGCGACTACGTCGAGGAAGTGGCCGACGAGCCACTGATCGAGGCGGCCCTTAACGGCATGCTGACCTCCCTTGATCCTCACTCGGGCTACCTCAACGCGCAATCCTTCGAGGACATGCAGGTCCAGACCAAGGGCGAGTTCGGCGGCCTTGGGATTGAAGTGACCATGGAAGAGGGGCTCGTCAAGGTCGTCTCGCCGATCGACGAAACCCCGGCCGCCCGGGCCGGCCTCCAGCCCGGCGATCTGATCACCCATCTCGACGGCACCAGCGTCATGGGCATGGCCCTGCCCGAGGCCGTGGAGAAGATGCGCGGCCGCGTGGGCACCGACATCCGCCTGTCGATCCGTCGCGGCAACCAGAAGCCCTTCGATGTCACCCTGACCCGCGCTGTCGTCACCATCAAGTCGGTGCGCTCCCGCCTGGAGGGGGATATCGGCTATATCCGCATCACCACGTTCAGCGAAAAGACCGACGACGGCCTGATCGACGCCATGAAGAGCCTGAAGAAGGAAGCCAAGGGCTCCCTCAAGGGCTATGTCCTTGACCTGCGCAACAACCCGGGCGGCTTGCTCGAACAGGCGATCGCGGTGGCGGACACCTTCCTCGATGCTGGCGAGATCGTCTCGACCCGCTCGCGCGACCCCAAGGACACCCAGCGCTTCAATGCCCGCTCCGGCGATCTGGCCGATGGCCTGCCCATGATCGTGCTGATCAACGGCGGCTCGGCCTCGGCGAGCGAAATCGTCGCCGGCGCCCTCCAGGATCATCATCGCGCCCGAGTGCTGGGCACCCAGTCCTTTGGCAAGGGCTCGGTCCAGACCATCATGCCGCTGCCCGGCCACGGGGCCATGCGCCTGACCACGGCGCGCTACTACACTCCCTCGGGACGCTCGATCCAGGCGGTGGGCATTCAGCCCGACCTCCAGGTGGAACAGCCCGGGGTCAGCGCGCCGGCGCGCGGCGAGGCCTCCTTGCCGCACGCCCTCGACAACGACACCCTCGACCGCCTGCCGCCGACCAGCAAGCCCAAGAGCAGTGACCCCCAGGCCCCTCAGGAGAACGCCCCGGAACAGCCCGCGGGCAAGGACGGCGCGCCGGCAACCGACGTTCAGCTCAACCGGGCCCTGGAACTGCTGCGCGGCGGCGACGCCGGCAATCCGGCCACCCCGAAGTAAGGAAAGGGGAGGTCATCGTGCGGGGAGCAAAGCCGTGGTAAAAAGTCCCTCCCGACCCAAGAGAGGGGCGGCCCCGGCTGCCCTGGATGACGACGACGACCTCGCCTTCGATCTGGCGACGCCCTCCGGGCGCGGTGGCGATCTGGATGAAGATCTGGTCGCCCCACCGCGCGCCGGTCGGGGCCGTCGGGCCGCTTTCGACGATGACGACGACGATTTTGCTCCCGGCCGGGCCGGCGTCTCCTCCAATCTGGTGCTGGCGGGATTGGCGGGCACCATGGCGGCCGGTTTGGTGGGCGCGTGGTTCATGGTTGCCGCAGATCCCTCGGCGGCCCCGGATCCCGAACGCCCCCCCCACCGGGATGACCGGCTTGACCCAGGCCCTGCCCCCTATGGGGGGGGGGCTTGGCCCGGGCCGGCGCTGACCTTATGTCTCCCCCCTGACCGCGGCCAAAAGCACCTCGGGCTCACCGCCGGGATCGACCAGCGCGGCGCGACCCGTGCGTTGACACACCAAAAGGGTGCAATTCTGCTGAAAGGGCGTCACAGGGAGCACACTCACCGACAGGCTCATGGGGGGCCTCGATCCGACATCACACCACGGGAGCCCCATCCTGCCCGCCTGGCGGCCCAATGACCAGAGGGCAACACAGCCTGATCTCGAGTCGTGCTCCCCCCTCCAACCCTTGAGACAAAGCGCCGCCGTCCCGTGCAAAGACCACGCGCATCCCCTTACGGATGACCAGGACATTCCTCCGCTCCCCCGCGCTGCAATAAGGGGCAATGGTTGCCGTGGCGCCGGCCGGCGCCCGTATTACGACGTGCTTGTGTATTTTTTTGCTGAAGCCCCCCAAACCCCTGCGGTATGATAAGAGGGTGAAAAGGGGGGGGGAGGACACAGGGTCTTCCTCTCGAAAGAAAGGCTGGTCCGATGCGACTCTCGGTCAAAACCGATGCGGGTCAGGGAACGAGCCGGAAGAGGGTCTACCTTGCAGGCCCCGAGGTGTTCCTTCCCGATCCGGACAGGGTGGCACGGGCGCTCAAGGAACGCTGCGCCGCCCACGGGCTGGAAGGTGTATTCCCCCTGGATGCCGGCCTTGCGTTGAATGATCTCACCGCTGCCGGTCAGGCACAGGCGATTTTCAACGCGAATATCGATCTTATTCGCGGATGCGATGGTGTTATCGCCAACATGACTCCGTTCCGCGGCCCCTCCATGGATGTGGGCACCGCGTTTGAGATGGGCTTTGCCGCCGCCCTTGGCAAACCCGTCATCGGCTACACCGACGATCTGGGCGAATACGTAGACCGTGTGGTAACGTTCTATCGTGGTCACGTCACCCGAGAGGGCTGCGCTTGGCGCGATCCCGATGGCTTGACCATTGAGGACTTTTCCCAGGTGGACAACCTTATGATGTGTGGCGCTGCCCTAGCGATTACACGAGATTTTGACCAAGCCCTGCTCGCTATGCGGGGTGTCTTTGGCCATTCCCTGGCGTGCGTCGGCTGACCCCTGTGCCCGGGGGCCCCGAGATATTACCTCCGAGCTGACTGAGTGCCAGGCCTCCCGGCCGATCGCGGATACCCCCTCGCGATCGGCCGGTATTTTTTTGCCCTCTTTCTCACCGCGGGCACAAAAAAAGCCCCGCAAAGCACGAAGCTTGCGGGGCCAAGTCGGAACAGGGAGGTTTCACGTCTGGGAGACGTAGGACACCACCGAAGCGGCGCCCCGAAGCCGGGTCACCCCGGCCAAATGGCGGCACAAGGGAGGAGGGCCGCCAAATTCGGTGCATGTGCAAAGCAACATGCGATGTCTGTATGTAGCGCCTGCGACGGATCTTCACCACGTTCTTTTCTACATTTGAGCCATGCACCTGTCGCATGATTGTCACAAGGGCAGATAAAAAATGGTATTTCATGACCACTTCACCCTTTCCTTGACAAACGTCGCAGAGGACGAACCGCAGGGCGGCTCCCCCGAAGGCAAGACAATGGTCGCAGCTCTGCCAAGAAACCGTCGTGTTTCTTAGCAGAGCTGCGCCTTTTCCTTTTCTGATAAAAATCTGGGGTGTCGCCCCACGCGAGGTCCCGGGGCGACAGATCCGCCTAACAACTAAACCCTGAATTATTCAACTCATTGATCAGGAAGTCCCTGAATACCGCGACGCGCTTGCTGTGGCGCATCTCCTCGGCATAAACAAAATAAATACTGATCATGGGCCCCTGACGATCGGGCAAAATTCGCACCAAGTTTGAGGACTCGGAGGAAAAGTATTCAGGCAAGGCAGCAATCCCCAACCCGCTTTCGACGGCCCGAAACATCCCATAAAGATTATTCAAGCGCAAAACAGGTTTGCGAGGCCGATTGTCGTCACGCCCTGCCGTGAGCAACCAATTAATATTGCCGACCGGCGGCTTGAATTCGTCGGCATAAATAATCAACCGATGGTGATCGAGATCCTCGGCCCGCTCGGGCAGGCCATGGGTCTCCAGATACTCCGGGGCAGCAAACACGTAATACGGCATACTGACCAACTGGCGCTGAATCAGATCGGGCTGGCGCGGCGGCATGAAGCGCACCGCGACATCCGCCTGACGCATGGCCAGATCCAGTTCGGTGTCATTCAACGCCAAGGTCACGTCGATGTCGGGATAGCGGTCCATGAAGCGCTTAATGCGCGGCGTCAGCCAAATGGAGCCGAAAGCTAAGGTGGTGGTGACGGTCAAGGGCCCCTCGGGCCGCTCGCGGCTTTCGCCCAGGCGAGCTTCCACCGAGGCGAGCTTGCCGAAGACCTCATGCACCGTCTCGTACAGCAGTTCGCCCTGCTCTGTCAGAATCAGACCGCGGGCGTGACGATGGAACAACGCGGCTTTCAGGCTCTCCTCGAGGGCGCTGATCTGGCGGCTCACCGCTGATTGGCTCAAATTGAGGATGTCGCCCGCATGCGTAAAACTGCCGGCTTCGGCCACCGCATGAAAAACCCGCAGTTTGTCCCAGTCCATGGTCTCCGCTCGGTTCGAGATCGCCAACAACGGGGGGGAAAGACCCGGGTCCTCCCCCCCCTTCTCGTTTTAGTCTTCGTGGGCGGCGAGGAAACGCTCGGCCTCCAGCGCCGCCATACATCCTGAGCCGGCCGCTGTCACGGCCTGACGAAACACAGGATCTTGCACATCCCCCGCCGCGAACACGCCAGGCACGTTGGTCGCCGTGCTCTTGGCCGCAGTGACCAAAT
The DNA here is from genome assembly GCF_000284415.1 of Pararhodospirillum photometricum DSM 122. Taxonomy (NCBI): domain Bacteria; kingdom Pseudomonadati; phylum Pseudomonadota; class Alphaproteobacteria; order Rhodospirillales; family Rhodospirillaceae; genus Pararhodospirillum; species Pararhodospirillum photometricum. The sequence goes on from NC_017059.1 coordinate 2,464,334, forward strand.
ATCCGGCGTCGTCTTTGTCCAAGGTAGGGAACAAGCCGGTGTTGGGGGTGTGGCCGATGGCGATAAATACGCCCTCGCAGTCCACGGTTTCCAGGGCTCCGCTCACGCTATCCTTAAGGCGAACCCCACACACGCCTGGAGGATCCCCTCCCCCCAAGATTTCATCAACAACCGCATTCCACCGCACGGTGACCTTGGGGTGGCGCAAGAGCCGCTCTTGCAACACCCGCTCGGCCCGCAGGGCATCGCGGCGATGGACCAAGGTCACATGGCTGGCGTGGTTGGTGAGATACAGAGCTTCCTCGACGGCGGTGTTGCCGCCCCCGACCACGACAACCGGCTTGCCGCGAAAGAAGAAGCCGTCGCAGGTGGCGCAGGCCGACACTCCGCGCCCGGAATAGAGCGTTTCGCTCTCCAGGCCGAGCCAGCGGGCCGAGGCCCCGGTGGCAACGATCAAGGTGTCGCCGCTATAGACATCACCACTATCGCCCACGGCCACAAAGGGCCGGCGGCTCAGATCGACGCTCACAATGGTGTCGTGCATGAAGCGCGTGCCGACGCCTTCGGCCTGACGCTGCATGCGCTCCATCAGCCAGGGGCCCTGGATGACTTCGTCGAACCCGGGAAAGTTCTCGACATCGGTGGTGATGGTGAGCTGTCCGCCCGGTTGCAGCCCTGCGACCAGCAAGGGCGACAGGCCGGCACGCGCGGCATAAATGGCGGCGGTACATCCGGCGGCACCGGAGCCTAAAATCAAGACACGTGACGAATGGTGGGCCATGAGCTGGCGCATTCCCCTCTGGTCAAGGTGAGTCCCGTTCCGCACGCGGCACGGCAGGAAAGGAGGATAGAAGGGCCCGGTCCCCGGGGCAAAGAGAAAGCACCCGGGATCCGTGCGCCTTTTTACGGGGGTTTACAAGCTCTTCGCGTTTTCGGCCAGGAAGGCGGCCACGCCCTCTGGTGTTGGGGTCATTCCCGCCTTGCCCTTGCGCCAGCCCGCCGGGCACACCTCGCCGTGGGTATCGTGGAAAATCAGGGCATCGAGCATGCGCAGGGTTTCGTCCACATCGCGCCCCAGCGGCAGATCGTTGATCACCTGCTGGCGCACAACGCCCGCCCGGTCGATGAGAAAACTGCCGCGCAGCGCCACCGCGTCCCCGGTGAGAACCCCGTAGGACCGGGCGATATTTTTGGTCAAGTCGGCGACCAAGGGGAAGCGCACCGGCCCCAGACCGCCTTCTTCCACGGGGGTCCGCTTCCAGGCCAGATGGGTGTACTGAGAATCGACCGACACCGCGACCACCTTGCACCCGCGCTCCTCGAAGGCTGGCATCCGGTTGTCGTGGGCCAGGATTTCCGAAGGACAAACGAACGTGAAATCCAGAGGGTAAAAGAAGACCAGCCCATAGCCGCCCGCCAGATGGGCATGCAGGGAAAACCCGTCGTCGATCCGGTCATCCGCCAGCACCGCCGAAGCGGTGAAATCCGGGGCAGGCCGGCCGATCAAACTCCCCACGGCATCACTCATGACCTTGTTCTCCTTGATCCGGTCCCCTCCTGATCCGTGAGGGGACGGATGAGATGTCGGGGAGAGCCGCCCCAATAACAAGGGGGATATGCGTAAATTGCATGAAGTCGGCACCGCCCGCCTCGCCCCCGGGGCCATTGGGTGCAGGGGCTGATGTCCGGGGGAAAGAAACAAGGAAGGCTGGAGAAACGCAGCCGTCCCAGGCCCCTCGTTTCATCCAAGGGCCCCCGGGGCGGTCAGGGAGCATACGCCCGCAGGAAAACCGCCAAACCCTGGCGCACCTCGTCGGCGATGACGTGCGACGAAGGCGGGGCGCCCACGTTCCACAGGCGGTAAGCCAAGGTCCAACCCTGGCACAACGAGGTGAGATGCCGTGCCGCCAACAGGGGGTCGCCGGCGCGCAATTGGCCGGCGTCCATGGCGCGGTTCAGGTACTCGGCCAGCCGGCGATGGGTGATCTTGGGGCCGCGCTCGTAAAACATGGTGCCCAACTCGGGAAACCGCCGCGCCTCGGCCGTCACCATGCGGTGCAGGCAGATCGCTTCCTCGCTCAGAATCATGGACACAAAGCCGAGACAAAAGCGATACAAGGCCTCGGCCATTTCCAAATCCGGGTTAAGCGCCTGAAAAGATTCGGCTTGAAGCCGGGTGGTAACCTCATCAAGCACCGCGGCGAACAAGTCGCGTTTGCTGGGGAAGTAGTTCCACAGCGTGCTCTTGGATCCTCCCACCTGACAGGCGACCAGGGACATGGGGGTATCGGCATAACCGCGTTCAAAAAACAGGGCGCGAGCCGTTTCAAGGATGGCGGCGCGGCGCGAGGCCTTTCGGCAGCTCCCAACGGGAGAGGCCGGTGCCGTCGGGGGGCAATCCGGGGGGGTGTCGTCCTGGGTCATGGTGGAAGTGTACTATACAGTACGATGGCGCCTTGACAAGCGGTCGGGACAAGCGGATATCACAGTACGGCTTGGTACACTTCGCCGCCGCGGCGCGGGTCGTGCCGCACGCCGCCCCCCGGCTGAGACCTCCGGCGCGGGGGGAGCGGTCCCCTCCATCCCTTCTCTTTTCGCTCCATCGCTCTGGCCGTGAGGAGTCCATCCGTGTCACAGCCCCCCTCTTCGCCGGGCAACGCCCCGGTTGCGCCTGCCGTCGCGCCTTCGCCTGCCCCGCGTTCGTCCGTGCGGCGACGCCTGTTGCTGGGGCTGGCCCTAGGGGTCTTGGCGGCCGGCGGGGGGGTATGGGGCTGGGAAGAGCTGATCGGATCCCATCGCGTCGAAACCGACAACGCCTATGTGGCGGCGGACATGGCCGACGTGACCCCACTGGTCGCCGGCCCGGTGCGCTCGGTCCACGTGGTGGACACCCAGAGCGTGAGGGAGGGCGACGTGCTCGTCACCCTCGACGACACCGACGCCCGCTTGGAAGTCGAGCGCAGCGAGGCCGCCCTGGCCCTAGCCGAGCGGACGTTCCGTCAGACCGAAGCCAAGGTGCAAGCCCTGCGCGCCCAGATTACCGCGCGCGGCGCCGACATCACCTCGGCCCAGGCCCGGCTGACCTCAGCACGGGCGGTGCTGCGGCGCACAGCGGCCGAAGCCGAGCGGCGCCAAGCCTTGCGCGCGCCGCAGACCATTTCCATTGAAGCCCTGACCGCCGCCCAGACCGCCCGCGACGAAGCCGCCGCCGCCGTGGCGGAAGCCGAAGCCGCCATTGCCCAGGCCCAGGCCAACCGCGCCGCCGCTGAGGCCGATCTGGCCTCCACCTTGGCGCTGATCGAGGGCACCACCGTGGAGACCGCCCCCGACGTGCGCGCCGCGCGCATGCACCGCGACAAGGCCCGCCTGGATCTGGCCCGCACCGTCATGCCCGCGCCGGTAGACGGGGTGGTGGTGCGCCGGCAGGTCGAGGTGGGCCAGCAGGTCCAAGCCGGCCAATCGCTCATGCGGGTGGTGCCGCTCCAGGCGGTTTACGTCAACGCCAATTTCAAGGAAGGCCAGTTGACCCACGTGCGCGAGGGGCAAAAGGTTGTGCTCACCTCCGACCTCTACGGCAAGGACGTGACCTTCCACGGCCGGGTCGCCGGGTTCTCGGCCGGAACGGGGTCGTCCATGGCGGTCATCCCGGCCCAGAACGCCACAGGCAACTGGATCAAGGTCGTGCAGCGCCTGCCGGTCCGGGTTCAACTCGATCCCCAGGAGTTGAAGGCTCATCCCTTACGGGTCGGGCTGTCCATGACCGCCGAAATCGACACCAGCGCCCGGGAGTGAGGCCATGGCCGATGCTGTCCTCACCGCCCCCACCGTTAGCGGCGGGCTCCTTCACGGCAACCGGCTGGTTCTCGCCGGAGTGGTGCTCTCGCTGGCCAACTTCATGGTCGTGCTCGACATGACCATCGCCAACGTCTCGGTACCCCATATCGCAGGCAGCCTCGGCATTTCCATGACCCAGGGCACCTGGGTGATCACCTCCTATGCCGTGGCCGAAGCGATTATCGTGCCGCTCACGGGCTGGCTCGCCCAGCGCTTTGGCGCGGTGCGCATTTTTGTCGGCGCCATGGTGGGATTTGGGGTTTTTTCCGTGCTGTGTGGCCTGTCGGACTCGCTGACGGGCTTGGTCGTGTTTCGCATCGGCCAGGGTCTGTGCGGCGGGCCCATTATGCCCTTGTCGCAAACCCTGATGCTGCGCGTCTTTCCCAAGGAAAAGCACGCCTCGGCCATGGGCCTGTGGGCCATGACCACGGTGACCGCCCCGGTGGCTGGGCCGATCCTGGGCGGCGCCATCAGCGACAACATGTCCTGGCCGTGGATCTTTTTCATCAACGTGCCGGTGGTCATCGGGTGCGTGCTGGGCGCCTGGGAACTGCTACGTTCAAGCGAGACCCCCTTGCGTAAGCAGCGCATCGACCGGGTCGGCTTGCTGTTGATGCTGATCTGGGTGGCGGCCTTACAGATCATGCTCGACACCGGGCGGGAGCATAACTGGTTTGAATCACCGATGATCATCACCTTGGCCTGCGTCGCCGTGGTGGGGTTTCTGGCTTTTCTCATCTGGGAGATCACCGAGACCGAGCCCATCGTGAACCTGCGGGTGTTTCGCTATCGCGGGTTTTCGGCGAGCAGTGCGACCTTGTCGATTGCCTTTGGCGCTTTTTTTGCCACCGTGGTGGTTATTCCCCAGTGGTTGCAGACCGTGCAAAGCTACCCCGCCACCTGGGCCGGCTATGTCTTGGCGGCCCATGGTGTGCTCGCTGTGGTGTGCTCGCCCCTGGCCGCCCGCCTCGCCACCAAGGTGGACCCCCGGTTGTTGGTGTCGCTGGGCGTGGGCTGGCTGGGGGTGATGGCGCTGTTGCGCACCCAATGGACCAGTGATGCCGGCTTTTTCACGTTCTTTTTGCCCCAGTTTCTGCAAGGCGTGGGCATGCCGTTTTTCTTTGTGCCGCTGACCGTGTTGTCGGTGCGCGCGGTGCGGCCCGAGGAAACGGCGTCGGCAGCCGGCGTGATGGCCTTCATGCGCACCCTGGCCGGGGCCATCGGCGCCTCGGTGGCCATCACCGCCTGGGCCGACCAGACTCAGTCCAACCGCGAGGCCCTGGTGGGGGCCTTGAGCGACTCCGAGCGGTCGTTGTCGTTGTTGCAAAGTGTGGGGCTGTCGGCAGGACAGGCCAGCGTATACCTCGCCGATATGGTGGAGAAGCAAGCCTCGACCCAGGCGGTGATCCAGGTCTTTGCCGTCACGGCGGGGCTCTTCGCCCTGGGGGCAAGCTTGGTTTGGCTGGCACCGCGCCCGAAGCTCTAAGGAAAGGCTGGGGAGGCACGGCCTCCCCAGACCCCTCGGTCCGTTAGGTGTCTTGCTTCTTGGTGGGCCAGACGAACGAGGCGCCAATGCCCAGGGCCAAGGTGCCCAGCACGATGCCCAGGCTCACCATCGGGCTGATGTGCAGGAAGTCCCAGCCGAAGGCATGCTCACCCGCCTGGATCGTCAGCTTGAAGGCGATGAAGAACAGCAAGGCGATGACCGCCTTTTCCAGATGGACCAGATAGCGCGTCAGGGCCGCCAACACAAAATACAGCGAGCGCAGGCCCAAAACGGCAAAGATCATCGCGGCGTAGACCAGGAGAGGCTCCTGGGTCACGGCGATGACCGCCGGCACCGAGTCGAAGGCAAACATCACGTCCGAGGTTTCAATGGCGATCAGGCACAAAAAGGCCGGGGTCGCGAACAGGGCGGCGTTGCCCTCCAGACGCAAGCCGGGCTCGGCGCGTTCCAGATCGCGAGCCACGGCGCGGGTGATGAAAAAACGCTCGGCGTGCAGACGAGGAAAGACCGGCATCACCTTGCTGGCCAAACGCACCGACCAATGGTCGGAGTAGTCATGCAGGTCCTCCTGGCTATCGCGGGCGCTCAACATCTTCCAGCCGGTCCACGCCACGATGGCCGCGAACAAAAAGCCAAACCACGGCGCCACCGCCAGCAAGCCGGTGCCGATTGCCACAAAGGCAGCACGAAACACCAAGGCGCCGATAATGCCCCAATACAAGATCCGGTGCTGCAAGGCCCCCTTGATCCCGAACGAGGCAAAGATCGCCATAAAGACCATCAGATTATCGATGGCCAGCGCCTTCTCCAGGGCGTAGCCGGCCAGATAGAGGTCGGCCCAGGTCTTGTCGAACCGGCCCCACAGGTAGCCGTAAAACGCCAGCGCCACCGCCACCCAGAAGATCGACCACATCCCGGCGTCGCGCAGGCTGATCTCTTTTTGGTGGCGGTGGGCGAACAGGTCCATGAACACGGAAAAGACGATGACGGCAAAAAACAGCACGATGGTTTCCAACGGGAAGCCGAACGACGTCATGGTCACTCCTTGATCCCAGGGGCCAGGATCACGCCGCGCGCGACCCGTACCCGTCCTTGAGGTAGGGTGATGCGCCCTGGCCCTCAAGACGCGACTGCAAAGTCGTCCTCGTCCGAAGGACCAAAGCGACCGAGGGGTCTGGGGAGGCAAGCCTCCCCTGCCTTCCCCTTAAAGAGGCGGCGCGACGATCATCCGCCCCCCCCCTTCGGCCCGGGCCTGGGCCAAGGCCTGCTCGACCCGCTCCAGCAAATCCCGCATCGCCACCGCCGGGTCCACCACGCCCTCGCGCGGATCAGCAAGCTCGGCCACCCCGGCCGAAACCGTGATGCTCACCGGGCCCTCCGGGGTGGACAGGCTCTTGCCATGAATTTCCTCCAGCAAGGAGCCAATGACACTGGCCGCTTGGCCCACCGTTGCGCCGGGCAGGATGGCCGCGACCGCCGTGCCGCAACACCGTCCCGCCGCATCGCTGCCGCGCAGGCGTCGGCGCAGGGTTTGAGCGAGAAAGCGGACCAACTGATCACCCACCTGGTGCCCGTGCTGGGTCAACAGCGAGCGCAAGCGGTCGGGATCGAACACCGCCATCGACAACGGCGTGCCAGCCCGCCGCGCCCGCGCCACCTCGCGCTGAAGGTGCTCTTGCAAGGCGTCATTGGTCAGAAGGCCGGTGGGCGGTTCGTGGCGCTGGTTCTCACGGGCCAACCGCCCCCGACGCCCCTGCGCTTCAATGGCGGCCACAACCACCTCGGGATGCAGGGGCCAGGACAGCAACAGGTCCACCCCCGCCGCCAGAGCCGCCTGCTGCGCCGATGCGTCCCGTCGGTGGGAGACCGCCACGATCGGCACAGCCTGCGGTGCCGCGTCGCGCACCACCGCCGCGACCTCAGCCGCCGAGTAGGACCGCATCCCCACATCCACCACCAGGACATCGGGTTCGAAGGCGACAAGACGGCCCAGCACTTCCTCCGGGTGGCCCAAGATCTCGCACTGGATACCGGCTTCGTCGAGTACCCCCCCCACAAACCCCGCCACCAAGGGAGTGTCGGCAATCACGAGAACCCGCCAGGGCTCCAGGCTGGCCTCGGCCATGAGACGCAGCAGGGCCTCGACGCATTCCCCGGCCTCGGCGTGCGGCAAATAGGCGTTGGCCCCCAGCCGATAAGCCCGGACCCGCCACAGAAAGGTCCCGGCCCCACCGATCGCCACCACGGGAATCCCCGCCGCGCGCAGCCCCCCCAGCGCCTGTTCCAACTCGCGATCAGGAGCCGTGCCCAACTCGACAACCCCCCCAGCAAGCGGGGTCAACGGTAAGGCCTGGAGCGACCTTTCCTCGTCCCACACCAAGGCTTCAAACCCGGCCTCTTCCAGGGCCAGAGACAAGGCCCGCTCGACCCCCAGGGTTAAAACCACCGGGGCCGGTCCTGATTTGCCCGGCGCGAGAAAACTGCGCCGCAGCAGCGGGGCATGCAAAAGCGAGGCCTCAGGATCCAGCGCCCGGATCTCTTCGTTCACCAAGTATGCCAAATACTCAAGCTGATCAAGGGTATCCCGGTCCACCTGAGTTTCGGGCAAGACCAAGATCAGGCGCTCCAAGGCGGCGGCGGTACGGCCCAACGCGCAATACCCAAGGCTCCCGGCCGATCCGGCCAACCGGTGGGCAAGAAAGCGCAAGCGCTGCCGCCCCTCGACCTCTTCTCTTGCGCCGTCCACAAAGGCCGCCGCCAAGCTGACCAGTTCCTCGCCCTGGCCCTGGGCGGTCTCAATAAAAGATCGCACGGTGGCGTCAAGACGCTCGCGGGCGGGATCGGAATAAACGTCGGTGGATTTCATGGCCGCCCCCGCCACAACGCCCGCACCTGATCGGCCAACGACAGCGGATCAAAGGGCTTGGTCAACACCCCAAGACACCCAGGCACCGCCGCCAAGCTCGACCGCTCCGGTCCGTGGGCCGCTGTCAGAAACACCACCGGGACCGAGAGCGCCAGAGCCCGCCAGACATCACGGCCATCAAGGCCGTCGTCGAGCAAAAGATCCATGACCACCAAGTCCGGCTGACGCTCGGCGATGGCCAAGCGCGCCTCACGCTCGCCGCCGGCCCCCCCACCGATAAGCCCCCCACATCGCCCAGGGCCACACACGCCAATGCGCGCATGGCCGGGTCGTCGTCCACGACCAGGATATGGCCAAGATCCCCGTCTGCCGCCATGCCCTTTGCCTTCCTTTCCTCAACCAGCCCGGGCCACCGTTTGTGACGCTCCGCGTCATACGGTCTTAGGTCTCCGCAGCAAGAGAGGAAAGGATAGCTTATTCCCGTCCGTCAGGCGACACCAGGGATACAAGCTTGCGGGACGGTAGGGTAAAGATAGGGGGAGAGGCACACTTCCCCGGCCTTGTTCCTTCTTAAAAGTCCGACCTCTCCCGGGCCACGGCGCCGCAAACAGCCCGGACGAACCCCGACGCCCTCTCGCCGCTGGTCCAAGGCTCCATCGGCGTTCCGCTGGCCGCATCAAGCTCGGCCCAGCGTGCCGCCTCACACTCCACCACCCGCTCGCGCAAGGCGGCCCCCTCGCGGCCCAGCCACAACACTGAAACCCAGCGATGCGCCGGTTGCTCCGGGTCCTGGCGGACCGCATGACGATCAAAGGCCATCAAGGACTCGGTGCGGGGCACCAGCAAGGTCCAGGGCTCCAAAAACGACGAAACCCGCTCGCGTTCAATCACCACCATGCCCCGGGGTAGCGCGGCAACGGCTCGGTTTACCCAGGTGTAGCGGTTCCAGATGCCAAAGGCGATCACGGCAATCAGCACCCCGCCGCCCACCACAGCCCACAGAACCCGGCGCCCGGCCAAGCGAAACGCCACCATCATGACGACGGCGGTCATCCCGCCAAACACCGCCATGGAGAGCAAATCAAAAAAAAGCATGTCTCCTCGCGCGCCCCGCTTGATCCCGACCGGGCGTAGCCTAGTGCAAGAGTCTGGGCGGGGGAAACGCTCTTTTTGGATCGAGGGGGCCGGGAAGGTCCCGCTTCCCCAGCCTGCCCCTCTGCCGCGACGCTCCCGCAAAAGCCCCCTACCCCAGCAAGGCCCGCACCCTCACCGGAGCGTCGTCCGACAGCCCCTCCGCCTGGGCTAACAGCAACTCGGCGGCGGCCACGGCGTCGGTCAAGGCATTGTGCGCCTTGTAGCGGGGCAAGCCGCGACGGGCCCGCGCCGCCGCCAAGCGCAAGGCCCCCCGTTCCACCGGGTGTCCGGCCCGTATCAAGGCTTGATACTCCAACTCCAAGGTGTCCACAAACGACAGCTCCAGGGGTTGACCGTACAGGCGACGGCAGGCCCGACTGAGAAAAAAGCGCTCCAGCCGCGCATGATGCGCCACCACCACGCGACCAGCCAGCGCCCGCAGCACCAAGGGCATTACGCTCCCCAAGCGGGGGGCCGTCTCCAGGTGGCCATCAAGGATCCCATGGAGCACGGCGGTCTCCTCGGGCACCGGCCGACGGGGGCGCACCAAGTGGTAGCCGGCTCCGGCCAACCGGATCCGGCCCTCGACGATCGGGACGTAGCCGATGGACAAAATCTCGTCGGTATCCGCGTCCAGCCCGGTCGCCTCGATATCCAGGGCCAGATACTCCACCGCCGTCCACGGCAGATCACCATCTCCGATCGGCGTCCGATAATAGGTGCGCAAAGGCCCCGGTGGACTGCGCCACCCCAGCCACGACCGGCGCAAGGACAAGCCAAAGACATGACGCCACCAGGGTTCGGTGCGGTGCGCCAAACCATCGAACAGCCCGGGCCGCCGTTCCCCCTCGCCTAAGCGCAAGGCCTCCAGTGCCGCCTCGGTTCGGGCCAGTTCCCACGCCTCGCGCTCGGCGTCCCAAGGCTCCGGCCCCCCAGCCATCACAAGCGCCCGACCTGGAACACATGAGCCAAGGCGCTTTGCATGGTTTTGACCACGCCAAAGGCGTCCTTCAGGTAGGAGCGCTCCAGCGGCGACAGGTCGGCGGGCGCCAGAAAATTATCAAGCGCCTGCCCCTCGCGCGAGCGCCGGGCCTGATGGCGAACCCGGGTCAGGGCGATGAACTCCAAAGCATCACGCAAGTTGGCCGCTCCCTCGGGGCTAAGGCCGCCGCGTTCGCGCACCAAGTCCAAGCGCTCCTGCGTGTTAACCGCCGCCACGCCGGCCGCCAAGGCATGCACCCGGGCAAGGTCGATGATGGGGATCAGCCCCTTGTGCTTGAGGTCGAGCTTGTTGGCGTTCTCCCCGCCCCGCTCCAGCACCAGATGGCGAAAGAACCCCAAGGGGGGCTGATGCCCCAGGGCGTGGCGGGCCAAATGGGCCAAAAAGGCGCGATTTTGCCGAGCCCGCTCCAGCGCCGGGCCTTGGACCGCCTCGAACAAGGCCTTGGGGCCGCGAACCAACCGCAAATCAAAAAAAATCGAGGACAGCATCAGGGCCTTGGGATCGGGTTCCTCGACCCAGCGGCGGAACAACGCTTTCCATTCCCGCACCGGCAAACGCCACGTCGGCGTCATCGCCATGGTGCCCCCGGGGCAATGGACATACCCGCAGACATTCAAGCCATCACACACAAACCGGGTGAAGGCCGTGAAATAAGCCCCATGGACGGCCTCGTCATAGGTATCGTCCAAAATCAGGCAGTTGTCCTGGTCGGAAAAGGCCGTCTGCTCCTGCCGGCCCTGCGATCCCGCCGCCGCCCAGGCATAGGGCACCGGTGCCGGCCCCAGGGCTTTTTCCGCAAGACGCACCAAGCGCACCGTCGCCGCGTCGGTGAGCGCCGAGACCACATGGCCGATGTTGCTGGCCGACAACCCCGCGTCCGCCAAGCGCCACACCAACTCCGGCAAGGGCCGCAGCACCGCTGCCATGCCCTCGGCGGTCTCTTGTTTGTGCAGGTCCCCCACCAAGTACACGGCCGAGGGAGCCTGTAAGCGCACCAGATTGGTGGTTGTGATACACCCTTCCAAAACGCCATCGCGCGTTACCGGCAAATGCCTGATATTATGCCGCGACATCAGGAGCATGGCGTCAAAGGCACTGGCCCGGGCCTCCAGGGACACCGGCCCCGGACTCATCACCTGGGCGATTGGGGTCGTGCCGTCGAGATCGGCAGCAACAACCCGGTTGCGCAGGTCGCGGTCGGTAAAGATCCCCGTCAACGTCCCGGCAGCCGTCACCAGGATACACGACACCCGTTCGTCACGCATCACCCGGGCCGCCTCGCGCACGCTGGCGTCGGGGGGCAAGGTTACAGGCGGTCGGACACCTCGAAAAACCCTGGCTCTGAGCGGTGTCTGCTGATTCAATAAGCCCCAGGCCGTGTTGGAGGGAACGATGGGTCGGCAGCCTGGGTTCTTCGATCTTGAAGAGCGGTATGCGGAGTTGTCGAAGGCGGGCGACCCGCTGGAGAAGCTGCTGAGGGTGGTGAGCTTCGAGGCGTTCCGCTACCGGCTGGACAAGGCGTTGAACCGCAGCGACCGAGCCCGGGGCGGCCGTCCGCCCCATGACGCGGTTTTGATGTTTAAGATCCTGGTGCTTCAGGCGCTGTACAACCTGTCCGACGATCAGGCGGAGTTCATGATCAACGACCGCCTGACGTTCAAACGCTTTCTCGGCCTAGGGCTGGCGGACAAGGCGCCGGACGCCAAGACGATCTGGCTGTTCCGCGAGACGCTGACCGAGGCCAACGCGATCGAGAAGCTGTTCGCGGTGTTCGACGCCAAGCTGAAGGACTCCAGACCTCCGCTTTCTTTTATTAATTGGCTCTCCCTTCCCCCTCCTTTTGAAAAGCATGCTTTTCAAAAGGAGGGGGAAGGGAGAGCCAATTAATAAAAGAAAGCGGAGGTCTGGAGGCGTCAGCCTCCAGGCGGGGCCCGGGGCGGCAGCCCCGCGTTGCCGAAGCCAGCACCAAGCGCCGCGTTTTCTACCCGAGCGCTCCGCCCACGTCGTCCTCACCCGCGGGGACGAGGACGTCGCGTTTGCCGGCGTGGTTGGGTTTGGAGATGACGCCTTCGGTTTCCATGCGTTCGATGAGGGTGGCGGCGCGGTTGTAGCCGATTTTGAGGTGGCGTTGGACGGCGCTGGTGGAGGGGCGGCGGGTGCGCAGGACGAGGGCGACGGCTTGATCGTAGAGGCTGGCGTCTTCTCCCGAGATCCCGGAGCCCAGGGTGACGGGGTCGCCTTCGTCTTCTTCCAAGACGGCGTCGAGGTAGGCGGGTTCGGCTTGGGCGCGCAGGTGGGCGCACACGCTTTCGACTTCCTGGTCGCAGACGAAGGGGCCGTGCACGCGGGTGATGCGTCCGCCGGCCGCCATATAGAGCATGTCGCCCTGGCCCAGGAGTTGTTCCGCCCCGGATTCCCCGAGGATGGTCCGGCTGTCGATTTTGCTGGTCACCTGGAACGAGACGCGGGTGGGGAAGTTGGCCTTGATGGTGCCGGTGATTACATCCACGCTCGGGCGCTGGGTGGCCATGATCAGGTGGATGCCGCCGGCGCGGGCCATCTGGGCCAAGCGCTGGATGATGCCTTCCACTTCCTTGCCCGCCACCAGCATAAGGTCGGCCATTTCGTCCACGAGGATGACGATATAGGGCAGGGGGTTGGGATCGATGGGCTGTTCCTCGTAGAGCGGCTTGCCGGTTTCGGGATCGAAGCCGACCTGGACCGTGCGGGTCAGCGAGGCCCCCTTGGCCTGGGCCTCCAAGATCTTGCGATTATAGCCGTCGATGTTGCGCACCCCGAGGGTGCTCATGATGCGATAGCGGTTTTCCATCTCGCGTGCCGCCCACTTGAGGGCGACCACGGCCTTGTGGGGGTCGGTGACCACTGGGGTCAGCAGGTGGGGAATGCCGTCGTAGATGGAGAGCTCCAGCATCTTGGGGTCGATCATGATCAAACGCACCCGTTGCGGCGACAGCCGGAACAGGAGCGACAAGATCATGGTGTTGACCGCGACCGACTTGCCCGATCCGGTGGTGCCGGCGATGAGCAGGTGGGGCATGCGTGCCAGATCCACCACCACAGCGTCGCCGCTAATGTCCCGGCCGAGCGCCAGGGGCAGCGAGCCCGGATGGGCGGTGAACTCGGGGCTTTCCAGCACGCCGCGCAGGCGCACCATGTCGCGCTCGCTGTTGGGCAGCTCGATGCCAATGACGTTGCGGCCGGGCACCACGGCGATGCGGGCCGACAGGGCGCTCATCGAGCGGGCGATGTCGTCGGCCAGACCGACCACGCGGGCTGTCTTGGTGCCCGGGGCCGGCGCCAGTTCGTAGAGGGTCACCACCGGGCCGGGGCGGACCTTGACGATGCCCCCGCGCACGCCAAAGTCGCTCAACACGCTCTCCAAAACGCGGGCGTTTTGTGTCAGGGCTTCCTCGTCCAAGGGCAGCAGGGTCGAAGGCTCCGAGGGCGCCAGCAGATCCAGGGGCGGTGGCGTGACCGGGGTATCCGTCTCCTCGCGCGGCACAATGGCTTCGGGTGTGATCCGTGGTTGGGGCGGTCGGGGGGGCGCTGGAGGGCGTGGGGCAATGATCGCCGGCCCCTCGCGATCGGTGCCGGGCAAGGTGTCGGCCCCTGGCTGCAAGGGCGCATCGGGCATCAGGTCGGTTTCGCGCCGGGGCCAGCGCCGGGGTGCCGGGACCGGGCGGGGGGGCGTTTTGTCCGAGGCCGGGGGCCGGGGGCGGCCGTGGAGGCGGTTGGCCAGGGCATGCAGGGCCTCGGTCATGGTGGTGCCAATGCGACCGAAGGAGCGGGCCGTTGCCGCGTAATCATGCCACGTGATCACTGCCGCCCATTGCAGACCCAACAGGCCGAAGCCTCCCAGGATCAGACCACACAGGGAGACCCAGGTCTCCAGATTGTCGGGCACTCCGGCCAGCGCCAAGCCAATCGCGATCCGCTCGCCCAGCAGCAGCCCAGCGAAGCCCCCAAGACCGGCCAAAATCGGCCACTCGCGGGGCGGCGGCGCGGCGGCCAGGGCCAGGGTGAGGGTCAAGGTTGCGGCGATCAACACCAAAAGCCGTCCCCACACGGCTGGCACGGTGCGACCGGTCAGTAAGCGCATTCCCCACAAGGTGATCACCAGAACCGGCGCTGCCACCGCGCGGGGGCGGCCACAGGAGCGGGGGCGCTGGGCGTCTGGGCGTTGGCCGGGGTCACGAGGCTGGACCACGCCAGCGCGGCGGCGCCAATCACGGCGGTGGCTCCAACGCCTTGCAGGAAGATCTTGGTGAGCATCATCATCTCTCCGGGGTGTCTCTTGATGTCAGGGATCCTGCCATCCTCCCCGTGAACCCGTCGTGAGCCCCCCGTTCATTCTCGGTTCATGGACCGAGCCCTAGTCTCCCTCTCAAGCGGCCCCCCCCTTTTTCCTTAAGGACGGAGGGCCTGGGAGGCCCGCCTCCCCAGCCTCCCTGCTCTCAGGTCCCCCCATGAAACTCCTCCTTCTCCTCGCCGCCCTGAGCCTTCTGACCCCACCGCCAGCCTTGGCCGGAGATACCGGCTATCGCACCCCCGGGACGTGGGACCATGGCAGGAAGGACGACGACGATCACGACAACGACGATCGCGAGGACCATGAACGGGCCCGCGACGCGGTGATGCGCGGCAACGCCTTGCCATTGTCACGGATTTTGCGCGACGCCGAAGCCCAGGGCTTGGGCCGCCTGCTGGAAGCCGACCTGGAAGACCACCACGGCCGCTTGATCTACGAGCTTAAAATGCTCGATCCTCGCGGCCAAGTGACCGAATTGCGCTACGATGCCGCGACAGGCGCCTTGCTGCGCCGGCACGGGAGGGACTGAATGCGGGTTTTGGTCGTCGAGGATGAACCGACCCTGGCCGCTTCCCTGGCCCGGGTGCTGGAACGCGCCGGCTTTGTGGTCGATGTCGCGCCCGATGGGGAAGAGGGGCACTTTCTCGGCGATACCGAGCCCTATGACGCCGTGGTTCTCGACCTTGGCCTGCCCCGCCTCGACGGGGTCGGCGTGCTGCGGCGCTGGCGGGCCGACGGGCGGAGCATGCCTGTCCTGATCCTTACGGCGCGTGGCGGCTGGGCGGAGAAAGTGGCGGGGTTCGAGGCCGGCGCCGATGATTTTCTGGCCAAGCCCTTCGAGATGGAGGAGGTGATCTATCGCCTGAAGGCCCTGATTCGGCGGGCCAGCGGCCATGGCGCCACCACCTTGACCGTGGGTCCGCTGCGCTACGACACCTTGTCGGGCAAGGCCTGGGTGGACGGGGTGCCCTTGGATCTGACGGCCCAGGAGGGGCGCATCCTTTCTTACCTATTGCACCACGCCGGTCGGCCGGTGAGCCGCACCGAGATCATCGAACACGTTTACGATCGGGATTTCGATAGTGATTCCAACGTGATCGACGTCCTGATCGGGCGCCTGCGCCGCAAGCTCGGGGCGCCCCTGATCCACACCGTGCGCGGTCTGGGCTACTGTCTGGAGGCCCGATGAGCCGGCCTCCTCCCTCGCTGCGCCGGCGTCTGCTGACCTCGGGCGCCGCGTGGCTGCTCACCGCCGTGGCCGGCGCCTATGCCCTGCTTGATTGGGCGATTGCCGATACCTTGGAGCGGACCTTCCAGGGGCGTCTGGCCCTTGATCTCGAAAGCCTGATTGCCGCCACTGAGGTGACCACCGCCGGGCAGATCCGTTTGACGCGTGAGCCGCCCAATCCCTTGTTCGCCCGCCCCTATTCCGGCTGGTACTGGCAGATTTCCCACGGCGAAGCCGTGCAGCGCTCCCGCTCGTTGTGGGATACAGTCCTGCCCACCCAACTGCCGCCCGAGAGCGGCGCCTTGCATACCCACACCGAGGCCGGGCCCGAGGGCCAGCGCATCCAGGTGGTCGAGCGCGATATTTTCCTGCCCGATCTGCCGGGGCCGGTTCATGTCCTCATCGCTGCCGAGCGCGATAGTCTGGAGGCCGAAGTGCGGCGCCTGCGCGTCTTGCTCGGCGGCTGTCTGGTGGTGTTGGCCGGCGGCGTACTCGTGGGGACCGTGGTTCAGGTCCGCTTCGGCCTGTCCCCTGTGCGCAAGGTCGGGCGGGATCTGGAACGCTTGCGTCAAGCGCCCGACGCCCGCCTGGATTCAGAGCAACCGGGCGAACTGGCGCCCTTGGTGCGGGCTCTCAACAGCGTTCTCGACCACGACGCCGATCTGATCGCCCGCGCCCGCGCCCACGTCGGCAACCTCGCCCACGGTCTGAAAACCCCGCTTGCCGTGTTGCGGGCTGCGACCGAGGAAGGCGAGAGCGTGCCGGCCGAGGTTGTGCGGAGCGAAATTGCCACCATGCACCGCCTTGTCGAGCGTCATCTGACCCGTGCCCGCGCTGTCACCGGGTCGGGAAGCGCGCGCGGCTTGCAGGTTTCGGTGCTGGAGAGCGCGCGCCGTCTCAAGGCCACCGTGTTGGCGCTGCATCGCCGCGACCTTCAGGTCGAGGTCGAAGGGGACGAGGCGGCGCGCTTTGTCGGCGACCCCGATGACCTTTTAGAGATTCTCGGCAATCTGCTGGACAACGCCTGCAAGTGGGCGCGGGCACACGTGCGGGTCCAGGGGCGGGTGACGGCCTCCGGGCTGGAGATTGTGGTCGAGGACGATGGGCCCGGGCTGCCCGAAACCGAGCATGAGGGGGTGTTGCGGCGTGGGGCTCGCTTGGATGACACCAAGCCGGGGCATGGCTTGGGGTTGGATATTGTGAGCGATCTTGTGGCGCTTTATGGCGGGCACTTGACCCTGGCGCGCTCGGAGTTGGGGGGGCTGGCGGTTTTGGTGCGGTTTTAAGGGAAAATAAGGAAGGCCGGAGAGGCGGGGCCTCCCCAGACCCCTCTGTTCCAGAGTTAGAGGGTGCAGACATCGACCCAGGTGGCGGTGGTGATCTGGGCGAGGCGATCAGGGGAAATGCGCAGGGCGGCATGGAGGTCGCCGGCGGCCGGGACCACCTCGGTGAAATCCTTCAGGCTGATATCGCAGTAGATCGGCAGGGGGGTCGCTAGGCCGAAGGGACAGACGCCGCCGACCGGATGCCCGGTCAGGTCAAGGGCTTCTTCCGGCGATAGCATGCGGATCTTGCCGCCAAACTGGGCCTTGGCTTTTTTGTTGTCGATCCGGGCATCGCCCCGGGCCACCAGCAAGAAAGCCGTCTCGCCCTGGCGAAACGACAGGGTTTTGGCGATCTGGCCGGGCTCCACCCCATGGGCCGCCGCCGCCAGGGCCACCGTTGCCGTGCTTGTGTCCATTTCCAAGATAGCGATGTCAGGGGCGTGTTCTGCCAGGAACGCGCGAACCGACTCCAGACTCATGACATGTTTCCTTGCGTGTGAATTCCCGCAAGGGCTGTTGTACCCCCCGCCTTGCCCCAGGTCCAGCCGCAGGGAGGGAGGGGTCTGGGGAGGCTGCCGCCTCCCCAGCCTTGCTTCTGCGTCAAGCGATCCCACGCTCCTGAAGATACACAATAACCCGCTCGGCCAGCGCCGCCGCGTCTTCCAAGCCGGCATCCAAGTGCAACTCGGGCGCCTCCGGTGGCTCGTAGGTGCTGTCGATCCCGGTGAAGCCCGGCAGCTTGCCGGCCCGCGCCTTGGCATAGAGCCCCTTGGGATCGCGCGCCTCGCACACCGCCAGCGGGGCATCAACAAACACCTCGATGAACTCGCCCGGCCCCATCAGGCCCCGCGCCAAGCGCCGGTCCTCGCGAAACGGCGAGATGAAACTGACCAAGGTAATCAACCCCGCCTCAGTCATCAGCTTGGCGACCTCGGCCACCCGACGAATGTTCTCGGTGCGGTCGGCATCATCGAAGCCCAGGTCGCGGTTGAGGCCGTGGCGCACCGCGTCGCCGTCCAGGCTCATGGTCCGCCGCCCCAGGGCATGCAGGCGTTGCTCGACCAGATCGGCCACCGTGGACTTGCCGGCCCCGGACAGGCCGGTGAACCAGATCACCACGGGCTGCTGGCCATTGGCGCGGGCGCGCGCGGTTTTGTCCACCTTCATCGGATGGCGGTGCAAGTCGGTCGCGCGCGCCTGGGCAAAGTCGATCATGCCGCAGGCCAAGGTGGCGTTGCTGTGGCGATCGATCAAGATGAACCCGCCCAAGGCCCGGTTGTCGGCATAGGGCTCGAAAGGCAGGGGCCGGTCGAGGTGCAAGGTGCACACGGCCACGTCGTTGAGTTCCAGATGGCGGGCCGGGGTGTGCTCCAAGGTGTTGATGTTCACCCGGTGATGCAAGACGCTCACCGTGGCGCCTACCGTGGCCGTGCCCAGACGTAACAAGAACGACTGCCCCGGAGCCAGGGAGGGCTCGGCCAGCCAGACCACATGGGCGACCACGTCCTCGGCCACCACCGGCCGGGCCTCGGCGGCGGCCAGCACGTCGCCGCGCGCCACATCGATCTCGTCGGCCAACACCAAGGTCACGGCGTCGCCGGCCTGGGCGCGCTCCAAGTCGCCGTCTTGGGTGACGAGGCGGGCGACCTTGGTGGTGCGGCCCGAGGGGAGGACCACCACCTTGTCGCCGGGGCGAACCACACCGCTGACCAAGGTGCCGGAAAAACCGCGAAACGAGGCATCAGGGCGGTTGACCCATTGCACCGGCAAGCGCCAGGGGTGGTTGGTTTCGTCGCCGCTCACGTCCACCGTTTCCAGGTGGCCCAGCAAGGTGGGGCCGCTGTACCAGGGCAGGGCGGGCGAGGGCCGGGTCACGTTGTCGCCCAGCAGGGCCGAGACCGGAATGCACGTGACATGGGAGATGCCCAGTTGGGCGGCGAAGGCCTTGAAGTCGCGGGCAATGGCCGTGAACGTGGCTTCGTCCCAGCCCACCAGATCCATTTTGTTGACCGCCAGGACCACGTGGCGGATGCCCAGCAGGGACACGATGGTGGCGTGGCGCCGGGTTTGGGTCAAAACCCCCTTGCGGGCGTCGGCCAGCAACACCGCCACCTCGGCGGTCGAGGCGCCGGTGGCCATGTTGCGCGTATACTGTTCGTGCCCCGGGGTGTCGGCGACGATGAAGCTGCGCTTTTCGGTCGCGAAGTAGCGATAGGCCACGTCGATGGTGATGCCCTGCTCGCGTTCGGCGGTCAAGCCATCGACCAGCAAGGCGAGGTCCAGATGGCCCGTGCCCGTCGTGCCGAAACGGGCCGACTCCTCGGCCAGGGACGACATCTGATCGTCGAACAAGGCCTTGCTGTCGTAGAGCAAGCGGCCGATCAGGCTCGACTTGCCGTCATCGACCGAGCCGCAGGTCAGAAAGCGCAAAAGGGTTTTCGTCTCGCGGGCCCGCAGGCGGGCTTCCACGTCGGCGACGAAATCGGCGGCCATGCTGTCGGTCTCCGGCTGCGAAGGGCTTAGGCTCGCGTCGAGCATCAGAAGTACCCCTCCTGCTTTTTCATCTCCATCGAAGCGCCGTTATCGCGATCAATCAATCGCCCCTGGCGTTCGCTGGTGGTGGTGCGCATCATCTCGGAAATGACCCCGGCCAGCGTATCGGCCCGGCTTTCTACAGCGCCAGTCAAGGGGTAGCAGCCCAAGGTGCGGAAGCGGACCCAGCGCTCCTCGGGGACTTCGCCGGCCTGAAGGGGGAAGCGGTCATCGTCCACCATCAGCAAGGTCCCGTTGCGCTCGACCACCGGGCGGGGGCGGGCCAAATACAGTTCGGGGATGGGGATATTTTCCTGGTAGATGTATTGCCAGATGTCAAACTCGGTCCAGTTGCTCAAGGGGAACACGCGCACGCTTTCTCCCGGCGCCACCCGGCCATTGTAGAGCGACCAGAGTTCGGGGCGCTGGGCGCGCGGATCCCAGCGGTGGCTGGCCGAGCGGAAGGAGAAGACACGTTCCTTGGCCCGCGACTTTTCCTCATCGCGGCGCGCTCCGCCAAAGGCCGCATCGAAGCCGTGAAGGTCGAGGGCTTGCTTGAGGGCCTGGGTTTTCATGATGTCGGTGTGCACGCCGGAACCATGCACGAAGGGATTGATGCCCTTGGCGGCGCCCTCGGGATTGACGTGGACCAGCAGGTTAAGACCCAGGTCGCTGGCCCGCTGATCGCGAAAGGCGATCATCTCGCGGAACTTCCAGGTCGTGTCCACGTGCAGCAGCGGAAACGGCGGCCGCGCCGGGTAAAACGCCTTCATGGCCAGATGCAGCATGACGCTGCTGTCCTTGCCGATGGAATAGAGCATGACGGGCTTGCGGGCCTGAGCGGCGACTTCGCGCAGGATGTAAATGCTCTCTGCTTCCAGGCGCTGGAGATGCGAGCGGGAGGTCGATTTGGTGACAAAGGGAACCACGGTCATTTTTGTCCCTCCGGACGGTCTCTTCTTGTCTGAGCGGCGGGGGAGAGGTCGGGCTGACGCCCGATTTTTTGGGGCGATGCCCCAAACCCCCTTAAAAGCGCGCTTTTCAAAAGGGAGGGGGAAGGGAGGGCCATGAACAGAAGAAAAAGGGGGTCTGGGGCATCGCCCCAGGCGGGGCCCGGGGCGGCAGCCCCGCGTGGCTGCGTCTAATGCTCCCTCCGATTAGGCACGAACTTCAGCGTCGTAATCGGCGATCAGGGCTTTGGTGACGTCGCCCGGGGTAAAGGTGTACTGATCGATGGACCCGACCGGAGTGATCTCGGCCGCCGTTCCGGTGAGGAAGACTTCATCGGCGTTGGCCAACTCGCTCGGCATGATCGGGCGTTCGATGACTTCCAGGCCGCGCCGACGGGCGAGATCGATGACGGTGCGCCGGGTGATGCCGTCCAAGAAGCAATCGGGGACGGGGGTATGGAGGGCGCCCTTCATGACCAGGAAGATGTTGGCGCCGGTCGCCTCGGCGATGCGGCCGCGATAGTCAAGCATCAAGGCGTCGTGGAAACCGTCGTTTTCCGCCTGATGCTTGGACAAGGTGCAGATCATGTAGAGACCGGCGGCCTTGGAGCGGGACGGCGCGGTATCGGGGGCCGGGCGGCGCCAACGCGACGTGGTGAGGCGGATGCCCTTCATGCGTGCTTCTGGCGAGAAGTAGGAGGGCCACACCCAACAGGCAATGGCGACGTTGATCCGCGTCTGCTGGGCCGCCACGCCCATCATCTCGGAGCCACGCCACGCGACGGGGCGCACATAGCCATCGACAATGGTGTTGGCTTCAAGCACCTTCATGGTGGCGTCGTTCAGTTCTTGCGTCGAATACGGCACCTCGAAGCCCAGGATGGCCCCGGACTCGCGCAGCCGCTCGCTGTGCTCGGTCAGCTTAAAGACCTTGCCATTGTAAACCCGCTCGCCTTCGAAGACACTGCTGGCGTAGTGCAGGGCGTGGGTCAGCACATGCACCTTCGCCTCGCGCCACGGGATCAAGGTGCCGTTAAACCAGATGAAACCGTCGCGGTCGTCGAACGGGATCAGAGACATGGGAACCGACCTTTCCTACAGTAAGGAGGAGATTTGCCGGCGGTCCGCACACGGGAGGGCCGGGGAATGGGGTTTTATTTCTTGCTGACACCACGAAACGTAACATCCTTCCCCGAACTATGTCAACAAGGCTGACCAATATGGCAGGGTTGCCAAGAACGCCGGTCCGGCGAGGATCGCGCCGATGAGTGAAGTGAAAAGTGGACCCAACCCCTTGTTTTTGCGCGAGGAAGAACTGCGCCAAGGGATCGAGATGCTGTTTTTCGCCTACCGGGACTTTACCAGTGAGGCCGATGCCATGCTGGTCAAGCACAAGTTTGGCAGAGCCCATCATCGGGCTATCTACTTTGTCGGGCGCCACCCCCGCATCAGCGTCACCGATCTGCTGGGGATTCTCGGGATCACCAAGCAGAGCCTGTCGCGGGTGCTTTCTCAGCTTATCGAGGAAGAACTTATCGTTCAACATCGAGGGTTGCGGGACGGCCGCCAACGCCTGCTCGAACTGACGGAAAAAGGCGTGGAGCTGGAACGCCAACTCACCGAAGCCCAGCGCCGACGCTTTGCCCGCGCCTATCGCGAAGCCGGCGCCGAAGCGGTGGAGGGCTTTCGCAAGGTCATGATGGGCATGATCGACGGTCCGGCTCGCGAGCGTTTCGCGCCACCGCCGCCCGGCCCCGGAGAGCGCTCGTGACCGCTTCAGACGCGGTTGCGCCGTCTCCTCACGTTCTTGTGGTGGATGACGACCCTCGGCTGGCCAGCTTGCTCGGCCGCTTTTTGAGCGGCAACGGCTTTGTGGTAAGCACGGCCGCCGACGCCGAGGCGGCCCGCCAGCACCTGGGCTTGATGTGCTTTGACCTCCTCATCATCGACGTCATGATGCCGGGCGAGGACGGTTTGTCCCTGACCCGCGCGGTACGGACCACCTCGTCGGTGCCCATCTTGATGCTCACCGCCCGGGGCCAGACCGACGACCGGGTGTTGGGTCTGGAATCCGGGGCCGACGACTACCTAGCCAAACCCTTCGACCCGCGCGAACTGTTGCTCCGGGTGCGGGGGTTGCTGCGCCGGATGCGGGAAACCCCGGAGCCCCCGGCGTCGGCGGCCCCGACCGGTGGCTTGCCGCTGGGCGCCTATGTGTTCGACCTAGAGCGCCAGGAGCTGCGCCGGGGCGAGGCGCCGGTGCACCTGACCACGGGGGAGCTTGCGCTCCTGCGGGTGTTGGCCGAACGGCGGGGCGAGGCCCTGAGCCGCGAGGATCTGGCTGCCCTGACCGGGGCCGAGGGCAACCCGCGTGCGATTGACGTTCAAGTGACGCGGCTTCGCAAAAAGATCGACGACGACCCCCGAGCCCCCCGGTATCTGCGCACCGTGCGCGGCAAGGGCTACCAACTGACCCCCGGATAAGCTGTTTTGGATCCTCTGCCCTACGCCCCTCACGAACAGCCCCGCCCGCGTCGCCCCCGCCTGTCCTGGCCCTACCGCCTGCTGCGGCTTGATGTCGCGGGCTTACGCCCCCTGGCCCGGGGCTTGCGCGCGGTGTTGCCCAAGAGCCTGATGGGCCGATCGCTGCTGATCATCGTCACCCCCTTGATCGGCCTTCAGGTCATCACCGCCACGATCTTTTTTGACCGCCACTGGGACACCATGAGCCGGCGCATGCACGATGCGGTGGCCTCCGAAGTCGGGGTGGTGGTCGATTTCATGGGGCAACACCCCGACCCCTCAAGCCGCGAGTGGCTGTATGCCCTGGTGCACGTGCGCCAGCAGCTCCGCATGCGCTTTCATCCCGGCGCCACCTTGCCCGCCACGCCCCCCCCGGCCCAGGACGAGGATTTTGTCGCGCGCCTGCTCCACGAAACCCTGATCACCCACACCGGCCGGCCCAACCATGTGGACGTGGTCGATGAGCGAACCTTAAGCGTGCGCCTGCAAACCAGCGATGGGGTTTTGGAGGTCAACGTCCCGCGCAAACGGCTGTTCAGTGTCACCACCTATATCTTTATCGGCTGGATGATTGCCTCATCGCTGATCTTGTTTGCCGTGGCGGTGTTGTTCATGCGCAATCAGGTGAAGCCGATCCGCCGGCTGGCCGAAGCGGCCGATGCCCTGGGCAAGGGCCGCGATGTCGCCGAGTTCCATAACCGGGGGGCGACCGAGGTACGGCAAGCCGGGTTGGCGTTCATCCGCATGCGCGAGCGCATCCGCCGCCATATTGCCCAACGCACGGAGATGCTGGCCGGGGTCAGTCACGACCTGCGCACCCCCCTCACCCGCATGCGCCTGCAACTGGCCCTGATGGTCGGGCAAGACGGGGTTGCCGATCTGGAGGAGGACGTGGCCGAGATGGAGCGCCTCGTCGAGGGCTACCTCGCCTTCGTGCGCGGCGAGAGCGGCGAGGAAACCCGGCCGGTGATCGTCACCGATCTGGTCGAGGCCGTGGTGCAACGCATGCGCCGCAACGGGGCCTTGATCGACCTTCACATTGAGCAACCCTTGCTCATCCCCCTGAAGCCGAACGCCACCGAGCGCTGCCTGACCAACCTGATCGGCAATGCCCAACGCTTTGCCGAGCATATCGCGGTGCGGGTTGGCATGCGCGAGGGCACGGTGGAGGTCCTGGTGGATGACGACGGCCCCGGCATCCCGCCCGACCGCCGCGAGGACGTGTTCCGCGCTTTCTTCCGGCTGGAGACCTCGCGCAACGCTCGCACCGGCGGCACCGGGCTTGGCTTGACGATCGCGCGCGATCTGGTGCGGACGATGGGGGGTGATATCACCTTGGAAAGCAGCCCGATCGGCGGTCTGCGGGCGCGCGTGCGGTTGCCGCGCTGACTGCGAAGGCTGGGGAGGCGGGCCTCCCCAGACCCCTCCGATCTTTAGGCGGCGCGCACGCCGATCAGGAAGTGATCGACGATTTCCTTGAGGTGCCGGGCTTCGTCTTCCAGCGTGCGGGCGGCACGCAGCACTTGGCCCGAGGCTTGGCCGGTCTGGGCCGAGGCGGCTGTCACCCCACCAATACTCGCTGTGATGGCCCGCGTGCCTGCCGAGGTCTGTTGGACACTGTGGGCAATGGCGGCGGTCGCCGCCGACTGTTCCTCCACCGCCGCCGCGATCCCCGAGGCAATGTGGTGGATCTCGTTGATCCGGCTGGCAATGCCGGCAATGGCGGCGGTCGCCTCGGTGGTCGCGCCTTGCAGGGCGCTGATCTGGGCCGTGATCTCGTCGGTGGCCCGCGCCGTCTGGTTGGCCAGGGTCTTGACCTCGCCGGCCACCACGGCAAAACCCTTGCCCGCCTCGCCGGCCCGCGCCGCCTCAATGGTGGCGTTGAGCGCCAGCAGGTTGGTTTGCGAGGCGATGTCGTTGATCAGGCGGATCACGTCGCCAATGCGGGTCGAGCCCTCGGCCAGACTGCGCACGATCTCATCGGTCCGCCCCGCCTCCTCGGCCGCGGTGCGCGACACGGCGCTGGCTTGCGTCACCTGCCGGCCGATCTCGCTGATCGACGCTGCCAGTTCTCCCGCCGCTTCGGCCACCGTCTCCACCGTCACCGAGGCCGAGCCCGCCGCCTCGCTCACCTGCCCGGCCTGCCGGTTGGTCTGCTCCACCGACACTTGAAGGCTGCCGGCCGTGCCGGTCAGGGCCTCGGCCGCCACCGAGACTTGGCGCAGCACCCCGGACACGGTGGTCTCAAAGCCCTCGGTGAGTTTGTCCAGGGCCTGGGCGCGCTGCTCCTGGCGCCCCTGATGCACCGCCTTCTCCCGCCCCAGGCGATCCGCCTCGGCTGACTTGTCTTGCAGCACCCGCAAGGACTGGGCCAACACCCCAATCTCGTCGCTGCGCTCGGCATAGGGAATGGCCTGCCCCCGCGCTCCCTCGGCGATCCGCCCCACCGTCGCAGCCAAGGCCGCCAGGGGGGCGCTCACCCGGCCCTGCACCACCCGCAGCACCCATGCCGCCACCCCCAAGGCCAGGGCGATCGCCGCCAGCGACCACGCCAGACTGAGTTGACCCTCGATTTTCAGGTCTTCCAGATGGATCCGGGCGTCCTCATACGCGGCATCGCGCGCCGCGACAAAATAGGAAAGGCGCGTCACAAAGCGGTTGATCAGCTCGCTGCCCTCCAGGGAAAAGGCTCCACTGTCAAAAAACGCCCGCTGGTCGTCGATGTCCTTCAAGGTGGGCTCCAGCCATCCCGTGCGCATCGCAGCCAGAGCCCGGCGCAGCGTCTCGGGCGTTTGCGCCGATTTTTCTGTTTCGCTCAACAAGGCGGACAAGCCGAGCACGTTGCCATACAGGCGCTCGATCTCGATGCGCTTGTCCAACGGCACCGGCGCCTTGGCCATCACCAGGATTTGCAGGGCCTGCACCGCTCGCCCGCCCACAAAGCGGGCCTCCAGCAACGACGAGGCCGTATCCACGGCCAGACTGGCCACCCCATCCACCTGCGCCACCTGAAACGACTGGGCGCGAATCACATCCACCGCCCCACCACTTGCACCGCCCACCGCCTCGACAATCCGTGCCACCGCCCCCGGATCGCGCCGCCCCAGGTCCAGACGCAACTGGGCGTCAAGAAAGGCTTGAAGACCGCCCACCTGGGTTGCCAGCTTGGCCACCGCCGTCTTCAACTCGGCCCCATCGGCCAAGCCCGCCGTTGCCCCCTCCACCGCTCCGGTGAGTGCGGTCATGGCCTCGGCCACCGCCTGACGCTTGGCGCCCAGGTTCAATGCATCCGCCTGCCCCGGCGCCACGCTCGACACCGCCGCGACCGCCGCGCTGCGCATCACCGACAGCCCCTGATGCAAGCTCGCCGCCCCCCGGATCAAGGCCAGTCGGTTCAAGGCCTCGCTCATCCGCACCACGTCCGACACGGCATGGGCCACCAGAAAACCCCCGATCACGCACGGGACAAGCCCCATCACCAGGATAAACAACATCAAAGTGCGGCGGATACTCATGGCAACAACTCCTATAAAACGCTCATCCCCCCTGGCTCGTGATTACTATAGGCACTCCCCAGGGCAATGAACATTCCCAGGCCGGAAAAAGAGAGTCTTCCCCCTTCCTTTTCGCTGATTTTTACCCCTTCTTCTACTCCGGGTTCTTACATCAAAAAATCGATGTAAACTTTATGAACATTCCCTCCCCCACCAACTCCGACCAAACTTCCCCTAGGGAAAGAATCCCCTGCCCCGCCCCTCCAGCATTTGTCTTTTCCCGCCCCGTGCCCTATAGCACCCTCCTTCCCACAACAGAGGTCAGTCATGGATAGCGATCCCCCGTGCCCCCAGTGCCATTCCGCCAACGCCTACCACGACGGCAGCCTCTGGACCTGCCCCGACTGCGGCCACGAGTGGACCCCCGGCGCCGCCGCCGCCGCCGATGACACCACCGACGTCATCCGCGACGCCAACGGCACCCCGCTCGCCGACGGCGATACCGTCACGGTCATCAAGGATCTGAAAATCAAGGGATCGTCCCAGGTCGTCAAAGGCGGGACCAAGGTCAAGAACATCCGCCTCGTCGAGGCGACCGATGGTCACAACATCTCGTGCAAGATCGACGGCATCGGCGCCATGGGCCTCAAGTCCGAGTTTGTGCGCAAGGCGTAACCCGTCGCGGGAAAGGCGGCCCCCTTGCCAGGGCTGCCGCCCTCCCCCTGCTGCCTGGGAGCGCACGCGTCCCCAGGCGGGAGACTCAGGGAGAAAACAGCGCCGGCACCGCATCGGCAACCCACGACGCCACGTGCAAGAGGTTGAGGCCGAGCACGGGCAGAAGGCCGAACAGGATCCCCCAAAAGATCAGAACCTCGGCCGCCAGTGGCTGATGATATCCTCGTGTGAGGTGAAGACGCGGTTGGATAGCCAGTTTTCCCGCATAAACTGCAAGATGTTTTCGACGGGGGTCAGCTCTGAGCACTTGGGTGGAAGCGACAGCAAGGTGATATTGGCGGGGACTGGCAAATCGCCGGAGAGAGGCCAGTCAGCCTGATCAAGAAGGACGACGGCATGGATGGCCGGGATTGGACCAGTCTCCACCCTCTCGGCCAAGGCTTGGCGTTGGGCTTCGTTGAGGATGGAGGGATTGCAAGGGGCCTTGGTCATTGAAGGCCAAAACCCAGTCCCGCAAGGTCTGCACTCCCACGCCTGCGACCCGAGCCGCTTCTGTCCGGGACCGTCCATCGTAGACTTCCGCCAGGGCCAAAAGACGACGGGTCTGGTCCGCACAACGGGATGTGCGGGCCAAGGCGCGCAGGTCCTGCGCCGTGAAGTCTTCCCGAAGCCGAACCGCAGCCGCCATGGCAAACCTCCCTCCGTTTGACATGGTCAATCAGATCAGCGCTCTCTTGGGAAGCCCCTTCGTGAGTCGCCTTTAGCAGGATATGGTATAATACCACTCCTCGGGACACTATCCGGGACACGATCTCACGGCGAGAATGACCCGCCCTTATCCGCGCATCAACCCGTTCCCGAAGATCCCGTGAATACGTCTTGCCCACGAGACAGCCACAATGAGAACGACTCACATTTCTCCGTTAAAGGGAATTTCCTGATCCCGAATTCAAGTGCGACACTCTAATTCGCTCCGTTTAGCCGGAGCTTCCTGGGGATCCGGCGCCCATCATCTTTGAGAACCATCTCGATGACCTCGCGCTTGTTCTCGGGGCCATAGCTGACGTGGATGGGCCGGTCGCTACCGTAAAAATAAAGGCGGTCGAAGGGGGTGTTGGCCGCAACCCACGTGGCGACTTCAAGCATGTCCTCGTCGGCAACGATAAAATCGCAGGCGGCGCCCAGCCGCGGACAGATGTGCTTTCCGGCCCGGTTGACCTCATGGGCAGCATGTTGATCCAACGGCGGAGAGATGCGGCCGGGAATGTGCTTGGCCAGTTCCGGCCCAGAGAACCCGTAGGTGAGCCGGATGGAGCCGTACCAGTCTATGACGGGGTCCAGAATGTTTTCAGCTAGGTCTCGCAGTGCCCGGTAGCTGGCGAGCTGCTGCGGCAAGTTCGGCAGTCCGGTTCGCAGCGCCGTTTCGCCGCAAATAATGAGGTCTCGGTACTTCAGGTTCGCGCCGCAGGGGTCCTCAAGCGCCGGGGGCTGGTCGTCCTCGACCAACATGTTCCCATCCACCTTCAGTCCGCCCAGCCGGATCTTGCTCGACACCTCTTCCATGCTTGGCCCGTGCCCGTTCTCATCGACAGGCATAATCTCGCCAAGTCGCTCATCGAACTCCAACTGTTCGGCATATCCGGGCATCTCTTCGTTCATCACCCGGGCCTTCAGGAACATTACCGGCGGTTCGTACCCCGACTCCTGGCCGTAACTGAAAACGCGAACTTCCTGGTGACGAAGATTGACCTTAACCCGCTCGACGACCCGGGGAAGCGGTAACGAGAAATCGTCGCACCGAATGACCGTCACCTTGCCCGAGTGAATGTGGATCTTGATGACATCAGCAAGCGACATGTCACCATAAAGCACCCCAGCACAGCCGATATAGACACGCAATACCGCAGGGAGGCGACCAATCAGCGAGCTGTGTATCTTGTAGTATTTGCTACCGATTAACCACCCTCCAATCTTCTCGGCCGCCGTCTGACAAGCAGCTGACAATGATTCCGGGCTGGCGGCTTTCCTCAGCAATTGCCCGGCTTGATCGGTTGCCGAGCCATAGTCTTGGAAAAAGGCTTTGACGTCCCGCTGCAGCCCTATCTCCAGATGATGGTACGGCTTGCGGCGTCGGAAGGTCTGCAGGGCCAGATAGACCAACATGTCGTCGATTCGTTGGGCCCGCGATAGCTCGAAGGCGGTCTGATCCAGCCGACCGGCCGCGGCGCGGTACGCCTTGCCCAGGCTTCCGAAAGCAGCTTCCAACTCGGATGTCTGCTCGATTTCATCAAGGGCCGGTTTCCGGCCGAGTTCCATCCATCGGCGGCACAGCCCCTCGAACGCCTCGGCACAGAGTTCCCATGGAGGGGTTTTCGGCGGCAGAGGCGACCGTAGTTCCTTGAGTGGCTTGATGGGCTTAGCCGGTTTAGGAAGTTTTGGCGACTTGGGAAGCCTGGGGATGGAGAGGGGGGACAAGAACCGGCTTCGGGAACGGGACATCTGGAAGCGTTGTTCTGCGTCCTGGTCCTTGAACACAAGGAACGTCCCGGGAGCGAGGGCGATGGTGTTCGCCTGCAGGGAAGATTCGATGTAATCCCTCAGCTCTGCCTGGGTGAAGTATTTCTGGAAGGTCTTCCGGTTCGTGATCACACCGTCTGCGAAGGGCTTACCTTTGACAGCGTCTTCGGACGCCAGCATAGCCGATACGCAGAGCGCCGTCTCCGCCAGGGCAAAGGCCCGGCGCAGCACCTCCCGACGCTCGGCCGGGTCCTCAATGACGTTGATAACATAGCCCAGGTTGACAATTTGGGCAGGTTGGACAGGCTTATCGGAGGCATAATGCGGGTCCCAGCCCGCGGCGTTGATACCGGCCGCCTGGAGGGTCGCCACATCGTCGCCACGCCCGCACCCGTAGTCGAAGAACGTGGTCGTCTGCTGGAGTACCCCCAGCCTGGTCAGAGTGGCAACCGGTGCTGAGAGCGACTGTCGGGACAGAGCCGTCAGATGGCGGAAGACCTGCGCGGCGTCATTGGTCCCCGACAGGCCGTCGTCCGTATCATCGAAGTCTTCCTGATTCCCGATGGGGATCAGATCGTGTCCCGACACCCGGTAGCCGCGAGCCCGCAGTAGTTCCTCCCATTGGATGCGGAAGCCGACGCGGATGGGGTCGTCAAACATCCCCAGCGCTTCCAGGTCGCGCGTCAGTTTGACAAACGTAGCGGCGTCAGGGTGGTCCCGGGGCAGCAACAGTTCCTTGCGGTGCAGGATGGGTGGATTGGGCGATTCGCGGAAATCCCGGAACGAGACCTTGCCGGTGGCCGGATCAACATTCCAGCTCCGAGCAAGAGCAGGGAACGCGACGTCAAAGAAGTTCGGGTAATCCAGGAGTGCGATGCGGCCACCGTGCTGATCAAGACGGATGACATTAAAATCAGCGCAGGAGGTCCGGGCAAGACGGGCGGCTACTTCGGCGAGGCGGCCAACGGCAGGATCGGATTGCTCCACGCCCAGGACATGGATGTAGTGGTGGTGGCCGACGGTCTTGCCGATTTGGTTCTTGCCCGCACTCATGGCCACCGCTCGCCGCGCGACCGGGAGGTTAGGCCCCCGAAGGAGCCATCAGCCTCACCGAAGCATTCAACTACGCCATTGCTGCTTGATGGCGCGAGCCAACTCATCTGCGTCATCATCATCCAAGTAAGGGCTTTGAGCGAAAACAAGGCTCGTCTGGTTGGAGGGACGTTCGTTGGCCAGCTTGGCAGCAAAATGCCCGTGACCAAGAAGATTTTCTGCCCCGCCCTCATCAAGGACGATCCGGGAGTTCGTTTGAGACGAGACCCGCAGGCAGATTTTATTGTTCATGTTGGCCTTGATCTGGCCGGGCAAGGCGTCCTTATCGGGCCGCTGGGTTATCAGGAACAAATGTATGCCTGACGCCCGGGCCTTGGAAGCGAGCCGGACGACATAGCTTTCTACCGCATCGCGGTAGTCGGCGTTATCCCTATCGGCCATCCAGTCGCCAAGCTCGTCGTGGAAGAAGTAGATCCGTGGCAAGCGCTGCTCGGGTAGCACCTTGGCATTGTACTTATCGATGTTGGCGGCGACGGGAGTGATTTCCGTGTAGCGGGTCTCCATCGTCTCCACCAGTTCCTTGAGAGTGTCGATGGCCCCTGACTGCGTAGTGATCAGGCCGCAGTCGAGGTGCGGCATCTGCTCAATCCAGGGATAGTCACCGCCATTCTTGGGATCGACCATTCGGATGCGGGCCTCCCGCGGACTGTTGGTGGCGCAGATATCTAGGATGATGTTGCGCGTCAGGATGCCCTTGCCGCCACCAGTCTCACCGGCAATCAGGGTATGCGGGCCGTGCTGTGGCTGTCCGGCGAAGGAGCCGTTCAGATTGAGGTACAGGAGGCGACCGTCATTCTCGCGCTCGCCTAGCAGGAAGCTGGTATTCGAGCGTGGGGCCGTTTGGGGCAGCTCGCGTTTAAGCCATGCTTGGCGCAAGTCCAGAATGGCGCGTTTCTCACGGGCCACCATCACCACGACTTCGCCCTTCTCAGGCCGGACGCTGATGACGTCGAGGCCGTGAGAGGTGAGCAAGATGCCCTTGCGCTTCTCCACCTCGGCAACGGTCATCTTATCGGTTCCCCGGAACCGAACCAAGGCGGAATTGGGGGTCAGACGGTCTCCGACGATGTCCGCATCCAGAGAGTAGCGGCGCAGGGCGATACGCAGCTTGGTCTTGGTCTGCTCAAGCCACGAGATCGTGCCGTCGTCGGCCTGTTTCAAGCTGTGCGCCTGGAGGAAATCACTAACGGCTAAGGAAAGACCTGGGGTTGCCGAAGCCGTGACAGGAGCAGGCTCCGGTTCCACCGGCAGCACTGCCGCCGGGACGGGAACCAGCTCCACAACGGGAACGGCAACGTTCTGCGTCCCGGACTGGCTCGGCACCTCGGCAGCCTCAAGGGACACGGCGCTTGCTGCAGTGGCCGGGGCAGGAAGGTCGATCTTAAGCATGGGACGGGCTCCCACTCAGGGATTGGACGCGCTTCAGACCCATGGCGACGTCCGCGCGGTTAAAGACGAATTGCCGCTGCTCGGATGAATGTGGCTCAAGGGGGGCGGGCACTTGGTCCAAACGGTCGTGGACGAACACCAGCGAGAGGCCACGGATTCGCAGCACGGCTTCATTCGACCGGATGATGCGCGCCCACTGTGGTGGCTGCCGTCCAGAAACGGCGTCAGGGAAGACACCATGTTCGAGGAGGAGGTCCGCCAATCGTCCGAGCCAAGTGAGGCGGTTGAGCAAATCCTTATCTTGGACGATGCGGTCACGGAGGTCGTTGGTCGATGCCCGCATCTGCGCCATGGACTCCGCCATTGACGCGGCCTCTGCGCTCATCCCGATGAATTTGCTCTCGATGACGACGAGATCTAGCGTGGGAACCCCATCCTCCTCACTGAGGCAGATCACGAGGATGTCGGCTTTTTGGCCGCGGTGGCCGAGCCAATCGGCGTAATCGTCCAACAGGAGCCATGCCACCGGAACAATTCTCTCTGGAAGAGAATCAACCAGCACTTGCTTACTAAGGACCAGCCCGAGAAGTTCAAGGGCGTTATTTTCCAGGCGCGCGGCCCGGAGAACGACGCGGCCGGAAATCCTAGCGGCCTCGTCGATGCAGACCTTCGCCAGTTCGGTGGCCTCCGTGGTCTTGTCGCCGATGCCCAAGACGGTGCCGATCTCTTCCGCTAGCTTGGTCAGAAGCATCATGCCGTGATGCCGGGTCGAGACAATCAGGTTGTGCTCACCGCCGGGCTTCGTCAGGAACCGGATAATGCTGACGTTGTTGTTCTTGAACAGCTGAAGGTCGGCGATGGCATCGTAGGTAACCACCCAGCGGCCCACGGAATGAGCGTGGTCGATGGCCCTGCCGACGACGTCTTGATCGAAATTGATTTCGCGCACTGGCACGAAGTGACCTTCCGGCGCATCGGGTGCATCCTGGTGGTAATCCCGAATGAGATTCAGGTAGTCCTGGACCTCTTCCGGCCGCGCAGCGGAGACCAGCAGCACCTCGGTTTTGCGGGTGCCTTTCTCGAAGTACCGCCGCCGCGTTTCGGCGCCGGGCAGATAGGTCCCCATGGTCGGCCAGCCGCACTCCGGCGCTTCGACCCGGCGCCATCCGGTTCCCGCGCTCCGGGCGATGACATCATGCAGGAAGACGATGTCTGATGCATGGACGCCGCTTTCGCCGGTGCCCAGGTCGCCAACGTCCAAGAACCCGACCCGCAGCCTCGACAAGAAGCCCTGAGTAGCCTCATTGGACAGAGCACCGTCTAGTTCGCGGCTGATGGCCATGTTCTGTTCGGTGTAGATGTTCCGGAGCCGGTTCTGGTCGGTGTGGGTCAGGATCAGGTCGCAGCGCAGATCCTTCTCGTTCTCGATCTTGCGGGCCAGCTTGTCGGCGAGTTGGGACGGCAGGTCGCGGTTATCGGCGTTGTACAGGACCACGGAGAAGTTGGCGCGTTCATGGGGCTGCAACTCCAGAAACTCGTCAACAACGCCGATCAGCTCCTGGGTTGCGGGCTTGGAGTATCCATCAAAGGCGTTCTCGGCACCTTGGTCAACGGTTGGCGGTTCCATCAGACCGAAATCGGCGAAAGTCTCGGTTTCCACGAGCAAGCGGGGCTTGGGCTGGTCGGGAAAGAGCACCACGCCGGGCAGCCAGCCATTGGAAACAGAGCGGGCAATGGTCCTCGAGAACGTCCGGATGTCTTTCTCGACGGCTCCCTGCGCAAGAATCTGGCCAAGCGCATCGGCCAAGCGCATGACCTTGGCGGCGGCTTCAACCAGCTTGAACGGGTGCCAGGGCGTGCAGATGGCGACGGCGGGCCGGTCGATGGCGTGTGCCACGCCCAGGGAGAGCAGACTGCGCCACAGGGTTACGCGGCAATCATCCTTGCGCGCCACTTCGCGCAGCTCCCTCAGCAGCTCGCCGTAGGCTTTGGCCTGCTTGAAAAGGGCGGGGTCAGCTAAGCCCTTGCCCGTCTTGTCGACCATGGCTCGCACCGCAGTCGAATAGCTATCCCAGAACACTTCAAAATTGGCATGCAAGCTCTCGGCGCAGAAATCCTTAAGGACCGATCCCGTTTGGGCCACTAGCGCGCTCTTGAATTCATGCCCGACATCAATTGCCTTGTCGTTGGGATCGACAAGCGCGCCATCGGGGCGGCCGAAAGCATCCTGAATGGAGCTGCGCTCGCTCAGGTCAATACGCCCGTCGGTAAAACGGTCGGACCCTTGGGCCCGCGAAAACCGACCGGAAGCCAGGAGAGCTTTCGGAGCGTCGAAATTGGCCACGACCTGCATGTTCGCAGAGTACGCCGACGCAAGCGAATTCCCCGGCATCGACCAAATCATCTGGGTCGAATGAGACGCCTTACGCAACGCCTCCTCGGAGGGAACACCATCGACAATGTTGGCTTCGCCGATGATCGTAATGTCAAACTTGAACTGGCGCGCCGTCAGCGAGTTCTTGGTGTTGTTATCCTCGCCATCCCACTGGACCGACCAGCACATTCCGAAATCGCAAAGGACGCCGCTTGCCTCCAAGATCTTGGGCAGGCCACGGTATCGGTCCCGCAGGAACCGGCACAGTTCGGCGTTATGCTCTTTCGTCCAGAATGCCTTCTTGTCGGCCCCCTGCAGGCGCACGACCACTTTGGGGGAAGCCGGCAGGCTATTGGAGGCGTCCACCAAGTCCGCGATTGCCACGAACAGGCCCAGGGCTAAGTCAGCTTGTTCCTCGGTCTTCCGGAATACGCAGCGTTCCCACCGTTTCAGAAGGCGCTTGTCTTCCTTCAGGTTGTCGCGCTGACGGAAGAAGAAGTCACGCTCCTCATCGTCGGCATCGTCACCCTCATCGACCACAGCCTCCAGAATCTTCCTATCGCTGGCGTTTAGTTCCTTTGGCATGTTGTTGTCGAAGAAACTAATCGTGGCTTCTCCGAGTGGCGGCAACTTCTCGCTCTTGGATGCTTTTAGCAACTTCTCGACAACGTCCCATTTAAGGCCGATGGCCGCTTCCTGGGCTTTCGTCCAGTTGCCTGGTTCGATCTCCAGGTCCTGGACCAGATTATCGAGGATGTCGGCCTCGGTCTCGTCGATGATCGCGTCGTCCTTCATGTCGACGATGCGGGCCTGAAGCTTCACGCGGTCGAGCGCCGTCCCCCGGTTATTACGAAGATGCAGCGCGTCATCGGCCTTGGCGTGGAGGTCTCGGAAAACTTCGGCCCACTTCTCCGGAGAACGCAGACGCCCTTTGGCCCCGAACTCCTTGAACCGGCCTGCGCCTTTCGGAATGCGCAGAGCCGGGATCGCTTCGTCCAGCGCTCGGTGCAACGGCATGGACTTGAAGTGGGTGTCAAGCAGATGCACGAATTTCGCGAACATCTTCAAGCCGCCAACCAGAATGCCGGTCTGGGCGATGCCCAGAAACACGTTGGCTAGGTTCTGCTTATCGCGGTTCTCCAGACCGTTGGATAGCTCCTTGCAGCAATCAATCCAAAGGTGCGGAAGGTCCAGCAGCTTCTTCTCAGAAATCTGGGGAATTTCTCCGCCTGTAGGCGAAAGGTTGTTCTGCTGATGATTTGGCACTGCGCAGACAATTGCCCCGCCGCCATCTTCACGCTGTTGATTGCGAAAGTGGGCGACGTTTTCTGTGGTCAGCATGTGCGATGGCATCGTCCCATCGGAAATGCTTTCATGGACAAAAACCTGAGCATTCGGAACACGAAACGCAATCTGCTTAGCGAGCGCGCAAATCAGTTCCTTGTCGTCAAATCCAAAAATTTGGAACAACGACTTCTTATTTGAGTTAATCTCGACTTCCCGAGCAACCCTCTGAGCCGATACTTCGGCAACCAGGGCCAGTTCCGGGGTCATCGTCACCGCAATCATGGCTGCCGGAGCTAATGCGTTCGTCAGGGAAGTCATCGGATAGCCCTCAAATCCAGAACGGGTTGACCACGAAAGCGCAGTCGTCGGACAGCCGCTTCAGCAGACCCAGCACCCGCAGGCGCTCCTCCAGGCATTTTTGGTTAGCCTTGAGGTGCTCATAGTTGACGCTCTTGTAGGCCCGCTGCCCCACCTCGGAACCGATGATCATCCCGTAACGCCCGAAGAGCGTTTCAAGGAAGGTCTCGAATTCCATCGGGGTGGTGACATTCGCCAACACCAGGGCCTCAAGCAGGCCGTCGCTGGTGGCATACCACCGGCCGGAGCCCTTTCTGGACACCGCCAGGCCGATCTGCTCTGCGTAGAAGCCAATCACCCGGCCCAGGTGCATTTCGTGATTGTCCAGGGCCTCTTTCTTGATCGCCTGCGGCAGGGTTTGGAATATCAAACCGCCGGAATCCCTGTCCGATGGGAAGCCGAACCGGTGCCTAGACAGCTTGATGGCGGCCGCGGTCGGGTTCTGCTCGCGAGCGGCACCCTGCCAATCGTCGGAGGCGACCAAGTCGTCGACCACTTTCTCGATAGCCTTGCGGGTCATGTCGCGATGCCGAGCGAAAGCATCCTTCGATAGCTTCTGAACACCGACGGTTTCGCTGTTCACCATGTCCACGGGGATGGCCGGCCGGTCGATACCGAGGGTCTCCGCTGCACGGTCGATGATGAAGCGCACGACGGCCAAGCCGGATAACCGCATCAGGGGCTCAGGCAGGTTGTCGTCTGGCAACGCTTTCAGCGAGAGCAGATGGACCCAATCTTCGGCCAACGTCCGGTAGCATGGATGACTAGGCGGCGGCAGATAACCGATGTTTTCGAACGTCACGCCCTTCGCAGCATCGTTCACCGGCTCTAGCACTTGAGCCAACTTGTTCCAGCGGCTGCCGCTTGAGAGCAGGCGGGCATCGACGAGCCCCTCGAGTTCATCGGTCAGGCCGCTACGGTTCAGCATGAGGTAGAGGAGTTCGCCGCCGCGGCTAAAGAAGCGCCGATCCTTGTTGATGCTTTCGCCCGACGAGCCTTCGCCATAATCGGCAGACAGCATGGCTTGGCCGCGCGGCGCGAGATGACGGGAGGTTGGCCGCCGGTGTCGTTCCGGCTCGATTTCGCAGCTCCGCAGCAGGGCCACGGCATTGCGGAAAGAGCCGAACTTGGTGAAACGGTCGCGGAGATGAACGAAACGGTCCTTATCGGGACCCAAGCGCTCAAACCAGGTGTTCCACATGGCAGCGTCTGATGCCGCTTGCCGATCTGCGATCTCGTCGATGTGCCGGTCACAAAACAGGATCTGCCGCAGCAGCCGACGCGAAAGCATGCTGTACGACATGGTCTCATGTTTGTCGCTAGGACCTGGGAAAATTCGGTCCCAGTTCTTGTCACGGTGACGCGACGACATAACCCCAAGCGCTTCTAGCAACAGGAGCCACGGCGTCTGGTCATTGTAGAAGCGGTGTCCCCAAATCTGCTGTTCAAGCCAGATGTCGACCTTTGCATCGACTTCGTCAGGGATGTCTAACGCATCGACTAGGGTCTTGTGCATGTTCAGTTCCCCCCGATGACTTCGATGGCTTCAGCTCGAAGCACCCCGTCATTCCCAAGCCGAATGAGCTGCAAGTGGTCAGCGTCCGGATCGATGATGCCTTCGCGCGTCAACGCGGCAATGACACGCAGCCGGAAATGCCGAAGTTCCTCGAAGCATTGCCTAGAAAAGCTTCCCGGCAAGCTGCCGTTCTGTACCCGCATCAGGTACTCGAAGAGCAGCGGCGACAGGCAATTCTCTTCAATTTCAACATCGCCAGGGTTTTGATGCACCACCATCCGCGGCCGCCCATGCGGGCCTTTGGCATCGAAGTCAAAGTACATAAGGTGCTTCTTCGAAGGGCCTACATCGAGATTGATGTCTAGCACCCGGCCCACACGGCTTTGGGTGTTCGCCGCAGGGGCGGCGAACCAGACCTGCTGGCCGTCATCGCACATGGTGCCCGTGTAGCTGCGGTTTAGGCCGTTGACCAATCGGTTGCGGGTCTTTTGGTAATTCCCACCGGTGCTCAACGCTTTGATGAAATCCAGGTAATCGCCACCGAAGGTGAAGACAGTGAGCTTCCATGGGTCCATCTCGCTGTCGCTGCCGTTCCGCTTCATCGAGAAGAACAGGCGGCGGCGCTGGGCCTCGACGGCAGTCCGGAACAAGGAGAAGTCTTCAAGGGTGCCGCGCTGATAACGGTAGCGTAGATGAGAGAACTGGCCGTCGCCGTAAAGCGGATCGGCCTTGACCAGCCGGTCGTACTCATCTTCCGGCTGCGCCTCCACCAGAACGCCGTCGATGGCATTATTGGTCTCGCGGCCCAGCCCGATATTTTCGAACACCGTGAACGCCCGATACTGGCGGTTCTCGCCTGCGGGAAGGTTCAGACCAAGGGCATTGTCAAAAGGATTGGCCAACGCGCCTTCATCATTGGCGTGAAGGGCATGCGCGGTATCGCAGTTCATCATCCTCGCTTTTTTGCCGGAGACGCCGAGGATGACGTTGACGGTGAGCAAGATGACATGCCGCATCGGCAGGTGCATGTCGTTGTGCGAGGCGATGGTGATCAGCTCTCGCAACCTAGCCCGCATGCCATTATCCCCGCCGGTCTCCAACAAGGCCCGGTTCCGCAGGATGGCGCAGTTGCCCTTCTCCTGCAGAATACAGCCTTCGCATTGGGCCCAGTCGGGATGTTCGATGACCGCCTTGACCACCTGGTTGAACAGCGCATCGTGAGGCTGGCGGCTCAGATTGAGGAGCCACAACGAAAGCTCCTCGTCCCGGTCCCGGTCTTCCTTGAGCAACACGCTGGTGCGCCGCTCGATGTCCTTGGCTTCGGGATTGGCAGCACCATAGCCGCGCCAGAATCGCAGGAGCTGACCGTCGTTGGCGGCGACCAAGTAAAGAGTGTCGGGCGACCGGCCCATGGTGGCGTTCAGCAGGCCGTCCAAAATCTCCTTTTGACGCGGGTGCTCGTAGAACTCGCTGAGGTCCTTGACGATGATGAACTTACGACCGCCGACGGTAGTTTCGATGAGCGGGCCACTGCGGTCCCACTCGGCGAGGCTGCCCCCGAGTTTCTGGAATATTTGGCGGCAGTGCCAGGTCTTACCGTCACCAGCTGTGCCGGTCAGGATGACGTTCAGGGCATGGGGTGACTGGAAATTGTCGACCAGCCGCCCCACTAGGTCGCTCTCGACTTCCAGCGGTTTGACGTGATTTTCGACGGCGGCCTTGACCACATGCTCGTCCCAGATCGAGTGAGACGCGGCGCTAGGTCCATAGGTTTGGAGAAAACACACTAAATGATTGCGTTTTGCTGCCGAACTTACAGGTGGCATATCGCGCATCCTTCTTCGTCAGACTTCGCCTTCAGCACTCGTCGTGGCATCTTTTCCAAATCAGACAACGACCGGCCGTCCACCCAGGTGTATTTCCGGCCGTTCTTGCCGGTCTCGTAGATTTTGGCCTTCTCGAACAAGTCGGGATGGCGCTCCTTGAGTCCCTGCCATTCAGCGATTTGCTGGTAGAAGCAGAAATAGCACCCAGACCTTGAGCGCCACTCGTAATATCCCGGCAACCCAAGACCACTATCCTCCAATATCCGTTGGATATCGATGAGCTTCATGCCCTCGTCCTTGAATGGATAGACTGGAAGGATGTTAGGCTTCTCAGAGAGGAGTACAGGCTTGCCGCTATTCATGTAGCCGGAGCGAWTTTCATCGGAACGAATGGCAATGTACGAGTATGCCTTGTCCGCCCCGACGTACCGCTCGAAGGGATGGATCTTCATCATGCGGGTGCACCAGCGCGACCGCGGACTCGGGAGGAAGCCGGAGAAGTGCTGGTAGAGGATGACGTCGAAGGGAGTGCGGGTATCCTTGCCCTCGATCTCGCGGACGTCGAGCATCTCCAAGGCGGTGATGCGGGTCACCTTGGTACCCAGCACATGCTCCAAGCGTTCGAAATATTGATAGGTCTCTGGCAGCTCCGCCCCGGTGTCCGAGAACACGTACTCCAGGGGTAGATGGCCATAGTTCTGGGAGAGGTAAATCGCCAACGCGGTGCTGTCCTTGCCCCCGGATAAGGGCACGATATGGCGTGCGCTCAGGTCTTGGAGCGCGTCGTCCAATTTGCAGACAGTCATCGATTTCCTCCTGCTGCAACGGCTTGCTTGGCTGTTCCGGCCCTGATGCGCTCAAGCTGATCCTGCAGATTCCTGATACGCGCTTCAATGATGGGGGCCATTTCCTGGGGCGGATTATCCACCGTCAGGGCCGCGTCCTCGATCCGCTGACGGCATTCACGCAACAGCATGCGCATGTTATCGGCGGTGCCGTCCTGCCACTGCTCGATACCGCGCTGGAGAAGGACGGAGCTGAGGGATCGTGCCAGCGTTTCCGGTGAGGAGCGGCCGTTCAATGTCTCGCCGACCAAGCGCAGAACGGTCCGGTCGGTCAGCTTGACGTCCTCCCGCTTCTGCAGAGAGGGGTCGAAGCACCGCACCCAGGCTTGAATGCCAGCCATCACTTGGTCGGGGGGCTTTTCACCCGTCTCAACGGCCAGGATTGAACCCACAACCTCAACAGCGTCGCGCAAATAACCTTCCACCAGCCGGTCGATGGCGTTCCGGACATTCTCAAGTGTCTTGATCGTTTTGCTGAGGTTTCTGGTTCGCAGCCCGCTCTGGCCATGACCAAAAGCTGCAGGCAAGTCGACCAGGACAAGCTTGGGCGGATCAATGTCGTCGAAAATCAGCTTCAGGAACCGGCGGGCGTCGTCGGTCAGGCGCTTGGATCGCCGCGCACCGTCCGCCAGAGCCGATTTCCAGGTGTTCAAGGCATCGACGGCGAATTGGACGTGCTCGTCGCTATCCGTGGGGCGGCGGTTGTTAAAGATATAGGCGAACTCAGCCAGGTAGTTTTTGGTGTCGTCATCGGCTGCGTGGACTTCCACGCAATAGCGCTCGGGCTCCAGGAAAATGCGGGTGCTCTCGAAGCCCAGCAAATCCGGCATGTAGATCCCGTCTCGGCGCAGACTGGCCATGCGGGCGAAAGCACGAAACCCGGCCATAACAATCAGAGGGACAGCCCCCATAGGCATCCCAATTGGAGGCTGAGAAAGCTCGGTGACGAGATCTGCAATGGGCCGGGTGGCTGGCTTGTGGAAGAACTCCTTGATGACGGCCCAGACGTATTGCATCCCGGGGTCTTTGATTTCGTTAGGCTGGGCAAATCGGCCCCGATCGCCTTCGGTGCGATGAAGACCCGTGCGCTCCAGGACAGTTCTGAAAACCGAAGCTTCCGCCGAGGAGTCGTCTTCCTGATAGCCAGAATGCGGTTTCTGGGAGTGCTCCATCAGGCGCGTCAGCAGGCGGATACTGGCCGTCTGCATCTGCCTGGAAAGCGAGCGGCGCATGATCTGGTCATTAACGATGGTTGGTGTCCGCTCGTACCATCCGTCCATCAATTCCGACGCGATGACGCCCGCCGGGCGCTCCGGCGTGACCTTCAAGGCTTCACCTTGATAGAACCACGTCGCTGCAGTCGGCCGGTCCGTCGTCAGACGGTGCAGCACGACAGCTAGCTGGCGACGGGCAACAGCCAGCAGTTCGTCCAGCTCCTCGCCGACCAAGGGGTCTTGGCTGAGAAGGTCATGGTCACGCTTGAGCCCGCTCAGGGCATCCACTTCCAGCGCCGCCTCGAACACCGGCAGCGGTTCTGCAGGCAGCACGAACAGCACCCGCTTTAGCCCGGCTAGCGCGTTCCCAATGGCCGCCCGGGCCGTGGCGATATCTTCGGCCGTGTCGGCCAGCACGTAGACAACCCGGCCCCATTCTGTTGCGGGCGGCTCCAGTCCGATGAGGGTTTCTGGCGTTTTCAGCGCGGCAGCGGTGGAATATTGACCGCTCAGGTAGCGGGCTGTCCCACGAGCTAGGTTGTGGCGCGTCGGACGGATGAACGGAGCCGGATGTTGATTGTCGAGGAACTGGGCGAGTTCAAAGCCATCAATCAGGCGGGCCCGCTCGTCCCGTATGCGGGTAGCCAGATCGAAGTCGGCTCCATGCCAGATGGAGACATCGTCGTTTAGCCTCCGGTGCAGTAGCAACTTGCGACCGGTTAGGTCGTCGAGAGCCTCTGAAGCAGCCTTAGCGGAGAGGCCACGGCTGCGGATCGCCATTTCCAGCGTCGACCGGGGCAAATGGCGGCGCTCGCCATCCGCCCCCA
The DNA here is from genome assembly GCF_000284415.1 of Pararhodospirillum photometricum DSM 122. Classification (NCBI taxonomy): domain Bacteria; kingdom Pseudomonadati; phylum Pseudomonadota; class Alphaproteobacteria; order Rhodospirillales; family Rhodospirillaceae; genus Pararhodospirillum; species Pararhodospirillum photometricum. The sequence continues at coordinate 2,507,000 of NC_017059.1, forward strand.
ACTGCAGAATGCAGGCGGCGGCCAGGGCCTCCCGTTCGACCGTTCCAACGGCACGGCTTCGGGCACTTTCTGCTTCGACCCACCGTCGGTGCGAGCCGCCGATGCCAACGTCTGACCGCATTGCATCCGAGAAGGCGGTGTAGACCTCATCGACGCCGACGACCGAGGACAGATCCAGGGTTTCGATGAACGCAAAGAGGCTGCGCTCGTTTTGCCCCACCCGTGCGACAAGCCGGGGGAGAACCTGCAAGGCCGCAGAAGACAGAGGGTACGCCGAGGCGATCAGGCTTTCGACGCGCTCGGTTTCCTCGCAGCCGTCAAACCAGCGGGCGGCCACAGCTCCGGTGGCGATATCGCGCACCCATTCGCCCGCAGGCAGAACGATATTCCGAGGTCGCCGGTCACGGATGATCGCGGCGATCATCTCGTAGAGCTCGCGGCTGTCCTCGACAAAGCGGATCTGCTCGAAGCGGCCCTCGATTTTCCGCCACTCGTTGCGCGAGGTTTGGTTCAGCGCTCCCGCATAAGCCAGCAGGCTCTGGTGCAACAGCAGGGTCAGGCTTATCGAGGGCTTCTTGGGTCGGGCGGCCCACTCAGCGAGCCGCTGGATGACGTCGAGGTCGCGGGCGCGCCCTTCGTTGATGAGGCCCTCGAGATGTCGGCCGAACTCGTCCCAGATGATCGCCACCCGGTCCGTCCCGTTCAACTTCTCAATGGCCTTGAGGACCTCTTCGATGTCGGAACAGCCATGGAGGTTGAGCAACTTGGCCAAAGCGTCAGGAACGTTGCGGACAAAGCCGCTGAGCGTGACAATCCGTCCCGTAGCGTCGCTCTTGAGCCGGTCCCTGGCCATCTGGTGCAGGTCGGGTGTTACTGTGGCAAGGCGCTCAAGCACCGGCCGGAGCGCTGCCTTGGCGGCGGCGCTGTTGGCAACCAGCAAGCCGCCCACACCTGCGGCTATGGACTTACCGCTGCCATAGGTGGCAATAGCCATTGTGGCACCCGGCTCAAACACCGCTCGGATGAGCGGAGATGATTTCCGGGTGGGCTGATAGTGGCTCAACCGTTCAGGCACGGACAGGTCGTCGCGAAGGTTGACCGAGCGGAAGAAGGGCTGGCGGATCATGCTTGGTCTCCGATCCGCTGGAAGTGCCGTTCAAGCCACTCATCCGGGCGCAGGGCGGGAACGCTGAGGTGGCGTTCGGCGCCAAGCAGAGTCACCTTAACGCCAATGTGGCCGTAGACCTGCTCCGCCGTGGCGGCAATGTCGTCGATCATGTCGCTGCCAAGCCCGAAGACGCGGGCAGGACCGCGCCGCCGCCGCACCACCTCCCCAAGAGGGACCGAGTCTGTGGATACCTCCATGGCAAGGCTGGATACGCAAGCGAGGACGGCCTCGAGCGGCACTTGGTCGAGAGGGCGGGTCTTCTCATAGCGGCCTGTGTCGGAATGGCGCAGCACCATGGCGAGGTCGCGAAGCGGACAAATGGTCGCGTCTTCGGGATCCATGCGGTCATTCGCCGAGGCAGCGGCGTAGGCGAGAAGCAGGCAGCTGACGTCACGTTTGGCCACGTCCGGTGTGGTCTGATTTGACGAATGCTCCTTGAGGTGCCGGATGAAGGCTTCGACGCATGCGGAGCGCTCAAAGGTGCGTTCACGAAAATCGTTGAAGAACCAGCTCCAAACGCTTCCTTCCCGGCTGGCCAAGCTAAGATGGATGAACCACCAAGTGGCCGGGAACTCCAGATAGGGATCGCGTTTCATCACGGTCCACCCTAGGGGCGACAGGACGAGCCGACGCGAACGCGGGCCGTTTTCGAGATCCCTCTCGAACTGGGCCAAGCCGCTGGCATCCAGCCAGAACTGCAGGGACTTGACCATGCGGCTGCCGATGCCAAGTGCATCAGCCGTCGCAAGGTCGGCCTTGAATCCCTCAGAGGATTCAATACGGGCCATACCTTTTCCAAGCCAGCCGTGGCGGACAGCAAAAGTCTCATGACGCCCAAACTCAAACTTGGCCTGTTTCACGGCAGCGTTGCTCATTGCAAATCTCTAAGGCAGTCGGCCACGATTTGCGCAGCCAAACGAACCTCTTTCTGTGTGTTGAAAATCGAAAAAGAGAAGCGGAGGCTGGCGTAAGCCTCGTCTTCAGACAACTGCATGGCGGTTAAAACATGGGACGGCGACGGCTTGCCGCTTGAGCAGGCCGACCCCAGGGAGGCGGCCACGCCCTTTTCGTCCAGCTTGGCTAGAAGTGCCATGCCCTCGATGCCCGGGAAGCGGATGTTGGAAGTGTTGGGGACCCGGCTGGCCCGGCTTCCGTTCACGACCGCCTCTGGGACGAGCTTCAATATCGCCCGTTCAAAGCAGTCGCGGATTGCGGCCATCTTGGCAATCATGACCTCTAGGTGCGCCGCCCGGACCTCGGCCGCCCGCCCAAGCCCGACCGCGGCTGCGACATTCTGGGTGCCTGAGCGCATTCCCTGTTCCTGGCCGCCACCAAGGATCAGGGGGCTGACCCGCCGGTCATCGGGGTCGGTCAGCACCAGGACGCCGGACCCTTGAGGCCCGTGCAGCTTGTGGCCGGAGAAGGTGGCCACGTCCACCCCTGCGGCTACCAGATCCACTGGTACGCGGCCGACTGCCTGAGCAATGTCCGAATGAACCAGGGCGTCTGGACGTATGGCCTTAACGGCTCTTCCTACGTTCGCAACGGGCTGAACCACGCCGGTTTCGCTGTTAGCCCACTGAATGCTGACCTTAACTGGGCCGATAGTTTCCCTGGCCGCCCGGGCGGCGTCTGCCGGGTTCACGGTTCCTGACGCCGACACGTCAAGCAAGATGATCCGGGCTCCCCGGCGAGCAAGTGCTTCAGCGGGCCGAAGGATGGACGGGTGCTCGACCTTGGTGGTGATCAGGGTCCACTGTCCGGCGTCCTCAGCATGATGACCGATGACAAGGTTGTTTCCCTCGGTGCCGCCCGATGTGAAGATCACACCCTCAGGAAAAATGCCGGGAAGCAAGGCGCACACACCGTCCCGGGCTGCTTCTAGCAGCGTCCGTGCCTCGACCCCCAATGAATGGGCACTAGAAGGGTTCCACGATGTTGCCTTCATCGTCCGCAGGACTGCGTCCGTGACCACCTGAAGGGGCCGTGTCGTAGAATTGTTGTCAAGGTACATCAATTTATGCAAAGAGCCCCTCTATCCACCTAGTACCCATCATGTCGCTCAACACTGGACTTCAACAGCAGCGATGCTATCATCCTTGCCTGCTTTCCGGAAAGGCCGCCCCCTGATTGATGGGACCGTTTTGGACACGGTTGTGTTGGCGAGGCTGCATTCACTGATATGGCTGACAGATCAATAGTTGATCGAAAGCCATGAAACCGCAAAAATCCTACGAGCGAAAATCGTTGTCATGGACCGCGGCCATATCTGCGTTGGCTAGAAGTCCTTCGATCTCCTCGCAAAGAGTATCTAGGGGCGTTTCCCCCTGGAGGTCACCCAAAAGCGTCAACAACTCAGGCATCCCAGCCAAGGCGTATCGCGAGGCGATACCGAGCATTTTCCCTGGGTCTTCGACGACTTTAATGTCTTTGGTTTCTGCAAGGGCTAATAAAACAATGGCCGTGGGATGCCAGGAGTCAGAGCTGAGCACCACACCCTCGGCCGCCTTGTACTTTTTACCCGTGTGGTCGACAGGCTTAAGCTTCTTCTTTACGGCAAGGCAGAGGGCGAAGAACCACATGTCTATGTTGCGTGCGAAGGGCTGATGAATAGGCTGGGCGGCTTTTCCATCTTTCTTCTGCACGTATCTATCAAAATGTTCCCGGTACTCCTCGGGAATCATGATGTCGTGGGTAGCAAACGGGTTAGACATTACCGACCTCCGCAACAACAGGCTGGCGAGCACTCTCGCGGCGTTCACAAAGTTTGCAGAAGTTTCTGTGGTCGCATTGACACAGAAGGGCTTTGGCCTCGCTTGTCCCTGGATCATTTTTCAGGATCTTCGGGTAGTGAACCGGGTTGGTCACGGTCATCACCCGACCTGCCTTCTCATCAAGGATGTCTTCGCACCCCTTAATCTCATCGTGCGTGAGGAAAAGTATAAGTTGATCACTGGCCTCTGACGCAACTTTAACTACAGCTGTCTTGACGAAGCCGCTCATCATTCCGAGGGGGGTATCGATGACGTTCGGGGCTTCGACGCCGCTCACCTCGGTAAGCGCGAGCACGAAGGCGATGGTCAGTGCACGACGAGAGGCGCCATTCAGGTCCAGGGAAGGGTCCATGACCCTGTTATTGCGGCCGTGAACAACAATGCGAAAATCTGAATCTATAGCCGCTTTCTGGATAAGAGCGTTTTCCGGGTCTGCACCAATCATCTGCAAGAAATATTCGTTCATAAGGGAAGATACTGATTGAACTTCACGGGTCTTCATAAGATCAAGTGTTCCCTCAAACACTGACTTGATGTCACGAGCCACCTGAAGTTCGAGAGCGTACTTCCTGCCTTTTTTTTCCTTTTTGGAAAGAACGTCGAATAACTTGCTCTTTTCAACCTTGCGTGCTATTTTGCCTTTCAGGGACACATCATACTTGGATACCTCTGAAATACATTCCTGGAGTTGCTTCTGATAGGTGTCTCGCATCTCGCGGGCGCGCTGAACGTCGTCGTCCTGGACCTTCGCAAGGCGGACCTCCAAGTTAGCCTCCTCGCTGCACAGATCGCCGTAGACTCTCTGCTCCAGGTTCCTTGTCTTAAAGGCTTCGGCGTAGGCCTTCAGCCATTGAGCGGGATTTTCTTGGAAAAGATCCCGCCCTTCAAAGTATAAATCGGATACCTTAGAGCGCAAGGCGTCGGCATCTTTGCTATCTTCGATCAATTTCTCGATGTATTTTCGGCGGCGCATGCCGTCCTGCGTATTCTTATCCAGACTCTCTCCGCAGATACAATCGCTATGACGCAGTCTATCTTCGAGGATAGGGATAGTCTTGTTCGGAATCTGCCCTTTCTGTCGCAAAACATCAAGGATCTGACCGGCAGCCTTCATCTTGTCGCGCAGCAACTCGCGGGCGAAGGTCTTGTTGCTCAATAGGCCTGCCTGAGACGATTCCGCGGTCTTGATCCGTCCCTCCGCAGCGGCCTTGTGCTTCCTGACGCGGGCGAGCTCGCGGGCAATCTCCTCTCGATTGCCCCGCTTCAGGGCCTCCTCAAGATCGCTGTTCGCCTTGGCATGGAGCTCGTTTAGATGAGTGATTTGGTCCTTTAGCGTCTCGAGCTGCTGGCTGATCGCCGGAATCTCGGTGTCGAGCTTCTCCAGTTCGACGCGGATGGCATGAAGCTCCTGGTTCCCCGACGCCTCGTCGGCTTTGCTGCGCAAATCGCTTTCCGACGCCTTGATGTGGCTGACGGCCTTCTCGAGCATCGGCAGGCCCATCAATTGCTCGATGGCTTTTTTCACCCGCTTCTGCTGTTCGGTCTTCTTGCCCTCAATGAAGCTGAGTGCCCTGTCCCCGTCCGTAAAGAAGACCTCGCGCAGCTCGCTCGGCATATGAGCGGCCAAATAGGCTTCGACGTTAGGTATTTCCTTGGTGCCATTCAGAGTTATCTCGTAAAGCTGCGCGTCGGACTTTCCGTGCATCTGAGTGCCGACGTTTTCGATCAGGCTACGTATTATCTTGTAGCGCTGCATCCCTCTTTTCCCCTCGATTTCGTAGTCGATCTCGACGCAGGTCTTTGAAGTCTCCCCCAACGACAGATCCATCGAAAACAGGTTGTAGCTTGAGGGAAGGGCGTCGTCGCCAAACAGACACCATTGGAGGGCATGCAGCATGGTGGTCTTGCCGCTCTCATTGGCGGCGCGGATCACGGTGATGTTCCGTTCTCGGTCGGTCGAGAACACCAGTTCAACGCCGTTCAGCAGGCGAAAGCCGTCAAACTTCGCGCGGATGAGCTTCATGGTTAGGCGTCTCCGCTCTGTTCAGCCAGCTGCAGTAAGGTGCCGACCCTGCCGATCAGGTCGCTGAACTTCTGGGAAATGTTGGTTCTCGCGAACTGATGCTGCCGCTCCGCCTGAATTATTTCGGCGACAACATTGCCAATTTCTTCGCGATAGCCGGGGCAGCGCTCCTCTAGGTGGCGGACATTTTCCATGATGATACCGACAACCTTTTCGTCCTTGTATGCCATCTCATCCCCCCTTCAACATCACTCGAAGCTCTTCGACCTTGGTGAATGGCCCCTCGGGAGTTGCTCCGTTCCTGCTCAGGCGCGCGAATTCCCACACCCTGTCAAGTTCGGCGTTCACAATTCTCTTGGCGTCGCGATCTAGTTCGCCTGCCTCACGGGCCATGGGCGGGAGAGCGACGAAGTCATGAATGACTGCGTGGGTCTTCCCGATGGCCTTGCAGGTTCGAAGTAACCGGCCGCGGCGCTGCACCCATTGGCGCCGCACGGTCGTGCTGGCCAGAATGAAAGCCTGCATGATCTCCGGAATATTGACGCCTTCGTCCAATACCCGCTTCGCCGTCAGGATCTGCAGTCTTCCAGATTGGAACCCAGACACGATTTGTTTCGTCAGATCGCGACTGACGGTCTCTTCCGAGGTCAATTGGTGAAACAGGAGATGCTGCTCGTTGAGGATGGCATTCACGGCGTCAAGCTGACGCGGGTCCTTATCGGTAGCATAAATCAGCGTGTATCTGAGGGCCGCCTCATCCTCGGTGTCCAGCAAGGCCGCCAGCAGCCTGACCTTCTCCTGGGCAGCCTCAAGAACCCGCCTGCGCTTCAGCAACAGCCCTTCGAGCTGCTCGTCTTTGATTCCGGCATCAATTTTCCAAGCCAGCTTCGATATTTTTTCGGTTATCAGCCTCCACTCCTCCATCTCCTCCTCGGTGAGGTGGACGAAGTGAGCGAAGTAGTCATAAGGGGTAAGGCAACGCCCGATGGCGTGCTCGAGGAGGAAGCTGAAGCAGGGCTCACCGAAGTAGTCGAAGAGCCGCTGGGTGCCCTCGGCGTCATACTGACGCACGGGCGTGGCGGACAAGCCGAGGCGGTAGTCGAAAATCTCCGGCGGATCGTTCATGAAGCCTTCGGCGCCGAGATTATGGCACTCGTCGGCGATGAGCAGCTTGGGGCCGTTGTGCTTGGCCACCTGTTCAATGAACTCCTGGGTGCAGAGGGTGGCGTTGGTGACCAGGATCGCCTCGGTCGGGCTGATCTTCAGCCTCAGCCGCCGCCTAGCGCTGCCGATAGCGCGCTCGCGTCTCTTGGGGCCGCTTTCTGCGGTGAGGTCGACCGGCTGAATGCCGAAGAGCGCGACTTCGTTCGCCCATTGCTGAACAAGGACCCGATAGGGGGCCGCAATGACGATCAGGAGGGAGCCGACTTCCTGGTACAGGTGATAGGCGCCAACCATTGCCGTCAGCGTCTTGCCCGAGCCTGTGCACATCTCCAGGACGCCATGCCAACCGGCATTGCGCCAGTTGTCGACCGCCTCCCCTTGATGGGCATAGTCTCCCGAACGGTAATCGAGCCAAGCGGGAATCGAGAATTCCAGCTCGGATGAGGCTGACACATCTATCGTGCCAACGACCGTCGTTTTCGACAGCGCCTGAGCCTTCCGCCACAGGCGTTGGAAGTCTTCTTCATCGGGCATGCGGTCCGATCTGTATTCCTGAACCAGCTTTTCCTGGATCGCCTGCGGCATATCGACCACAAGGCAATCGTCGTCGCCACCGCCCCACAGGCTTTCAAATTCGTCTGAGAGCTTTTGGCAGGTTCTCGCGGCGTCCTCTCCCATCCAGGTGCGGGCTAGACTGAGCTGTTCCCTGTTTTTGCCCAATCCGGCACCAGTCATGTTCGCTGAGCCATGGAGGGCGGCGACGTCATCAGCATCGCGGAACAGCCAGACCTTCGGATGGAACAAAGCGTTCCGCATCAGGGCGACCTGGATTCTCAGGCGCCCTTGCGACGTCAGCCAGCCAAGGCAAGACAAGGTGTGCCGCGCCAAGTCATCCGCCGTGGGGAGCCTCTTGGTCCACATTCCCTCGACTAGCGCGTCGGCATACATTGTCCCGGCAGACAACGCTTCTCTGTCCTCATTGGTCAGATATGGGCTGACCACCAACCTCATCGGGTCGGTGCTGTTGTGGAGAAAGGCGGCCAAGCCTGGGGCAATTTCGGACAGCGCCTGGCTCGAGAAGAAGCCGATCATGATATCGACCTTCCCGCAAGACGCGAGTGCTGGCGAGATTACGTTGTTCGCTGCATCATCCTTCGGCAGGATCAATATCGGCTCGCAGCCACTGATTGCCTGGCGAAGCTTGCTGATGCCGTCATTGGCATTCTTCTGTTCCTGCTCAGACAACATCCCCGCACGGCCCACCCGAAATATTTGCTGTCACATCAAAATTGGCGTTAACACTGTTCCTTGTCCGTCCCTGTCAATAGGCGAATGATCAATAGCCACAACATCCTTTGGTTGGCAAGTGTGCCGTTTCGGCGGAATGTCTGCAAGTAAGATTACACATATTTTTCTTGCCGCCTAGCTAGGTGTACCGGGCGGATTTCCGCAGAAATACAGGCGCTCCAGGCTAGCGTGGCTCCGGACGGCAGACGCCCCCCTACGGAGTGTTCTCAAACCTCTTTTTACATCCATTGGCTTTATCCATCAATGATATCGGGAGCATGCAATCTGGACACCTCTGGAAACTGTCACGGATGCGTCGCATCGGGCTTCTAGTATAGGCTATAATAAATCTCATTAATTAGCATCCATGAGCCCATTGGCGCAGTCCGATTGACATGATAGTCAAGGCAACGATTTCAGGTTTAACGATTGACGGTCGGGCTTCCCGTGTTCGTCGGAGTATGATTCGGTGGATCTCGGATGCAAAGAGACGAGACTTCCGATGTCGAATGAAATGGAAGAGGCATTCCGGCCGTCGCGTTTGCGCGGCCTTTTGGATCATTTTCAGGCATGTTTTACCGATTGGGCGCTGTCGCTGCGGCCGGATGCTCCCAAGCTGATCGCTATCAATGGCCAGACGTCGCGGCGGACCCACGATCGGGCCGCTAGCCGCAGAGCCCTGCATCTGGTATCCGCCTGAGCAACGAGCGAACGTCTCGTTCTGGCGCAGAAGGCGGTGAACGCGAAGGACAACGAGTGCGCGGTGATCCCGGACATCCTCGATCGGGTGAACGTCGATGGAGGCATCGTCACCATCGACGCCGTCCGCTTCGGCAAAGGCAAACTCTCAATCAAGTCAACCAGGAAGCTCGCAGGATAAGATTCCGACGCCCTCGCCCGTATCCTCAGCCCCAATTTCGATCCGCGTTAACCTGGACACGTTGCTCTGTTAAGGCTGCGAGGGATGCAGGGAACGGCCCACCGCAACGGGCCGAAGTGACCGAGGGATCTGGGGAGGCCGCGCCTCCCCAGCCTTACTTTTTCCAGGACAAGGGCCGAACGGGCTGACGGCAAAGGGTTTGTAATGCGGTCAGGAAAGGCTGGGGAGGTGCGGCCTCCTGTATAGACCGGACACATATCTGACAGGTGTACGGAGACATGTCTGACACTTTCGGCAAACCGATGCGGGAGCATTGCGATGCTGTGGAAGTGTCAAGCCGTGCTGGACCAGCGCAAAGAGTTTGTCCGCCTTGCTCGTCAGGGGGGAATAAGCATTCAGGAGTTGTGTCGCCGGTTTGGAATTAGCCGAGACACAGGACACCGATTGCTCAAGAGGTATGAAGAGAGCGGTGAGGCCGGTTTAGAGGACCGGTCCCGCCGGCCATCGACAAGTCCACGGCGCACAGATCCTCTTATAGAGGAAAAAGTTCTTGAGGTGCGCGATAGACATCCGGCGTGGGGTGGTCGTAAGATTGCACGACGCCTAACAGATATGGGGCTAACGGACGTTCCATCTCCTTCAACGATCAATGAAATTCTTCGTCGGAATGGCCGGATTAATCCAGTCGAAGCTAGGAAGCATCAGAAATTCATCCGCTTTCAATATGAGAATCCAAACGATCTTTGGCAGATGGATTTCAAGGGGCATTTCCCTATGGCAGCGGGCCGATGCCATCCGCTAACGGTTCTCGACGATCATAGCCGGTATGCTTTGGGCCTTCGAGCCTGCGAGAATGAGAAGAAAGAAACTGTTCAGGATCAACTTGTTAGCATATTCCAGCGCTATGGTCTGCCAGCACGAATTTTAGCAGACAACGGGTCGCCCTGGGGGTGCTGCGGAAATCCATTGGAGACCTATACCAGCCTGGAAGTCTGGTTGATGCTCCTGGGTGTGCGATTGATCCACGGGCGTCCACTCCACCCCCAGACGCAGGGGAAAGATGAACGTTTCCACCGCACTCTCAAAATAGAACTTTTACAATCCCGTCGTTTTGATAGTATACAGGAGTGCCAGAAGGCATTCGATGGGTGGCTTCACGTCTATAATGATGAGCGCCCTCATGAAGCTCTGGGGCTTTCAACCCCAAGCTCGCGATACAGAGCAAGCCTGAAATCCTTTCCTGAAGCTATTCCTCTGCCTGAGTACTATGAAAGCGATGTCGTCCGTCGGGTAAAAAAGGATGGATGTATTTGTTTTAAGGGGAATATATTGAAAATATCCCAGGCGTTTGCTGGATACAACGTTGCCTTCCGCCCGACACAAACAGAAGGTGTGTGGGATGTCTATTTCGCCGGGATCGCTGTCGCGTATGCCGATCTCCGCGACAGCGATCCCATCGTTCAATCTGTCAGACATGTCTCCGAACAGGTGTCAGACATGTCTCCGGTCTAAACAGCCTCCCCAGACCCCTCGGTCGATGAAGGGGGGGTTATCCCGTGGCGCCGAGGCCGGCGGCGATGGCGTTGATGGTCAACAGGAGTTGGGCTTCCAGACTTTCCTTGTCACGGTCCTCGCCCTCGCGCCAGCGGGCGAGCAGGTCGATTTGGCGGTGGTGCAAGGCGGCCAAGCCGGGTTGGCGCAGGGACAGGGCGCGTTGCACGCGGGGCCGGGTCTGGGCGAGCGGGCCTTGATAGATCGCTTTGAGGGCGGCTTGGGTGCGCTGATATTCGGCCTCGATCCGCTCCAGCAGCGGGCCCCGGATGGCCGCGTCGGGGACGAGGGCGGCGTAGCGGCGCATGAGGCCAGGGTCGGCCATGGCGACGCTGGTCGCTACCGAGGAAATCACATGGTGCAGGGGCGCCCAGTCGAAAACGGCGGCAACGAGGCGGGTGTGGGCCTCGGGATCGTCGTGGCACAGGGTGTCGAGGGCGGTGCCGACGCCATACCAGCCCGACAGGAAGAAGCGGGCTTGGCTCCAGGCGAACACCCAGGGGATGGCCCGCAGGTCGGCAAGGGTGCGCTGTCCGCTGCGCCGCACCGGCCGCGACCCGATGCGGGCGCGTTCAATGGCATCCAGGGGCGTGGCCCCCTGGAAAAACGCCAAAAAGTTGGGCTCCTGCACCAGGGCTTGGTAGGCCGCGCGACTGCGGGCCGCCACGTGGTCCATGACGGGCGCCAAGGGCGGGGCCGCAGCGGCGGCAAGGCTGGCGGCGGCGGTGCCGGCCATGAGGAGTTCCAGGTGATGAACGGCGGTCACGCGGTTGGCATACTTTTGGGCGATCACCTCGCCCTGCTCGGTCAAACGCAGATCCCCGGCCAGCGCGGCGGCGGGCAAGGCACGCAAAAAGCGATGGGTGGGACCCGCGCCACGACTGATGGACCCGCCGCGTCCGTGGAAGAACCGCACCCGCACCCCGTGGGCCTCGCCGACGCGCTGCAAGGCCTCCTGGGCGCGATGGAGACCCCAGCGGCTGGCCCAGAGGCCCCCATCCTTATTGGAATCGCTATAGCCGATCATCACCTGCTGCACCGGCTGCGCCAAACCGGCCCGGTGCGCCTGAACCTTCAGCGAGCGCAGGACCAGGGGATGGCGTAAGAGAGCGTCAAGGATTTGCGGGGCGTTCTCCAGATCTTCAATGGTCTCGAACAAGGGGACAACCGGCAGCGGGCACACGGCTTCGCCCTCGTCCTCGTGCCAGAGCCCGGCCTCGCGGGCCAGCAGATAGAGGGTAAAGATATCGCCCACCGACCGGGTCATGCTGATGATGAGGGCGCCGAGGCCGTCGGGACCATGAGTACGCACCGCGCGGGCGACGACCTGAAGGCAAGACAGCACGCCGTGCGCCGCCGGCCCCAAGGCATCGCGCCCGGCCTCATGCAGAAACGGGCGCGCCGACGCCAGTTCCCGCTCAAGAAGGGGCAGGCGCTCGGCGGCATCGGCGGCTAAAAAGGCGGCGCCCTCCAGGTGGGCCCGGGTCATCAGATCGGCCAAGGCCTCGTCGTGCACCCGGCTGTTCTGGCGAATATCGAGGCGGGCGAGGTGGAAGCCAAAGGTGCGCACCCCATCGCGCAGGGGCGCCACCACCTCACGCGCCAACCGCCCGGCGTCCAAGATAATCAGGGCCTCTTCAAGACGGGCCAAGTCGACATCCAAGGCATGCGGCCCTTCATAGGGCGCGGGCGAGGGAATGTCGGGCAGGCGGGCCATCATGAGGTTAAGGAACTGCCGTACCGTCTCGCCCGGATTGCGCGCCAGCGCCGCCGCCCCCTCGGCTCCCAGCCGATGCGCGGTGTCCGCCACATGCGCTGCCAGAGCGGGCGGCGGCGGCGCCAGACGATCGGCGACACTGAGCCGCACGGCCGCAGCCCGCAGGCGGTGACGGTGCAGGTCGAGAGCGGCGGCCCGCAACTCGGCCAGGGTGTCGGCGGTCAACGCGGCGGTGACCAGGGGATGGCCGTCCCGGTCGCCCCCCACCCATGAGCCAAACGACACGCGGGGCCCGCCCCCCGCCGCCTCCAGAATCGCCGGATCCAACCCCTCGGCCCGCCACGCCTGCTGTAAGCGAGCCCGGACAAAAGGCAGGACATCGGGAAAGACATGGCGGAAAAAGTACAAAACATGACGTCGCTCGGAGGCGAGGTCAGGCTTCTCCAAGAAGATTTCGCCGGTGCGCCAGAGGACATCCAGGCTGGTTTTGAGCCGGGCCCGAATGTCGGCTTGCTCCTCGACGGTAAACATCGTGTTTTCGCGCTCGACCAGCAGCAGGTACAAGGCGCGATGATGCTCCAAAACGGTCTGACGCTTGGCCTCGGTGGGATGGGCGGTCAGGACGGATTCCACCTGAACCGATGCCAGAAAGTGGGCCACAGCTTCCGGCGTTTTCTTGTCGGCAAGCAGGGAGCGGAGGTGCTGTTCCCAGGAGCCGGACTCCTGATGCCCCTGCCCGTCCCGTCGCGCCTGACGCCGGGCTTGGGCTGTGGCGTTTTCCTCGGCGAGCCGCAGGAGCTGGAAGGCGATACCCTGGGCTTGAATCAGACGCTCGGGATCTCCCTCGGGATCGGGGGAAGAGGGAGGATGGCGCACGGCCCGGGCGATGGCCCCCTCCCCGCTTTCTTCAAGAACCTCGGCGAAACACTCGATGAGAAAGGCGAAATCGGCTTCGACCTTTTCCAGGGCGTTTTCCCCAACGGCACCAGGATCCATGACTCTCCCTCCCCTTCCGGGTCGTGTGGTGAGGGAGAAGGGTAGCAGAGTTGCCGGGTAAGGGAAGGCCGGGGAGGCACGGCCTCCCCAGACCCCACGATCAATGGATTGGAGGGGTCTGGGGAGGCTCGCCTCCCCGGCCTTCCCTTTGCGCAAGCGAAAAACCCGCCCCGGAATCACCGGAGCGGGCTTTTCTAAAAGAGGGTTTCTTTGACAGACGGCTTTGAAGGCCTGGCGGCGACCGACTCTCCCACGCCTTAAGACGCAGTACCATTGGCGCTGAACAGTTTCACGGCCGAGTTCGGGATGGGATCGGGTGTTTCCTGTTCGCCATGACCACCAAGCCATCGAAGCCGTCTGATGATGTCGTTATGGGAATTTACAAGCGCTGGGGCCGGCCTGGCCTCTGCGCGTTTATCAAGCCGATCGGACGATTAGTACCGGTTAGCTTCACGCATTACTGCGCTTCCACACCCGGCCTATCAACGTGGTGGTCTACCACGGTCCTGATAGGGAAACCTGGTTTCGAGGGAGGCTTCCCGCTTAGATGCTTTCAGCGGTTATCCTGTCCATCCTTAGCTACCCAGCGATGCCACGGGCGTGACAACTGGTACACCAGAGGGATGTCCATCCCGGTCCTCTCGTACTAGGGACAGCTCCTCTCAAGTTTCCTACACCCACGGTAGATAGGGACCGAACTGTCTCACGACGTTCTAAACCCAGCTCACGTACCACTTTAATCGGCGAACAGCCGAACCCTTGGGACCTGCTCCAGCCCCATGCCCCAGACCCCCTTTTTCTTCTGTCTATGGCCCTCCCTTCCTCCCCCCGTTTTTGAAAAGCGCGCTTTTCAAAAAGGGGGGAGGAAGGGAGGGCCAATGAATAAAAGAAAGGGGAGGTCTGGAGGCGTCAGCCTCCAGGCGGGGCCCGGGGCGGCAGCCCCGCGTCACCGAAGCAAGCCCCACGCCCTCAAGCCGCAGGCGACAGGACCATCCAGGGCATTTGCTGGGTACGGGTTTGTTCGAAGGTATCGATCTTGTCCTGTTTTTGCAGGGTCAGGCCGATGTCATCGAGACCGTTGAGCAGGCAGTGCTTGCGGAAGGCATCGACCTCGAAGGTGATGGCGCCACCGTCGGGGCCGCGGATGACTTGGTTTTCCAAGTCCACGGTGACGGTGGCGTTGGCGCCGCGCTCGGCGTCGTCCATCAGCTTGTCCACATCGGCCTGGGGCAGGACGATGGGCAGGATGCCGTTCTTGAAGCAGTTATTGAAAAAGATGTCGGCAAAGCTGGGGGCAATGATGCAGCGGATGCCGAAGTCGAGCAGGGCCCAGGGCGCATGCTCGCGCGAGGAGCCGCAGCCGAAGTTAGCGCCGGACACCAAAATAGTTGCCGAACGCCACGCGGCCTTGTTCAGGACAAAGTCCGGGTTCTCGGCGCCCTCGGGCGTGTAGCGCATTTCATCGAACAGGTTCTTGCCCAGACCGGTGCGCTTGATCGTCTTCAGGAACTGCTTGGGGATGATCATGTCGGTATCCACATTGATCATCGGCAGCGGCGCCGCGACGCCGGTCAGAACGGTGAATTTCTCCATCGACTTACACTCTCCTCTCGGCCGCGAGCGCTTGGACGCCGCGTAAAAAAACCTGAAAACTATGCGATCGGTTCCGCTGGGGATCCATGTACGGCCCGATATCGCGCGCCCCGCTGCGGGCTTTATACCCGGGCATCAGCTCTTGCAACTCTTGCTTGGCGTTGGCCCGTGCGTCAGGGTCCCGATATTTTTCCCGTCGCCGCAAGGCCTCGGCCAGCCCTTTGCGTTGTGTGGCCTGTTCCACGGCGTCCAGATCTCCCAGATACCAAGACTCCAGTTCATGACACACGATGCGGACCAAAACGTTCGGTCGGTCCGCCGCCCGGCAGAGGTCAAGCAGGCTGGCTTTCAACGCCCGGCAATCCGCCTGATCTTTGTCGTGGACGATCACAAAGCGGGTTTCCGGCGGCCACCCCTTGAGCCGCGACGGAATTTGGTGACGAAGGTCTGTTTTACCGCGATGACGCAGCACCGTCATCCCCAGCGCGGCCTCGCCAAACACTTTGGGAAGAAGAAATTCCTGCAAAAAAATCTGCATGGACTCTTCCTCGACCAGGATGACGAGGGGCGGCATGGTCAGGCGAGACCTCCGCTCATCCAGATCTGGCCGGGCAGATCTCCCGCCTCGGCCATGGCCCGCGCGTTCGGCTTGTCGGCCGCACGGTGGATCCGGGTCTCGCCGTTTTCCTTGCTCAGGACCCAAAGGCTCTCAAGAGGCACGGCGTTGAGAAAATCGGGGGAATGGGTGGTGACGAACACCTGGCCCTTTTGTTCGGAGAACAGCGCGAAATCCTCGGCCAGCTCGCCCAGATGATGCGGGTTGATCCGCCCTTCCGGCTCCTCGGCGCACAGGAGGGTCGGAGGATCGGGATCGTTGAGGATCAGCAACCAGGCCAACATGTTCAGGGTCCCCTCCGACATCTCCCGTTCCAGGAACGGCGTCGGGATGGCGCCATCGCGAAAGCGCAGGGCAATTCGGCCATCTTCCATCTTGAGCGGCTCGATCCCCTGGACGCCCGGGATGCGCTGGGCCATCCGCCGCTCGACCAGCCGGAACACCTCTGGGTGTTTTTCCGACAGATAGCGCACCACCGCATGGGCGTTGGTCCCGCGCTCGGTCATCCGGTGGGTGACGGCGCCCGTTCCCTCTAAGGAGTTCCCGGGGCGAAGGCGAAGGTCAAAGGAGCGAAACCCTTCGATAAAGTCGTAAACAGCGGAGAAAAACGAATGCTTGGCGATGTGCTTCAGCAAAAACAAGCTGGACAGATCCCCAGTCGGGCTGAGATGAGCGGCCAACGGCCTCCCCTCGCCCTGCTTGACCTTGTCTGAGGCAAAAACAAACCCCGTTCGCGCCCCCTCCATCGCCTCGAAGGCATAGCCACACCGCTGTGCCGCGTCCCCTTCCTCGGCGACCTCAAGATCAACCGAAATCGTCCGATCCGACCCGCCTCGGGAAAAATACGCTGCGGCGTCCCCAAGATCCTGCCCCCGCCCCGTCACCATGGCCCGCACGAACGCCAAAGCCTCCAAAACGGAAGACTTCCCGCTGCCGTTCGGCCCGATCAACACATTGAACGCGGGAATATCCTCCAGAACCACGTCCCGAAGGCTCTTGAAATTCTGGATCTGGAGACGAGACAGCCGCATGAACCCCCCTTAAAGGACCGCCGGGGTCCGGCCCCGGGTAGGGGTGCGGGGGCGGCAGCCCCCGCGACAGACGACGATCTTACAGCGACCGAACGTCGGTGAGGAAGCCGGTGACAGCGGCGGCGGCAGCCATAGCAGGGCTCACAAGGTGGGTGCGACCGCCCCGGCCCTGACGGCCCTCGAAGTTGCGGTTCGAGGTCGAGGCGCAGCGCTCGCCCGGGGCCAGCTTGTCCTCGTTCATGGCCAAGCACATGGAGCAGCCCGGTTCGCGCCACTCGAAGCCGGCCTCGACGAAGATCGCATCAAGCCCTTCGGCCTCGGCCTGTTCCTTCACGAGACCAGAGCCCGGCACGACCATGGCCTGGACGCCCTCGGCAACCCGACGCCCCTGGGCGACGGCGGCCGCCGCGCGCAGGTCCTCGATACGGCCGTTGGTGCACGAGCCGATGAACACGCGGTCGATCTTGACCTCGGTCAGGGGCATGCCGGCGGTGAGGCCCATGTAGTCCAAGGAGCGCTGGAGGGCGGCGCGGCGGGCGGGATCAGCCTCGGCGGCGGGGTCGGGGACGGTGCCGGTGATCGGCACGACGTTCTCCGGGCTGGTCCCCCAGGTGACTTGCGGCACGATGGTGGTGGCATCCAGCTCGACGATGCGGTCGAAGTGCGCACCGTCGTCGGTCTTGAGGGTGCGCCACCAGGACACGGCCGCTTCCCACAAGGCGCCCTTGGGAACGAGGGGTCGGCCCTTGAGGTACTCGAAGGTCACTTCGTCGGGGGCGATGAGGCCGGCGCGGGCGCCCGCTTCGATGGTCATGTTACAGACCGTCATGCGGCCTTCCATCGACAGGCTTCGGATGGCCTCGCCGGCAAACTCGATGACATAGCCGGTGCCGCCGGCGGTGCCGATGGTGCCGATGATGGCCAGCACGATATCCTTGGCGGTGACGCCGGCGGGCAGGGTGCCGTTGACGCGCACCAACATGTCCTTGGCCGGCTGCTGGACCAGGGTTTGGGTGGCGAGCACGTGCTCGACCTCGCTGGTGCCAATGCCAAAGGCCAGCGCACCGAAGGCGCCGTGGGTCGAGGTGTGGCTGTCGCCGCACACGATGGTGGCGCCGGGCAGGGTGAAGCCTTGCTCGGGCCCAACGATGTGGACCACGCCCTGGCGGATGTCATCCATGGGGAAATAGGGGACGCCAAAATCCTTGGCGTTGGCCTCGAGGGTTTCGACCTGGAGGCGGCTTTCCGGGTTGGTGATGCCCAGGCTGCGGTCGGTGGTGGGGACGTTGTGGTCGGCGACGGCCAGGGTGGCTTCGGGATGGCGCACCGGACGACCGGCCATCCGAAGGCCTTCAAACGCCTGCGGGCTGGTGACCTCGTGGACCATGTGCCGGTCGATGTAGATCAGGCAGGTGCCATCTTCCTGGGTGGCGACCAGGTGGGATTGCCAGATCTTATTGAACAGGGTCGTGGGCTTGCCCATGCGCGGCGCTCCTGAACGAACGATGACGGGACGGGTTCCGGGCGGGGGGAGGACCGGGCTGGTGTCCCCCCTGCCTGGGGTAGGCGGTCACGTGAGGCCCCGCCCCGCGGGCACGCCCAGGGGCCCGCGCGCCGCGCCCGGTTTCCTGAGAGGAAAACCGGAAGCGGGCCGGGCCGCGGACCACCCCGGAGGCGAGCCGGACGCCTTACTTCTTCTTCTTGGGGGCGTCCTTCTTGGGGGCCTCCTTGGGGGCGTCGGTCTTGGCGGTCTGCTTGCGCACCTGGGTGATGTCGCGCTCGGCGGCGAGGGCACGCTGGGTGGCGTTGGTGTCCTCGACGATACGAGCGGCGCGGCCGCGCAGGTCACGCAGGTAGTAGAGCTTCGCGCGACGGACCTTACCACGACGCACGACCTCGATGCGGTCGATGGTCGGGGCATAGAGCGGGAACACGCGCTCCACGCCTTCGCCGAAGGAAATCTTGCGCACGGTGAAGGAGCTGTTAAGCCCCGCGTTGCGCCGGGCGATGCACACGCCTTCGTAGGCCTGCACGCGCTCGCGGTTGCCTTCAACCACCTTCACGTGAATCTTCAGGGTGTCGCCGGGGCTGAACTCGGGAACGCCCCGCTTTTCCAGGAGCTTGGAAATCTGCTCCCGCTCCAGTTGCTCAATGATGTTCATGGTCCGCAATCTCCGTTCAGGGACGCCCGCCGGGCGGTGTAGCGGGCCCAGAGGTCGGGGCGCCGCTGCCGTGTTAGGTCTTCCGCCTGGGCTCGGCGCCAGGCGGCAACGTTTTGATGGTGCCCGGAAATCAAAACCTCCGGGACCGCCCGCTCCTGCCAGACGGCGGGGCGGGTGTAGTGGGGATATTCCAGCAATCCCCCTTCGAAACTTTCCTCGTCCAGCGACTGGGCCCCGCCCAGCACGCCGGGCAGGAGACGCACCACGGCGTCGAGCAGGACAAAAGCCGCCAGCTCCCCCCCCGAAAGGACATAGTCGCCGATGCTGACCTCCTGCACGGCCCGGGCCTCTAGCACGCGCTGGTCCACGCCCTCGTAGCGCCCGCACAACACGGTGAGCGAGGGCACCTGGGCCAGCGTGTGGGCCAGGGCCTGATCGAGCGGCCGCCCACGCGGGGACAGGTAGATCAACGGCCCGTCGCCGGGCCAAGACGCCTCGATGGCGGCATCGACCACGTCGGGACGCATCACCATGCCGGCCCCGCCGCCAAACGGACTGTCATCCACGGTGCGGTGGCGGTCGGTGGCGAAGCTCCTGATGTCCACGGCGTCGAGGCTCCACAGACCGTTGGTCAAGGCCTTGCCGGTCAGCGAGGCGCCCAACGGGCCCGGGAACATCTCGGGAAAGAGGGTAAGCACCACGGCCCTGAGGCTCATGACGACGTCTCCCCGGTGGCGTCGTCGGTTTCGTCGTCGAGCAGGCCGAGCGGCGGATCGACCACCAGCCGGCCGCCGGCCACATCGACCACGGGAACAACGGCACGGGTAAACGGCAGCATGACCGACCGGCGCTGGTCGGGGAGTAGGACGTCGAGAACGTCGCCCGCTCCAAAGTTTTCGACGGCCCGCACCACGCCCAGGATCTCGCCCCCGGTTCGCTCGACGCGCAGGCCCACGAGGTCGGCCAGAAAGAACTCGTCCTCGTCCAAGGTGTCGCGCGGCAAGGCGGCGCGCTCCAGGTAGAGGCGGGTTCCCTTCAGGCCTTCGGCGGCCGTGCGGTCAGCAACGCCCGCGACGGCGCACAGAACCGCGCCCTTCACCCGGTTGCGCGGGGTAAGGGTAAAGGTCCGCTGGCCGTTTTCGTCGGTCAGGGGCCCATGGGCGGCCAGGGTGTGCTCGTCCTCGGTGAAGGCTTTCACCCGAACAAGACCCCGGACGCCATGGGCGCCGACGATCACTCCCACGAGCAGGCGATCTGACATGATGACCCGTCAAATGCCAGAGGCTCAGCCTTCGGCGGCCGCTTCGGCGGCGGCCTTGGCCTTCTCGGCGGCAACGCGCAGACGCTCCTGCGCCTTGGCGCGGGGCTGGCTCTTGCGGGTCTGCTCGGGCACGGCGCGCGGTTCGGCCAGACCGGCCAGACCCAAGAAGCGGGCCACGCGGTCGGAGGGCTGGGCGCCGACGCCCAGCCAGTACTTCAGGCGCTCTTCCTTCAGAATGACGCGGCGCTCGTGATCGCGCGGCAGCATCGGATCGAACGACCCCAGCTTCTCGATGAAGCGGCCGTCGCGCGGGCTGCGGGAGTCCGCCACCACAATACGGTAGAACGGGCGCTTCTTGGCGCCGCCACGGGCGAGCCGGATGCGAAGGGACATGGTTTTCGGTGCTCCTTGGGTCGTGGTCGTCTGGTACGAACAAACGGTCAAAACGGAAAAAGAGGCCCCGCCGCCCCGGATCCCGAGGGCGGGCAGGGCAACGGGAACAACAGGAAAAAGGCTAGCGCTTGCGCTTGCCGGGACGCATGGCCAGCCCCGGCGGCAGACCGCCCGGACCGCCCGGCGCGCCCAGCGCCCGGGCCAGCGCGCCCATGTCGGGGGCGTCGCCGGTCTCCATTTCCTTCAGCATGTTCATGAGGCCCTTACGCCCGCCCAGCTTTTTCAGCCGCTTCATGACGGTGGCCATTTGCTCATGCTGCTTGAGCAGGCGGTTGACCTCGGGGATCGTGGTGCCCGAGCCAGCGGCGATGCGCTTCTTGCGGCTGGCCTTGATGATCTCCGGGGTGCGCCGTTCCTTGAGGGTCATGGACAAGATGATCGCTTCTTGGCGCGGGATCATCTTGTCGTCGATCTGGGTCTCGGCCATCTGGCGCTGCATCTTGCTGATGCCGGGCATCATGCCGAGCAGGCCCTTGACGTCGCCCATGCGCTTGATCTGGCGCAACTGGGCCAGCAGGTCCTCCAGGTCGAACTTGCCTTCCGCCATGCGCTTGGCCATGCGCTCGGCGTCTTCCAGCTCGATGGTCTGGGCGGCCTTCTCGACCAGCGACACGATGTCGCCCATGTCGAGGATACGCCCGGCCACGCGCTGCGGATGGAAGGCGTCCAGGTCCTCCATCTTCTCGCCGATGCCCATCAGCTTGACGGGCACGCCGGTGACGGCACGCATGGACAAGGCCGCGCCGCCGCGCGAGTCGCCATCAACACGGGTCAGGACGATGCCGGTGATGCCGACCTTTTCATTGAATTCGGAGGCGATGGTCACCGCGTCCTGGCCGGTCATGGCGTCGGTCACGAGCAAGGTCTCGTGCGGGCGCACCAACTCGCGCACGGCGGCGACCTCGGCCATCAGGACTTCGTCGATGTGCAAGCGGCCGGCGGTGTCGAGGATCACCACGTCGTAGCCACCGGCCCGCGCTTCCTTCATGGCGCGCTCGGCGATCGCCACCGGCATCTGGCCGACCACGATGGGCAGGGTATCGATCCCGGTCTGCTCGCCCAAAATCGCCAACTGCTGCTGCGCCGCCGGGCGGTAGACGTCGAGCGAGGCCAGCAGGACCTTCTTGCGCTCGCGGGTCTTGATGCGCAGGCCAATCTTGGCCGACGAGGTGGTCTTACCCGAGCCCTGAAGACCGACCATCAAGATCGGCACCGGGGGCGTGTGGGCAATGTCGATGCCCAGCATCATCGGATCGGGCTCGGCATCGCCGTCGCCGGCCAGCATCGCCACCAAGGCGTCGTGAACGATCTTAACGACCATCTGGCCCGGCGTCACCGAGCGGATCACCTGCTGCCCGATGGCCTCTTCCTTGACCTGGGCGATAAAGCGCTTGACCACGGGCAGGGCAACGTCGGCATCCAGCAAAGCCACGCGCACCTCGCGCATGGCCTCGTCAACATCGGCCTCCGTCAGGGAGGAACGACGGGTCAGCTTGTCGAATACGCCGCTCAGGCGGCCTGACAGTCCTTCAAACATGCTCTCGTGCCCATCCCGCTTTAACTCACCCGTGGGAAACTGGATCGTGCTCGTGCTTGCCGCCAAGACCCTTGGCGTCAAGACAAACGACACCAACGCCAGTGCGCGATCCTCGCGGACTGGCGGACCTCCTCGGAGGCTTGAAGGGTCATCCGACAACGGGACGACACGATCCTCCGGCGCCGCTGGGCGGACAGCCGGAGGCGGGAGAGTTATCCACCGGCCAGCGAGAGTCAAGGGAAAAGGACCTGCACGGGAGGCAAGCCCCAGGACGGGAGGGGGCAGGGAGGGGGCGCAGGGAGGGCTCTGCCTTCCCGACCCTCTCTTTATCCTTTCGCCGGGTGACGGGTTGCCGCGCCGCCCGGCGATGCGCTAAGGTCAGGCCGCGCCGCTCGCGTCGCTATCATAAAGGCACCGGGGAGGGGAACCCTTGACGTTTATCACCACCCGTCTCGCGCGCCTGCTGGGAACCACGGCGATCTTGGCCGCCCTGGGCAGTTCGGGCGCCCTGGCCCAGAGCTATACCTATGCCGGCCCCTCCGCGCGTCCCGACCCTGCCCTCGTGGGTCTGGGCAATACGCCGGGGGTCACCGTCAATCCCGCCGCCCTTGAGGCCCTCTCCCGCCGCGCTGAGGACATCGCCCCGGCGGCCAGCCCGAGCAGCCCGGTCTCGCGCACCTTTCTCCCCCAAAACGGTCCGCCCCCGGCCTCGCGTGCCCTGTTGCCCAGCCCCTCCCCCCGCCTTCCAAACGCCGCCCCCGCCCTGGGCGTGACCCTCCCCCCCCAAGCGGTGGCGGGGGACGGCCCGGGGGTGACACGGGCCGCCGACCGGGGGGCGGCGTTGCGGATCTTGACGCGCACGGGCAGGCCCTCGGCGGGCAGCGTCGGGTCATCGCCCAGCCAGTTGAGGCCGTCCACGGGGAAGGTCGTGACCGCCAGGGCAGCGCGAGGGCCGACAACCACGCGCTGGCCCTCGGCCTCCAGGCGCACGACGTACAAGGGTTCCTCGGTGCCGCCGACCCCCAGCCCCCGGCGCTGGCCCACGGTGTGGTGGATCAGCCCCCGATGCTGGCCAAGCACCCGGCCCTCGAGATCGACGATAGGCCCGGACTGATCGGCCTCGGGGCGCAAGCGGCGCACGATGTCGGTGTGACCGCCGCCCGGGGCAAAGCACAAATCCTGGCTATCGGGTTTTTCGTCCACGGGAATGCCCAGGGCGCGGGCCCGAGCCCGGGTCTCGGTTTTGCTGGGCATGGTGCCCAGGGGAAAACGGACGATTCCCAGAACATCGCGAGGCAGGGCAAACAGGAAATAGCTCTGGTCGCGGCTGAGATCGACGGCGCGATGGACCTCCGGCCCCCGGGGGCCGGGCAGGCAGCGCACGTAATGACCGGTCGCGAGGAGGCTGGCGCCCAGGGCCCGAGCGTGGTCCAGGAGGGCGCCGAACTTGATGGTGCGGTTGCACACGGCGCAGGGCAGCGGGGTTTCGCCGCTGGCGTAGGCGTCGGCAAAGGGCTGCACCACAGCGCTCTGGAAGGCGTCTTCCAGATCCAGCACATGGTGGGCGATAGCCAAATGGTCGGCCACGCGCCGCGCGTCGCGGACGGCCTGGGCGCTGGTCGGCCCCAGGCGCATGGTCAGGCCGAAGACGGTGTGGCCCTCGGCTTTGAGCAAAGCGGCGGTCACGGCGCTGTCCACGCCCCCGGAAAGGGCAACGGCGACGGTCTGGCCTGGGGTCATGACAGAGCCTCCTGAGCAACGAAACGAGGGGGCTGGACAGGGTGCGCCTCCCCAGCTTTTTTTAAGACGCCAGGGTCCACCCCATCTCCCAGAAATCCGCCTCCAGCCGGGTGGCATCGCGGAAGGTGCGGATCAGCTCGGGCATCCGGCCTTCGCCCCCACGCCGGGCAAACAGGCCATCAAGGGTCGCCATGGCATCGGCGGCCACGCCCTGGTAGGCCTCGCCGGCGTACTGGTCGATCCACTCGGCATAGGGGTGCCCGGGATGGCTAAGGGGCGCCAGCGCGCGGCCGATCTCGGCATAGCCCACCACACACGGCGCCAGGGCCACAAACAGGTCAAGGACATCGCCGGCCAGACCGCGCTCCAGAACATAGCGGGTATAGGCGAGCGTGGCGCGGGCTTCGGGCAAGGCTTGCAACGCGCTTTCGCTCAGGCCCCAGCGGCGACAGAATGCCACGTGCAGGCCCATTTCGTCGAGGATGGCGGTCATGCCGCGCCCGGCCGCGCGGATATCGTCGAGCGTGTCGGCCTTGAAGGCGGCCAGGGCGTAGGCCCGGGCGAAATGAATCAAAAACAGGGCGTCCTGCCCGAGGTAGTGACGAAAGCTGGCCTCGGGCAGCGTGCCCGCCCCCATGGCGCGGACAAAGGCGTGATCAACATAGGCCTGCCAATCGGCAGTACAGGCCGTGCGCAGACGCTCAAACAACGATCCAGGGGGCACTGTCATGGGGAACACCCTTCCAAGCCAAGGAATGAGGGATCTGGGGAGGTCCGCCTCCCCAGCCTTCTCTTGGTGTGAGGCCCCCCTGCTCTTGGGTCCTGCTACCCCCGGCTGTCCCGGGTTTCGGCGGGCAGGCGCAAAACGATGCCGTCCAGTTCCTCGGTCATGACCAACTGGCAGCCCAAGCGCGAGGTGCGGGTCAGGCCGAAGGCGAGGTCGAGCATGTCCTCTTCTTCCTCGCGGGCGTCGGGCAGCAGATCGTACCACGCCGGATCGACGACCACATGGCAGGTCGAGCAGGCAAGCGAGCCCTCGCAGGCGCCCTCTAGGGGGACGCCGTTGCCATGCGCCGCTTCCAGGACCGTCAGGCCCACCGCGACCTCGGTTTCGGTGCGGGTTCCATCGGGGCTGATGAAGATAACCTTGGGCATGGCGGGTCCTTTCCTGGGGGCTTGAGGGACGTCGGGGGGAACATGACTCCCGGACGCTATACCCCCCCCCGCTTCCCGGGGGCAAGAGGACGGCGGTCAAAGGCAAAGGGAAGGCTGGGGAGGCGCGGCCCTCCTTACCCCCCCGACGGCAAAACAACGGAAAGGGTCCGAGTCGCGCCATCGCGCCCAGGCCACACCTGCAAGACGGCGCGGATCAGGGCCGGCATGATGCGGGGTAAGGCCAGACGATCGCCCCGCCGCACGGCATGGTACTCGGCCGCCGGGGCCTGGGCCTCCAAGGCCTTGTCGCCCAGAGCCCGGGCGTCGTGCACCACCACGGTGAGGGCGGCGGTGAACAGGGTTTCGCTCACCGTCTCGGTGCGCCACCGGGTCGTGGGGAAGGGAGACCAGGGGGAACCGAAGGAACGGGAGACCGGGGTCATGGCTTGGGATACCGTGGTGCGGCCCTCGTCCATGTCATAATAAAGCGAGAGCACGAAGGCGGCGTCTTGGCGGCGCTCGACCACGCGCGCGCCCAGGGCCCGGGCTTCCTGGGCCAAGGTGTCGCGCAGGTGGGCGTGCTCCAAACTGGTTTTTTGCTCGGCCGTGGCCTCGACGACGACGGCGCGGTCTTTCAAGGAGGCCGGGGCGTCGGGCCGCACGTAGCTGGTCACGCTGACCGGCACGGTGGGCACGCCCGAGCTGGCACAGCCCACAAGAGCAAGGGCCAGGACCAGTCCCCTTCCCTGACGCACGATACCTTTCATGCGACCCTCTCCCCGTAACGTCTTCACAAGATGGCAGGGTGGGTTCTTGGCGGATCCCCCTCGGGCGCGGTATAGCAGGCTCTCCCTCCCCTGATGATCCCCGCCACGAGGCTTCATGAACGCTTCCGCCCCTACCGTTGGCCTGGTTAGCCTGGGCTGTCCCAAGGCATTGGTCGATTCCGAACGCATTTTGACACGCTTGGTTGCCGAGGGCTACACCGTCTCGCCCACCTATGAGGGGGCGGGGGTGGTGATCGTCAACACCTGCGGCTTTCTCGATTCGGCCCGGGCCGAGAGCCTGGAGGCCATCGGCGAGGCGCTGGCCGAAAACGGCCGGGTGATCGTGACCGGCTGCCTGGGGGCCGACCCCGAGGCGATCCGCGCCACCCACCCCAAGGTGCTGGCCATCACCGGGCCGCACCAGTACGAGCAGGTGGTGCAGGCGGTCCACGCGGCGGTGGCGCCGCCGCACGACCCCTATACCTCCTTGGTACCGCCCCAGGGCCTGCACCTGACGCCGCGCCACTATGCCTATCTCAAGATTTCCGAGGGCTGCGACAACCGCTGTTCGTTTTGCCTGATTCCGCAGTTGCGCGGCGATCTGGTGAGCCGGCCGGCGGCCGAGGTTCTGCGCGAGGCCGAGCGTCTGGCCCAGGCCGGGGTCAAGGAGCTGATCGTCATCAGCCAGGACACCAGCGCCTATGGCCGCGACCTCCAGCACGCCCCCAGCCTGTGGCACGAGCGCAGCGTGCCGGCCCGCCTCACCGAGTTGGCCCAGGGCCTGGGCGAGCTTGGGGTGTGGGTGCGCTTGATGTACGTGTACCCCTACCCCTCGGTGGACGAGGTGCTGCCCTTGATGGCCGAGGGCAAGATTTTGCCGTATCTCGACATTCCCTTTCAGCACGCCAGCCCGTCGGTGCTGAAGGCCATGCGTCGCCCCGCCGCCCAGGACCGGACCTTGGAGCGCCTAGCCCGCTGGCGCAGCGTGTGCCCCGACTTGACGGTGCGCTCCACCTTCATTGTCGGCTTCCCCGGCGAGACCGAGGCCGACTTCCAGGCCTTGCTCGACTGGCTGGCGGCGGCCGAGCTGGACCGGGTGGGCTGCTTCCGCTTCGAGGCGGTGGCGGGAGTGCCGGCCAGCACCTTTGCCGATGCCGTGCCCGCCGAAGTTGCCCAGGAGCGTTGGCACCGCTTCATGGCGGCGCAAAAAACCATCAGCGGCCGCAAGATGAAGGCCCGGATTGGCCGCAAGATCGACGTCTTAATCGATGCGGTGGACGAGACCGGGGCGGTGGGCCGCTCGGCGGCCGATGCGCCGGAGGTGGATGGGCAAGTGTTCTTGCCCGATGTGTCCGGGCTGACGGTGGGCGACGTGGTGCGCTGCAAGGTCCTGGATGCCCGTGATTACGACCTGATCGCGACCCTGGACGCCCCGCCCGCCCGTCCGTCGGTGCGCGAGCGCCTCCAAACCCGCCAAGGACGCCGACGCTAACAGACCCGAAGGGTCCGGGGGGCGAGCACCTCCCCGGCCCGATAGAAAAGACGCATTATCGCCCCAAAATAGTGATGTTGACCACCGAGCCCTAACATTTTTGGGAGATCCCCATGGCCACCGATATTACCGTTCCCCAGTTGGGCGAGTCCGTGACCGAGGCGACCGTTGCTAAGTGGCTGAAGGCGCCGGGTGACGTGGTTGCCGCCGACGAACCCCTGGTCGAGCTGGAAACGGACAAGGTCACCGTCGAGGTCCCCTCCCCCGCCGCCGGCGTTCTGGCCGAAATCCTGGCCCCGGTCGGAGCCGAGTTGGCCGTGGGTGGCTTGCTTGGCCGTCTGGGCGCCGCCGATGAGGTGGTGGCTTCGGCCCCGGCTCCCGTCGCGGCGCCAGCCCCCCGTCGCGGCCCCGACGCCCGTTGCCGCACCAGCACCGGCCGCCGCCCCTGCTCCGGTCGCGGCCAATCCGGCTCATCCGCTGGCCCCGGCGGTGCGTAAGCTGGTGGCCGACAATGCCCTGGATCCGGCGCGCATTCCGGCCAGCGGCAAGGACGGCCGCCTGACCCGCGACGATGTGGTGCGCTATCTCCAGGCCGGCGCAGCCCCCGCCGCAGCCCCGCAGAGCCCCGCCGCCGCCCCGACCCCGGCCCCGGCCCCGGCCCGCGAGGCTGGCCCGCGCGAGGAAAAGGTCAAAAATGACCCGCCTGCGCCGCCGCGTGGCCGAGCGTTTGAAGGATGCCCAGAACACGGCGGCGATCCTGACCACCTTCAACGAGGTGGACATGACGGCCCTGATGGACCTGCGCAACCGCTACAAGGACACCTTTGAAAAGAAGCACGGCATTAAACTGGGCTTCATGTCGTTTTTCGTGAAGGCCTGCGTGGCGGCACTCAAGGAAATTCCGGCGGTCAACGCCGAGATTTCGGGCGATGCCATCCTTTACAAGAACTACTACGATATTGGCGTGGCCGTGGGCGGGCCGCAGGGCTTGGTGGTCCCGGTGGTGCGCGACTGCGACGCCCTGTCGTTTGCCGAGGTCGAAGGTGCCATTGCCGGCTACGGCCGCAAGGCGCGCGACGGCTCGCTGACCCTGGACGAAATGAGCGGCGGCACGTTCACCATCTCGAACGGCGGCGTCTACGGCTCCTTGATGTCCACCCCCATCTTGAACCCGCCGCAGTCCGGCATTCTCGGCATGCACAAGACCCAGATGCGGCCCATGGTCATGCCCGATGGCTCCATCCAGGCCCGACCGATGATGTACCTCGCCTTGAGCTACGATCACCGCATCATCGACGGCAAGGAAGCCGTGACCTTCCTGGTCCGGGTCAAGGAAGCCATCGAGGATCCGGCCCGCCTGCTGCTGGACGTCTGAAACAAAACCGGGAAGGACGGGTCTGGGGAGGCCCAGCCTCCCCGGCCTTCCTAAAAAAATAAGAGGGTCGAAGGCCGCCCGACAAGCAACGCGCTTCGCCCCTCGCAACCACTGAAAAGGGTGTTTCATGGCGGACTTTGATGTCATCGTCATCGGCGGCGGACCGGGCGGCTATGTGTGCGCCATCCGGGCGGCGCAGTTGGGCTTGAAGGTCGCCTGCGTCGAAAAGCGCGCGACGCTGGGCGGCACCTGCCTGAACGAGGGCTGCATTCCCTCCAAGGCCCTGCTCCACTCCTCCCACCTCTACGAGGAAGCGCGCCTGCACTTTGCCAGCCACGGCATTGGGGTCAGTGGCCTGACCTTGGATCTGGCGCAGATGATGGCGCGCAAGGACGAGGTCATCGCCTCCAACACCAAGGGCATCGACTTCCTGTTTCGCAAGCACAAGATCAAGCGGGTGGTCGGCACCGCGCGTCTGACGGCGCAGCCGGGCCACGTGGTTGTGACCACCGAGACCGGCGAACAGACGTTGAGTGCGACCTCCCTCGTGCTGGCCACCGGCTCGGAGCCGACCGAGCTGCCGGGCGTAACGGTGGACGAGGAGCGCATCCTCTCCTCGACCGGGGCCCTCGCCCTGAAGCGCGTGCCCCAGTCCTTGGTGGTGATCGGGGCGGGCGTGATTGGCCTGGAACTGGGCTCGGTGTGGCGCCGCCTGGGGGCCGAGGTCACGGTGGTCGAGTACCTGGACCACATCCTGCCGCCCCTGGATGGCGAAGTCCGCCAGACCATGCAAAAGCTGCTGACCGGCCAGGGCCTCACCTTCCGGCTGGGCCAAGCGGTCACGGCGGCCGAGCGCACCGAGAGCGGCGTGCGCCTGACCCTGACCCCGGCGGGTGGCGGCGAGCCCGAGATCTTGGAGGCCGAGGCCGTCCTGGTTGCCGTGGGCCGGCGTCCGTTCACCCAGGGCCTGGGGCTGGAGGAGGCCGGGGTGGCCCTGACCCCGCGCGGCTTCGTGGCGGTGGACGAGCACTTCCAGACCAATATCGAGGGCGTGTTTGCCATCGGCGACGTGATCGGCGGCATGATGCTCGCCCACAAGGCCGAGGAAGAAGGCGTGGCGCTGGCCGAGATGCTGGCCGGTGAAAGCAGCGACATCGACCACAACACCATCCCGGCAGTCGTCTACACCAGCCCCGAAGCGGCCAGTGTGGGCAAGACCGAGGAAGGCTTGAAGGCACGCGGTATCGCCTACAAGGTCGGCAAGTTCCCCTTCATGGCCAACGGCCGGGCCAAGGCCAACGGCGACACCGACGGCTTTGTCAAAATCCTTGCCGACGCCACCACCGACCGGGTCCTGGGCTGCCACATCGTCGGCCCCCAGGCGGGCGACCTGATCATGGAAGTGGTGGCGGCCATGGTGTTTGGCGCCTCGGCCGAGGACATTGCCCGCACCTGCCATGCCCATCCCCAGTTGGGCGAGGCGATCAAGGAGGCCGCTTTGGCGGTGCATAAGCGCGCGGTGCACTCCTAAATAAAGAGAAGGCTGGGGAGGCTCGCCTCCCCAGACCCCTCCTTCCCTTTGTGACGAGGACCCGGGAAACGAGGGGTCTGGGGAGGCCGCGCCTCCCCAGCCTTCTTTTTTTGTCCTGCCCTTGGGAAAATCATGAGAATTCTCTTTCTCCACCAGAATTTCCCCGGACAATTCGGTCGCCTCGCCCGCTCCTTGGCGGCACGGCCAGGGTATGATGTGCGAGCCCTGGCGATTCAAAAGCGCCCAGCCCCGGAAGGGGTACGGGTCAATCACTATCAGGTCCCCCCCCCGCCGCCCGGCACGGCGTCGCAGCATCCGGGCGTGCAAGAGATCGAGAGCAAGATCTTGCGTGGCGATGCCTGTACCCGGGCCTGTCAGGTATTACGCGACGGCGGCTTTATTCCCGATCTGATCATCGGCCATCCCGGCTGGGGCGAGATGCTGCGCCTGCCCACGGTGTTTCCCGAGGCCAAGGTCATCAGCTACGCCGAGTTTTATTTCCAAGATCATGGCAGCGACCACGACTTCGATCCCGAGTTTACCCTCAACTGGCGCGAGACGGCCTTGCGCCGCACTCTCAAGAACGCGGTCCTTGATGTGGGCGTGCGGCTGGCCGACGCCGCCGTGGCCCCGACCTTTTGGCAGGCCTCGCGCTATCCCGATCCCTTGCGCGCCAAGATCGAGGTCATCCACGACGGCATCGACACCCAGGAAGTCAAACCGGCCGAGGATGCCTGGGTCCAGGTGGGCCAGCGCCGCCTGACGCGGGCCGATCCGGTGGTGACGTTTACCACCCGCTACCTGGAGCCCCTGCGCGGCATTCACAGCTTCTTGCGCGCCCTGCCCCGGGTCATGGCCGAGAATCCCCGGGCCATTGTCGTGGTGGTCGGGCGCGAGGATKGGGGGTACTGGAACGTTCCCAAGGATCAGTCCCATCGGCGGCGGTACATGGAGGAGGTCGGCGAGCGCCTGGACCTCTCGCGTTTGCATTTCGTGACGTGGGCTCAACGCAAAGATTATCTCAGGTTGTTGCAAATCAGCAGCGCCCACGTTTATCTCACCTATCCCTTTGTGCTCTCGTGGTCCATGCTGGAGGCCATGGCCAGCGGGTGCTGCGTGATCGGCTCCAATACGCCACCGGTGGCCGAGGTGATCGAGGATGGCTTGAACGGGCGGCTGGTAGAGTTTTGCGACACCCAGGCGCTGGCCGATCGGATCTTGGAGAGTCTGGGCGACGCGCCCTTACGTCGGCGGTTGGGCCGAGCGGCCCGCGAGACGGTCTTGCGGCGCTACGATCTGGAGGCCCACTGTTTGCCCCGCTGGCATGCGCTGATTGACCGGGTGATGGGGGCGTAGGGGCCTGGGGCCAACGGAAAAAAGAAGGCTGGGGAGGCGGGCCTCCCCAGACCCCTCGGGACCATCGATGTTTGTGATGAAAGGGTTTCTTTGGTGAGTGGCAAGCATGTCCCCTTCCCGACGCGGGAGCAGGTTCTCACGTTTATTCGCGAGGCCGAAGGGACGGTAGGACGGCGCGAGATTGCCCGGGCCTTCCAGATCAGTGGGGCTCAGCGGGCGGATCTGCGGGCTTTGCTCAAGGAGTTGGAAAAGGACGGCCAGCTTCAGCGGGGGCGGGGGCGGCGCTTGAGCCCGCCTGGGACCTTGCCTGAGGTCACGGTCGTGGTGCTGACCCACTGCGGGCCCGAGGGCGACCTGTACGCCCGTCCGTTCATCTGGCCTGGGGACGAGCCGCCGCCGACCATCGTTGTGGAAGCGCAAAAGCGCCGGGGTCATCACCCGGCCGGCGAACGTGAGGCCGGAGTGGGCGATCGCGTGCTGGCTCGCCTGACTCGCACCAGTGAGACCCGCTACGAGGCCCGCGTCATCCGCTGCCTTGCCCAGGCGCCCCAACGCCTGTTGGGCGTGCTGGTTGAGGCGCGCGACGGTCTGCGCCTGCGCCCGACCAACCGCAAGGAGCGCGACGAGTTTCGCGTGGAGCCGGGCGACGCGGGCGGGGCCGGCCCGGGCGATCTGGTCGAGGTCGAGCTGTTGTCCCAGCGCAGCCTCGGCCTGCGCCGGGCCCGCGTGGTGGACCGGCTGGGCGAGCGCGACGGCCCGCGCTCCATCAGCCTGATCGCCATCCACACCCACGACCTCCCGGTGGACTTCCCCGAGGAAGCGCTGGCCGAGGCCGAGGCGGCCCAGGCGGTGGGGCTGGCCGGGCGCACCGACCTGCGCGACCTGCCGTTGGTCACCATTGACGGTGAGGATGCCCGCGATTTCGACGACGCGGTGTTTGCCCAGGCCGACCCCGACCCGACCAATCCCGGAGGCTGGCAGGTGGTGGTGGCCATCGCCGATGTGGCCCACTACGTCCGACCGGGCAGCGCCCTGGACCGCACGGCCTTCGAGCGCGGCAACTCGGTCTACTTTCCCGACCGGGTGGTGCCCATGCTGCCCGAGGCCCTCTCGAACGGCTGGTGCTCCCTGCGACCGGAAGAAGAGCGGGGCTGTCTGGCGGCGTTCATGACCTTCGATGCCGAGGGAACCCTCCTGCGCCACCGCTTCACCCGCGGCCTGATGCGCTCGGCGGCGCGGCTGACCTACACCCAGATGCAAGCCGCCCGCGATGGCCAAGCCGACGCCACGACCGAGCCCTTGCTGGCGACGGTGATCACGCCGCTCTACGAGGCCCACGCCGCCCTCAGCCGGGCCCGGCACAAGCGGGGGTGTTTGGAGCTGGATCTGCCCGAACGCCGGGTGATCCTCGACGACAGCGGCACGGTAATCGCCGTGGCGCCCCGGGCCCGCCTCGACAGCCATCGCCTGATCGAGGATTTCATGATTGCCGCCAACGTGGCCGCCGCCGAAACCCTGGAGGCCAAGGGCCGCCCGTGCCTGTACCGGGTCCACGACCAGCCCACCCCGGAAAAGCTGATCGCCCTGGCCGACTTCCTGGCCACCTTGTCCCTGCCCTTCCACAAGGGCACGGTCCAGCGCGCCGGGCAGTTCAACGGCATTTTGGAGCGGGTGCGTGGCACCGCCCACGAGGCTATGGTCAATGATGTGGTGCTGCGCTCACAAGCCCAGGCCGAATACAGCCCCGACAACATTGGGCATTTCGGCCTGTCGCTGCGCCGCTATGCCCATTTCACCTCGCCAATCCGGCGCTATGCCGATCTGGTGGTGCACCGCTCCTTGATCCGCGCCCTGGGTCTTGGCGAGGATGGCTTGCCCGACGGCGCCGGCGAAGGCTTGGCCGAGATCGGCCGCCACATCACCGCCACCGAACGGCGCGCCGCCCAGGCCGAGCGCGACGCCGTATCGCGCTATACCGCCTCATTCCTCATGGAGTCGGTGGGCGCCACCTTTGCCGGACGCGTCAATGGCGTGAGCCGGGCCGGCCTGTTCGTCACCCTGGCGGAGACCGGCGCCGATGGCTTGGTGCCTATCAGCACCCTGCCCGGCGACTACTACCGCCACGACGAAACCGCCCACTGCCTGCGCGGCGAGCGCAGCGGCCTGACCTTCGCCCTGGGAAACCCGGTTACCGTCCGCCTGCGCGAAGCCAACCCGGTGAGCGGCGGCCTCGTGTTCGAACTGCTAGAAGGCGGCAGCAAAGAAAAACCGCGCGGCGCCGCCAAACTGCGGCGCTCGGCCCGCCTCGTCCAACGCGTGCGCCGATAATAAAACGAGGGGTCTGGGGAGGCCGCGCCTCCCCAGCCTGCCTTTTTTTAGGACGAGGACGCCTCGTCCACCTCCCCCGCCTCGGCCTTGACCTCAGCCTTC
Organism: Pararhodospirillum photometricum DSM 122; assembly: GCF_000284415.1. NCBI lineage: Bacteria > Pseudomonadati > Pseudomonadota > Alphaproteobacteria > Rhodospirillales > Rhodospirillaceae > Pararhodospirillum > Pararhodospirillum photometricum. Next base: position 2,541,059 of record NC_017059.1, read on the forward strand.
GGCTCCAAGGTCACCAAGGCCAGAAGTTGGGGATGCAAAGCCGGATTCGCGGCCAGCAAAGAGCCGGCATACACCGGATTCCCGCCGCCCTCGACCGTGCTGATATAGCCGCCCGCTTCCTTGACCAGCAGCAGACCGGCGGCGCAATCCCAGGGCTGCAAGCCTTCTTCCCAAAAACCATCGAACCGCCCCGCCGCCACGGCAGCCAGATCAAGAGACGCCGCGCCAAAGCGACGAACCCCCGAGCTGCGGGCCATCACCCGCTGCAAGCGATGGAGGAACCGCACATGCCCGGGCCGACCCTGGAAGGGGATGCCGGTGGCAAACAAGCTCTCGCCGATGTCGGTGCGGCCCGAGACACGCAGACGCCGGTCGTTGAGGAAGGCGCCACCGCCCTTTTCGGCGGTGTACATCTCATCAAGCACCGGGGCATAGACGAGGGCCGCCGTGATTTCGCCCGCGTCTTCCAAGGCGATGGAGATGGCGAAATTAGGGATGCCGTGCAAGAAGTTGGTGGTGCCATCCAGCGGATCGACAATCCAGCGCCGGGACTTGTCGCTGCCTTCCTCGATCCCGCTTTCTTCCATCAGGAAGGAGAAGGTGGGGCGAGCGCGTTTGAGTTCCTGGCGCAAAATGGCCTCGGCGCGCATATCGGCAGCAGAGACGAAGTCGCTCGGGCCCTTGCGCGAGACCTGAAGCTGTTCCAGCTCGCCGAAGTCCCGGACCAGGCCCTTGGCCGCTTTTTTGGCGGCATTGACCATGACATTGAGAATCGCGGAGCGCAGGGCCATGCGACGGGTCCTTCAAGGGGGAAGCAAAAAAGCCCAGGAACCGCCCAAGGCGGCCCTGGCGCCACGGTGACCAATAAAGATTACCACGAAAAAAGCCGGTTGGCTTACTTCGCGCGTTCGACGTAGGTGCAGTCCGTGGTGTTGACGACGATCTTGGTCCCGGCCTCGACGAAGGGCGGGATCATGACCTTGAGGCCGTTTTCCAGCAGGCCCGGCTTGTAGGACGACGACGCGGTCTGGCCTTTGACCACCGCATCGGCCTCGACCACCGTCAACACCACCTGGGACGGCAGGTTGACCGACACCGGCTGGCCTTCGATCAGGTCCACGGTGACCTGCATGCTCTCTTGCAAGAACGCGGCCTGATCGCCGATCAGACCCGGGTTCATCACGAACTGCTCGAAGGTCTCGGTGTCCATGAAGGTGAACCCGACATCGTCCTTGAACAGGAACTGGCAGTCGCGCTCGCGAACCTCCAGACGTTCAACGGTATCGGCGGTGCGCCAGCGCTCATTGGTCTTGTTGCCGCCGTCAACGTCGCGCATCTCCACCTGGATGAAGGCGCCGCCCTTTCCGGGCTGAATGAGCTGGATCTTGAGCACTGTCCAGCGTTTGCCCTGGTGCTCCAGCACGTGGCCGGGGCGGATCTGGTTGGCTTGCATTTTCATTGTGGGGGTTCTTCCGGAATGGTCTTGCCTTCGGGGAGGGCGGGACCCTATCAGGGTTCCCGCGACGAGGCAACCGCCGTGCGCACTGTGTCTCAGCAATCGGGGGGCTGGAGCTTCTGGCCAGCAAAGACAATAAAAAGGCAGGCTGGGGAGGCGGGGCCTCCCCCAGACCCCTCCCACTCTCAACGCGCCTTCCGTTCCCCATAGTATCGACACCAAACCGATGCCGGAAGGCCCGGGCGCGCGGCTCCCGGGGGCGAGCCGGCGGCTCTTCGAGGGATTTCCCATCCATGCAGGTGACCATCAACGGCGAGGCCCGCGACCTTGCCACCTCTGTGTCCATCGCCGCGCTGCTGGACAGCCTGGGCATCGACTCCCGCAAAGTGGCTGTGGAACATAACCGCGAAATCGTGCCCCGCTCGCGCCTGGACGACGTCGCCGTGGCCGATGGCGACCGCTTGGAGGTCGTCCACTTCATCGGCGGCGGCGACGACGGCCCTCACGATACCCCCTTCGTCATCGCCGGGCGGACCTTCACCTCGCGCTTGCTGGTCGGTACCGGCAAGTATAAGGACTTCGAGGAAACCGCCCGCGCCATCGAGGCCAGCGGCGCCGAAATCGTCACCGTGGCCGTGCGCCGCGTCAACGTCAGCGACCCCAGCAAGCCCATGCTGGTCGATTACGTCGATCCCAAGCGCTATACCTACCTGCCCAACACCGCCGGTTGCTACACCGCCGACGAAGCCGTGCGCACCTTGCGCTTGGCCCGCGAGGCCGGCGGCTGGTCCCTGGTCAAGCTCGAAGTCCTGGGCGATCAGAAAAGCCTCTATCCCAACATGGCCGAAACTTTCGTCGCCGCCGAGGCCCTAATCCGCGACGGTTTCGAGGTCATGGTTTACTGCTCCGACGACCCCATCGCTGCCCGGCGTCTTGAGGACATGGGCTGCGTCGCCATCATGCCGCTCGGCTCGCTGATCGGCTCGGGCCTTGGCATCGTCAACCCCCACACCATCCGTCTCATCAAGGAAAACGTCCGCGTCCCCGTCCTGGTCGATGCTGGCGTCGGTACCGCCTCCGATGCCGCTGTCGCCATGGAACTGGGCTGCGATGGCGTCTTGATGAATACCGCCATCGCCCAGGCCCGCTACCCCGTCCGCATGGCCGGCGCCATGCGCCTCGCCGTCGAAGCCGGCCGCCAAGCCTACCTCGCCGGCCGTATGCCGCGACGCGCCGTCGCCGACCCGTCCTCGCCCCTCATCGGGTTGGTGGGGTGATCCGGTAACGCCAGGGGGAGGGACGGGACGGGGAACTCGGGGCTGCCGCCCCGAACCCCGCCTGGAGGCTGACGCCTCCAGACCTCCGCTCTCTTTTTATTTATTGGCCTCCCTTCCCCCTCCTTTTTTGAAAAAGCGCGCTTTTCAAAAAAGGAGGGGGAAGGGAGGCCATGAACAGAAGAAAAAAGGGGGTCTGGCCTGGAGGCGTCAGCCTCCAGGCGGGTCCGGGGCTGCCGCCCCGCGTTTACTGCCCCACCGGCGCAAACCCCGCCGCCGTGAACGCCGCCAACCCGGGCACTGAGGTGACGAAATCAACAAAGGCTTGCGCACGGGTCGGGTTTTCCGTGGTGGTCAACACACCGATGGTCACTTCCTCCGGGGTGTACCAAGCCAGCGGAATCTCCACGGGCACGATGTCGCCGTTGCTCTGGACGACGACCGGTCGGCTCAGGATGGCGGCGTCCACGTCGCCCTTGGTGACATAGAGGCCCAACTGCTGAACGGTGGTGGCGCGGGTCACGACGTTGGCGCGCAAGGCCTCTTCCAGACCCGAAGCCTTCAAGATCTCTTCGGCCGAGCGGCCCAGCGCCATGGCTTGCGGATCGCCCAGCGCCAAACGCACCCCCGGACGGGCCAGATCCTCGAAGCGGGTGATCTCCCCGGCCTTGGCCTTGGCCACGCCGACCACGGCGGTGTGGTAGACCAGGGACCGCACGTCGCGGATCAGGCCCTTCTTTTCCAGATCGTCGGTGTAGAAGCGGGCACCCGAGACCATGACATCGCCACGCTTGCTGGCTTCGAGCCGAGGCAGAAGCTGACCCATGCCGCCATATTCGATTAGCACCTCGACCCCGGTGTCTTGCTGGAACTGATCGGCTAATTTTTGCAGCGCGGGTCGCAAACCGGCCCCAGCATAGACAAACAGGCTCTCGGCTCGGGCCGCCGCCCCCCCGAGCACCACCCCGAGGGCCACAAAGCAAGCAAGAAGTTTTGACATGCTGATTTCCTTATCAGGGAAAGGAGGGGTCTGGGGAGGCCCGCCTCCCCAGCCTTGTTTCTTAAGCCGGCGACGGCGAGCGGGTCAGCGTCAGACCAGCCCGCCCATGGGTCAAGGCGACGCTCTTCAAGCTGGCCACCACCCGATCCCCCGGGGCGAGGGCCAGCAGGTCCCAGGATTTGCGGGAGATCCGGGCCAGGATCCGCGCTCCCGTTCCGTCTTCCCCCAGGCCCAGCAGCACGGTCACACCATGGTCTTGGCCCGGCTCGTGGGAGATCACCCGGGCGGGAAACGAATTGAGGATCGAGGTGCGGCTGGGCGGTTCGTGAGCCAGACTGACGTCGGTCGCCAACACCCGCACCCGCCGTTTTTCGCCTGGTGCTCCCAGGGCGCCCGGGACCAACAGCGTGATGTCATCCACCGCCACGCTGGAGAGGTCGTAGGTGCTGTCGTAGGCCTCTATGTTCCCCTCCAGCACCACGGCGGCTTGGGGCTGGCCGGCCAGGGGCAAGCGGGGATCGGCGAGCACGGTGGCCAGCGGCCCCACGGTCTGGACTTGGCCCTCGGCCATCAGAACCAAGGTGTCGGCCAGCCGCTCGACCTCGGCCAGATCGTGGCTGACGTAGAGCACCGGCAAGGCCAGGGCATCGTGCAGTCGCTCCAGATAGGGGAGGATGTCGTCCTTGCTGGCGCGATCGAGGGCCGAGAGCGGCTCGTCCATCAGCAGCAACCGGGGTTGCGAGAGCAAGGCGCGGCCGATGGCGACCCGTTGACGCTCGCCCCCCGAGAGCAGCGACGGCGGCCGGTCGAACAGGCGACCGATGCCCAGCAGCTCCACCACGTCGTCGAAGGCGATGGTGGGACCGCTCGTGCGCAGGCGTGGCGCCCGCTTCAGGCCATAGCGCAGGTTGTCCTGAACCGAGAGGTGGGGAAACAGGCTGGCTTCCTGGAACACGTAGCCGATGACTTCCATGTTCAGGTGGGGAGTGCGCACTGCAAAATTACACCAAACAATCATTGGGTTAAACAAATGCAGCCTCCCTATCATTAAAAATTAAAGAAGACAATAACTTAAAGTTGCCTCTCTCTTGGTGTTTTTTAGGCAGCACCGAGAATTTGTGTTTCCAGACTGTTTCTGGATACATGAATAGGAAGGATTGAGCAAGCGGAATACTTCCGAGGCTCTCCAGAAATGCCTTGGGGATAATTCTTCCAAGGATAAAGGGCGTCTGTTTCTCGAGTTTTTCCCGATGAAGAGAAGGCTGGGGAGGCGGGCCTCCCCAGACCCCTCGTTTCCCGGGCGTTCCGTCCACAAGGGACGGAGGGGTCTGGGGAGGCCCGCCTCCCCAGCCTTCTTTCTTCCTGCCCCGAGGAAACGCGCCAAAAAAAGGTTGACCCGGTCGCGCACCGCAGGCCCATCTTGCCCAGCTTCACCCCCCTGCGGCGGGAGTGCCCCTGATGACGACGACAGCCCATGTCCTGGTCGTGGACGACGATCCGGTCGTGCGCGCCGTGCTCACGGCCTGCTTGAGCCGCGCCGGCTACCGGGTGGACGAAGCCGAGGATGCCGCCGGCCTTAAGGCCTGGCTGGCCCAGGGTGGGCTCGATCTGGTGGTGCTTGATGTGAAACTCCCCGACGGCGACGGCATGGCTCTGGCCCGGGAGGTGCGGGCGCGGGGCGGCATCGGCATCATCATGGTGACAGAGCGCGGCACCCCCGACGACCGGGCTCTCGGCCTCGAAATCGGCGCCGACGACTACCTGCCCAAGCCGGTCTATCCGCGTGAACTCCTGGCCCGCGTGCGCAACGTGCTGGAGCGCCGCGCCCCCTTACGGACCGGCAGCCTGCTCGTTTTCGGCCCCTGGCGCCTTGATCCCCGCGAGCGCCGGGTGAGCGATGCCTTGGGCCGGGTCCTCGACCTGACTCCGGCTGAATTCGATCTGCTCAACGTTTTGGTCACCCGCGCCGGTCGCTTGCAAAGCCGCGACCAGTTGCAAGACGCCCTGGGCGCAGCCGACACCGACGCCGGACCGCGCAGCATCGACATCCTCATCAGCCGTTTGCGCAAAAAGCTCAACGCTCCCGAGATGATCGAGACCTGTCGGGGGCAGGGGTATCGGTTCACGGCGGCGGTCACTCGGGGGTGAACGAGCGGTGGGAGAAAGAGAAGGAAGGCTGGGGAGGCGGGCCTCCCTAGACCCCTCATTTTGGCTGGCGGGTGAGGATCCAGGCCTTTAGGGCGGCCAAGCCCTCGGGGCAGGCGGTGTCCAAGGCGGTGGCCAGGGGGCGCAGGCGGGACCAGTCGTTTTCCCGGGCGGTGTTTTCCAGGGATTTGGCCAGGGCGCGGGTGGCGCGCATGCCGTTGGAGCCGGCACTGCCGGCTAGGCGATGGGCGGCATCGGCCACGGCCACGGCATCGCGCTCGGCCAGGGCGCGGGCCAAGCGTTGGCGCGCGGCATCCAGCGCGGCTTCGGCCAGCAGGGCCAAGCGCTCTAGTTCGGCCAGTCCCAGGGCTTCCTCCAGTTCGCGCAGCAGGGGCTCATTGAGCAGGGCTTCGGTTTCGGGGGGCAGCGGGGTTTCGGGCAAGGGCTGGCCCTGGATCGCCCGGGACAGGGCCTGGGACAGCCGATGGGGGTCGATGGGCTTGCCGACCACGCCTTGGAAGCCGGCCGCGGCATAGGCCTCGCGGTCCTCGCGCAGCAGGTTGGCGGTGACGGCGATCAGGGGATAGGTCTGGCCATGCTGGGCCATCAACTCCTTGAGGCGGCGGGCTACCTCGAAGCCATCCATGCCGGGCAGGCGGATGTCCACCAGGGCTACGTCGAGGGGAAGGCCGTCGGCCAGGGTCAGGGCCTCGGGACCGTGACGAGCCACCACCACCGTGTGGCCGGCCCGGGTTAGAAGGCCGGCCAACACCTGACGATTGACTTCCTCGTCCTCGACCATCAGCACCCGTAGGGGCGGGGTGTCCGGGACCTCGGTGTCGGGATCGGCCGGCTGGCCGGCGCGGGCGTCGGTCTGGGCGAAGCTCAGGACCAAGGTGAAGGTGCTGCCTTCGCCCGGGCGGCTGGCCACCTCCAGGCGACCGCCCATGCCATCGACCAGCCGCTTGGCGATGGCGAGGCCCAGGCCGGCCCCGCCGTGGCGCCGCGCGATTGAGGCGTCGCCCTGGGTGAAGGGCTGAAACAAGGTAGCCCGGGCTTCGGGGGCGATGCCGGGGCCGGTATCGCTCACGGCAAAGGCGAGGGCAACCTGACCCGGGGCGGCGGGATGTTGGTGGACGCTAAGGCAGATCTCCCCGGTTTCGGTAAACTTGATGGCGTTGCCCAGCAGGTTGAACAAGATCTGGCGCACGCGGGCGGGGTCGCCCAAGAGGGCCTCGGGCAAGGAGGCGGGGAGGTCGAGGCGCAGAGCGAGGCCTTTTTGCGCCGCTGGAACCTGCATCAGCGCCACCAGGGCCTCGGCCATCTCCCGGGGGGCGAACGGGCGCTGGTCAAAGGCCACCTCGCCGACATCGACGCGCGACATATCAAGCAGGTCGCTCAACAGCACGGTCAGGGTCTCGCCCGACTGGCGAATGGTGTTGAGCCAGGCCAGGGCCTGGGGATCGGCCAGGACCCGGCCGCGCACCAGTTCGGCCATGCCGAGGATGCCATTCATCGGGGTGCGCAGTTCGTGGCTCATCATGGCCAGGAACTCGGTCTTGGCCCGGGTTGCGGCCTCCGCCCGGTCCTTGGCGTCGCGCAGGTCGCGGGTGCGTTCGGCCACCTTGCGCTCCAGACCCCGGTGGTAGGTGTGCAGCTCCAGGGCCATGTCGTTGAAGGCGTGGGCTAGGTCGGCGATTTCCTGGCTGCCGGCCGGGGTCACCGGGGTGTCGAACTGGCCGCGTGACAAGGCCCGGGTCGCCTCGCCTAGTTCCTTAAGCGGTCCCGTGATGGCCCGGGACAGGAAGGTCGCGGCGATCAGGCTGCACACGGCGGCCATGCCAGAGATCCACAGACCCACGACGCGCAGCCGTTCGACGCTGGCCAGGGCCTCGGTCCCATCCATCTTGACCACCAGCCCCCAGCGAAAGCTGGGCAAGTAGCGCCACGCCGCGAGCACCGGCTCGCCCCGGTCGTCCACCGCCGCACCCACGCCGCGCTCGCCACGCAAGGCCCGCTCGAACAAGGGGGCCAGGGCATCCCCCTCGCCCAGGCGCACCGGGGCGGCGCGTTCGTGGCGCACGGGGCCAAACAGGGCGATGCTTCCCTCGGTGATCCGGCCTCCAGCCAGGGTTTCGCCGGTGCGGCCCAGGCTCAAGGTATCGGCCAGCACATCGAACACCGCCGAGGCGTCGATCTCCATCGCCACCACGCCCACCAAGCTGCCGGCGCTCAAGACCGGGGCGGCGACATAGGCCGAGGGGGGCGCCCCCTCGGGACCGGGCGCGAAGTCGGAGATGTCGCTTTCCAGCAAGGTGCGTGCCCGCTCGAACACGCTGCGCAATAAGGCTTCGTGACGCGGCGGGGCCTGGGAAAAGACCAAGCGGCCCCGGGGATCGAGGATCAGGAGGTCATGGGCGCCAAAGGTCTCGGCGGCGTGGGCCAGGGCCTCGGGGGCCAAGCTCGGCCCGGTTTCGCCCAGAGCCGCCTGAACCGCCGGATGATGGGCCATCAAAGACACCCGGCGCAGATGCTCCAAGGCCAGGGCCTCGATGCGGGCCGTCTTCTGGTCGGCCAACGCGGCGACGTTGTGGCGGATTTCCTCCTCAAGGGCTTGTTCGGACGCACTGAAATAGGCCCAGACGACCATGACCAGCGGCAAAACGCCCAGCAGCAGGTAGCCGGCGGCGATTTCCGTGGCAAGCCGGGTGCGGCGGGGTCTGGAGGGCATCACAAAGGCTCCGCAGGAGGGACAGGACAAACCGAGGGGTCTGGGGAGGCCGCGCCTCCCCAGCCTTCTTCTTCATCGTGACCGCCTAAGGCCCGGGCGGCGGCGGTGCTTGCCAGTTGCCCCGCCACCCCAGATACAGCGCTTCCAGAAAGGCGAGCCCCTCGCGGCGTGGCAGCAGGGAAGGAAAAGGCACCGGCCGAACCGGCCGCTGGGAATCCCACAGAATCTCAAAATTGCCATCAGGGCGGATCTTGCCGATGCGCACCGTTTTCCAGGTGTGTTGCGTCTGGGGGTCGATGGTGACCGTGCCGCCCGGGGCGGCCATGCTCTGGCCCTTGATGGTGGCGCGAAAGTCGCGAAACTCGGCCGAGCCCGCCTCCTCGACGGCACGCGCCCACAGCATCACCCCGAAATAGGCCGCCTCCATGGGCGCGCTGGTCGCGGTATCAGGGCCGAAGCGTCGCTGAATCCCGGCGATGAAGGCGCGGTTCTCCGGGGTATCCACGCTTTGAAAGTAGTTCCGCGCCGCATAGTCGCCGGCCATCATGGCCGGACCAAGGGCCCGGACTTCGGACTCGGCCAGGGAGAAGCTCATCACCGGCAGGCGCTCGGGCGTCAGGCCGGCGGCCCGCAAGGCGCGAAAGAAGCCTAGGTTGGAATCCCCGTTGATGGTGTTGAAGATCACGTCGGGCTGGGCCGCCTGGATGGCCGCGACAATCGCCGTAAAGTCCTGGCTGCCTAGCGGCGCATAGGCCTCGCCCACCACCTCACCTTGGAGTGCGGCGGTTTGGGCAGCGATGATCTTGTTGGCGGTGCGGGGAAACACATAGTCCGAGCCCACCAAGAACAGGCGGCGGCCCAGGTGGTCAAGGGTCCATTTGACGGCCGGGATGATCTGCTGGTTGGGAGCCGCTCCCGTATAGATAATGTTCGGCGACTGCTCCAGGCCCTCGTACTGCACCGGATAGAACAACACCGCGTCGCGCCGCTCAAAAATCGGCTTGACCGTCTTGCGACAGGCTGACGTCCAGCAGCCGAACACCGCCGAGACCTTTTCTTGAGTGATCAGGCGCTCGGCGCTGGTGGCAAAGACGCCCCAGTCCGACCGGCCATCGACCACCACCGCCTCCACCTTGCGCCCGAGCACGCCGCCGCGCTGGTTGAGATCCTCGATGGCGTATAAGGTGGCATCGGCAACCAAGCGCTCCGAAACCGCCATGGTGCCGGTCAGCGAATGCAAGATTCCGACCTTGATCGGGCGATGGCGGGGCTGGGGAGGCAGCCAGGAGGGGAGAGCCCCGAGGATGGTGATCCAACTCACCAGCACCAGCACCACCGCGCCCACAAAATTGCGCCTGCGTTCGCTCGGATCCGGCACGCTTCGTCTCCAGAAGGGGAGGGGAGGGCTGCATAAAGGCGTGCTGGTCGAAAAGGCCGAAACGGGGCGTTGCGCATTTTGTCCCAGTCGCCAAACTCATGGCCTCACCGACGAAAGCAGGACAGGCGCTTGGCGTCTAGACTGACCGCTCTTCCTGACGTGCAAAAAGGGAAGGCTGGGGAGGCTCGCCTCCCCAGACCCCTCCAATCCTGGGGGTCCCTCACTGCGGCGGGTCACCATGAATGTGGGGCCTGGGGAGGCGAGCCTCCCCAGCCTTCCCTTTTTTGCCCTGGCTTTCTTACTGGATCCCCTCCATGACCACACCTTCCGCCTCCTCCCCCGGTCCACGCCGCTGGCTAACCGCCTGCGTTTTGGGCGGTGCGACCTTAATCAGCCTTGACGGCGCCATTGCCACCTTGGCCTTGCCCACCTTAAGCCACGACTTCGCGGTGAGCGAGGGGGCCACGGTGTGGGTGATCAACGCCTATCAACTGGGAACCGCCGCTTGCCTGCTGCCCGCCGCCGGGCTGGCCGAGCGCATCGGCGCCAAGCGCCTGTATCTCCTGGGCTTGCTGATTTTTACCGTGGCCTCGCTGGCCTGTGCCCTGGCGCCCAGCCTGCCGGCTCTGGTGGCGGCCCGCACCGTTCAGGGAATGGGCGCGGCTTGCCTCGCCACCTTGGGCCCGGCCCTCATCCGCTCGTTCTTCCCGCGCGAGCGCATCGCCCAGGGGCTGGCTCTGGTCGCTATGGTCGTGGCGGTCAGTGGCGCGGCCGGGCCGTCGCTGGGGGCGTTGATCTTGTCGGTGGCCGACTGGCCCTGGCTGTTTTTGGTCAACCTGCCCATCGCCAGCCTCGCCTTCCTGGTGTTTTGGCGGCTGGCGCCGCCGAGCCAAGCCGGTCAACGGCCGTTCGATGCGGTTGGCGCCGGGCTGGCGGCTCTCGCCCTGGGCGGACTCGTCACCGGAGTCGATGCCCTGGGCCGCGAAGGGCTGCTGCTCTCTCTCGGGCTGTTGGGACTGGCGCTTGCAGCCGGTGTTGCCCTGGTCTGGCAGCAACGCCACCGCCCCGACCCCTTGCTGCCTCTCGATCTTCTGGCCCTGCCGCTGTTTTCGTTGTCGGTCCTGACCTCGATCGCCACCTACGCGGCCCAGATCCTGGCCTATGTGGCGCTGCCCTTCTTGTTCCAGAGCGAACTGGGGCGCTCGGCGCTGGCCACCGGTGCCTTGGTCACGCCGTGGCCGGTGATGGTCATCCTGGCCGCGCCCTTGGCTGGCCGCCTTAGTGCCCGGTTGCCCGCCTGGATCCTCAGCAGTCTGGGCTTGAGCATCCTGGCACTCGGCCTAGCACTGCTCGCCCTATTGCCACCTGCGCCGTCCGACCTTGATGTGGTCTGGCGGATGGCCTTGTGCGGTCTGGGGTTTGGCTTTTTCCAAACCCCCAACAACGCCACTCTCATGACCGCTGGCCCCACCCGGCGCGCCGCCGCTGCCGGAAGCATGCTGGCCGTGGCCCGGGTGAGCGGCTGGTGCCTGGGGTCGGCCTTGGTGGCCGTGCTGTTGGCCCGCGGCGGGTCCAGCGCCGCGCCAACCTGCCTGGGACTGGCCGCCGCCTTAGCCACCCTGGCCGCCCTCCTCAGCCTCTCCCGCCGCGCCACCAAATAAAATTCCAGAACGATGTTCTGTTTTTCCAGGGAAAGGAGGGGCCTGGGGAAGCCCCGCCTCCCCAGCCTTGTTCCTCCGCCAGCCCTACCCGGCGCGATACCCCTGCGCCAACTCGGCATACCGGGCCGCCGAGGTGCGAAACCCATCCTTCTCCTCCTGGGAAAGAAGGCGGCGCTCCTTGGCCGGGCTGCCGGCCCACAAGGTCCCGCCGCCGACCCGCTTGCCCGGCGTGACCAGGGCCCCGGCGGCGACCATGGCCCAGGACTCCACAACCACCTCGTCCATCACCGTTGCCCCCATGCCGACGAAGCTGTCGGACTCCAAGGTGCAGGCGTGCAAAATGGCGCGATGGCCCACGGTGACGTCGTTGCCGATGGTAGTGGGCCAGCCGCCGCTGGTGACATGGACGATGGTGCCGTCTTGGAGATTGACCCGCTCCCCCACCCGGATGGCGTTGACATCCCCGCGCAGCACACAGCCAAACCACACGCTGGAGCCGGCGCCGATCTCGACATCGCCGACGATCACGGCACCGGGGGCCAGGAACACGTCGTCGGCGACGCGCGGCCAGACGCCCTTGAAGGGCAAGATCAGGGGAGGCGGCAGCGGGCTCATCGTCTCTCTCCGTGCTCAGTCAGGATCGGGAAATGGGCAGGATCGGGGAACGGGCAGGATCAGGGAAACAGGGGGGCTTGCCCCAGGCCCAGGGTTTCCTCGAAGCCCAGCATGACATTCATGTCCTGGATAGCCTGTCCCGAGGCGCCCTTGACCAGATTGTCCTCGGCACACACCAAGATGGCGCGGCCCGGGGAGCGATCGGCATGCACGCCGATCAGCACGTGATTGGAGCCGCGCACATGCCGGGTGTGGACCGCCTCGCTGGCCGACACCACCCGGACGAAGGGCTCGCCGGCATAGGTGGCGGCCAGATGGTCGCGCAGGGCGTCCACCGTGGTGCCCTCGGTCAGGCGGACGTAGATGGTGCTGAGGATCCCCCGATTCATGGGCATCAGGTGGGGGGTGAAGGTCACCCGCACCGGCCGTCCCGCCGCCAGCGACAGTTCCTGCTCGATCTCGGGGGTGTGGCGGTGGGTGCCGCCGATGCCGTAGGCGTGCACGCCTTCCGAGACCTCGCAATGCAACGAGCCCTCCCGGGCCTCGCGCCCGGCGCCCGACGCCCCCGACTTGGCATCAATGATCAGGGGATCGGTCTCGATCAGGCCCGCCGCCAGCAAGGGAGACAGCGGTAACTGGGCGCTGGTGGGGTAGCAGCCGGGTACGGCCACCAACCGCGCCGTCTTGAGGGCGGTACGGTTGCGTTCGGTCAAGCCGTAGACGGCTTCCTTTTGCAGGTCCACTGCCTGATGGGCATGGCCGTACCACTGGGCATACACCTCGGGGTCACGCAGCCGGAAATCGGCCGACAGATCGGCAATGCGCAGCCGCCCGCCGTGGGGACCGTCCAGCAGGTCGCGCAGCAGGGCTTGGGTGGTGCCGTGGGGCAGGGCGCAGAAGACGAAATCAATGCCGGCCCAGTCCACCGCCTCGACCGAGCTCAGGACGGGCAGGTCCAGGCCCCCCAGGTGGGGAAAGACCTGGGCCAAGGCCTGCCCCGCTTTGCGATTGGCGGTCAGCGCCGCCAGCGTCACGCGCGGATGGCGCGACAACAGGCGGACCAGTTCAGCCCCCGTGTATCCGCTGGCGCCCAAAATGGCGACTCTCACCCGCTCGACCATTGGTCCTGTGTCCTCATGCTGAAAGCTTATGACGTGGGGGGACCTGCTTTGCACCCTCTCCCCCTAGGTTGGGATAGCCCGTGCCTTTGTTTCGGGCAAACCTTTTCAATCTCCGGCCGGGCGCCTATTGTAAAAGAAGGCATTATGGCCCGAGCGCGCGAGGGATACCCGTCATGACCGCTTTTCCTTTTTGCCGGGTTCAGGGGCGTCGGGAATGGGGCGCGTCGTGGGTCGGGATCGTGGCCGGAGGGCTGCTGTTCGGGCCGGCTCTCGCCCCGAGTGTCCTGGCCCAGGGCCTGCCCACCGATGCCCTGGAAAACGCCATCGGGCGCTGCATCGGCAAGGAAGGCGCCACCGGCGATGCCGTGGGCGAGCTGACCCTTGATCTGAAAACCGGCAAGACCGTCTATCGCTGCGCCAGCGATTCCACGCCCCAGCCCTTGACCCCTGCCGCCAGCGCCGGTGCGATGCCCAAGGAAACCGGGGCGGCCAAGGAGGCGGCTCCCTCAAAGGGCACGAGCCAGGGAAAAGGCACGGGCCAGGGAACGAGCCAGGACAAGCCAGCGGCGGCGGTTGATAAGGGGGCGACCGCGGTGTGGATCAACCGCCCTTCAGAACCGCCGCCCGAGCGCCCCCAGGAATGCGTGGGCGCCCATCCGGCTTATCGCACTTTGCCTGTGTGCGTGATAGCCGCCCGTTTAGGTCTGATGAAGGACGGGGCCGCTCAAGCCTACCGCGTTCCCAAGGCCCCGCCCCAGGACACCTCGCTTGATTACACCCAGCCCCCTCCGGTTGATCTGATCGAGCCCGAGGCTCTGCCCCAGGAAGGGGGCGGCGCGGCGCCCGTTGCGGAGGCATTCCCAGACCCCGGCACTCCGAGCCCCAATGGTCCCGCGTCGTCGGCGCCCCCGCAGACCGCCAGCGCCCCTTGGCCCCCGGCGGATGATCCCGTGCCGGTGCCGCCCCCGGCGACCAGCCTCCCGGCCCCCAATTCTCCGGCCGCCGCCGTCTTGCCGCCGCCAGGGGTATCGGCCGACAAGGCGGAACAGGAGGCCCGGACCGCCCGCACCATCACCTTGATGCCGGAAGGGGCGCAAGAAGCCATCGCCCAGGCCAAGGCGGCCCGCGAAAAGGAGCGCGAGCTAGAACGCCAGCGCCGCCAAGCGGAGCGCGCCAAGGCCGAGGGGGGAGACGCCGCAGACGACAGCGGGGAATTTTCTTTCACCGGTCTTCTGGTGGGCTTGGCCACCGTGCTGGGGGGGCTGATGGCGGTGGCGGGGGTCGGCCTGGGGATTGCGATTTTGCTGCATCGGATCAAGGTGCATCGCGCCGCCAAACCGGATGATCCCTATGTGGCCTATTACGACGAAGACGAGAAAGACGAGGAGGCCTCCCCCCGCCCCAAGGGCAAGGCCCCTGTCCCCAAGGCCGATCTGGAAGACGACTATTCCATGGCCAGTTGAGCCGGCAGGCAAGACCGGTCCAGCGGGGCGGGCCTCTCCGGCCCCTTGGTCTAGTCTTCGCCGCCCGCCCATTCCCGCACCCGCGCCAGATGCTGGTAGGGGTTAAAGCGCGGCGCGTGGTCGGGGTGGGGCCGGGCCATGTAGGGCGTGGCGGGGTCGTCAAACAGGCGGATCAAGGCCTGGAGCCCCGCCAGGGCGGTTTGGGCCGCTGCCTGCGGGTCCTTGCTGGCCGGTCGCGCCGTGCCGCCCTGGGCATCGCCGCTCAGGCGCCAGAAACTCAGCCCGGCCACCGGCGCCGCCCCCACGCCGGCGAAGGCGCCGCTTTGCGCCAAGGCCGCCTCCAGGGGTAATTGGGGCGAGAGACCGGCGTCCACCTCGGCCAGGGTGGGCAGCGCGCCGGTCTTGTAGTCGATGATGTCCAAGGATCCGTCGCGCCGGCGCTCCAGGCGGTCGGCCTTGGCCGTGAGGACAAAGGGGCCCTCTGGTCCCTCCAGGGTCAAGCTGGCCTGGACCTCGGCCAGGGTCTCGGCCAACGCGGGGCGGCGCTCGCGTTCGCGCCGGGCCACCCAGGCGGCGATCCGCTGAAACCGCGGCCACCAGAAGGTCCTGACCCCGGGCCGGGTCATCAAGGCGCCAAAGCGCGCCCGGCCCAGGCGCAGCAGTTCGGCTTCGGGATCGGGGGGTAAGGCGCGCGGCCACGCCCGCACGAAGTCCTCCAAGACGCCATGGATCAAGGTGCCGTAATCGGCTCGGCTGGGGTCGGCGTCCAGGGGATCCAGTTCGCGCAGCCGCAAGACGAACTCGGCATACAGGGCATAAGGGTCGCGCATCCAGGTTTCCACCCGCGTCACCGACAAGCGACGGGGTCGGTCCTTGACCTGCGGGCAGGGCGCGGGCTGGCGGGTGCGAGCCGGGGGGCCCGGCGGTTGCTCCAGATGGCGGGCCCAGGCCAAGCGCTCGGCGCCTCGGGCTTCAGCCTCGGCCCAGGCTCCGCCCAAGCCGGCGGCTTGGGCCACGGCGGCGAGGCGGGTCAGCCAGCGCGAGGGAACGGTGGGCGAGCCCTCGACCCGGGCCGCGCGCGAGAGCACCAACGCGGGCGCGTGCAGGGCCTGGGAGAGGTCGTGGGCGGCCAAGCCAATGGCGCGCTCGGGCTGGGGCAGGCCCAGGGCCTGGAGCATGGGCCGGCTCATCCACGGGCCGGTGTCGCTTTGAGCCGGCCACGTGCCTTCGTTGAGGCCGGCCAGGATCAGCAGATCGGGGCGTTGCAGGCGCGCTTCCAGCGGGCCCCAGATGGCCAGCCGGGGATGGCGGTCAAAGCGCGGACGCACCGGCGTTTGGGCGAGCAAGGTCTCGAACAGGGCCGGGTAATGCCGGGGCGCCAGGGATCCCAGGGAGGGCGCGGCGTCCATCAGGTCGGCCAGCGCCAGGGCTGCCGCCTCGCCGGCCTCGCCGGCCCACAGCCGCGTCGGTCCCGGCATCACAACGCCGTCGATGCGCGCCGCCGCCAAGCCCTCGGCAAAGCGCAGATGGGCGTCCAGCAGTTCGGCTAAGGTGCTTTCGTCCCGCGCCAGTTGGTCGAGAAAGGGATGGGCCAACTGTTCCAGGCGCTCCAGGCCCCGGCGCAGCGAGAGGGCAATGCGGGGCGGCTGGTCGGCCAGCAGGGCATAAAGGCCGGCAAAGCCCGGGGCCGGCCGGGGGCCGCGCAGGACCTCGCGGTCCAGGCGGCGCACCCGGGCGCGAAACACCGCCGGCGCCTCGCCCGCCGCCGCCAGGGGATGTTGCAGCAAGGCCAGCAGGGCCACCGGCGCCAACTGTTCGGCACAGGCATGGGCGGCCAGCCGCAAGAAGGCGCCCACCGGGGTGTTGGACAGCGGGCGCCCGGCGCTGTCGTCCACTGCGATCTCCCAGCGGTCAAGGGCGGCGGCCACCCGGCGCGCCAAGGTGCGGTCTGGCGTGACCAGGGCGGCCGTGCGCCCCTCGGTTTCCAGGGCCTCGCGCAGCATCACGGCGATGGCCATGGCCTCCTCGCGCTGGCCCGGGGCGTTGAGCAAGGTCAGGCCGTCGAGCGAGAGGGAAGGCTGGGGAGGCGGGCCTCCCCAGACCCCTCCGGCCCTGAGGGGGGTGCGTTTCACGTGAAACGAAGGAGGGGGGGGGGAATGTCTCGTGTGTTGCCGGCGTTGTTTGTGGTGTTGTGGAGTAGTGGGTTTGTTGGGGCGCGGGCGGTTTTGCCGTACAGCGAGCCGTTTACCTTTTTGGCGCTGCGCTTTGGCTTGACGGCCTTGGTGTTGCTTCCGGTGGTGCTGGCGCGCCGGGCGCCGGTCCCGCACGGGGGCAGCTTTTTCCACGTGGTGGTCGCCGGGCTCATGGTCCATGCGTGGTACCTGGGCGGGGTGTTCTTTGCCGTGGATCGCGGCATGCCGGCCGGGCTTATCGCCCTGATCGCCGGCTTGCAGCCCCTGTTGACCGCCGCTTTGGCCTTGCCGCTGCTGGGGGAGCGTCCCAGCCGGCGCCAGTGGGGTGGGCTGGGGCTGGGCCTGATCGGCGTGATCATGGTGCTGGGGGAAAAGCTGGCCCCCCAGGGCGACACCCTATTTAGCGGCTTCGGCCTGCCGGCGCTGGGGGGCGGCCTGCTGGCTTTGGTCGGCCTGACCGTGGGCACGCTGTATCAAAAGCGCTTTTGTCAGGGCGTGGACCTAGGGATGGCCTCCTTCCTCCAGTTCACCGTGTCAACGATGGCCCTGCTGCCCCTCGCCTTCTTGCTGGAAACCCGGACCATCGCCTGGACGGGCGAGTTCATTGCCGGTCTGGTGTGGCTGGTGCTGGGCTTGTCGGTGGGCGCCGTGTTCTTGCTGCTGCTGCTCATCAAGCGCGGCGGCGCCTCTCAGGTCGCCAGCTTGTTTTATCTGGTGCCCCCCGTCACCGCCTTGATGGCCTGGGCCTTGTACGACGAACCCCTGGGCCCGCTGGCCCTGGCCGGCATGGCAGTGGCCGGCACCGGCGTCGCCCTCGCCGCCCGCCGCTAAGGAATGGAGGGGCTTGGGGAGGCCCGCCTCCCCAACCTTCCTTTTTCCCTTTCCGGAAAAACCTTGCACCACCACCAGGGCAGGCCGATCTCCAGAGAGGATCCGGGCCCTATCGCCACCCTGCCATGCCAGCGCCATGGTTGTGGGGTTCTGTGGCCCGGACACGCGACCGAGGGGGAAGGACCGCATGCCATTGACACGCCGCGCCTTGCTGGCCTGCTTGCCTTTGCTTGCGGCGCTGCCGTTGGCCCGGGCGGCCCAAGCCCAGACCCCCGCGCCGGCCGGCCTGTTTCCCACCGGCCCCAACCGGACCGACGATGTCCGGTTCGTGCGCATTGGCACCGGGCGCACCGGCGGGGCCTATTTTCCCGTGGGCGGCCAGATCGCCAGCGCCATTTCCAATCCCCCGGGGTCGCGCCCGTGCGAGCGCGGCGGCTCGTGCGGGGTGCCCGGGCTGATCGCCGTGGCGCAATCGACCGGGGGCTCGGTGGACAACCTATCGGGCTTGGCCACCCACCTCCTCGACCTTGCCATTTCCCAGGCCGATGTCGCCTACGATGCCTATCGCGGCACCCGCGTTGCCGAGGGTGTGCCGTCGCTGCCGGGGCTGCGGGCCATCGGCACCTTGTACACCGAGAGCCTGCATTTGGTGGTGCGGGCCGGGTCGGGCATCAAGGGCTTGAGCGACCTGCGCAAGCGCAAGGTGTCGCTGGGCGACCCTGGCTCGGGCACCTTGGTAAGCGTGCGTCTGGTCTTGAAAGCGGCCGGGCTGGCGGAAACCGATCTCCAGGCCTCCTACGATCCTCCCACCCCCGCCGCTGACCGGCTGGCCGAGGGCGCGCTGGATGCCTTTTTCTTTTTTGGTGGCGAGCCCGTTACCTTGGTGTCGTCGCTGCGCGAGCGCTGCGCCTTGGAGGTGGTCCCCGTCGCCGCCCCGGGGCTGGCCAAACTGGTGGCCCGGGTGCCCTACCTGACGCTGGGCGAGATCGCCCCTGGCATCTACGACAATCCCGACCCGGTGCCGACCCTTCAGGTGGGGGCGGTGCTGGTGACCACCACCGACATGCCCGCCGATCTGGTCGAGGCGATCACCACCGCCTTGTGGCATCCGCGCATTCGTAGCCTCTACCAACGCGGCAGAGCGATATTCTGGTCAAATGAGGGGGTAATGGCCAAAAAGACTTGTTTTGTTCCCGATTTGGGCGTGCCGCCGGACACTCTGACGACTCGCCTGCTCGCGTGGTATGCCCGCGACGGCCGCGACCTGCCATGGCGGGTCAAAGGCGGGCAGGCGGACCCTTACCGGGTCTGGCTGTCGGAGGTCATGCTGCAACAAACCACGGTGGCCACGGTCAAACCCTATTACGAGGCCTTTCTCGCGCGCTGGCCCACGGTCGCCGCCCTGGCCGCCGCCCCGCTCGACGACGTTCTCACCCAGTGGGCCGGCCTGGGCTACTACGCCCGAGCCCGCAACCTGCATGCCTGCGCGCAAAAGGTGGCCGAGCGCGGCGCCTTCCCGGGAACCGAGGCCGAGCTTCGCCGCCTGCCCGGCATTGGGGCCTACACGGCGGCGGCGGTGGCGGCCATCGCCTTTGGCCAGCGGGCCGTGGTGGTCGATGGCAATGTGGAGCGGGTCATGGCCCGCCTGTTCGCCATCACCGAGCCCTTGCCGGGGGCGCGGCCCTGCCTCGACACTCTGGCCGCCCACCTGACCCCGGCCGACCCGGCGCTGGCCGGGGATTATGCCCAGGCGGTCATGGATCTGGGGGCCACCTTGTGCACCCCGCGCTCGCCGGCCTGCGGCCTGTGCCCGTGGCGCGACCCCTGCGCTGGGCGCCGCCAGGGGATCGAGGAGAGCGTGCCGGCCAAGGCCGCCAAGCCGGAAAAGCCCACCCGCCGAGGCGTCGCCTTTTGGGCCGAGCGGCCGGACGGCAGCTTGCTGCTGCGCCGCCGTCCGGCCCAGGGCCTGCTGGGCGGCATGATGGAAGTCCCGTCCACCGAGTGGCGGCCCGAGCCCTGGACCCCGGCCGACGCCATCCCGCATGCCCCGCTGGCGGCTGACTGGCGCCTGATCCCCGGCCGGGTACGCCATACCTTCACCCATTTCCACCTGGAACTCGATGTCATGGCCGCGCGGGTGAGCGCCAACGCCCACGTCGCCGGGGTTTGGGTCGCCCCCAGCGCCCTCAAGGACCACGCCCTGCCCACCGTAATGAAGCGGATTATCCACCTCGCCCTGACGCGCAAGGAGCGCGAGTAGCCGAGGGGTCTGGGGAGGCCGCGCCTCCCCAGCCTTAAAAAAAACAAGGAAAGGCTGGGGAGGCGCGGCCCCTCCCCAGCCTTCCCTTTTGCCCCTGGAGAACGGCGCAGCCGATCACCCCCCTTCTCCCACCAAAAACCGCTGACGAGCCGCGGCGCAGGCCTCGCGAACCCGCTGCGGGGCGGTGCCGCCAAAGCTGGCGCGCGCCTGAACCGAGGCCTCCACCGTCAGAACCTGGGCGGCCTCGGGAGTCAGACGCGGCTCAACAGTCTGCATCTCGGCCAAGCTCAGATCCTCCAGGCCCACTCCCTTGGTCTCGGCAAGGCGCACCAGAGCGCCGGCCACCCCATGGGCCTGACGGAAGGGCGTCCCCAACTCGCGCACCAGCCAGTCGGCCAAGTCGGTGGCGGTGGTGAAGCCCTGACCGGCGGCGGCGCGCAGGCGCTCGACGTTCGGGGTCATGTGGGCGATCATGCCGGTCATGGCGGTGACGCAGAGTTCCAAGGTGTCGGTGGCCTCGAACACCGGCTCCTTGTCGTCTTGCATGTCCTTGGAATAGGCCAGCGGCAGGCCCTTCATGACGATGAGCAAGCTGTTGAGGGCGCCGATCACCCGCCCAGCCTTGGCCCGCACCAGCTCGGCGGCGTCGGGGTTGCGCTTTTGCGGCATGATCGAACTGCCGGTGGAATAGGCATCGGGCAGGCGGACGAAGGCGAACTGGGCGCTGGTCCAGATCACCAGTTCCTCGGCCAAGCGCGAGAGATGAACGGCGAGCACACTGCCGGCCGCCAGATACTCCAGGGCGAAGTCGCGGTCCGACACGCCGTCGAGCGAGTTGGCACACGGGCGGTCGAAGCCCAGCGCCCGGGCGGTCATCGCGCGGTCGATGGGGTAGGGGGTGCCGGCCAGGGCGGCCGAGCCCAGGGGGGATTCGTTGAGGCGGCGGCGAGCATCGGCAAAGCGGCCGCGGTCGCGCMCCAGCATCTCGACATAGGCCAGCAGGTGATGACCAAGCGTGACCGGCTGCGCCGCTTGCAGGTGGGTGAAGCCGGGCATGATGGTCGCGGCGTGGGCCTCGGCCTGGGTGATCAAGGTGCGCTGGAGGTCCAACAGCAGGCTGTCGAGGTGGTCGATGGCGTCGCGGATCCACAGGCGGAAGTCGGTGGCCACCTGATCGTTGCGCGAGCGCGCGGTGTGCAGACGGCCGGCGGCGTCGCCGATCAGCTCCTTGAGGCGGGTCTCCACGTTCATGTGGATATCTTCAAGGCGGGTGCTGAAGACGAAAGTGCCGGCCTCGATTTCCTCCTGGATGCGGACCAGCCCCTCGTCGATCGCCTTCCCATCGGCCTCGCTCAGGATGCCCACCGCCACCAACATGGCCGCGTGCGCGCGCGACCCGGCGATGTCCTGACGGTAGAGGCGCTTGTCAAAACCGATGGACGCGTTGATCGCTTCCATAACGGCGGCTGGGCCACTGGCAAACCGCCCCCCCAAATGTCGCTGCGGGGCTGGGTCGCGTCGTCGGACTGCATGAAGATGCCTTTCCTAAGTTCACATCCTAAAAGGACCGAGGGGTCTGGGGAGGCCCGCCTCCCCAGCCTTCCTTTTTTATGGGCTTCCCACCCCGCCCCCGGCGTGCTGCGCCTCGCCATGGCACGACATGATCCCCTGCTCGCCCATGGTCTCCTCGGTCAAACGCCCCTCCAACACGGCGCGGATGGCCGCCTCCGGGTCGCGCTCGGGAGTAAGCAGCACCCGCACCCCGCGCGCGCGCATCCGGGCGATGTAGCCCCGGCCGCAGCCGTTGGTCAGAACCACGTCGAGATCGTCGAGGGGATGAGGCCCCCGACCATGGAAATCGTGCACCGTCATGCCCGGGGCCAGTTGCAACGGCGCCAGCGCGCTCAGGGTACCGGCCTCGTCCACCTCATAGACCAGATAGCGGCGCGCCCGGCCGGCGTGGGCGCAAAGGGTGCGGAAATTGCCGGTGCTGAGGCCAAAGCGCATCAGGCGTCTCCCAAGATCAAGTCGGCGGATGGGGATGGTCGTGGCCGTCCAGATCGTCCGCCGCGTGGTGGTGGTCGTGCGGTTTGCGGTCGTGATGGAGGTGGTCGTGGTCGTGGCCGGCCGCGTGACCTTCCGGGCCGTGATCGTGGGGATGGCTGTGCTGGTGGCCGTGTTCGTGGCTGTGGGTATGGCCATGCTCGTGGCTGTGGACCGTACCATCGGCGTGGGCGTGCTCGTGGCGATGCACATGGGTATGGGGGTGGTCGTGGCTATGCTTGTGTTCGTGCTCGTGCGTCTCGTGCGTCATGTCGAACCTCCGACCTCGGGGGCGCGCTCGCGGCGCCAGCGAGGCGTCAGGGTGAAATCCATGGTGGCCTTCGGCACGGGCTGGCCGGTGTCAATCCGGGCCCACAGGGCCTCCGGGTCGGGCAGGGGGGGCGCGGGCACGGCCGAGGGCGCGTGATCGTAGAGCACCACCACATGGTCGCGCGGCGTCCCAAGACAAGGACCATAGGCCGAAAGGTGATCGAGGAAGCCAGCACGGATCACCTCGGCATACCGCTGGGCCTGGGCCTGGGTGATGATGCCCTTGATCCGCTCGTCTATTTCGTAGTCGGCCAGCGTGCTGTCGCACAGGGCGCGCGAGGGGTAAACGTGGCGAATGTCGAAGCGGGCCGGCTCGTTGTGGACCGGGGTGCCACGCTCCAAGACAAAGGGCCCGGCGACGGCGGCGTGGATGTGGTCGCGCTGGGCGTGGACAAAATCAAGGGTGGCCTTGAGATCGGTCCGGGTCTCGCCGGGAAAGCCGACCATCAAGAACACGTGGTTGCGGATCCCGGCCCGGGCGGCGGCGGCCAGGGTGGCGGCGGCGGTGGCGCTGTCGTTGCCCTTGTCCATGCGCGCGAGCACCCGGTCCGATCCCGATTCCAGCCCCCAATAGACGCACACACACCCGGCCCGGTGCATCAGCTCGAGACAGTCCGGGGTGAAGTCGGCCGTGGGTTTGGCCAGCACATAATAACGCAAGTCCAAGCCGCGTTCGAGGATGGCCTGGGAGAGTTTGGCCAAGCGCACCGCCGGGACCATTTCGTCCACAAAGGTGAAGTGCCGCACGCCCTGGCCGATATGGTGGGCTAGTTCATCGACCAGCCGGGCGATCGGCGTGGCCTTGTAGGAGGCGGCGTAAGAAGCGTGATGGTTGCAAAACGTGCAGCGGCGCCAGTAGCAGCCGCGCGAGCCCAGGATCGGCACGACCGGCGCCGGGGTCAGGTAGGTCTCGGCCGGCAGGTCGCTGAAATCGGCAAAGGGGGCCTCGGCCGGGCGCACGGCCAAGGTGTTGGGCCGGCGCGAGAGGGTGTCGGTCGTGGGGTCGTAACAGACCACCCCAGGCACCTCGGCCAGGGGGCGGCCGTCGCGCCGAGCCTCCAGCACCGCCAGAAAGGCCCGCTCGCCCTCGCCCAGCACCACGGCATCGACGCAGGGCTCGGTCACGAAGCCGTCCAGGTCGCTGTCTTTGAAGAAGCCCCCGCCAAACACCAGCGTGACCTCGGGGCGACGCGCCTTGAGGATCCGGGCCAACTGGAGGGTGAAGGCAAGCTGGTCGGTGAAGGTGATCGAAAAGCCGATCACCGCCGCCGGCACGCTCAACAGATGGCGGGCGCAAGCCTCGACGATCCACGACACCGGCCCCTCGCCCGCATCGGCGCGGCTGAACTGGCCTTGCAAGGTCCGCCCGGCCAGCGACAGGCCCAGGAGCAAGGAGGGCGCCAGGGTTTTGTAGCCCTCGGGATCGACGAACAAGGGATCAAGCCCTTCCATGCGGGCAAAGGCATCGTCCAGCGCCGCCCGCTCATCGAAGTCGAGCGCCGTCTCGCCCCGGCGCACGGCGCGGATCATCTGATGGTAGACCTGGGCATTGAGGTCCACGACGGTGCAACGGAAGGCGCCCCCGGCCTCAACCGCGCCCTTGATCTGGGCCACGCCCAGCGGCCGGGCCGGCAACACGCCAATGCCATTGACCAGCAAGGCCCGGCTGGGATCCAAGGGGCCCTCGCCCGCGTCCTCCAGGGGGACAAAGCGCAAGGGCACGGGGAAGTCGAGGCGTTGGTTGGAAAAGCCCGGGATCAGGCGGTCGGCCCGCTCGCGGGCGTCCAGGGCTTCGTCAAGGCGGCCCAGGCCGTGCAGGCAGGCGATCACGCCGTCGTGGGCCTCGGCCAGCGTGGGCGCGCGCGCCGTGGCGCTGCGATAGAGCGGCAGGGCCTCGCTCAGGCGGCCCGCCGTGGTCAGGGCGTGAGCTGCTTGGGCCAAGGCCGCCGCTCCGTGATCGGCCAGGGCGCCCAGGGGCTGGAGAGCTTGCACCGCCTCGTCCACGTGGCCTTGCCGGGTCAGGGCGCGGGCGGCGGCCCGCCCCATGGGGGCGTCGAGGGGAAAGCGGGTTAGGGCGGCGCGGGCCTCGGCCAGGGCCTCGCGCGGGCGGCCAAGGTCGAGCAGGCAGCGCAGCAGCAGGGAAAAGGTGACGGCCAGGGTGGGCCGCAGGGCCAAGGTCGCACGCGCGATCTCGACGGCCTCTTCCCACTGGTCGTTCTCGCGCAAGGAGGCGGCGAGCAGCATGCCGACATCGACCGAGGTGGGGTCTTCGGCCCGGCCCTGGGTCAACACCAAGATGGCCGCGTCATAGGCCCGGGCCCGCCACAGGGCATGGCCAAGGAAGGCGGCCCGGCCGGCCCGCTCGATGCCGGTGCGCGGTTTTTTGCCCAGGCCCGGATTGCGACCGCGCACGAGATCCCAGGCTGCATCCTCGGCCTTGGCCCGGGCGCCGGCCTGCCAGAGGCGGGCAATGCGCGCGAGGGTGTCGTCGAGAGCGGAGGCGGTCATGCGCGCGAGACTCGCAGGGCAGAGGAGAGAAGGAAAGGCTGGGGAGGCGGGGCCTCCCCAGACCCCTCGGTCGGGGATAGAGCATCAAGACCACCCCGCCGCCCAGCATGTGACCGGCCAGCCCGCCCGCAACCTGAACCGCGTTGCCCAGACCGCGCTGGGCCGGGGCGAGCAGGCGACAGGCCAAGGCGTCGGCGGCCACGTCCTGGGTGGCGGCCAGCAGCGACAACAGCACACTCAGGGCATAAACCCAGCCGAACTCGCTTAAGGGGTCAAAGCGCATGAGAACCAGCAAGGTCAGGACCATGGCGGCTTGCATGACAATCAGCCAGCCGCGCTCATGACCCAACCGGCCGAGCGCGAGCCGGTCCACCACAGGGGCCCACCCCCCCTTAAGCGCCCAGACCAGCCCCAAGGCACTGACCAGACCCAGGTGGGACAACGAGGSCCCCCCGGCCCGCAAGATCGCCGCCAGCGCCACAAAGAAAAAGCCCAGGCTCAAGGCCTGGGTCATGTACAGGCTGGCCAGCAAGGCCCAGGGCGTGCGCCGCGCCTCGGCACACGACGCACCAGCCGGCGCAAACAGGGGGGCCTCAGGCATCCCCCCCTCCAAAGCGGATCTTGGTCATGCCGGCGCCGTAGCGTCGCAGCAGGGGGATCGCTTCCATGGTGCCCAAAAACCAGCGCATCCCCCCCCGGGGCCAGCGAAAGGGCACGGTGACAAGGTCGGCCAGATCAGGCAGCCAGGCGCGCAAGGTCGGCGTCACCTCGTCGCGGTTAATGCCCCAGGGCATGGGCGGGGCGGTGTAGTGAGGGGTTTTCTGGTAGCCGCGCAAGGTGCGCTCGGAGAACCAGCGCGGGATGTGGTCGAACATGAACCACGCCCCGGGGAAGCGCGCCGCCATGTCGCGCAGCAGCGCCGCCACGTCCTCGGGGGTGAAGTACATCAGCAATCCCTGGGCGGTGATGAACACGGCACGCCCCGAGGGCACCGCATCGAACCATTGGCGGTCCATGACGCTGAGGGCGACGTGGTGGTGCTGCTCGTCCGGGGTGATGAAGCGCTCACGAATGGCGATGGCCTCGGGCACGTCCACCGACAGCCACAAAGCGCGCTCCCCGGCCACCCGGAAGCGCTGGGTCTCGAGGCCCTCGCCCAAGTTGACGATCACGCCGTCGGGATGATGGGCGAGGAAGGCCCGCACCTCGGCATCGAACACCACCGAGCGCACCCCGTGCGACGGCTCGGCCTTGCCAAACGAGCGCTCGAAGTCGTAATCGAGGCTGCGGTAGATCTGCCGGGCCATCTCGTCTCTCAAGATGCCATCGGGACGCCCGGCTTCGGTGGCCCGGTTGTGCAGGGTCCACAGCATGGTTTCAGGAACCCCGCTCAGGAGGCTGCTCGTGGTGGTCATGGGGATCTCCCGTGTGTGATCTTTTCGACCGGTCGGCCGATGGCCCCCCGGAAACGAGGGGTCTGGGGAGGGCTGCCTCCCCGGCCTTCCCTCAGAAATGATAGGCCGCCCCAACAATGAAGCTCCGCCCCGGCGCCGGCCACCCAATCTGGGCATCGCTCCCGCCCGCCATCATGGCTGGATAATAATACCCATACATATCATAGCGCTCATCGAGCAAATTCTCCGCCCGGACATAGAACTCGGCGGCGTCACTGTTGACCCCAACCCGCATATCAAGCTTGTTATAGGCGTGGAGATCGAAGTTGTTCTCGGGATCGGCCTCGCGTTGGCCTACATGCTTGTTCTGGAGGCTGGTCACCAGCGCTGGGTTTTTGAACATCCAGAAGTCGGGCAAGGGCTGCTCGTGGGTCAGGGACAGGGTCCAGCCCCAGGCCGGGGTCTCCGGCACCCGGTTGCCCTTGGCCACGCTGGTGGTCGCGCTTGGGACCTTGGTGATGGTGGCGTGGGTGTAGGCCAGACTGCCGCCCAGGGTGAAGCCATGGCCCACCCGCCAGGATCCCTCCATCTCGACGCCCTTGCTCTCGGTGTCGAAGTTCTTGGCCTGGGTGGCGTACGTCACGGTGTCGAACAAGACGAGGTGGTCGTCCTTGGTTTTGTTGAGGAAGGCCGCGACGTTCAAGGTGGCCCGCCCGTCCAGGAACGACGACTTCACCCCCACCTCGTAGCTGTTGACCTTGGCCGCCTTGTAGGAATCATCAGGCAGCCCCATCGCCGCGTTGGAGCCGAAATCCCCCCAGTCCCCCGACTTGTAGCCCCGGGCATAAACGCCATAGAGCGTGACCTCGCGCGTCAGGTCGTAGCCCAGCGCCACTCGACCCGTGGTGTAGGCATCGGAGAGGGATTGCTTGTCGGTGTAGCGGCGCAGCGGATTGGGGTTGCTGTCGTTGGCCTGCCAGACGCTGTCATAGGTCTTGTGCTCCCAGGTCTGGCGCACGCCGCCGGTCACTTTCAGGGCGTCGGTCAGGGGATAGGTGACCTCTCCGAACAGGGCGCCGCTGTCCACCACCACCGAGCGGTCGATGGTGGCATTGAACGGATTGGTCGGGTTCATCGAGTCATAGGCCCGACGGGTATCCACGCCCCGGTTTGATTTATAGTAGTTGGCCCCCGCCACCCAGAACACCTTGTCCTCGGGCCGCGACGACAAGCGCAGCTCCTGATTAAAGGCATCGCGCGACAGCAAATAGCGGCGGTTGGAATCAGGCACAAAGCCAATCAGCTTTTTGTACAGCGTCCCTTCGTACCACGACCCCTCGGTCATATAGTCGGTCCGGGTGTAGCCACTGAACAAGGTGGCTACCATCCAAGGAAAGGTGTGGCTCAACTCGGCGGAAAAGCGGGTGGAATCCTTCTTTTCCTCCACGCTGCCATCGGCAAAATCCACCGTGGGATCGCCGCCATAGGGCCGCACGGCCATCAGGCCCACGTGGCCCGACAGGCTGTCGCGCTGGCCCATCACGGTGAGGCGGGTGTCGGGGCCGGGCTCCCAGACCACGGTCCCGCGCACACCAAAATCGGCCGGCTTGGTCAGGGGCTCGCCGGTTTGGGCATTGTCCACCCAATGGTCCTGGCCGCTGTAGCGAAAGGCCAGCCGTCCTTTCAGGGTGTCCACCAGGGGACCGCCGACCGCGCCTTCCGTCATGCGATAAAAGTCGGTGCCACCCTCGGCGCGAAGATACCCCTCCAGGGTGTCGCCGGGACGGCGCGAGGTCATGTTGATGGCCCCGGCCTCGGAGTTTCGGCCGTACAAGGTGCCCTGCGGCCCCTTCATCACCTCGATCCGTTCCATGTCGTAGGTGCGCGACGACATTTCCGACACACTGCCCGGCATGCCGTCTTGGTAGAGCACCACCGAGCTGTCATCGCCGCCGATCCGGTTGAGCGAGCCGACGCCACGGATCTTGACGTTGGCGKTTTCGCTGTCGCCATACGAGCTGATGCCCAACCCCGGGGTACCGCTCAACAAGGATTCCAGCGACCCGCCCCCCTTGGCGGTAATCTCGTCGGCGCTGATCACCGAGAGGCTGAAGGGGATATCGCGCAGCTTTTCCTCGGCCCGCCGCGCCGTCACCGTCACCTCTTCCAGAACCATGGGAGCGGCGGCGGCGCTCTCGTCGGCGGCCAAGGCCGACGCGACGGGCAAGGGGCCCAGCGCCAGGACACCGGAGGCCAGAACCGGCCAGGGCAGACGATGCCCGGAACGGGGGAAGGACATGGAAAGATCCTCGTTCTCAAGGAGATATTGAGAGCGAGTCTTAATATCTTATCCACCCCCCTGCTACTCGGATCGGGAAGAAAGATGCTCCCATCGGGAGAAAGCCAACCGCAAGAAGGCCCCACCCCGCCTCAGGGCAGCAGGCGGGAGGGCGGACAGCCATGGACCTTGCGAAACGCCGCCGAAAAGTGGCCAGGGTTGGACAAGCCCACCGCCAAAGCCGCCTGCTGCACGCCGTAGCCCTGGGTTTCAATCAGGCGCCGGGCTTCCTGCATGCGCACGGTGCGCACCCAAGTTGCGATCGAGGTGCCGAAACGCTCGCGAAAACCGGCCTTGAGATAGCATTCGTTGAGCCCCACCCGCCGCGCCAGCTCAACAATGGTGGGCGGCGCCAAGTACTCGGCCCGCAGGATCTCGTAAGCGGCGTCAAGGGCGCTGTCGCGGCGCTTGGTCGGCTTGGCGCACTCCCCGGGCGGGGCCAACAGCAGGGCCAGCAGGTCCAAGGTCAAGGCCTCGGCGTGCAGCCGTCCGCATGCGCTGCTCGTGTCGCTGGCGGCCAGACGCCGCGCCACCATCAGTACCCTGGGATCCTGGCACGGGCACGGGCGACAGGCCGGCCCCTCGCCCGCCAGCACCGCGCCCAGCGCCGGGTGGATCGCCCCCGGTCCTTCCTCGCGCCATTGCGCCAAATACGGCGCCGGCACGTCCACCGACACCCCGCGCATGTGCTGGCCCCGCGACGAGCGGGCGTGCAAGACCCCCAGGTCCCCCGCCCGCATCCAGATCTCCCCCGCCGCCACCCGCCGCTCCAGGCCCAGCGCCGGCACGGACACATCAAAACACCCGTCAATCAGGATGCTAAAGCCAAACGGCGGCCCGTGCAGGGCATAGGTTTCCTCCAAGTCGGCGTGCAGGGCGTAGTCGGAAACCGTCACGGTCAGGCCATTGCCCAAGGTCCGCATCTGGACCCGTCCCTCGGCCACCGGCGCCGCCAGATCCACGCTCACGTCGCGCATCGGCGCAATCCCCTCGCCTCCTCGCCACACCGCCTCGTAGTGACGCAGCACCTCGTGGAACAGGCCCGCCTGACCCGACGCAGACGGTTCGGCGCGCGCGACAGTCATGGATGGTCCTTTCCGGCCCAGGGAAAACGCCTCCTGTTTTGGCAGAAGTGAGACGCAGTCGCAAGGTTGTGGGCAGAAAGATAAGATAAGGAAGGCTGGGGAGGCGGGCCTCCCCAGACCCCACATTAAGGCGTGGTGAGGGCCAGTTTGAGGGCAAGCCCGACGAAGGCCAGAGCAAAGCCGCGCCGGATCCACGCCCGCGCCCGCGTCGAGGCCAAGGTGTCGCGCAAACCGGCGGCCAGCAGACCGTAAGCAGCAAAGACCGCCAAGGTTAGCAGCATAAAGATCCCCCCCAAGCCCAGCATCAGCCGGGTCGGCGCCTCGGTGCCCGCCGGCACGAACAACGGGAGAAAGGCCAGAAAGAACAAGGAGAGCTTGGGATTGGGCAAGTTGAGCACCACCGCCTCCCGCAACACCGCCCCCGGCGAGCGACGTGCCGACGCCCCGCCCAGCAAGGTGTCGTTGCGCAGGCTTTGCCACGCCATGAGCAGCAACACCACAACCCCCGCCATGCGTAGCGCCGCAAACGCCAGGGGCGAAGTCTGGAAGACCGCCGCCAAGCCGGTGAGGGCCGCCAATAAGTGGGGCACAATGCCCAGCGTGCAGCCCAGCGCCGCCACCAAAGCGGCCCGCCGCCCGCCCCCCAGGCCAGCCGCCACGGTATACACCGCCCCCGGCCCCGGCGACGCCACGACAACCAACGAAGTCAGCCAAAATTCCATGCTCACGATCAAGGCTCCCGGTCAGAAACACGAGGCCTCAGTCTTTCCGACCCAGCCCGGAGCGTCTTGAAGGTTCTTGCAGCCGACCCGCCGTCGCATACGCCCCCGGCGGCAGCCCAAAGCCTCGCTTGAATAGCCGGGTCAGGTGGCTTTGGTCGGCAAAGCCACAAGCCAGCGCCACCTCGGCCACCGGCAGACCCGCCAGCAGCAGCCGACGCGCCCGCTGGAGCCGGCGCTGCATCAAATAGGCATGGGGCGGCAAGCCGGTCGCTCGCACAAAGCCCCGCACCACCTGAAAGCGGCCCAGCCCGGTCAGGCGGGCCAGATCGTCCAGGCTCACCGGCTCCTCCGGCGCCTCGTCGAGCCGCTGCACCGCCAGCCGCAGCGCCGCCGGCACCCCCCGGCCCTCCCCGGGATGAAGCACCCCGGCCAACAGCGCCAGCAGCATCGCTTCGCCCCGCAACCGCCCCACGGCCTCAACCGGGGTGGTCAGGGCCTCGAACACCCGCAGCAGGCCCGCGGCCAGGCCCGGGCGGGCAATCACCGGCTGGGCAAACTCGGCCGTGGCAAATCGGCCCTCGCTCAGGTCGAGCAGCGCCGCCGTCACCACCGTTGGATCAAGGTAAAGCATCTTCCAGGCGCGCCCGCCCTCGCCCAGCGGCCGCCCATCATGGACCTCGCCGGGATTGACGGTGATCATCTCCCCCGGCCCCGCCTCAACCGGCCCCCGCCCACTGGCCGAGCCGTGCCCGCCTCGCACAACCGCCCCCAAGCCATGCTGGTCATGCGTATGCCGCGCAAAAACCTGCGCCGTCGCCGCGCTCACCGCCACAATCCCCGGGGTCCAGGTGGGAAGACGTAGAACAGAACCGTGAGGCATGGGGATGTCTCCCAATCAAAGGGGGCTTTTGGGATAAGTAACGCGGGGCTGCCGCCCCGGCCCCGCCTGGAGGCTGACGCCTCCAGACCTCCGCTTTCTTTTTATTAATTGGCCCTCCCGCCCCCCTCCTTTTGAAAAGCGTGCTTTTCAAAAGGAGGGGGCTGGGGGCGGGGCCCGGTGGCTATGTGGCGGCGTTGCGCGCGGCACAACTGGGGCTGTCGGTGGTGGTGATCGAGCGCGAGCACCTGGGCGGCGTGTGTCTCAACTGGGGCTGCATCCCGACCAAGGCCTTGTTGCGCAGCGCCGAGGTGTTGCGCCTCGCCCGCGAGGCCGGCAGTTTTGGGGTGAGCACTGGGCCAGTAGCCCTGGACCTTGAGGCGGCGGTGCGGCGCTCGCGCAGCGTGGCCGCCACCCTCAACGGTGGCGTCGCCCATCTGCTCAAGAAGAGCAAGATCACCGTGGTCATGGGCGAGGGCCGCCTGGAGGGCCCGGGGCGGCTGGTTGTGCAAACCGCAACCGGCGTCGAGCGGGTCAGCGCCAAGAACATCATCCTGGCCACCGGCGCCCGGCCGCGCGTGTTGCCCGGCCTGGAGCCCGATGGGCACCGGGTATGGACGGCCCGCGATGCCATGGTGCCGCCCAGCCTGCCCGGGCGCTTGCTGATCGTCGGCTCCGGCGCCATCGGCATCGAGTTCGCCAGCTTCTACGCGGCGTGCGGCAGCCGGGTGACGGTCGTCGAGGTGCAAGACCGCATCTTGCCGCTGGAGGACGAGGAAATCAGCGCCCTGGCCCGCGCCGCCTTCGAGAAACAGGGCATCGGCGTGATGCTGGGCGCCAGCGTCACCGGCCTGCGCCACGACGCCGACACCGTGACCGCGACCTTGGACGTCGCCGGTCGGGCCCGCGAGGTCACGGTAGACCGGGTTTTGGTCAGCGTCGGCACGGTCGGCAATGTCGAGGGCCTGGGGCTGGAGACCACCCGGGTCAAAGTCGAGCGCGGCCGGGTGCGCACCGATGCCCAGTGCCGCACCGACGAGCCCGGCATTTATGCCATCGGCGATCTCACCGGCCCGCCCTGGCTGGCCCACAAGGCCAGTCACGAAGGCCTGATCGCCGTCGAGGCCATCGCCGGCCACCAGCCCAAGCCCCTCGATCCCCTGGAGGTCCCGGCCTGCACCTACGGCCATCCCCAGGTGGCCAGCGTCGGCCTCACCGAAACAGCGGCCAAGGCGCGCGGGCACAAGGTCCGGGTCGGGCGCTTCCCGTTCCGGGCCAACGGCAAGGCCATCGCCCTGGGCGAGCCCGAGGGCTTGGTCAAGACCGTGTTCGATGCCGAGACCGGCGCCTTGCTTGGTGCCCATCTCATCGGCCCCGAAGTGACCGAGCTGATCCAGGGCTTTGTCGTCGCCCGCACCCTGGAGACCACCGAGGCCGAGTTGATGCACACCATCTTCCCCCATCCCACCTTGTCGGAGGCCATGGCCGAGTCCGTCCTTGACGCCTACGGCCGGGTTCTTCATTTCTGAGGGATCATGACCGATCCAATCGCGCCCCCGCCCCCGCGCCACCCTGAAAAGGCCCGGCGTCCCGATAACCCGTCGCCGCGTAAGCCCGCGTGGATCCGCGTGCGCGCCCCGCTCAGTCCGGCCGCCGCCGAGGTTCGTTCCCTGGTGCGCGACGGCGGGTTGCATACGGTGTGCGAGGAGGCCGCCTGCCCCAACATGGGCGAGTGCTGGGCCCGCCGCCATGCCAGCTTCATGATCCTGGGCGACACCTGCACCCGCGCTTGTGCCTTTTGCAATGTGCGCACCGGCAAGCCCGGCCCCGTCGATGACGGCGAGCCCGATCGGCTGGCCGAGTCGGTCGCCTCGCTCGGCCTGCGCCATGTGGTCATCACCTCGGTCGATCGCGACGACCTCCCCGATGGGGGGGCCGCCCACTTCGCCCGCTGTATTGCCGCCGTGCGCGCCGTCGCCCCCTCCTGTTCCATCGAAGTTCTGACCCCCGATTTTCGCGACAAACAGGGCGCGCTTGAGGTGGTCATGGCTGCCAAGCCCGATGTTTTCAACCACAACCTGGAAACCGTGCCCCGGCTGTACCCCACCATCCGTCCCGGGGCGCGCTATTATCATTCGCTGCGCTTGCTCGATACCGCCCGCCGTCTCGATCCCGATGTGGTCACAAAATCAGGCATGATGGTCGGCCTCGGCGAGACCCCGGCCGAATTGTCCCAAGTGATGGACGACCTGCGGAGCGCCGGGGTTGACTTTCTGACCCTCGGCCAGTACCTGCAACCCACCTTGAAGCATGCCGCCGTGGAGCGCTTTGTCCCTCCCGAGGAGTTCGAGGCCTTTGCGTCCCTCGCCCGGGCCAAGGGGTTCGCCTTCGTGGCGGCCAGCCCCCTAACCCGATCGTCCCATCACGCGGATCGCGACTTCGACGCCCTGCGCAAGGCCCGGCAGGCGGCGACGGCCGCACAGTAGGATCCTTCCATGCCGACACATGCCGAGAAGCGCGCCTTGCCCTACAGCCCCGAGCAGCTCTATGCCCTCGTGGCCGATATCGAAAAGTATCCGCAGTTTCTACCCTGGTGTCTGGGCACGCGCATCCGCAAGCGCGAGGGCAATGTGGTCACCGCCGATATGTCAGTCGGCTTCAAAATGATCCGCGAACGCTTCACCTCCAAGGTGACGCTCACCCCGTGCCAGCGCGTCGATGTCGCCTACTCCGAAGGACCCTTCAAATACCTCACCAACCACTGGGTCTTCGTCCCCGCCGCCGACGGCACCACCATCATTGATTTTTTTGTCGATTTTGAATTCCGCTCCCCCCTCCTGCAAAAAATCATGGGCGCCCTGTTCAGCGAAGCCGTCCGCGTCATGGTCTCCTCCTTCGAGCGTCGGGCTCAGGCCTTGTATGGGGGTGCCGGTGCGGCGGGGGAGAGGGTAGGACGACAAGAAAAAGGAAGGCCGGGGAGGCTCGCCTCCCCAGACCYCCTCCGTTCGTTTTAGGGAGGGGCTTGTTGTGCGGGTTGTTTTAGAATTAAAATAATTTAAGGAGAGTTTCTCGCCTTCAGCGCAGCCGCCTGGACCGGGGCCTGAACCGGGGCGGGAGCCTGAACCGGGGCTGGGGCCTCTGCCTTGGCGGGGACTTCCGAGGGTGTCGCGGCCGGTGCGGGCGCGGGCGTGGCGGTGGCGGGCGGCGCCTCCTCCAGGCCCCGACGCTCGGCGCCCGAGCTGAGACGGGTGGTCAAGGCCGGGGGCGGGGCCGACGCAGGGCGATCCATTCCGGCGGACAGGCGCAGGGGCTGGGCCTGGGGGGCGGCCGGGGGGGCCGGATTCGTAGCCACAATGGGGGCAATGGGAGCCGGCGCCGGGCTCAACCGTCCGGCACTCAGGCGCGTGTCGGGGGCCTCGCGCTCGGGCTCGACCACCGGGGCGGGCGTGGGAACCCGCATGGGGGCCATGAGGGGCGCCGCCTGGACCGGGGCGGCCTGACGGGGGGGCGGCGCCTGTCGCACGGGCTGGGGGCGCGTCGGTTGGACCGGCGGCGGCGCCACCAGGGCAGACGGGGGCAGGGGCGGCGGCTCGGGGGGCGGGCTGTCGGGGTCGTGGATCTCCTGTGGCGTGCGGCGGACGCCCTCACTCACGTGGTGGGCGGTCTCGCGGTCGGCCACGAGTCCCTGGGTGACGCTTGCCAGTTCGGCCACGCTGGGGGGCTTGGGGCCGTCGCTCGGGACCTTGTTGACATCGGGAAAATCTCCCGGCGCCTTGTCAGCCCTGAGCGTGGCCGGATCCTTGTCGGCGCAGCCCACCAGCAGAGCCGTTCCAAGAACCACCCCGGCGGCCACCAAGCCGACCCGCTTGCGCGTGTGCCGCATTCCCTCAGCCATGATTCACGCAGGTCCCTTCCATTGACGTCGTGGCGCGGCAGTGTAGGCCGTCCAGTTTTGGGTATGAACAAAAAACCTTGCCCGGACAACCTTTGTCATCGCCTAGACCCTTAACACGCCCCCCCGCCATACGATAGAACCTTGGGCACGCGAGGGACGCCACCGTCTTTCTCCCAGGCCGGCCCGGGCCTCCCCGGGGTCGGGCTGCGTGCCTTGCGTCGTGTCGCGCCGCCCCCATCTCCTCTGAGAGGGTCTCCTTCTGGAGACGGGGTTTGTTTCGAGCGCAAGCGTTGACTGGAACAGGTCCAAGGATACAGGCATCATGGCCGACCAACAAGGTAGTGACCTCAAGCTCCTCGATCCCACCGTGCTGGGACGCACCATGACGGAACTTGCCGACCGAGGCCAAGCGGTGGTGGGGGCGCTTCTGGCCAATCAGGCGGCCCATCCCGGTGCCTCCATGACCGATCCCCTCGGTTTGGGCAGCGCCTTTTACGAAATGTCGGCCCGCTTGGCTGCCGATCCCCTGGGTCTGGCCCGCGCCAACCTCGATCTGTGGCAAAACACCATGTCGTTGTGGCAAAATGCCACGCTTCAGGTCCTGGGAGCCGAAGTCAAGCCACTGGTCGAGCCGGAAAAGGGCGACCGCCGCTTCAAGGACGAAGCCTGGACCGAGCATACGGTGTTCGACTTCATCAAGCAGGCCTACTTGCTCTCGGCCCGCTGGATGCAAACCGTTGTCCACAACGTCGATGGTCTCGACCCCCACACCGCCGAAAAAGTCGATTTCTTTACCCGCCAGATGATCGACGCCCTGGCGCCCTCCAACTTCCTGCTGACCAATCCCGAGGCCCTGCGCGAGACCCTGGAGTCCGGCGGCGAGAACTTGGTGCGCGGCATGGAAAATTTGCTCCACGATCTGGAGCGCGGCAAAGGTCAGTTGCGCATCTCCATGACCGACGAGTCGGCCTTCACCGTGGGCGAGAACGTGGCGGGCACCCCGGGCAAGGTCGTCTTCAAGAACGCGCTCTTGGAACTGATCCAGTATACCCCGACCACCGAGACCGTGCACCGGCGCCCCCTGCTCATCGTGCCGCCCTGGATCAACAAGTATTATATCCTCGACCTGCGGCCCAAGAACAGCTTCGTCAAGTGGGCGGTCGATCAGGGACACACCGTGTTCATGATCTCTTGGGTCAATCCTGACGCGTCCCTGCGCGATAAGGGATTCGAAGATTATATGCTGGAGGGCCCGCTGGCCGCCCTCGATGCCATTCGCGAGATCACCGGCGAGCCCGATGCCAACATCATTGGCTACTGCCTGGGCGGGACCCTCACCGGATGCCTGCTGGCGTGGCTCACCCGTCGCGGCGAGGCCCACCGGCTGGCCAGTGCCACCCATTTCACCACCATGCTCGACTTCACCGAGCCGGGGGAACTGGGCGTGTTCATCGACGAGCCTACCTTGCAGTACCTGGAAGGCCAGATGAATAAAAACGGGTATCTCGATGGTAGCGAGATGGCCGGCACCTTTAATTTGCTGCGCTCTAACGATCTGATCTGGTCGTTTGTCATCAATAACTATCTGCTGGGCAAGGATCCCTTCCCCTTCGATCTTCTCTATTGGAACGCCGATAACACCCGCATGCCCGCCGCCATGCACAGTTTCTATTTACGCAAGATGTACCTGGAAAACATCCTGCGCGAGCCCGGCGGGATCACCCTGGCCGGCGAGCCCATCGACCTGCGCTTGGTTCAGACCCCGGCCTACTTCGTGAGCTGCCGCGAAGACCATATCGCGCCTTGGCGCACCACCTATTTCGGTACCCACCTCTACCAGGGCCCCGTGCGTTTCGTGCTCGCCGCCTCGGGCCACATCGCCGGGGTCGTCAATCCCCCCGTCGCCAACAAATACGGCTTCTGGACCAACACTGCCCTGCCGCCCAAGCCCGAGGCATGGCTGGAGGCCGCCGAGCGTCATGACGGCTCCTGGTGGACCGACTGGAACGCCTGGGTCCAGGCCTATGCCGGCGATCCCGTGGCCCCGCGTGTCCCCCAAGGCGAGGTGGATGCCCCCGGCACCTACGTGACGGTGCGGGTATGAGTCCCCGGGCTCCGGCTTGGCTCGCTCTCGGCCTTGCACTTCTCGCGTCCCCAGTCGTCCACGCCGGGGAAGGCGCCGAGGCCCTGATGGAGCGCTACCGCGGCCTTTGTTCCCAGGAGGCCTATCAACAGGCCGCCCGCGAAAGCAAGGTCGCCGCCCAAACTCGGGGCGACACCTGCGACGCCCTTGCCCGCGAAATCCAGGCCGAGGCCGGCAAGATCCAGCCCGGTGCCGCGGGCTCTCCCTTGGCCCGGCCCGATCCCACCGTTTGGTCGGAAGACAAGCCGTAAGGCCCTTGCCCCAGCGGGCGTCAGGGCAGGAGAAGAGAGAGGCCCCTTGGGTGATGCCCGGGGGCCTTTTCCCGGTATCGGGCTGGCGCCCGATTTTTTTGGGGCGATGCCCCAAACCCCCTTTATTTTTTATTCAGTGATGTTTTGAAGTTGATGCGTTCTCTAAAATTAGAGTGGCAAGCCAGCTTTCTTGGGCAAGAAACAGCCGACAGTGCGTTAGAGGAACCGGGGATGTTTCGGAAAAGTCCAGGCGTTTTGGGGATCAGTATGGCGATGCTGGTGGCGGGGGCCTTGCCGGCCAACGCCCAGGAGAGGGAAGACAACAAAAAACCTCCCGTTTCGCGGCAACAGGCGCCCCCCTCCGACCAGACAAGAAAGGAGCGGATTCGCTGTCCCTCGTTCACCTCCCAGAGCGAGGCGCAGGCGTGGTTTGACAGTCATGGTCGTCCACGAAGCCTGGACCGGGATCAAGACGGTATTGCTTGCGAGGGCCTGCGCTGATCCGGCAGGAGGCAAGGGACCGCCGTTCCCCCTAAAAAAAAGAGCGCCCTCACCTGTGGGAAATCGTCGTGCGGGCTTGACCCGAGGGGCCGGTCCGTATTTTCTGAAAGCTAGCTTAAAAGTCGCAAAACAAGGGATAGCAACCCGCGTTGCATCCTGTGTCCTGGGTCAAGCCAGGAGATGCTGGTACGTTTGTCTCCGGCACGTGGGGGAAGTTGTTTCTTCTTCAAAACAAAGTGGCTGATTTCAAGAAAAATCACCGTATTGCGTATTTTTACATAAAAATATCCCTGGACCGAGGAGACTTACTCACTCATCACGGGAT
The DNA here is from genome assembly GCF_000284415.1 of Pararhodospirillum photometricum DSM 122. Taxonomy (NCBI): domain Bacteria; kingdom Pseudomonadati; phylum Pseudomonadota; class Alphaproteobacteria; order Rhodospirillales; family Rhodospirillaceae; genus Pararhodospirillum; species Pararhodospirillum photometricum. The sequence continues at coordinate 2,579,598 of NC_017059.1, forward strand.
GAAGAAGCGAGCCGGGGGGGCAGGGGGCGCTGGGGCATGATCACGAGGAGGGGATTCACGTTTTGCACGGCACTTCTCCTGGCATGCGGGAGCGAGAACGCTTTGGCTGAGTCATGGAGATTGAGCAGTTTGGAATGGCCGCCTTATGCCGGTCCCACCCTGCCGGAGCAAGGATCGATGGTGCGGTTGGTGCGCCTTGCTTTTGCAGCCATGGGCCAGTCTCTCGAGGTGTCTTTTTTCCCCTGGCGTCGGGCGATGCAAACCGGTTTGGGGCCCGGCTTTGTCGGTTTTTTCCCGGGATATTGGTCTCAGGAACGCGCCGAGGGGCCGTGTGCTTTTTCCGACCCGGCCGGGAGCAGCCCGTTGGGGTTGGCCGAGCCGGTTGCCGCTCCTGTGGTCTGGTCCACGCTCGACGATCTCACGGGCAAAACTATCGGGACCGTTGCCGGCTACGTGAATGCCGCCGGCGTGAGCGAGCGGGCGGCCCAGGGGCTTTTGACCTTGGAGCCCGCACCCGATGATTTAACCAATTTGCGCAAAGTCGCCGCTGGCCGGCTGCCCTTGGCCGAGATTGATGTCAATGTTTTTGCCCTTTGGCTCAAGAACACCCCGGATCTTCAGGACTATCTCCAGATAAATCCCCGCCTTTTGGAAAACAAGCCGCTTTATGTTTGCTTCCAAAAGAACGATGCGGGCGAACAAGCCCGGGGTTTGTTTAATGCCGGGCTTAAAAAAWTCGAGGCTCAGGCGCTCAAGGCCGAGCCCTACGCCCCCCCTCTGAGCCGATAAAAGGAGAACGGCGGGTGCTGGGTCGAGGCTCTTCTCTGGCGGTGCAACAAATGGTCCGGGTCGTGACCGTGAGCGTCCTGGCGGCCGTTATTTTTCTATTGGGGCAGTTCTGGTGGCTCCAGCATGACGCCGAGCGATCCTTCGCCTCCCTTCGCGACGCCACGGCGTCTTCCATGCGTCTTGGCCTGTCCACCGCCTTGTGGAATCTTGACGATGCCATGGGCGGGGCCATCGTTGAGGACGCCTTTCACGCCAAGCCCCTGCGCTCCATCGTGGTCGTGGATACCACGGGACGCGTTTTCGTCAGCCGCATGCGATCCGAGCCGGAACCAGACCTGACGTGGTGGGAGCGACTGCTTGATGGCGGCCTGCGGTCCGTGAGCGAGCACTCCTTGCCCTTGCGCCAGCCCCGCTCAAAGGCTGATCCTGGCGTTGAAACGCCGCTCATTGGCCAAGCGCTGCTGCGCTATGATACCTCTTTGTTCGTGAGGAGTATTTCCGGGCCGCTCGCCGATCAAACCCTGAGCTTGCTGTTTATTATCCTGACCGTGGCGGCCGCCACCAGTTTGGTCATGCATGTTTTCCTGGTGCGTCACATTGTGGCGGTGGTCCGCGCCGTCGAGCAGGTGGCTCCCGATGATCCCGCTGCTCGGCCCTTGCGCGTGCCTCGAGTTCACCAGCGCAACGAGTTCGGTCGGATGGCCCGCCGCTTCAATACCTTGTTGCTGCGGTTGGCCGAGGTCCAGCAGGCCTTGCGCCGGCTGGCCACCCGCGATGCTCTCACCGACCTGCCCAACCGCAGCCTGATCTTGGAGATTCTCGATCAGGCCATCACCGACCCGGTGCGGCCGGGGGCCTTTGCCGCGGTCATGCTGCTGGACCTAGACTTGTTCAAGCACATCAACGATAGCCTGGGGCATGAAGCCGGCGACGAGGTGCTCAAGGAAGTGGGCCGGCGTCTTTCCCTGGCCATGGAGCTTCAAGGAGCGGTCGGGCGGTTGGGGGGCGACGAGTTTGTTTTGGTCCTCAAATCCTGCGAACGGATTGAAGACCTCGCCCGCGTGGCGCGACGGGTCATCGAAGCGGTCAAGGCCCCTGTGGACCTTGCCGGAACCCTCATTCACCCGAGTACCTCGATTGGCATTGCCTGCCATCCCGCCGATGGCCCCGATGCTGAAACCCTGCTGCGTAACGCCGACACCGCCTTGTACGCCGCCAAGGCCGCCGGCCCTGGTCAGTGGGCCTTTTTCGACCGCTCCATGACCGAAAACGCCCTCACTCGGCTGCACACCGAGTCTTCTTTACGCAAGGCCGTGGAAAACGGCGATTTCCTGCTTCATTTCCAGCCCAAGGTCGATCTGGCTACCGGCCGCGTCTCGGGCTGCGAGGCTTTGGTCCGCTGGCGTTTGAACGGTGATCTCGTGGCCCCCGGCCGCTTCATTCCCATCGCGGAGGAAACCGGCCTGATCTGCGACATTGGCTTGTGGGTGTTGCGCGAGGCCTGCCACTGTCAGGTCCGCTGGGCCGAGACCGTTGGGGCCTTGTCCATGGCGGTCAACGTCTCGGCCCGCCAGTTACGCGAGCCGGCTTTTTTGGAGGCGTTTCTTGGGGTGGTCGCCACCACCGGGATTGATCTTGAGCATCTCGAACTGGAGATTACCGAAAGCGACATCATGAGCCAGTTCGAGGTTTCCGCCCAACTCTTGGCTAACCTTAAAGGACGCGGCGTGCGCCTCGCCGTTGATGACTTCGGAACAGGCTATTCTTCCTTGGCGTATCTCAAGAATTTACCCCTGGATGTTTTGAAGATAGACCGAAGTTTTGTCAATGATCTCCCGGGAGAGACCTCCATCCCTCGCATGATTATTGGCTTGTCCGGTCATCTGGGCCTGCGCACCGTGGCCGAGGGCATCGAGACGCCGGCCCAGTTCACGTGGCTGCGCGATAATGGCTGTCATCAGATCCAGGGGCATTGGGTCAGCCCTCCTCTGGAGGAAGAGGCTTTTCTCACGTTCTGTCGCACCTGGGACGGCCGGCATTTCGCGAGCGCTGCCGAATAAATCGGGCGACAGAAAGACGACAGGCGGCTTCCCTCCCAGACCCCTCCCTTTCTTAACGCGAGGGCCCCTGTTCCGGCCGGGTCAGCCAAACCAACGCAATCAAGCCCAGGAACACCACGCCGGCCATTCTCACCATATCGAGGAAGGAGAGAAGGGTGGCCTGAGCCGTGATCATCTGCTCGATCTGGCTCCAGGCCTGGATCGCGCTTAGTCCCTGGTCTTGCAGCCGGGCCACGGCCTCCTCACCGGCGGCTGCCACGCCGGGCACCGAGGCCGTGAGATCCACCAGCGCGGCATGGTGGCGCGTGGCCGTGTTTTCCCACTGGGTCGTCCACAGCGAGGTGGCGAAGGCCCCGGCCATCAGACGCAAAAAGTTGAACAAGCCCGACGCCGCCGGGATGCGCGCCGGCTCCAGGCCCGAGAGGATGATGGCGGTCAGAGGAATAAAGAAGGTCGCCATGGCCACCCCTTGCAGCAAGTGGGACAGGGCGATCGTGCCGGCCTCCACATCGGGCGTGAAGGTGGAGCGCCAGAGCATGCACAGCGCGAATACCGCAAAGGAGACCGTGGTCAACCACCGGGGATCAACCTTGCCCAGCAGGCGCCCGACCATCGGGGAAAGAGCCAGGGCCAAGATCCCGATGGGGGCGGTCACCAGCCCGGCCCAGGTGGCGGTGTAGCCCATGAAGCGCTGGAGCCACAACGGTGTCAGGACCAGAATTCCGAAGAAGGTGCCGTACCCAAGGCTCAAGACCAAGCTGCCCAGGGTGAAATTTCGCCGCAAAAACAAGGAAAGATCGACCACAGGATGGGTCTCGGTCAGTTCCCAAATCAAAAAGACGACAAACCCAAGCGCCGCGATCACCCCCAAAACGACAATTTCCTGGGAGTTGAACCAATCCAACTCCTTGCCCCGATCCAACAAAATTTGCGTGGCCCCCACCCAGACAATCAACAAGACGAGGCCAACGGAATCAATGGAGAGGCGCCGGGTCGGCGTTTCACGCCCCCGAAGCACCACGGCGCTCAACCACACCGAGGCCAATCCCACCGGCAAGTTGATGTAAAAAATCCACGGCCAAGACCAGTTGTCGGTCAGCCAGCCCCCGAGGATCGGTCCCAAGACCGGGGCGATGGTGGTGGTCATGGCCCAAAACGCCAGCGCCATCCCCGACTTTTCCTTAGGATAGGCCTGCAAGAGCAGGGTTTGGCACAGCGGGATCATCGGCCCCGAGACCAGCCCTTGCATGACCCGGAACAGCAACAACGCTTCCAGCGTGCTTGAGAGGCCGCACAGGATCGAGGCCCCGGTAAACAAGCTCGTGGACACCAAGAAAAGCCGAAGCGCCCCCAGCCGTTGCGCCAACCACCCCGTGAGCGGGACCGAAACGGCATTCGACACGGCAAACGACGTGATAACCCACGTCCCCTGGCTGGGGCTTACCCCCAGGTCACCGGCAATCGGCGTCAGCGACACGTTGGCAATGGTCGTGTCCAAGACGTTCATGAAGGTGGCCAGCGACAACCCGACCGTCGCCAGGACCAGCGGCAGGCCAGACAGCGGGGGATGCAGCGGGGGCGGTGCCATAGGGGAGCTCTTTCACGGATGGGGGGGGGAGTCTCCTGCCCCGTGGCGCTCGTCAGGCAGGGGCGGGGCGTTGGCAAGGCGTTGCAACAGACCCATCAGGAGCATGACGTCGTCCGGGGTGAAGTCCCGCAGGAAATGCTCCAAGATTTCCCGACCGATCTCCTGCAAGCGGGGCCGCAGGGCCTCGCCCGCTTCGGTCAAGGCCAAGCGCACCACCCGTCGATCTTCCTCGCTGCGTTCGCGTCGGATCAGGCCTTGGCCTTCCAGCCGGTCGATCATCCGGGTCATCGAGCCGCTGTCGTAGCTCAGGCTGCGGCACAGGTCGGCGGCGGTCGTTTCCAGGTTCAGGCAAATACGGATCAAGACCCGCCACTGCGCCGCCGTGATCCCCAGGGGACGGGCGCGACGGTCCAGGGCCTCGGTGAGGCGGCCTGAGGCATCGCTCAAATACCGCCCAACATTTTCCGGTGACGTGAACGAAGGGAGCGGCTTGGTCATGGGGGTCTCTTTCTCTCTGTCAAAGACAATAACAGCCTAGGCAGGCACCTGTCAACAAAAGCTCCTCAGCGGTCTCGGTCTCCCGCAACCCCCGGGAAAAGGCTACGGCCCGTTGGCGCCCATGAGCTTGATAAGGCCCACATTGACCCAACGACAACCACCGCGTTGAGCAACACCGCCGTCAGAACCGTCCCGATTCCCCAGCGCATCATGTCCACCCGGGCACGAGCAATCTCGTCGGTCAGATCCGCCTTGAGCCCGGCGATCTCAGTTCTGAGCTCGGCCTTGAATTCGGTTCTGAGGCCGGTGATCTCGCCTTTGAGCTCGGCTTTAACACCGGAGATTTCGGTTCTGAGCTCACTGATCTCGCCTTTGAGTCCGGCCTTGACGCCGGCGATTTCGGTTCTGAGCTCACCGATCTCGCCTTTGAGTTCGGCCTTGACGCCGGCGATTTTGTCATCAAGGCGGTGTTCCATCTCGGAAAGCTTCAGCTCCAGATGGTCCTTGGTGACCAAGTCGGTCACGGTGAGGGCATCGGAGAAGGCCTCCGCCGCAGCCTCGGCGTGTTCTGGCGTGAAACCGGCACCGTCGCGCAGGCGCCGGGCGAGCTTGAGGGTGTCAATGCCTTGAACGGACATGGGCGCCTCCTGGGATCAACCGATGATCGGATGTTTCGGGGAGGGGTTCAATGGTTTCGGGGATCCGGTCGTCTCTCTTCCTGTTTTTCGCTCGACGTGCGGACTCCTGAGAGACTCTGCCACATCCTGTGGAATCCCTCCATGCGAAGGGCTAGCGTGAACGAGGGGTCTGGGGAGGCCGCGCCTCCCCAGCCTTCTCTTTTTCTCTCGCCCTCTTGCCACTTCCCTTCATCCGATTGCCCTGCTCCCGGCATTCCCATAAGCGTGGACCTCTCCTTGCGGATCTTCGACCCGCCACCCGGCGCCGTCGCGCGTGGCAAAAACCGGCCCCACCGGGACTTTCCCGTGCCCTTCGGGGAGGTCAAGGATGTATGTCGGCTGACCCAGGCCCGATAGCCGACCTCGGAGCCCCCGCAACAAGGCTTGGGCGGTCTCCAGGGGGACGCGAAAGTGGCTGGTGCCCCGGGCCATGTCCCCATGGTGCAGGTAATGCGGCGTGATGCGCGTGGCGACGAAGGCGCGCATCAGGGCCTCCAGAACCTCGGGCCGGTCATTGACGCCGCGCAGCAAAACGCTTTGCGAGAGGACGGGAAGGCCGGCGTCGATCAGGCGGGCGCAGGCGGCGCGAGCCTCCGGGGTCAGCTCGCGGGGGTGATTGCAGTGCAGCATGACATACACGGCCTTGGGGCTTTTCAAGGCCCCGACCAGAGCCGGCGTCACCCGCTCGGGATTGGCGACTGGCAGGCGGGTGTGTACCCGGATCACGCTTACGGTCTCGATCGCCTCTAGGCGGCGTACGACGCGGTTTAGCCGGGCGTCCGACAGGATCAAGGGGTCGCCGCCCGACAGGATGACCTCCCAGACCTCGGGGTGTGCGCCGATGTAGGCCAATGCCGCTTCCAGATCGGCATCGCGCAGCACGTCTTGAGTCAGCAGGTCACGGCGAAAGCAAAAGCGGCAGTTTACCGCACACAAGCCGGTGAGTTTGAGGAGCACGCGGTCGGGGTAGCGGTGGACGAGGCCGGGCAGGGGGCTATGGGCCGCGTCGCCGATCGGGTCGCTGATTTCGTCGGGGGTGACGGTTCGTTCGTGGGCGCTGGGGATGACCTGGGCGGCGATGGGGTCGCTGGGATCGCTGGGGTCGATCAGCCGGGCTAGGGCGGGGGGCAGGAGGACGCCGAAGGCGTCGGCGGCGGCCCGTTGCTCGGGGGAGGGCGGCGGGATCAAGCCGGCCTGTTCGAGGTCGTCGAGGCTGCGCATGGTCTGTTCGTGTTTCATAAGGGAAGAAAAAAAGAAGGCTGGGGAGGCAAGCCTCCCCAGCCTTTCCTTAGCTCGGGTCCTCGTCCTCACCAGAGCGCCGGCCGCGCAGCCGGTGTTCGCCCAGGAACAGCAAGATGGGCGCGGCGATGAAGATCGACGAGCTGGTGGCGAGCACCACGCCAAACAGCAGCACCAAGGCAAACTCGCGCAGCGCCTCGCCGCCAAACAGGGCCAAGGGCACGGTGGCCAGGAACAGGGCGAGCGAGGTGCCGATGGTCCGGCTCATGGTCTCGTTGATGGACTTGTCGATCAAGTCGCGCAGCGGCATCTTGCGGTAGCGCCGCAGGTTTTCGCGCACCCGGTCATAGACCACCACCTTGTCGTTGATGGAATAGCCCATGATGGTCAAGATCGCGGCGATGGCGGTGAGGTTGAACTGCATGCCGGTGATGGCAAAGAAGCCCACCGTCTTGGTCACGTCGAGCAGCATGGTGACCACGGCGCCCACGCCAAACTGCCACTCGAAGCGCACCCAGATGTAAAACAGCATGGCCACGGCGGCGAGGCCCAGGGCGATCATGCCGCCTTGGAACAACTCGTCGGAAACCGAGGCGCCAACGCTGTCCACCTTACGCACCACGGTGTCGGGGTGGATCTGCTGCAAGGTCGCCTGGACCTTCTGGACCGCTTCGGCCTGGGCTGCGTCGGAGCCGGGTTGGCGCTGGAAGCGGATCAGCACGTCCTGGGGCGAGCCGAATTCCTGGATCTGCACCGGGCCGATGCCCAGACCTTCCAAGGACTCGCGCAAGGGGCCGAACTCGGCCGGGCGCTCGGTGCGGATTTCCATCACCGTGCCGCCGGCGAAATCCACGCCGTAGTTGAGGCCCGGCGTGAAGAACAGCACCAAAGAGGCCGTAGACAGCAGCACCGACATCGCCAAGCCAACCACCCGCCCGCGCATGAACGGCACGGCGGGCTCGTCGGGGATCAGGCGCTTGCGCAAGGCCATGGGCAGGGTCTTGGGCCGGGTCCGGCGATACCACGTGACCATCATCAAGCGGGTGACGGTGACGGCCGTGAACATGCTGGCCAGGATGCCGAGCGAAATGGTCACGGCAAAGCCCCGTACCGACCCGGTCCCGATGGCGTACAAGATGGCCATCTTGATCAAGGTGGTGACGTTGGCATCGGTGATGGTGGTAAAGGCCCGGCGGAAGCCCGCTTCCATGGCCGGTCCCACCGCCTGACCCTTACGGATTTCCTCGCGGATGCGCTCGTTGATCAGGATGTTGGCGTCCACCGCCATGCCGACCGAGAGCAGAAGGCCGGCGATACCGGGCAAGGTCAAGGTGGCCTGGAGCAGGGATAAGGCGCCAATGGTCAGCGCCAGATTGAAAATCAGGGCGACGTTGGCAAACAGGCCAAACAACCCGTAGGTCAGGGCCATGTAGCCCACCACCAGCACCAGACCGATGAGGATGGACATGATGCCGGCGCGGATGGAGTCCGCCCCCAAGTCGGGGCCGACGGTGCGCTCTTCCACCACCTGGAGCGGCACGGGCAGGGCGCCGGCTCGCAGTAAGACCGAGAGGTCATTGGCTGAAGTAGCGGTGAAGTTGCCCGAGATTTGGCCCCGCCCGCCGGTAATCGGCTCGCGAATCACCGGGGCGCTGATCACCTTGCCGTCGAGCACGATGGCGAAGGGGCGGCCAACGGCGGCTGTGGTGGTCTCGGCGAAGCGCCGACCGCCCTGGCTGTCGAAAGTGAAGTTGACCACCCACTGGCCGGTGCGCTGGTCCATGCCGGGGCGAGCGTCGGTCAGATGGCTGCCGTCCACCTCAACCTTTTTCATGATCACGATCTGGCCGCCCTCGACCATGGGCAGCATTTGCGAGCCCGGGCCGGGTTGGGAGTCGGGCGAGACCAGATGGAAGGTCATCTTGGCGGTCTGACCCAAGAGGCGCTTGATGCGGCCGGGGTCGGACAGGCCGGGCAATTGGACGACAATGCGATCCGGCCCTTGCTGGGCAATGATCGGCTCCATGACGCCGGTTTCGTCGATGCGTCGGCGCACGATTTCGATGGACTGCTTGACCGCCCCGTCGAGCAAGGCATTAAGCGCCGTCTCGGGGATGGTGAGGGTCAGGCGCTCGCCGTCACGTTTGAGTTGTACCGCCGCCGCATCCGTGCCTTTGGTCAGCGAGCGCAGGGCCGCTTCCGCTTCGGTCGGTGCCGGGCTGGTGAAGGTCACGCCACGGTCGGTGGTCGTGAGGTCGGCGTAGCGCTGGCTGGCGCCACGCAGGGTGCCGCGCACGTCCTCTTGCAGCACGCTCACGCGCTCGCGCGCTACCGTGGTCCGGTCTACGGCCAGCATAAGATGGGAGCCGCCCTGAAGGTCGAGGCCCAGGGTGACGCGGTGTTGCGGCAGCCAGGAGGGCAAGAATCCATGGGGCAGGAAGCTGGGGGCACTAAACAGAACCCCAAGGAGGCAAACCAAGATGATTGCCCAGCGCTTGAGGGGAGAAAAATATAACATCAACAAAGTCCTTGCACACGGGCCCGAAGGCCGACGAGGTCTTCCAAACGGAAGAGACGGACAGGGGGCAAGCCCCGGTCACGGCCTTGCGGGGGCGCGCGGATCGGAGGACGTCGCCAAGCCCGGGGAGGGCGGGGGGGGCGGTGTCCGGGGGGGCGGGGGTGGCCGGCAGGGGAGTCCTCCCAAAGGCTCCGCACGACCGGCGCGGGCAGTCCGGTCGGAGTATTATCGCAGGGCAGGGCAGGGGGCGGCGGAGCCGGATGGGGGGCGCGGGCGTCCAGCAGGCCCCAAAGCAAGGCACCGGCCCGGCTCCCCCCTCCCAGGGCACAGCCGGCAAGGCGTGCCGCCGTGGTGTCGAGCGCAGCGGCCGGTCCCGAGGAGATCCAGGCCACCAGGGCTAGAAAAGCCCATCGCAGGGGGGCAAGGCCGGCGCCGCGACAGGAGGGATGCATCCGCATGACCATGCCAGGGAGGAAGAGGCCGGCGAGGGAGAGGAAATACCCTGGGGCGCCAGTGCGTTTGTAAAGCGGTCCGAGGGAGCCGGTGTGCTCGCGGATATGGCGGAAGAGGGGGGGGGAGAACGCCATTGTTCTTAAACAATTTTTACCAACTCAAGGCGTCTTTACCCATCAAAATACCCATCAACGCTCACTCCCTCCGAGTCCTTGATCCCTGCCTTTTCTCAGGCAGAAAGAGGCGCGGGGCTCCGAGGTTAAACAAGATGGGGAACGACCAGAATGGGGGCTTCCGGACGTCGCGACACGGACCGATGATCACAAAAACCTCGCTGTGACCCCAATCGTGGTGCGTTCTGGGGCCTCACCAGAGTGAAGGAGGGGGTGAGGTTGAGCTAACTTATAACGCATAGAAAGCCCGGGCATCATCGAAACGCCCGATCTCCCTTCTCATTTTTATACCGGTGCGCCAGCCTATACCAGAGAGGGCTATTGTGCGATAGCAGAAATCAACCCTGTTGTTCGGGATCGTGTCCCGAGGACAGTCGAGGCGACGACCCCTTTCAGCCGAACTCGGACAACCGCGCCGGTCTCCCGTCGATCCAACGTCGATGCCATTGGTAGACCGTGTCGTCATCCAAATACATGAGCCGCGCCACTTCCAGCACAGACAGGCCGTCGTCGAGCAACAAAATCAGATGGGCACGCCGTGCCGGCCCGTGCACCCCAGACGGACGCCAACCCTGAGCCAGACCCCTTGTCGTTCTTCCGCGCTCAAGAAGCCCTAATTTCTCCTTCCTTAATGATGTTCGGGGCAATCTCTCACGAGAAGATCTTTCAGGGTGGTTGCCCCACGGAGTTTTTCAAAGGTGGTGTATCGTGGGCCTTGCATGGCGCCAGGCGGGGCGTCCCCATAAGGGATCGGGCCAATCGCCTTGGCCTTTTCCGAAAAGATCAGCTTGTATTTTCCCTCTTCCCCATAGGGTTCGATGGCTGCCACGGGCGCATAGTGGGTGATGGCGGAGGTGGGGTGCGTCTGGTATCCGGCGACGTACTTGATTTTGTCCAGCATTCCGCCGGCGATACGGATAGCGTGCCAGCAATTCTGCCCCAGGAAAACCTGCACGAACCCTTCCCTCTGCGCGGGAACGATGATGGTGTCCGGTCGCTTCGTCCTGGGGGGCGTCACGATGGAAGGGTCTGCCGCTCGGGGAACCGCCACCGCTTTCGGGGTTTCGAACACGCGCAATCCCACCAGGGGCAGGATCTGCACGATTTCTTTCAGGAAGGCCCGGGTATCGGCTTTTTCGGCCTCGCTGAGCCCCGGTTCCTGGGGGGCGTTGTTATTATCCAGATGACAACGGGCGGCTTCCGTGGCGCGTTTGACCAGCGCGTATTCCAGCCACGTCACATGCGCCCGGTTCAGTCCGCCACTATTGTTGGACACAAACACCACGCCCCAATCCCAAAAGTCCTTTTTGGCGCAATGGCTGTCGATGCGGCTTCGGAGGTCGTCGGTCTGCCCCACATACACGGTGGGGAGGTCGTCGTCCTGTTCGGTGTAGCCGACAAGAATATAAACCCCGGTACGGAGCATTTCCGCCCGTTGGCGCACGTCGGACCATTTGGCGCGCGGAAACACCACCCCGAGACCGGTCCAGTTCATGCGGTCAATCAGGCGCACGCCCTCTGGATCACCGTCGGGAACGAAAATGCGGATGGTGAACGGGTCGGGCATTGGGCTCACCCGACCGATACGGGAACCAGGGTCATGGTGTCGTTACCGAAAATGTCGATCACCTTCACGGCGACGGTGTAGCGGCCCGGTAGATCGTAGGTGTGGACGGCGGTGGTGAGTTCCAGATCCCGGTTTTTGCGGGTGCGGAAACTCTGCCATTCGTTTTCGAAGATGTAGCCGCCGGTCCAGCGTTCCTCGAACACGGGAAGGGTCCCCTCGCCTTGCGTGGGGTCAAACCCGGGCAAGGTCGCGACGCCACCGAGGCCGGTGCCCACGGGGACGCGGATGATTTCCTTGCGGCTCATGTAGTCGAAATCGACGGCCCAGTAGTCCACCCAGTCGGTCCAGTGGCGGGTCAGGCGCTCCCGCGTGGTGATACCGTCCTTGTCCTTGGTCACTTTGTAAAGCTGGCCCTTGTCGCAGATCACACCGCTTTTGCCGGGCTTCAGAGCGGCCAGGGCCGCCTCGGCCGCGCCTTGGGTGTAGTAAACCGAAAAGTCGGTGAGTTCGATCCGCACGGTTTTCTTGTTCTTACTGTCGTAGCGGGGTTCGGCCTGCACGAAGCTGATATCGTGAAACACCACCTGCCCGCGCTCGACGGCCCTTTTATCGAAAACCTCCGCCGGAATGTATTTCGGGGCGAGGTCGATCCCCTTGCCGCGCGCCTCTTCCAAAACGGCGGGGAAAAGTCCCATTTCAAACTCGAAGGCCAGAATATCGGCCCGGGTGGCGCCACGCTTGCGGCATTCTGTAATCACCTCTTCCACGAACAGGCGGCCGACGGGGAGGTTGATGGGGCCGATGACGACAAGGCGGCCGTTGCGGGCGCCATGAAAAAAGCCGTCCTGGGCCGGCGCTCCCTCGGTGCCGCCAAACCCCGTGGCCTTGTACGCTTTCAAAATCAGCTCGTGAAAGTCGGCTTCCTTGCGCGCCAAAGCCTCCGCTTTTTGCTCCACCGTCAGCCGCCCCCCGACGTTGAGGTAAGCGTGGCGTTCGTAGCGGCCGAGATTCAAGACCTCGAACGCGCGGAAGGGTTTTTCGGCCTGTTTCAATTCCCGCTGGACACCGATCAGCCGTTTGCGCGTGGTGTGAATGGCGAATTTGCCCAGATCGGTCGCGATCCACTTTCGACCCAGCTTTTCCGCGACGGCGGCCGTGGTGCCGGAGCCACAGAAAAAGTCCGCGACAAGATCACCTTCGTTGCTGCTGGCTTTGATTACCCTTTCAAGGAGCGTTTCTGGTTTCTGAGTGTCATAACGTGTATCTTCTGACGCCTGAGAATTCACTGGATGAATATCGGTCCAGACGGTGCCGATAGGAACGCCTTTTCCTTCGTCAAGAAATCGTTTTAATCTCGGTCTACCACCTTCTTTTTTGGGAAGTTCTATTCTTCCCTCACTGAAAAGCCGTTCCATCGTTTTTAGTTCGTAACGCCATCCTGCGGCAGGGGGGGCGTGACCCCGCCATTCATACGTCATATTTGGGCGCGGATTCGGGCTCGTTAAGTTATCGAGCATATAACGACGTCCGTTATCATCTACGTTGTTGTATTTTTCTTCTCTGTATTCTGTGGAATATGGTAGATACTGACTGTTCCATACGAATTTTGTTCCCTTTGTAAACCACATGATGTTGTCATTGACTATGCCCCAGCGTTGGCTATCTCCATGCGCAGTGACTCGCTTCCACGTTATTGTGGCATTTGCAGATGATTTTGAAAATATTTCTCGCATAATAGATTCTACGGAATACGAAATGTTTGTGCCCATGTGAAGGTAAATGCTTCCGTTTTCATGTAGTAAATCATGCATTAGAATGAGGCGTTCATAAATCATAGACAAAAAACTATCTGCGCCTCTCCCCCACGTATCTCGGTAGGCGATCTGTTCGAGGATATTTGGTTCCTTGTGGAAGGTTTCCCCGCCGATTTCGATATCCAGGCTGAAATCAGCCCCCACATCAAACGGCGGGTCGATGTAAATGAGTTTCAGGCCGCCGGCGTCCTCGATCTGCTGGCGCAAGGGGCCTGCCTTCAGGGACGAGAGAATTAGCTTGTTGTCGCCCCAGATCAGCTTGTTGGTCCAGCCGCGCAACTGGCGGCCGCGCGTGTCGAACAAATCACCCTGAACCCGGGTTTCGGGGCGCGGTTCGTCCACGTGTTCCAGGGATTGAAACGGCAAAACGGTGGTGCAAACGTCGCGGGTCTTTCCGTTCCAGACCAGTTCCACCTCGCGCTTATCCTCGAACAGGATGAAGCGATACTTTTCCGGCAACGGGCGGCCCTGCTGGATCAGGGTAATCAGGTCGCGCTGTTCGGCCTCGGTCAGGTCGTAGGTTTTTTTGTCAGGCCGGGCCATGGCTGTCCTCTTCTTGGTATTCACGGAACGCGGCCACCAACCCGGCGAAGTTGGTGGGCCGGTACTTTTCGAAACTGTCCTGGTCCACGTACACAAACCCAAAGCGGGGGGACGGGGCTTCGGCGGGCGCCGTTGTCATGACCGCCGCCGAGGCATCGGCGCACCATTGGCGCAAACGGGCCATTTTTCGCGGCACGTCCAGATCTTCCCGCCCTTTGGTTTCTACGATCCAGACAGCGCCGTTGGTGGTGCGAACAAGAAAATCCGGGGTGTAGGTGGAAAGCTCCCCATCGGCCCGGACATAATCCACCTTGAATCCCACGGCCATGTAGTTTTTGCCGAACGCCTGTACGTCGGGCGCGGCGTCTAGGAAAGCGGCAAAGTCCAGCTCCAGCCGATCCGCGTTGGCCTCGCCGACGATTTTGTTGAAAATCGACCGCCTGGGCATGAGAAATCCCCGTGCCTCGGTGCGAAACGGGCGGGTATCGCGCAGGCGGATCCACCCTTCGACGCGGGTTTCCCCGGTTTCGCACAGGGTCAAGGCGTTAATGGCGGTGCGAAACACATCGAAAACCGTTTTCGTAACGTCGGGTTCCGATAGATTCCGCAAGATCACGGGATCTTCCAGGTCCACCGGCCGGTTGAATAAGTGTTCGGCCAGGAAGGTTTTGACCTTTGGATAAAGGTGATCATACCCCCCAACAAGTTTCAGGTCGGACAAAAGCTGGCGGGCGAAAAAGGCGACGGCGGATCGAAAATCCGAGGCATCGTCTTCCGTCAGGTGAACAACGTGGTCCACCGTGCCATCCAACATGGTTTTGAACACGATGTCCCGGGTTTCCGCCGGAGCAAAGGGTTTTACCGGGAGTTTCGGGTTTCCAAAGGTAGCGGGATCCAGGCCGGACAGGTCGGTAAAGGCGCGGTGGAAGCGGCGCGACAGGCGGGGCAGGGCGATATCCAGGATTTCCAGGTCCTTGTCCGGGTTTTCGCTGTCCACTTCCACGATCAGGGAATCCGGGCGATCCGTGCCGGGGTCGCCCATGGGCACCTGCTCGAACGTTACGCCCTCGCTTTGGATGGATTCCACAAACGCCATGAAGGCCGGCGTGCCCATCACCGATACGGTTTCCCGTTGGTCGGAGCCGAAATACATGCGCCGCAACCCCCGGCCCAGGGTTTGCTCGGGCAGAATATTACTTTTCGCGGAATACGCCCGCAGGCCGACGATGGTGGTGACGTTGCGGACGTCCCACCCCTCCTTGAGCATGAGAACGGAGACGATGGCCTTGTAGGGGGACTCCCAGGTATCGATTTTGTTGGACTGTTCCCGCAGGCGATCCAGTTCTTCCTTGTTTTTCGCCGACGTCGCCTCGGATACCTCGCCGTTGGCCTTGGTGTGAATCACCAAAACGGCGCCTTCCAGGTCGGGGCTGGCGCGTTCCAGCCACGCCCCGACCTCGTCGCAGTTTTTGGTATCGTCCACCATGACGAAAAGAACGGCTTTTTTGCCCAGCTTTTCATGCTCGGCATAGGCTTTGCGCCATTCCTCAATCCCGAGGCGGAGATAGTCGGCGTATTTTTCGGTAATAATAGGGCTTTGCGCCTCGGAAAGTTTTTCGCGGCTGGCCGCGTCGGGCAAAACGGGGTGTTTCACCACGTCCTGGGCGATGGCTTCCACCAGGGGGTAATCGCTGACGGTCTGGACGAAAATTGCCCCGTTATTGTGGCGAGGCGTGGCGGTGACGTCCACCTGAAGGGCCAGCCGGCGGTCCTTCTGCAAAAGGCGGTGGTGGATGTCCTGGATGCTTTTAAACCACGCCAGTCGAGCGTCGTGAACGTGGTGGGCTTCATCGTTGAAAACCGCCAGCTCCTCGACCTCGCGAATGATTTGCCCCAGGTCGGTGTTGCTATCGGTGGTTTTCCCCACCGGGCGTTTTCCAAACGGCGACAGGAAATAGTCGGTCAGGTCGTCATCCTCCAGCGAGGGTTCCGGCACCTCTCCCAGATAGACGCGATGGATGTTGGTCAGGAAAAGGTTTCCCGTGGGGCGGATGATGCGCACTTCGTCTTGGATATGGACGGCAAGCTGAAAATCATCCTGCCAGTTTTGCCCGGCGTGGCCGTTGGCGGGCAAAACCGGATCGTTGAAAAAGATGCGCAGGCCGTCAAAATCGGTACGCAGGCGATCAAGAACGATGATGTTTGGCGCGACCACAAGGAAGTTCCTGGCAAGGTCGGAGCCGGGTTCATAGAGTTTGTGAAAATAACTCCATGCCATCAAAAGGGATAAGACCTTTGTCTTGCCCGATCCCGTCGCCATTTTGACCACAAATCGGGGCCAATCCTCGGCAAACATGTTGGCTGAAATCGCGCCGGAGGAATCAAACCGCAGAAGGTCGAACTTGTCGCGGACACCGCGCACGTCATAAAGCCAGATGATCGTCTCGACGGCTTCGCGCTGGGCAAAATAGTACCGAAACGGCTGGGCGGTGCCGTCGGCCTGCTCTTGGAGATGATCCGTTTTAAACCACCAGGACAGGAGAGCCTGGGACGTCGGCGAGGTTCCCGGATATCCGTCGTCACGCCATGTCGCCACTTCTTCCCGGATCCGGGCGACCAGAGGCGGGAGGAGCTTTTCATAGGCGGTGGTGCGGGCCTCTTCCGGCGCAGGAATCCAGCGCACGGCAGGGGAAAGGATTTCGTAAGGAGAACGCGGAAAATCCGGGTGCAGGGCCATGGGAAAAGGATTTGCTTTTTACGGGTCAGGGGGGGCGCCTTCTGGGACAGTCGATGCGGCTTCTCTATCCTGAAGGGCGGATCTGCTGAAGGATGGCACTGCCAGGGGTGGGCTGCAACGGCTTTTGAAACCCTTGCTGTTCCGCGTTCAAAAAGCTCTTTTTGACAGGGTTCGTATTTGAGTCGAGCTTTGATCGCTTGGCAACCCGTTATTGCCCTTTTTTGGCTTTTCAGCAGAATCAGGGTATAAGGACATCACTCCCACGGGTTTACAAGATCAAGCCCACACTCCAGGAAATCCTTGATATTGCGCGTGGCAAGGAGGGCGCCATGTGAGCGGGCCACGGACGCGATTTGGGCGTCTGCCTGGGTGAGGCTCGACACAAAAAGGGCGTCTGCGGGAAAGGCGTTGAGCCACGCCATTACCGACGGGTCGGGCGTGGATTTCATGACCTCTGAAATCACGTTGGTATCCAGAAGAATCATGGGTCAAAACGCGGTGGATCACGCACAGGCTCGCGTGGGGGCAGGGCGAGGTCTGCGCCCCCCAGAGGTTCGAACAAAGCATGGATCGCGTTCCCCAGTCCCCCCGGTGCCTTTGGATCGGCCTCCAAGGCGGCGCTGAGAATGGTCCGTGCTTCGTCTTCTACCGACCGGCCATTTTTACGCGCCCGATCCTTCAAGCGGACGTGAAGGAAATCGTCTATATTGAGAATGGTTAAATTACCCATCGGATTTTCCTCCCTCGTCAGGACGATGAGGCAGGGCTTCCCACTCACAGCCCCGTCAAAAAATAAATAAAAACAGCACCTCCTCGACCGAAAACCTTCCCCAAGGGGGATCCCGCGAAACGGAAAGAGAGGGCGCCCAGCCCACCGCTGTCGCTTCGCACTCGACCATGCCCCCATCGTTCCTCAAAGACGACCGCTTTTCAAACAATTCTCTTGCTGCTGGAAGCCATCTCATTCCCATAAGGACGCACAGCCGGAGGCGCACGAGCGCCCTCACCAGGGGCTCCGGCGGCTGGCGCCCTGGCCCAGATGGCACCGCCGCCCAGGACGGGATGATCGGGGGCGGCCATGCCAGCACCGAGGGGGCTTGGGGTACAGGTGATGTCGGGAAAACCCCCGAGCCCCATATCCCTGTGCCGGCCCTTTAAGGAAAAGTGATATACTCAGGTTTTTTTTCGGTTTTAACAACCTGAAGATACAAGCCGTCCCCATGCCCGTAGTAGCCGGGTGCCGTAACGGTTTGAACCTGACGAGCCGTCAGTCGCGATGGTCTTGGTGGCATCCTCGACGCTCCCCATCCAATGAGGGGGTGCGTTTCCTCTCTTGAGCCCCTACCACCAACCTACCCATCATCATGGGGTGGCTTCCGGTGGTCAAGGGTGGACTTCGGTGGACAGTCGGAGAGGCTAATCGCTTGATTTTATTCATTGCCTCGGACGGGGTTGGACGCCCTTGGACAGGAGGTGGCGGAAGAGGTGAGATTCGAACTCACGGATGGTTGCCCATCGCCGGTTTTCAAGACCGGTGCCATAAACCACTCGGCCACTCTTCCCGCGAGGTGGTGGTACGATTCCTGTCGGCGGGTGTCAACAGGGCAGTGGGGAAAGGGAAGGCAGGGGAGGCGCGGCCTTTCCCGACCCCTCCTTGCTCTCGGCTTCGGGGAAAAGGGTGCGCCCGGCGTGGACATGAGGGCCGGTTTGTGGCACCAAGAGAACTCCAACACGCCCTTACGGATTTTTTGACTTCATGGATCGCTGTGTCCTCGCCGCCATTGTCGTGATGCTCTGCGCCGGGGCGGTTGGCGCCTGTGCCCAGAGTCCCCAGGCCCCGTCTTCCGCTCCCACGGCCGACGCGGTCGGTGTTGGCGCGGCGGGGGCGCCGGACGCCGTCGCGGCTGAGGGGGCGGGGTTCGCCGTCTGGCTGGAGGGCATGAAGGCCGAGGCCCTAGCGGCCGGGCTTCGGCCCGCGACCGTCGAGGGAGCCCTGGGGCGCGCCCGGTTTTTGGCCAAAACCATCGAGTTGGACCGGCGTCAGCCCGAGTTCAACCGCTCCTTTGGCGATTATTTCCGCGCCAGTGCTCCCGAGAGCCGGGTGGC